>JAXLVG010000035.1:0-5628 GCA_046329115.1 Flavobacteriales bacterium | reverse complement strand
TACGGCGACGGCTGGAACGGGGGCACTCTGCAGGTGCTGGTGAACGGCAGCACCATCGGCACCTTCGCCGCGGTGGGCAGCGGCAGCGCCGAGACCTTCACTGTGTGCCCCGGTGATGCGCTGCAGCTGATCTACACCCCGCAGGATTGGGAGAACGAGAACAGCTACGTGTTGTACGACCAATGGGGCAACGTGGTCTTCGCCGACGGGCCCACACCCGGCACCGGCTCCGTGTTCTCGGGCACGGGCGATTGCACGGTGGTGCCCCCGCCCGGCAGCGTGCCCTGCACGGCCATCCCCATCGACACGGCCAACTGCGCCAACGCCAACAACAGCACGGCCCTTGGCACCGGCATCAACCCCGGCTGCGCCAACTACCAGGGCGGCGATGTGTGGTACACCATGCCCGTGCCCGCCTCTGGCAACGTGGTGGTGAGCACCGCCAACACCGGTGGGCTCAACGATACCGGCATCGCGCTATGGATGGGGCCGGACTGCTTCAACCGCACCCTGGTGGCCTGCGACGACGACAGCGGTCCGGACTACTTCTCCCTGCTCTTCGCCGGCGAACTGCCCGTGGGCGATACGCTCTGGATCCAAGCCTTCGGCTACGGGGGCGCCAGCGGTGCCTTTGATCTGTGCGTCACCGACCCCGGCGCCATCCAGCTGGACAGTTCCGAGATCCCCATCGTGCTCATCAACACGCTGGGGCAGGAGATCCCCGATGAGCCCAAGATCGATGCGCTCATGGAGATCAAGTACAACGGCCCGGGCACCATCACCTACCTCACCGATCCGGCCAATGTGTACAGCGGGCACATCGGCATCGAGCGGCGCGGGGCCTCCTCCTACGACTACCCGCAGCGGCCCTACGCGGTGGAAACCCGCGACTCGACAGGGGCCAACCTCAACGTGTCGCTGCTGGGCATGCCCGCCGAGAACGACTGGGTGCTGCTCTCCAACTACAACGACCGATCACTCGTCCGCAATCAGCTCGCGTTCCGCCTCTTCGCGGACATGGGCCAGTACGCACCGCGCACCCACCTCTGCGAAGTGCTCCTCGATAGTGCGTACAAGGGCATCTACCTCTTCGGCGAGAAGATCAAGCGCGACAACGGGCGGGTCGACATCGCCACCTTGACCCCGCTGGACAACGTGGGCGACGAGTTGACCGGAGGCTACATCCTGCAGCAGAACTACTGGAACAGCTTCAACAGCTTCCAATCGAACTATTCGCCCATCGATCACCCCACCTTCGATGTGCACTTCGTCTACGAGGAGCCCGCGCCTGATGCGATCACGCAACCCCAGCGCGACTACATCGCTGCCTACGTGGACAGCCTGGAGACCGCGTTGTACAGCGATGACTTCGCGGACACCGCGGTGGGCTACCGCCGCTACCTGGACGAGCGTTCCTTCATCGCCTACTTCCTGGTGAACGAGCTGGCGCGCAGCAACGACGGCTTCAAGAAGAGCGTGTTCTTCCACAAGGACAAGTACAGCAACGGTGGCAAGCTGAAGGCCGGGCCCACCTGGGACTTCGACTGGGCGTGGAAGGACCTGGCCAGCTGCGACCTCTTCGACAACACCGACGGCAGCGGCTGGGCGCACCTGATCAACGATTGCCCCACGGACAACTACTCGTGCGGCTGGTACGTGCGGCTGCTGCAGGACAGCACCTTCACCCGCGAGCTGCAGTGCACCTACCAGGACCTGCGCGCGACGGTGCTCGATACCGCGTACATGTTCAACATCATCGACAGCATCGGCGATCGGGTGCAGTACGCGCAGGCGCGGCATTTCCAGAAGTGGCCCATCCTGGGCATCAGCGGACCTGCGCCGGAGGTGAGCCCCGTGGCCACCACCTATGCCGCCGAACTGGACACGCTGAAGGCCTGGATAACGCGGCGTCTGGTGTGGCTGGATGCCAACATGCCCGGCCTGTGCACGCCCATCACCGGGATCACCGAAGCCACGCCGCCACCCGCTTTGCTCGTGCGCGTGGACCCGGCCACCGACCAGGTGCGCTTCACCGGTGCGGACATGGGCGAGGGGATGCGCTCGCTGGTTGTGCTCGATGTGCTCGGGCGCACGCTGGCCCGCCTGCCGGTGCCCGCAGGACCCATCGATGTGGCCTGGACCACACCCGGTAGCGGGGCTTACCTGTACGCCCTGTGGGATGCGCGCGGCAGGGTGCGCAGCGGGAAGTGGGTGATGCCGTGAGAGGCTTACAGGTAGCTGAGCCACCACACGTCCTTGTGCGCCGCGCGGTACCGTGCGAACCACCGGCATGGCCAGTAGATCGCGCACACCACGGCCACCCATACCAGGTACACCACGCCGAGCGGGAAGCCGTTGTCGGCGTAGTCCTTCGGGTCGATGGTCGCGCTGAGCACGGTCTCGTGCAGCGGCTGGCCCTGCAGCACCATGGCCAGCGTGGCCAGTGCGTGGATCACATAGATGTGCACCATGTAGTAGAAGTAGGGCACGCGGCCCAGCGTGATGAAGGGTGTGCTCCACCGCAGCGTCCGGCCCTCGGCCCAACCCAGGAAGAGCAGCGCCGGCCCCAGCGTCATGCACAGGTACAGCAGGCTGGGCGGGTACTTGGTGGTGTTTAGGAAGGAGAGCAGGTCGAACACCGCCGTGGGCTGGTCCACCCAGGGGCGCAGGTCACCGTACACGTTGAGCGCGCGCAGGCCGATGAAGAGGCCGGTCACCGCCAGGCCGAGCCGGTAGAGCATGCGCTTGCGGAACGCCGGCTCCACCTGCGGGCCGTAGAGCGCGCCGAAGACGTAGCCCAGCGCCATGGTGCCGATCCACGGCAGCACCGGGTAGCCGAACACGATGATGCGGCCAGGCGCCAGCACCACCTCACCCGGGCGGTGCAACGCGTTGAAGAGCGTGCCAAGCGCACCGGTCGTCGGCACGGGCAGGTGGTCCAGCAGGTTGTGGCCGATCACGATCAGTGCCCCGATGCCGAGGATGGCCCGCTGCGGAAGGTGCACCAGCGCGGCCAGCGCGATCATGCTCACGCCGATGGCCCAGAATACGGCCAGCATGGTGTAGGTGAAGCGCGCATCGAACTGCCAGCCGAAGGCCACGATGATCACCTCGGTGAAGATCATCCACGCGCCGCGCGTCCACAGGAAGCGGCTCAACTGGGCCTTGGTGCGCGCGCGGCCGTAGAGGAAGGCGCTGGTGCCGGCCAGGAACACGAACACCGGTGCGCAGAAGTGCGTGATCCACCGCGTGAAGAAGAGCCCCGGTGTGGTGGTGGCCATGTCCGTGGGGTCCGGCCCGAAGAGCAACCCATGGTGGAAGAAGTCGCGCACATGGTCCAGCGCCATCACCACCAGCACGAGGCCGCGCAGCAGATCGATGGTGGTGATGCGCGAGGAGGACATGCGGACAAGGTAGGGGGATGTGGCCAGCCGGTCCATGCAGCACCGAACTGCCCGCTACATTCGGACACCAACTTCCGTCCGGACCACCATGATGGTTCTCCTTGTCGCCCTTCTTGCCCTCATCGTCATTGGCAAGAGAGCAGCCCTTGTCCTTGCCGCAGGTGTGCTCATGAGCAGTTCAATGCTCGCGCAGCAGATCGACCTTGACAGCCTCCTGGCTGTTTGGCGCAACCCCGCTCAACCCGAGTCCAGCCGCGTCAAAGCCTACCAGGACTGGATATGGGAGGGGTACCTGTTCTCCCGGCCCGATACGGCTGCTGTGCTGGCCGAAGCCCTGCACGCGTATGCCGGCCAGCACAAGTATCCGAAAGCATCCGCTGTAGGGCACAATGTGCAAGGCACGGCGTACGGGCTACAAGGCGACTATGCGCGCGCATTGGAGCACCTCCAACGGAGCCTGGCGATCCAGGAGGAGGTCGGAAGCAGGAGCGGTGTCGCAACGGGTTTGGTGGGCATCGCGAACATTCTTGCCGACCAGGGGATGCACCCCCGTGCCTTGGACCATTATCTGAAGGCCTTGGCCATTTCAGAGGAGATCGGGGATGACCATCTCCGCTCGTCGGTACTGGGCAGCATCGGGATCATTTACAATGACGAGGGCGATACACTTCTGGCCTTGGACTATTTCCAAAAGAGCCTGACGATGGCCGAATCGCTGCATGATCAACGAGCCATCGCATTGAACAACATCTTCATTGCCGGCATTTACCGCGACCAAGGGAAGTGCACCAGAGCGATAGAGCATGCGCGGAAGAGCCTTGCGATCCAGGAAACGCTTGGTGATGACTACGGCATCTCCTCCGCCTTGAACGTCCTTGGAAGCATCCATCAGAAGTTGGGTGAGCTCGATCGTGCGATGGAGTATGCCCAACGGAGCCTGGCGATCGAGAAGGGCATAGGGAACTTGAACGGGATCGCCAACAGCTTGCGCAATATCGGTGACCTGCACCTGCAAATGGGGGAGCGGGCCCTCGCGTTGGATCAATGCCGGCAGGCACTTGCCCTGGCCGGGGAGATCGGTGCCGTGGACCTGCAACGGGATGCATGTGAATGCCTGTATGACGCGTACAAAGGCATGGGAAGGAGCGATGAAGCATTGGTGTACCACGAGCAGTGGGTCGCATTGCGGGATAGCATGTTCAATGAGGAGAACACAAAGAAGCTGGCGCGCCTGGAGATGCAATACGCGTTCGACAAGAAGGACGCGGAAGCCAGGGCGGAACAGAACAGGAAGGAGGCGATAGCTGCACAGGAGCTCAAGCGCCAGAAACTGGTCCGGAACGGCATCTCGGTCGGGTTCGCCTTCGCGTTGATCTTCCTGGGCGTGGTATGGCGCCAGCGCAACCGCATCCATGCGGAGAAGAGGCGCAGTGAGGAGCTGCTGCTCAACATACTTCCCGAGGAGGTGGCCGAGGAGCTGAAGGTCAAAGGCTCCGCACAGGCCGTGCACATCGATCAGGTCACCGTGCTCTTCACCGATTTCAAGGGATTCACGGCGATGAGCGAGGTGCTGAGCCCGCAGGATCTTGTTCGCGACCTCAACGAGTGCTTCAGTGCCTTCGATCGGATCACGGGAAAGTACGGCATTGAGAAGATCAAGACCATCGGCGATGCGTACATGGCGGCCGGTGGATTGCCCACACCGAACAACACGCATGCCTTGGATGTGATCCAAGCCGCGTTCGAGATGCGCGACCTGATCGCCGAGGGCAGGGCGCGGAAGGCCGCCGCCGGTCTGCCTTACTTCGAGATCCGCATCGGCATCCACACCGGCCCGGTGGTGGCTGGTATCGTGGGCGTGAAGAAGTTCCAATACGACATCTGGGGCGACACGGTGAATACGGCATCCCGAATGGAGTCGTCCGGGGCTCCGGGCCAGGTGAACATCAGCGAAGCCACATATGGCCTGGTCAAGGACGAGCCGCATCTTGCATTCACGCCGCGCGGCAAGGTGCAGGCCAAGGGCAAGGGGGAGATGGACATGTACTTTGTGGAGCCCCGCCTGCTTCAGCCCAAGGCCTGAGCGTTCATCTCCGGTCCATCGCGGGGGCGGTCGTTCGGTGGAGCATGCGAGCATCGATCCGTGTACCTGACCAGTGCTTGTCTGGAAGCCATCTTCGAGAGCGCTTCTGTGCATGCCAAGGGTGGTGCTTCACAGCCCGGG
>JAXLVG010000034.1:0-6893 GCA_046329115.1 Flavobacteriales bacterium | reverse complement strand
CGGCAACCGAACTTTCCGCGGCCCGTCTCCTCTTCATGCGGATGCGCCTTCTCTGCACCTTGCTCCTGTGTTCCACGGTGTTGATGGCGCAACGATCGGCCTTGGAAACGGCACGGAACCGTTTACAAGCGTTGGGCCTGGCGGCGGGGGACCTGCAGGATTTGCGGGTCACCGACAGCTATACCGACCCCCGTACGGGCATCCAACACACCTGGTTCAGGCAGCAGCACCTCGGCATCGACATCTTCAACAGCGAAGTGGCGGTCCACACCCGGGCGAACGGCGAGGTGGTGCACCTGACCCACCGCTTGGTGAGCGACCTGGCCGGCAAAGCGAAGAACGCCACACCCGCGATCAGCGCCGAGGATGCGCTTCGCCAAGTGCTTCGGAACGACGGGGTGTTGTCCGCCGAACCGGTGCTGGCGCGGTGCATCCCTGAACGGCATCGCTGGGAGTTCACAAGCTCCGCATCGCAAGGGGCCGGACCGTTCGCAGAGCTCGTGTGGCTTGCCGTGGGCGACCGGCTGCTGCTCGCATGGAACGTGAACCACCTGGTGCCCGACGGGTCGCACTGGTGGAACGTGCGCATCGATGCGATGAGCGGCAAGGAGCTGGAGCGGAACGACTGGGTGGCTTCCTGCGGGCATCACGACCGACCTGATGCGCCGGAGCATCCGCTGCCCATGCCCGCCGCGCCGAACGACCTGCGTGTGCTGTCATTGCCGGTGGAAAGCCCGAACCACGGCGCACGGGCTCTCCGGAACGCACCGTGGACGCTTGCGCCGAACGCTTCGCCCTATGGCTGGTTCGATGCAGACGGGGTGGTCGGTGCGGACTTCAATATCACGCGTGGCAACAATGCTTACGCGTGCGAGGACGTCAATGCGGACAACCTGCCTGGCACCAGTCCCAGCAGCGCGACGCTCGACTTTGATTTCCCGCTGAACCTTGCGAACGCGCCGAGCACCTACCAGAGCGCTTCCATCACCAATCTCTTCTACGTCTGCAACGTGATGCACGACGTGTTCTACCAGTACGGCTTCGACGAGGTGAGCGGGAATTTCCAGCAGAACAACTACGGCAACGGCGGCGTGGGCAACGACTTCGTGTATGCCGATGGGCAGGATGGCATGGGGACGAACAACGGCAGCTTCGGCACGCCGCCTGATGGCCAGAACCCGCGCATGACGATCATGAACTGGACCTTCACCTCGCCCAACCGCGACGGCTGCCTGGACAACGGGCTGGTGACGCACGAGTACGCGCATGGCATCAGCAACCGGCTGGTGGGCGGACCGGGCAACGCGAACACACTGGCCAACCAGGATCAACCCGGCGAGGGCTGGAGCGATTGGATCGCGCTGATGATGACGATGGAGCCCGGTGACCAAGGCACGGATGTGCGCGGCCTTGATACCTACCTGCTCGGCCAGCCCACGACCGGGACAGGCATCCGTCCATTCCCCTACACCACCAACCCGGCGGTGAACAGCCTCACGTACGCCAATACGAACAGCAGCGCCATGCTGCCCAATGCGCACGGCATCGGCACCATGTGGTGCAGCGTGCTCTGGGACATCACCTGGGACCTGATCGCGCAATACGGCTTCAGCGCCGACCTGTACAATGGCACCGCCGGCAACAACATCGCGCTGCACCTCGTGATCGAAGGCATGCGCTACACGCCCGGCAGTCCCGGCTTCGTGGATGCGCGCGATGGCATCCTGGTGGCTGACCAGGTGCTTTACGGTGGTGCGAACCAGGACCTGCTCTGGGCAGCGTTCGCCGCCCGCGGCCTCGGCTTCAGCGCAAGTCAGGGCAATCCCTACTGGCGTTTCGACCAAGTGGAGGCCTTCGACCTTCCGACGAACAACAATGTGGGCGTGCGCGCGGCCCATGCACCTGCTCCCGGGATATTCCATGATTGCGACAATGGCCTGCCGGTCACGATGACCATTCGCAACAACGGCTTCACCACGCAAGGCAACTTCAATGTGAGCTATCGCGTGGATGGCGGAACGATCGTGACGCAGTTGTACCCCGGCACCTTGCAACCCGGCTTCACGGCGCAGGTCACCTTTCCCGGCGCACTCACATTCTCAGGCTACGGTCCGCACACCATCAAAGCATGGACGAGCCTCGCGACCGATGGCTACCATGCCGACGACACGCTCACCTACACCGTGAACTGGCAGGCCAATGCCCCGACCCCGATGACAGCGAACGCTGAGGATGCGCTGCTGCCCCCGAGCGGATGGACTGCGGAGAACCCCGATGGACTCTACACGTGGAGCAATGTGTCGCTGGCCATGGGCGCCAACTGCGGCACCACACGCGCCTTCCGCATGAACTACAGGACCTACAACGCTCCGGGGCAGCCGGACCGACTGGTCTCGCCGCTGATCAACCTGGCGGGCTCGGCCGGTTCGCGGCTCCAGTTCCATCATGCCTATGCCCCCTACGGCTCCGGTCTTGACGATGGCCTCACCGTGCGCATCAGCACCGATTGCGGCGCGAACTGGACAACGATCTACACCGCCTTCGGCGCCGCGCTGGCCACCGCGCCGCAGACCACCAGCCAGTGGGTGCCTACGGCGTGCAACCAATGGCAGTTCCACGACATCGATCTCAGTGCGTATGATGGGCAGCTGGTGCTGATCCACTTCGAGGGGGAGAGCCACTTCGGCAACGACCTCTTCATCGACAACATCAACGTGGTGAACACCGGCGTTCGACTCGCCTTGAAGGTGCTGCTTGAAGGCCCATACGATGCGAACACGCAACTGATGAGCGATGCATTGCGCACCGCCGGCTTGGTCCCAGCCAGCGAGCCCTACACCGCGCTTGGTTTCCTCCATGCTGGCGGAGGTGGCGGCGAGTCCCGGCAGGCTGGTGCTCTTACCGGCGCGGGCAACAACGCCATCGTGGACTGGGTGTTGGTGGAGCTGCGCGACAACGCCACCGGGCAGAGCGTCGTTGCCACACGGTCGGCACTTCTGCAACGGGATGGTGACGTGGTGGCGGAGGACGGTTCATCGCCGATCGCTTTCGAAGCGGCACCGGGCAACTACAAGGTGGCCGTGCGGCACCGCAATCATCTTGGCGCCATGACCAACGGCAGCATCGCCATGAGCGCCACCCCGACCAGCCTCGACCTTTCACTTCCGGCCACCGCGACCCATGGTACCGAAGCGCGAAAGAACATCGGTGCACGCGCAGCGCTCTGGGCCGGGAACTGCGTGCGTGACGGGACCGTGAGCGCCTTGAAGTACATCGGTGCAGGCAACGACCGGGATCCCGTACTCGTGCGCATCGGTGGCCTACTTCCCAACAACACGGTCACCGGGTACTGGAGCGAGGACGTGAACATGGACGGCGTCGTGAAATACACGGGTACCCTGAACGATCGGGACCCCATCCTCGTGAACATCGGTGGATCCTCACCGAACAATGTTCGCACCGAGCAACTGCCCTGAGGCACCTGGCCACCGACCTGCTGTCACCCAGGTCGATGCTGCGTTGCGCGCGAAGTGCGTTCGGGTCTTCGGCCACAAAGGTGTGGCGCCAGCGGCGCGATCTTCACGACAATTTCACCTCATTCCCTTGCCGCCTTCCATCGGATCCCGTGACTTCGCAGCCGACCGGAACAGTGCTGGCGACGGGATCGTGGGGTGGTTCTCCCCGTTCTCGCCGGATCGGGGAGCCTCGCAGCGGTGAGAGCCTGCTACGCGGATGGGTGAAAGTCCCCGGCGCCCGGCACATGTTCCGATACATTCGAAGGCCCTTCCAAGGGCCTTCGAGCGTTGAACCCCACCCACCCGCAACACCGAGCACATGCGCATTCTGGTCGTGGAGGACGAACCGAAGGTGGCCGAGCTGCTGAAGCAAGGCTTGGAGGAGAGCGGCTATGCGGTGATCAGCGCCTACGACGGCCTCACCGGCCGCAGCCTCGCCCTCTCCGAACCGGTGGACCTGGTGATCATGGACGTGGTGATGCCCGGCATGAACGGTGTGGACACCTGCCGGGCCATCCGCATGGGTGGCGGCTCCATGCCCATCCTGCTGCTCACCGCCCTGGGCACCACGGACGACAAGGTGAACGGCCTGGATGCCGGGGCCGACGACTACCTGGTGAAGCCGTTCGCGTTCGCGGAGCTGCTCGCCCGGGTGCGGTCCCTCACCCGCCGCGGCACCGCCGTGCATGCCCAGGCCGAACAGCTGGAGTACGCCGGCCTGGTGTTGGACCTTGCGCGCAAGGAGGCCGTGCGCGAAGGGAAGCGCATCCCGCTCACCCCAAAGGAGTTCGCCCTGATGGAGTACCTGATGCGCAATGCCGGACGCGTGCTCAGCCGCGCGCAGATCAGCGAAGAGGTGTGGGACATCGACTTCGACACGGGCACCAACGTGGTGGAGGCCTACATCAAGCTGGTGCGCAAGAAGGTGGACCGCGACTTTGAACCGAAGCTGATCCACAACCGCGTGGGGCTGGGCTACATCCTCACGGATACGCCATGACCATCCGCACACGCCTGGGCCTGCAGTTCATGCTGCTCGCCTCGCTCGTGCTGGGCGGCGCGTTCCTCGCGGTGTACCTGCTCTCCGCGGACTACCGGAGCGAGGAGTTCAACGGCCGCCTGCGCAACCGCGGGACCAACGCGGCGATGCTGCTGATCCAGGTGGACGAGGTGAGCGAGGCGCTCCTCAAGCGCATCGAGCGCGACAATCCGGTGCGCCTGCCGGAGGAGGCCATCCGCATCTTCGACCACCACAACACCCTGATCTTCCACCTCGGCGATGAAGGGCTTCCGCCCACGCCCAACGCACTGCTCGACCAGGTGCGGCTGGAAGGCACCCAGGAACGCCGGGCCGGTCAGCGCGAGGAGATCGCGTTCCCGTTCAACGACCGCTTCGACCGCTTCGTGGTGGTGGTGAGCGGCAACGACATCTTCGGGCGCAGCAAGCTGAAGAACCTCTCGCGCGTGCTGGTGTTCACCTTCCTGGTGGGCGTGCTGCTCACCTTCGTAGTGGGCAGGCTCTACGCCCGCCGCGCGCTCGACCCGCTGCAACGACTGGTGTCCGAACTTCGGAGCATCGGTCCGGCCGACCTGGCGCGGCGGGTGCCGCCCGGCAACGGGCGCGACGAGATCGCCCAGCTCGCCACCTCCTTCAACGAACTGCTCGGCCGGCTGCAGGAGGCCTTCGCCGCCCAGCGCAACTTCATCGCCAACGCCTCGCACGAGATGCGCACACCGCTCACCACCATCAGTGGGCAGCTGGACGTGCTGCTGCTGAAGCCCCGTACCAGCGAGGAATACGCCACCTCCCTGCGGTCGGTGCTGGAGGACATGCGTTCCCTGAACACACTGGCCGACCGCCTGCTGCTGCTGGCCCAGGCGGAGACGCAGGCCACCGCCGCATCGTTCAAGCCCGTGCGCCTGGACGAGGTGCTGTGGGCCGCGCGCAGCGAGGTGCTCAAGGCCGATCCCCGCTACCGCGTAAGCGTGGACATCGGGGAGCCCGAGGACGGCAGCGACGTGGAAGTGCCAGGCAACGAGGCCCTGCTGCGTTCGCTGGTGACCAACCTGATGGAGAACGGCTGCAAGTACGCACCGGACCACCAGTGCGCGGCACGCTTGGGCCGCGTAGGCGACCATGTGCGCATCGAAGTGACGAACGCCGGCGAGGGCATCTCCGCGGCCGACCAGGAGCGCATCTTCGAGCCGTTCTTCCGCACGCGCGCAGCCGGCGCGGTGCGGGGCCATGGCATCGGCCTTTCCCTTGTGCGGCGCATCACACTGCTGCACGGCGGCACCATCCACCTGCGTTCCAGTACCGGCGCGGGCGTCACCTTCACGGTGCTGCTCCCCATGGGGCGCTGAGGGTTTCATCCCCTTTTCACCGGCCTTTCCGGCGGCCTTCGAACGGCCGCCCATCCTTTGTGCTGCATCCAAAATGATGAACACCATGGGAACCCTCACTGGCAGCAATGGCGATCGGCGCAAAGGCCGCATCGTGCTCATCGCCCTCTCGGGCCTCACCCTGGCGGCGGTGGGCACCACCGCTTATTTGTGGGTCACCGAACAGGACCATCGCTCGGCCCTGGACGAACGGCGGCTCCATGCCGAGCGCCTCCTGGGCGAGAAGCTGCAGCTGGAAAAGCGTGTGGCGGAATCGAACGGACAGCTGAGCGAGATGCGCGCCGCCAACAGCGAGGCGGAACTGCGCCTGCAGGAACTGCAGCATCGCCTGGACGACGCACGCCAGCGCGAGACAACACTTGCCGCACGCGCCCAACGCACCCTGGCCGCGGAGCGGAAGGCGAAGGAGATGACCGAGGCCCAGGGCGACCTGCTGAGCCAGCTGAGCCTGGCCCGGTCGCACACGCAGGACCTGGAGCAGCGCATCGCCGAACTGCTCGCCGAGCGCGATGCCCTGGCCGCACGCCTTGGTGAACAGCAGCAGGGGGCCTGGATGGTGAACAACGCCGTGGTGGAGGCCGTGCGCGGTCGCAAGGGCCTGCTCACGGTGAAGGCGCGGCGCACGCGCGAGATCCGCATGGCCTTCGACCTGCCGCAGCGGCTGGCGCCGGATGCCAACTTCCGCATCGTCACCCCGGAAGGGCTCAGCTATGCCGGCGCCGACCCCGCCCTGAGCATGACGCTGGATCTCCCGGAGGGCGATGCCCTGGCCGCAGTGGACCTTGCCGCCGGCATGCTGCCGGAGGATCGGGCCACACGCGTGCACCTGAAGTTCGATCCGCAACAGAAACTGAAACCGGGCGTCTATCGCATCGATGTGCGGTCCGGCGAACAGTACCTGAACACCGTGCTCCTTCGCCTGCGCTGATCCCGCAGGCCGCATAGAGGCGGAAGGGAGGCGGCGCCGGGAGGCTG
>JAXLVG010000033.1:0-13750 GCA_046329115.1 Flavobacteriales bacterium | reverse complement strand
CGCACCGGTCGGTGTGGCCTGGAAGCGCACGCGCGAACTGCATCCGGGCATCGCCCTGTACGTCGGCGACGGCAGCCACCCCTCCTTGCTCGGCAGCTACCTGATCGCGAGCACTCTGTACAGCACCATCATGCGCCGGTCCTGCACGGAGGCCACCTTCACCGCTGCGCTGCCCGCCGATACCGCGCTCATCCTCCGCAGCATCGCCACCAGCACCGTGCTCGACAGCATGGCCGTATGGAACATCGGCGTGAACGACCCCGATGCCGCCTTCACCAGCGAATTCACCGCGCCTTGTACCCTGCAGTTCCAGTCCAACGAAGTGGGACAGCATACCTGGTCCTTCGGTGATGGGGCCACCTCCACCGAGCCGTCGCCCCTGCATGCCTTCGCCCCCAGCGAGGGCAACTACACCGTGGTGCATGCGGTGACGGATGGCTGCGGCCGCACCGATGCGGACACCGTGGAGGTCGCAGCCTGCACCGTGGGCGTGGAGGAGCCGGTCCGGTACCGCCCAGCACCGGTGGTGGAGGGACGCACCCTGCGCTTCCCGCAGCTCGCCGCCTCCGCACAGGTCGAGCTCTTCAACGCCACAGGCGCGGTCATCACCCGCTCGTACGGCGATAACTTGGTAACGGTACCGGCAGGGCTCGTCATCTGGCGCGTCACCTCGCCGAACGGTGCCCGCACCATCGGTCGCGCCGTCATCCCCTGACACACCCATGGAACGCACCATCCGCTACACCGGCAAGGAGGTCACCATCCTCTGGAAGCCACATCTGTGCATGCACAGCCGCAAGTGCTGGACCGGTCTGCCGGCGGTATTCAAGCCCGGTGAGCGTCCCTGGGTGCTGCCGGATGCGGCGGCGGCCCAACAGGTGATCGACCAAGTACGGCAATGCCCGAGCGGCGCACTGAGCATCCTTGACCCGAACGCTACAAGCGAAGTCCCAACGACCATGAGCGAGGAACGCACGACCATTGAAGTTGCGGCCAACGGACCGTTGTTGGTGAAAGGCACCGTGGAGGTGAAGCACGCCGATGGGCGCGTGGAAGTGAAGGAGACGAAGTGCGCCCTGTGCCGCTGCGGCCATTCGGCCAACAAGCCGTGGTGCGACGGCAGCCACCGCCGCGAGGGCTTCGTTGGCTAAGGGCCTGTTAACGTCCCGTAAGGTGGACGTAGTCCTTGAGCACGCTCTGCAGCAACTGCTCCGGCGGCATCTCCGTGGCGATGTCCAGTTCGCGCTTGAGGCGCATGGCGAGCTCATCGATCACGATGCGTCGCCGATCGCTGGCATTGCGCAGCGCCCGGTGGACCAGGCGTGCGTGGCGGTCCGTGAGGCGCACCACCTGCGGATGCACCGGCACATGGTCCGGCGGCACGTCGGCGAGCAGGGTATCGGCCAGGCGCACGCGTTGCTTCAGGCTGATCACGCAGGTGCCCGCCGCGATGTCGCCGATGCGCTGCCCCTTGCCATTGAACAGGATGACCACCGCGCCCAGCATGGCCGCGGCATCGATCGGCCGCAGCATCCACCGCATCAGGTAATGCCCGAGCCCCGGCTGGCCGCCATCGAGCCGGGCCACCTTCAGGTTCAACGCCCGCTTGCCGATGCTGCGCCCGTCCATGAAGATCTCGAACAGCAGGTTGTAGAAGGTCCAGGGCAGACCGAAGATGAGGATGTAGAACCACTGGGGTCCGTTGAGCGCATCCAGTCCGTCCAGCACCTGGTAGACCAGCACCGTGTAGCCCGCCAGCACCGTCCAGTCCAGCACGCTGGCCAGCCCGCGGCTGATGATGCTGGCCACGTTGTACGTGATGGCGACGTTCTGCGGTGTATCGATGCGGATGGTCTGCATGCCGTGCACGGATCGGGGCCGATGGTCCGTTGTGGTACGGTGCCAAGGTAGGTGAGCCGCCACAGCGGCGACCGCTCCATGGTTATGTTCGCAGGGGAACAACGATGCGGGAAGCGGCGTTCGTACAACGGAACAGGGCGAAGTGGGAACGCCTGGAGCAGGTGCTCGCCAGCGGTGGCGTGGGCGCGGATGCCGATGAGTCCAGCGCGCTCTACATCGCCCTCACCGACGACCTAAGCTACGCCCGCACGTTCTACCCGGACAGCCAGGTGACGCGCTACCTGAACGAGCTGGCGGTGGGCATGCACCAGCGCATCCACCGGAACCAGAAGACCACCAACGATCACTTCCTGCGCTTTTGGGTGCGCGATGTACCGCTGGCGATGGCCGCCACGCGCAAGCAGCTGCTCATCGCCACGGCCGTGTTCCTGCTCAGTGCGCTCATCGGGGCGCTCAGCGCGCACTACGACACCACCTTCACCCGCCTGATCATGGGCGATGGTTATGTGGACATGACCCTGGAGAACATCAAGGAGGGCAAGCCCATGAACGTTTACGGCAGCGCGCCGCGCATGGACATGTTCTTCTACATCACGCTGAACAACATCATGGTCTCGTTCATCACGTTCGCCCTGGGCGTGCTGTTCAGCTACGGCACCTGGTTCATGCTGGTGCGCAACGGGGTTATGCTGGGCTGCTTCCAGTACTTCATGTACCAGCAGGGCGTGCTGCAGGAGAGCGTGCTCAGCATCTGGATCCACGGCACCATCGAGATCAGCAGCATCGTGATCGCCGGCGCGGCGGGCATCGCCATGGGGAACGGGCTCCTTTTCCCCGGCACGTACACGCGTCTGGCCTCCTTCCGCCGCTCCGCCCTGCTGGGCCTGAAGATCGTGATCGGCCTGGTGCCCTGCTTCATCATGGCCGGCTTCCTCGAATCGTTCATCACCCGCCTGAGCCCGGACATGCCGGCGGCCGGCAGCATGGCCATCATCCTGGCCAGCGCCGTGTTCATCGTCACCTACTTCATCGTGCTGCCCTTCCATGCCGAGCGCCGCGAGCAACAAGGCTGAAGGCGCTGCGGCCATGCAGCGGGACCCGTCGTTCTACCAACGGCGCGATGTGGGCGCGTCCATCAGCACGGGCTTCCACTACATCCGCACGCACGGGGCCGCGCTCTACCGCCCGCTCTTGTTCATGACCATGCCGCTGGTGATGGTGGGCTCCCTGCTGCTCGGCTCCTTCTTCCATGCCGTCGGACCGGGCCGGCAGCAGGCCAGCGCGAGTCCCTGGTTGATGGTGGGCGGCTATGTGCTGCTGGCGTGCGCGTACATCCTCTCCTCCGTCATCATCTGCGAGTTCATGCGGTGGACCATGCTGAACGGCGGCCGGGCGCCGTCCATGGGTCCGCTGTGGAAGGAAGTACGGCGGCGCTTCTGGGCCTACCTGGGCATCAGCCTGCTCACGGGCATGATGATGGCCGTGGGCTTCGTGCTCTTCGTGCTCCCGCTGATCTTCCTGTTCGTCACCTTCCAGTTCAGCTATCCCCTGCATGCCTTTGAGCGCGCCAGTGTGGGCGATTGCATCGGCCGGGCCTTCTCCCTGGTCCTGGGCCGCTGGTGGCTCACCTTCGGGCTGCTCGTGCTCCTCTTCGGCATGTCGCTCCTGTTGAACGGCGCCATCGATGTGCCCATCTGGATGCTCACCACCTTCGCCTCCCTCAGCGGCGTGGACTGGACGGAGGACCCGGACGGATCGAGCACGCGGTTCCGGCTCTTCATGACCCTGCTGTCCCTGGTGAGCAACACCACCTACCTCATCATCGCTCCCTTCGTGCAGGTGCCCATGGCCTTCCACATGCTGGCCACCACCGAAGCCAAGGAATCACCCGGACTGCTGGAGGAGGTCCGGCGGCTTGACCTGTCCCTTCCGGACCAGCCCACCACGCGCGCATGAGGACGGCATGGCTCATTCCGCTGCTCCTTGTGCTGCCGGCTGCAGCGCAGGACGAAGTGGACAGCGTGGTCGCGACGGACTCTGTTTCCATGACACTTGATAGTGGCGTTTGGGTGGATGCCGGGGTGTTCGACGCCGAACAGGAGGCCGAGGAAGCGGGCATCCCCTACGAGCAATGGAAGGCGGTGAGCGACGACACCATCCCGCTGGACCGCCGCCATTTCGACACGGCCGCCGTGGCCGCGCTGCTGCAGGACCCGGAGCTCGACTACGACCGCGTGATCGAGCGCAACCAGCTCTGGTGGGAGCGTTTCCTGCGGTGGCTGAATAACAAGCTCAACGACCTGTTCGGTTCGCGGGCCGGCACGAAGGTGTTCTCGAACCTGCACTGGTTCATCCTGGGGATCGCCGTGCTCATCCTCGCCTGGTTCTTCCGCAGGCACCTGCTTGGCAGCGTGTTCGCCATCGGCGCCAAACAGGCCCGCTCGGTCACGGAGATCGAAGAGGACATCGAGGAACTCGACCTGCCCGCATTGCTTGCCGAGGCCGAACGCCAGCACAACTGGCGCCTGGCCATCCGCTACCACTGGCTCAGCGTGCTGAAGCGGCTTGTCAACGAAGGGCGTATCCGATGGCAGCCACGGTACACGGACGCGGATTACCTGGCCCAGTTGCAGGACCCTGCGCTGCGCGCCTCGTTCAGCGAACTGAGCTTTCTCTTCAAATGGGTGTGGTACGGTGATGCGCCCATGGACCGCGAACGGTACGAGCACCTGCGCGGCGCCTTCATCGCCCTTCACCGACCGGCCACCACAGCCCCATGAACCGCGCGGAGAAAGGCGTGCTAATCGGCACCGTCGTGGTGGTGCTGCTCATCCTCCTGCTCGAGGCCATCGCCCCGCGCGAACCGGACTGGCGCGACTCCTTCAGTGCCTACAAGCGCGAACCGTACGGCTGCGCGCTCGTGGTGGACCGGCTCACGGACCTGTTCCCGGCGGGCGTCACCCTGGTGCACGACCCTGTCTACCTCACCGCGCAGGAGCGCCTGAAGGACAGTACCACGGCCCCGGTGAACCACCTCTTCATCGACGGCGACCATCAGCTGGACGCGCTCGACCTGGAGCACCTGATGCGCATGGTGGAACGCGGAGACCAGGCCTTCATCGCCGCGAAGTGGTGGTGGCAGAGCCGCCTGCTGGACACCCTGGGCCTTTCCGTGCGCTACGAGTCCGGCGACTTCGAGCAGGTATGGAACGAGGGCCTGGGCACCTTCGAACGCGTGGACACCACCACCTTCCGGTTCACTTGCTGGCCCCTTAACCAGGACAGTGCCGCTCAATTCACCAAGCCCGAGTTCGAATATGTGATCGGTTCGTATGAACCACAACGCACACAGATCCTCGCCACGGACGATCGGGACAATGCGGTGCTCGTGCGCATTCCGCATGGCAAAGGCTGGTTCTACATCACCACCGCACCGAACGCATTCACCAACTACGCCCTGCTGAAAGCCGGTGAGCGGCGCTTCATGGAAGGAGCCCTTTCGCTGCTGCCCAAGGACCGGCCCGTGCTGTGGGATGAGTTCTACAAAGTGGGCCGCCGCGAGCGCTCCACACCGCTCCGCTTCGTGCTCAGCTCCCCGGCGCTCAAGCGCGCGTACTGGGGGGCCATCGCGTTGTTGATGCTGACCATCTTCGTGCATGCGCGCAGGCGCCAACGCGCGGTGCCTGAACGCGAACCGCTGCGCAACACCAGCCGCGAGTTCGCCGAGACCATCGGGCGGCTGTACTTCTTCAAGGGCGACCACCCGGACCTGGCGAAAAAGATGTGCCTCTACTTCAAGGAAGAGGTTCGGCAGAAGCTCTACCTGCGCCGCACCGTGTGGGACGAGGAAACCCTGGAACACATCGCCCAGCGCACCGGCCTGCCGCTCGAGCAGTGGCAGAGCGCCGCGCGCCTGCTGCACCACTACGAAACGGCCGCTGCCGTCAGCGAACAACAACTGCTGCAACTGAACAAGCAACTGGCCCGCCTGCGCGCGAGCCTGTAGGCACCAACTGAACGCATCATGACCTTCGACCCCACCCTTCCCCCGGACCCGAACGTTCCACCGCCCGCACCGGCCGAAGGCTATGTGCCGGCGCTGCCCCTGGCCGACCTGCGCAACATGGCCGACCGCGTTCGCACCGAAGTGCAGAAAGTGATCATCGGGCAGGACAGGGTGCTGGACCTGCTGATGATCGCGTTGCTCAGCGACGGGCACGTGCTCATCGAGGGCATGCCCGGCCTGGCCAAGACCCTCACGGCGAAGCTGCTCGCCCGCACCGTGCACACGGGCTTCACGCGCATCCAGTTCACCCCGGACCTGATGCCGAGCGATGTGATCGGCACCAGCGTGTTCGACCCGCGCACGGCCAGCTTCGAGTTCAAGGCCGGCCCCATCTTCAGCAACATCGTGCTGGTGGACGAGATCAACCGCGCACCGGCGAAGACGCAGGCCGCGCTCTTCGAGGCGATGGAGGAGCGACAGGTCTCCGTGGACGGACGCACCTACCCGCTCGGCGTGCCCTTCATGATCGTGGCCACGCAGAACCCCATCGAGCACGAGGGCACCTACCGGCTGCCCGAGGCGCAGCTTGACCGTTTCCTCTTCAAGATCGATGTGGGCTACCCGGACGAGCAGCAGGAGGTGGCGCTGATGATGCGCAGCCAGGAGGGGCTGGCACGCCTGAGCCCGGAGCACGTGCATGCAGTGATCTCCCCGGAACAGCTGGCCTGGGCCCGCGGCCTGGTGCACGGTGTGCGGTGCGATGAGAAGCTCGTGCGCTACATCGCCGCGATCATCCACACCACCCGCACGGACCGGGCGCTGATGCTTGGCGCATCGCCCCGCGCCAGCCTCGCCATCCTGCGCGCCAGCAAGGCCGCAGCCGCCATCCAGGGCCGCGACTTCGTGGTGCCCGAGGACATCCAGCTGGTGATGCCGCCCGTGCTCCGCCACCGCATCCTGCTCACCCCCGAACGCGAGATGGAAGGGCTGCGGCCCGATGAGGTGGTGGCCCAATTCGTCGCCAAAGTGCCCGTGCCGCGGTGAAGCGCTTCCTCCGCTCCTTCTTCCTGACGCCGCGCTTCTTCCTCGCGGGCTGGCTGCTCGTGGGCCTCTACGGGCTGGCCTTCGTTTGGCCGGTGCTGCTCCTTCCGGCGAACGTGCTGGTCGCATTGCTGGCGCTCGTCACCCTGGTGGACACCTTCCTCCTGTACCGCGTCCGCAACGGCATCAGCGCCGCACGCACAACGCTGGACAAGTGGAGCAACGGGGATGAGAATCCGGTGAGCATCGAAGTGACCAGCCGGTATCCGCAGCGCATGGACGTGCGCGTCCTGGACGAGCTGCCGTTCCAGTTCCAGAAGCGCGACCTCGACCTGAACGGACCGATCGCCGCCGGCGGTGTGCGCAGCTTCCACTACATGGTGCGGCCCTTCGAGCGCGGTGTTCATGCCTACGGCGCCATCAACGTGCTGGTGCGCACGGCATTGGGACTGGTGGAACGCCGCTACCGCCAGGAACAGGGTCGCGCGGTGCCCGTGTACCCGAGCTACATCCACCTGCGCAAGTACGAGCTGATGGCCCTGGCCGACCGCTGGAGCATGGCCGGTGTGAAGAAGGTGCGCCGCACCGCCCAGCGCGTGGAGTTCGAACGCATCCGCGAATACATCCCCGGCGACGACAAGCGCACGGTGAACTGGAAGGCCACCGCCCGCCGCAGCCGGTTGATGGTGAACCAGTACCAGGACGAGAAGGCTCAGCAGATCATCAGCCTCATCGACCTGGGGCGTGTGATGAAGATGCCCTTCGGCGGGCTCACCCTGCTGGACCGGGCGATCAATGCCACGCTCGTGCTGAGCGACATCGCGATCAAGAAGGACGACAAGGCCGGCCTGATCACTTACAGCGACAAGGTGCACGGCCTGCTGGCCCCCTCGCGCGACAAGGCGCAGATGCGCAAGATCATGGACCTGCTGTACGCCCAGCGCACCGACTTCGCGGAAACGGACTTCGATACGCTGTTCATCACTGTGAAGCGCGCGCTCGGCCAGCGCAGCCTGCTGGTGGTGTACAGCAACTTCGAGAGCATCGACGGCATGCGCCGGCAGCTGCCGTTCCTGCAGCGCCTGGCCCGCGCGCACCTGGTGGCCGTGGTGATCTTCCGCAACACCGAGCTCGATGAGCTGCTGCATCGCCCCGACCGCGATACGGTGGACGTGTATGTGAAGACCATCACCCGCAAGCTCCAGCACGAAAAGGAGCTGATCGCGAAGGAGCTCGAACGCCATGGCGTGCTCACCATCCTAACACGCCCCGAGGACCTGAGCGTGAGCGTGCTGAACAAGTACCTCGAGATCAAGGCGCGGGCCTTGCTGTGATCCACCGCGTGTGCTTCAGTCCGATACCGTAAGTAGGACGAGCAACAGGGCCGTGGAGATCCAGATCGCGGCTGTGAGCACGCGCTGATAGAGGTTGCTCAACGGGTGCATATCCTCCTCCTCGAATGGCACCCAGACCAGGATCAGCAACATGAGCATCATGGCCAGGCTGCGCATCGGTGCATCCAGCACACGATGCCCACGCGCGATCCGCGACCAGATGAACAGCGCTTTCAGGAGATAAGCACTCCCCGCAATGCCTGACAGGATGAACCAGGTGGACGGCTCGTCCGCATGCATCCGTTCAGAGCTTCACCACCTCCGCATCGGCCATGGCCTGGTAGATGCGCTTGGCGGTGGTCTCGCTCACGTTCCAGAGCGGCAGGCGGAGCTGGTTGCCGCAGAGGCCGAGGATGCGGCACGCCTCCTTGATGCCGGCGGGGTTGCCTTCGGCGAAGATCTGCGTCATGAACTCGAGCAGCTTGAAGTGCTCCCGGCGTGCCGCAGCGAAGTCGCCCTGCAGGCCGGACTCCACCAGGCGGGCGAACTCCTTGGGGAGCGCATTGCCCACCACGCTGATCACGCCATCGCCGCCGAGCGCGAGGATGGGCAGGGTGAGCGCATCGTCGCCGCTGATCACCAGGAAGTCCTTGGGGCGGTGCTTCAGGATGGTGGCGATCTGGTCCAGGTTGCCGCTGGCCTCCTTGATGCCCACGATGTTCTCGAAGTCGCGCGCCAGCCGCAAGGTGGTCTCGGCCGCCATGTTGCTCATGGTGCGGCCGGGCACGTTGTACAGGATGATGGGCAGCAGGCTGGCCTGCGCGAGGGCCTTGTAGTGCTGGTAGATGCCCTCCTGGCTCGGCTTGTTGTAATAGGGGCTCACGCTCAGGATGCCGTCCACGCCGCTGAGGTCGTAGGTCTCCAGCTGGTGCACCACCTCCGCCGTGTTGTTGCCGCCCACGCCCAGCACGATGGGCACGCGGTTCTTCACCACCTCGATCACGTAGCTGAGCAACTGCTGCTTCTCCTCGGTGGTGCAGGTGACGCTCTCGCCCGTGGTGCCCATCACCACCAGGTAGTCGATGCCCCCGTTGATCTGGTGCTCCACCACGGTCTGCAGGGCGGCGTAGTCGATGGGAGGCACGTGGCCGTGCTGCGCAGGGCGGAACGGGGTGATGAGGGCGACGCCGAGGCCGCGGAAGCGATGGTCCATGGGTGTGGGGATGACGCGCGGCTCAGTTGAGCGAGGGTTCCACGCGCGCGTTGATCATCAGCAGGTAACGGTCGATGTTGGTGATGAGCTGCGGCAGGCTGTGCGCGCCGGCCGTGTCGATCATCATGTCCAGGAAGCGTTTGTTGGCCTCGGTGAAGCGGCCCACCTTGAAGCGGGCACGGCTCTTCGCCACGATGTACTGCAGCGGCAGGTGATCGTCCATGGTGAGGTCGATCAGCACATCGTGCTCTTCGGCGATGAAGTTGTTGACGGTGTTGCCACCGGGGATGCGGTACCAATTGAGGTCCTTCTGGCAGAAGGCGTCGAAGTTCAGCTTGGCGTGCAGGTGGAAGGGCAGCTCCTTGCCGTCGAAGTAGCCCAGGCACTGGATCTTGTGCAGGCCCAGCTCATCCTTCATCTTCTTCACGTAGTTCCGCACGTCCATGTGGGCCTTCTCGTCCTCGGCGAAGTACACGATGCCCACCTTCACGCAGTGGGCCAGGTTGCGCGCCACGGGCCGGCGGTCGGGCATGGTCTCCCGCAGCAGGCGGCGCATGCCGAGCCATTCCTTGAAGCGGTCGAACAGTTTCATGCGCCGATCATGCGGTTGAACTCCTCCTCGCCGATCACCTTCACGCCCAGCTCATCGGCCTTCGCGCGCTTGGCAGGGCCCATGTCGGCACCGGCGAGCACAAAGCTCGTTTTCTTACTGATCGATCCGCTCACCTTGCCCCCGTTCCGTTCGATGGCCGCCTTGATGCCGTCGCGGTCGTAACCGGCGAAAACGCCGCTGACCACGAAGGTGAGGCCCTTCAGCGCATCGCCCACCACCCCGCTCTCCGCGGCCTCAACCTCGAACCGTAGCCCTGCGGCCCGCAGCCGGTCGATGATGCGGCGGTTGCCCGCGGCGCCGAAGAAGTCCAGAATGCTCTGCGCGATCACCTCCCCCACCTCGTCGATGCCCATGAGCTCCTCCCTGCTCAGGGCCATCAGGCGGTCCAGGCTGCCCACGGCACGGGCGATCTTCTTGGCCACGGTCTCACCCACATGCCGGATCCCCAATGCGAAGAGCACCTGCTCGAAGGGGATGGCCTTGCTGCGCGCGATGCCTTCGACCACCTGGGAGGCGCTCTTCTCGCCCCAGCCCTTGCCCAGGCCCAGCAGCTGCTCCTTCGTCAGGTCGTACAGGTCGGCCACATCGTGGATCAGCCCGGCCTGCACCAGCTCCGCCACCGTCTCCCCGCCCAGGCCGTCGATCGCCATCATCTTGCGGCCCACGAAATGCTCGATGCGTCCGATGATCTGCGGCGGACATGCGTGCTCGTTGGGGCAGTAGTGTTGCGCCACGCCTTCATCGCGCACGAGGTGCGTGCCGCACTCGGGACATGCCTCCGGGAACTGCACGCGCCGCGCATGGGGCTCGCGCCGGTGCACCTCCACACCCACGATCTTCGGGATGATCTCGCCGCCCTTCTCCACTTGCACCATGTCGCCGAGGTGCAGGTCCAGCTTGGCGACCTGGTCAGCGTTGTGCAGGCTGGCGCGCTTCACCGTGGTTCCGGCCAGCAGCACGGGCTCCAGCTCCGCCACCGGCGTGATGGCGCCCGTGCGCCCCACCTGGAAGGTCACGCCGTTCAACCGCGTGAGCGCCTGCTCCGCCTGGAACTTGTAGGCGATGGCCCACCGCGGGCTCTTCGCTGTGAGCCCGAGCTCGGCCTGCACACGCAGGTCATCCACCTTGACGACGATGCCATCGATGTCCATCTCCAGTTCCCGCCGGGCCGTGTCCCAATGGTCGATGAAGGCCATGATGCCCTCCAGTGTGTCCGCCCGCTCGATGAAGCGCCGGGTCGGATCGGGTGTTCTGAAGCCCCAGCGATGCGCGGCCAGGATGGTCTCGTAGTGGCTGTTGGTGGGGAGCGACTCCCCTTGAAGGGTGTAAATGAAGTTGTCCAGCCCGCGCCGGGCCACGTCCTTCGGGTCCTGCTGCTTGAGCGAACCGGCCGCGGTGTTCCGCGGATTGGCGTAGAGCTCCTCGCCGCGCCGCGCCCGCTCGGCGTTCAATTCCTCGAACCGGGCACGCATGAACAGGATCTCGCCCCGGGCCTCCAGCTCATCGGGGAAGTCGCCGCGCAACCGCAGCGGGATGGTGCGCACCGTGCGCACGTTCGCCGTGATGTCATCACCCTTTTCGCCGTCGCCACGGGTGACCCCGCGCACAAGCTCCCCTCCCTTGTAGCTCAGGCTGATGGCCACCCCATCATACTTGAGCTCCATGCAGAAGGTGGTGGGACCGTTCTCCTTCTCCACGCGCCGGACGAACTCCTCCACTTCCTCCCGGCTGTAACTGTTGCCCAAGGAAAGCATCGGATACCGGTGCTTCACCGTGGGGAACTCCTTCGTAAGGTCGCCGCCTACGCGCTGGGTGGGGCTGTTCGGCGATGCGAGCTCGGGCCATTCGCGTTCCAGCGCCTCCAGTTCCTTCATCATCCGGTCGAACTCCAGGTCGCTGATGGTGGGACGCGCCAGTACGTAGTACCGGTGATTGTGCTCCTCCAGTTCGGTGCTGAGTGCGGCGATCCGCCGCTGGGCTTCATGGCGCTCCATCCTCCGTGGCATTTCGTTCCCGACGTTCCTCCAACTTGTCCTTCGCGTAACGATAGATCTTCCCCAGCTTGATCGAAAGGCCGAAGTTCCAGGTGACCCCGGTGTATTCCTTGTTCACCAGGGGGCTTGGGCCGAGCACCCTGCGGTAGCCGAGACCGCCCTGGAGGTAGAGCCAGAACAGCAGCTTGAAGGATGTGCGAACGCCGGTCTCCAACGGGTACAGGCGGGTGCTGCGGTATGGAAGGAAGACACCCGAACTATCGCGGTATTCGACCGACGCCTCTCCGATGCCGGCCATGAAGGGCGTGCTGATCTGCCAGTGGCGGCCATCCAACAGGATGCGTTCGTAGGTGCCACTGATGTACCCCATCGATGTGCGGATGTCGAGGTTCCGCTGCCCCACGTCCTCGAGCACGACGCCCGATTCGACGAACGGATCACCGAGACCGTACAGGCCCAGTGCGTAGATGTTGTACCGCTCCTGCATACCGGCGCGGATGCCGAAGAAGCGCACCACGTCCCCTTGCACGTCCTGGCGGCGCGCATCGAAGTTGAAGATGAAGCGCGGCTTGTCCCGTACGTCATGGGTGCGCGAGGTGTCGCTCCACTGCGCCCGGACATCGCAGCCCATCAAGCACAGGAGCGCCATGAGCACCACCCTCATCGTGCGGCCCGGATGAAGCGCGACGCCCCGCTGAGGTCCCGGAGCACCTGGACCTGGGCGAACCCGCGCGCGATGAGCATGCGTTCCACATCCACCGTGTGCACATGGTGCCCCTCGAACCAGAGCATGCCACCGGGCCGCAGCGATGTCCATGCGCGCTCCGCGATGCAGCGGTAGAACCGCACCGGGTCCTCTCCTTCCACGAAGAGCGCCAGATGCGGCTCATGCTCCCGCACATGGGCGGCCAGCGTCTCCGCCTCCGTTCGGGGGATGTATGGCGGATTGCTGACCACCATGTCCGTGCCGGCGGGCAGCATGCTCCGTTCGTCCAGCACATCCAGGCGCTCGAACCGCACCTGGAGCCCGTTAGCCTCGGCATTGCTTCGGGCCACGTCCAGCGCTCCGGTGCATACGTCCACCCCGATCACTTCCGCCGTCGGGTAGCGCTTCTTCAGGGCGAGCGCGATGCAGCCGCTCCCGGTGCCCACGTCCACGATCCGCTGCGGGATCACCGAGGTGCTGCGCACGATCAGGTCCACAAGCTCCTCCGTCTCCGGACGCGGGATCAGCACCGCCGGGCCCACCGCGATGCGCAGCCCCATGAACTCGGTGTATCCGAGCACGTACTGGAGCGGCTCCCCAGCGCGCAGGCGCTTCAGGGGCATGTACACGGCGAGCAGTTCGCTCTCGCTCAACGGCCGATCGCGGTGGAGCATCACCTCCGTGGCGTCCCAGCCCAGCCGGTCATGGAAAACGGCACAGGCGATGGCGCGCACCTCGCCCCGCGGGTACAACGGCGCCAGGTCGCGCTGGTACTGGTCCAGCACGGCCTCCACGGTGTTCGTGGCGATGCGCAATGACATGGTGCGAAGGTAGACGGTGGGGATCCGACCATCTTCGCGCCGTGGTGATCGAAGCGTACATGCACCGCTGCCTGCAACTGGCCCTGAACGGCGCCGGGCGTGTGGCGCCGAACCCCCTGGTGGGCGCGGTGCTTGTGAATGGTGAGCGCATCCTGGCCGAAG
>JAXLVG010000032.1:0-16078 GCA_046329115.1 Flavobacteriales bacterium | reverse complement strand
GAGCCCCCACACCAGCAGGAAGAAGAGCACGCCCACCACCGCCATGCGCCGCACGAACCGCTGGATCTGCTGTTCCAACGGCGACCGGCCGCCCTCCTGCACGGCGAGCGACCGACCGATGCGGCCGATCTCCGTGGCACCGCCCACGGCCGTGAGGCGCACCACCGCCAGCCCGCCCACGGCCTGCGTGCCGCCGAACACCTGCGCGGTCCTGCCCGTGCCCGCCTCCTTCGTCACGCTGAAGGCTTCACCCGTCAGGATGGACTCGTTCACGGCAAAGTCGTTGGCCTGCACCACCAGACCATCGGCCGGCACCAGCTCACCCTCGTTCACCACCACCAGATCCCCCACCACCAGTTCGTCCGCGGGCAGTTCCACCACGGATGCGCCGCGGATGGCCCGGGCCTTGGGCTGCGCGAACCGCCCCAGCGCCTCCAGGGCCCGGCGGCTGCGGTGGTCCTGGTAGAGCGAGATGGCGCTGATGAGCATGATGGCGCCCAGCATGAAGAGCGCCTCCCGCAGTTCGCCCAGGATGAAGTAGATGACCGCCGCGCTGAGCAACAGCAGGAACATGGGCTCGGTAACGGCCGTGCGCAGCGCCTGCCAGAACCCGCCCCGGCCGCGCTGCACCAGCGTGTTGGTGCCATGCGCGGTGCGCGAGGCCGCCACTTCCGCCGGGCTGAGGCCGGTATAGGGGAAAGGCTCCGCTGCCATGTGTGTGGGGTGCGGCGTGGAAGGTAGCCCGGACGATGCCACCGGCGGCGTGGTCGATGGCGTTCAACGTCGCACAAGCGTCCCGCCTGTGCGATGTTAAAGCAAGACTCAGGAATGCAGAAGCCCGGCTCATCGCCGGGCTTCTGTCATCTCATCCTCTGATCATCTGATCATCCGATCATCCGATCATGCCTCACCCCCGCACCAGTTTCCTGTACTTGATCCGGTGCGGCACGATGTCGCCGCCGAGGCGCTTCTTGCGGTTCTCCTCATACTCGGTGAAGCCGCCCTCGAACCAGTATACCTGGCTGTCGCCCTCGAAGGCGAGGATGTGCGTGCACACACGGTCCATGAACCAGCGGTCGTGGCTGATGATCACCGCGCAGCCGCTGTAGTCCTGGATGGCCTCCTCCAGCGCACGCAGCGTGTTCACGTCCAGGTCGTTCGTCGGTTCATCCAGCAGCAGCACGTTGCTGCTCTGCTTCACGGTCATGGCCAGGTGCAGGCGGTTGCGCTCGCCACCGGAGAGCACGCCCACTTTCTTGTTCTGGTCGGTTCCGCTGAAGTTGAAGCGGCTGAGGTAGGCGCGCGTGTTCATCACCACGTTGCCGAAGGTGATGTTCTCCAGGCCGCCGCTGATCACCTCGTACACGGTCTTCTCGGCCACCAGGTCCTTGTGGCTCTGGTCCACGTAGGCGATCTGCACCGTTTCCCCGATGGTGATCGTGCCACTGTCCGGCTTCTCGGCGCCCATCACCATGCGGAACAGCGTGGTCTTACCGGCACCGTTGGGGCCGATGATGCCCACGATGCCGGCGGGCGGCAGCGCGAAGCTGAGGTTGTCGATGAGCAGGCGGTCGCCGTAGCCTTTGCTGACGCCCTTGAACTCGATCACTTTGTCGCCCAGGCGCGGTCCGTTCGGGATGAAGATCTCCAGCTTGGCCTCCTTCTCCTTCACGCTCTCGCTCTGCATCTTCTCGTAGTTCTGCAGACGGGCTTTGCTCTTGGTGCGGCGGGCGCTGGCGTTGCTGCGCACCCACTCGAGCTCCTGCTTCAGCACGCGCTGGCGCTTGCTCTCCTGCTTCTCCTCCTGGGCCAGGCGGGCGGTCTTCTGCTCCAGCCAGTTGGTGTAGTTGCCCTTGAAGGGGATGCCCTCGCCGCGGTCCAGCTCCAGGATCCAGCCCGCCACGTTGTCCAGGAAGTAGCGATCGTGCGTGATGGCGATGACGGTGCCCTTGTACTGCTGCAGGTGCAGCTCCAACCAGGCCACGCTCTCGGCATCCAGGTGGTTGGTCGGTTCGTCCAGCAGCAGGATGTCCGGCTGTTGCAGCAGCAGGCGGCACAGGGCCACGCGGCGGCGCTCACCACCGCTGAGCACCTTGATGGACGTTTCACCGTCCGGGCACCGCAGGGCGTCCATGGCCACCTCCAGCTTCTGGTCGATGTTCCAGGCGTCGCTCACCTCGATCTTGTCCTGCAGCACGGCCTGCCGGGCGATGAGCTTGTCCATCTTGTCCGGATCGTTCAGCACCTCCTCGTCGGCGAACTTGTTGTTCACCTCCTCGTACTCCTTCAGCAGGTCCATGATGGGCTGCACACCTTCGCGCACGATCTCGATCACGGTCTTGCTCTCGTCCAGTTCGGGCTCCTGCTCCAGGTGTCCGATGGAGTAGCCGGGGCTCAGGTGCACATCACCATCGTAGCTCTTGTCCTTGCCCGCGATGATGCGCATGAGCGTGGACTTGCCCGATCCGTTGAGACCGAGCACCCCGATCTTGGCCCCGTAGTAGAAGCCGAGGTAGATGTCGTTGAGGATCTTCTTGCCGGAAGGCAGGGTCTTACCCACCTTCACCATATTGAAGATTATCTGGCGTCCTTCTTCTGCCATGTTGGTTGGCGGTTGTCAGTTGTCGGTTGTCCGTTGTCCGTTGACGGTTGTCGGTTGTCGGTTGACAGTTGTCGGTGGGGAAGTGCCTTCGGAGAGATGACAACGGACCACCAGTGCTCAGGTGAGACCGACAGCAGGTCCCGCAACGGGGCGGCGAATTTCGGTGATACCGTGCAAAGTTCGGCCGATCGGGTCCGAAGTCCGCTCCGCTCAAGGCCTTGCACCGGCTTCCAGAGGATCTGCTCCATCACCATCGAGGGGCAGGAAGACCATGGGATCTTCCACCCCATAGGCCGCTTGGGCATCGGCCACCATGGTATCGCGCCCTTCGGTCAAGGAATTCAGGTAGTTGATGTAGGCGTTCAACGTCCGAATGGCGCCTTCGACCAGTTCAATGTGCGTTGCCATGACCTCTTCGGTGATGATGCCGTCATCGCATGCCGTGATCAGGTGATCCTGCGTCTCATACAGCGAGCCCTTGGCGATCCGGCAGAAACGCACATTGTCCTTCTCCCGAAAGCGACCGTATCCCTCTGCGATGTTGGCCGTGGTCTTCCGGCTGGACCGGATGATCTGATCGGTCAAACGGAATCGCTCTTCCTGTGGCCAGTTCTTCACGAGCACCTTGATCGCCTGCCTTACCGCCCTGCATTGCTGCCAAGCACGCAGGTCGCGGAAGTGACGGAGGGTGGCCATGGTGGTGGTGGTTGGTTGTCAGTTGTCGGTTGACGGTTGACGGTTGACGGTTGACGGTTGACGGTTGTGAACAGCGACCACTACCTGCACACTCTTCCCACACCGCCGGACAACTACCAACCGACAACCACCAACATACCGAAACCACTTGGACCGATGTGCGCCCATTTACCGCAAATGCACAGATGCACCCCGCAACCCTCAACGCGGCCCCCAGAGCTCCAGCCGCTTCCAATCCTTCATCAGCTTGAACCGCACGGTGTCCGCGGCGGCCAGGCCATTGTGCTTGAGCACCGAGGCCAGGGTCTGGCCATCCGCCGGACCCACCAGCGCGTACTGACGACCGCTTCCACCAGCGGGGGGGGCCACCAGTCCGGCATCCATGCCCTCGGCGAGCACATAGAAGGTGAAGGCGGCCTGGTTGGGGTGTTCCAGCAGCACGCGGTCCTCCGGGCGCACCAGTCCCTTCAGGAAGTCCGCGGCCTCATGGGCATCCTTGAAGCGCGGCACACGCCCTTGGATCCCGTAGAGGCCCAGCCCGCCCATGAGCGCCAGCATCGCCCCCGCCCCCACCACCGTGCGCGTGCGCTTGCCGAAGCCGGTGAACACACGCTCCTGCACCACCTTCAGCAGGTAGAACAGCGCAATGCCCGAGCTGATGTGGAGGTTGAAGAGGATGTAGGACCAGACCTGCGGCGGCGCCACGGCCATGCGCAAGATGGTAAGCGGCACCGCGCCGAGCAGCAGCGCTACGAGCATGATCCGGTACTTCGAGCTCACCCACGCGGCATACACCACGCCCACAAAGCCGATCAGGCTGAGGAGCGCATGGCCGGCGTCGTTGATGAAGGCCCACAGGGCGAAGGAGCTGTCCTGGTGCGCGCCGAGGAAGCCGCTCCACGTGGCCTCGCCCAGCGCGGGATGGTGCAGCAGGTGATCCAGGCTGTGCGCCGACACCACCGGGGCATAGGCCGCCAGGGTGAGCAGGATGAACAGTGCGAAGGACAAGCCCAGTTGTGCGGTGCGGCGGCCGAGGCTGGAGCGGTAGCTGGCCACCAGGTAAAGGGCGAGCCACGCGTAGCACGCCAGCGCCCCGAACAGCATGGTGGGCACCGCCCACATGCCCAGGGCGTTCGCCACGGCCACCAGCACCCCACCCACGGCGTTGCCCGTTTTGGCGTGGTACCGTCCCGCCAGCCAGCCCGCCACCAGAAAAAGCCAGGTGAGGCTGTAGCCCCGCGCCAGCGCACTGTACTCCACCAGCACCCCGCTGCCCGCCGCCATGGCCAGCGCCAGCAGCGCGATGTAGCGGTTGAACATGGCGCGGGTGAAGACATAGAACAGCGGCAGCACCAGCACGCCCGCCAGGAACGCGGGCAACCGCAGGCTCCACAGGTGCACCCCGAAGAGCTCCGTGCTCCAGCGGCTCAGCACCGTGTGCAGGATGTGGTTGCTGGGGTGCACATAGTTCGAGAGAATGAAACCGGTGGAGCGCGTTCCGTACAGGGTGTAGGCGAGCGCCTCGTCGTACGTGATGTCCTGCCAGAGCTGGGAGAGGCGGAGGATGGCGCCCACGGCGATCACCACGAACACCCAGCGCGCATGGGCCCTGCTCGTGCGCTTCACCAGCTCGGCCCAGCCGGTGCGCAGATCGGCACAGAACGTGGCCCACGCACCACCGGCGGCACGTTCCTCTTCGCTGCGCTTTGCGACCATCCCGTCCAAAAGTAGGCGGCTCCCCTTCACCGGCTCCCTCCGCCGCGCCACCTTTGCGGCGCATATCCCCACCCGCATGGAACGCATCACCGAACAGCCCTCGCGGCACGACCACCTGGACCGGATGGGCACGGCGGAGATCCTGCAGCGCATCAACGCCGAGGACCGCACCGTGCCCGAGGCGGTGGCCCAGGCGCTGCCCGCCCTCGAGCCGCTGGTGGACGCCGTGGTGGAGCGCATGCGGCGTGGCGGCCGGCTGTTCTACCTGGGGGCGGGCACCAGCGGCCGGCTCGGCATCGTGGACGCCAGCGAATGCCCACCGACCTTCGGCGTGCCGCACGGGCTGGTGATCGGGCTGATCGCCGGCGGGGACAGCGCGATCCGCAAGGCCGTGGAGTTCGCCGAGGATGACCGCGCACAGGGCTGGAAGGACCTGCAGGAGCACGCGATCGGTCCGGAAGACACCGTGATCGGCATCGCCGCCAGCGGCGGAACGCCCTACGTGGTGGGTGCACTGGAGACCTGCCGCGCGCAGGGCATCCTCACCGGGGCCATCACCTGCAACCCCGGCAGCCCCGTCACCACAGTATGCGACCATCCGGTGGTGGTGGTGGTGGGCCCGGAGTTCGTCACCGGCAGCACGCGCATGAAGAGCGGCACCGCACAGAAGCTCGTGCTCAACATGCTCTCCACCGCCGTGATGATCCGGCTCGGCCGCGTTAAGGGGAACCGCATGGTGGACATGCAGCTCAGCAACAACAAGCTCATCGACCGCGGCACGCGCATGGTGATGGACGCGCTCGGCGTGGGCTACGAACAGGCCAACGAACTGCTCCGCCACTACGGCGGTGTGCGCAAAGCCATCGAGGCCGGCCATACCCTCTGAACGCACCATGCACGACCTGGAACCCTTCTACAACTGGCGGCACCGCTACTCCGCCGAGGAGGACGAGCGCTCACCGTTCTTCGGTACCGAGCACAGCGAGTTCGAGTTCACCAACGCGGTGTACGACCACGCGATCCACCCGCAATGGGACGCCTTCGGCAGCGAAACGCTCTACCTGAAGGTGCTCTTCACGGATTACGACGCGGGCGTCACCATCATCGAGCTCATCGGCGAGTGGAACGATCTGCTTGGCAACGACGTGATGTTCCTGAAGCGCGACCTCATCGAGCCCATGATGTCGCACGGCATCGACAAGTTCATCCTGATCGGCGAGAACGTGCTCAACTTCCATGCGGGGGATGAGGAGTACTACAGCGAGTGGTACGACGAGGCCGCGGACAGCGACGGCTGGATCGCCCTGCTGAACTTCCGCGAGCATGTGCGGCAGGACATGCGCACCGCCAACATCGACCAGTACTTCCTGCTGGGCGGTCAGCTGGACCAGATGGACTGGCGCACCTTCGAGCCGGAGGACCTGGTGGAGAAAGTGGCCGTGCACGTGCAGCGCCGGCTCAACGCCTAGCCAGGAGCATCCCCATCACCACGCGATCGATCGGCAGCGTGAGGTCCTCCACCCGCGCGGTGCGCAGGTCCACCCAGCGGAACACTTCCCGATCGCCGGGACCGGCCAGCCCGGCGAACGGCTCCTGCACCACCGGGATGCCCCAGGGGTCGGCAACGCTGAAGGTGTAGTACACGCTCACCACCTGCATCGGGTCGGTGTGGAACGCGCTCTGCTGGAAGAAGTCCGTGGTGTAGATGTGCTCAAGGTCCAGGGCCTCCAAACCCACTTCCTCGCGGATCTCGCGCACCAGGCACTCCTTCAGGCCTTCGCCATACTCCAGTCCGCCGCCCGGGAACTTGGTGATGCGGTGGCCCTTGATGAGCTCGTCGGCCACCAGCAGCCGATGGTCGTGCTGGAGCAATCCGTAGACGCGCAGGGTGAACCGCGGCAAGCTCATAGCGGCGAAGTTCGTATCGCGCGGAACATCTCGCGCTTCCCCGGTGGCCCCTGAAGCCGTTGCACCGCGAAGCCCGCCGCCAGCATGGCCCTGCGCACTTCGCCCTTCGCACAATAGGTGACCAGCGCACCGCCAGGCCGCAACAAGGAATGCACGTGCCGGAAGGACTCCACCGTCCACAGCTCCGGCTGCACGCGCGGCGAGAAGGCATCGAAGTAGATGAGGTCGAACGCTTCGTGCAGTTCCAACCCCTGCAACGGACGTTGCGTCCACATGAACCGGAACCACGGCGACAGCTCCTGCACCGCATCCGCCGGTGCCGTCATCATGCGCAGGAAGTCCGCGTCGCGGTCCGGCTCGCCCGCAGTGCGCGCGTGACCCAGGGCGGCGAGCGCGTCGGCGGGCAGCGGATGCGGCTCCAGCGCGGTGTAGCGCACCGCCCGTTCGGCACGGTCCGCATGGCACCACGTGAGCAGTGCGTTGAGCCCCGTGCCCAAGCCGACCTCCAGGATATCCACGGGTCCCGCAGTCGCCCGATCGAGGCCGTTGCGGATGAACACGTGCATGGATTCGTTCAGCGCGCCGTGCAGGCTGTGGTACTGCTCGCCCAGCACTTCGCTCCGCAAGGTGAGCGAACCATCGCGGGTGCTGCGCGGCCGAAAGTCGTCCGGGGGCACGTACATGCTGCAAAGGAATCCAGCCTGCGCATGTGGAAGCGCCGGACAGGACCCTGTGCGCCCGGTACATTCGCCACATGCGCGCACTTCGTTCCCCGCTCCTTTTCGTGTCCGTCCTCTTCACGGCAGGTGTGCACGCCCAACAGTGGGCCCGGCTGATGCAGGACCCCGCCGTTCCCTTCCATCAGGTGCGCGATGCGTTCAACGCCCATTGGGAGGGCCGGCCCTACGAACAAGGCAAGGGGTGGAAGGTGTACAAGCGCTGGGAATGGTTCATGGAGCCGCGCACCTGGCCCGATGGCCAGCGCCCCGCACCGGATGCATCGGGTGCGGCCGCGGCCGCGCTGCGCCGCATGGAGCGCGACCGCGGGGACCGGAGCGCGGCGAACTGGACGCCCCTGGGACCCGAGAGCTGGCTGAACGGCATCACCGGCTACAACCCCGGGAACGGCCGCATCAATTGCATCGCGCAGCACCCGGGCGACCCGGCCACGCTCTACGTGGGCACGCCTTCGGGCGGGCTCTGGCGATCCACCAATGCCGGAGGGGACTGGACCCCGCTCTTCAGCGACCTGCCCTCACTGGGTGTGAGCGGCATCGCCATCGACCCCACCGACACACAGGTGATCTATTGTGCCACCGGCGACGGTGATGGTGCGGACACCTACAGCATGGGCGTGATCAAGAGCACGGATGGCGGTGCCACCTGGCAGACCACGGGGCTCAACTGGCAGACCACGGCCACGCGCACCACGCGCCACCTGATCATGAGCCCGGCCGATCCCCAGGTGCTGCTCTGCGCCACCAGCAATGGGGTATGGCGCACGGAGGACGGGGGCACCAGCTGGTCGCAGGCGGTGGAAGGCAGCTTCCACGATGTGGCCTTCAAGCCGGACGACCCCGGGGTGGTGTACGCCGCCGGCGACGTGTTCCACCGCAGCGTGGACGGCGGGCAGAGCTTCACCCCCAGCGGCAGCGGCCTGCCCCCCGCAGCGGATGTGAACCGCATGCGCATCGCAGTGACGCCCGCCGATCCGTTCCGCGTGTACGTGCTCTGCGGCAGCGCGGAGGACGCCGGCTTCCTGGGTCTGTACCGCAGCCTCGACGGTGGAACGGGCTTCACCGAGCGCAGCACATCGCCCAACATCTTCGGTTATGGGAACGATGGCAGCGACAGCGGTGGCCAGAGCGGCTACGACATGGCCCTGGCCGCGGACCCCACGGACGCCAACACGATCTGGGCGGGCGGCATCAACGTGTGGAAGAGCACCAACGGCGGCAGCAGCTGGACGAACCAGAGCCAGTGGTACTTCGATGGATCGGCACCCTACACGCACGCCGACATCCATTCCCTGGATGTGTACGGCGGACAGCTCTATTGCGGCAGCGACGGCGGCATCTTCCGCAGCGCCGATGGCGGCAACAGCTGGACGGACCTGAGCACCGGCCTGGAGATCACCCAGCTCTACCGCTTCGGCGGCTCCGATGTGGACCCCGGCCTGCTGATCGCCGGCGCACAGGACAACGGCATGAACCTGCTGGACGGCGGCGTATGGACGCACGTGCTCGGGGCGGACGGCATGGAGGGCGCCATTGAACCGGGCGATCCCACGCACCAGTACGGCGCCTACCAGAACGGCGGTATCAGCCGCAGCGATGATGGCGGGCAGACCTTCAACAACATCTCCTTCCCCATCACCGAGGAGGGTGGCTGGGTGACGCCCTACGTGATCGATCCGCAGCAACCGCAGCGCCTGATCGCCGGCTACGAGAACCTGTGGATCAGCGAGGACCGCGGCGATACCTGGGAGCAGTGGACCAGCTTCAACACGTCGCGCAAGGTGCGCGCCATCGCCATCGCCCCCGGCAACAGCGCCGTGGTCTACTTCGCCAACGACAGCTGGATGCGGCGTACCATCAACGGTGGCACTTCCTGGACCCTGGTGAGCAATGGTCTGCCCGATGCCGCGATCACGTCCATCGCCGTGGCGCCCGAGGATCCCCTGCATGTGTACGTGTCGCTCTCGGGGTTCCAGGCCGGGCAGAAGGTGTTCGAGAGCACGGACGGGGGCGACACCTGGACCAACATCAGCCGCAACCTGCCCAACGTGCCCGCCAACACCCTTGTGCGGCAGAGCGGCGCGGCGCAGGGCCTCTACGTGGGCACGGACATCGGCGTGTTCTACAGCGACAACACGCTCAGCAACTGGCAGCCCTTCAGCGATGGGCTGCCCCGCGTGGTGGTGACCGAACTGGAGGTGCACGAAGGCGCGGGCAAACTGCGTGCATCCACCTACGGGCGGGGCCTGTGGCAGAGCGACCTGTGGACACCCGAAGAGGTGGCGCCCACCGCCGTGATCGGCCATGGCGCGCTCACCATCTGCGCCGGCGACCCCATCGCGTTCGTGGACCTCAGCCTGAACGCAGCGCCCGGAAGCACGTGGTCCTTCCCCGGCGGCACACCCGCCACCAGCACCGATCCGGCACCGGAGGTGGTGTACCCCAACGCCGGCACCTATGCGGTCACGCTCACCGTGGCCAACGCCTTCGGTACGGACGATGTCACCCTGGACATTCCGGTGCAGGTGCTGCCCAACCGGCTGGACATCGCCATCACCCTGGACGACTATCCCGGGGAAAGCAGTTGGACGGTGGTGGACGCCAACGGTGCGGACGTGCTCACGGGCGGTCCTTACACCGGCCTGGGCGCCGGCTCCTCCGTCAACACGCATGCCTGCCTGGCCGAGGGCTGTTACACCTTCGTGATGTTCGACAGCTACGGCGATGGCATCTGCTGCTCCGCCGGCAACGGCTCCTTCAGCGTGACGAACCCGCAGCTCGGCACCATCGCCACCGGCGGGGCGTTCGACTACACGGACGCCACTCCGTTCTGCGTGGAGCTCAGCACCACCGTTCGCCCAACGGAAGTGCGCCCCACGCTGGACGCCCGTCCCCTGAACGGCTCGGGCGCCTACGAGCTCTTGTTGCAGGGGGCGGCCGTGAATGGTCCGCTGGTGGTGCATGATGCCTTGGGCCGCACCGTGCGCAACCTGCGCTGGAACGGCGACCGCCAACTGGTGGACCTGAGCAGTGAAGCCTCCGGGCTGTATACCGTGCTTCAGGCCACGGACCGCGGTATCGTGCGTACTCGGCTGCTCCGGCCATGAGCTAGCCAGCTGAAGGCCTGGCAGAAAGGCCGTCCCTTTATTCTGTTCACACTTTTTTACGTAACCATTGAACAAAGTGGTGCGACCGCTGTTCCCATGTCACTAACCCCTAACACATGGTGACCAACCGGACCCTTGGATCAACGCTCGGTCTGCTGCTCGCAGCGACCCAAGCCTACGCTGGAGGCGGCAGCACTGCCCGCCTTCAGGTCATTCACAACTGTGCCGATGCGGCCGCGTCCGTCGTGGACGTGTACGTCAACGGTGGCCTGCTCATCGACGACTTCGCCTTCCGCACGAACTGGGGCTACAATGACGTGCCCGCCGGTGTGGACCTGCAGGTGGGGATCGCCCCGGGCACCAGCACCAGCGCCGCCGATACCATCCCCGGCCTGGGCGCCACTTTCAACCTGGCCGGTGGGGTGAGCTATGTGCTCATCGCCAATGGCATCGTGAGCGGCAGCGGCTACAACCCCGCCACGCCCTTTGCCCTGTTCCCGGCCGCCGGTCAGGAGAGCAGCACGCCCGGCACCACGGCGGTGAACGTGTTCCACGGCTGCACCGACGCACCTGCTGTTGACGTGTTCGAGAGCGCCGTGCTGAACGCCACGGCCATCAGCGACCTGGCCTACGGTGAGTTCACCGGTGCCCTGCCCCTGCCCACGGCCGACTACGTGCTGGAAGTGCGCGCGGCCGGCGACCCCAACACCATCGTAGCCTACAGCGCTCCGCTGCAGACCCTGGGTGTTGATGGCCTCGGCCTCACCGTGGTGGCCAGCGGCTTCCTCGATCCCTCGCAGAACAGCGGCGGCCCCGGCTTCGGCCTCTGGGTCGCTTTGCCGGTGACCGGCGCGCTCGTTGAACTGCCCGTGTTCACCCCGCCGACCGCGCGTCTTCAGGTGATCCACAACAGCGCCGACGCGGCAGCCGCTTCGGTGGACGTGTACGTGAACGGTGATCTGCTGATCGACGACTTCGGCTTCCGCACCGCATGGGGCTACAACGACGTACCCGCCGGTGTTGACCTGCAGGTGGGCATCGCCCCCGGCACCAGCACCAGCGCTGCCGACACCATCTCCGGCCTGGGCGCCACCTTCAACCTGGCCGACGGCGTGAGCTACGTGCTCGTGGCCAACGGCATCGTGAGCGGCAGCGGTTACAACCCCGCAACGCCCTTCGCCCTGTATCCGGCCGCCGGTCAGGAATCCAGCACGCCCGGCACCACTGCGGTGAACGTGTTCCACGGCTGCACCGACGCACCTGCTGTTGACGTTTTCGAGAGCGCCGTACTGAACGCGACGGCCATCAGCGACCTGGCCTACGGTGAGTTCACCGGCGCCCTGCCCCTGCCCACGGCCGACTATGTGCTGGAGGTGCGCGCCGCTGGCGACCCCAACACCATCGTGGCGTACAGCGCCCCGCTGCTTTCCCTCGGCCTCGACGGCCTCGGCCTGAACGTGGTGGCCAGCGGCTTCCTGGATCCCTCGCAGAACAGCGGTGGCGCCGGCTTCGGCCTCTGGGCGGCCCTGCCCGCCGGTGGCGACCTGATCGAACTCCCGGTGTTCACCCCGCCGACCGCGCGTCTGCAGGTGATCCACAATAGCGCTGATGCGGCCGCCGCCTCGGTGGACGTGTACGTGAACGGTGCCCTGCTGATCGACGACTTCGGCTTCCGCACCGCCTGGGGCTTCAACGACGTGCCCGCCGGTGTTGACCTGCAGGTGGGCATCGCCCCCGGCACCAGCACCAGCGCTGCCGACACCATCCCCGGCCTGGGCGCCACCTTCAACCTGGCCGACGGCGTGAGCTACGTGCTCGTGGCCAATGGCATCGTGAGCGGCAGCGGCTACAGCCCCGCCACGCCCTTCGCCCTCTACCCCTTCGGTCCGGCCCGCGAGGCCGCCACCAGCGGTGCCGGCAATACCGACATTCTGGTGTTCCACGGCTGCACGGACGCCCCGGTGGTGGACGTTGCGGAGACCGCCGTGGTGGGCACCACGCTGGTGAACGACCTCGGCTACGGCAGCTTCGACGGCTACCTGGAAGTACCCACGAACGACTACGTGCTGCAGGTGCAACTGAGCGACGGTACGCCGGTGGTGAGCTACCAGGCTCCGCTGGCCACGCTGGGCCTGAACGGTGCCGCGATCACCGTGGTGGCCAGCGGCTTCCTCGACCCCTCGGTGAACAGCGACGGTGCTCCCTTCGGTCTGTGGGTGGCCCTGCCTTCCACCGGTCCGCTGGTGGAACTGCCCCTCGCCACCAGCGTGCGTGACCTGGCGGCCAACGGCACCATCAACGCATGGCCCAACCCCGCCTCCGACGTGCTCACCGTGGACGTGACGAACCTCCGCGATGCCCGCTCCACCGTGATGATCACGGATGCCGCCGGCCGCGTGGTGGCCGACATGGGCAATGCCCCTGTGCAGCAGTTCGCCAACCTGATGACCATCCCGGTGTCCGGTCTGGCCGCAGGCAGCTACCAACTTTCTTTCATCGGCGCCAACGGGCGCAGCAACGTTCCCTTCCAGATCGTGCGCTGAGCGCACGTTCCGGCCGCAGCGGGGCTCTCCGGGAGGAGGGCCCCGCCGCGTTGCCGGTGTGCACGGATCACGACCGATACATTCGCACGCCATGGAGCCCTTCATGACCCGCTTCAGCATCAGCGACCTCGAGGAGTTCTCCGGGGTGAAGGCACACACCATCCGGGTATGGGAGCGGCGCTACGGACTGCTGGCGCCGGACCGCACGGACACCAACATCCGGACCTATGGGCTGGATGAACTGAAGACCATCCTGAACGTGGCGTTCCTGAACCGCCACGGCCTGAAGATCTCCAAGATCGCCGCCCTTTCCCCGGCGGAACGGGACCGCGAAGTGCGCGAGCTCGCCGAACGCACCGGCTCCATCGAGGGTGCCCTGGACAACCTGAAGGTGGCCATGGTCACCTACGACCTCGACCTGTTCGAGCGCACTTCGAGCGGGTATCTCAAGGAGCATGGCTTTCGCGACCTGATGGAGCGGCTCTATGTGCCCCTGCTGGAACACATCGGGCTGCTGTGGCAGAGCAATGCCATCTGCCCCGCCCAGGAGCACTTCATCAGCAACCTTGTACGCCAGAAGCTGATCGCCGCGATCGATGGTCTGAAGACCGTGATCCAGCCAGGTGAGGTGTGCAATGTGCTTTATCTGCCCGAGAACGAGATCCACGAGCTTGGCCTGCTGTACCTCCAATACCTGCTGCGGGCAAAGGGCGAACATGTCGTATTCCTGGGTCAGAGCGTACCTGCCGCTGACCTGGAGCAATTGGCCGTGCAGTTCACCGGACCGGTGCGCTTCATTTCCATCTTCACGGCCTTCCCCTCGGCGGACGACCTGCCAGCCTATGTACGGGGCTTGCGGGAGCGTATGCCGGACGACCGCATCACGTTCCATTTCAGCGGCTCGCGGGTGAACGCGGCCGATATGCAGTCCCCCCCGGCGGGCGTGGAGCTCACCAAGCGTTTCCGGGACATGCTCGCCGTCCTCGCCTGATCCGGGCGGTACCTTCATGCCCTTGGCATGAGATGGCCCGCCGCCTGGTTCCTGGGATGCACGCTGATCGCCTGCGATCCCGACCCCTCGATCCGCTACGCACTGGACCGCCACGGCCGTACGCGCGCCTTGGTGAGCATGCATGATGACATCAAGCACGGCGCGGTGGTGCTCTATGACACGGCCGGTGCACCGGTGTTGAACGGTACCTACCGCGATGACCGGCGTGATGGGACGTGGTGGGGGCTATCCGCCCAAGGCCGGCCCGTTTCCCTGTCCACCTACGTGAACGGAAGCAAGGATGGACCGCAGTGCCAATGGTGGCCGAACGGCCGGCTCCGCCGCGCGGAGCACTACCGCATGGGCGTACCGCACGGGCTGCTGCTCCGCTTCAAGCGCGACGGCCGGCCTGAACAGTACACCGAGCTGAGCGAGGGCGTCAACCATGGCCGGCATGTGCGCTGGTGGTACGAGGGGGACGCGCTGACCTCGATCCTGCTTGCCAACTTCGACCACGGCGCGAACACCGGTCGCTGGGCCGAGATCGCGCCTGATGGCCGGCTGATCTGGGCGGCCGAATTCCACCAAGGACAGCTCGTGCGCGAGATCAAGGCGCGCTGATGCCCTAGGGCAGCACTTTGCCCGGGTTCATGATCCCGAGCGGATCGAACACCTTCTTCAGCCCGCGCATCAGCCCGAGCTGCACCGGATCGAAGGCGATGTCCATGTAGGGACGCTGCACCAGGCCGATGCCGTGCTCGCCGCTCAAGGTGCCACCGAGCCCTACGGTCAACTGGAAGATCTCGCGGATGGCCTTGGGCAGTTCCCCGTGCCAGAACGCATCGGACAGGTCGCCCTTGATGATGTTGACGTGCAGGTTGCCATCGCCCGCATGGCCATAGCACACGCTCTTGAACCCGTACCGTTCACCAATGGCCTTCACGCCCTCCAGCAGGCGCGGCAGTTCGTACCGCGGCACCACCGTATCCTCCTCCTTGTACACGCTGTGCGCCTTCACGCTCACGGGCACGCTGCGCCGAAGCCGCCACAGGGCCTCCTTCTCTGCCGGTGTTTCGCCGAAGAGGATCTCGCCCGCCCCCTGCTCCTCCACCACGCGCATGATGGTCTCGCAATCGCGCATGAGCACGTCATCGTGGTCGCCGTCCACCTCGATCAGCAGATAGGCCCCGGGCTCCGTGGTCACCTGCGCGGGCAGGCCTTCCGTGAACCGCAGGGTCCAGGCGATGGCATCGCGCTCCATGAACTCCAGCGCACTGGGGGTGATCCCGGCCCGGAACACGGCGCCCACGGCCGTGCAGGCATCGGCGGCGGATGCGAAGGGCACCAGCATCAACCGTGTTCCGCGCGGCATCGGCAGCAGCTTGAGCACCGCGCGCGTCACCACGCCCAAGGTGCCTTCACTGCCCACCAGCAGGCGGGTAAGGTCGTAGCCGGTGCTGTTCTTCAGGGTGTTCGCCCCTGTCCAGATCACGTCCCCCGAGGGCAGCACCACCTCCAGGTTCAATACCCAATCCCGGGTAACGCCGTACTTGACGGCGCGCGGTCCCCCGGCGTTCTCGGCGATGTTGCCACCGATGGTGCAACTGCCCTTGCTGCTGGGATCGCAGGCGTACATGAGTCCCTTCTCCGCCACGGCGTCCATCAGCCGCTGCGTGATCACGCCGGGCTCCACGGTCACCTGCAGGTTCTGTTCATCGATGTCCACGATACGGTCCATGCGGTCCAGCGCCAGCCCCACGCCACCATGCACGCTCAAG
>JAXLVG010000031.1:0-16120 GCA_046329115.1 Flavobacteriales bacterium | reverse complement strand
AATTGGTCGAGCACGGCTTCATCGGTGGTGTTCAACACCTCCTTGGCAATAAGGGCTTGCTTGATCTCGACGCGGCTCATGTTGCTGTTGTGAAGCTCAAAGCTAAGACGCGGGCATCGGTGCGCGCTTCGCCTTGAAATGGGCCTACACGTGTTCCCGGGTGTACACACGTCCCGCAGCGAAGTCAGCCTCGGCCCTTTCCGCGCGCGCGCTCATCACCGAACGCCAGAGCAGGTCATTCTGGTCGCCACGCAGGAAGGCGATAACGCTGTTCAGTATCTGCGTATCGCGCACCTCATCCACCAAGCGTTTCACTTCGGCACGCAGCACGGGGATGGGCTCGGGCTCTTTCAGGACCAGTCCGCTGCTGTCGAGTTCATCCTCCCCGGATGCAGCCTGGCCGAAGATGGTGGCCGCTGCGATCAGTTCCTCCTCGTGCTCATCCCTGCTTCCTGCCTGCTTGGCACGCAGCAACTCCAGCAGCCGCTTTACCATGGAGAGCACAGTGGCATCCTCTGTGGAGACCAACTGTTGCAACAGTTCGAGCTTGAGGGCCTGGAAGTCCATGGTTGTTCCAAAGATAATCAGGTGGCCAATCACGATGCGACCGGCAATTCATCGACCAATGTCAGTGAAGGCGTTCCATTGACGTTCGTTGATCCGCTGGTCCGCGTGAGGGATAGGAGCAAGTAGCCCGCACCCCGAGGCTTTGCGAGGGGGAGGACTACTGCGGATAGCCCGACGGCGAGTCTTCGAGCCGGCACGCCCAAACCATCACGATCACCTCCAGCCCATCTGAGGCTACCGATATTCGGGGGCGAATACTCCGCACCCCAACCCCCCATGAGCGAGATCCCTTTCCGGAGCCTGGCCACCGCCCCCACCTCGCTGCGGCTCTCGGAGAACTTCGACATCCGCTCCATTGAACAGGTGCTGGGCGGCAGCGAGGTGGTGCAGGCCCTGCACCGGCACGACCACTACTTTCTGCTGGTGCTCACCACCGGGGAGGGCGTGCACGAGTGCGACTTCAGGCCGCATGCGCTTACGCCCCACACCATCTACGCCATGCGGCCGGGCCAGGTGCACCGGCTGGTGCTGAAGGCGGGCAGCACGGGCCACATCCTGCAGTTCAAGGCCGATTTCCTGGACACGAGCGAACCCGGCGCACGGCTGGTGCTGCGCCGCGCCGGCCACCTGGAGGCCTACCGCACCGATGCCGAACGCTACGGTGAGCTGCGGATGCTGCTGGACCGCATCGCCCGGGCGTACGCATCCCAACAGGAGGGCCACCTGCACATCGTGCGCGCCTACCTGGGCGCCTTTCTGGCGGACCTGGTGCTGCAGGCGCCCGTGCCCGCGCCGGTGAGCGGCGCCAAGGGCTACACGCAGGAACGGCTGGAGGAGCTGCTGGAGCTGATCGAGGCCAACGTGCACCGGGTGAAGGAGGTGGCCGCCTATGCGGAGCGCATGCACCTCTCCACCTACCAGCTGAACGTCATCGCGAAGGCGGGCACGGGCCGCACCTGCTCCGAGCTGATCACGGACCAGCTGATCCTGGAGGCGAAGCGCTACCTGCTCGCCACCACCGACCAGGTGACCCGGGTGGCCGACCGCCTGGGCTACGAAGACCCCTCCTACTTCATCCGCTTCTTCAAGAAGCACACGGGGCACACGCCGGAGGGCTTCCGAAAGATCTCGGTGTAAGTACCGCAGGATCACGTGATCGTCCTATCCCCGTGGCAGGGGGGCGGGGTTGCTTTGCCCTCGCAAACCACACGACCCATGAAGACGAAAATGAAACTGCTGGCCTCTCTGAAGATCTGGGTGGTCATCTACCCCTCCATCACCGGCTTCCTCGCCCTGTTCGGCGAACCGCTCGCCGCGCTGCCCCTGTACCAGCGCACCTTCCTGCTCACCATCTGCCTGGTGCCCTGGATCGTGTTCGCCGGTGTGCCCTTCGTGGACCGCCTCCTCCGCGCCTTCTCCACCAAGCCCACGCAGGCCTGAGGGCCCGGCACCGGCCTGCACCGCACGGATGCGCCCCATGAACAGACGGCACTTCCTCGCCCTGGGCGCCACGGCCGCCGGTGGCGCGCTGGTGCCACTGCGGCTGCTGGCGGATCCAACACCTGAACGCATGAACGAGCACCAACACGTCGACGCGATCATCGTAGGCGGCAGCTACGCCGGCCTCGCTGCGGGCATGGCCTTGGGCCGTGCGCTGCGGCGCGTGCTGATCGTGGACAGCGGCCTGCCCTGCAACCGGCAGACGCCCTTCTCCCACAACTTCATCACGCAGGATGGCGTGCCCCCGCACTTGATCGCCGCCACGGCGCGCGCCCAGGTGGAACGCTACGCCACGGTGGCGTTCACGCACGGAACGGTCACCGCGCTGTCCCCCACCGCCGATGGCTTCGACGTGCGCCTGGAGGACGGTGCCGCCTACCGTGCGAAGAAGCTCGTCTTCGCCACGGGCGTGCGGGATGTGCTGCCGCCCATCCCGGGCTTCGCGGCGTGCTGGGGCATCTCGGTGCTGCACTGCCCCTACTGCCACGGCTACGAGGTGCGCGATGAGGCCACCGGCGTGCTGGGCAACGGCGAGCGGGGCTTCGAGCTCGCGCGCCTGATCTCCAACTGGACCAAGGACCTCACCCTGTTCACCAACGGACCGTCCACGCTGACCGAGGCACAAGCGGCCAAATTGCGCGCGCACGACATCCGCATCATGGAAACAGCGGTGGCGGAACTGGAGCACACGCAGGGGCAGCTGCAGCGCATCCACTTCGTGGATGGGTCCGCAGCGGACATCCACGCCCTCTACGCGATGCCGGCCTTCGAGCAGCACTGCACCCTTCCCCAGCAGCTCGGTTGTGCGCTTACCGATGAAGGCTACCTCCAGGTGGACCCGCAGCAACGCACCACTGTCCCCGGCATCTACGCAGCGGGCGACAGCACCCTGCGCCTGCGCACCGTGGCCAACGCGGTGGCCAGCGGCACCACGGCCGGCATGATGCTGAACAAGGACCTCGTCACCGCGGAATTCTAAGCCCCCCAACTCGTCATGAACACGAACATCACCACGAAGCGGAACGCCGTCCTCACCGGCCTCTTCTTCATCGCCGCCACGGTCACCGCCATCATCGGGTTGCTGCTGTACAAACCCGTGATCGACGCAGCCGATCCGCTCGCCGCCGCCCGATCGTATGCCGGTCGCATCGGCTGGGGCGCGTTCTTCGAAGCGCTGCTCGCCCTGGCGAACTGCGGCACGGCCGTGATGATGCTGCCGGTGCTCAGCAGGGTATCAACGCGCCTGGGGCCTGCCTACGCGGTGTTCCGCGCGCTGGAGGTGGTGGCCATCGTGGTGGGTGCCGTGAGCATGCTCGCGCTCGGCTCCGTCGCCCGGTCGCTGGAGCCGGAAGCATCGGGCGTGCTGGCGGTCGGCCGGGCCTTGATCGCGGTCCACGACTGGACCTTCGTGCTCGGCCCGCACTTCTTCCTGGGGGTGAACACGCTGATCTACAGCGCTCTCTTCTTCCACTCCGGGTTGGTGCCGCGTCCGTTGGCGGTATGGGGCATCACCGGTGCGGCGCTCATCCTCTTCGTGGGCGCGGTCGAACTGCTGGGGGTGATCACCCCGTACTCCTCCACCACCATGCTAATGGCGATGCCCATCGCGGTGTATGAGATGGTGCTGGCGGGACGGTTGATCGGGAAGGGGTTCGATCTGGAGGGGGTGCGGTGAGCATTCATTGGCCGGGGGCACAGGGTAAAGTTCACCTTTGGGAATTCAAAGCCTGTTGGCTGACCGGAGTTCCCGGATGCGATGGTGCCGGCGCTGCGCGCCCCCATCGCTCCGGGAAGCAGTACGGGGGGAAGCGCAGGCCGTTCGTTCCGGGATTTTCTGATGGAGCTCCCGGAGGCAGGGGGCCGCGCGAGCGGCCGGGACCCGGCCATCCGGGATCTCCATTGTGGAGTTGGGCTGGCAACCGTAGGCCAGCGGCGGCTGAGCCCAAGGGCTGTTGGCTTGTGGGCCTCTGAGCCTATGAGCCCTAAGCCTCTTGGCTTGTTGGCCTCTGAGCTTATGGGCTTGCGGCCTATTGGCTAGTCGGCCTGAAGCCTGTAGGCCTTGTCGGCTTGCTGGCCTGTCTTGTCCTGGCAGGGGTTGACACAACCAGTCAACCAATCATGGGGATCTCAAGAGAGTTCAGGGAACGGAACCGATACTCGGAGGCATTGAAACGGCAGGTGGCATTCGAAGTGATGAGCGGCACGCTGACCAAGAGCGAGGCTTGCCGGTCTTACGGCATTGTGAGCGTTCGGTCCGTGAACCGGATGATCGACCGGTTCGGAGCGGGTATCTTGTCCGAACATAAGGACCTGCTTGCTCAGATGGGTAGACCGAAGAAGAGGACAACGCCTTCCCAGACCGTTGAAGGCGAGGCGGAAGAGTCCGAACGCCTGCGCCAGGAAGTGGAACGATTGCGCAAGGACCTGCGCGCCGCTGAGCTGAAGGCCGAGGCGTATTCCATGATGATCGACCTGGCCGAGAAGGAGCTGAAGGTGGCGATCCGAAAAAAGTCCGGCACCAAGTGATCCGGGAGATGAAGAGACAGCATCCGGATATGAGCGTGCAGGAGCTGTGTCGATCCCTTGGTGTGAGCAGGCAGGCACACTACCGTCAGGCTCATCGCAGTGAGCGTGTTCTGCAGGGACTGACGGAGGTCGTGGAACTGGTGCGTGGCATACGGGCCACCCAACCCAAGCTGGGAGGTAGCAAGTTGTACACGATACTGGCCCCACGGATAGCAGCACTTCCGGTATCGTTCGGCAGGGACCGCTTCTTTGAGCTGCTCAGCCGCGAAGGACTGACGCTGCGCAAGCGCAAAAGGCGCGTTCGCACCACCATGAGCCGTCACGGACTACCCGTGTACCATGACCTGGTCAAAGGCCGGCAGGTGAACGCGCCCGGACGGGTATGGGTGGCCGACATCACCTACTGGCCTGTGCGAGAGGGGTTCTACTTCATCTTCCTGATCACCGATGCGTGCTCACGCAAGATCATTGGCCATCAAGTGGCCCGGGGTATGAGCGGTGAACACGCACTGGCTGCCCTGCGCATGGCGCAGAATAACAGTCCGCACGACTTGAACGGCATCATCCATCACAGTGACCGAGGCAAGCAGTATTGCTTTGGGCAGTACGTGCGCCAGCTCATGCAGGCGGGCATGCAGGTCAGCATGACCGAGTCCTCGGATCCCAGGGACAATGCCGTAGCCGAACGCGTGAACGGCATCCTGAAGAACGAGCTGCTAGCCCACCACAAGGTGCATGACATCGACCAGGCACGACAGCTCCTGGATGATGCCGTTCACATCTACAATACCCAACGGCCGCACCTGAGCTGTGATCTGCAGTACCCGGAACAGGCACACCGGTTGGACCATGGCCTGAACCGCCGTTGGAAACACCGCATCTATAAGGGTACTGTCAACCTGCTTCAGGATCAAGCGGGCGTTGTAAACTCACCGCAGGAATAATGACCATTAACCGTCAACCTTTTTCAGGACAACACACCTCTGGGCTTATGGGCCTTAGAGCTTGTTGGCCTGAAGCCTAAAGGCCTTGGGCTTGTGGGCCTGGGCGATCGGCCTGTTGGCCAGGGGCCAATAGCCATGTGGCCTCAAAGGCCCGGAAAGGCAGCACGAGGTGCCCGCCACTACGATCATGATCTCCGGTACTCCCACCCGGGTGCACAGCGAATGGAGATCAACATGCACGGCACACCCGCCCGGGTGGATGCGGCAGTTGGGTTCAAGTGCACACACTACCCGCCCGGCCGGCACCACCAGCGTGCTGGTCTGGGGCCTCTACATGCTCCTGCTCGGCGCCGCCTTGGTGCTCGTCCCCGCCCCGTTGTTCACCTTGTTCCAGCTGCCCTACGGCGGCGGCTTCGGCGAGCGCATGCTGGGGGTGCTCACCCTGGTGCTGGGACTCTACTACGTGCTTGCCGCCGTGCAGCGCAACACGGCCCTCTACCGGTGGAAGCTCTACGGCCACACGCTCGGGGTAGCGCTCATGATCACCATGATCCTGGTGGACGCCGCACCGCCCAGTTTGCTGAGCACCGCGGCGATGGATGTGCTGGCCGGGGCGTGGACCTGGCTGGCACTGCGGCGGGATGCGCGCCCCGCACCATCGACAGTGCGCGCGGCCAACGCGTGATCACGCATGCGGGTGCCGCACTCGCCACAGGCGAGCGCGGGCATTTGGGGGGAGCGAGCGCGGGCATTGATCTTTGGAGGAGCGAGCGCGGGTATTGCGGGGGGGCGGGCCTTGTTGCTCGATGCCTCAAGCATCAGCCCCCCCTTACCTCCGCATCAACCGCAGCATCAGCTTCCATGCTACCAGCTCAGTCACCTTTTCAGGATACACGTTCTTCGAGGTCTCCCAGTCGTAGAACTTCCGCAGCGCGTCCAGGAACTCCGCCTCGGTGGCGTAGGTGATGTGATCGGGATGGTCGCCGTAGTCGGAGCGGACGAAGTGTTCGCCGTTCCAGGTGATGTTGGTGCCGCCTTCCTTGTGCGAGGTGGTGAAGCGTGCGCCCTGCTTCATGGCCGCCACGATGGTCTGTTGCAGGGCCGGCACGGAGTCCAGATGCGCTTCGGCGTTCAACGCGGCGGCGCAGATCCGCTGGTACCGTTCGGAGGCCCCATCGTCCGCATCTGGCGGATCGGCAGGCATGAAGCCGCGCGTCCAGTGCGCGAACCACGAGTCGGCGGTGTGGCGGTAATAGTCGCGATGCGTGGCCGCCGCGTCGGCCCAGGAGGTCTCCACGCGGAGGGAATAACAATGGGTGTTCGGCAGCGCCGCCAGGAAGCGCAGCTCGAAGTGGTACCGCGCGCCCACCACCATGGCCGTGGCCGTGAGGACGAGCCGGTCGTTCTGCAGGGTGGCGGCGAACAGGATCATCAGGTCGCGCTCCAGCGCGAACTGGACCTCGTGCGGCGGACGCGGGTCGCGGAAGTGCAGCAGGCGAGTGGCGCTGGTGGCGGTCTCTACGCATGTCAGAGCACCTTTCGGTAGGGTGACGGGGCGCGCCAGCTCCTCCGCAACGCGCTCCTGGTTCATCGACCGGACGACCTCCGGAGCTGAACGGGCCTCGCGCTGGGCGAGCCGGGACATTGCATCCGGCTTCGGGTCGTGCGCTTTCCGGATGGCGTCCATGTCGGGCGCGGGTTCTGGCGGCAAAGGCGGTTCCAGCACGAAGAAGTGCCGTTGCGCGGTGGTGAACTCGCCCGCGTACGAGGAGTTGTTGCGGGCGTAGAAGCTCACTTCCGCGGTTGATCGACGCCGTTCATCGCTCACCGCTCTTGCCAACTTCACCGAGGCCCCGCACGGCGCAGCGGGAAAGCCGTTCTCGATGGCCACGATAGCGTTGCCGGCCTGCAGCTCGGCTTCAATGAGCTGGCGCAAGGGCGCGGGGAACTCCGCGATCTGCTGGCGGAAGGGTTCGGGGATCATCGTCGGTCCGTGCGGAGATCCATTACTCCACCTCCATCTTCTCCTTGTACCAACCCTGCAGCTCGGAGAAGTTGACGCCGGTGCCTGCGAACTTCCCGGGGAGCACGCGGAACAGTTCATCGCCGAAGCGCCGCGTACGCTTCAGGTTCTCCGACGTGGTGTAGTTGGGTGGGGGTGCACTGTTCACCCAACGCCCCAGGGCGTTCAGCGTGGGTCGGGCGAAGCGTGCTTTCTCGGCGGGGAGCAGCTCCGCATCGCGCACAAAGGCCAGCGCAGGGTCGGCATAGCCGGAATCAAGCAGGAGGGCCATGCGCTCCACGAACTCCGGATCTGAACGCAGGCGCGCTGTGGCCGCCTCGCACACGGCCCGTTTCTCATCGCGGTTCGCATGCCGGAGCAGCTTTTCGAAGTCGGTCTTCGGATCGAGCTGTTCGACCTGGGCGAGCTCTTCCTTGGATGGTGGCAGGAGGACGATGATCCGCATGGCGACGCCGGACAAGCCACGAACGCCGTTGGTCGCGATCCAATGGCCGGAGAGGATCAGGCTGCCCAAGAGGCTCAACGCGGTGAACCACGCCCATGGGCGAAGAAGCCACTGTACCGAGATCCCCGGCAGGAGCTTCTGGTTCAAGCTGACCACCACCAGCAGCACGGTGGAGAACAGGATGAGGTAGAGGAACGGGCTGTAGAGGCCGCGCGGCGTGAATCCGGGCCGCAGGTAAAAGGCGATGAACACGTACGAAGCGACCGCCAGCGCGAACGCCGCTGCCACGGTGAGCAGGTAGAGCTTGCCGCGTCCCAGTCGGATCCAGTCGAAACCGCCGCTGGCGGTCATGCAGAGCAGCGCGACCATTATCAGCCCCCAAATGGGGGCCAGGATGTAGAGCGCGGGTGTCGCCCATTGGTCGCTGCTCGTCTGCTTGCCCGTCCATTCCCACAGGAACGGTTGCAGCCGCAGCAGGAAGAGGAAGGCGGCGAGACCGGCGCTGATGGTGCCGATGAGCTGTTGCAAGGCGGTCGGGTTCATGTACGGGTACAGGGGAACGCGGTAAGGAGGATACCGCCGAAAGTAGCCGAAGCCACGGACCGGGTCGCAGCGCCGAAAGCCGGGCATCGTGCATTCCACCACAGTAACGCAGGCGAACTTTGCGGCACTTCTTCGCCCATGCACACCTCCCCCATACTGACCGACCACCCCAAGCTGCGCGCCGATCACCCCGCCTTCACGGACCTCTGCTACCTGGACACCTCGTCCATGGGCTTGATGGCCGCGAGCACGGTGCAGGCTGCGCAGCGCGAAAACGAGCGGTTGATGCGTGAAGGTAGCGTGCGTTTCTTCCATTGGATGTTCGGTGGGAATACGGAAGTGGCGCGCACCGTAGCGGCGAGCGTCGGCGGCACGGAACAAGGCACAGCGCTGGTGCAGAGCTTCACCGTGGGCCTGGCACAGCTGGCGCCGTTGCTGCAGCATCGCCCCAAGGTGCTGCTGGTGGGCCACGACTACCCCACCCTGCACGCGCCCTTCGCGCTACCGGGTTTCCAGCGCGTGCTGGTGCAGCCGGAACCGGACGGGACCATCTCCCTCGATACGCTGCGCGCCGCCATGGAGCGCGAGCGACCACAGCTGGTGGCCATCAGCGAAGTGCAGTGGCTGACGGGCTTCCGCATCGACCTCGCCGCCGTGGCCGATCTGTGCCGCGCCTACGGCGCGTGGTCGTTGGTGGACATCACGCAGTCGTGGTGCGCGGTGCCGCAGGATGTGCAGGCCGCCGGCATCGACCTCGTGGGCGCCAGTGGCTACAAGTGGCCGTTGGCGGGCTTCGGCAACGGTTTCATGCACCTCTCGGAAGCGGTACGTGCGGAGCTGCAGGAGCGCAACGGCGTGGACCCCATCGCCATGCTCAATGCCGGGCACCGCGACCCCGTGGCACTGACGCGGTTGCAGGATGCATTGCAACGCATCACGGCCATCGGTCCCGAGCGCATCGCGGCGCATGTGAGCGCCCTGTGCACCTACGCGCTCGAACGTTTCGATGCGGCGGGCATCACGGTGCTGTACGGTCATCGGCCGGAACAGCGGGCGGGCATCCTAGTGCTGCAGGGCGATGAGGCCCGCGTGAAGCGCCTGGAGGAGCAGCGCGTGAAGGTGGCCTACCGCGACAAGGGCATCCGGGTGGGCATCCATTTCTACAACAACGCGCAGGATATTGACCGGTTGGTGGAGGTGTGGGGGAAGTAGTATCGCGGGATCCTGCACAGGTCAGGTTCCGCACTCGCCACAGGCGAGCGCGGGATCGTATTCAGAGTTTCATGCGGTTTGAAGCTATGCAACAGCTTCGCAGCTCTTTACCTTTGGGTGCATGAGCCAGTCATCAGACCTTCTTTCGCGCATCACCACCGACCCGCACATCTGCCATGGCAAGGCCGTGGTGCGCGGCATGCGGTGGCCGGTGCAGAACGTGCTGGAACTGATGGCCAGCGGCATGAGCGCGCAAGAGATCATGCACGACCATCCCGAACTGGAGCCCGATGATCTCCTGGCCTGCCTGGCCTTCGCCGCCAAGGTCACTGAAGTGAAGTCGATCCATCGCGCGGCCCAGTGATCTGGCTGATCGACACACAGCTTCCGCACCAATTGGCTACTGCGCTGAAGCAGCGCGGACACAAGGCCATCCATGCCTCCGAGCTTCCCCAGGGGCATCGCACCGCCGATGAGGCCATCATCGCGTTCGCGGATCAGGAAGGCGCTGTGGTGGTGACCAAGGACGCGGACTTCATTGCGACCTACGAGGTGAAGGGCATTCCCAAGCGCCTGCTCTATGTGGCCACCGGCAACATCCGCAATACGGAGCTGATCTTGCTGATGATGCACCACCTGGACCTCCTGTACGAGCAGTTGAGCGACGGCGGGCTGGTGGAGCTGGACCGGAACTCCATCACCGTTCGGTGATCGAACGATCGCGAGCGCACGGTTCATGACTGGAGTTCATTCGGGTGTCGGCATGTCCACACTGTTCAACCGCACCGTCACTGCGCGCGCTTGGCCTTGATGTGGGCCTCCACTTGCTGCTGGCTGTACACCGACCGGCTGCAAGGTCGGCTTAGGCGCCTCCGGTCCGTGCACTGAGCACCGAGCGCGCGATCAGGTCATGCTCCTCGCCACGTAAGAAGCGGAGCACGCTGCCCAGTACCTGTGCATCATCCACCTCATCGAGCATGCGCTTCACTTCGGCCCGGAGCAGCGGCAGGGGTTCAGGCTCCTGCACCATGGATCCGCTCGCGGGCGATAGCGACCCTTGGTCATGCATCGCTACCAAGTACTGCTTCAATTCGGCCAGCAGGCCGGCATCACTGGTGGATGCCAACTGACCGTGGAGTTCAAGCTTGAGGGGTCGGATGTCCATGGGTCTTCCAAAGATAGTTCCACTGGTCGATCGCAGTAGCCAGCTTTCGGCGACCAAGTACTGTACGCGCCCTTACCTTGGTAAGCCCTACCCGCTTACTGCATGCGCCTCCCCTTCCTCCTGCTCACCGCCTTTGCCGCCTTTGCCTGCCTGGCCCAGGGGCCGTGCGACTCGCTTGCCACCATCAGCGCGCACCAGCAAAAGGAACTAACGCGCCAGCGCATGGAGTTGGACCGTGTGATCCTGGATGTGGAAGAAGGACGTGTCCAAGTGGCCAAGGCCCGTAAGGAGGCCGAGGCGCTGCGCGGGATCATGCTGGGTTACATCAGTACCATTGACTCACTGCAGCGGGAGAACATGCGGTTGCAGGAGGCGGTGAAGCGCTGAGGTGGTCGCGGAGCCTGTCAACACTCGCCGCCAACACCGCCCCCACCGGACGACCCGTCCCCGCCCGACCCACCGCTCTTGCTCGGCGGTGTGCTGGAGGAGTTGACGCTACTGGAGAACGAGGAGGACATGCTGTACGAGAACGACCCGTAGTTCAGGATGGAACCGCTGTACCAACCGGGGTGGTAGTTGGGGTTCACCAGCGCGCGGTCGATCATGGCCTGAATGCGATCGCCTACCCGCTCAACGCACGAACCGCACCGCGCGCGTCCGGGCGGCGCCAAGCACGCGCAGCACGTATCCACCGGGCGCCAGCTGCGCAAGGTCCAGCCGGGCATCGGCCGGGAGGCGTCCTTCGGCACAGCGGATGCCCTGGGCGTTGAACACCTGGAAAAGGTCGCCAGCCGCCAGCCCTTCGCCCTGCAGCGTGTAGCGCCCATCGTGGCTTGGGTTGGGGAACAGCGCGAACGCGGGCGGCGGCACCGGGGCCAACCCCACCGAGCTGCATTGCGGCCCGCTGGTGTTCGCCTGCGGCAGCGTGGTGTACGCGGCGGGCAGTGCGGGTGCCAGGTAGGTGCTGCTGGTGTAGGTGGCGTTGCTGGCGGTGGCCACCACGGGGGTCACCGTTACGCTGTCCGCCACCCAGCAGGTGGGCAGTTCGCCGTTGAGCGGCATCACCGCGAGCGTCGGCTTGTTGTTGCTCCAGCCCGCCAGGGCAAGGCGTCCGTTGTCCACCGCGATGGCATCCTTCACGAAGCCATCGGTCTCCAGGCCGTACTGCGCGATCACATCGGCATTGGCATCCAGGTGCACCAGGATGTTCTCCTCATCGGGGTCTGCGACCGTGCGCCGCAGGTGCACCACAAAGCTGCCATCGGGCATGGGCACCACGTCGCCCTCCCAGTCGAACGCATTGTCCGGATCGTGCAACTGCCGCGCAGCGATCACGTTGCCCATGGGGTCCAGCAACAGCACGTACTCGTTGTTCGGCGGGCCGCCCACGGCCTCCACCAGCAGGGCCAGGTTGCCCCCCGCCAGCATGGCCCCGGCCATGCCGATGGTGTACGCATGCCCATCCACCGCATAGCTCTTGCTCCAGTACAGCGCACCGGTGTGCTGGTACTTGGACAGGATGAGCGTGGGCTGGTAGGAACCGTGGTAGGTGAAGAAGGTGCCGAGCTGACCGGCGAACACCCCGGTGAAGCCGGCGGGCGCATTGCCCTGCAGCGGGAAGTTCACCGGGATGCGGATGCGGGGATATGCGTAGGGGCCGCTGGGATCGAAGACCATGATGACCACCTCCTGCGCGTTGAGCGCGGTGGCGATGTGCGCGATCATGCCATTGCTCAGCGGCACATGGCGCCACGGGTAGAATGAGAGCGTGTCCACGTTGAAGGCATCGGCCGCGAGCACGTTGCCTTCGGCATCCAGGCGCACCAGGGCGATGTGCTGGCGCGTGGTGGCCGTGTCGTAGTGGCTGGCCAGCAGCAGCAGGTCGCCGTTGCCGGTCTCCACCGGTGCACCGGACCCCAGGACCGGGTTCATCTGTGCGTTCCTCGTCCACAGCACATTGCCCAGGCTGTCCGTACGCATCATCCGGTTCCAGTAGTAGTCCGTGCAGACGAGGTCGCCGTTGGCACAGCGCATCACCGTCTCGAAGCTGCCACCGCTTCCCAGGTTGTACTGGTTGAAGAAGGTGTTCTGCGCGCTGGCAAGCAGCGGCAAGGCACAACCGATCAGCAAGGCATGGCGGAAGGTCGTGGTGATCACGGGTGTGGGGGGATAAAGTGGCGCTGCGCAGGTCAAGGTAGTTGCGTGGAGCGCATGCACAGGCACGATGCGCGCAGGCCGAACCGCCCTACGCTACCGGTAGACGGGCGCTCGGGGTGGCGGTTGCGCGCAACGACGCGAACTACCACCCACCGCCCCCACCTCCTCCGCCGCCGCCACCGGACGAGCCGCCCCCGCCCGATCCACCGCTCTTGCTGGGCGGCGTGCTGGAGGAGTTGACGCTGCTGGAGAACGAGGAGGACATGCTGTGCGAGAATGACCCGTAGTTCATGATGGAACCGCTATACCAGCCGGGGTGGTAGTTGGGGTCCACCAGCGCCTTCTCGATCATGGACTGGAAGCGTTCGCCCCACACCTCCTCCACCCCGAAGGCGATGGCGTAGGGCAGGTACTTCTCAAAGACCTCCGGCGTCATGGCCGGCGGGTTGAAGTGCTGCAGCTGCTTCTCCTCTGCGGCGCTCAGGTACATCTTGAAGCCGCGCAGTTTCGCGCGCAGGGCCTGTTTCTCTTCGCTGGGCCGCCGGATCAGGTAGACGTAGAGCAGGAAGATGATGGCGTTCGCCCCCAGGAAGGCGACGATGTACACAATATCAGTATCGCCCAGGTACTGGTTGTGCAGCACGATGAGGGAGATGAAGCACACGGCCACGGTGAGCATGGGGATGCCCCAGAAGCGCCAGTTGCGGCCCTTGCTCAGGAAGTCCTCCCACTGGCCGTTGAGGGCGCCCCGGAACGCACTGGCCATGCTCTGCACGCCGGGGTCGTAGGAACCGTCGATCTCGAAGCTGTCGCGACCAGAGCCGAACATGCTGTTGAGCAGGGACTGCTCCTCGCGGGGCAGGCCGGAGCCGCCTTTCAACTTCACGATCGTGTAGGTGCGCGTGGTGAAGAGTCCGAGCACCTTTTCCTTCTTCTCCTCGATGCGGATGTGGCCCTTCACCCCCAGGGATATCATGGCCGGTGTGATGTGGTCGTTGTCCACGCTCCCCTTCATCACCATGGCCACCGATGCGGGCGAGTGGCCGTCCGGCGGCTCAAAGAGCGGGATCACCGTGGGCATCTCCGGATCACGGCCGAAGCGGACCCAGGTGAAGACGTAGTAGACGAGCAGCAGCAATGTGATGGCGCCACCCACCAGCGGTACAGCGTACAGCTCCCAGAAGGTGGGCGGCGGCGGCTCGGCCACCACGCCCTTCTGGAAGCCCACGGCCACGGTGAGGCCTTCGTAATAGCCCATCGCACGGCCGGTGAAGTACACCGTGCGCGCATCGATGATGGAATCGGAGCACGCATTCTCCGTGCTGCCCATCACCCCCGTGTAACAGGCGGTCTGCTTCACCTGGGCCGCTGCGGGCAGGTGGATAAGCGCGGAGATGCTGTCCACTTCGAAGGCCCAGCCGTTGCCGTTCACGTTCCAGTAGACCTCGTCGTGCTCGGGAAAGAAGCCGAGCTGGCCCTTGGTGGTGTAGGTCAGCGTGTAGGGGTAGTCGCCGGGTTCCAGCAGGTTGCCCTCGGAGCCCACGTACACCACGAAGTCGTCGCCCTCGGTGGCGGTGTGGTAGGGACTGGTGGCGCCGAAGACCTGTACGGCCTGCAGGTCGTACTGCACCCGGTGCGTGCGCCCGTTGTGGTCCGTGAAGCGCAGGGGCAGGCGCCGCACGATGCCGCGCTGGAACTCGATGCCCTCCACGTGTACGTTGATGTGCTCGGAAACCGTGAGCTGCCCATCGGCCGCCACGGTGAGGTCCGTGTGCCAGGCGTTGATCTTCTCAGTCTGGGCGTGGAGCTGTGCACCAACGACCAGCGCGACCAGCAGCAGCCAGCAGCGCATCAGGAGAACTTCACTTGGGGGTTCTGCTTCTCCGCCGGGTTCTCCAGCTCGAAGAAGGCCGACTTCGCGAAGCCGAAGCCGTTCGCGATGAGGTTGCTGGGGAAGCTCTCGATGAGCGTGTTCTGGTCGCGCACGGTGCCGTTGTAGTAGCGGCGCGACTTCTCCAGGTCGCCCTCGATCTGGGCCAGGGCGCCCTGCAGCTCCAGGAAGTTGGTATTGGCCTTCAGGTCCGGGTAGCGTTCGGCCACGGCGAGCAGGTTCATCAGCGCGCCGCTCAGCTGCTTCTCGGCGGCCTGATGCGCCTCCACCGTGGTGGCCTGCTGCGCGGCGGTGCGCGCACGTGTCACGCTCTCGAAGGTCTCGCGTTCGTGCGCGGCGTAGCCCTTCACCGTCTCCACCAGGTTCGGGATCAGGTCGTACCGCTTCTTCAGCTGCACATCGATGCCGCTCCATCCCTCGGCCACGAGGTTCTTCCCCTTCACCAGCCGGTTGTAGATGCCGATGGCGTAGAGTGCGATGAGGGCCACGAGGCCGAGGAGGATGAGGAGAATGGTCATGGGTGTCCTGGTGTGGTGAAGCTCGAAGATAGAGTCAGGCGCTCAGCGCCGGGCCGGGAAGCGGTGGAAGGGATCCTCCTGGTCGTCGTAGTGGTGGATCGGTCGTTGAGCACCGGCGATGGCCCGGAGGAAGTCGAGCATCTCGCCGAGCAAATGGACGTACAGCCTGCTCTGCTCCAACAGCGCATCGCGATCCGGTACGGGGAAACGTCCGGTGCCATGCTGGCGCAACAGGTAGGCGCTGGTGAAGCTCTCATGCGCGAACGGTCGCTTGGGGTCCAGGTAACGGATATCCGCGCGAACACCCTTGAACATCGGGTACGGCGGTTCCCCATCGCTGTCGGCCACCATGAGGATCGGCATCGGATAGCTGTGCGTGGTGATGGCCTCCAGCACATGCGGCCACTTGTCGCGCACCTCGGCGGTATCCGTCTTCCACTCCATGGTGGTCTCCAGGCTCACGAAGGCATCGGCGAGGCGCGGTTCATGCAAAGTGCACCACCCCTCCTGCGCGCCCCAACTGTGGCCGATGTAGAACACCTTGCCGCCACGGCCAAGGCGCCGTGCGTACTGCAGCATGGTGCGCACGCTGTGACGATCGGGCTCCCAAGTGAGCGGATGGCCATAGG
>JAXLVG010000030.1:0-17345 GCA_046329115.1 Flavobacteriales bacterium | reverse complement strand
GCACTGGGGCCTCGCATTGATGGTGGAGCAGCGGCTGCTCCCCGGGTACCTGCCACTCGCGCGGGCGTCCGTGCTCACGCGCGTGGGGACACGCGGCCGGATCGCCGGGCAGGTCGCCTTCGGCGGCTTCGGCGGGTGGCGCTTGGGGCTGGAGTTCGGCACCGAAGTGCGTCCTGGCCTGGTCGTGAACGCGGCGCTGCCGAACCTGACCGGCCTCGCCGGAGGCCGGATGCGCGGACTGGCCGCAGGCTTCGGACTATCCTGGAACTGGTGATCAGCGACGCTCGGCGAGCGCCTCGGTCTCGTAGACACGCTGGCTGCAGGTCTGCCCGTCCTTGAAGTAGAAGGTGGGTCCGCGTTTGTGCACCACGCGCCGGTATTCCGTCCTCCGCACCCCATCATCCAGCTGGATCCGCGTGATCACGGCATTGGGCTCCACGATGAGCTCCTCGTTGCGCACCACCTTGCGCTCCTTCACCACCTCGGGGGGACGGGCCTCGACGACCTCCCGCACTTCGGCCGTCCGCACCGGTGTGCGTTCGGATCCTTCGCGCGCGGCCTGGGCCCTGCGCAGGTCATCGCCGGTCACCGGATCGCGCCGCACGCCGTTCGATGCACTGCGCACCGGTGGAGGCGGTGGTGGAGCGGCCGGAGCGACCTTTTTCCGCGGGGGCGGCGCAGGCGGAGGGGGTGGCGGAGCCGGCTTCACCTTCGGCGGCGGTGGCTTGCGGGCCTCGGCGGCCTGGGCCTTTTCGGCCTCCCTGCGTTGACGGGCCTCCTCGGCCTGCCGCTCCTGTTCAGCTTTCCGGGCGGCCTCCTCGGCCTTCTTCTGTTCGGCCGCCAGGCGTACCTGCTCCTTCTGTGCGGCCTCCGCAGCGGCCTTTTCCTCCCGTGCCTTGGCCTTCGCGGCCTCGGCTTCGGCCTTCGCCTTCGCAGCATCGGCCTTGGCCCTGGCCTTCTCCTCCTCCGCCTTGCGCCGGCCTTCCTCATCCGCACGGCCCTTCTCCTCCTCCTGCTTCTGAACGACCTGATCCATCACCTGCTGCAACTGGCTCTGGATGCTCTTGGTGTAATCGGTATCGTAGTCGAAGTCGTCCAGGTTCTTGTCGTACCGGATCATGCCCACCGGCTGATCGAAGACCACGGTGTTCACGCCTTCGTATTGCTTGAAGAGGTTCACCGCGAACTCGAAGGGCGTGAACCCATTGGCCACGGCCTCCATGGGCGCATGCGTGTCGAACGAGAGCTTCTTGGTGACGAACCCGTCCTTCTCGAACTCCAGCACATAGTTGGCGTTCACATCAAGGTCCAGCGAGAACTTGGACAGACCGTTGTTCAGGGTCCGCACTTTCTGGCCATCCTTGAGCACGATGAGCTTGGCGCCATCGAGCCCGCCGCCTTCCACCTTCAACCGGCCGTTGATGGTGAAGACGCCCTGCGCGTGAACGCCGGAGACACCGGCCAGGGCCAGTGCTCCAGCGAACGCGCAGGTCCGAAGAGTGTTCCGGAGGTCGCCCATCGTCATGCCCACGTGGTGATCAGGCCTTTGGCGGCCAGAGCGGCAGCGATACCCAATACCAGGGCACCGGCCATGATCAGCGTGCGCGCTGCGACGGAACGGTTCTTCATCTCCATGGTTCCGAACTCTTTTGCCGTCGTTACGTAGGAGCCCCCACGAATGTTCCCCACCATGAAACGCACCATCCTTCCCCTGCTCCTGCTCACCAGCACCCTGGCCGGAGCACAGACCACCGCTGTTGAACCGACCGCCGATGCCCTGGAGGCCGCGGTGAGCCAGGACCTCGCAGCGCTGAACAACCACTTCAGCGGCATCGCGCGCTTCAGCATCGACAAGCGCCAGCGCCTTGTTGCCGAGTACATGGACAACGGCAGCGTCTACCGCACCGACATCGCGTACTTCGACTTCCTGGATGCGAGCACCTGTGCGTACAATGAAGAGGAGCGCACCTTGATGCTGCAATGCCAGGACCCGCGCTCCAAGTGCATCGACAAGGAGTTGAAGAAGAACGGCAGCATCAGCCCCACCGGGCGCATGAACCTGCCCGTACCGGCCGGTGATGCGCGCGCTGAAAAGGCCCGCCAACTGCTGTCCGCACTGGTCGACCACAAGCAGAGCGAACAGCTCACCCGCCTGGCCGAGACCAACACGCGCGAGCGGAAATGAGGTCGCGCACCGGTCCGCTGTTGCTTGCCATGCTGGGTTGCGGCCTGGCCCATGCGCAAGGCCCGGCGCCGATGGAACCTGCGTCCGCTGCGGCGGAGGCGTTCCGTGCCGGAGAAAAGGCCTACCGTGCCGGGGCCTATACGGATGCGATCGGGCACTACGACAAGGTGCTGAGCCTGGACGCGGAGCACCTGAACGCCTACTTGCAGCGAGGGTTCTGCCACAGTCGGCAGGGCGCCTACGCCAAGGCGATCGATGACTTCACCGCCGTGATCGCGCGGAAAGGGGACCATCTGTGGGCCTATACCAGCCGCGGAAGCGCGTACATCAAGCTGGGACGGTACGTAGAGGCCATGCGGGACCTCGACACCGTGCTGGAACTGGACCCGAAGAACGAGGAAGCCTACAACAACCGCGGATGGGCGCGCAAAGCCACCGAGGACATCGCCGGTGCGTGCAAGGACTGGAAGACCAGCCGCAAGCTCGGCAACCAGGAGGCCGCCATCATCCTGCAGAACAACCGTTGCAAATGAACCGTACCCTCGCCCTCACCCTCGGCGCACTGCTCCTTCTGCGGGCGGCTGCGCAGGACCAGAACTACGCCGATTGCCTGACGAAGAGCGCGAGCTCCTGGGGCAAGCCCTGCGACAAGTGCGAAGCGTACACCGAGGTGTACAAGCGCGACTACCGAGGCGTGTACCAGATCGAACTGAAGAACACCTGCTCCGAGACCATCGAGGTGAAGGTGGCCATGCAGGAGGCGAACGGGCGCTGGCGCACCTTTCCGATCAAAGCGCTGGCCGCCGGGGAGGTGATGAGCGCCTTCGCCTGCAACGGCACCGGCAAGTACCTCTACTGGGTGCGGCGCCTTAACGACACGGAGATCCTGCTGCCGAGCGACCACGAGATCCTGGTGGAATACCGCGACCGACGCTGAGGCAGGGAACATCCAGGTGATCAGGGCGGCCCGGGCCGCCCTTCGCTTTCACGGCCGGGTGTTCATGGTTCCCCGCCGGGTCCCGATGCCACAGGGAGCTGGGCCGGTAGCTTGGCCCGGCCATGGGTACCAAGCGCCTGCACATCGACCGGACCGAGACCTCGCCGGGCATCGACCTGGACCTTGAACAGGGGAACTTCACCTTCGTGGGCCGTTCACTTCCGCCGAACAGCGAACAGTTCTTCGGCCGGGTGCACCGCTGGCTTGACGAGTACCTGAAGCAGCCCAAGCCCACCACGGTGGACATCCGGATGGACTACCTGGACACGAGCAGCAGCAAGCACTTCTACCGGATCTTCGACCGGCTGCACACGGCCCACGAGCGCGGTGTTCCGGTGAAGGTCAACTGGCACTACGAGACGGGTGATGAAGAGATGATCGAGACCGGCAAGGACCTGCAGGGACTGTTCGACCTGGACTTCTCGTTCATCGAGGAGCAGGAGCTCTTCTAAGCCCCGCTCCACAGCGCTCCGCACACGATCACAACAGCGCGTTCGCCAGATTGGCCAACGCACTGCGCTCACCCTTCTCCAAGGTCACATGCGCGAACAGCGGGTCGCCCTTGGCCTTGTCGATCAGGTAGCTCAACCCGTTGCTCTCCGCATCCAGGTAGGGCGTGTCGATCTGGTGCACATCACCGGTGAAGACGATCTTGGTGCCTTCTCCTGCGCGACTGATCACGGTCTTCACCTCGAGCGGCGTCAGGTTCTGCGCCTCGTCCACGATGAAGAAGATGTTGCTCAGGCTGCGGCCACGGATGTAGGCGAGCGGGGCGATGGCGATCTTCTCGTTCTCCAGCATCTCATCGATGCGCTTCGGCGTGCTGTCGTGCTTCTCGAACTGGCCCTTGATCAGTTTCAGGTTGTCCCAGAGCGGTTGCATGTAGGGGTCGAGCTTGCTCTGGATATCGCCGGGCAGGTACCCGATGTCCTTGTTGCTGAGGGGCACCACGGGCCGCGTCACGTAGATCTGGCGGTAATCACGCCGCTGCTCCAGCGCGCAGGCCAGCGCCAGCAGGGTCTTGCCCGTGCCTGCGGCCCCCTGCAGCGTCACCAGCTTGATCTCCGGGTCGAGCAGCGCCGCCATGGCCAGCGTCTGCTCGGCGTTCTTGGGACTGATGCCGAAGACATGCTGCTTCTCCACGCGGTTCACCATGTTGGTGCGCGGATCGTACTTGCTCAGGATGCTCTTCTTCTTGTGCTTGAGGATGAAGAAATGGTTCCCGGAGGGGCGCGGAAGGTCCAGCTCGTCCACCGGCATGTGCCCATGCTCGAACAATCTGTCGATCTGCGCCTCATCCACATCGTCGAGCACGGTACGGCCGCTGTACATGGCATCGCGCACGTCGCGCACCTTGCCCGTGAGGTAATCCTCGGCGATGATGTTGAGGCTCTTGGCCTTCAGCCGAAGCGCGATGTCCTTGCTCACCAGCACCACCTTGCGGTCCTTGTGCTGGCGCTGAAGGGTCAGCGCGGCATTGATGATCTGGTGGTCGTTCTTCCCGTCCTGGAACACCTTGGTGGCGTCCACACCGTTCAGGTCATGCTTCGCCACCACCTTGAACTTCCCCTTGGTGGGGCCGTTCAGCGGTATCCAGTCCGTGAGCAGGTCACGGTTGGCGATCGAGTCGAGGTGGCGTATGAACTCCCGCGCCTCGAAGTGGATGGTGTCATTGCCTTTCTTGAACGTGTCAAGCTCCTCCAGCACTTGTATGGGGATGGCCACGTCATGTTCCTGGAAACATTCGATGGCCGAGTGGTCGTACAGGATGACCGAGGTATCCAGCACGAAGATCTTCCGGTCTTTTTTCTTCATTCGATCAAGGAACGGGTTGATCAAAGGTGGCCCGGGCAGGATCGGAGCACATCCCCCTCCTGCTGCACTTATCCACACCGCCGTGTGCCTTCACCATCTTCGCGCCATGAGGACCGAAGCGATGGTGCTGGCCCACATGATGGACCGCACCCGGCAGTACACACTGAGCTACCTGCGCTACTTGAAGGACGTGGACGTGCACCGGCGGTTCACCAGCGAAGGGAAGGACCTGAACACGGTCTACTGGTTGGTGGCGCACCTGGCCACGAGCCAGAACGGGCTGCTGCTGCGCTCCACCGGCGGACCGTTCGAGAAGTTCAGCTGGGCCAAGCACTTCACCATCGGTGCGGCGGGACTGCCACCGGACCAATGCCCGCCGTACGCCGAGGTGTGGGCCACGTTCAAGGCCGTGCACACCAAGGTGATGGAGCACCTGCCCACACTGACGGACGAGGACCTTGAACGGCCGAACACCACGGGCATGCCGCTCATCGGTGACACCATGCGCGATGTGATCACACATGCCATCCGCCATGAAGGCTCGCACATCGGCCACCTGAGCTGGCTGTGCAAGTTGTACGGCATCCGCACGATGTGAAGCCGGCACACCGCTCCCACCCCACGCCGCTCATCGACCCCAACGGCGCGCTCACGCCGCCGACACAGGCCGTGCTCGCCCTGGTGAGCGGTGTTGCGCCTTCGCTGCTGCAGGCCGTGCGCGTGCGTCCCGCATCATCCAACTGGCTGCGCGCACCCTGGTACCGTTATGCCCGCGGCGGCGCCATGACCATCGGTCGCACCATCTGGTTCACCGCGCGCTGGTGGCACGATCCCGGGCTCGCCGATAGGTCGGCGCAGAGCACGCTCCGCTGGTTGATGCACCTGGCCCACGAGGTGGGGCACCTGCCGCAGGCCGAGCGCTTCGGGTATTCGTTCCTTGGGCGTGCCCGTTATGTCACCTGCTTCGCTTACCAGTACGGCATGCGAGTCCTTGCGTTCAAGCGCGACGTGCACGACGGTGCGCCCTTGGAGATCGAGGCGGACGCCGGGCGCTGGGTGCTGTCGCACTTGCTGGGTCCCGCCCTCGACACCTCCGCGGTGATCCACGCACTGCAGCGCGGGGACGCTTACGCCGTGACCGAATGGTGCATCGCTCACCGCCTGCAGGCCGAATCGTTGCGATCGCGTTACCGCGCGCTGGCCGCAGGGCGGTCGAAACTGGCCGCGGGATCTCCCTGAACCGGAATGGCCGGCCCAAGGAAGCGCGGATCAAGGGCCAGTCGCGCATCCAGCACGGCCTTCACGCAGGCGAGCGGCTCGCGCACGGCACTGCCCCGGCATGCGCTTCCCTGTGGCGGGTCCGCCGCCAGTGCGCTGGCCTGCAAGCCGGCCGCATGGGCGAGGTAGAGCGCACGCGGAAGGTGGAAACGCTGCGACACGATGACCGCATCATCCACCTGGAAGATCTTCCGCGCACGCACCATGGAATCGTAGGTGTCGAAGCCGGCGTGATCAAGGAAGACATGCGCCTCCGGCACACCGCGCGCGACAAGCCAGTCCTTCATGGTGTTCACTTCATCATAGCCCTGGGTGCCATGATCCCCCGAAAGCAGCAGCCGATGCACGCGGCCGGAACGGTGCAGTTCCAACGCGGCGATGAGGCGTTCCTCCAAACACCGTGACGGATCGTCGCCGTTCACGCGGCAGCCGAGCACGATGGCCGTGAAGGCGGCCGGCACATCCTGCACAGCAGTGTGGATGATGCCTGCGGAAGCCCCGTGGACCGCACGAAGGCAATCGGCCACCATGGCCGTGCCGAGGGCTCCGATGAACGCCACGAGCAGCAGCCAACGCCGCAATGGGAAGGAGCGCGGGGACCGCATGGGCGAAAGCTATGTGCGCCGGGCGTTCACGATCATTGACGTTACGGCATTTCGACAGGCTTGTTCACCCGCGTTACTTTGCACGCATGCGTCCTTCCTTACTGCTTTGCACCCTCCTGCTGACCGGCGCCCTGTCCGCACAGAGCGGCGGGCCAGAAAGGCACCTGGTCCAGTTCAGCGGCGTTGTGGTCACGGGGGACAGTCTTCAACCCGTGCCGTTCACCAGCATCCTCACGAAGGGGAGCTACCGCGGCACGATGAGCGATGTCTATGGCTACTTCAGTTTCGTGGCGCAGACGGGCGACACCATCATGTACGCCGCCGTCGGGTTCAAGACAGATCATTACGTGATACCGGACACGATCGCGGGCAACAAGTACTCGATGATCCACGTGATGTATCCGGACACCATCCTGCTGCCGACGCTCACGGTGACACCCTGGCCGACCAAGGAGCAGTTCGCCCAGGCCTTCCTGAACCTGCGCCTGAGCGACGATGACTATCAAGTGGCGTTGAAGCACCTCAGTCCGATCGAGATGATGCAGCGCATGGAGAACATGCCCCCGGACCCGGGCCTGAGCCGGCAGTTCAGTGCCATGGCGGACAACACGCGCCTCTACCAGCAGGGCATGGCCCCCTCCACCAACCTGTTCAATCCGGTGGCCTGGGCGCAGTTCGTGCAGGCCTGGAAGAGCGGGCAGTTCAAGCGGAAGCGGTAGCGGTGATCGAACCTCCGCGCCGGCACGGTGTACCGCGCGGAAAACACCCTCATGCACCGCATCCTACCGCTGCTCTCCATTCTTGCATTATCCACCACCGTGGCCCGGGCACAGGCCTTGGGCAACCTCTACTACGAGGCCAGCAACCGCATGTACTTCCAGCAGGCCGAACAGCCCGTGAAGGCCAGTGTGCTGGGCAACACGCTGGTGTTGGAGGTGAACGCGATGATGAACGTGCGCGCGGACAGCTACCTGGCCATCTTCCATGTGACCCAGTTGGGCCAGACGGCCGAAGAGGCGGACAGCCTGCTGGATGCGCGCATGCGCCGGATGAGCGCGCGGCTGCGGAAGGAGGGACTGCGTGACGAGGACATCTTCCTGGACATGCTCTCGTTCCTTCCGGTGTATGAAGTGGAGGCCACGCGCAAGCTCTTCAGCACCACCTACCAGGAGGTGCCTGCGGGATTCGAGATCCAGAAGAACATCCACATCCGCTTCAGCGATGCGCGCATACTGGACAAGCTGGTGAGCGCCGCCGCGAAGGAGGAGATCTACGACCTGGTGAAGGTGGACTTCTTCGTGCATGAACAGGGCGCCGCCTACGACACCCTGCGGATGTTCGCCACACGCCTCATGCAGCGCAAGCTGGAGGCGTTCGACAAGCTCGGTCTGAAGGTGAAGGACGCGCGCCGCACCGGAGCGGAAGAGTCGGGCGCATACTTCCCGCTGGACCGGTACACCAGCTACCAATCGCGCACGCAGACCTCGTTGAACAGCCGGCGTAAGGGGCAGCTGGTGAACGACATCCGCAAGCCATCGACCCAGTTCTACAACAAGGTGCCCTATGGACAGTTCGACATTGTGCTACATGCGGAGATCACGGAGCCGCCGGTGCAATACACCTACAACCTTGTACTTCAATGCGAACTGCCGCCCGATGTGAAGGAGAAGGAGGTGAAGGAGATCATCAAGCACGTGTGGATCACGGACAAAGGCGAGGCCCGGCAGGTGGTGCTGCCGTAACGACAAGCTCCTGATCGTCAAGAGATCCCGGCGCACCTGCAGCAATTGGCACGACCGTTGCAAACTTCGCAGCGCCCGGCAACAGACCGGACAACGCATGAAAAAGACCCTGTTCACACTGGCCCTCATCGGTTCCGCCGCGGCGGCCAGCGCGCAATTCCAGTTCAACCCGCAGGCCGGGCTCACCTTTCAGACGCTGACGAAGGTGGAGACCGGCACCAAGACCAAGGCCGCCTTGGGCTGGACCCTGGGTGCCGACTTCCGCATCGGCGACAGGTTGTTCCTGCAGCCGGGTGCGTTCCTCGGCCGCAACGCCACCACGGTATCCTTCGGTGACGGTACCGCCTTCGCGGTGGAGGACAACCTGATCCGGACCAATTTGAAACTGCGGGCCCTCGCCGGTTACAAGTTCGTGGACAGCTATCAGTTCGACCTGCGCTTCATGCTCGGCCCGAGCTACGATGTGCTGATGAGCGTGGACAACAAGGATGACAAGATCGACTGGAACAAGGGCGACTTCAACTCCGGGTCCTTCAACATCGAAGCCGGCCTCGGTTTCGACATGGGGCTCTTCAGCCTGCAGCCCATGGCCGCGTTCGGCCTGAGCAAGGTGTTCAAGGACGATCCGAACCTCAGCAACGTGGACAGCAAGTACATGACCTATGCGCTGACCATCGGTGTCAACATCGGGAACGACGACAACTGATCGCCGGAACGATCGGGAAAGCGGAAGGCGCCTTCGGGCGCCTTCCGTGCTTTCAGGAGCAGCTCAATGAGCCGCCAGGACGATGCGTTCCCGGACGGTGGTCCCTCCCACGGATAGCAGCAGGTACACACCCGGCGATTCCGCGGAGAGGTCGACCTCCCACGAACGCACACGACCCGGGGACGTGTGTACCACACGGCCCGTCAGGTCGCACAGTTCCAGAACTGTGGGCTCCTGGACCTGAACGGTCACCCGTCCGGTCGTGGGATTCGGGCCGATGAGCGCGCCCTGCTGTGCCTGCATCTCCACGATATCCGTGGATAGCTGGCCGCAGCTTGGTTCCGCGTCGCAGACGATGTCCGCACAGAAGCGAGCGACGGCACCGAACGCGTTCTCCGTATCGTAATTGAGGTAGCCCACGTGCTCATTGCCCGGATAGCTGACGAAGCAATTGGGCACGCCCACATTGTCCATGCGCAGGTGCAGGTCGCTGCTGCCGGAGGCCACCAGCCCGGTGGGGATCCCCAGCACACTGACCTCCTGCGTTCCATAAGGCACCACGCCATCGCCCACCTCATGCAGGCTGATGCAGGGCACATCACCGACATCGACCCAGCTCGTATCCCCGATGGCGCCGCTCATGCTCCAACACCCGATCACCTCGCTTGAGTATCCAGGCCAGCCACTGTTGCCCTCGATGCCGCCGATGGTGAGCGTATCATCATACAGGGTCTCGGGTATCTCGCTGCTTTGGTCGAGGTAGGCCACATGGATGGCGCCGATGCCGCCAGCGCTCACACCGCCCACGATGATGCGGTCCGTATCGATCCGGTAGGGATCGCCATCCACCTCCGCGGTCTTGTAAAGGAACCGAACGGCCGCGCGCAGATCGTGCATGCACCGTACGACCGCCAGCTGGGTGGTGTTGGCGTTGGGGAAGAAGAAGCCCACGCGATAATCCGGCGCCACCGCCACGTAGCCCAGGCGTGCGAACCGCTCACATAGTTCGGCCACATCCCCGCGCTGACCGGCGATGAAGGAACCGCCGAACGCGACAAGTACCACGGGACGCCCCGTCAGTGCATCGCCGGCAGGTTCATAGATGTCCATGTAGAGCGTCTGGCTGCCGCCGCCGGAGACAGGCGTGTTGCTGCCGAAGGCGACACCGGTGGTCACTTCCACGCTGTCGAACAGGTAGGTGAGGTAGCGCTGGCCGTCACAATCGGACTGGGCCATGAGCAGGGAGGAGCAAGCCGAAGCGAGCAGGAACAGGTGGACGCGCACGTTGGATGGTCTTGGGCCGGTAAGATAGCCGGGTATCCGGCATCTCATCGGCCCGCCGCCGCACCGCTTCGGGCGATGGCCGTATGCACCACTTCCTGTATGCGGGTGCGGATGTTGAGCTCACCCAGCTTCTTGTTGTCCGCGTCAGGATGCACCCGGTTGCTCAGAAAGACGTAGATCGAACGGTCAGCGGGATCCACCCACACCTGCGTTCCCGTGAACCCGGTATGCCCGAAGCTGAGGTAGCTGACGCATTCGCAGGCGGGCCCCGGCTTTCCGGCCGGCTGGGGCTTGTCCCACCCGAGCCCCCGGCGGTTGCCGTTGGCACCGGGCCCCGATCCGGGTGCACAGAACTGGCACTTGGTGAACTCCGCGACGACGCTGTCGCTGAGGTAACGAACGCCCGCGTAGGTCCCCCCATCCAACACCATCTGCAGCAGTGCGGCCAGGTCCGACGCATCGCTGAACAGGCCGGCATGGCCGGCAACGCCGCCAAGGATGGCAGCTCCCTGGTCGTGCACATCCCCCTGTAGCAGCCGCATGCGGAAGGTGCGGTCATCCTCGGTGGGCGCGATCCGGTCCTTGGGGAAACGCGCGAGCGGGCGATAGCCCATGGTGGCCAGGCCCATGGGCCGGTAGAAGTTCCGCTCCAGGAAGCGGTCCAGCGGCTCTCCGGCCACACGCTCCGCAACACGCGCCAGCAGATGGAAATCGAGGTCGCTATACAGGTATTCCCCGCGCTTCCCGATGGGCGCCTTCAACATGGCCGCCCATAGGCTGTCCTGATAGGCCGGTCGCATGTAGAGCCCTTCGGCCACGCGCACGGTGTACCGGGCATCAGCGCTGTCCGCGAACACATCCGCGCGAAGGCGTCCCTCCTTCACCAGCTTCCGGTGATAGGGTACGAAGGCGACGAGGCCGGCCTGGTGGGTGAGCAGGTCGCGGAGCACGATGGCACCATGCGCGGGGTACTGCGCAGCCAGTTCGGGCAGATAGCGTGACAGCGGCGCGTCCAGGTCGAGCCGGCCCTGATCGACGAGCTTCATCACGGCAAGCGTGGTGCCCGCCACCTTGGTCACGCTCGCCAGGTCGTACAGGTCATCGGTGCGCGCAGGGCGCCCTCCCGGGGTGAGACGGCCGTACGCCTTGTTCCAGATGACCTGTCCATCGCGGGCCACCAACACCTGGCAACCCGGGAAGGCACCGGCACGGAGGCCCTCGCCGACGATCTGGTCGATGCCGGATAGATCCTCAGTGCTCACGCTGGCACCCTCGGGAAGGCTATACCGCAGGATGCCCGTGGTGTTGAGGGGAGCCGAAAGGCCGGAGTGGAACAAGGAGGAAGCCGTTACGGGCAGGCTGCCGGGGGCCGGTATACCTCCGAAAAGCGCCTGTGCGACCAGGTCCTGGCTGTCCTCCGTCTCTTCATAGGCACAGACCACAGCGGCCCAACGATGGGCACCATAGGCCTGCACAAGGCGGTATGGATTGGCGAACAGCACGAATGCCAGGCGCTGCCGATCGCCGAGGCGGCGCAGGAAGTCGAGCGTGAGCTGCGGAACGCCGAACTCCTTTTCGAGCTTGTAGCTGGTGCCGTGCACAGAAGCGATGACCAGGTCATACCCCTCCAATCGACGGAGCAGGGCGTTGGCGCTGTCGGCGGACATCACCTTGTCCGCCCGGAACCGTTCCACACGACCGTGACGGCCCAAGGCGCGCTGGAAGGCGCAGCCGATGGAATCGCCCAGCACGAGGGAGGCGATGCGGAGCGTATCGGCCGGACGGATCGGCAGTACGCCATCGTTGCAGAGCACGGTGATGGCATCCCGGTAGAGCGAGCGGCGGAGCGCTTTGGCCGCAGGTGTGTTCAGGTCCGCATACAAGCCTTCGGTGGACACGGTCGTGCGCTTGTTCAACCCGGCCCACTCCTTGGCGCGCAGCACCTTCAGGCACTTGTGGTCGATCATCTCGCGCGGCACCAGGCCACTGTCCACCGCCTGCTTGATGCGATCGATGGCCCGTGCCGGGTTCTGGGGGAAGAGGAGCACATCGTTGCCGGCCAGCAGCGCGCGCAACTCGATCTCACCGGGCTTGTCGGCGTTCGCCACGCCTTTCATATTGAGGGCGTCCGTGAAGATCAACCCCTTGAACCCGAGCTCCTTCTCCAACAGGTCGCTCACCACATTGCGACTGAGGGTGCTGGGCAGGCCTGGCGTGGTGTCCAACGCGGGCACTTCGAGGTGACCCACCATCATGGCACTGAGGCCTTCGCTCACCATGCGCTCGAAGGGATAGAGCTCAAGGGAATCGAGGCGGGCACGTGTGTGGGCGATCAGCGGAAGGCCCAGGTGGCTGTCCACTTCCGTATCCCCGTGGCCGGGGAAGTGCTTCGCCGTGGCGATGACGCCTCCGTTCTGCAGACCGCGCATGTAGGCCACGGCCTTCCGCGCCACCAGTTCGCGGTCCTCACCGAAGCTGCGGTCGTTGATCACCGGGTTCGCCGGATTGTTGTTCACGTCGGCCACCGGGCTGAAGCTTACGTGCACACCCAGCCGACGCATCTGCCGCGCGATCTCCCCCCCCATGGCCTCGATGCCCGCCTCGTCCGGGATGGCGCCCAAGGTCATTTGCCGGGGGAAGCGCATGGTGCTGTCCAGACGCATGGCCAGCCCCCATTCGAGGTCCATCCCGATCAGGAGCGGGGTGCGTGCCTCGCGCTGATAGTGTTCGGTGAGCCGTGCCTGCCTGACGGGGCCGCCCTGAAAGAAGATGAGGCCGCCGATGTTGCGCTGCCGCACCAGGTCCTCCACCTCGCGGACATGCTGCCGCCCCTTGTTGCTGTAGGCCGCCACCATCATCAACTGGGCGATCCGCTCGTCCATGCTCAGGCTGGTCAGCACACTGTCCGCCCACGGTGTGGGCCCGGCCAGGAAGGCGGGCGGCGCGGGCATGCGCCCCGGGCTGTTGGGCCGGCCGCCCAAGGCGGTGGACCCGGCGAGGAGCAGCAAGAACAAGGGAAAGCGCAGCAAGCGCATGGATCGAGGGCCTGTGAAGAAGGTGAACGCGGCGAAACTACCGGCACGCATCAGGGCCCTCCGGCAAGGCACGCGCCACTTTTGAACAGCGCGCTTTGTGGAAGGCATGTGACGCGCGTTGGATGGCGCCCTATTTTCGCGGGCTCTAAAAACCAGGAACTCATGCCCCAGGACAGCGGTGCCCGATTGAAGGCGAAGCGCAAGGCCACTTTGAAGCTGATGAAGCGCAAGGCCGCAGGCGCGGCCAGCGAAGCCAAGGCACCTGCCAAGGACCGCCAGCGGAAGGGCAAGGCCTGAGCTCCGGGCGAACGCGTCCGCCATCCCGGCGGGCCGCCCCAACCTCCTGGTGCTTGATCCGTCACGGCGTTCGACGCCCCTGACAGGGGCCATATTTGTCCCGATGTCCGACCTGATCCGACTCTTGCCCGACCACGTGGCGAACCAGATCGCTGCGGGCGAGGTGGTGCAGCGGCCTGCGAGCGCGGTGAAGGAGCTGCTGGAGAACAGTGTGGACGCCGGCGCGCACCACATCGTGCTGGTGGTGAAGGAGGCCGGCCGTTCGTTGATCCAGGTGACCGACGATGGGCAGGGCATGTCCCCCACCGACGCGCGCCTGTGCTTCGAGCGGCACGCCACCAGCAAGATCCGCCAGGCCGAGGACCTGTCCGCCGTCCGCACCAAGGGCTTTCGCGGCGAGGCCCTGGCCAGCATCGCGGCCGTGGCCCAGGTGGAGCTGCGCACCCGACGGCCCGAGGACGAACTGGGCACGCGCATCCTGATCGAAGGCAGCCGCGTGAAGTTGCAGGAGCCGGTGGCCTGCGCAACGGGCACCACCATCAGCGTCCGCAGCCTCTTCTTCAATGTGCCGGCGCGCCGGCAGTTCCTGAAGAGCGACACCGTGGAACTGAAGCACGTCATCGACGAGTTCCAGCGCGTGGCCCTCGCCCACCCCGCCATCGCCTTCCAGCTGCTGCACAACGATGCGGAGCTGATGCACCTGCCCGCCATGCCCGCCGGCTCCCCGCCCCTGTCGGGCCTGCGTCAACGGGTGGTGCACGTGTTCGGCCGGAAGTACGACGAGCGGCTGGTGCCCGTGGAGGAGGCCACCGACTTCGTTCGGGTGGAAGGCTTTGTGCTGAAGCCGGAGTTCGCCAAACGGAGCCGCGGTGAGCAGTTCTTCTTCGTGAACGAACGCTTCATCCGCAGCAACTACCTGGAGCATGCGGTGCGCTCGGCGTTCGACGAGCTCATTGCGCGCGACAACTACCCGGGCTGGTTCATCCACATCAGCATCGATCCGGCGTGGATCGACATCAACATCCATCCCACCAAGACGGAGATCAAGTTCCGCGACGACCGCACGGTGTACGCCATCGTGCACGCGGCCGTGCGGCGCGCGTTGGGGCGGCACAACATCACCCCGAGCCTCGACTTTGAACCGGCGCCGGCGCTGTTGGAGACCACGGGTGTTCCCCGGGTGAACCCGGTGGCTCCCATCACCCCCGCCCCGCTGGACCCGTGGCCGGGCGGCATGGGCCGCAAGGCCCCGCCCGCCGGCTGGCAGCGGCTCTTCGACCTGCCGGACGGGCCGCGCGTGGCCCAGCACGACGAGGCCGTGCCGGGCGCGCCCATGCCGGACGACGTGCGCGTGCTGCCCATGCGCGAGGGGGCGGATACCGGTGTGCGCCCCGTGTTCCAGTTGCACGAGCGCTACATCCTTTCGCAGTTGCGCACAGGCCTGGTGGTGATCGATCAGCAGCGTGCGCTGGAACGCATCCTCTATGAGCGCTCGATGAAATACCTGGAGTCGGGGTCCGGAACGGGACAGGCCCTGCTCTTTCCCGTGACGATCGAACTGAACCCATCGGACCACGCCCTGGTGCAGGGCCTGCTGCCGGAGCTGAACGCCCTCGGCTTCCAGTTGGAACCCTTGAGCGGCCGCAGCTTCGCGGTGAACGCACTGCCCGTGGAGGCGGTGGATGAGGATCCCGTGAAGCTGATCGAGGGGCTGCTGGAGCAGGTGAAGAACGAGCGCGGCACCCTGAAGGCGGAACGGCACGCTACGCTGGCGCGTGGCATGGCCCGCCGACTGGCCTACCGGGGCACCCGCAGCCTGCAGCGCGCCGAAATGCACGACCTGATCGACCGGCTCTTCGCCTGCGAGATGCCGTACTTCACCCCGGGAGGCCGGCCGGTACTGATCACCTGGACCCTGGAGGAACTCGCAGAACGGTTCGACGCATGATGCGCGGTTACGGCTCCGGGATGCATCTCGGCTTCCTGCCGGTGATCACGAACCTCATCCTGATCAACGTGCTGGTGCATGTGCTGCGCTCCACCTTGATGCCGGACCTGGCCGAGCAGTTCGGGCTCTACGCCATCGGGTCGCCCAACTTCAGGCCCTGGCAGCTGGTGACGCACATGTTCCTGCACGCGGACATCGGCCACCTCTTCGGCAACATGTTCGGCCTCTTCATGTTCGGCACCTCGCTGGAGCACCTGTGGGGTCCGAAGCGGTTCCTGAGCTACTACCTGCTCACCGGCCTGGGCGCCGCCGCACTGCAGCTCGGCGTGAACGCCTGGGAGCACCATGCGCATATGGAGGTGCTCGCTGCATACGGCATCAGTGAAGCGGACGTGCGCGGACTGAGCGTTCCCGGCATCACCGATGCCGACTGGCGTGCGGGGCTGATGGCCCTGTATGAGAAGGCGGGCGTGCGCGACCAGTTGCAGGCGGACATCCTGGGCGATCAGGTGCTGGCCGCAGTGGGCGATCTGGTGGGCAAGATGATCGGAGCGAGCGGAGCGGTCTTCGGCGTGCTGATCGGTTTCGGGATGATGCTGCCGAACGAGATCATCTATGCACCGGGCCTCCTGATCCCGTTGAAGGCGAAGTACGTGGTGGCCCTGTACGGGATCATCGAGCTGCTGCAAGGGGTGCATCCCATGTCGGGCGACAGCGTGGCACACTACGCGCACCTCGGGGGCCTCATCTTCGGCTTTTTCATCGTTCGCCATTGGAAACGGACCACCATTCTGTGAGAACTTGCGATGGCGATGCGGATCCGGGATGAACTGAACATGCAATGGCGCATCGGCGGCACGCTGGTGCGGCTGATCCTGGTGAACGTGGCCGTGTTCCTGGCCATGCTCATGGTGGACCTGGCCATGCTCTTCGCCAGCCAGGACAAGCTGGTGGCGGCGGAGCTCGGGCACCGCTACATGCGGCAGTGGATCGAATGTCCGCAGGACCTGGGTGTATTGATCACGCGCCCGTGGACCGTGATCACCTACATGTTCGCCCACCAGGGGATCGGGCACATCTTCTTCAACATGATGATGCTGTGGTTCAGCGGCCAGCTGTTCCAGAACATCCTGGGCGATCAACGGCTGCTGGGCACCTACCTGCTCGGCGGCCTCAGCGGATTGGCGCTCTACCTGGCCTTCTACAACCTGATGCCGATGTATGCGGGCGCCGGATGGATCGTGGGCGCCAGTGCGAGCGTGATGGCCATCCTGGTGTGCATCGCCGCCTACCGCCCGCAGATGATCGTGCACCTGATCCTCTTCGGTCCCGTGAAGCTCATGTACATCGCCGCGGTGCTGGTGGTGCTCGACCTGGTGTTCCTGCGCGATGGGGACAACAGTGGCGGCCACATCGCCCACCTCGGCGGGGCGCTCTACGGCTACATGGCCGC
>JAXLVG010000003.1:0-245140 GCA_046329115.1 Flavobacteriales bacterium | reverse complement strand
TTGAGGCAGCGCGAAGTCGAACATGCGGTGGTCCGGTACGCCATTGGTGCTGGCGATCCACTCCGCCGGATAGTCGTCCTCGCTGATCACCCGCTCGAACCCGTGCGATGTGAGGAAGCCCTTCATGTTGTCGAACTCCGGATCGTGCGTGGTGCAGAAAAGCGTGCGGTAGCCATGGTCGCGTAGCACACCGGGCAGGCCTTGCTGCCGCTTGTCCAGCCAATCCTCCATGGGCTGCTGGTCGAACAGCGCCGGGTACCCGTACAGGGTGGCGTGGATGCCGTTGAAGGTGTGGATGCCGGCGCTGTAGGCGTGTTCGCACTGCAGCGATACCGGGGCCAGCGCGTTCAGGAACGGGGTAAGCCCGGTGGGCCCACCGTAGTGCCCGAGCTTGTGCATGCTCATGCTCTCCAACAGCACGATCACCACGTTCAGGCTGTCCGGCGGTCCATCGGGCACCACGGTGCGCCGGAGGTCCAGGTGCGCGGCCTGGGGTGCGCCAAGCACCTTGCCCGCCGTGAAGAAGGCTTCGGCGGGGTCCATCAGGGCCACGCGCCGGCGTTCCGCGGTCCAGCGTTTCTCCAGCGAGGCGCCCAGGTTGAACGCCGCGTTCAGGCCAAGCTGGTTCAGGAACGGGTCGTCGCCGAAGTAGGCGAAGCCCGGTTGCAGTGGCGCTTTCTCATCGATCCGGCCACGTAGACCGATGAACAGCAGGGCCGCCGCGGCCAGGTGCACCAGGACGGTGCCCACCTTGTTCGGTGGTGTTGCACCAAGTCCACGGTCCAGGCGGAAGAGCAGCTTCAGCACGGCGGCCGTGAGCAGCACGAACAGCGCGGTGAAGCCCAGGAACCCGGGGTCCCGCAGGATCATGCCGACCATGTACCCGGGATCGTTCGTCCAGGAGAGGGCCGCACGACTGAGGCGGCTGCCCATGTGCAGGTACCAGGGGATGTCCGCCGTGAGCACCAGCAACAGAACGGGCATGGTGATGCCCCAGTACCAGCGGACCACGCGGCGTTGGAGCGGTGCCTGCAGGCGCATCCAGCCGGCCATCACGGCCCACAGGAAGGGGAGCACCAGCGCATAGCACGCCACGCTCAGGTCGAACCGGAGCCCGATGAGCAGCGCGGTGGCCAGGCCTGCGGCCGACGGGTGCAGTGCGGGCCAATGCACCAGGGCGGCGGCCAGCAGCAGCAGTCGGAACAAGGTGCCCACCCCGACGAGCACGGCGCCCACGCGGAGCAGGTAGGGCAGGGGCGGCGGCGGGCGCATCGGGGCAAAGGTGGCTTCGGCCGCGCGTTCAGCACCCGCAACAAGACATCCGGAAGCGGCTTGATCTTTTTAACGGCACCGCCCGGTGGTGGCCTGAACCCGGCCGGGTGATCCGGTTACATTTGGCACCCTTTGCAAAGAACCTGTTGATCATGAGGAAGTACGCGTTGTTCGGAGCGCTTCTGGCGCTCACATCCGGAGCATGGGCACAAGGAACCGTTCCGGATGCCGCCGACCCCACGCTCATGACCGTGGACGGCAAGCCCGTATCCCGCTCGGAGTTCGAGGCCATCTACAAGAAGAACAACAAGGACGCGGCGGTCACCAAGGAGGCGCTCGACGAGTACCTCGACCTGTTCATCAATTACAAGCTGAAGGTCCGCGCCGCCGAGGAATTGGGCATGGACACCCTGTCCAAGTTCCGCACGGAGCTGGAGGGGTACCGCAAGCAGCTCGCGCGTCCCTACCTCATCGATCGCAACCTGAACGACGAGCTGATGAAGGAGGCGTACGACCGCAGCGGCACGGAGATCCGCGCGAGCCACATCCTGGTGCAGCTGCCGGCGGAACCCACCCCGGCGGACACGCTGGCCGCGTGGAAGCGCATCCTGGCCCTGCGCGACCGTGTGAACGCGGGCGAGGACTTCGCCTCCGTGGCCATGGGCAAGGGCGGCAGCGACGATCCCAGTGCGGCCAAGAACGGGGGCGACCTCGGCTGGTTCAGCGCCCTGCAGATGGTGTACCCCTTCGAGACCATGGCGTACAACACGGCCCCGGGGCAGATCAGCAAGCCCGTGCGCACGCGCTTCGGCTACCACATCATCAAGGTGGTGCACAAGCGCCCGGCACGCGGTCAGGTGAAGGTGGCGCACATCATGGTGCGGGGCACGGACCAGGACAGCCCGGAGAAGCAGACCGCCGCACAGCAGAAGATCAACGAAGTGGCCGCCCGCCTGAAGAGCGGCGAGATCACCTTCGCCGATGCCGCGCTGAAGTACAGCGACGACGAGAGCACCAACGCCAAGGGCGGCGAACTGCCCATGTTCGGCACGGGCAAGATGATCGATGAGTTCGAGGACCAGGCCTTCGCCCTGCGCAACGATGGGGACATGAGCTCGCCGTTCAAGACGCGTTATGGCTGGCACATCATCAAGCGCCTGGAGTACAAGGCGCCTCCCACCTTCGACGAGGCGAAGAGCGACCTCAAGGCCAAGATCAGCCGCGACAGCCGCGCCGAGATCACGCGCAAGAAGTTCCTCACCGACCTGAAGGCCTCCTACAAGTACAAGGCGGACGACAAGGCGGTGAAGGCCCTGTTGCCGCTGCTGGACACCACCATCTTCCGCAAGGGCATCGCCGTTTCGGACACCCTGCTGCGGAAGGACGTCACCGAAGGTGTCGTGCTGCACGATGGCATGCGCTACCGCCGGGAGATCAACGGCACCATGCAGGCCGGCAAGCTGGTGAACATCCGCAACCGCAAGCACGACGAGATCAAGCAGACCCCCAACGATACCGTGGTGGTGCGCGATGTGCAGGAGGGCTGGAGTTACGACCGCGCGAAGGCCGCCAAGCTGACGAAGCCCGTCTTCACCCTGGACGGCCGCACGTGGACGCAGAAGCAGTTCCTGGACCACCTGGAGAGCAAGCAGAAGCGCGAGGCGCGCATACCGCTTTCGCAGTACCTCGAGGAACGGTTCAGCCAGTTCGTGGACGATGAAGTGCTCGCCTACGAGGATTCCAAATTGGAGACGAAGTACCCCGAGTTCCGCATGCTGATGAAGGAGTACCGCGACGGCATCCTGCTGTTCGAGCTCACCGACCAGAAGGTGTGGAGCAAGGCCGTGAAGGACAGCACGGGGCTGCAGGCCTACTACGAACAGCACAAGATGGACCACCTGTATCCCACGCGCTACGATGTGGACCTGTACAGCTGCGCCACGGCGGACGTGAGCAAGCAGGTGCGGAACCTCTACAAAAAGGGCAAGCGCGGCGACCGCATCACCGAAGTGGTGAACAAGGGCGCCGCCGGTGCGGTCACCATCGAAACGGGCCTGTTCAGCGAGGAGGAGAAGCCGGCGCTCAAGGGCATCACGCTCCCCGGCCTCACCCCCGATCAGTCCAACGGCGGTCGCGTCACCTTCATGGATGTGAAGCGCATCGTGCCCCCCGAGCCCAAGCCGCTGAGCGAAGCGCGCGGGCTGGTCACCGCCGCGTACCAGGACCAGCTGGAGAAGGAGTGGATCAAGGAACTGCGCGCCAAGTACCCGGTGACGGTGAACAAGGACGTGCTGTATTCCATCCATTGACCATGCGTCGGTCCCCGGGCCGGATGTGCGCGGGGGCGGCGCTGGTGGCCGCCACGGCCCTTGCGGCCTGTGGTGGGCGGAGCGAGCTGAAGGACGAGCCGGTGGTGGCCGAGGCCTATGGGGAGCCGTTGCACGCGTCGGACCTGCGCGCCGTGATCCCGGCCGGCACGCCTGCGGCCGACAGCAGCGCACTGGCCGCCGCCTTCGTGAACAACTGGCTGCGCAAGCGCGTGCTGCTTCACCGTGCGGAGATCAACCTCAGCGATGTGCAGAAGGACGTGCAGCGCCAGCTGGAGGAGTACCGCAGTTCCCTGTTGATCTACGCCTACGAGCAGGCCGTGGTGCGGGAGAAGCTGGACACCGCCGTGAGCGACGCGGAGATCGAGGCGTACTACACCGGCAATGCGAAGAACTTCGAGCTCAAGGACAATATCGTCCGGGTCCGGTGGTTCAAAATGCGCGAGACCGATCGCCGGGTGCTGCGGAAAGTGGAGGATCTTTGGCGCAGCCAGCGGCCCGAGGACCATCACCAGCTGGAGGTGCTGCTCGCCCAACGCGGATCCACCATCAACGACACACGCGACATGTGGATCCCCTTCGTCGAGTTCCAGCAACAGGTGCCCCTGCGGCCCGAGAACCCCACCGACTGGCTCACCGGGCACGACCGGGCCGTGGTGGCGGACAGCGTGAACACCTACTTCGTGGAGGTGCTGGAGCATCGCCTGAAGAACAGCGTATCGCCGGTGCCCTTGGTGCGCCCGGAGATCCGCGCCATCATCATCAACCAGCGCAAGCTGCGCCTTGTGGAGCAGCTGCGTGAAGAACTGCTCAAGGATGCCTTTGCCCGCAAGGAGGTCACGGTACACTAAGGCGCTCGCCACCGTCCTGTGCCTGGGTGCTTCCGGCCCCCTGGCCGCGCAGCAACGGTCGCTCTACGTGGACGGGGTCATCGCCAATGTGGCGGGCCACATCATTCTTTACAGCGAGCTCGCCAGCAGCATCGAACAGGGCAGGCGCCAGGGTGAGGTGCAGAACGACGCGACCGCCTGCGGCTACCTGGAGGACCTGCTGTACCAGCGCTTGCTGAAGGAGCAGGCCCGGATCGACAGCGTGGTGGCGGACCCGCAGCAGGTGGAGGCGGAACTGGAGCGGCGCCTCAAGTACTTTGAACAGCAGATCGGCGGCCGCGAGGAGCTCGAGAAGTTCTACGGCAAGCCGGTCGAGGCCATCAAGGCGGAGTTCCGTGAGCAGGTGGCCGATCAGTTGGTCACCCAGCAGATGCGCTCGAAGATCGCCGAAGGCCGCCGCGTGACCCCCAAGGAGGTGGAGCGCTTCTACCGGCGCATCCCGCGCGACAGCCTGCCCTTCATCAATGCCGGCGTGGAGTTCGGGCGCATCGTCAAGTACGCCCGGCCATCGGACGAGGAGGACCGCGCCGTGAAGAAGTTCGTGGAGGACCTGCGCACCCGCATCACCAGTGGGAAGATCGACTTCGCCACCGCCGCCACGCTCTACAGCGAGGACCCGGGCTCGGCCGAGAAGGGGGGCGAACTGCCGCTGGTGGCGCAGGGCGTCATGGTGCCTGAGTTCGATGCCGTGGCCCTCAGCCTCAAGGAGGGCGAGATCAGCCAGGTGTTCCGCACGGAGTTCGGCTACCACATCATGAGCATGGTGGAACGGCGTGGCGAGCAGTACAGGGCGCGCCACATCCTGCGCAAGCCCAAGGTGCTGCCGGAGGACCTCACCGAAGCGCGCAACTTCGTGGACAGTGTGGCGCGCATGGTGCGCGAAGGCGCGATCACCTTCTCCCAGGCCGCGGCCGAGCTGAACGACGACGAGGACACCAAGGGCACCAACGGCGTGGTGATCGAGCCGGACAACAACACCCCGCGCTGGGCCGTGGGCGAGCTGGACCAGCAGACGGCCTTCGTGCTGGACAAGTTGAAACCGGGGGACATCAGCGCCAGCCAGGCCTTCGAGTCACCGTCGGGGGAGCGCGGCTTCCGCATCCTCATGCTCATGAAGCGCACCGAACCGCACGTGATGGACCTGGTGGAGGATTACCCCCTGGTGAGCCAGGCCGCCGAGTCCGAGGTCCAGCAGAAGGCCGTGGTGGACTGGGTGCGGGACAAGCTCAACAGTACCTACGTGCGCATCATTCCCGACTACGCCGGATGCCGGTTCCAGAACCCCTGGGTGCCCCAGGCCGGGGAATGACCACGCGGGGCACACCTTTGCAACCACCTTTCACGGCACAATCCATCCAACCATGAGCGAACGGAGCGGCGATGCGCGCGCAGTAGAGGACTTCGGGAGGAAGTACGGTCAGTTGCGCGACGAAGTGCGCAAGGTGATCATCGGCCAGGACGCGGTGGTGGATGATGTGCTGATCGCCATCTTCAGCCGTGGGCACGGGTTGCTGGTGGGTGTGCCGGGGCTGGCGAAGACCCTGCTGGTGAACACCGTGGGCCGGGCACTGGGCCTGCAGTTCAGCCGGATCCAGTTCACCCCGGACCTGATGCCCAGCGACATCATCGGTGCGGAGATCCTCGACCAGGACCGTCAGTTCAAGTTCATCAAGGGGCCCCTGTTCGCGAACATCATCCTTGCCGACGAGATCAACCGGACCCCGCCGAAGACCCAGGCCGCGCTGCTGGAGGCCATGCAGGAGCGCGCCGTTACCGCCGCCGGCCGCACCTGGCACCTGCCCGAGCCGTTCTTCGTGCTTGCCACGCAGAACCCCATTGAGCAGGAGGGCACCTACCCGCTGCCCGAGGCCCAGTTGGACCGCTTCATGTTCAACATCCAGCTGGACTATCCCACCTACGCCGACGAACTGGCCGTGGTGAAGGCCACCACCAGCGACGCGGTGCCCGATGTGCGGCCCGTGCTCTCCGGCGAGGAGATCCAGTTCTACCAAGGCCTCGTCCGGCGCATCCCCATCGCCGACAACGTGATCGAGTACGCCGTGAAGCTCACCAACCGCACCCGTCCGGGACGGGAGGGGGCCCCGGCCATCGTCAACGAGCACATCAGCTGGGGGGCGGGCCCCCGGGCCAGCCAGTACCTGGTGATCGGGGCCAAGTGCCACGCGCTCACCCGGGGCAAGTTCAGCCCGGACATCGAGGATGTGCAGGCCGTCGCCAAGCCCATCCTGCGCCACCGGCTTGTGCGCAACTACAAGGCCGAGGCCGAGGGCATCACCGTGGACCGTATCGTGGACGGGCTCTTGTGACCCGGCCCGGTCGTTCATGTGGATAAGTCCGTCGTTGGCTGCCTTTGGTCATTTCCCCGGGTGACCGGACGGGTTACCTTTGAACGTTAACCTCGATCGTCCATGCTTCGCAACCTTTCCCGCGCACTGCTCGCGTTCATCGCCATCGCCTTCGGCAGCATCGTCCGGTCCCAGCCCATCGTGGACATTACGGTGGTCCCGGGCCAGAACAATGATCTCGAGGTCCGCATCCGGCCCACGACCGACTTCGATGGGGTCTGCTCGAGCATCGTGTTCGCCATCCGCTGGAGCAATGCATCCGGTGCCAGCCTGGGTGCGGTGCAGCAGACCATCGAGCAGCACGATGTGCTCGACATCACCGCGGTCGGCAGTGAACAGGTGGACGGCCCTTACCGCTACCAGATCTACTTCGGTCTCAGCCTGATCCCCCTGAGCGACATCCCGTTCGTGCTGCTCGGTGGCCAGGAGTACACGCTCTTCACCGTGCCCGTGGTGAACGCACAGGATGTGTTCAGCATCGTGAACGATGATTGGACGGAAGCGAACAACGCGGACTACTACATCTCGCTGAACGGTGTGGACAGCACGGGGGACATCTACGGCATCTCAACGTCCACGGGACCTGCGATCGACGCTGACGGCACCTTCTCCGCCTGGCCGAACCCGGCGGTCAACAACGCCACGATCACCATGCGCGCCGCGAAGGCCGGCATGGCGGACCTGCGGCTCATCGATGCTTCCGGCAAGGTGGTTTGGAGCGAACGCACGAGCGTGACCACCGGACCGACGACCCGGGACCTGGACCTGCGTGGGGTGGCGCCGGGCGCTTACCTGCTGCGGGGTGAACTGCCGGACGGCACGCGGACGGTCCAGCTGATCAAGCGCTGAGCTAGGTCCGTTCAGGCAATTCGCTCCGGATCGCCGAACTTGGGTGCCATGCGAAGCGCCCTGCTCATTGTTTTCTGGTCCGCAGCGGTGCGGTTCCATGCGCAGACCCCTTGTGTGAACGGTTTCGCCGGTCCCTATCCCTGCTCACGGATCGATCTGCTGGCGGTGATGACGCCGGCCCAGCTCGGCAGCAACACCAGTGTGGCGGACCTGTGGGGCTGGACCGACCCGCTGACCGGAAAGGAGTACGCGATCGTCGGGGCACGCACCGGCACCTCCTTCGTGGACCTCAGCGTGCCCACGGCCCCGGTGCTCGTGGGCTTCCTGCCCACCCACGTCGGCACGGGCTCGCTCTGGCGCGATGTGGACGTGGCCGGTAACTGGTGCTTCGTCGGCAGCGAGATCAGCGGGCATGGGTTGCAGGTATTCGACCTGACCCGGTTGCGCAATGTGGCCACACCGCCCGTCACCTTTACCGAGGACGCCTGGTACGGCGGGTTCGGCAACAGCCACACCATCCACGCGGACAAGCAACATCCGTTCGTCTACGCGGTGGGTACCAATACCGCCAGCGGTGGCCTGCACGTGGTGAACGTGACGAACCCCCTCAGCCCGGTGATCGCCGGCACCTACGCGATCGATGGCTACATCCACGAGAATTCCGTGATCACCTACAACGGTCCGGATGCAGCGCACGTTGGCCGGCAGATCAGCTTCAACTTCCATACGGGCTCACCGGACCGCATCACCATCGTGGACGTCACCGACAAATCGGACATGGAGCGGCTGGGCACGGCCACCTATACCGGTGGCTACCTGTGCCACCAGGGGTGGGTCACGGAGGATCACCGCTTCCTCCTCATGAACGACGAGGGCGACGAGCCGAACCTCGGGCATGGCACCCGGACCAGGATCTTCAACATCGAGGACCTTGATGCGCCCTTCCTCATCGGTGCCTTCACCGGTCCCAATGCCAGCACCGATCATAACATCTACGTGCACAAGGGACTTGCCTGGGCCTCCAACTACACCAGCGGCCTGCAGGTGCTCGACCTGGCGGGGGTGAGCACTGCGCAACTGGCCCTCAGCGCCTGGTTCGACACCTACCCGGCGAACAACACAAGCGCATACAACGGTGCCTGGGGCAATTACCCGTTCCTGGGAAGTGGGCTCGTACTGGTGAGCGGCCTCAACGAAGGACTTTTCGTGTTGCGACCCCGCCCGGTGGTGGCAGCCCGCGTTCTCCTTGATGGTCCGTTCGATCCCGGGACCGGCCTCATGCATGACAGCCTCCGCGCGAAAGGCCTGCTTCCCCTGCAGGAACCGTATTCGGCGCTGGGGTATGCACACGTTGGCGGTGGGGGTGGGGAGAGTTTCGCAGCCTCGGTGTTCGCCGCGCAGGGGCCGGATGCGATCGTGGACTGGGTGCTGCTCGAGCTGCGCGATCCATCCGCACCGGCCCTGGTCCGCGCCAGCCGGTCCGCACTGCTGCAGCGCGACGGCGATATCGTGGAAGTGGATGGCTCTTCACCGGTATCCTTCACGGTACCGGTGGGTCACTACCACATCGCCGTTCGCCACCGGAACCACCTGGGCGTGATGAGCGCGCAACCGCTCGAGGTGAGCCTGGCGCTTCGGCAGCACGACCTCACGCAGCCGTCGATGGCGCTCTACGGCAACGAGGCGGCAAGGTTGGTCGGTGGGCGGCAGGCCCTGTGGGCGGGAGATGCCATGCGTAATGGCGGCATCGCCTATGTCGGGTCAGGGAACGACAGGGATCCCCTGTTGGTCAGGGTGGGAGGCATCACCCCGAACACCATCGTGACCGGTTACCATGTGGAGGACATCGACCTGGACGGGAGGGTGATGTACCTGGGTGCAGGCAACGATCGCGATCGCATCCTTGTGAACGTGGGGAGCGCCACGCCGAACGCCACGCGGACGGAGCAGGTGCCCTAGGGCGGAAGTCCTTTCCCAAGGGTGGCAAAGGGCATTATCTTACCCGCCCTTGCACCGCAACCCACCCCCCTCATGGTCCGTCGATACGCGCTGATCCTCTTCTCCGCACTGCTGCCCGGCCTGCTCCGGTCCCAGTGCATTACCGCGTACCCATCACTGGAGAATTTCACCGGTGGCACGGTGGGCACGCCGGGCACCTTGGTCACCGGTTGGAGCAACCAGGCCGGGGATGACCTGGATTGGTGGGTGGATAACAACGGCACCAATGGCGGTGTCATGTCGATCCAGACCGGCCCCATCGGAGACCGCACCAGCAACAGCACGAGCGGCAAGTACATGTATGTGGAGTCCGGCAATGCTGGCGGCACGCCGAACAAGCTGGCCATCCTGCAGAGCAACTGCTACGACCTCACTTCGCTCGGCACCCCGTACCTCACGTTCTGGTACCACATGCGCGGCAGCCAGATGGGGTCGCTCACGGTGGAGTTGAACGTCAACGGTACCATCATTCCGAACGTTTGGTCCGCCAGCGGCGACCAGGGCTTGAAATGGCGGCAGGGTTGGGTGAACCTGGCCACCTACGCGGCCGGTCAGAACAACGTGCGTGTGCGATTCCGTGCGGTCACGGGTTCCGGAGCCTTGAGCGACATCGCCATCGATGATGTGTGGGTGGGCAACCTGACCCCGGTGATCGGGTGCAACGAGCCCTTGGCGAGCAACTACTCCGCGGCGGTGAACCTGAACAACGGCAGCTGCCAATACACATGCCCGGTCGGTCAGCAGCGTGTCACCATCGACATCGTGAACGACAACTACCCGCAGGAGACCAGTTGGACCCTGAAGAACGCGGTCACCGGTACCACGCTCGCCAGCGGCACCAGCCAGGGCACCTCCGTCTGCGTGCCGGCGAACACCTGCCTGATCTTCCGCATCAACGATACCGCAGGCGATGGCATCTGGCATAATGTGTACGGATATGGCCAGTACTGGGTATTCCTGGACGGGGTCCAGGTGGTCCAGGGGGGGCAGTTCGCCCAGTTCCAGGAGACCACCTTCAATTGTGGCCCCGGTCAAAGCTGTGCCACGGCGGTGACCGCCCAGACGGACGTGGTGTATACAGCCCCATCCCTGGAGTACTGGTACAACTGGACCCCGGCCCAGACCGGTTCCTATACGGTGACCACCTGCGGGCTGAACACCTGCGATACGAAGCTGTGGATGTACGACAACACCTGCGGGAGCATCGTGCTCAGCAGTGGGGTGGAGGGCGCCACCTTCGCGGATGACGACCTCGGTGGTTGCGGGCAACAGGCGGTGATCACGGCGAACATGCCGGCGGGGCAGTTGTACCATATCCGCGTAGGCACCAATGGCGGAAGCTGTTCGCAGGTGTCGTTCCGCATCGTCTTCAACGGTCCGGCCGTCGGCTGCATGGACCCGGCATCCTGCAACTATGATCCGCTGGCCACCGTGGCCTGCAACAATTGTTGCCTGGCAGTGGGCAGTCCCAACTGCCCGGATGGCCCGGACCTCACGATCGACCAGGCGGCCCTCCAGAACTCGCTTTCCATCACCACGGTGAACATCGCCACATCGGACATCTGTGCGGTGCAGGAAGGATGCGTGAAAGGCTTTGGCACGCGGAACGTGATCCGTTTCAGCACGCGTATCAACAACATCGGTGAACTGGACTACTACATCGGCAGCCCGAGCTCTCAGCCGCAGATGTTCAGCAACCAGAACTGCCATGGCCACAATCACTACGAGGGTTACGCGGACTACCTTCTGTTCGACCAGAACAACCAGCCGATCCCGGTCGGTTTCAAGAACGGGTATTGCGTGATCGATGTGGGCTGCTTCGGTGGCACTTCCCACTATGGCTGCAGCAACATGGGCATCAGTGCCCAGTGCTATGATCTGTACGGCAGCGGCACCACGTGCAACTGGATCGACATCACCGATGTGCCTGCCGGGCTCTACACGCTCGTGCTCCGCACCAATTGGGCCCAGCGTCCGGATGCGCTCGGTCGCCACGAAACGAACTACAGCAACAACTACGCTGCGGTATGCCTGAACATCACCGGTAACCCCGGTGGCACCCGGGGCTTCAACGTGGCCACGGGATGCACGCCGGTGGTGGACTGCACCGGCCAGCCCTACGGAAGCGCCCGGCCTGATTGCATGGGGACGTGCAACGGCCCCGTGAAGACGGGCGACCGCAACAACAACGGCCTGCAGGACCAGCCCGATGCCCAGACCTATGTGAACGAGATCCTCGGTGACGATGCCGTGGTCTCCTCCTGCACGGACCTCAACGCTGACGGGGAGATCACGGTGACGGATGCGGCACTGCTCGCGAACTGCTACAATCGGCAGACCCAGCACGATGGACAGACGCACCTGATCCACTACCACCCGTGGTGCGATTTCCCACGGGGCTACGTGAGCAGCATCGATACGGTGGACCTGCAGATCGGCACGCTGGACCCGGTGAACAAGACCGTGGATATCCTGGTGCGGAACAACACCTGCCGGGTGATGGGCTTTGAGTTCGACATGGCCGGCCTCACCATCAGCTCGGTGGAGAACCTCAACCCGCAAGTGCAGGGCGAGATGGTCTGGAGCAACAGCACGTTCGGCACCAAGGTCATCGGCATCAGCTACATCGACAGTTCGCTGGCCAAGAACACGGGCTTCGCACCGCTCTGCCGCATCCACTACCAGAGCCTTACCGCCGGAACGGTCTGCATCGCCGAGATCCCGGACATCGTGAACAAGGATGCGAACAACGTGACCGCTCGCATCGTCGGTCCATGCGCCACGGTGAACAACGTGGTGGCGCTCGATCTGAAGCTCATGCTCGAAGGTCCGTTCGATGGCGTGAACCGGATGCGTGACGACCTCCGCGCGGCCGCCCTCATCCCCACCACTGAGCCGTACACGGCGCTCGGCTACCTGCAGTCCGGTGGCGGCGGCGAGCAGGCGCTTCCCCAGGTCTTCACCACCACCGGGGATAACGCGATGGTTGATTGGGTGCTGGTGGAGCTGCGCAATGCGGCTGCACCGACGCAGGTTGTCGCCAGCCGGTGTGCCCTCGTGCAGCGCGATGGTGACGTTGTGGGCCCGGCGGGATCGGGCTCCGTGCTCTTTGATGCACCCGCCGGCAACTACTACGTGGCGGTCCGCCACCGGAACCACCTCGGGGTGATGACGGCATCCCCCATGACGCTCGGGTCCTCCGCCTCCGTGCTCGACCTGCGTGCGCCCGCCACGGCAACGTGGGGTGTGGAGGCGCGCAAGAACGTGAACGGTACCATGGTCCTGTGGACAGGCAATGTGTTCCACGACGGCACCGTGGCCCAGTTGAAGTACGTGGGCCAGAACAACGACCGTGATCCCATCCTCACCGCCATCGGCGGGACCATGCCCACGGCGGTGATCAGCGGCTACATGCGCGAGGACATCAACCTCACCGGTACGGTGAAGTACACCGGCTTGGACAACGACCGGGACCCCATCCTGGTGAACATCGGCAGCACCGTGCCCACGAACGTCCGTTTTGAGCAGCTTCCATGAGCACCGGGATCCGCATTGGCAGCTGGTGCACCCTGCCTTGGGAGCGTGCATTGTTCGCAGCATGCGCTACGATGCTCGCCTGCGCAACGGTGCCGGCCCTCGCGCAGCAATGGGAGGTGTTCGATCAGAGCACGGCCGGTTTCCCGAGCAACAGTGTGTCCGCGATCGAAGAAGCCCAGGGGAGCATCTGGGTGGGAACGAGCTTCGGGCTTTGCCGGTATGACGATGGCAACTGGGACATCCTGCAGAGCGGCGTGTCGGGTCTGCCAGGCAATGTGGTGAAATGCCTGGCCGTGGATACGGCGGACAGGCTCTGGGTGGGTACCTTGCTGAACGGCATCGGCATCTACGACGGTAGCGTGTGGGAGTACCTGAACACGGAAAATTCACCGCTCCCTGATAACGAGATCAACTGCATCACCATCGACCATCGGGGGTGGGCATGGATCGGTACGTTCCTGGGCCTGGTGTGCTATACGGGTTCGGAATGGCGCCTCTACAACAACTCGGACTCGAGCTACAACGACCTTGCGCTCGGGGGCAACGTGGTGCAGGATGTCCAGGTGCGGTCCGATGGCTTGGTGGCCATCGGCATGTTGAACGGAGGCTTCCACTACCTGACGGATACATCGGTGCATGTTTTCACCACTTACGCCGATGACTTCCCGGACAATACACAGAACGCGGTGGTCTTCGATGAGCAGGCCAACGAGCGTTGGCTGGCCACTCCTTCACAAGGCTTGTTGCGCCAGGGCGGTGATTGGCTGGGCGGGCCTTGGTTCAAGTACACCTCCCAGAACAGCAACATCCCGTCCAACGCGATCACCTGCCTGAAGCAGGACGGTTCCGGTCGGCTGTGGTTCGGCACCTTGGTGGCCGGCTTGGGCATCCGGGATACGGATGGGACCTATTCGAGCTACACGGCGGAGAACTCCGGTTTGCCGGAGAATTACGTGCAGCGTGTCCTCCTGGCTTCGGATGGGGCCGTCTGGGCCGGGACATCCTCGGCAGGTGCTGCGCGATTGACCTTTCCCAGCGGCCTCGCTCAGGCGGAAGTCCCCGTTGTACGCTGTTATCCGAATCCGGCAACGGACCACGTCACCATCGACCTGACCGAGGTTGATCGCAATGGTGCATGGCGACTGCATGATCGCACCGGACGGTCGCTAATGGAGGGCCGCATCAGCCAGCGGACCTCCACGATCGACATCGAGGCCCTGGCCCCTGGACTTTACCTCTTGGAAGTCCTCCACAGCGGCCGGCGCCAGGTGATCCCGCTTCAACGGCATTGACCCGGCCCATGGTGGCGAACTACATTTGACAGACCCCACCCCCAAGGTGTTATCCTCGCATGATGAAGCAGTACGCGCAGAGCCTCGCGCTCCTTTCCAGTTCGTTGATCGCCGGCCATGCATGGGGCCAGTGTGACGACATCCTCCAGAACGGGCCGAACACCATGGCCACCAGCTGCCAGTGCGCGAGCGTTGGCCAGACGGACTGTGACCTGTTGCCCGACATCATGATCAGCTGGTTGGGTCTGCAGAACATTTCATTAGGCCCAAGCGAGTACTCACAAACCGCGAGCGGCAACGCAGGCCGCCTTCGCATCAGTGGGGCCACCCCCAATGTGGGCTTCGGTCCGCTGGAGGTGCGCGGTGTACGCGCGGACGGCTACCGAAAGTTCTACTGTGGCAACGAGCTTGATTCGATCTATGCCCCCACGGTGAACTCCGGCTTCAGTTGTGACAACGGGTTCAATCCCAGGCAGATCCTCTTCCAGCGGATCTATCACAAGAACGGCAACACGATGTCGTTCAACGAGTACGAGCGGGGGACCATGACCTACCACCCGTCCCATGGGCACTACCATGTGAACGCGTGGACCACGATGTCCCTGCGCCTTGCCCAACCCGGTGTATCGGACCCCACCCAATGGCCGATCGTTTCAACGGGGGGCAAGTTGGGCTTCTGCCTCACCAACCTGTACACCTGTTCCGGAAGCCCCGGCTATTGCAAGGATGATCACCGTTACGGGCTTGGGAACAACATCCTGAACGGATACTTCGGCAACAACTACAGCCTTGGGCCGCAGCCGGGCTGCTCGGACGATGTGCAGTGCATCCAGGTGGGCAAGGGCGACATCTATGATGAAGGGCTCGACGGCATGTGGATCAACATGCTTCCCGGGCTCTGCAATGGTCAGTACCATATCGTGGCGGTGGCGGACCCCGCCAACGACTTCATCGAGTCGAACGAGGCCAACAACTGGACCTCGATGCCCTTCACGCTTACGCAACAAACGGCGGCCAACAACGGCGGCACGGCCAACATCTTCTGCGATGGCAGCACCGTGATCGCCCCGGGGCAGACCCGTACCCTGACCGCTTCGCCCGGAACGGCGTATGCCTGGAGCACAGGCGCCACCACCCGCAGCATCACCGTGAGCGCTGCCGGGAACTACTCCTGCACCGTCACCTGCCCGTGCGGCAGCCTCAGCACTCCCAGCCTCGCCATCACGGCGCTCGCCGCGCCTGCCGCACCTGTTGGTACGGATGCAGCGCGCTTCGGCACGGGAACGGTTGATCTGTCCGCGACCGGCACGGACCTCTACTGGTTCGACGCGCCGACGGGCGGGAACCAGGTGGGTGCGGGCACTGCCTTCACCACGCCCGTGCTCAGCACCACCACCAACTACTGGGTCGAAGCCAGGTCCACCTCACCTGGAGAGAATGCACAGGGCGGTCGGACCAACAATTCCACCCAAGGGGCATATGCCGGTACCGGCACGAGCACCCGCCAGTGGTTGCTGTTCGATGCGCACAAGCCGTTCAAGTTGGAGTCCTTCAAAGTGCGCGCGAACAGCATGGGGCAGCGCCATTTCGTGCTGGTGGACCGCCTTGGCAACCTGATCGCCGAGAAGTATATCGAGATCCCTGCGGGGCTGAACACCATTACCGTCAACTGGGATGTTCCTGCAGGTCTGCAGCACAAGATCTCCTGCTTTGACGACAATACGGAGACCATCCGTGACCTCTGGTACAATACGTCCGGCAACAGTTATCCCTATGCGGTAGGCACCCTGGCCACCATCACGGGTGCCACGGATGGCACCACGAACTATTGGTGCCTGTACGACTGGGTGGCGAGCACGCCTTCGGTAACGGCCACCAGCTCGCGTACGCAAGTGACCGCCACGATCACCCAGCCGGTGGCCGTGAACCTGAAAATGGCCTTGGAGGGACCGTATGAGGTGACCACCAACCTGATGCGGGACGATCTGCGCACGGTCGGTCTGCTTCCTGTGGCTGAGCCCTACACGGGGCTTGGCTTCTCCCAGCTCGCCGGTGGCGGTGCCGAGTCGCTCATGCCAACGTTGCTCTCCATCACCGGCAACGATGCCTTGGTGGACTGGGTGCGGGTGGAGCTTCGTTCTGCGTCCAACCCTGCACAGATCGTGGCCACCAAGCAGGCGCTGCTTCAGCGGGATGGGGATGTCATCACGGCCGATGGTGCCGGAACCCTCATCTTTAATGTGCCGGCAGGCAACTATCACGTGGCCGTGCGTCATCGGAATCACCTGGGCTGCATGAACGTGAACGCCATCCCCCTTGCACCGACCCCGACGGAAGTGGACCTCGCCTCCGCGGCCACCTCCACCTGGGGTAGCAATGCCCGCAAGGCTGTTGGTTCGAAGATGGCCCTGCAAGCGGGCAACGCGCTCACGGACGGACAGATCAAGTACATCGGTGCTGGCAACGACCGTGACCCCATCCTGGTGATCGTGGGTGCTACGGTGCCCACGAACGTGGCCACTGGCTACCAGCCGACGGACATCAACCTCGATGGCCAGATCAAGTACACTGGCCAGAACAATGACCGTGACCCGATCCTGGTGAACGTGGGTGGAACTACCCCGAATAATGTCATCTTTGAACAACTGCCCTGATCACCGGACCGGACGACCGGTGACTGCAGTACCTTGAGACAACCCTTCAGAACGACCCAAACCTGAACTGCATGACGCGTAGCAAACTACCCTGGTGGAAGGGGCTCCTCGCAGCCATTCCGCTCGCCCTGCTTTCCGCGGGCACCGCTTCGGCGCAGAACCCATCCTCCGTGGATATCGAGCTGCGCGAGAGCCTTACCACTCCGGGCACGCTCGAAGTGCGCGTCCGCCCCAACGGGGATGATTTCGGGGATGTGGTGAGCAACTTGACCTTCACCATCCGCTGGGCCACGGGTACCACCGCGGCATTGGGAACGCGCACAGGGGATTGTCCCGGGGCGCTGCCCACGCCCACGGCCCAGGTGACCAATCCGAACGGCCCGCCTTGCGTGCCGCCGTCGACCTGTTCGGGTGCGCCCACCGGGTTCAACTACCGGACCTACAACCTGGTGATGTTGTCCCTGTTGGATGACGAAGGATGTCCGTGGCCTCAGGACGCATGGACCACGGTGATGCGTGTTCCGGTCACGAACAACCCCGGTTGCACGGTGTTCGAGATCTCCAACGATAGCTGGATCTCGGACCCGGTGATCAACCGGAAGTTCTTCTGTTCGCTCGGGGGCATCGACAAGACCGGCAATATCGTGTCCGGTCAGGTGCAGATCGGTACCTGCGGCTCGGTGGACTGCCTGGGTATTCCGGGCGGTACGGCGCTGCCGGGTACGGCCTGTAACGACAACAACGCCTGCACGACGAACGACCTGTGGAGCGCGCAGTGCGTGTGCACCGGTACGCTGGTGGACACGGACGGGGATGGCATCTGCGATGCCAACGACAATTGCCCGAACCTTTCGGGCGTGCAGGGCGATGCCTGCAACGACGGCAATGTGTGCACCATCAACGATGTGATCACCGCCAACTGCGTATGCGCCGGCACGGTGCAGGACACGGACGGTGACGGCATCTGCAACGCGAATGACAACTGCCCGAACCTGGCCGGTGTACAGGGCGATGCCTGCAACGACAACAATGCCTGCACGATCAACGATGTGATCACCGCTGCCTGCGTGTGTGCGGGTACGTTCCAGGATACGGACGGTGACGGCATCTGCAACGCGAATGACAACTGCCCGAACCTGGCAGGTGTGCAGGGCGATGCCTGCAACGATGGCAATGTGTGCACGATCAATGATGTGATCACGGCGAACTGCGTATGCGCCGGTACGGTGCAGGACACGGACGGTGACGGCATCTGCAACGCCAACGACAACTGCCCGAACCTTTCAGGCGTGCAGGGCGATGCGTGCAACGATGGCAACGTGTGCACGATCAACGATGTGATCACGGCGAACTGCGTATGCGCCGGTACGGTGCAGGACACGGACGGTGACGGCATCTGCAACGCCAACGATAACTGCCCGAACCTGGCAGGTGTGCAGGGCGATGCCTGCAACGATGGCGACGTGTGCACCATCAACGATGTGATCACGGCGAACTGCGTATGCGCCGGCACGGTGCAGGACACGGATGGTGATGGCATCTGCAACGCCAATGACAACTGCCCGAACCTCGCAGGTGTTCAAGGGGATGCTTGTGACGATGGCAACGCCGCTACTACCGGCGATGTCATTACGGCGAACTGCGTGTGTGCAGGCACCCTTGCCAATGATTGCGAAGGTGTGCCCGGTGGCCCCGCTCAGCCTGGTACGGCCTGCAACGATGGCAATGTGTGCACGGTGAATGACACCTGGAGCGCCCAGTGCGTTTGCGAAGGCACGCTGGCCGATGCCGATAACGACGGCATCTGCGATGCGAACGACAACTGCCCGAACCTCGCCGGAGAGCAGGGGGATGCCTGCGACGATGGCGACGCCTGTACGATCAACGATGTGATCACGGCCAATTGCGCTTGCGCCGGGACCAACCAGGATGCGGACGGTGACGGCATCTGCGATGCGGAGGACAATTGCCCGAACCTGGCCGGTGAGCAGGGAGATGCTTGTGACGACGGTGAGGCGTGCACGATCAACGATGTGATCACGGCGAACTGTGTGTGCGCTGGCACCTTCCAGGACACGGACGGTGACGGTCTCTGCAACGCCGACGACAACTGCCCGAACCTGGCCGGTGAGCAGGGTGATGCCTGTGACGACGGTAACGCTGCCACCTCCGGCGACATCATCACGGCGAACTGCGTATGTGCCGGTACCCTGGCCAACGACTGCGAAGGCGTGCCCGGTGGTCCGGCTCAGCCTGGCACCGCTTGCGATGACAACAACGCGTGCACGGTGAATGACACGTGGAGCGCCCAGTGCGTATGTGAAGGCACGCTGAGCGATGCCGATAACGATGGCATCTGCGACGCCAACGACAACTGCCCGAACCTGGCCGGTGAGCAGGGTGATGCCTGCGACGACGGTAACGCTGCCACCTCCGGCGACATCATCACGGCGAACTGCGTATGTGCCGGTACCCTGGCCAACGACTGCGAAGGCGTGCCTGGTGGTCCGGCTCAGCCTGGCACCGCTTGCGATGACAACAGCGCGTGCACGGTGAACGACACCTGGAGCGCCCAGTGCGTGTGCGAAGGCACCTTCACGGACACCGATGGTGACGGTGTTTGCGATGCGGATGACAGCTGCCCGAACCTGAACGGTGAGATCGGCGATCCTTGCGACGACGGTAACCCGAACACCTCGGGCGACCTGGTCAACCTGGATTGCGTGTGCACCGGTGATCCCGTGGCGGACTGTCTGGGTGTGATCGGTGGCACGGACCTGCCGGGTACTGCCTGCGACGATGCCGATGCCTGCACGGTGAATGACACCTGGAGCGCCCAATGCGTATGCGAGGGCACGTTCGCGGATGCCGACGACGATGGCATTTGCGATGCGGATGACAGCTGCCCCGGCCTTGCAGGTGAGATCGGCGATGCGTGCGATGACGGTAATGCCGGGACCACGGGCGACGTGATCAATGGCAACTGTCAGTGTGTGGGCATCCCCACCGGTTGCACGGAGAACCTGACCCTTTCCATCACGTTGGATGATGCCGGGTCCGAAGTGACCTGGACCCTGTTCGACGAGACCGGCACGCTGGTGATCGACGAAGGTGGTCCTTATGCCGATGGTCAGGCCGGCACCACGGTGGTGGAGGACCTCTGCGTGGCCGCTGGCTGCTACCGCCTGGTCGTGGCCGATGAAGGCGGCGATGGCATCAGCGGTGGTGGATACGTGCTCCGTGATGCCCAAGGTCGCCGTCTGATCGATGCCAGCGGCGCCTTCAGCGCCACCAGCGCCATCGGTGGAGCGGTCAACCGCGAGATCTGCGTGCCTACGAACAACCTGGGCCTGCTGGGCAACTGGTGCGATCGCGACGACCTGCTGCTCACCAGCCCGGTCTACTGCAACGCACAGCCTGGAGCGAGCGGGTACCAGTTCTGGATCTTCGATCCGCATGGTTCCTACAACCGCCGCGTGCTGCGTACGACGAACTCCCTGGTGCCGATCCAGTTGAACACCAATCCGGTGCCCGCGAATGTGGACCTGAACATCCGGGTGCGCGCGCTGGTGAACGGGGTGTACACGTCCTTCGGCCGCACCTGCACCATCCGCTTCCAGCCTTACGGAGGCCGGGATATGGAGGCTGTGCTGGAACCGGGCTCCACCATGGATCAGGGCATGTCCTTGCTCGTGTTCCCGAATCCCAGCCGCGGCGATCAGGTGTTCCTGAACCTGGCCGGTGTGGCGGAGACCGTACAAGTGATCACCGTTGATGTGTACGACAGCTTCGGAAAGCGGGTGATGACCACGACCCTGCCTGTACAGGATGGCGCCGTGTTCAACCAGCCGTTGCCCTTGGCGAACGACCTGGCCGCCGGCCTGTACGTGATGAACCTCACGGCGGGAGACCATTCGCTGACGGAGCGGCTGATCATTCAGCGCTGATCTCAGCGGGTCCTACGAGATCGGAAGGAGGGCCGCCCCAATGGGCGGCCCTCCCTTATTAGCCCCCCGGGGAAGACCGGCTCAGGGAGGGGGGTAACTAAGGTTTTTCGGGTCATCTCTTGATTGGTCGGTTGCCGATGCACTTATATTGCGGGACCCAACGGGCAAACCAACCCGAATCACCAAAACCATCAGACATGATCAAGTTGAACTCCTGGAACTGGAGAGGAGTGTGGTCCGTTCTGGCTGCGGCACTGCTATCGATCGGCAGTGCACGGGCCCAGGACCCCTCCTCGGTTGACATCGATCTCGTGCAGAACACGAACCCGACCACGCTGGAGGTGCGTGTGCGCCCCAATGGGCAGGGTTTTGGTGATGTGGTGTCGAACCTGACCTTCACCATCCGGTGGGCTACCGGTACCACCACGGCGCTGGGTACGCGCACGGGCCCTTGCCCGGGTGCGTTGCCGACGCCCACGGCGCAAGTGACGAACCCTTCCGTTAGCGGGGTTCCGACCGGCTTCAACTACCGGACCTACAACCTGGTGATGTTGTCCCTGTTGGACGATGAGGGTTGTCCCTGGCCGGCGGATGAATGGACCACGATCATGACGGTGCCCGTCACGAACGTGGGCGCAGGCTGTACCACCTTCCAGATCGTGAGCGATGCCTACACGACCGCCAACAACAGGAACTATTTCTGTTCCCTGGGTGGTATCAACAAGACCGGGATCATCGAGCCCACGGCGGTGAACATCGGTAGCTGCACGGCCGACTGCCTGGGCGTGATCGGTGGCCCCGCTCTTCCGGGTACTGCCTGTAACGACAACAACGCCTGCACAACGGGTGATGTATGGAGCGCTTCGTGCGTGTGCGCCGGTACGGTGCTGGACACGGACGGTGACGGTGTGTGCGACGCGAACGACAACTGCCCGACCCTCGCCGGTCAGCAGGGCGATGCGTGCAACGACAACAATGCCTGCACGATCAACGATGTGATCACCGCTGCTTGCGTATGCGCCGGCACGGTGCAGGACACGGATGGTGACGGTGTGTGCGACGCGAACGACAACTGCCCGACCCTCGCCGGTCAGCAGGGCGATGCGTGCAACGACAACAACGCCTGCACGATCAACGACGTGATCACCGCCGCCTGCGTGTGCGCCGGTACGTTCCAAGACACGGACGGTGACGGCATCTGCAATGCCAACGACAACTGCCCGAACCTGGCCGGTGTGCAGGGTGATGCGTGCAACGATAACAACGCCTGCACGATCAACGACGTGATCACGGCGGCCTGCGTGTGCGCCGGTACGGTGCTGGATACGGACGGTGACGGTGTGTGCGACGCGAACGACAACTGCCCGACCCTCGCCGGTCAGCAGGGCGATGCGTGCAACGACAACAACGCCTGCACGATCAACGATGTGATCACCGCCGCCTGCGTGTGCGCCGGTACGTTCCTGGACACGGACGGTGACGGTGTGTGCGATGCGAACGACAACTGCCCGACCCTCGCCGGTCAGCAGGGTGATGCGTGCAACGACAACAATGCCTGCACGATCAACGATGTGATCACCGCTGCCTGCGTGTGCGCCGGTACGGTGCTGGATACGGACGGTGACGGTGTGTGCGACGCGAACGACAACTGCCCGACCCTCGCCGGTCAGCAGGGTGATGCGTGCAACGACAACAACGCCTGCACCACCAACGATGTGATCACGGCCGCTTGCGTGTGCGCCGGCACGGTGGCTGATGCTGATGGTGATGGCATCTGCGACGCCAACGACAACTGCCCGAACCTGGCTGGTCAGCAGGGCGATGCGTGCAACGACAACAACGCCTGCACGATCAACGATGTGATCACCGCTGCTTGCGTGTGCGCCGGTACGGTGCTGGACACGGACGGTGACGGCACCTGTGATGCCAACGACCCCTGTCCGTTCCTTGCCAACCTGGTGAACAACGACCCCTGTGACGACGGCAACGCGGCCACGGTGAACGACGTGGTGGTGAACTGCGTGTGTGCTGGCACCCTGCCGGAAGACTGCAATGGCGTACCTGGCGGCCCTGCCCAGCCCGGCACCACCTGCGACGACAACAATGTCTGCACCGTGAATGATGTCTACAGTGCCAGCTGCGTGTGCGCAGGTACGCTTGTGGATACCGACAATGACGGTGTGTGCGATGCGAACGACAACTGCCCGACCCTCGCTGGTCAGCAGGGCGACGCCTGCAACGACAACAACGCCTGCACCACCAACGATGTGATCACGGCCGCCTGTGTGTGCGCCGGCACCTTCGCGGATGCGGACAGCGATGGCATCTGCGATGCGGATGACAACTGCCCGAACCTGGCCGGTGAGCAGGGTGATGCGTGCAATGACAACAACGCCTGCACCACCAACGATGTGATCACGGCCGCCTGCGTGTGCGCCGGTACCGTGGTCGACACGGACGGTGACGGTGTGTGCGACGCCAACGACAACTGCCCGACCCTCGCCGGTCAGCAGGGTGATGTGTGCAACGACAACAACGTCTGCACCACCAACGATGTGATCACAGCCGCTTGCGTGTGTGCCGGTACGGTGGCCGACGCTGATGGCGACGGCATCTGCGATGCCAACGACAACTGCCCGAACCTGGCCGGTGTGCAGGGTGATGCCTGCGACGATGGCAACAGTGCCACGATCAACGATGTGATCGGCGCGAACTGCGTGTGCGCTGGTACGCTGCTCGGCGACGACTGCCTGGGTGTACCCGGTGGCCCTGCCCAGCCTGGTACGGCTTGCGACGACGGCAATGCCACCACGGTGAACGACCTGTGGAGCACCACCTGCGTGTGTGCTGGAACGCCGCTGCCCGTTGACTGCAATGGTGTGCCGGGTGGTCCGGCCGTTCCGGGTACCTCCTGCAACGACAACAGCGCTTGCACGGAGAACGACACCTGGACGGCGAACTGCACGTGCGAGGGCACGGCGATCAGCTGCGATGACAATAACCCCTGCACCATCGATGCCTGCAACCCGGTTACGGGATGCGTCTTCACCCCTGTGCCGGATTCGGACGGTGATGGCCTCTGCGATGCCACCGACAACTGCCCGAACCTGATCGGTGTGCAGGGCGATGCCTGCGACGATGGCAACCAGAACACCATCAACGACGTGATCAACGCCCTCTGCCAGTGCGTTGGCCAGCCCGTCGGCGGTTGCACGGAGAACCTGACCCTGAGCGTGAAGCTGGACGGCAACCCGACGGAGAACACGTGGGAACTGTGGGATGCCACGGAGACCACGATCCTGCAGAGCGGTGGCTTCAGCGCCGGTCAGGCGAACACCACGGTGAACGTGCCCATCTGCGTGCCGCAGGGTTGCTACCACCTGCGTGTGCTGGACAGCGGTAACAACGGCATCACGGGTGGCGGCTATGTGCTGCGCAACGCCCAGAACCGCCGCATCATCGATGCCAGCCTCGGCAGCTTCACCTCCGTGAGCGAGATCAACCAGAACAGCAACCGCAACTTCTGCGTGCCCATCGGTGCGATCAACATGCTCAGCGTGAGCTGCGATGCGAGCCGCCTGCGCACCAGCCCGGTGTACTGCAACGCGCAGCCCGGTGCCACCGGCTACCAGTTCTGGATCTACGATGCGCACGGCACCTACAACCGTCGCGTGGTCACCGCTGGTCCGTCCATGGTCCCCTCCACGCTGAACACCAACCCGGTGCCGCTGAACGTGGACCTGAACGTGCGCGCCCGCGTTTCGTTGAACAACGTGTTCGGCGAGTTCGGTGCAGCCTGCCGCATCCGCTTCGTGCAGGCTTCCAACTTCGGCACGCGCGATATGGAGGAGGGTGATGTGATGGAGGTGGTCGTGCCGAGCATGTCCATCTACCCGAACCCGAACCGCGATGGTCAGCTCACGGTGAACATGGACGGCCTCTATGTGGAGGACGGTACCACCCTGGACATCGACGTGTACGACATGCTGGGCAAGCGCGTGCACGCTGAGCGTGCCACGGCCGCCGATGGCCGCATGCTCCGCACGATGGACCTGAGCAACAACCTGCCCGCCGGCATCTACATGGTGAACGTGACCGTGGAAGGTCAGCTCTTCACCCAGCGCCTGGTGATGCAGTAAGATCTGATCGGAAGATCATAGCCGAAGGGCCGCCCCGAAAGGGGCGGCCCTTCGTGCTTTCAATGGTCGCCCGGGCGTGTGCGGTGCGAAGAGCTTGGAGCTTGACCGCCTTGCCGCTCAAGCTCCGCGGGTCCGTGACGTTCATGAGGTCGGTGATCGTGCGTTCATGGGTGTACCTGTTCGATCCGGTGAACCTCAGCGCGCGCGTCCGGCAGGGATCACATGGCCATGTGCTGAGAAGGCGCATGTTCTTCTGGCGCGGCTTGATCACCACAGCGCTAACGCGATCCCGGGGGGGAGGGCGGTTGTCAACGATCATGGTCACCGTTATCCACTGCGGGACCCGTTGGTCAGGTGTCCTCATGTCAATGTCACTCCGGCCTTGAGCCGGAGTCGCGAGAGGTTTCCATGGACACCCGTGGTCCGCTTTTCGCCATCGTGGCGATGGATACTGCAAGAGATTCCCCAGAAGACAGGGAATGAAGTGCCGGGCGATGATCTCCTTGCGTCGTCCCCTTGCGAGATACGGAACGATGGCGACCGGGCCGGCCGGTGCGTACGACCGATGAGCGGTGTGTCGAAGCGTGTTCGTCGGTCTATTGTCCCGGATGACCGTGCGTGGTCGGTGGCCCCGGCCGACCGACCAGGACCGCGCTCGACACCGGGCGAACTGCGCTCCGGATACCCACAAAACGAAAGGCCGCCGGATGCTCCGGCGGCCTTTCGCAAAGGAGGAGGGATCTCAGTAGTACACCAGGCGGCGCACCTTGGTGACGTGCTTGGCCAGGCGGATCACCTGCTTGGTGTAGCCGAACTCGTTGTCGTACCAGGCGTACAGCACGATGTTCTTGCCGTCGCCGCTGGCGATGGTGGCGCTGCTGTCGAACACGCTGCAGCACGTGTCGCCCACGATATCGCTGCTCACCAGCTCGGGGTCGATCTGGTAGTGGATCTGGTTCACCAGCTCGCCGTTCAGGGCCGCATGGCGGATCAGCTCGTTCACCTCATCGCGCGTGGCGCCCTTCTTCACGCTCAGGCTCATGATGGCGAGGGAACCGTTGGGCGTGGGCACGCGCACGGCGTTCGCGGTCAGCTTGTCCTTCAGGCTCGGAATGGCCTTGGTGACGGCGCTGCCGGCCCCGGTGCTGGTGATCACCATGTTGATGGCGGCACTGCGACCACGGCGGGGCTTCTTGTGGTAGTTGTCCAGGAGGTTCTGGTCGTTGGTGTAGGCATGCACCGTTTCGATGTGCCCACGCTCGATGCCCAGCTTGTCCTCGATCACCTTCAGGATCGGGCAGATGGCATTGGTGGTGCAGCTGGCTGCGCTGAACAGCTGCTCGTTCTCGATGTCCAGGTCCTTGTGGTTGATGCCGTACACCACGTTGGGCATCTCCTTGCCCGGCGCGGTGAGCAGCACTTTGCTCACGCCCTTGGCCTTAAGGTGGCGGCCCAGGTCGGCGCGCTTGGTGAAGACCCCCGTGTTGTCGATCACCAGGGCGTTCTGGATGCCGTAGGCCGTGTAGTCGATGTCCTCCGGGTTGTTCGCGGCGATCAGCTTCACCATCTGACCGTTGATCCAGATGGCCTTGTTCGCCAGGTCCTCGATCACCGCGCCCTTGAACTTGCCGTGCACGCTGTCGTTGCGGAGCAGGGCGGCACGCTTGATCACTTCCTCATCGTTCACGCTGCGCAGCACGATGGCGCGCAGGCGCAGCTGCTGGCCCTTGCCGGCCTGCTTCACCAGCTCGCGGGCGGCGATGCGGCCGATGCGGCCGAAGCCGTACAGCACCACGTCCTGCGGGTTGATGTTGTGCTTGTCCTGGCCGATGAAGTTCTTCAGCGTGGTGTTCACGAAGGCGTTCACGTCCTTGGTGCCGCTCTGCGTGTACTCCCAGGTGAGCTTGCCGATGTCGATCTTGCTGGGGGCCAGGTCGATGTTCATCAGTGCGCGGGCCACCTCGGCCGCCTGGAACACATCGATGGGCTTCTGCACCACGTTCTTCGCGTAGTTGAAGAGGTTCAGCACCTCGCTGCCGCTGATGTCGAGCAGGTGGTTGCGGAAGAAGACCAGTTCAACGCCCTTGGCGTACATCAACTGGCCCACGGAGTTCATCAGGTCAACAGCGGCCTTCTCGCGGTCCACATAGTCCTTCAGTCCGGCCTCATAGCCGACGTTGGCTTCAACGGTCTGCATTGCGATGGAGTGGGGGATTGGTTTTGCTGGGTGTGTACGAAAGAACGCGCCCCGCTGTTCGGGCGGGGCGCAGGGGTCAACCGAGGTAGGCCTTGAGCAATTTGCTCCGGCTGGTGTGCCGCAATCGGCGGATGGCCTTCTCCTTGATCTGGCGCACCCGCTCGCGGGTGAGGTCGAACTTGGCGCCGATCTCCTCCAGGGTGAGGCCGTGGTTGATGTTGATGCCGAAGAACAGCTTCACCACGTCGCGCTCGCGCTCGGTGAGGGTGCTCAGGGCGCGCTCGATCTCCTTGGCCAGGCTCTCGTTGATGAGCATCCGGTCCGCCGGGGCGCTGTCGTTGTTCGGCAGCACGTCCAGCAGGCTGTTGCTCTCGCCCTCCACGAAGGGGGCGTCCATGCTGATGTGGCGCCCGCTCACCTTCATGGTGTCGGCCACCTTCTCGGGCGGCAGTTCCAGCAGCGTGGCCAGCTCGTCGGCGCTGGGCGGACGCTCGAACTCCTGCTCCAGCTTGGCGAAGGCCTTGTTGATCTTGTTCAGGGAGCCCACCTGGTTCAGCGGCAGGCGCACGATGCGGCTCTGCTCGGCCAGTGCCTGGAGGATGCTCTGGCGGATCCACCACACGGCATAGGAGATGAACTTGAAGCCCCGGGTCTCGTCGAAGCGCTGGGCCGCCTTGATCAGGCCGAGGTTGCCCTCGTTGATCAGGTCCGGCAGGCTGAGGCCCTGGTTCTGGTACTGCTTGGCCACCGACACCACGAAGCGCAGGTTGGCCTTCACCAGCTTCTCCAGTGCACTGTTGTCCCCCTGCTTGATCCGCCGCGCCAGTTCCACCTCCATTTCCGCATTGATCAGCCCTTCCTTGCCGATCTCCTGCAGGTACTTGTCCAAGGACTGGCTTTCCCGGTTGGTGATCGACTTGGTGATCTTGAGTTGGCGCATCCGGCTGGTCACGGGCGGAGGAGGGTATTGGTGGGTACGGAGGGAATGATCAACTGCACAACGGGAAAGGTCGCAGGGACCGGCCCGATCGGGCGCCGAATGTACGACCCCATGAGGGAACGGGACAAGAACGGATATGCGCGACCATCACCGGCGGGGGCCAAGGCTCACACGCCCAGTCCATAGTAGGCGCGCATGCCGTTCGGATACACCCCCTCGATCAGCACGCCGCCCTGCTTGTTCTCCAGGGCGCGGAGCACGTCTTTGGGCTCGCGCACAGGCGATTGGTCGATGCGGGTGATGATGAAGCCTTCGCGGATCCCGCTGCTGCGGAGCTTTCCTCCGTTGATCGTCAGCACTTTCACGCCGCCGTCGATCTTCAGGGCCTTCAGGTCCTCCGCACTGGCCGCGGCCAGCTCAGCGCCGAGCACCACGCTCGGGGTCTCGGCCTTCGCCTTCGTCAGGGTCACGTTCCCGTCCCGGCCGCGCAGCACCACGTCCATCACGCGCTCCTTCCCTTCACGCAGCACGGTCACGGTCACATGGTCGCCAGGGCGGAACTTGCCCACCTGCTCCTGCAGCTGCGGCACCGTGTTCACATCGATGTTGCCCACCTTCACGATCACGTCCCCCGTCTCCATCCCCGCTTCGGCCGCGGCGCCGCCGTCGGTGAGGCCCTTCACGTAGACGCCTTGCGGGCGCGCCAGACCGATCTCCTTGGCCAGGCCCGGGTCCACGTCCTGGATGCTCACCCCGATGTAGGCGCGCTGCACACTGCCGAACTCCATCAGGTCTGCGGCCACCTTGCGCACGATGTTGGCCGGCACGGCGAAGGAGTACCCGGTGTAGGCCCCCGTGGTGCTGGCGATCGCGCTGTTGATGCCGATCAGTTCACCGGCCACGTTCACCAGGGCGCCGCCCGAGTTGCCGGGGTTCACCGCCGCGTCCGTCTGGATGAAGCTCTCGATGGGGATCACGTCCCGGCTGGGGTCGTATTGCAGGATGTTGATGTTCCGGGCCTTGGCGCTCACGATGCCCGCGGTCACCGTGCTGGTCAGGTTCATCGGGTTGCCCACGGCCAGCACCCATTGGCCCACGCGCACCTCGTCGCTGTTCGCGTACACCAGGGTGGGCAGTTCCTTGGCGTCCACCTTGATCAGGGCGATGTCCGTGCTCGGGTCGCGGCCCACCACACGGGCCTCGTACTGGCGCTTGTCGTTCAGGTGCACCTGGATCCGATCCGCCCCCTCCACCACGTGGTTGTTCGTCACGATGTAGCCGTCCTCGCTGATGATCACGCCGCTGCCCGCGCCCTTCTGGATCTGCGGCTGCATCTGCCGATAGCCCCAGAAGAAGTCCGCGAAGGGGTCGCGGCGCTGCACTTCGGCCTCGGTGGTCACGTGCACCACGGCGTTCAAGCTGCGCTCGGAGGCTTCGGTGAAGTCCGGTGCGACGATGGAACTGCCGCCCGGGCCGGGCAGGTTCACGTAGCGCACCGCCTGGCCGGCGTCCGGCGTGCTTGCTTGAAGGGGGGAAGCTGCCGGGCGTTCACCGTGGATCCACAGGGCCAGCAGCGCGCCCAGAAAGCCCGTGGCCAGGTACCCGGTGGTGCGGAGGATGGAAGAGGTGTTCATGGTCGTGCTTCGCGTTTATCGTTCCCAACGGCAACAGCAAAACAACGGCGGCCGAAAAGCCTTGTTGGGCGCGGCGCTGTTAAAGACTGTTGTTCGTTGATGGCGGTCACGGGGGCTGTGCGGCGAAGGGCATGCCGGGCCATCTTTGCTGCCACCATGGCGCGTATCCGCTTCACCAAATGGCAGGGCACCGGCAACGATTTCATTGTGGTGGACGACCATGCCGGGGCCTTCCCGGTGCATGATCGGGAGTTGGTCACGCGCCTGTGCGACCGCCACTTCGGCATCGGCAGCGACGGGCTCATCCTGGTGCAGGCACCCAAGCATGCCGGCCATGCCTTCCACATGGACTTCCTCAACCCGGACGGCAGCCGCAGCTTCTGCGGGAACGGGAGCCGCTGTGCCGCCGCGTTCCAAGCGGAACTGAGCGGGCTACCGGAGGCGCGCTTCCACTTCACGGCGGTGGACGGGGAGCATACCGCCGCCGTCGCTGGTGGGCAGGTCACCATCGGCATGCGCGACGTGGCGCAGGTGAAGCGCATCAACGACACCATGGACTTCATCCACACCGGCTCGCCCCACCTGGTGATCTGGGTGCCCGATCCCGAGCAGGTCGACATCCTTCCCGAAGCGCGCTTCCACCGCTACAACGAGCACTTCCGGCAGGAGGGCGTGAACGTGAACTTCGTGCGCTGGCACAACGAGCGGGTGGAGATGCGCACCTATGAGCGCGGTGTGGAGGACGAGACCTTGAGCTGTGGAACGGGGGTGACGGCCGCGGCGCTGAGCGTCATGGTGCGGGGCCTTGCCGGCGCGCGCTGTGCGGTGCACACGCGTGGGGGCGACCTGGCCGTAGGCGCCACGCGGATCCCGGATGCGGGCTTCACCGCCATCACCCTGGCGGGTCCGGCCCGGAAGGTCTTTGAAGGCACCGTTGAAAGCGAACGGCCATGAAGCGTTGGCGGTGGGTGCTGCTGGTGGTGATCGCCCTGGCGGTGGTGGGCGGAGCCTTGGGCTGGCAACTGTACCGGCGGGTCTTTGGGCCTGGTCCGCGGTTCGAGGCGGAGGCGCGGATCCTGCTCATTCCCACGGGGGCGCGCTACGATCAGGTGCTGGACAGCTTGAAGGCGCTCGACCTGGTGCCGGATGAAGCGCTCTTCAAGCAGGTGGCCGAGCGCAAACGCCTGCCCGCGCGCATCCGTCCGGGCCGCTACCGGATACCGAGCGGCATGAGCCTCAACGCCTTGGTGAACAAGCTGCGTGCGGGGGAGCAGGATCCCGTGCGGGTCACCTTCACCAACATCCGCACCTTGCAGCAATTGGCCGGTGTGGTGGCCCGCACCATCGAGCCGGATTCGGCGGCGATGATCCAAGCCCTGCGCGAACCGGCCACGCTTGAGCGCCTGGGGCTCCGATCGGAGACCGCGATCAGCTTGTACATCCCGAACACGTACGAGTTCTGGTGGACCACCAGCCCGGCACAGTTCATCGAGCGGATGGCCCGCGAGCATGCGCGCTACTGGAACGCGGAGCGCAAGGCCAAGGCCAAGGCCCTGGGCCTTACCACCGAGGAGGTGGCCACCCTGGCGAGCATCGTGCAGGCGGAGACCGCGAAGCCCGACGAGGCGCCCACCGTGGCCGGGGTGTACCTGAACCGCCTGCGCATCGGCATGCCCCTGCAGGCGGACCCCACCCTCAAGTTCGCCCTCGGTATGGACAGCATCAGCCGGGTGCTGGATGCGGACAAGCTGGTGGATTCGCCCTACAACACCTACACCCATGCCGGCCTGCCGCCCGGCCCCATCAGCATGCCCGAACCGCGCTACATCGATGCGGTGTTGAATGCGCCCAGGCACGACTACCTGTACTTCTGCGCCCGCGAGACCCTGGACGGCTACAGCAACTTCGCCCGCACCTACGAGCAGCACCTGGTGAACGCCCGGCGCTACCAGCGTGCGCTGAACGAGCGGGGGATCTATCGGTGATCGTTGAAAGACCGCCCGCCTGCTTGACCGCGGGGCTGGGTGGGCATCTACATTCGCCGCCCGATACGGCAGTACCATGAGCAAGATCAAGTTCGGCACCGACGGATGGCGGGCCATCATCGCGGAGGATTTCACGGTGGACAACGTGGCGCGCGTGAGCGTGGCCGTGGCGGCCTGGGTGAAGCGCAACTTCCCGCAGGAGCCCAGCATCGTGGTGGGGCACGATTGCCGGTTCGCCGGTGAGCTTTTCGCGGAGACCTGCACCAAGGTGTTCGTGAACGCCGGCATCAAGGTGTACCTGGCCAAAGGCTTCGTGAGCACGCCGATGGTCTCCCTCGGCGCCTTCCACCACAAGGCGGCCATGGGGGTGATCCTCACGGCCAGCCACAACCCGCCGAGCTACAACGGCTACAAGCTGAAGGGCATCTACGGCGGTCCGCTGATCCCCGAGCATGTGCAGGAGGTGGAGGACATCATCCCGGAGCAGCACGGGCTGGACCTGGCCGCCATCGACCTGAAGAAGGCCGAGGCCGAGGGGCGCGTGGTGATCGTGGACCTGGAGACGCGCTATGTGGAGCATGTGGAGAAGAGCTTCGACATGGACGCCATCCGCAACAGCCCGATGAAGCTGGGCTACGATGCCATGTACGGGGCCGGGCAGAACGTGATCCCGCGCATCCTGCCCAAGGCGCGGCTGCTGCACTGCGACCACAACCCCTCGTTCCGCGGACAGGCGCCCGAGCCGATCCACAAGAACCTGCTGGAGTTCAGCGAGCTCATCAAGAAGGAGGGCATCCACTGCGGCCTGGCCACGGACGGCGATGCGGACCGGATCGGCCTGTACGACAGCAAGGGCGGCTTCGTGGACAGCCACCACATCATCCTGCTGCTGATCCACTACCTGGTGAAGTACAAGAAGTTCACCGGCAAGGTGGTGGTGGCCGTGAGCACCACGCCCAAGGTGGAGAAGATGTGCCGCCACTACGGCCTGGAGTACCAGGTAACGAAGATCGGCTTCAAGTGGATCTGCGGCATCATGATCAACGAGGACGTGCTGCTGGGCGGTGAGGAGAGCGGTGGCATCGCCATCAAGGGCCACATCCCGGAACGCGACGGCATCTGGATGGGCCTCACCATCTGGGAATTCATGGCCAAGAGCGGCAAGACGCTGGAGGAGCTTATCGACGAGGTGTACGGCATCGTAGGGCCGTTCAAGTACGAGCGCAGCGACCTGCACATCAGCGAGGCGCTGAAGCAGCGCGTGCTCGCGGATTGCACCGCCGACAAGTTCAAGGCCTTTGGTCCGTACACGGTGCGCCGCGTGGAGACCATCGACGGCTGGAAGTACCACTTCGACAACGACCAGTGGCTGATGATCCGCGCCAGCGGCACGGAGCCCGTGCTGCGCACCTATGCGGAAAGCGATACGCTGGAGAACGCGCGGAAGATCCTGGCGGCCTGCAAGGAGGCGATCGGCGCCTAGTGGCTCATCTCGGCTTGGTGCCGGGAAGCAGGCCTGCTGGGTGTTCCCGCATAATGAATGCGCGCTCCGGGGTCAGCCCGGGCTTCTATCGCTTGATCAGTGCTTCACTGCGGAGCAGAGTTCCGTCCGGAGCCTGCACGCTCACTTGGTAGCGACCGGCCGGTCGGGCGGAGAGGTCCAGCCCAAGGGTGTGCGTGCCCGGCGACAGTGGACCGAACACGATGCGTCCCGCTGCGTCCGTGATGCGCACAAGCCCGTTCGCCGCGCCCTCGGACAGCACGACGTACACCACATCGGTCGTGGGGTTCGGGTACACGCGGATATCGGCCGGCGCCCGGTCGATGGCCACAACAGGACCGGTCTCCTGGGCACCGTCCTGATCGACCATCAATAGGCGGTAGTACGCGGTGCCGGTCGGCGGGGCGGTGTCGATGAAGCGGTAGGCGATGGTGGAGGCACTGTTGCCCGCGGCCTGCACGGCGCCGATGGTGCTGAACACACCGCCTTCATCCGCCCGCTGGACATCGAAGCGTGCGGTGTTGTGTTCGGTGGCCGTGTACCACCGCAGCACGTTGACCGCACCAAGCGCTTCGCCCTCGAACGCCAGCAATTCCACGGGCAGCACACCGATGTCGCCGATGCCGGTGGCGAAGCCGTAGAACCAGCGACTGAAGCGCTGGCCATCGATCAGCTTGGCCAGGTCGTACTCCACCCGGACACGCCACTTGTACCGCATGCGCACGGGGATCTTGGAGATGAGCTCCTTGATCTCGATGCCCGCGAGCGGGAGCGTTGTCCATGCCGCACTGGTGCCGGTCTGCGCCACGCTGTTGGTGATGGGTGCGCCGGAGAAAGGCAGGCCCTCGAACGTCACTTCCCACCGGAGGCGCACGCGGCAGCGCTGAATGGGGCTGCGGGCCCGGTGGCCGATACCGAAGAACAGGTTGTTGAGGTAGTCGGTGCTGTTGGTGCTCATCGGGCTCACCAGGTCCGCGTCATACTGCCGTGTCAGGCGGTTCAGGGCGCGGTTCACCGCACCGCGGAACCAGTACTGGCCACCTTCCGCAGCGAAGGCCGGGTTCGCCGCCGGAGCACCCACGAGCACGTCGCTATAGCCGTCGCCATCCACGTCGCCTCCGCCGCTCACGGCGCTGCCGAACTGATAGCCGGCCATGTTGCTCTCCAACACGTCGTTGGCGGTACCCAGGATCCCGGTAGGCGAACCGCGGTACACCCAGGCGATGCCCTCATCAGCGGTCGCTGCCGGGTTCTCCGCGAGCGGAGCACCCACCACGATATCCGCGTAGCCATCGCCGTTCACATCGCCGGCTTCGGCCACGGAACGGCCCATGCGGCCATCGGTGATGTTGCGCTGAAGTGTGCTTGCCGGGGCCGCGGCGATGCCGGTGGCGCTGCCATGGAACACGAAGGCGGCACCTTCATCGGTCTGGCCGCTCTCCCACAGGTCCGCACCCACCACCACGTCGAAGAATCCATCGCCGTTCACGTCCCCTGCCCCGGACACGGAGATGCCGAAGCCGGCCGCGGCCTGGTTCACTTCCAGCATGCGCGCGTAGGTGGTGGTGATGCTGGTGGCGCCGCCATGGTAGACATAGGCGAGCCCCTCGTTGGCCTGGCCGTTCGCCGCCTGTGGTGCCCCCACGATCACGTCACTGTAGCCATCGCCGTTCACATCGCCCGCGGTGGCCACGGCCGTTCCGAACAGCCCGGAGGCGGGTAGTTCGCTCAGCACCACCACGGGTGTGGTGACGATGCCGGTGGGTGAACCTTCGAAGATCCGCGCTTCGCCGGTGCCCGGTGACCCGATGATCACATCGGCGAAGCCGTCGTGGTCCACATCCCCGGCCGTGGCCACGGAGCGCCCGCACTGGGTGCCGCCGGTGAGCGTGGCGGACGGAGCGGTGGACAGGCCGCCGGCCCCGCCCATGAACACATAGGCCGCGCCGTTGCCGTTGGCCGGTGCCCCGATCACCACGTCCGCGTAACCATCACCGTTCACATCGCCGGCCGTGGAGACGCTCGTGCCGAACTGGGCGCCGGCCACGTTCACTTCCAGGGTGAGCGAGGGTGCGGCGGCAAGTCCGGTGGCCGAACCGTAGTGCAGGTAGACCAGGCCTTCACCGGCCTGTCCATTGGACGCGCCGGGAGCCCCGAACAGAGCGTCGGCGTAGCCATCGCCGTTCACATCGCCGGCATTGGCCACGGCCGCGCCGAGGCGTGCGTTGGCCAATGCCGAGAAACGGGTAGCAGTGGGCGTGAGGTTGGTGCTGTACGGACCGCCCAGGAACACCGCGGCAGCGCCAGCGTTACCGTAGATGCGCGCACCGGCGATCATGTCCGTGTAGCCATCGCCGTTCACGTCGCCGGCGGAACAGACGCTCTCTCCGAAGTTGGCGCCGGCAGAGTTCAGTTCCATCTGGAACGATGCCGCCGTGGAGATGCCGGTGGGCGAGCCGAGGTAAACGGTGCAGATCCCTTCCAGACTTTCCGGTCCGGTGTAGCGGGGGGTGCCCACCATCAGATCGCCATAGCCATCGCCGTTCACATCGCCCACCGTGGAGACGCAGCGGCCCATCCATGCGGTGTTCTGGTTGCTCTGGAGCGTGACCACCGCCGTTCCGTTCACGCCGGTAGGGGAGCCGTGGTACACGTACACGATGCCTTCATCCGTCTGGCCACCGCTCTCGTCGGCGTAGGCGCTCACGGCCACATCGCTGTAGCCGTCGCCGTTGAGGTCGCCGGCGGAGGTGACCCACCAGCCGTAGTAGGCCACGTTGCCGCCGCTGCCGAACAGTTGCAGGGTGGGGGCGGGGTTCATGGAGCCTCCAAGTCCGGTGGGGCCGCCGTGATAGATGAACGCCGAACCCTGGTCGGAGGCCCCGGTGGTGTAGATGAACTTGGACGCACCGATGATCACATCGCTGTAACCATCGCCGTTCACATCGCCGGCCCCCGCCAAGCTGCGCCCGAAGAAGGCCCCGCCCTGGTTGCGCTCCAGCCGGTGCTGGGCAACGGGGTTGATGCCGGTGGCCGATCCCAGGTACACGAACACGGCGCCCTCGTTGAACGTGGGGTAGGAGGAGAGGTAGGCACCCACCAGGATGTCGCTGTAGCCGTCGTTGTTGATGTCGCCGGCGCAGGCCACGTTGCTGCCGAAGTTGTCGTCGGCGTGGTTCGGTTGCAGTTGCAGGTCCGGGACGGTGTTGATGCCCGTTGCCGAGCCGTGGAAGATGAACACGGAGCCTTCGCTCAGTTCATTGACCACATCGCTCTCCCACGTACGGGAGCCCACCAGCAGGTCGCTGAAGCCATCACCGTTGACGTCGCCGGCGGTGCTGACGGAGCAGCCGAACTGGCCCCCTTGCTGCGTGCCGGCCAGCGTTACGCTCGGCGTGGTGCTGATGCCGGTGTTGCTGCCGTAGTACACGTACACCGCACCGGCCGTATTGAGGCCGTTCATGGGCGCCTGCCAGGCCCCCACGGCCACATCGCTGCGTCCGTCGCCGTTCAGGTCGCCCGCGGTGCACACCGAGATGCCGAACTCGCCCCCGGCGATCGTGCCCACGAGCAGCGTGGAAGGGGTTGTGGATACCGGGTCGATGGTAATGGGGTAGGAGGCGCCGCGGTCATCCACCACGATGTGGAGCCGGCCTTGCTCAAGCACGAAGCTTCCGGGCAGCGTGCGCCCCTCGGCATCCCAGCAATGCAGGTCCTTGTAATGAAGTAGAGCGCGGCCATCGGTGGCCTCGAAGGCCAGCACGCCATCGGCCAACAATGCGGGCCGCAGGTCACCACCAAGCTCCAACGTGATGCGCACCCGTCCCGCACCCGCCGGGGGCGCGAAGACGAAGAAGTTCTGACGAAGGCCCGTGATGCCGGCCTGGTAGTGCACGCCCAGGTGCGAGCCGGGCACATAGAGCTCGGTGCCCAGGTCCTGCACAGTGCCTGGTCGCCATGGAAGGAGACCGCCTTGTTCACGACCGATACCGGCCACCTGCATGGACATGCGGCCGGGAGCGGCATCACCGCGTTCCAAGCTGAAACCGAACGGGTGAACGCGCGCATCGAAGCCGGCCACGGCGTTCGGAACGCGGTAGGTGGCGGCCTCGGGCGTGGGGATGAACGGTGAGCGCTCCGTCGCGCCGGTGGCAGCCGCGGCCCCGAACGTGCAGAGCATGCCCAGCAACCACGCATGCGGCATGCATGCAGTGGTTCCACCGCTCGACGCGGAGCGGTGCCGGAGGACCGGGATCACGGGCATTTAATGGACCAAGCTACTTCATTCGGGCACCCTTTCGGAAGATGCCGGGCCTTGGAACGCAGGTACTTTCGCGAGGTTACCGGTGGGAAATGACCCAGGTGTTGCGCCAACGTGTCCTTTTGTGCGGCCTGCTGCTCGCGGCAGGGGCTGTCCACGCCCAAGGCGGGGGGGCACGCGAGGCCGCACCGGACTCCTTGCGGCGCGGACGTTTCATGGGTGTGGTGGGGGGCGGGGGCCTGGTGATCGGCGGCACGCTGGTGGGCCTGGACCAGGCCTGGTATCAGCAGTACGGCCGAACGCCGTTCAAGTTCTTCAACGACGGGCGGGAATGGCAGGGGATGGACAAGGTGGGCCACCTCTTCGCCACGTACACGGTGGGCGAATGGGGCCATTCCCTGCTGCGATGGAGCGGGGTGCGCGATCGGACGGCCCTGTGGGTGGGCGGTGCCGTGGGCCTGGCCTACCTCACCGGGGTGGAATACCTGGACGGGCGGAGCGAAGGCTGGGGCTTCAGCCTGTGGGACATGGCGGCCAACACCCTGGGCAGCGGGCTGTACATCGGTCAACAACTGGCTTGGAAGGAGCAGCGCATCCGCGTGAAGTACTCCGCGCACCTCACCTCCTACGCGGCACAGCGGCCGTCGCTCCTCGGTGAGGGCCTGGGCGAGCGCATCCTGAAGGACTACAACGGGTGCACCATCTGGCTCACCGTATGTCCACGGGCCTTTGGAGCGCAGCACCTGCCTGATTGGTTGACCATGGCGGTCGGTTATGGCGCGGAAGGCATGGTGCAGGCGGATCCGGCCCTGGGCCAATACAAGCAGTTCTACTTGTCACCGGATGTGGACCTGACCCGGCTGCCGGTGCGTTCCCCGGCGCTGCGCACGCTGCTGAAGGTGTTGAACTGCGTGAAGCTCCCATTGCCCACGCTGGAGTACGATGGGCGGGGGCGCTGGCGCGCGCATGCCGCCTACTTCTGAAGTCCGGGGGCTGTGGGCAGCAGTCCCTCGCTCATCAGCAGCCGCACCTTCATCACCGCCGCCACTGTCAGGCTGTCCAGCACTTCACCGCGCATCACCATGCCGTACAGCTCGGCGAATGGGAGCTTGTGCTGTGCGAGCTCCTCGTCGTGGTCGGGCTGGGGCGCATGGAAGCTGAGGTCTTGTGCCAGGTAGATGATGGCGTGCTCGTCGCTCGCGCTGTTGCTCAGGTCCATCCGCAGGATCTCCGTCCAGCGTTGCGCCTCGATGCCGGTCTCCTCACGCAGTTCGCGCTTGGCGCTGTCCAGCGGGGGGATGTCCCTGCGTCCGCCGCCCTCGGGGATCTCCCAGCTGTAGGCGTCCACCGGATAACGATGTTGTCCGACGATCCAGGTGTTGCCTTCCTCGTCCAAGGGAACGATGCCGATCGCGAGGTTCTTGAAATGCACCACGCCATAGATGCCGTTGCGCCCGCTGGGATCGATGATGTCGTGGTGGCTCACGGCGATCCACGGGGTCTCGTACCGCAGTTCCTCCTTCACCGTGCGCCAGGGTCCGCGTTGCTTCATGGGCCGAAGGTCGTGCGTCAGAGCCTGAACAGGCTCTTAGGGCCGGCTGTTGGCGTCGAGGCGGAACTGGATGTCCAGCTTCATCACGGAACGGACCCGTCGGCCCCCTTTCAGCGCAGGCCGCCAGTCGAGCTCGCGGATCAGGCGCATGGCCTCGTCATCGCAGCCGGCACCCAGCGCTTCCACAGTGCGCAGGTTGCTCACCGCGCCGCTGGCCTCCACCACGAACTCAAGGACCACTTTTCCCTGGATGTCGCGCCGACGCGCATCCTCCGGGTAGCGCATCTCAGTGGCCAGGTAGGTGGGCAGGCCGCGAAGACCCTTCGCGATGGCCGGTGCGGCGAGCGAATCGACCTGCTTGTCCGTGTACAGGGTGCCGGATCCATCGGCCTCGGCGGCCATGCGACCGGTGGTCTCCGCCCCGGCGCGCTCCTTGTGCCGCTTGGCGTAGCGCTTGGCGCTGATCGGTACATCCAGCGTGCGTTCCGTATCCAGCGCGGAGCCGCCCACGGATGCCGGGTGCCAGCGGATCAGCGCGGCCACACGCAGCGCTTCGGCATCCAGGGCCTCACCCATGGACCGGGTGACCCGCATGTTCCGGGTGGTGCCGTCCTGGAGCACCTGGAAGGTGAGCTCCACCTGCCCTTCGGCCTTGCTGGCGATCGCTTCCGCAGGCAGCCGCAGTTCTCGCTCGAACAACCAGCGCACCGCCTGGTCGCCACCGTACGGCGCTGGAGGCAGAAAGCTCTGGGCATTGGCGCAGCGCAGAAGTGTGAAGGCAAGTAGTGTGGGGATGAGGCGTGTCATGGACCGTAAATTTGCAGCATGTCCGGGAAGGTGTCCCTCCAGATCGGCGACGAAGTGAGCTTTCTCGATGAGGAAGGGCGCGGGCGTGTGCTCCGCCTGGTGGGGAAGGACCGTGCCGTGGTGCGCACCCAGGACGGGTTCGAGCTGGAGTACCCGGTGAAGATGCTGGTGAAGCGTGCCGCTCCCAACCAGTACGCCATCACCGAGCACCAGGCCCGGTTGGTGGCGTCCAACGACCGGATGCTGGACCGGATCGACAAGGACAAGGGCCGGGGCGCTTCGCTGGTGAACGGCGGCAAGGTGGTCAAGCGCGTGGAGGATCCCACGGTGATGGAGGTGGACCTGCACCTGGAGAAGCTGTTGGACAACGAGGCGGGGCTGAGCGATGGGGAGAAGTTGAACTACCAGCTGGACTACTTCGAGCGGATGCTGAACACGGCCATCCGCGAGCGGAAACGCCGGCTGGTGGTGATCCATGGCGTTGGGGAGGGCGTGTTGCGGGAGGAGGTGCGGAAAGTGCTCCAGTTCTATGAAGGATGCCGATTCGACGACGCGGACCCGCGCCGGTACGGTGGCGGGGCCACGGTGATCGACATCGTGCACTACTGAGGACGTTCATTGACATCCTGCGCACCGCTCCACCGCTCCCGTGTCCGCAAGGCCGCGGGGGAGGAAAGTCCGGGCAGCACAGGGCACCATGCTTCCTAACGGGAAGGGGTGCGGCCGGGAACGGCCGTGCCACGGAAAGTGCCACAGAAAGGGAGACCGCCGAACCGCCGCAAGGCGGTGGCAAGGGTGAAAAGGTGGGCCCGCCTCCGCGCGGGATAGCGCGCTTCGGCGTGCGAAGTAAGAGCCCACCAGCGTTCCGTGTGAGCGGAGCGGCTTGGTAAACCCCATGGGCTGAAAGACCAAATAGGCCGGGCCGGCGCCTTCGGGTGTCGGAAGGGGCTGCCCGCCCCGATCCCGGTGGGTAGGTCGCTCGATCCTGTCGGTGACGGCAGGACCAGATAAATGGTGGAGGTCCGCCGCAAGGCGGATACAGAACCCGGCTTACAGGTGCGCAGGTCTTACGATGAAGGGCTCTCTGCTGATGGCGGGGAGCCCTTCGCCTTTCCATGGGCAAGGGTGCGCACCTCCGCGGCGGCACGGTCTTCGCCGTTGGTTGCGCCTACTTTCGCCGCGATGCGTGCTCATTGGATCGCTCTGCTGCTGCTCCTGTCAGCCTCGCTTACAGCCCAGGAGCTGGTCACCGTGCGTGGGCGGGTCATCGCCGGGGATGGCGAGCACGTGTTCTATGACCTCATGGTGGTGAACCGCCGCACCCGTACCGGGACCTTCGGCGAGGTGGATGGGACCTTCAAGGCCAGCGCGCTCCGCAACGACACCCTGCTGATCGGCGCAGGCGGGTACGTGACGCGCACCGTGCCCCTGTCGGAGTACACGGACGCTGAGCTGGCGGAACTGCGCATCGTGCTGCGTCCCTGGGAGATCCAGTTGCGGCCGGTGGCGGTGCTGCCCGAGCGCACGCTGAAGCAGATCCAGGAGGACATCAACAAGCTCGGGTACGACGAGCGGGACTACCGCGAGAGCGGTGTGGACGCCTTCCAGAGCCCGATCACCTTCCTCTACCAGGAGTTCAGCCGGCGCGAGCGGAGCAAACGGCTGGTGGCCGAGCTGCGCAACGAGGACCGCAAGCGCGAACTGCTTCGCGAACTCTTGCACAAGTACGTGGAGTACGACATCATCAACCTGGGCGACGAGAGCTTTGATGACTTCATCGACTTCTGCGCCGTGCCGGACGAAGTGATCAAGGGCTTGTCCCAGTACGACTTCCTTATGTACGTGAAGAAGAAGTACGAGCTGTACAGCAGCCTGGGGCCCACGCGACGGCACTGATGTGATGCGCCTGATCCTTTCCGGTGGGCTCCTGTGCGTTTGCTGCGGCGCGGCGAAGGCCCAAGTGGACGCCGACACCGTGGTGAACGTCTACCAGCTCGGCGAGGTGGTGGTGCATGGCGGTGCGAAAGGGCTTCAGCTGGAGGGCTTCTTCCGGCAGGTGATGGAGGACACCACCTTCTACCATGCCTTTCTCAATACCAAGTTCCATGCGCACACCGTGAAGAGCGGGCTGCGCGTGCGCGACCGGAAGAGCCGCGAGACGGCCGGCCTGTACCGCGAAGGACGGCTGGTGCGGATGGGTGAGATGGCCGAGATGGTGCTGGACAGTACGCAGGAGTTCGGAAAGCTCCGCGCGAAGGACGGGAGCATGCGGTTCCTGACGGCGGAGATGTACGATGACGTGTTCTTCCCCAAGGGCCGCTGGCGTGCGAGCAACCGCATCGCCACGCGCCAACAGGAGATCAGTCGCGAAAGCCGCTTCGACAAGTACAAGAGCGAGCTGAAGAAGTTCATGTTCAACCCCGGCCAGGAGATCGCGAGCGTGCCCTTCATCGGGGACAAGCTGGACATCTTCGACAGCACGATGACATCGCTCTATGCCTTCAGCGTGGATGATGACTTCCGTGGTGGCCGTCCCTGCTGGGCGTTCACCGCGCTGGCCCGGGATACCATGAACGGCCGGGAGGCTGACGAGGACGACACGGTGATCAAGCGCATGGTCACCTGGTTCGACCAGTCCACCATGCAGGTACTGGCGCGTGAGTACCGCATCAAGCATGCGAGCATCCTGCTGGACTTCGACATCACCATCAAGGTGGAGAACGCGGTCGTCGGCGGAGACCTGGTGCCGATGGACGTGCGCTACGAGGGCGACTGGGACATCCCCTTCAAGAAGCGGGAGCTGGTACGGTTCAACCTGGCGTACAGCGATTGGGTGGTGGTCGATAAGCCGTAGCTGTTCGTGACCCAAGGTCCGTCAGCGGCGCTTGCGCCCAGGTTTGCAGGAGCGGCAAAAGTCCTTCAAGCGATCGAGTTCGTCGAGCACGGCGCGATGGAGTTCCTGCAGGGCGGCTTCCTTGCGGCCCAGGTCCGTGCTGTTCGCTGCCAGGGTGTGTCGGGTGGTCAGCTCCTGCTGGAGCTCGTCGAAGGCGGGCCGGAAGAAGTTCGCATCGGAAAAGGCGCCTTTCTCCTCGAACATGCGCTGTCGGAACTTCCGCGCATACAACTCGTTCAGGTCGAACTGGTAGCGTGCGAAGCCGACCAACTGGCGTGCGATGCTGCTATCCGGTGCCACCAGCGAGGAGGCCGCGGGCTTGAAGGAGCAGGTGACCTGCTCGTTGAAGTTCTTCGCGAACATGAACGCCCCACGGCTCATGCTGAACAGGAAGTCGAAGCCCACAGCGCTTTGCAGGCTGTACTGGCTGCCCCCACCGACCGCAGTGGCCGGTGAGCGGAAGTCGGACAGATGCAGTTGGCGCACCCCATCCCACTCGATCATGTCCTGAGCGACCACATCCCGTCCGAGGAGGACGACCACAAGCAGCCATGCTCCATTCCGGAACCACGGTAGCACTCCACGGACCCGCATGGAGTTGACTAATGCTTGCCCTGCGCAGCGAGCCAACGCTCCGCATCCAGCGCCGCCATGCATCCGGTGCCGGCGCTGGTGATGGCCTGGCGGTACACCTTGTCGGCCGCGTCACCGGCCACGAACACTCCCGGAATGTTGGTATGCGTGCTGTCGGGCTTGTGCTTCAGGTAGCCCGCATCGTCCATGTCCAACCAGCCTTTGAAGAGGTCCGTGGCGGGCTTGTGGCCGATGGCGACGAAGAGACCGGTGACATCCAGCTTGCGCTCTTCACCGTTCGTGTTGTTCACAGCGATGATGCCTTCCACGGCATGTTCGCCGAGGACATCCTTCACCTCCGTGTTGAAGAGCACTTCGATGTTGGGCGTGTTCTCCACCCGGTGCACCATGGCCTTGCTGGCGCGGAACTCGTTCTTGCGGACGAGCATGTAGACCTTGGGGCAGAGCTTGGCGAGGTAGGTGGCCTCCTCGCAGGCGGTATCGCCGGCGCCCACCAGGGCCACGGTCTGTCCGCGGAAGAAGAAGCCGTCACACACGGCGCAAGCCGTCACACCGCCACCGATGTCGCGCAGGCGGATCTCGTTCGGCAGTCCAAGCCACTTGGCGCTTGCTCCGGTGCTGATGATCACCGTATCCGCATGCAGTTCGGTCTTTTCGTCCACCCACACCTTGTGCACCGGTCCGGTGAGGTCCACCTTGGTGACCCACCCGCTGCGGATGTCGGTGTTGAAGCGCTTGGCCTGGGCCTTCAGGTCCTCCATCATCTCCGGGCCGCTGCGCCCGTTGGGGTAGCCCGGGTAGTTGTCCACGTCGGTGGTCTGCGTCAGCTGGCCGCCGGGCAGGGGGCCTTCGATCATCAGCGGCTTCAGGTCGGCCCGTGCGGCGTAGATGGCGGCTGCGTATCCGGCGGGGCCCGATCCGATGATCAGGCATTTCACGTGTTCGGGGGCGGTGCTCATGGGACGGGTTCGAAAGGGCGGCGAAAGTAGGGCCGTGCCGCGGCTCAGCCCGTGATACCGGTCACAAGCGTGGAGGCCTACTGGCAGACCAGCGTGTCGTAGTAGGCCGCCCAGCCGGCCCAGACCCCCAGGCCCCCGTTGGAGATGTTGGTGCGCGCGTTGCTCGGTGTGCTGAACAGGTCGCCCTGGCTGGCCACGTTGTTGTCGTAGGTGATGTAGAAATCCGCCTCCTTCTCCCCAAGGCTCACGAATTTCACGGCCACGCTGTCACCGCGGAGGAAGAAACCCGCCGTCTCATCCTCACTGTTGTCCGTGAAGGGGGAGCGGCCGCGTACGGAGAAGAACTCGAAGGTGAGACCGTTCACATACTTGTCCACGAAGCTGGAGCCCAGCGGGGCGATGAACCGGCTGTCCGCCGTGAAGTCGGGGTCGCTGGAGTAAAAGCGCCGCGCCATCCACCGGTAGCCGTTCCCGAGGGTGTCCGGGTCCGTCAGGCGCGCCCATGCGTAGCCGCTGCTGTCATCATCCGGGGATTGCTCGGCCAGGCGCCACCACAACGAGTCCGGCGGTACGATGGAGGGGATCTTGGTGACGGCCGAGCACGTGTCGCCGTTGGCGTCGATCTTCAGGGTGTATCGCCGGCCCACTTCGCCCAGGTAACTGTTGTCCAGTTTCGAATAGACTACGATGCTGGCGTTGGCGATCAAGGCGGGGTCGATCCCCGTGGCCAGCGCCACCTGCTGCACCTGTTCCTCGGTCAGACCTTCGGTGTCGTACTCGTCCAGCGTCACGGTGTTGGTGCCATCGCTCACGGTGATCACGGCACCCCGCACGTAAGTGGAGGCGATGGAGTTGAGGTCCGTGGGCGCGAAGTAGCTCTGGGTGCGGGTGAGGATGACGATCGGCGGCAGGCCGTTCTCGATGACCCCTTCCACCACAAGCTTGGGATCGGTGATGGGAAGGTCCACCTCGATCTCCTTTTCGCAGGAGGCGAGAACGAGGGCGCAGGCCAGGAGGAGCAGGTAGCGGTGCATGGTCGTCAGAACTTGAAGTTCCAGGTGATGGAGGGCAGGATGGAGAAGAGCGACACCTGTTTGGCCACCACTTTCAGGTCGCCGGTGGCGAGGTTGCCGTCCTGTGCGAAGAAGATGAAGTAGGGGTTGGCGCGGTTGTACACGTTGTAGACGCCGAAGGTCCAGCTGCTGCGGTACTTGCGCGGGACCATCGTCACCTCGCCGGAAACGGGGTCCTTCTTCTTGCGCGTGTCCTTGTTGATCAGCGTGGCCGCCAGGTCCAGGCGGTGGTAGGGTGCCATGCGGTAGCCGTTGCGTTCGGTGTATTCGCTCACCAGGCGGCCCTCGATCCAATACCGGTTCACCGGGAGCGTCACGGCCTGGCCGGTCTGGTAGGTGAAGGTGGCTCCGAAGCTCCAGCGCTTGTTGAGCTCGTAGCTGGCCACCACGCTCAGGTCGTTCCGGCGATCCCAGCGGCTGGGGAATTCCTCGCCGCTGTTCAGGTCAGGGAACTTGCGCATGGTCTTGCTCCACGTGTAGCCCACCCAGCCGTTGAAGCGGCCGGTGCGCTTCTTCAGGAAGAGCTCGGCCCCATAGGAGTAGCCGTTACCGAAGACCAGGTTGGCGTCGTAATTGGTGTTGCCGTTGTCCTGCGGCTGAGCGCCCTCCTTGTACTCGATGAGGTTCAGCATGTCCTTGTAGTACACCTCGATGCTGGCCTCGTAGGTGCGGTCCTTGAGGTCGCGGAAGTAGCCGGCGGCGTACTGGATGCCCACCTGGGGCTTCACGTTCTTCCCGCTGGGCACCCACACGTCCGTGGGCAGCGCGATGCTGCTGAAGCTGGCCAGGTGCACGTACTGCAGGTTGCGGTTGAAGCTGGCCTTCACGCTGCTCATGTCGTTGATGCGGTAGCGCGCGGAGAGCCGCGGCTCCAGTCCGTAGTAGGTCTTCACGGCCTGGCCCTGGTCGTAGTTGATGAGCTCGCCGGTGGGTTCGCCCGCGTTGTTCAGGACGTATTCGCGGAAGCTGCCCACCTGCGCGAACGAGGTGAAGCGCAGGCCTCCGTTGAGGCGGAGCTTGTCCGTGACGTCGAACTCGTCCAGGATGTACAGGGCGGTCTCGTGCGCCTTGAGCTTGCTTGGTTCGTCGATGTTGAATTCGGTGTCGCCACTGGACACGTCCACCGTGCTGGGGGTGTACACGTGGTAGATGTACTGGCCACCGTACTTCAGGTTGTGCCGCACGTTTGGGTAGTTGGTCAGGTCCACCTTGAGACCGTAATCCTTGATGCCGCTGAAGAGCTTGAAGGCGAACTCGCTCTGCTCCCCGTTGAACTCGAACCGGTAGTCGCTGAAGGTGACGGTGGTGTTCATGAAGAGCTTCGGTCCGAAAACGTGGTTCCACCGGCCGGCCACGGTGGCGTTGCCCCAGGGGATGCGGAACTTCGGGTCGCCGGGGTCGCTGGTGCCGAAATCGAAGACATCGCGGCCGAAGTAGCCGCTGAGGTAGAGCCGGTCCTTGTCGCTGATGCGGTAGTTGGCCTTGGCGTTCAGGTCGTAGAAGTAGTAGCCGGTACCGCCGAAGTTGGGGTTGTCCTTCAGGAAGGGCTTGGTCAGCACATCGATGTAGGTGCGCCGGCCGCTCACGATGAAGGAGCTGCGGTCCTTCACCAAGGGGCCTTCCAGCGTGAGCCGTGAACTGATGAGGCCGATGCCGCCCTGTCCATGGAACGCGTTGTCGTTCCCCTCCTTCATGGTGATGTCGAGCACGGAGCTGGTGCGGCCGCCATAGTTGGCCGGCATTCCTCCCTTGATCAGTTCGAGGTTCTTCACCGCATCGGCGTTGAACACGCTGAAGAAGCCGAACAGGTGGCTCGCATTGTACACGGTGGCCTCGTCGAGCAGGATCAGGTTCTGGTCCGGTCCACCGCCGCGCACATAGAAGCCGCTGTTGCCCTCGCCGTTGCTCTTTACGCCGGGGAGGAACTGGATCACTTTCAGGATATCCACTTCCCCCAGCAACGCGGGCAGTGTGTTCAGCTTCTGCACATCCACATCGATCCGGCCCATGTCCGTGCTCTCCGTGTTGCTTTTCCGCTTCTCCTTCACCACCTCCACCTGCCTGATCTCGGTGACCGCGGGGCGCAGTTCAATGTTGACCTTCTGGTCGGCCTTCAGGTCAATGACCTGCTGGCGTTGAGCGAAGCCGATGTAGCGGGTGATGAAGGTGTACCGTCCTTCCGGAAGGGTGACCGAGTAGTAACCGTAGGTATTGGTGGAGACGCCCTTGTTGATCTCTGGAACGAAGATGCTCGCGCCGATGAGGGCCTCCCCGTTCGAGGAGTCGCTCACGAACCCGCTCACCGTGAAGGTGTTCTGCGCAACGACCCGGGCAAAGGGGACCAGGAGCAGGACGGCGATAAGGAGCGCGGTCCGAAGGAAGTGGTTCATGGGCCTGGCAGGTGTGCGGTATTGGCTGAGCAGCAGCAGGATGGTGGTTGGGCGGAACGGCCGCAAAGCTACCGAGGTGTGTTGTGGAGGCTTTTCCGCTGGTCCATGAACAAGACCACTGGTCCAAAGGTTCAGTCCCGTTTTCCGGGGATCGAGGTCCATCCTGGCCGCAACGGTCGGAACATCCTCGTTGACCGGGCGGCTTTCCTGACCAGTCGGGGTGACGGGATCCGGACCAGCGACCATCCCGCCCGCGGGCGGGATGCGCTACCGGTCTGCGCTACACCCGGTTTCAGGGTGTGCGGAACAAGTCCTCGATGCGCTGGCGCTTCTTCCAGGCTTTCACCTCGCGCTCGCGGCGGTAGGCGCTGGCTTTGTCGGGAAAGGGTTCAGTGTGGACCACCCGCCAGTCCTTGGCGCGTGCCGTCCAATGCGTGTGATCGGCCAGGTGCTTGCGCAAGCGCTCCTCCATGGACTCACCGGTATGGCCGATGTAGTAACGGTCCAGGGTGGCAGAGTGAAGGATGTAGAACAAGGCCTTGACCGGTAGAAATGATGGAAGCCATCCGTTATGGATGGCTTCCTGACCAGTCGGGGTGACTGGATTCGAACCAGCGACCACTTGCACCCCATGCAAGTGCGCTACCGGGCTGCGCTACACCCCGAGGAACCTTGTCCCGCACTTCGCAGCGACCATCCCGCCCACAGGCGGGATGCGCTACCGGGCTGCGCTACACCCCGAGGAACCTTGTCCCGCATTTCGCAGCGACCATCCCGCCCACAGGCGGGATGCGCTACCGGGCTGCGCTAAACCCCGAGGTAATGAGGGCGCGAATGTAGATCATTCAGGACTTCTTCGAGGGCTATCCATTCTGCACACCGTTCGCCACCTTTCAACGGGGGGACAAAGTGCCCTGCGTGCACCTGCTACCTTCGCGACCAGCATGCGCATTTCGTCCCTCTCCCTTGCCGCGTGCGTCGCGGCCACCCCATTTCTCAGCCTTCTACAGTCCTGCACGTCCGCTGACCATGGCGGTTCCGAGGGTGCACGGACCGAGGCCCCTCCTGCCATGAACGAGCACGTCGAAGACCCCCACAGCCATGCCCGCCCCCAGGAGGCCGTGATCACCCACCTCGCCTTGGACCTGAAGGTGGACATGGATGCCCGGGTGGTCGACGGCATCGCGGCCTATGACCTGAAGCGCAGCGCCGGTGACAGCGTAGTGTTCGATACCGATGGCTTGTCCATCACCGGGGTCACCACCCGGGAAGGGCAGCCCTTGCTCCACACGCTCGGCGACAGCACCTTCATGGGGCGTGCCTTGCGGGTGGCACTTCCGGAAGGCTGCGATCATGTGCGCATCGCTTACCGCGCTGGTCAAGGTGCGCGTGCCTTGCAGTGGCTCGGTCCGGCCCAGACGACCGATAAACGGCGTCCGTTCCTATTCACCCAAGGCCAGGCCATCCTGTCGCGCACTTGGTTCCCGGTGCAGGACAGCCCGGGGATCCGGTTCACATACGAGGCCACCGTGTCCGTTCCGCAGGACCTCATGGCCGTTATGAGCGCGGTGAACCCGCAGGAGCGCAGTGCCGATGGCATCTACCGCTTCCGGATGGACCGGCCGATCCCAGCCTACCTGGTGGCGCTGGCGGTCGGCGACATCGCCTTCAAGCCGGTGGACGAGCGCACGGGGGTGTACGCGGAGCGTTCGGTGGTGGACAAGGCCGCGTGGGAGTTCGCGGACATGGGGCGTATGGTGAAGGCGGCTGAGGAGCTCTATGGACCCTACCGCTGGGGGCGGTATGACGTGATCGTCCTGCCTCCCAGCTTTCCGTTCGGAGGCATGGAGAACCCCATGCTCACCTTCGCCACGCCGACGATCATCGCCGGCGACCGTTCGCTCACGTCCCTGGTGGCGCACGAGCTGGCGCACAGCTGGAGCGGCAACCTGGTGACGAACGCCACGTGGAACGACTTCTGGCTGAACGAGGGATTCACGGTCTACTTCGAGCATCGCATCGACGAAAAGCTCTACGGCAAGGAGTACAGTGACATGACGGCGCTGCTCGGTCACCAGGACCTGGTGGCTTCGCTGAAGGAGATGGAGACCGGTCCTCATCCGGAGGACACCCGCCTGAAGCTTGATCTGGCCGGACGGGACCCGGACGACGGCATGACCGACATCGCCTACGAGAAGGGATACGGTCTCTTACGCCTGCTGGAATCCAAGGTGGGGCGCGAACGATTCGATGCCTTCCTGCGCGACTACTTCGACCGGTTCGCCTTCCAGAGCATGACCACGGAGAGGTTCCTGGACCACCTGAGAACGGCCCTGCTCGAACCCGCCGGCGTAACCATCGACGTGGATCGCTGGGTGTACCAGACCGGTCTGCCCGAGGATGATGTGGTGCCGGTATCGGACCGGTTCATGAACGTGGAAAAGGAGATCGCACGCTGGCAGTCGGGCACTCCTGCGGTCGAACTGGCCACACGCGGATGGAGCACCTTCGAGTGGATGCACTTCGTTCGTCATCTGCCTGCGGGATTGAGCACCGACCGGATGGCGGAACTGGACAAGGCTTTCGGCTTCACCGCTTCCGGCAACGCGGAGGTGCTTGCAGCCTGGCTGGAACAGGCGGTCCGGAACGATTACCAACCGGCAGATGCCCGGCTGGTGGAGTTCCTCACCACCGTGGGCCGCCGCAAGTTCCTTCTGCCGTTGTACGAGGAGCTCATCGCCTCGGAGAAGGGCAAGGCGATGGCGATGAAGATCTACAGCAATGCACGGGAGAACTACCACAGCGTGAGCGTCCGCACCATCGACGACATGCTGGGGTGGAGCGCAGGCACGGGGACCGTGTCCCTCTGACCGGGAACGCGAAAGCCCCCGAGGTCCGGGGGCTTTCGCATTTGCGGTAGGGGCTCCGATCAGCGCGCGATCACGATCCGTTGGGTGGTCAATGTGCCGCGCTCGTCCATCAGGCTGAGGAGGTACTGGCCTTCGGGAAGAGAGGAGAGGTCGAGCGAGCGGCGCTGCAGCCCGGCGGCAAGGCGACCGAGACCGGACCGGTGCACGTTGCGGCCGAGCAGGTCGTTCACTTGCACGGAGAGCTGGCTGCTGGCGGCAAGGCCAAGGTCGAGGTTCAGTTCACCGGTGCTCGGCACAGGGCTTACCTGCAGCGAGGTGGTGGTGAAACGTTCGGGCACGCCCACGGCGCAGTCAGCGACCTCGATGGCACCGGCCGGGAATGCATCGGCAATGGTCTGTGCACCGTTGCTCAGCGGCCAGATGTCGTTGTTGATCATCACGTGGTCCGGACCGATGAGGGTGAACGTCGGGTAGGCCGAGATGCCGAAGGCCGCATCCACCTCGTTGGAACCGCCGGAACCGATGGCCGGCGGATGTGCGAAGCTGCCGCCGAAGTCCTCGCCGAAAGCGGCCACCTGGGCGTCGCTGTCCTCGCCCCAGTTCACGGACAGCACGATCACATCCGCGCTGTTGCAGCCATAGGTCTGGTAGAACTCGCCCAAGGCCGGTGCATTCGCCTGGCAGGGGCCGCAGTTGTAGAAGAAGAAGTCGAGCAGCACGTACTTGCCCTGGGCATGGTAGGCGTAGAGGTCGTGGGGGTTGCCATCCACGTCCGTCACCGTGAAGTTGTCCACCACGCTGCCATTGGGGTAGTTGGTGGCCTGTGCGCTGGCGAGCGCGGGGATGAGCAGGGAGGAAGCAAGGAGTAATGAGTTCCGCATGCGTCTGGGTTTTGTGCCAAGCTATCCAACGCCGGGATCGCGAGCAGGCATCAACGGCCCTTCGCTGGTGTTCCCAACATCACCGTCCGCACCCGATCAACCGGCCCACAACTGGTGCAGGAGCGTGCGGTCCAGCGCATGGCCGCCGGGATGTTCCACCAGCTTGCAGGCCACGCCTTCGGACAGCAAGCGCTGGTACGCGGTGGCCATCACCGCCTTGGGGACCAGTTCATCCTGAGCACCGTGAACGAGGGTGACAGGCGTGGAAGCCCACCGCTCCCCGAGCACACCGGACGGCAGGTCCGGCGGAAGCTGGCCTCCCCAGAGCACCAGGCTTGCCGGGGTGGTCTGCCCGAGCGTGGTCCAGCGCGCGGCCGTGGCCACGCCTTGGGAGAACCCGAGCACATGCACCGGCAGGCTCCGCCCGGCGATGCGGATGAGCTCCGCGCACAAGCGGTCCAGGTAGTTCACATGGTCGTTGATCTCGTTCCCGCGGTCCTCGCGCGTCATCCAGGTGGCACCCACGCGCGTGTGGCCGGCATCGGTGTAGTAGCGCGAAAGCCCTTCGGGCGCCACGATCAGGCGGCCGTTCCCGAGGCCCTCGAAGTGGCGCAGGAAGTAGCGCGCCAGTTGACCATAGCCATGCAGCACCAACCGCAGCTCCTGCGCCGTGGAGGGGGCCCCCAGAACGTGGTAGCGGGCCGTGCGGGGAACGGTGATGTGGCGTTCCTCCACGTCAGTAGGCCAGGAGTTCCTCCAGCGCACCCTGCACCTTCTCCGCACTGGGGATCATGGCGGCCTCCAGGGTGCTGTTCAGCGGAACGGCCGGCATGTCCAGCGCGCCCAGCGACCGCACCGGAGCATCCAGCGAGCGGAAGCAGGTGGATTGGATGCGTCCGGCGAGCGCCTGCGCGAAGGAGTTGGTGATCTGCTCCTCGGTGACCACCAGGCAGCGGCCATGGGCCTCTACTTCACGCATCACGGTCTCCTCGTCCATGGGCACCAGCGTACGCAGGTCCACGATGGTCACACGCCCAGGGAGCGTGCGTGCTGCGGCGCGGGCCCAGTACACGCCCATGCCATAGGTCACGACCACGGCGGCAGTGCCCTGCGCCACGTGTGCGGCCTCCGCGCGTTGCACGATGCGCGCTTTGCCGAAGGGCACCACATAGTCCGCGCTGGGTTCGATGGTGCGGGCCTCCTCGGTGCCTTTGATCTTGCTCCAGTAAAGCCCCTTGTGCTCCAGCATCACCACGGGGTTCGGGTCGTGATAGGCCGCCTTCATCAGTCCTTTCAGGTCGGCGCCGGTGCTGGGGTAGGCCACCTTGATGCCCTTGATGTTGCAGAGCACGCTCTCCACGCTGCTGCTGTGGTAGGGCCCCCCGCTGCCGTAGGCGCCGATGGGCACACGCAGGATGCTGCTCACCGGGTACTTGCCCACGGTGAGGTAGCAGGAGCGCGCTACCTCGGTAAAGAGCTGGTTGAGCCCCGGCCAGATGTAGTCCGCGAACTGCACCTCCACGATCGGCTTGAGGCCCACGGCGCTCATGCCCACGGTGCTGCCCACGATGAAGGCCTCCTGGATGGGCGTGTTGAACACGCGGTGGTCGCCGAAGTCGCGCGCCAGCGTGGCCGCCTCGCGGAATACCCCGCCGAGCCGCGCGCCCACGTCTTGTCCATAGAGCAGGCAGCGCGGGTCCTCCTGCATCAGCTCGCGGATGGCGAAGAGCGCGCTGTCCACCATCACGGTCGGTTCGCGGTCGGCAGGTGCGCGTTCACCACGCTCTTCGGTGATGGGCGTCGGAGCGAACGCATGGGTCAGCACGTCCTCCGGACGCGGGTCCTCGGCGTTGCGCGCCAGCTCGAAGTCGGCCTGTACGGTGGCGATGGCTTTCCGCTCCAGCTCCTTCAATCCTTCCAGCTGGATGCCCTGGTCCAGCAGGTGGCGGAACAGGCGGGGATGCGGGTCGCGCTGGCGGTGCTCGGCCAGGTTCTCATCGCTCCGGTAGAAGTCCATGCGCACACCGCTGGTGTGGTGGTTGAGCAGCGGCACCTTGGCATGCACAAGGAACGGACGGCGCTCCCGGCGGATCAGGCCGATCACTTCCTGTAGCGTTGTGAAGCTCTCGACAAGGTCGGTGCCATCGATGGTGCGCGTCTCCAGTCCGGGGAAGCCCTTGGCATAGGCGGTGGCGTCGCCCTTGCGGAACTCCGGTGCATGTGCGCTGATGTCCCATTCGTTGTCCTGCACCAGGTAGAGGATGGGCAGCTGCTTCAGCACCGCCATCTGGAAGGCCTCGGCCACTTCACCTTCGGTGATGGACGCGTCGCCGAAGGAGCACACGGCGATGGGGGCCACACCCTCGGGGCCGCCGTTCAGGTCGTGCGGAATGCCCGCGCGCTCCTTGTACCAGAGCCCCAGGGCGATGCCGGTGCAGGGGATGCCCTGCATGCCGGTGGCGCTGCTCTGGTGGGGGATGCGGGGCATGCCTTCCCGTTTCAGGCTGGGGTGGCTGTAGTAGCTGCGCCCACCGCTGAAGGGGTCGTCGCGCTTGGCCATCAGCTGCAGCATCAGTTCGTACGGCCGCATGCCGATGCCGAGCAGGATGCTGTCGTCGCGGTAGTAAGGCGAAACGAAGTCCTGTGGAAGTAGCTGCAACCCCAGGGCCAGTTGGATGGCCTCGTGCCCGCGGCTGGTGGCGTGCACATACTTGCTGGTGAACTTGAAGTGCTCCTCGTAGATCTCCGTCATCGCCTTGGCGGTGCACATGAGCTCCCAGGCCTTCAGCAAGGTCGCCTGATCGATGGCGTTGGACCGACGCATGGCGGTGGGGATGGGCTCGGGCATGGTGGTTCTACAGGAACGGCCAAAATAGCGGTTGAGCCGTTGGGGCGCGGCGGGGCGCACAGATACCTTTGGCAGCGTCCCCGACAACGCTCAACCGACAACCAATAACGGTCACCCGACGACCGACAACGGACCCCAAGCCCCATGAGCCGCAACGCCCACGAACTCGATCACCGCATCGTTGGTGATGACATGCAATGCGTGGAGATCACGCTGGACCCGCAGGAGACCGTGCTGGCCGAGGCCGGTGCGTTCATGATGATGGACGAGGGCGTGGAGATGAAGACCATCTTCGGCGATGGCAACGGGCAGGAGCAGGGCTTCATGAGCAAGCTCTGGGGGGCCGGCAAGCGGGTGCTCACGGGCGAGAGCCTGTTCATGACCACCTACACGAACGTTAGCAACGTGCGCCGCACGGTGTGGTTCGCTGCGGCCTACCCGGGCAAGATCCTGCCGATGGACCTGCGCGACTACGGCCAACGCCTCATCTGCCAGAAGGACTCCTTCCTCTGCGCGGCCAAGGGCGTTAGCATCGGCATCGCCTTCCAGAAGAAGATCGGTGCCGGCCTGTTCGGTGGTGAAGGCTTCATCATGCAGAAGCTCGAGGGTGACGGCCAGGTGTATGTGCACGCCGGCGGCACCACGGTGCAGAAGGAACTGCAGCCGGGTGAAACGCTGAAGGTTGATACCGGCTGCCTGGTGGCCATGACCAGCAACGTGGATTACGACATCCAGTTCGTGGGCGGCATCAAGAACACGCTGTTCGGGGGCGAAGGCCTCTTCTTCGTCACGCTCCGCGGCCCGGGCCATGTGTGGCTGCAATCGCTGCCCTTCAGCCGCCTGGCGAACAACATCATCGCGGCCGCACCGCGCGCCGGTGGCGGTCGCCGCGAGGAGGGTTCCATCCTCGGCACGCTGGGCGGGCTGCTGGACGGGGACAATTGAAGGTTCAAGGCACAAGGTTCAAGTCGCAAGGCATCAAAGTGCGCTGCGACCTGGGCCGTTGGCACAGGTGACTTGAGCCCGCTCCGCGCTGCGGTCAGTCCTGCTTCTTCTCGCCGCCGTCGATCGCCAGCAGGAAGCCCTGCACGGCCCAGAGCACCACGCTGAAGGCGAGGGCCCACCAGAAGTTCCGCACGTGGAAGCCATCGAGCAGTTGCGCGGTGAGCATCACCATGCCGGCATTGATCACCAGCACGAAGAGCCCGAGCGTGACCAGGGTGACGGGCAGGGTGAGGAGGATGAGCAGCGGCCGCACCACCGCATTGAGGAAGCCGAGCACGATGGCCACCCACAATGCGGCCGGGAACTCGCCGAGTTGAACGCCGGCCAGGAGCATGTCGGTGACCAGCACGGCGATGGTGGAGATCACCAAGCGGATGAGCAGCTTCATGCCGCAAAGAAAAGCGCCCGGTGGTGGCCGGGCGCTGCGAAGGGCAGGGGGCGGGCTCAGCCTTTCACCAGCTTCCGGGCCACGGCCCTGCCGTTCTGGGTGATCACCACGAAGTAGGTGCCCACCTCGCGGTCGCTCATGTCGATCACACGCTCGTAGCGGCCTTTGAAGCCGGTGATGGTCTCGTGGTAGATCCGCTCACCGGACGCATTGTGGATGTCCACGTTCAGGTCGCCACGCTCCGGGGCTGTGAAGCTCACGCTGAACGCGCCTTCCGTGGGGTCGGGGAACAGGTTGAGGCCGGTCAGTTCCAAGGTTCTGTCCAGTCCGGCGACGCCTTTTCCACGCAGGGTGGAAAGCTCCTTGTCGCTCAGGCGAACGGCGTCCACGGTCACGCGTGTTTCACGGGTCACCTCGCTGCGCAGCTCCCGGCGCAGGCGGTCCATCTCACGCCGCAGCTCATCCATTTCCCGGCGCATCTCGTCGCGTGCGGCGCGCTGTTCCGCGCGCATGGCCTGGCGGTCCACCTCGGGCATGTCCGGCATATCCGGCATGTCGGGCATGGGGGGCATTGGCGGCATCGGTGGCATGGGCGGCATCCCGCTGAAGCTCCAGGCCATGTTCCGCCGGCGACCGAGGGCCCCGTTGAGGGTAGTGCGTGATCCGCCGCGCTCCACTTCCAACGTGATGGCTTCGCCCGGCTCCATACTGGAGACGCGGTCGGCAAGGTCCTCGAAATCGCTGATGTCCTCCCCGTTGATGCTGCGGACCACATCGCCATTGCGCAGGCCCATGCGCTCCGCGGCGCTGCTGTCCACCACATTGGTGATGCGCACGCCCTGGCCGTCGCCCATGTCATCGCCGTCCACACCGAGGAAGGGCTGTTCCTCCATTTCGCCGAACGCGTCGGCCATGGCGCTCATCGCCTCCTCGTAGGCATTGCTGCCCTCGTTCCAGTTCCAGTCCCATTTCGCCACCTCGTCCTCGCGTTCACCCAGCTCGATCTCCATGGTCCGCTTGTCCTTGCCGCGGTAATAGGTCAATTCCACGCGGTCGCCCGGTGCATGGGCGTTGATGGACTCCACCAGCGCGGCGCCGCTGCGGATGGGTTTGCCGTCCATGGCCACGATCACATCGCCCGAGCGGAGGCCGGCCTTCTGCGCCGGCGTATCCTCATCGATACCGGTGATAACGGCGCCGTCCTTCACTGGAGGCTCCTTCCGTGCTTCGTCCTTGTCGGCGCTCGGTGCCCAATCGCCGTAGAAGACGCCCAGGTAGGGGCGGGGCTTGCCTGGCAGTGCGTCGGCCTGGCTGAGGGCGATGCTCATGTCATTGAGCATGCCGCCTTCGCGCATGCGCTTCAGGTCGATCACCAGGTTCTCGTCCGGTCCGATGATGTTCATCTCGTCCATCACACCGAGCTCGCGCAGGGCGTCCGCCAGCTGGCGTTCATCGGTGAGGTCGAATTCGCGGGTCACATGGCTTTCGTTGCCGTTCTCGTTCCGGGTGATCTCGATGCGCACACGTCGTTCGCCGGCGTTCTGGCCGATGGCGATGCCGGCGTGCCCGATGAGCAGGGCGGCGCTGAGCGTGTGGAGGAGTAGCGGTTGCTTCATGGCGGTCGTTGAACGGATCGAAAGTACCCGGGCCCCAAGGCGGGGTGCTGTTAACGTTCGCTAAATGATGCCAAGCGCCTTACTCGCCCGTGAAGCGATCGATGTCTCGGCGTTCGCGCTTGGTGGGCCGGCCGCTTCCGGGCGTGCGGTCGGCGGCGCGCACCTTGCGGGCGATCTCCAGGCGCTCCAGGTCCTCCCAGGCCGTGCGTTCCGCCAGGTGGGTGGGCACCAGCTTCGCACCCATGCGGGAAGCCGGTATGGCCAGCACTTCATAGCTGCGCCAGATGGGCGCCACCCGCACGGCGACCACATCGCCGATCCGCACCTCCACCGAAGGCTTGGCATCGCGTTCGTTGATGCGGACGTGCCCGCGCGCGCATTCATCCGCAGCGATGCTGCGGGTCTTTGCCAGGCGTACGCACCAGAGGAACTTGTCAATGCGCATCGGTGGCCGGGGTGTAAAAGCCGAAAGCGGCGCAAGGTGCGCCGCTTTGGTGAGCCCGGAGGGATTCGAACCCCCAACCAACAGAACCGGAATCTGTCATTCTATCCAGTTGAACTACGGGCCCTGGTGAATGCGGCGGCGAAGATAGGTTCCTGACGGCAGTGGCGCTTCAGCGCTTCCTTCCGTAGGCACGGATCATGCGCATCAGGCCGCTCACGTCGGACACGCCGCTCATGCGGAGCTGTACCGTTGCGCTGTCCACGCCCAGTGAGTCCATGGCCATGTGCAGCAGTTCCGCTTGTGTGCCCGGTGCGTTGAGCACGGTGTTCAGGGGCGATCCCGGACCGATCGACAGGCTGTCCGCCGGTACACCGCGCACGGCAGCGAGCCAGCGCACGGCCCGTCCGAAGGAACCGCTGCGCACATCCACAGGCCCCAGCCGGTCGAGCGATGGACGTTGGCCGTTCACGGTCTGTTCCGCGAGCAGGCGGCCGTCCTGGAGGCGGTAGAGCATGGTCTGGTCCCGCTGTGGCCATTTCACGGCCACCCGCTCTTCTACATCGATCCCCCAGGTGCCTTCCTCCTCGATCATGGGGCTGGTCTGGAGAATGGTGCGCAGGATGGCGGTGCCGTCCGGATGCAGGTCCAACCAGATGCTGCGCATGGCGCCCGGCATGGCGTTGGTCATGCTGTAAGTGCCTGCGATGCGCGGATCCGGAACGGGGTCGCAGGTCAGCGAAGCATCCAGGTGATGGAACTTGGTGACGATGAGGGCGCTGTCCGGAAGGCCCTGGCGCAGCACGGCCCCGGGATGGGCGGCGAACCACACCTTCATCCATTGGCCCTTGCGCACGTTCGCATGGTTGTAGCGCAGGAGCAGCGTATCCATGTCCGGGCCCGTGAGCTGGTAGCGCCTGCCGGAGCCGCACAGGCGTGCGGTGGTGTCCACCGGGGTGATCCGCACCTCGGCGATGTAGTTGCTGTCGGTCGCAGGGGGCGTGGTGTCGCCCGCCGGGCCGGGGGCCGTGGAGCAGGCGAACAGCAAGGCTGGCAGGCAGAAAGGCAGCAGGGCGCGCATGGCCGCGAACTTAGGGGGTCGCCGGGTGGTCAGGAACGGCTACCTTCGCGGACCTTTTTCCGGACCCCTGCCCATGACCGAGCTCCGCAACATCGCCATCATCGCCCACGTTGACCACGGCAAGACCACGCTGGTGGACAAGATCCTTCACCAGTGCCAGCTCTTCCGGGAGAACCAGGCGACCAATGACCTGTTGCTGGACAACAACGACCTGGAGCGGGAGCGCGGCATCACCATCCTGAGCAAGAACGTGAGCGTGCGCTACAAGGGCGTGAAGATCAACGTGATCGACACCCCGGGCCACAGCGACTTCGGCGGCGAGGTGGAGCGCGTGCTCAACATGGCCGACGGTGTGCTGTTGCTGGTGGATGCCTTCGAGGGCGCCATGCCGCAGACGCGCTTCGTGCTGGGCAAGGCCATCCAGCTGGGCCTGAAGCCCATCGTGGTGATCAACAAGGTGGACAAGCCGAACTGCACGCCCGAGGAGGTGCACGAGCAGGTGTTCGACCTCATGTTCGCCCTCGACGCCAACGAGGACCAGCTCGACTTCCCCGTGGTGTACGGCAGCAGCAAGCAGGGCTGGATGGGCCCCGATTGGAAGACCCCCACGGAGGATGTGAGCTACCTGCTCGACGTGATCCTGGAGAAGATCCCCGCACCGAAGCGTGTGGAGGGAACGTTGCAGATGCGCATCACCAGCCTTGACTACAGCAGCTTCCAGGGCCGCATCGCGGTGGGCCGCGTAAGCCGTGGCAGCATCAAGGCCGGCCAGAACGTGAGCCTCGTGAAGAACGATGGCAAGGCCGTGCGCGGCAAGGTGGCCGAGCTCATGGTGTTCGAGGGCCTGGGCAAGGAGAAGGTGAAGGACCGCGAACTCTACAGCGGCGAGATCTGCGCGGTGATGGGGCTGGAAGGCTTCGACATCGGCGACACCATCGCCGATTGGGAGAACCCCGAGGGCCTCACGCCCATCAAGGTGGACGAGCCCACCATGAGCATGCTGTTCACCATCAACACCTCACCCTTCTTCGGAAAGGAAGGGGAGTTCGTGACCAGCCGCCACCTCCGCGATCGCCTCTTCAAGGAGATCGAGAAGAACCTGGCGATGAAGATCGAGGAGACGGGTTCGCCGGACAAGTTGCTGGTCTATGGCCGCGGCATCCTGCACCTGGGCATCCTGGTGGAGACCATGCGCCGCGAGGGGTATGAGTTCCAGCTCGGCCAGCCGCAGGTGATCCTGAAGGAGATCGACGGTGTGAAGTGCGAGCCCATCGAACACCTCACCGTGCAGGTGCCTGAGGCTTTCAGCAGCAAGGTGATCGACCAGGTGAGCCGCCGCAAGGGCGAGCTGCTCAGCGTGGAGCTGAAGGGCGACCGCGTGAACATCGAGTTCAACATCCCCGCGCGCGGCATCATCGGTCTACGCAACCCCTTGCTCACCGCCACCGAGGGTGAGGCCATCATCGCGCACCGCTTCAAGGGCTACGAGCCTTGGAAGGGCGAGTTCCAGAGCGCGCGTCCGGGCTGCATCGTGAGCGGCGAGACCGGCACGGCCATCGCCTACGCCATCGACAAGCTGCAGGACCGCGGCAAGTTCTTCGTGGAGCCCGGCGAGCCCATCTACGCCGGCCAGGTGATCGGCGAGAGCCCCAAGCCGGACGAGGAGCTCGTGGTGAACGTGATCCGTGTGAAGAAGCTCACCAACATGCGCGCCAGCGGCAGCGACGACAAGGTGAACATCGCCCCTGCGGTGAAGTTCAGCCTGGAGGAGTGCATGGAGTACATCGCCAACGACGAATACCTGGAGGTGACGCCGAAGAGCCTGCGCATCCGCAAGGTGCTGCTCGACGAGAACGAGCGGAAGAAGGCGAGCAAGGCGGTGGTGGCGTAAGAAGCGACGCATCCGTCACCCTGCGCCGCATCATCCGGCCATCACCGCTGGATGATGAACGGCAGGTGATTCGGCGTTCCTTCCACGCGAAGCACGTGCATCCCATTCTCGAGGCCGGATACGTCGATCGGTAGCCGGCCATCCGCTGTCATCACGTGGCGACCTTGGGCATCCAGTATGTTGTATGGGCCGCGCAGGGAGGACGGGATCCACAGCACATGCTGGGCGGGGTTGGGCCAACAGCGCAGGCCAGCGGTCGTCGTGGTTGAAGGAGGCAGGCTCGTCTCCGTCACCAGCAGCCGTAGCAACGCATCTTCGATGTGCTGCCGGAAGAGCGCATCGCTCGTGTAGTTGCTGCCCGCATGCCCCAGCGCGGTGTAGAACACGCGTCCACCTTCCGGGAGTTCGCGGTACCAGCTCATCGGCCTCGGCGCATCGTAGCTGTTCACCTGTCCGTTCGGGCCCACGGTCTCCTCCACCTCCAGCACGGGCACGTTATCGGTGCGGTAGTAGCCACCCTCCCAGTAGTAGTACTCCTCGTTCTTGGCCCAGGGGTCGGGCAGGTCCGCGGTGGATGCGTGCGTGCCAATGTGGTTCATGGCGTAGAGCGGCGTGCCGTCCACGTGGTTGGGGTTCTCCTGCACGCTGCCGCCGATCAGCTCCGCGTAGAAGTCCCACGCACCCGTGTTGTTGCCGTTGGCCGTGCTGTGGCGGTAGGTGTCGCTCGCCGCGTGGATGCCGAGCACGCTACCACCGCCGGCGATGTAAGCCTCAAAGTTGGCGCGTTGCACCTCGTCCAGCAGTGCGGCACCGCTGGTGTTGCTGAACACGACGACATCGAACTGCTGGAGCGTGGAGAGCTCACTGAACGCGGAGCCGTCGTTGTCGTTGGTCACCACGAAGCCATGCTCCGCAGCGATGGCCTGGAACATGGCGAGCGAAACGTCGCGCGTACCGTGGTCCCATCCGCTGGTCTCGGTGTAGTGCAGCACGTTCTGGCCGAAGGCGGGCAGGCACAGGAGGCAGGGGAGCAGCGATCGCATGGGGAAAAGTTAGCGTGCCGATCGAACCTCGCCGATGGCCGGGTGTACGGGGCCTCGGATCGCGCATGAAGCGCGGGCCGAGATCCAGAAACCATGAAAAAGTCCTTCCTGTTCGCCGGAGCGGTGGCCGCCGCCAGTGCCGCCACGCTCGTGCTCTTTTCGTTCAACGAGGCGCCCACGGAGCGCTGCTGTATGAAGCCTGCCGCCGAGCGCCCCCCCGGCTGCGTGTTCAAGACCGTGTTCGAGGGCGAGGGCCTTGATCCCAACTTCACGGTAAAGACGCCGGCCGAGGTGCTCACCTCGCAGGACAAGGCCTTCGGCTGGATGGTCAATGCCCAGAACCAGGACGGCGGCTTCGCTGCGGGCACGCATGCGCGGCAGGATGTGATGGACCCGCATGCGGCACAGAGCGACCCGGCCACGACGGCCATGGTGAGCATGGCCCTGCTGCGCGCGGGCAGCACGCCCACGGACGGGCGCTTCGCCAACGTACTGCAGCGCACCACCGAGTTCCTGCTGAAGGCCGTGGAGACCTCGCCGGAGGAGGCGTTGAACGTGACCGGCCTCACCGGCACGCAGATCCAGGTGAAGCTGGGCCAGAACATCGATGTGGCGCTCACGGCTCAATACCTGAGCAACCTGATGGGCCGCATGCCCTGCAACGACCCCAAGCACGACCGGTGGTTGAACGCGCTGAACAAGTGCACGCGCAAGATCCAGCGCGCGCAGACCGCGAACGGCAGCACCGCGGGCAATGGCTGGGCCGGCGTACTGCAGAGCAGTTTCGCCGCGAACGCCTTGGAGAGCGCGCAGCATGTGGGTGCCGACGTGGACGACAAGGCGCTGGAGAAGGCCCGCGACTTCCAGCAGGGGAACTTCAATGCGAACACGGGCACGGTGGCCACGGACATGGCCGCGGGCGTTACGCTCTATGCCGTGAGCGGCAGTACACGCAGCAGTGCCAAGCAGGCGCGTGAAGTGAAGGAGGTGCTGGAGAAGGCGCGCAAGGATGGCAAGGTGGAGGCCGAGGCGCCGGTGAGCGTGGACAACCTGATGGAGGCGGGCATGAGCCGCGATGAGGCGGAAAAGGCCAACACCGCCTGGAACGTGTACAACGCGGCCAAGGTGCAGGCCCAGTCGGACAACGTGCTGCGCGGCTTCGGCAACAATGGCGGTGAGGAGTTCCTCAGCTTCCTGCAGACCGGTGAGTCGCTCATCATCAACAAGGACGACAGCTGGAAGAACTGGTACCAGAGCACTACGGCCCGCCTGGTGGAGATCCAGAACCCGGACGGCAGCTGGAACGGTCACCACTGCATCACCAGCCCGGTGTTCTGCACGGCCACCTCGCTGCTGATCCTGGGCGTGAACAACGACATCGAGCAGTTGGTGGCGCAGGGCTCCACGGTGAAGCGGTAAAGCATGTGCCCATGAGGCCATGTGCTCATGTGCCCATGGATCGATCGTCGGCGGGGCCTTCCCGGATCGTGCTCGTGGTGGAGCGCGGCGCGGGGCGGGGTCCCGCCGATGGCGTTCAGGGCAGTTGTTCCACGCGGACCTCGTTGGGCGTGGTGGACCCCACGTTGAGCAGGATCGGGTCGCGGTCGTTGGCGGCGCCCACATAGGCACCATGGCCATCCAGGTTCACGTCCGTGGCGGCGTAACCGGGTGTGATGCTGTTCGGTGTTGTGGCGCCAACGGAGATCAGGATGGGGTCACGGTCGTTGTTACCGCCCACTTACCGGATCACGCCATCGCGAAGGGCATCCCCGCTCCACAGCGCCATGGTCCCGTTCAGCCCGGCCCGTGCTTCCACGCCGTAGGTCGCTGTTGCCGCTGAGCGCAGGTCCAGGGTGAGCGGGCGCTGCGTCATCATCACGGGCGCTGCGGTCATCACGCCCAGGTGGTTGCGGTGGCGCAGGGCGATGTGGTAGGCTCCGTTGGGCATGTCGAACTGCACGGGCGAGGTCCCGTCCACATCCACCACATCACCATCGCGTTGGATCAGTGCGGACCGTGAGTTCAGCACGGTGGACGGTGCGGCCGGATCGCGCAGTTCCACGAACACCCAGTCCACGATCGCATCCGGACCGGTCACGTTGAGCACCGCTGGAGCGATGGTCCCTCCGCCGGCAGGCCCGACCTGTGGGAACACACCGGTATACGGTTGGGTCAGCGGGATCAGGCCGTTCGTCCGCAGGTCGTCGCGCATGAGCCCGGTGGCGGGGTCGTAGCATCCCTGCAGGTGGGCTTTCAGGGCGAGCGTGATGCTCTTGCGGAGGGTGAGGTCGTCCACCGTGGCTCCCTGTGCGTTGAGGAAGCGGACGCGCATGTCGGCACCGTTGATGTCGATGACCATGGAACCGAAGTGGGCGGACGTACTGAGATGCATGGCCGGATGGTTCAGGCTGCCAGTGCCCGACTTGCCGCTGACACCGCACACGGCATAGACGGTGCCTTCGTGCGGACGGGTATCGCCGTGCTTGCGGTAGGGCCCCGTGGTGGATGCCTGGCCGCTGGTGCCGTCCAGCCGCATGGTGACCGCATTGTACGTGCTGGAAAGGCCATAATGGCCGTCGGTCAGGTAGCTCCGTTCATACACATGGCTGTGGCCACTGAGCACCAGGTCCACGCCATGCTGTTCGAGCAGGGGCAGGAAGTTGGCGCGCATGTCGGTCATCTCGTCCCCGGCCGGTTGGTCCGAATCGTGCGTGCCTTTCGTGTAGGGCGGATGGTGCCAGTAGGCGATCACCCAGTCGCTGTGCGTGTCCGCATATGCCAGGTCGTTCACCAGCCAGTTGTACATGGCCCCGCCCACTGCGCGCGTAACGCCATAGCTGTCCAGGCAGATGAAGTGCACCCGCCCATGATCGAAGGAGTAGTAGTTCTCTTTGTTGGAGGCGACACCACCGCCCTGGCCGAGCTTGGGACAGACGAACGTGCTGAAGAAGGGACCATTGTTGGAGGTGCCGTTCGCTCCACTGTAATAGTCATGATTGCCTGGAGCGGGGAAGAGCGGTGTATCACGCAGCTGCTCCTGGTATACCTTGAAGATGCCTTCCCGGTACTCGAACGCACGGCCCTGCCAGTAGCTGTTATCGCCGAGCATCAACCACACATCGGCCTTGTTGGGGCCGGCGAACGCCGTGTATGCATCGCGCACATCGAGCTGGCTCTGGTACGTCGTGCCCGCATCACCGATGGCCCAGATGCGCAGCGGTGCATCGCTGCCGGGCGCAGGGAACGTCCTGAAGTGGTGGCCGGCATCGTCCCCGGCAAGGTCGGCGCTGCTGGAGCCGATCGCATAGTGATAGGTCGTGGATGGCAGCAGCCCGGTGATCGTGACCTCATGATCGGTCACCAGCGTGGCGTCGTGGACCGCACTGGTGAGCGCACCGATGGTGGATCCGTAGCGGACGCGCGAATCGGTGGGCACATCCGTGGTCCACTTCACCACGATGCTCGTGGGCGAAGCGCTGCCGAGCATCGGCGGGTTGAAGAGGGTGGGCGTGGCATCGAGCGCGGTCAGCTGCAGGTCGAAACTGAGGTCGCTGCTGGTGGCGGCGTCCTGGTGCACCTCCACGGCGATGGTGTTGGTGCCGGAGGTGAAGGAGCCAAGGGGCAGCAGGAGTTCGAACACCAGTCCCTCCTCGTTGCCGCCGATACCGGTGTAGGCCGTGGAGGTGTATCCGATGGTCCCCTGGCTGACATTGGCACGCATCACCTCGGTGCCGTTGGCGTACACGATGGCCCCGTCGTCCTTCTTCAGGCGGAGCAGGTACCCGCGATGGGCGCTTTGGTCGGTGATGGTGAAGCTGTGGCGGAAGTAGGTGGTGATGTACTTGGCCGAGCTGCTGGGGCCATAGCTCACCACGGTCGCCTCGTCGCCATCCCCGTAGCCCAGCTCCGCCGGCCCGCTTGCCCAGGCCGCATCGTTGAACGCGGTGGCACGCCAGGCCGTGCCCTGGTTGCTGCCATTGTCCAGGTATTTCCACGTGGAGCCGAAGGGGATGAGCAGCACATCCTGTGCGGAGGCAAGGTGACCGGCCAGGATGAACATGGCGATGAGCTCACGGTGGCGCATGCGGGGGAGGTTCTCGAAGCAAAGTAGGCCGTTCGTACAGGGAGCCGTTCGCGCATTGGACGATCCGGGTGGAACGGCGGATGAACGGGTCGGAGCCCGCGCCGTGACCACCGGCGGCGTGCAAGGGGGAGGCTCCGGGGTCAGCCGATGGCGCTCCGTGTTGCTATCTTCTTGGCCGACGGATCGCCATGAAAGCCGTCGATCGATCATGGAACGGACCATCGTGCACCTGGACCTGGACAGTTTCTTCGTGAGCTGCGAGCGGTTGCGCGAGCCGAAGCTGGTGGGGCGTCCGGTGCTCATCGGGGCGGACAGCGACCGGGGCGTGGTGGCCAGCTGCAGCTACGAGGCGCGGGCCTTCGGGGTGCGGAGCGCCATGCCCATGCGCACCGCCAGGCAGCTCTGTCCGGATGCCATCATCCTGCGCGGCGACAGCGGGCTGTACATGCGCAAGAGCGATGAGGTGACCGAGCTGATCCGCGAGCAGGTGCCGCTCTTCGAGAAGAGCAGCGTGGACGAGTTCTACGTGGACCTGAGCGGCACGGAGAAGTTCTTCGGTGCCTGGAAGCTGGCCACCGAGCTGCGGCAACGGATCACCAAGGCGACCGGCCTGCCGAACAGCTTCGGGTTGAGCATCAACAAGACGGTGAGCAAGGTGGCCACCAACGATGCCAAGCCGAACAACTGCCGGCAGGTGGAGCGCGGCACCGAGAAGCCCTACCTGGCCCCCAAGCCGATCGAGGCGATCCCCGGGGTGGGGGAGAAGACCGCGCACCTGCTGCGCAGCATGGGCGTGGCCCGGGTCCAGACCATGCAGGAGCTACCCATCGAGCTGATGCAGCGCCTGCTGGGCGAGCACGGGCCGGTGCTGTGGCGCAAGGCCAACGGCATCGACGACAGCCCCGTGGTGTCCTGGCACGAGCGCAAGAGCATCAGCACCGAACGCACCTTCGAGCGCGACACCATCGATGTGGTGAAGCTCAAGGGCATGCTCACCGCCATGGCCGAGAGCCTCGCGTTCCAGCTCCGCAAGGGTGCCAAGCTCACCAGTTGCGTGGCCGTGAAGATCCGCTACGCCGACTTCAACACGCACCTGAAGCAGCAGCGCATCGGCTACACCGCCTGCGATCACCTGATCCTGCCCGCGGTGCACGAGCTCTTCCGAACGCTCTACGACCGGCGGCAGCGGATCCGCCTGATCGGTGTGCGCTTCAGTCATCTGGTGGGCGGTGGGCACCAGATGGACGCGTTCACGGACACCGCCGAGGCCATGGCGCTCTACCAGGCGATGGACCGGATCCGCAAGCGCTTCGGCGACCGCACGGTGATGCGCGCAGCGGGCATGGATGCGAAGAGCATCGGCCGGATGGACAACCCCTTCGACGGTCAGGCGCCGGTGCTGCTGGCGAACAGGAGAACGTAGGGGGGAAGGAACGAGGAACCGCGGCTTCACTGTCCGCGCTTCATCTTCGCACCATGCGCCGCGCGTTGTTCATCATCGGGGTCCTGTGCCTGCTCGTTGCTGTGCTCTGGCCATGGCTCACGCGCAGCCAGTGGTGGCGCTGGATCGGTCACCTGCCCGGCGACATCCACATCGAGCGCGAGGGCTTCAGTTTCCATTTTCCCATCGTCACATGCATCGTCATCAGCGCCGCGCTCACGCTGCTGCTGTGGTTGCTCCGACGCTAGGGCCGGTTTTCCCGGACCGTTCGACGGGGGCTCAACGGGTGATCACCAGCGCAGCGCTGCCTGCAAGGCCGTCCACGCGCAGTCGGTAGTTGCCGGGTGCGAGGCCGCTGAGGTCCAACACCGCAGCACCGCCTGCAGGCATGCCGGGAAGCGCGAGGTTCACCACCGCGCGTCCCACAGCGTCATACACTTCGGCCCGTGTCCCGGATGCCAGGGCTGCCGCGCTCGTGAGCAGCACCGGGCCGCTGAACGCGGGGCATGGATGCACCATGAAGGTTGGCCAGGGCGGGTGGAGTGACGCAGCCGCCTCCGCTCTCAGTGCTTCAACAGCTTGAACGCATGCGTCCACTGGTTGCGGATGAAGCCGGGGATGCACCACAGCATGCACAGCGGCTCGATCGCACGTGCGGCCTCCACACCGCCCATGTCCTCGGCCTCCCAGCCGAACTGGTCGAGGATGGCGCTCACCTCCTGCTTCGCGTTGGCGTCGTTGCCGCAGATGAACATCGTGGGCTTCACCCCGCCGAAGCCGGGATCCACCATGTAGGCGTTGCCCACGCTGTTGAAGGCCTTCACGAAGTGGGCCTTGGGGTTCACCTGTTGCAGTTCCTCCATCAGGCTGCGGTCCAGCGACGTGAAGAACTTCAGCACACCGTTCTCAGGCGGCGCATCGGCGATCGGGTTGGTGGCATCGATGACGGTCTTTCCGGCCAGGTCCTGCGCATCGCACAGGCGGATGGCCGCTTCGGCCGCGCTTCCTTTCACGGCAAGCACCACGATGTCCGCCCAGGCCCCGACCTCCTTGTGCGTGCCGACATGTAGCTCCGGGTGTTTCTCCCGCCATGGGGCCACCTTTTCCGGTACGCGGGTGGCCACCATCACGTCATGCCCGTGCTTCAGGAAGCCGGTGGCGAGCACCTGGCCCACCATGCCGGTGCCGAGAATACCGATCTTCTTCTTCATGCCACGAAGGTGAGGGTCGGTAATGAGGTCTGCAAGCCCAGGGTCGGGCGCTCCACCGGCCATGCGCAAGTCGTGCCGTTCGTGTGATCGCCTACCGGGATCGCCGTTGGTGATGCATCTTGCCGGCACATCGGGCGGCCCCGAAGGCCGACCCGGAACGTGCAGCACCATGGAACTCGTCATCAACGGCCTCAGCAAGACCTACGCGAACGGCGTGAAAGCGCTGGACAACGTGAGCCTCACCATCCCCACCGGCTTGTTCGGTCTGCTGGGGCCCAACGGTGCGGGCAAGAGCACCTTGATGCGCATCCTGGCCACCCTGCAGGAGGCGGACAGCGGATCGGTGATGCTCGGCGAGATCGATGTGCTCCGCCAGAAACACGAGGTGCGCAAGGTGCTCGGCTACCTGCCCCAGGAGTTCGGGGTGTACCCGCGCGTGAGCGCCTATGACATGCTGGACCACATCGCCCTGCTGAAGGGCGTGGTGCACAACGGCGAGCGCAAGGCGCTGGTGGAGGCCCTCTTGCAGAAGGTGAACCTGTGGGAGCACCGTAAGCGCCGGATCTCCGGCTTCAGCGGCGGCATGAAGCAGCGCTTCGGCATCGCGCAATCGCTCATCGGTGAGCCGAAGCTCATCATCGTGGACGAGCCCACGGCCGGTCTTGATCCCGGCGAGCGCAACCGCTTCTACAACCTGCTCACGGAGATCGGCGAGAACGTGGTGGTGATCCTGAGCACCCACATCGTGCAGGACGTGCAGGAGCTGTGCCGCAACATGGCCATCATCAATAAGGGCCGCCTGTTGTTCGCCGGTTCCCCGGGCGATGCATTGAATGAGGTGAAGGGCCGGATCTGGGAGAAGAGCATCGCGAAGAGCGAACTCGAAGGGTACAACGCCCAGCACAAGGTGATCAGCAACAAGTTGATCGCCGGCCGACCGATCATCCATGTGTACAGCGAGATCATTCCGGACGGGTTCACGGCCGCCGAGCCCTCTTTGGAGGACGTCTTCTTCAGCCACATCAACGGCGCCTTCAACACCGTGGCCGCATGATCGGGCGACTCTTCCTCAAGGAACTGCGCCATTGGTTCGGGCAGCCGATGGTGTACATCTTCCTGCTGCTGTTCGCGCTGCTCGCGTTCGGCGCCACCACCTGGGACAAGCTGCAGATCGGCGGGCCCATGGCCAACGTGAAGGTGAACGCGCCCTACGTGGTGTTCAACTGGTACGCCACGCTGGCCTTCCTCGGCCTCTTCATGGTCACGGCCTTCGTGAACGCCGCGGCCATCCGCGACTTCGTGAACAACACGGCGCAGATCATGTTCAGCACGCCGATCACCAAGGCGCAGTACCTGCTGGGGCGCTTCCTCGGCAGCACCTTGGTGGCCTCGGTCCCGCTGCTGGGTGTAACGCTCGGTGTGATCGTGGGCAGCTGGATGCCCTGGGTGGATCCCGAGAAGCTGGGCGCCAACGACCTGCTCGCACATGCGCAGGCCTACCTGTTCCTCACCCTGCCGAACATCCTGTTCTCGGCGGCCATCATCTTCGCCGTTTCCGTGCTCATGCGCAGCACGGCTGCGGCCTACATCACCACGGTGGTCATCCTCGTGGGGAACGGGGTGGCCACGACGTTCATGAGCGAGATGGACAACCGCGAGCTCGCGGCCATGCTCGACCCCTTCGGCAGCAGTGCGTTCGAGCTCATCACGCGCTACTGGACCGTTGACGACAAGAACACCATGCTCCTGCCGATGCACGGCGTGTTGCTGTGGAACCGGTTGCTGTGGATCGCGGTATCCATCGGCGTGTTCATCTTCTGCTACTGGCGCTTCAGCTTCACGGACCGCCGCGCCAAGGCTACGCCGAAGGAGGAGAACGGGGCCGTCGCCATCACCCACGTGGCGCTTCCGGCCGTGACCCGGGCGGACGGGCCCGCCGCGCAATGGCGCCGCTTCCGCCGCATCGCGTGGAGCGACTTCACCGGCATCCTGAAGGGCACGGCCTTCATGATCGTCGCCGGCATCGGCCTGATCAACATGTTCTTCGGCCTGGCCTTCTCCACCTCGCTCTACGAGAACGAGATCCATCCGGTCACCTACCACGTGGTGGACATGATCCGCGGCTCCTTCGAGCTCTTCACCATGATCCTCATCGTGTTCTACAGCGGGCTGCTGGTGTGGAAGGAGCGCGAGCCGAAGTTCGATGAGGTGGTGGACGCCACGCCGACCGCGCTGGGTGTTCCCCTGCTGGGCAAGTTCGCCGCGCTGCTGATGTTGTTGCTGGTGCTGCTCATGGGCAGCGCGCTCGGCGGCATGATCTTCCAACTGGTCAAGGGCTACACGCGCCTGGAACCCGGCGTATACCTCGGCCTCTACATCCTGCCGGGACTGGTCACGTACGGGATCATGGCGGCGCTGTCGTTCACGGTACATGTGCTGGTGAACAACAAGTACGTGGGCTATGGCGTGTTCATCGCCGTCATCTTCCTTCCGGGGATCCTGCTCAGCGCGCTCGACATTAACTCGAACCTGGCCTCCTTCAACGGCGCGCCGGGCATCATGTACAGCGACATGAACAGCTACGGCACGGCGCTCACCGGCTGGCTGTGGTTCAAGGCCTACTGGTGGGCCTTCGCGCTCCTGCTGCTGCTGCTGTCGCTGTTCTTCTGGGTGCGTGGGAAGGAGGGTGCGGGGCGGCAACGGTGGAAGCTGGCGGCCGAACGCTTCCGGGCGAACCGCGGGCTGGCGCTGCCCGCCCTCGGTCTCTGGGTGCTGCTGGGCGCTTGGAACTACTACAACACCAAGGTCCTCAACGAGGTGATGAGCGGCGATGCGCAGGAGGAGGACGCCGTGTACTACGAGAAGACCTACAAGAAGTACGAGGGCATCGAGCAGCCGCACTACACGGACATCCGCTTCACCATCGATCTGGTGCCTGCCGAGCGCACGCTGCACTGCGTGGCGCAGGTGACGGTGCGCAACAAGGGCATGCAGCCCATCGACTCGCTGCACCTGCTGCTGGGCGAGGGAATCGAGCAGGAGGTGGAGATCCCCGGTGCGGAGAAGGTGCTGGATGATGAACGCGTGAAGTACCGCATCTACCGGCTTTCGCCGCCGTTGGCCCCGGGTGCCGACCTCAAGTTCACCGTCACCGCGCACTACGTGCCCAAGGGCTTCGAGAACGATGTGCGGGTGATGCAGGTGAACCACAACGGCACCTTCTTCAACAACATGGACATCCTGCCGCTGATCGGCTATACGGCCCAGGCCGAGCTGCTGGACAAGATGAAGAGGAAGAAGCACGATCTGCCGCCCAAGCAGCGCATGCAGAAGCTCACGGACGATCCGGCCAAGCGCATGCAGCAATACCTGATGCACAACAGCGACTGGGTGAACGTGAGCACCGTGATCAGCACCACCTCGGACCAGGTGGCCATCGCACCGGGAAGCCTGAAGCGCACGTGGGAGGAGAACGGGCGGAAGTACTACGAGTACGTGGTGGACCACCCGAGCATGAACTTCTACTCCTTCATGAGCGCGCGGTACGAGGTGCACCGCGAGAAGCTCGGGGACGTCGACGTGGAGGTGTACTACCACGCACCGCACGCGGAGAACGTTCCGCGCATGGCGAACAGCATCAAGAAGAGCATCGCGTACTACAGCCGTAACTTCGGTCCCTACCGCCACAAGCAGGCGCGCATCATCGAGTTCCCGCTCTACCAGAGCTTCGCGCAGGCCTTCCCGGGCACCATGCCCTACAGCGAGGGCATCGGCTTCATCGCCGACCTCAGCGACACCAACGACATCGACATGACCTTCTATGTGGTGGCGCACGAGATGGGGCACCAATGGTGGGCGCACCAGGTGATGGGGGCGGACATGCAGGGCAGCACCCTGCTCAGTGAGAGCATGAGCCAGTACAGCGCGCTCATGGTGATGGAGAAGGAGTTCGGCCGCGGCACCGAGCGCATGCGCAAGTTCCTCAAGCTGGAGAGCGACCGCTACCAGCGCTCACGCGGTACGGAGCAACTGAAGGAGGTGCCGCTGATGGAGGTGGAGAACCAGGGCTACATCCACTACAACAAAGGCAGCGTGATCCTTTACTGCCTGCGCGACTTCGTGGGCGAGGACAGCCTGAACAAGGCCTTCCGCGCGCTGGTGGACACCTTCGGCTATGCCGAACCGCCTTACCCCACCGCGCTCGACATGTACCGCGAGCTGGACAAGGTGGTACCCGACAGCCTCGACTACCTGCTGGTCGACGGGTTCAAGAAGATCACGCTGTACAACAACCGCGTAGAGGAAGCCACTGCCCGCATGTTGCCGGACAGCACCTACGAGGTGAAGCTGAAGCTCTGGGGCGAGAAGAACTACGCCGATTCTCTGGGTCGCGAGACGCCGGCGGGGATGAACGACTGGATGGACGTGAGCATCCTGCGCCAGCCTGCCGTGGGCCGCAAGGCGGACAAGTCATTGAACGATGTGCCGCTGCTCCACAAGCGCGTGCGCCTGAAGAGCGGGTGGAACGAGTTCACCTTCATCGTGGACAGGAAACCGATGCGCGCGGAGATCGATCGCGATCACCTCTTCATCGATCGGGTGATGGAGGACAACGGGAAGAAGGTGGAGGTGGAGTAGACCGGAAGTGGGTGAGCGATCGTCAGGTGCGCTCATCATCGCTCACTTGTTCCCATACCGCGGGTCCGGCTTCCACGGGAGTTTCTCCATGCTGGTCGTGCGCAGGGCGCAATGCCCGAACTCCTCTTCCACCACGCCGATGAGCCGGTACACACCGCGCCCGCGGAAGGGGTATTGCGCCGCCACCTGCGGGAACTGCGTGCTGTCCCAGAAGTCGCCCGCCGGGTCGATGAAGGAGCCGAAGCTCATGTAGTTGCCTGTTTGTGTGGTGGTCGTCTTCACGTGGATCATGTAGCCGAGCATCTCCACTTTTCTGCCTACACACGCGCTCATCTCCCGCGCCAGGATGCGGACAGTGCCCTCGCACGGCCCTTCGCGCACAGTGGACAGTGCGTGCGCGTGGGCACTGTCGTGCGCCGGCTGGTGCGCAGGCACTGTCGTGTGCAGGGCTGGTGTGCGGGCACTGTCGTGGGTCGGCCCGTGCGCAGACACTGTCGAGCGCGGGTTTTGCGCGTAGGCACTGTCGTGCGTCGGCTCTGTGGGCAAGCACTGTTCCTCCACAAGGGTGAACGGATCGCACAGCGGGAAGCCCAGCAGTTCCAGCTCATCGTAGGCATCGGCCAGTGGATAGTGCTGCAGGTCGGGTAGTCGGGGTTCCTCCACGCGGGTGATGAAGAGGTCGCCATCGGTGCTTACGGCGGCGGGGCGGTGCAGCAGGGTCGCATCCCACAACAGCTCCGGCTTGCTCTTGCCGGTGAAGCGCAGCGCTCCCACGCGGATGAGGATGCGTGCCTGCTCCAGACCCAATGGAACGCGCGCCAGCAGGTCCTGCAGATCGGCATAGGGGCCGTTGCGGCGGCGCTCCTGCAGGATCAGTTGCACGGTTTCGCCCTCGAGGCCCTTGATGTTGGAGAGGCCCAGGAAAATGCGAGCGGCAAGTGACGAGTTGGCGAGCGGCGAGGCTGAATTGCCGCTTGCCGCTTGCTGACTTGCCGCTCGCACCAAACAGCACAACTCCTCGCTTGTGTTCACGCACGGCGCCTCGATCACAGCACCCGCGCGCTTCGCCTCGTGCAGGTAGAACTCCGTGCGGTAGAAGCCGCCGAAGTTGTTGGCCACGCCCACCAGGAACTCCAGCGGGTGGTGCGCCTTCAGGTAGAGGCTCTGGTAGCTCTCCACCGCGTAGCTGGCGCTGTGCCCCTTGGCGAAGCTGAAGCTGGCGAAGCTCTGGATCTGCCGCCACACCTCCTCGGCCTCGCCGGGCGGATAGCCGAAGGCCTTGCAGTTCGCGAAGAACCGCTGCTCCACCACCTTGAACTCCGGCCGGTCGCGGTAGCGGATGTTCATGCCGCGCCGCACTTGGTCGGACTCCTCCAGGTCCAGTCCGCCATACAGGTGCACCACCTTGATCACATCCTCCTGGTACACCATCACACCGTAGGTCTCCGGCATGATCTCCAGCAACCGCTTCGGGGCCAGCTTGCGGCGCTCGGGGTCGTTGTGGCGCAGCAGGTACTCGCGCATCATGCCGCTCTCCGCCACGCCCGGCCGGATGATGCTGCTCGCCGCCACCAGCCCGAGGTAGTCGTCCACCTTCAGCTTCCTCAGCAGCATGCGCATGGCCGGGCTCTCCACGTAGAAGCAGCCGATGGTGTCGCCCTTGCGCAGCAGCTCCTTGATCTTCGGGTCCTGCTTGAAGCGCGCGATGTCGTGGATGTCCACCGCTTCGCGGAATTCACAAGTCACAAGTCTCAAGTCACAAGCATCAAATTGGCTGTCGTCAGTGGTTGAGCCTTGGAACTTGTGACTTGTGTCTTGAGTCTTGTTCACCAGCTCCACCGCATCGCGGATGTGCCCCAGCCCGCGCTGGCTCAGCAGGTCGAACTTGTGCAGGCCCATGTCCTCGCACTCCAGCATGCTGATCTGCGTCACCGGGAAGCCTTTCGGCGGACGGAAGAGCGCCGCGAAGTGCGTCACCGGTCGCTCGGTGATCACGATGCCACCGGCGTGGATGCCCAGGTGGTGCGGCATGCCGATCAGCTCCTTCGCATAGCGCACCACCGCGCGCGCCACCTTGTCGAGGTCGCCGCCCTTCGCGTAGGCGCTGGGCCGTCCGCGCGCGTAGTAGCCGTGGTCCCCTTCGCTCAAGGCATCGATCTCCGCCGGGGGCAGCCCCACGGCCTTGCCCAGCTCGCGGATGGCGCCGCGCCATTGGAAGGTGGTGTAGGTGGCGATCTGCGCCGCGTGGATGCCGCCCGCACGGCCGTCCGATGAGTTGTACTTGCCGAACACGTAGCGGTACACCTCGTCGCGGTCCTTCCAGCTGAAGTCGATGTCGAAGTCGGGCGGCTTCCTGCGCGCCGGGTTGATGAAGCGCTCGAAGTAGAGGTCCAGCTCCATCGGGTCCACGTCCGTGATGCGCAGGCAGTAGGCCACCAGGCTGTTCGCCCCGCTACCCCGCCCCACATGGAAGAAGCCCCGGCCGCGCGCATGGTCCACGATGTCCTGGTTGATGAGGAAGTAGCTGATGAAGCCCATGCGCTCGATCACGTCCAGTTCGTGGTGCATGCGCGCGAGGATCTTCGGCGTCACCTCCGCATAGCGGTAGCGCAGGCCTTCGCGCGTGTCGCGGTGCAGCTTCTCCCGGTCGGTGCGCAGGTCGCCCGTGAAGGCCGTCCGCGTCTTGTCGCTGCCGTCGAAGGCGATGGCGCACTGCTCCAGCAGGCGCTCGGCGTTCACCAGCAGGTGTGGGAGGTCGCGGTAGATGCGTTGTGTCTCCTCCACGCTGCGGAAGTGCTCATCGGGCGCGGCGAGCTCCTCCGGCGGAAGCATGCTCACCACGGTGTTGCCCGCCACGGTGCGCAGCAGGCGGTGCACGTTGAAGTCCCTTCGCTCACCGCGGAAGGTCACGGGCATCAGCGCTACCAGGTCCTGCGGACGCTTCGCCCAGGCACTGAAGGGCAGGCGCGTGAGGTCGGATGGTCTGACGCCCACGCGCTCGTTCGGCCGCAACTGTCGGGGGGCATGGCCCAGGGGATAGATGAAGAACACATCGTCCAGCTCGGGTGCGCGCTCCGGCAGGGCCTCGTCATCGAGCAGGTGGGGGCTCAGCAGCTCGTTCAGGCGCTGGAAGCCGTCGTTGTTCTTCGCCAGCCCGATGTACAGCAGCTTCGGTCCGTGCCGGAACTCGATGCCCGCCACCGGTCGCACACCGAAGCGCGGCGCATCGCGCACCAGGTCGGGGATGCCGGCCGAGCAATGGATGTCGGTGAGGGCGAAGCTGCGCACGCCCATCCGCGCCGCCTCCTCCAACAGCGCGTCGGGCTTCATCACCCCGTACTTGAAGCTGAACCAGCTATGGCAGTTGAGGTACATGGGGGAGGTGGGGGCGGATTTGGAAAGTTGAAAGGCGCATATACATTTGACGCCGAAACCGTCATACGGATGTCGGTAAAATAGTCAAAAGCCATGGCAGGCAACACCACCTTCGGAGCGAACATCAAGCTGCTGCGCACCCGGCGCGGGCGCAGCCAGGAAGAGACCGCCATCGCGCTCGATGTGAAGCGATCGAGCTGGAGCGGCTACGAGAACGGCAGCGCCGAGCCGAACCTCGATCTGCTGGTGCGCATCAGCGAGTACTTCAGGATCAGTGTGGACAAGCTGCTGAAGCACGACCTCACCAAGCTGAGCGAGAGCCAGCTGGGCATCCTGGAGCGCGGGGGCGATGTGGACATGGACGGGAGGCGCCTGCGGGTGCTGGCCACCACGGTGGACCGGGAGAACAAGGAGAACATCGAGCTGGTGCCGGAGAAGGCGCGGGCCGGTTATGCGCTGGGCTATGCCGATCCGGACTACATCAGCATCCTGCCCACCTTCCAGATGCCCTTCCTGGGCAAGGACCGCAAGTACCGGACCTTCCAGATCAGCGGGGACAGCATGCCGCCGGTGGGCGACGGTTCGTGGGTGACGGGCGAGTACGTGCAGAACTGGCAGATGATCCGCGACGGACAGCCCTACATCGTGGTCACCAAGGACGATGGCATCGTCTTCAAGGTGGTGTACAACAAGCTGAAGGAGAAGGGCACCCTGCTGCTGTGCAGCACCAATCCCATCTACCCGCCCTACGAGGTTGAGGTTGGTAACATACTGGAGATCTGGAAGTTCGTGCATTTCATCAGCCACGAACTGCCCGAGCCGAACCTGACGCGCGATGAGTTGGCGCGGAGCGTACTGGACCTGCGCAAGGAAGTGGGCCAGCTCCGTATGACCATGGAGCAGCAGGGCCGCCTGGCGCTCTGAGCACCGTACCGGTGTGGATAAGTGACCGGCCGGATCTGCCTGTCGATCAAGGAGTGCAGGCTATGTTTGAGCACTTTTCAGAACACTGTGCGGATACGCCGGTCATCGGCGTGAACATCTTACCTATGAACACACGTTTCCTCTTGGATCGGCTGACGGCCGGTTGGTCCCCGCTGGCCGCTGCTCTCACGTTGCTTGCGCTTCCCGGCATGGAGGCGAGCGCCCAGTTGAACATCGCTGCGGTGAACACCGCCTACACCGTGAACTTCGACGGTACGGTTGCCGGAGTGGGCAGCGGTGTATGGGCCGGTACCGGCTTCCAGCCGACGCCCGCTGCAGGCCGTTTGGACAGTGACGCCTGGGCCGTGACCGGGTGGAGCGATGGTGATCTGGCCTTTGGCGGAACGCGCATAACAGCCGGTACGGACTACCGTCGTGGATTGGCGGCTGCTCCAGTGGCCACCGGTGGCATGTACGCGTTCGATGATGGTGCCGGCGGCGTGCTGAACGGCCGTGCGCTCGGTGTCCAACCGAACGCGACCGAATTCAATACAGGTACGATCACACTGCGCATACAGAACAACACGGGGAGCACGCTTACAGCTTTCGACATCGCCTACAACGTAGCCTATCGCGATGACGGAGGATGGTCGAGCAACTTCAACCTCTACGTGTCCGACAACGGCACCAGCTACACGCACATCGCTTCGCAGGATGTGGTATCCCCGGTCGGCCCGGCCGGAGCGGCTTGGGTGGCCAACGCGCGCAGCGTAACAGTCAGCGGATTCTTCGTGCCGAACGGTTCTTACTTCTACATACGCTGGCGCGGCAATGAGAATCCTGGCGGCAGCGGTGCCAGGGACGAATTCGCGCTGGACGACATCAGCGTGACGGGCCGTGCCTACACCATGGTGCGCTACACAGCGGCCAGTTCCAGTGTCAATGAGAACGTGGGCACCACCACCATCACGGCTTCGATCGTGAACCCGGACCCGGTCATCGCCACCACCGTGGATGTCGCCCTCACCAGCGGTGATGCCACGCGCATCAACAACTACACCACGCAGACCCTCACGTTCCCCGGCGGCAGCCTGGCCAACCAATCCTTGACGATCACGGTCACGGACAATGGCACCTGTGATGGCGACGTGGCGCAGGTGTTCACGCTGCAGAACATCGGAGGAGGCATCAGCCCGGCCATCGGACCCCCCGGGGTGCACACGATGACGATCGACGACGATGAGACGGCCCCGGTGACCTATGCACAGTACTTCGATGGTGGCGTGGGCGACAATTGGGCGATCACCGCCGGCGCGGGCAATCAGAGCGCGGCCACCGGCGCTGGTGACACGCCGGCGAACCAGCGGGTGCTCACGGCCGCACAAAGCTGGCAGGTGAACAACGGTACGGTGACCTTGGACCTGGGTACGATTAGCCTGGTGGACTGGACGGGTATCACGCTCAGCGCGCGATTGAGCAGTACATCGACCAACGGGTCAAATGGTGCGGATGGCGCGGATTCGGTCGCGTTCTATGTGGATGTGAACGGAGGCGGGTTCCCGCTCGATCCGGACATCAGTGTGAGCGGTAATAGCAACAGGCGTTATGGCTACACCGCCACGGGTATCGCATCAACCACTGCCGGGACCCCGCAGAACTTCCAGTGCAATTTCGGCGGCAATGGCATCGACTATTCGACGGTCAACATCACCATTCCCAACGGCACCAGCAGCATCGCCTTGCGCGTCATCGCCACGAACAACGATCCGGCGGAGGTTTGGAACCTGGACAATGTGCAGGTGACCGGAACACTCTGCTCCCCGGTGTACTACAGCCGCGCGAACGGCAGCGAGGCCACGGCCACTTGGTCCACCGCCCGCACCGGGCTTCCCGCCCCGTCCGCGGTCACCTTCAACAAGAATGCCACCATGGTGGTGCAGAACACGCACACCGTCAGCACCACCAACAACGCGTCCATCGCGCTGCGCAACCTGAACGTGGAGACCGGTGGCACGCTGAACCTCACCGGCAACTGCACGGTGGAGATCAATGGCCCGACCCTCGACGTGGACGGCACCTTGAGCGCCACGGATGATGACATCGATCTGTTCAGCAACGAGCTCACCTCCATCAGCGGTTCGGCCGGGACCATCGAGGTGAACAACATGACCCTCGACGGCTTCGGGGCGATCGTGACGGTGAACACGCTGAAGATCCGTGGCACGCTCCAGTTGGACAATGGCGACTTCAATGCCAACAGCAAGGAGGTGCAGCTGGTCAGCAACGCCAGCGGCACGGCACGCCTGGGTCCTGTGGCACCCACGGCCAGCTATACCGACCGCCTCCGCATCGAGCGGTACATCCCTGCCGGGGTCACCGACTGGCGCCTGCTGTGCTCGCCGGTGGCGAACAAGACGGTGGCGGACTGGACGGATGACTTCTACACCGCCGGCTTCCCGGGTTCCGCGTATCCGCCGTTCACGGTGAACGGTAACCCCTGGCCGAGCGTGCGCATGTATGACGAGACCAACCCCGGCGCATCGAGCACCGCGGGTCTCATCGGAGTGGCCAGCACGGCCGAACCACTGACGGTCGGCAAGGGCTTCGCGGCCTGGAGCGGCACCACGCTCAACACCACCACGGCCTTTACCATCGACGTGCGCGGGTTCCCCACGGTGGCCAGCACGCCATTCAGCATCCCGATGTCCTACACGAACACCGGCAATCCCACCGTGGACGGTCTCAACCTCGTGGGCAATCCGCTGCCCTCGCCCATCGACTTCTCCGCGTTGAACCTGACGAACGTGGACAACGGCTACTACATCTACGATCCCGGAAGCGGAACGAACGCCGCATGGGACGAAACGTCCTCGATCGGCACGGGTGGTGCCAACGGCAACATCCAGAGCAGCCAAGGGTTCTGGCTGAAGGCCAACGCGGCCGCTCCTTCCGTCACCTTGGACGAGAGTGCGAAGGTGCTGGAGCCGATCAACGGCGGCATCTTCAGCGACGAGCAGGACCGGCGCCCGATGGTGCGGCTGCTGCTCAGTGGCAATGGTTCGGACTACACGGATGAGGCCGTCGTGCATTTCATCACCGGCGCGCCTGCGTTCGGTGCACCGGACATGGTGAAGCTTGCGTTCAGCAACGACAATGCGGCGCACATCAGCACCCAGGCCAGCACGGGCGAGGACCTGGTGATCAACGCCTTCGGTGAGCTTGGTGCAAGCGTGGATGTTCCGGTGAACGTTCGTGTTCCTTCGAGCGGCACCTACACCATCGGGTTCCAGCAGGTGGAGGCCATCACCGGCCGCGCATGTGTCACCTTCGAGGACCTGCTCACCAATACGGTGCTCAGCGTAACGCCGGACGCCACCTACACCTTCGACATCGACGCCACCGCTCCGACGGAGCCGGCGCGTTTCGTACTGCACATCGGTTCGGCTGTGAGCGCTACTGCGAGCGCAGCCAACTGTGCTGGTGCGGCGGATGGTGCGGTGGTTGTTACCGGTCCTGGAGCGGGTGTGTTCGACTTCACGCTGACCGATGCGCAAGGCACGAGCACGCAAGTGCTGGGTCAGAACAGCGCGTCCTTCCAAGGGCTACCGGCCGGCGTGTACGCGCTTACGGTGGATGGCAACACGGGCTGCGGCGCCTTGGTGAGCGAGGTGGTGGTGAGCGCACCTGGCGCGCTGGAAGGCGTGGCCTTGGCGGCACCCGCTTCGTGCGCAGATGCAACGGACGGCACCGCCGAGGTGATGATCATGGGCGGGACAGCGCCTTATACCGTCAACTGGTCCAACGGGTCCACGGGTGAGCAGGTGAGCGATCTATCGGCCGGCACGTACAGCGCTGCGATCACCGATGCCAATGGGTGCTCATTCGCTGTTCCCGCGGTCCAAGTGGGCGCAGGTGCGGGTCCGGTGGCTTCGTTCGAAGTGTCCGCCACGGAAGTGCTCGTTGGCGAAGAGGTCCTCTTCTTCAATACGGGCACCTATCACGCGGACTATGCCTGGAGCTTCGGGGACGGTGCCACGACCGAGGAGGCCGAGCCCGTGCATGTGTACAGCACGCCGGGTATGCACACGGTGACCTTGACCACCACCGAAGGCGAATGTGTTGCCACGCACAGCATGGATATCCTGGTATCCACCAGTACGGGCCTGGACCAGTTGTTGGATCAAGCCATGCTGGCCTGGGTCGAGGGTGGGCATATCATGGTGCGTTGGGATGTTCCGGGTGCTGATGCCATCCGCGCGGAAGTGTTGGACGCCACAGGCCGCTTGGTCTTGGAGCGTCGTGTCACTGGCAGCGCGGGCCGCGCGCAACTGGCCACCGGAGAGCTGCTGCCGGGGGCCTACCTGGTGCGCCTGACGCATGGGTCCGTTCAACGGACCTTCAAGGTCGCCCTGATCCGCTGATCAACACGTGATCCACTTGTGCAGGGCCTCCGGAAGGGGGCCCTGCTCGTTCGAACAGCTGGTGCGGCCTACCTTGCGGGCATGTTGAACTTCTTCCGTTCCTCGGTTCGGCGCATTTCGCTCCGGTCACTCATTGTTGTAGCATCCCTGGCCATTCTCCTGCCGGGGTGCCTCACCATTGAGGAGAACTACACGTTCAAGAAGGATGGTTCGGGCACCATGGAATACGTGGTGGACATGAGCGAACTGGCCGAACTGATGAAAGGCCTGCCGGGAAAGGATAAAAAGGGCAAGGATGACGGGCTCGGCAAGATGGACCTGAAAGAAGTGAAGGACCGGCTCAAAGGCATACCCGGTGTAAGCAAGGTGAAGATGAAGGAGGAGAAGGACGGATTCATTCAACGGCTGAGCTTCAAGTTCAAGGATGTTCAAGCCTTGAACGGAGCTTTGAACCGGATCATGGCGGACAGCACCGGCGGCCCCCAGGAGGTGTTCCGTTGGGATGGAAGCACGCTGGTCCGCACGGGGAACAAGCATGCCCGCGAGCTCGGCGGCGATATGGGGGGCGAGGGCGGCGATTCCACGGACATGTCCGCCATGCTGCAGATGATGCACTACAAGCTCAACTTCAAGTTCGCCGAGGATGTGGACACCACCAAGGTGGCCGAAGGCATGAACACGGAGACCGTGAGCGCCCGCCAGGTGAAGTTCAACACGGATTGGTCCGTGATCACAAAGGATCCGGCGGCACTGGACGTGCGGATCCAACTGCGGCGCTGAGGCGGCATTCCGGGGGCGCGCAGGGCGGCTATCTTCGCCGACCTTCATTCACCCCATGCGCCACCACATCCTACTGCTCGCTCTTGCAACCCTGCTTCTGCTACCCGGCTGCACCGGCGGGGGGCAGGAAGCGCAAACGACCGCGCTGGACAGTTCGGTCGTCAATGTTGACAGCTTCGCCTGGGAGGCCGATCGCTTCGCGGATGTGCGCGTGCTCCGCTACCGGATACCCGGCTGGGAGAAGCTCAACCTGCAGCAGCGGAAGCTGGCGTACTACCTGGTGATGGCGGGCCTCAGCGGCCGGGACATCATGTGGGACCAGAACCACCGCCACAACCTGAAGATACGGCGCGCCTTGGAGGGCATCCTCCGCAGCGACAAAGTGGACCGCAAGGACCCGCGTTGGGAGAAGTTCCTGGAGTACAGCAAGGAGGTCTTCTTCAGCAGTGGCATCCACCACCACTACGGCATGGAGAAGTTCACGCCCGGGTTCGAGCGGGGGTACTTCGAGGAACTGCTGGCCACCAGTGGTGCGGACCTGGCCAAGGATGTAGTTGACCTGATGTTCGACCCGACGATCGATCCGATCAAGGTGAGCCTGGACCCCACCAAGGACCTGGTATTGGCCAGTGCGGTGAACTTCTACGGCGAGGATGTCAACCAGAAGGAAGTGGAGGACTTCTATGCAGCCATGGAGGTGGAGGGAGACACGTCCCCCGTGAGCTACGGGCTCAACAGCCGCATCGTACGCGGCAAGGACGGCAAGCTGGAGGAGCAGGTGTGGCGTGTGGGCGGCATGTACGACGGCGCCCTCCGCGAGGTGGTCAAGTGGCTTGAACTGGCCAAGGGTGTTGCCGAAAGCCCCGAACAGGCCGCTGTGATCGACCTGCTGATCCAGTATTACAACACCGGTGACCTGCGTAAGTGGGACGAGTTCAACATCGCCTGGGTGGCGCTCAAGCCCGGTGCGGTGGATTTCATCCAGGGGTTCGTGGAGGTGTACAACGACCCGATGGGCAAGCGCGGCAGCTACGAGAGCGTGGTGGAGATCATCGATCCGGAGGCCACGCGGAACATGAGCGTGATCCAGAACAACGCGCAGTACTTCGAGGACAACTCGCCGCTGCTGCCGGAGCACAAGAAGGCCAAGGTCACCGGCATCACCTACGGCTTCGTGAACGTTGCGGGCGAATCGGGTGATGCCGCGCCCTCGACGCCGATCGGGGTCAACCTGCCCAACGCCGACTGGATCCGTGCACGGCATGGAAGCAAGAGCGTCAGCTTGGGCAACATCAGCGAGGCCTACGATCGCAGCGGCGGAAAGGGCTCGCTGGAGGAGTTTTGCCACGATGCGGAGGAGATCGCGCGCGCCGAGAAGCACGCGGCACTGGCGGGCAAACTGCACACCGCCCTGCACGAGGTGATCGGCCATGCCAGCGGCCAGATCGAGAAGGGCGTCGGCCAGACCGATGAGACCTTGAAGAACTATGCCAGCACCATCGAGGAGGGCCGCGCGGACCTGGTGGCGCTTTACTACATGCTGGACCCCAAGCTGGTGGAGTGGGGCGTGATGCCGGACCTGGAGGTGGGTAAAGCGGAGTACGACGGCTACATCCGCAACGGTCTGATGGTGCAGCTGCGGCGGATCAAGCCGGGGAACAACATCCAGGAGGCGCACATGCGCAACAGGATGTGGGTGAGCGCCTGGTGCTTCGAGCAAGGAGCGAAGGACAGCGTGATCGTCAAGGTGAAGCGTGATGGGAAGACGTTCTACGACATCCGTGATTACGCCAAACTGCGTGACCTCTTCGGGCAGTTGCTGCGGGAGACCCAGCGCATCAAGAGCCAGGGCGACTTCAAGGCGGCCCAAGCCTTGGTGGAGGGTTATGGGGTCAAGGTGGATCCCGACCTGCATGCGGAGGTGTTGAAGCGCTCCGAGAAGCTCAAGACCCCGCCCTATGCCGGCTTCATCCAGCCGCGCTTGGTGCCGGTGACCGATGCGCAGGGCAACATCACGGACGTGCGGGTGGAGTACCCCACCGACTTCCTGGGCCAGATGCTGGAGTATGGCGAGAAGTTCGGCTTCCTGCCCAACGACAATTGAGCATCATCCGTCGGGGGCTGGTGCAAATGCGTCCGGCATCCCGGTGGTTTGGTCGAACTTTTTCGGGTATGGTGAAACCTGCGGTGGGGTATCGCCCGTAACAAGGCGTGTCCAAGTAGTTCAAAGGTCAATCTGAAGAGTCACGTCGCCCCTGCCTAGGTCTCAGACCGGTGGGGGCTTCGTGCTTCCGGACGGTACTGAGCCCGCGGTGGCACAGCACGTTCGCGGCCCAGGAGGCCATCAGCAGATCGGGCTTCGTCCGGGGTTCATAGCCTTGGGCCCGGACAAAGCCCAATGCGGTGGCGTGCAGGCGATGGGAGCCATGCTTCGGGTCGCTGTTCAGGTCCATGTCGATCCGGGCCACCTTCACCCCGCCTTCGCGCACGAGCGCATCCGCCACGGCGATGCTGCGTTCCACCTCGCCCCAGAGGCGGGTCCAGAGGTCGCGGATGCGTGCCTGCCGCTCCCGCCGGTAGAGCACATGGGCCCCGTTGCGCGGGAACCGAAGGACCACGGTGGTGGTGTAGATGGTGCTGCTGCTCCTGTTCTGGCTGTCGCTGCCCACCATCACCTCCACCTCGGGATGCAGGAGGAGGACCTGGCGGATGTGCTCAAGCAGGCGCACCGGGCTGCCGTCGTGCATCTGATGGAAGCCGTCCAGGTCCATGCGGGACATGTTCCAAGGTACCAGTACGGATGGTTGTTCCCTAAAGCAGTGTGAATTCTTCGGATGATCCTATATTTGCGGCCCCTTGGAAGTAACAAGGCCACACCGGAGTGGCGGAATTGGTAGACGCGCACGTTTCAGGGGCGTGTGACCGTAAGGTTGTAAGGGTTCGAGTCCCTTCTCCGGTACCAGCGAAGCGGCGAAAGCCGCTTCGCCATTTTCCACCCCTTCGGGTGGTGGATATATTTGGCACGAACAAGCCCTGCAGGCATGCCGGCGAAGCGTTTCAGAACGAGGCGGCAGTGGAGCAATAGCCGCTTGTGGGCCCTCACCGGGACGATCATCGTGCTCTCAGCGGGCACGATCACGGCAATGACCGGTTATGCGGTCGTGTTGCAGGTGGCGATCGTCATCGCCCTGACCGGGGCGGTGATCGCGTGGCGGAACGACCGCGCTGGAAAGGTGTCCTATGCGCTCGATCAGGATCACCTGCTGCTCAAGCGCAACGGGACCCTGGAACAGGTGCATGTGAGCGCCATCCGTGATGCGAGCTTGGTGGACCGGATGGCCGCGCGCGACCTGATCCGGGGGCAGCTGCAGCAGGTGCAGGCGGCCGGTGCGTCCAAACGGGACGTGAAGGCTGCGAAGGACCGGGCATTGCAGTACTGTACCGTTGACATCGGGATGAGCTCGCTCACCTTCGGCTTCGGTCGGCACTTGATCGATCAGCGACCGGATGCGAAGCACGATCTGGTGGTGCTCCGCAAAGTGGACGGCTCCGTGCTGGTGCTGTCCCCGGTCTACAACCAGGACCTGGTGGAGAGCCTCAACCGCCAGCTGCATGCGCTGCCGATGGAAGGCATCCGCCACAGGGCGTGACCGTGTTCAATAGCGGATCCGCTGACCGATCCGCAAGGTGGAGGTGGTGCGCAGGCGGTTGGCCTTGCAAAGCGCCTGCACGCTGGTGCCCTTCCGACGCGCGATCGAGGACAACGTGTCACCCCGGCGCACCACATGCACCCGCTGGGCCGTGCTCTTCCCCTTTGCCGATGAGGTGCGGAACAGACCCGGATGCACATGCAGCTCTTCGGCCCGCAGTTCACCTTCCTCAATGTCAAAAAGGAGGTGGGGGTCGATGGGATGCCCCAGGTAGCGCGTCTCAAAGTGCAGGTGATCACCGGTGCTGCGTCCGGTGCTGCCTCCCAGACCGATCACCTGTCCGGCCTCCACCACATCGCCCGTGCTCACCGATCGCTGGCTGAGGTGACCATAGAGGGTCTCCAATCCGTTCGTGTGGCGGATGACCACCACATGGCCGAACTGGCTGTGGTACCGGGAGATCCTCACCATTCCCTCGAAAGCGGCCACCACCGTGTCCCCGCGGTCCAGTTCGATGTCCACGCCGTAGTGCATGCGGCGATGGCGCGGCCCGAACGGTGAGGTGACCTTTCCGCAGATGGGGAAATGGTGGTCGCAGGCGGCCTGGCTGAGGCACAACGTGGCCGTATCGGCGATGGAGGTACCGCTGCGGTCGAAGATCACATCCGTGTCGAACTCCCGGTAGAGCGCGTGGCAGGGGATGTTGCGCAAGGAATCCGCCGGGGACCAGACGCCCACAGCATCGGTCATCACGTCGGCATAGCCTTCAGAGAACGGCGTGACGCCCTCCGGCCCACCCACATCGGCGCCTTGCTGCGCGAACGCGCCGGCTGTGCTGAGCAGCAGCGGTAGCAGCAGGGGGCGGAACGAGCGCAGGCACATAGGCCGGCGAATCTATCCGCGGAAGCCTTTCGCCCTGCAGGCCGGACCGTTCCAAGGACCAACAAGGCAGGGTGCATAGCTGGTCGGTCCGCGTTCGTGGGCGGAATAAGCGCATCCGTCGACAAAGAGACTTCGTTCGTGTGGCTTGTTGATCATCGTTAATGGCACGCACGTACCCCGCGGTCCTCCGGTCCGAGGGAAAGCCCATTACCTTCAGCCCATGCTCAAGGGACTGTTCCACATCGCATTCGCCACCACGGACCTCAAGCGCATCAAAGCCTTCTATGGCGGCCTGTTGGGCTGTCCGGAAGGGCGGAGCAGCGAGCACTGGGTGGACTATGATTTCTTCGGGCACCAACTGACCATCCAGGAAGTGCCCCGCCTGGAACGGGTGAAACGGATCTACAATCCGGAGAGCAACGTGCCCAGCGATCACTGGGGCATCGTACTGGACATGGAGGATTGGACGCGGATGCGCGACAAGTGCATGAAAGTGGGGGTCAACTTCTCCATCGCACCCACGGTGGTGATGCCGGGTCAGGTGGGCGAACAGATGAGCTTCTTCATCGAGGACCCGGACGGGCACCCCATCGAGTTCAAGGCCATGCGCACGGCCGGGAACCTGTTCAAGCGGGGCTGATCACGCGCTCAGTAGGTGCGATGGGCCACCAGTCCGTCGGCTGCGCCCGTGCTGGTGCCGCTGACCAGCCGGCCATCCACGTAGCGCAGTGAGCCACGCAGGTGGTCACGCTCATCGCGGAATTCCCAGGTACCGCAGCGGCGTCCATGGTCGAACTCGGCCCGGGCACGCATGATGCCCGCGTCATCGAATGCCTTCCATGTGCCGTGGCGAAGGCCGTCGCGGTAGGCGCCCATGGCCGCGAGGCGACCGTTCGGGTGGTATTCCATGAAGTATTCCACCGCACCATCGGTGAACGCGGTGCGCTTCAGGTGACCGTTCGCGTGGTAGGAGCGCTGCAACAGTTCCTGTGCCTGCAACGCCGTGCCGCCGACGAGCATCAGAAGAAGGATGAGCGTGCGCATCATGGTACTCCCTGCAACGGCGAAAGATAGTTCAAGGTTCATATACTGGTAACATTGCCTTAACGATCCGGCAGGCCGTTCCGGGCGGGTACGGCCCCCTACATTCGCCGGCCCCGCTGCGCCATGGTCTTCAGTTCGCCGGTCTTTCTCTTCCTGTTCCTGCCGGTGGTGCTGCTGTTGGTGCTGTTCTTCCGCGGGCACCGCGCGCAGAACACGGTGCTCCTGCTGGCCAGCCTCCTGTTCTACGCGTGGGGAGAGCAGCAGTATGTGCTGCTGATGCTGGCGGTGGCGCTGTTCAACCACGGATGCGCCCTGTTGCTGGCGCGCACACGGAGGCCGGGGTGGGTGGTGGCGTTCGCCGTGGTGGCGGACCTGGCCTGCCTTGCGTGGTTCAAGTACGCATCCTTCCTGCTTGAACTGGTGACGCCGCTGCTGCATGCCCTGGGGCTGCAACCGCCGGCACTTGATCCGGTGCACCTGCCCATCGGCGTTTCCTTCTTCATCTTCCACAGCCTGAGCTATGTGCTGGACGTGCATCGCGGATCCGCGCCCGCCCAGCGTTCGCCGGGCGTCACCACGCTCTACATCGCTTTCTTCCCACAGCTCGTGGCAGGACCCATCATCCGCTACCACGATGTGGCCGAACAGTTCACCACGCGCATCGCGGACATGGCGGGCTTCGCATGGGGCGTCCGCCGGTTCATCATCGGATTGGCGAAGAAGGTGCTGGTGGCCGATCTCTGCGCCCGCGTGGCCGATCCGGTATTCGCCATACCGGTGGAACAGCTCACGGCCCCGGTGGCCTGGCTGGGCATGGTGGCCTATGCGCTGCAGATCTACTTCGACTTCAGCGGATACAGCGACATGGCGATCGGCCTGGCGCGCATGTTCGGCTTCCACTTCCTGGAGAACTTCAACAGGCCCTACGCGGCGGCCAGCTTGCGTGAGTTCTGGAAGCGCTGGCACATCAGCCTCACCAACTTCTTCCGCGATTACCTGTACATCCCCCTCGGAGGCAACCGGAAGGGGCGGGTGCGCACCTACCTGAACCTGGTGATCGTCTTCCTGCTCACGGGTCTCTGGCACGGGGCCAGTTGGACCTTCGTGGTCTGGGGCGGCATCCACGGCACCTTCATGCTGCTGGAACGTGCGGGGCTGGGTGCGTTGCTGGACCGGGCGCCACGGATCGTGGGCCGTCTGTACATGCTGCTGGTCGTGTTGATCGCCTGGGTGTTCTTCCGTTGCGCGGACATCACCCAGGCCTGGCGCTACATCGGCATCCTCTTCACCGCCGACCACGGCGTGCCGCGCCTGGTGCATCCCGTGTACCTCCTCACCACGGACGTGGTGATCGCGATGGCGGTGGGGATCGTCGGCGCATTGGGACTGTATGATCGCGGCATGCAGTGGTGCCGTTCCGGCCCGCTTCGGGGCCGCGAGCGGTTGATGGCCGACCTGCGCGATGCGGGCCTGCTCCTCCTCTTCGTGTTCACCGCCATGGCCGTGGCCACGCGCACCTTCGATCCGTTCATCTACTTCCGGTTCTGATGCCCGCCCGCCGCACCCTGTTGCTCAACGCCCTGCTGCTTGCGCTGCTCGCATCCGGCTATGCGTGGTACACGGTGCGGCATGGGCGCACCCCCATGCCCCCGGCCATCGTGGTGCGCACCATCGTACCGCTTTCCGATGATTACACCGTGTTCCTGGATACGGGCCGCGGCTTCAGTCCCGAGCTGGCCGTGGTGCTGCCGGTGGAGCCCTCCTCCGAAGAGGTGGTCCTGGAGTTCCCGCTGAAGCTGAAGGGCGCGCAACTGGCGGGCGTACGTTTCGATCCGGGGGACAAGGCCGAGGTGGTACCGGTGCGGTCCATCTCCCTGCGCGGCCCACTGGATGAGCTCACGCTGCTGGACGCCAATGGCGCCGCCTATTTCACGGAGCGCCACAACCTATCGCTGGACACCGCCAACTCGGGGCGACTGCGACTGGGTGTATCCGGCGTGGATCCCTGGATCGCCACACGCGGCGACCTGCGCGGGATCACCGCCGAGGTGCTCTCGGGCCGGCCGCCCCTGGTGCGCGCGTTCACCACGGCCTTGCTGGTGTTCGTGCTGGTGCTGGGGCTGGTGATGCTCTTCGGTACGCAGGCCGGTCGCCTTCGCCGCCTGCTGCCAACCTCCGTGCTGCCGGACCGCACCACCGCCGTGCTGCTGGTGGTGGACCTCTTCGTGGGCCTGGGCGTGCTGGGCATCGCCGGCCGCATGGGGCATCACGCCGAAGGCATTCACCTTCGCTTCGAGGTGCTCTACCCCCGTGCAGACGACTTCCAGTTGTTCTACGGCAACGACGCAAAGCGTCTGGACCAGCTGCGCTCGCTCTACGTGCGGACGAAGGCCACGCGCGAGCCGCAGTGGATCGAGTTCCTGCTTCCGCCGGATTCCATGCCCACGCACCTGCGCCTTGATCCGGGCACCGGCGGCGACACGCTCATCATCAAACGCGGCGAAGTGATGTGGGAGGGTGCACGCCTGCCCATCGACCGCCAGACGTTGCGCCATGCCGTGGGCGACCTGCACGATGCCGACCTGCTTGCGGGTACCGGGCACGGCCTGTCGCTGGCGTTGCGTCCGGGCGACCCATACATCCATCTGGCGCTGGACCTGAAGGAACGCGCCAAGGCCATCGAGGGTGCCGGGTCGCGGAGCTTTTGGAGCTGGCTCACGGCCGCGATCTGCGTGCTGCTGGTGCATTCCGGGCTCCGGCGTTCCACCTGGTTGCGTGCGGCGCTGGAAGGCTCCGCCCGGCGCGATGTGACGCTTGTCGTGGCCTTCCTGGCCATGCTTGCGGTGCCCATGCTCATGGACATGGAGCCGACGCTCCTGCCGGACCAGCGCTCCAACGAGAAGCGTCGGCTGGCCCCCCTGCCGGAGCTTGAGCTGCGTTCCATCGGCCAGTTCCCCCAGTTGTACGATGCCTGGTACCGCGACCACTTCGGCTACCGCAGCGAGCTCTTCCGCTGGAACTCCTGGTTCCACGTACGTGTGCTGGGCACTTCTCCGCTGCCGGACAAGCTGATCGTGGGCAAGGACGGCTGGTTGTTCCAGTACGATCCGGTGCTGGACGCCAACTTCAAGGGGGAACCGCTCTTCGGCTTCGAGGACATGGAGCGCATACGCCTGCAGTGCGAGGGCCACCAACGCTGGCTGGCCACCATGGGCATCCGGTACTACCTCTTCATCGCGCCGTTGAGCTCGACCATCAACGCGGAGCACCTGCCCGAGCGGTTCCAGCGTTACAAGCCCGGTCGATGGGCCGCCGAGCTGAAGGCCCATTTCGACAAGTACTCCACGGTTCCGGTGATCGAGCCGTCGGAGGCGCTCTTCGAGGCCAAGAAGGTGCGGGATGTCTACTTCAACAACGACATCCACTGGAACCCATACGGCGCCTACTTCGGCTACCGCGAGCTGATCGAACGCATCCGAAAGGACGACCCCCGCGTGCCGGCGCCCTGGTCGCTGGATGAACTGCGGGTGCGGAACGACACCAACGATCAGGCGGACATCGCGCACATGCTCGGGCTCGCCGATGTGCTGCTGCGCGTGGAGCCTGCGCTGGAGCCACGGCACAAGCGCAAGGCCCGGTTCAGCCGCTTCCCCGACCTGCCGGGTTCGGTGTTCTTCCTGGACAAGGCACAGACCTTCGCCAATCCGGATACGACGCTCCCGCGCCTGCTCATGTTCCACGATTCGTTCGGCCTCTACTTGAAGCCGCTGTTGAACGAGCACTTCCGGTCATCCACCTATATCTGGTATCCGTTGCTGTTGCCGGATGTGGTGTTGCAGGAGCGGCCCGACATCGTGGTGCACGAACTGATGGAACGGTTCCTGGTGAACCTTCCGCAGGACACGGTACGGGCGTCGCGCTGACCGGTCAGGCCAGGCGGAAGTCGTGCGCCCCGCGGGTCAGGTGCGGGTTGTAGCAGGGGTCGTCCTGGATGTACCCGGGCCAGCGCTCCTTGAAGAGGTTGACCTCGCGCACATGCCGCTCGTACCCTTCGCGGGTCATGTGCGGATGGCCACGCGTGAGGCTCTCGTAGTGGTAAAGGGAAACGTGGGGCAGGTACACGTTGTGGAGACCCGCTTCCCGCAGCCGCAGGCACAGGTCCACATCGTTGTACTCCACGGTGAAGGCCTCGTCCCAGCCACCGATGGCGTCGAGCTTCGCCCGCTCCACCATCATGCAGGCCGCGGTCACGGCGCTGTAGTTGTTCACCGTGTTCACGTAGTTGAAGTAGCCGGGGCCGTCCTTGTGCGTGTGCGTGAACACGTGACCGGCGACGCCGCCCAGCCCGATCACCACGCCACCGTGCTGGATGGTGTCGTTGTGGTAGAGCAGCTTCACACCCACGGCGCCGGTGCGCGGCCGTTGGCTCCATTCATGCATCGCCCGCAGCCAGTCGGCGTGGATCACCTCGGTGTCGTTGTTGAGGAAGAGGATGTGCTGACCGGTGGCGGCCTTCACCCCGGCGTTCATCAGGCGGCTGAAGTTGAACGGTTCGTCCATGCGGAACCACCGGAAGCGGTCGCCGTGTTCGTTGGCCATTGACTCCATCAGATCGAAGAGGGCCCGTTCGCTGCTGTTGTTGCTCACCACGATCACCTCGAAGTCGGGATGGTCGGTGAGGGCGAACACGGAGTGCAGGCAAGTGCCCAGCACCTCCGCCTTGTCCTTGGTAGGGATGATGATGCTCACTCGTCCGCGCAGGGGCGAGGTGAACCGGATGCCGTAACCGCGGAAGCCCTCGAGGAAGCTCACGTCCGCAGGTTCACCGCGCCGCGTGAGCGCTTCGGTGAGCGCGCGTTTGGCCGCATCATAGGCGTAGGGTTTCACGTCCTCGCCCTTGGCCGCGCTCGCGGCGTGGATCCGCCAATGGTAGAGCACGCGCGGGATGTGGGCGATGCGTTCGGAACGCTCGGTGAGGCGCAGCAGCAGGTCGTAGTCCTGGCTGCCCTCGAAGCCTGGCCGGCACCCGCCCACCTCGCGGAGCAATGCGGTGCGCACCACCACCAGGTGACCGAAGTAGTTGCGGCTCAGCAGGTGGTCCGGGCACCACTGCGGCTTGAAGTGCGGATCGCTGTGGTGGCCCTGCTCGTCCACCTTGTCCTCGTCGGTGTAGAGGATGTCCAGGGAGCGATCGATGTTCAACCGCTTCACCACATGATGCAGGGCGTCCGGGGCGAGCAGGTCGTCGTGGTCCATCAACGCGGTGAACTCACCGGTGGCAAGCTCCAGCGCGGAGTTGGTGGCCCTGCTGATGTGGCCGTTCTCCTTGCGGAAGACCACGCGGACACGGGCATCGTCCTTCATCCAGCGCTCAAGGCACTTGCGCACTTCGGGGTCGGTGGAGCGGTCGTCGGCGATGCACAGCTCCACATCGCCGTACACCTGTTGCACCACGGAGCGGATGGCCGCATCGAGCAGTTCCACGGGTGGGTTGTACACCGGCATCACCACGCTGATGCGCGGGCGATAGGCGAAGAGGGCGACATCCTCCTTGTAGTTGGCAAGGTCGGAAGGGCGTGCGCGGTGATGCGCCAGCCATTGGGAGTAGGTATCACCCGGCAACGGCCCGGCGGCCTGCAGTTGCTCATCGCCCACCAGGATGCGCACGGGGCGGATCTCCGTCCAGAGGTACAGGGCGCGGAAGACCTTGGCCAGGAAGCGGCGGACGATCGTGCGTCCCTTGGCCGAGACCAGGAAGGCGATGCGGCGCGCCCAGGTGAAGCTCCGGCGCGACCGGTCGCTGCCCGTGCGCAGCAGCGCCCACATCTTGTACCAGGCCTTGCGCAGCCGCCACAACTTGCTCGCTTCGAGCGCACGGATGCGTTCTTCGTACTGGCCGATGAGGCCTTGCAGCGCGCGCGCATGTTCGCGGTGGGTGTCGAGCGCGCGCATGGCGCGGTCCACTTCGCCCACCAACCGATGGGCCTCCGCCGCCAGGGCGTCCTTCTGTTGCTGAAGCTCCTGCAGCGCACGTTCCGTGCGGGAATGCCGGTCGCCGAGCGCGGCAAGCTCCGCGCGCAGCACTTTGGCGGCATCGGCATGCGCATCACGTTCCGCGCGCAGCGCGATCAGTTCGTCGCCCATGGTCCGCACGGAGCGCAGGGCTTCCGACGCGCTCGCCCTGGCCTCGGCAGCTGTCCGTTCGGCATCACGCAGCATCAGCGCATCGTGCGCCTGGATGGCGTGCAGTTCGCTCACCACATCGCGCGCGTGCTGCAGGAAGAGGGCGCTGTGCTTGCGCACCACATGGCCCACCACTTCAGAGCGGATCTCCGGATGGTCCACCCGGCTGAGCAGCGAGCCCTCCCGTACGCGGTAATGGAACAACGGTTCCGGTATGCGGCGGAACCCATGGCCAAGGGCCATCAGGCGGATCCACAGTTCCCAGTCCTCGTAGCCCTGCCGCATGCCCTCGTCGGCTCCGCCGGTGCTGGCGAGCACGGAGCGGCGCACAACGGCACAGGCATCGATGCGGTTGCCCACCAGCAGCTGTGGAAGGGTCACCACCGGTTGTTCCACCAGGCCTTCGCGCAGGCCGAACAGCAGCTTGTCCGAATAGACCACGGCCGTAGCAGGCTCCTGGTCCAGGATGGCGGCGGCTTTTGCCGGGTAGGAGGGGTCCACCCGGTTGTCGGCGTCGAGGAAGAGGATGTAGGGTTGGGCGCAGGCCTGCCAGCCGGTGTTGCGTGCGGATGCGAGGCCCTGGTTGGGCTGGTCGATCACGCGGAAGCCGCGCATGCGTAGCCCGGCCAGCACGTCCAGCGTCGCCGGGTCCGTGCTGCCATCGTTCACGATCACCATGCCCTCCCCGCGCGCACGCTCCGGTCCCAGGCTCTCGAGCGCTTCGCGCAGGTAGGCGCCGTCGTTGAAGCAGGGGATCACCACGCCGACCAGGTCCACCATCGAGGTCGAGGTGGCGCCTTCGGCGGTCCGCATGGATGTGTCCTCGGTGCTCATGCGATGCCCAGCAGGCGATGATAGTGGAGACCGACCGAATGCGGGTCGCCGACAAGGTCCACCCGGCCCGCCTCCATGCACGCGGCGCGGTGGCAGAGCCGCTGCACTTCGGCCAGTGAATGGCTCACCAGCAGCACGGTGGTGCCGCGCTGGTTGAGGGCGCGGATGTGGTCGTGGCATTTCCGCTGGAAGCCCTCGTCGCCCACGGCGAGCGCCTCGTCGATCAGGAGGATCTCCGGTTCGTTGGCCGTGGCGATGGCGAAGCCCAGGCGGGACGTCATACCGGTGCTGTACCGCTTCACCGCCATGCCGAGATGCTCCTCGTCCAGGCCGGCGAAGGCACGCACATGCTCCAGTGTCCGCTGCACGGCCCTGCGGTCCCCACCCAGCAGGGTGGTGCACAGGCGTGCGTTCTCCAGTCCGGTCAGTTCCGGTTCGAGCCCAACGCCCAAGGCGAGCATCGGCGCCACCCGGCCTTTTACCTGCACGCTGCCTCGCGTGGGTTCCACGATGCCCGCCACCACACGCAACAAGGTGCTTTTACCACTGCCGTTGCGGCCCACCACCCCGAAGCATTCTCCCCGTCGCACATCCAGGTCCACGCCGTGGAGGATCCGCCGGCGTTGCAGGAACGGGCGTCGACCCAGCGACAGGATGATGTCCTTGATGCTTCCCGCGCCGTGCGGCTGCACCAGGTAGTCCACATCAACGCCCTGCAACCGTATTGCCAGATCCTCCATGGTTCAATAGTTGGCCACGTATCCGCGGCGCAGCCACTGGTGGGTGAGCAGGCCGGCCACCAGTCCAAGGGCCGCGCACCAGGCGGCCGCGAGCCAGGGCTCCCAGCCGGGCACGGCGCCGTCCACCAGCACGGTGCGCACCAGGCCAATGAAGTGGTACAGCGGGTTCAGGGCCGCCACCCAGCCCAGGTGCGCGGGGATGAGGCTGGGCGGATAGGCGATCGGCGTGATGTAGAAGAGGGCCGGCAGCAGCGTGCTCCAGAGCAGGCCGACATCGCGGAAGTAGACGTTCAATGAACACAGCACCAGCCCCACCCCGAAGGTGAACACGCCCAACAGCAACGCCAGTGGGATCGCCAGCAGGTGCACCGGCGCCGGCCGCCAGCCGAACTGCAGCAGGATGAAGGCGAAGGGGATGAAGGAGATGAACAGGTTGAGCGATCCGGACAGCAGGTGCCCCAGCGGAAAGGCGAGCGGCGGAACGGCCATGCTCTTCAGCACACCGGCGTTCTCCACCAAGGCGCCCAGGATGTGGCCGCTCACCGTGGCGAAGAAGGTCCAGAATATCAGGCCGGTGAGCGCGAAGACCGGGTAGTTGGGCACGGCCGGGAAGGCGTGGCGGAACACGAACAGGAAGATCACCAGGAAGAGCAGGGGCGACAGCAGTGCCCAAGCGAAACCGAGGAGCGAACCGCGGTAGCGCAACCGGATGTTCTTCCAGGCCAGGTCCCAGATCAACGGCCAGTGGGCGCCGGTGAGCCGGTTGCTCGGAACTGTGCTGGCCGCTTCCATGCCTGAGGCGCAAGGTAGCGAGGTGACCCCGGTGATGGACCTACCTTCCGGGCCGATGCGGCTGGTGATCAATGGCCGGTTCCTTGGCCGGCGTGTAAGTGGTGTGGAACGGTACGCGTTGGGCATCACGCGTGAAGCGCTGGCCCGTTGGCCGGATGCGCGGTTGGTGGTGCCCCGTGGGACGCCCGTTCCATCCGCGCTGCAACACGCCGAGGTGCAGGAGGTGGGGCGCTTCACGGGGCCGGTGTGGGAGCAGTTCGAACTGCCGCGTGCATTGCGGCGCGGGGAGCTTCTGCTTTCTCCGGCGAACGTCGGTCCGCTGTCCGTGGTGGACCAGGTGGTCGTGGTGCACGACCTGGCCGTGTGGAAAGCACCGAAGGGCTTCCATCCGCTGTTCGTGGCGTGGTACCGCCACCTGCTTCCCCGCTTGGTGGACCGCTGCCTCGGGGTCATCACGGTGAGCAACACCATGGCGGCGGAGATGGAAGCGCACTTCGGAAAGGCGCCGGGGTCCATGCCCGTGGTGCCGCCCGTTCCCTGGGCGCTGCCAATGGGCGAGGTGCCGGTGGACCTGCCGGAGGAGCCGTTCCTCCTCGCGCTCGGGGCGCACGATCCGCGCAAGGGGATCGAGCAGCTGGTCAACTGGTACCGTTCGGGTATCCCTCGGCCGTTCGGGTTGGTGCTGGTGAAGGGTGGCGGGGACGTGTTCCGTACAACGGGCGGACCGCAGGTCGCAGGTGTGCGCATCCTGGAGCGGGTGACCGACGCTGAGCTCCTCGCCCTGTATCGGGCGGCCGTCGCGCTGGCCCATCCGTCGACGTATGAAGGCTTCGGGTTGCCCGTGCTGGAGGCCATGGGTGTCGGGTGCCCGGTGATCGCACGCGACCTTCCGGTGCTCCGCGAGAACTTCGGCGATGCGTTCGTCACCGTGGACCCCGGCGATCCAGCGTCGTGGGACCGGGCATGGATGCGCGTGCGGGATCCACAGGAACGGGACCGGCTGCAAGCGGCGGGCAAGGCCGCGGCAGCGAACTTCGGCCCCGAGCGTACGCGACGTGCCCTGGAGGCCGCGCTGCGAACCTGGCTCCATTGACGATGCGCGTAGCCCTTGTGCACGACTGGCTGGTGGTGAACGCCGGTGCCGAGAAGGTCACCAAGGCCCTCCGCGAGCTCTATGATGCGGATGTGTTCGCGGTTGTGGACTTCCTGGGCGATGCGGACCGGCAGGAACTGCTCGGAGGCCGGCGGGCCCGCACGAGCTTCATCCAACAGCTGCCCTTCGCGCGCCGCATCTTCCGCTGGTACCTGCCCTTGTTCCCCAAGGCCATCGAAGGGCTGGACCTGGGCGGATACGACCTGATCATCAGTTCCAGCTATGCCGTGGCCAAGGGCGTGCGGAAGCGGCCGGGTCAGGTGCACGTGTGCTACCTCCATACCCCGATGCGCTATGCGTGGGTGAAGGAGGATGAATACCTCCGTGACCACGGGCTTCGCGGTCCGCTGGCGGCGTTGGTGCGCTGGCGGCTTGCCCGGTTGCGGGCGTGGGACCTGCGCAGCAACGCCGGGGTGGACACCTTCATCGCCAACAGCCGCAACGTGGCGGAACGGGTGCTGCGGTGTTATGGCCGCAGTGCGGAGGTGGTGCATCCGCCGGTGGACCCGGAGCGGTTCCCGCTGTGCACGGGACCGCGTGCAGGATACGTGGTCGCCTCCCGAGCGGTGCCGTACAAGCGGATCGACCGCATCATCGAAGCGTTCGCCGGGATGCCGGACCGCCGGTTGGACATCCTGGGGGATGGCCCCGAGCGTGCCAGGCTGCAGGCCATGGCCCCCCCGAACGTGCGGTTCCATGGCCATGTGCGGCCGGATGAGCTGGCCGCGTACCTCGGCGGTGCCCGTGCGCTGGTGGTGGCGGCGGACGAGGACATGGGGCTCACCCCTGTGGAATCGCTTGCCTGTGGCACACCGGTGGTGGCGCTCGGGCGGGGCGGCTACCTGGAGTCCGTGCGCGATGGGGTGAACGGCATCCATTTCCCGGAGCCCACGCCTGCGGCCATCCGGGACGCGGTGGAGCGGCTGGAGGCCCACGCCTGGGATCCGGGTTCCCTGCGCGCAACGGCCGCCCCCTTCTTCCTCGATGCGTTCCGCGCGGAGGTAAGCCGTATCGTTGCGTCAGCCATGGCCCATGCGTGATACGCTCGTACGCCGGTATGTGGAGGCGCTGGTTCCCCTGAGCACCCTGGGGTTGGCGCTGATGCCGTTGCTCGGCATGCGGCCCATGGTGCTGGTCATCGGCGCCTGGATGGCGGTGCTTGCCGTGCGGGCAGCGCTCGACCCTTCGCCCGTGGGCCGCAACTCCTGGCAGTGGACCGGATTCCTGGCCATGCCCTTCCTGGTGATGCTGTTGGACATGTTCCGCGCCCCGGACCTGCTGACCGGCTGGCACCAGGTGGAGCGTGCGGCCACCATGCTCATTTTCCCCATCGGCTTCCTCATCCTGGGCGCGCCCTCTTCGGACCGGTTCCGGGAGGCGATGATGGACCTGTTCAGCCTGGCGGCCTTGCTGCTTTCCGCTTATGGCAACGGCCAGATCATCCTGCAAGGCCTGCCGCCGCGGTTATTGGGGGAGGACTTCAGCATGGTGTACAGGGCGGCGTTTGCCGGGCACACGGGCCTGCATCCGCCGTACGCATCGTACTTCTTCCTCACCGGCGCCATTTTCCAGTTGGAGCGGGTACTGGACAGGGCGCGGCGGCCGAAGCTCCGGGTGGTGACGATCTTGCTTCTGCTTTTGTCCGGCCTGCTGATCGCATCGCGCATGCCGCTGATCGCCTTCGCCGGTGCGGCCGCGGCCGTTTCGCTCGTGCGCATGCCCCGGAGGTGGGCGCTGGGCTCGTCCATCGGCGTGTTCGCCGGCGTGCTGCTCCTCGCTGCGGTGACACCCGGGGCCCGCGAGCGCATGGCCGAAGTGCTTGCCCTCACCAAGGCCCGCACCGACCTGCGGTCGATGAACTCTGCTGACATCCGGGTACCCATCGCGCATTGTTCGCTGCAGCGCATCGAGGAGCACTGGGCGCTGGGCGTGGGCCAGGCCAATGTGCAACCCCTGCTGGATGTGTGCTACACCCAGTTCAACATCCCCATGCTCCTGGACGGCAGCTACGGCACCCATAACCAGTTGCTCCACTGGTGGCTCAGCTTCGGCGTGGTCGGGGTAGGGCTCTATGTGGTCTACTTCGGCACGCTGCTGATCCGGGCATGGCAACGGCGCGATGCGGCGCACCTGGGTTTCCTGGTGCTGCTGATGCTGTGCTCCACCACGGAGAACCTGCTCACCCGGCAGTGGGGCGTGGTCCTCTTCACCTGCTTCAACGCCTTGTTCATCGCGGGCATGGAGCCGGACCGGCAGCGTCCGGTGTGATGCACTTTTCAAAAGTTATCCACCCGTCCGGCGGAGCGTGAAGGGCCCGGTACTTTCGCCCGGCCCACCCACGTATCCGCGAACATGATGAGTGCCGCGCCGGCCAAGGCCGCAACGCTTTCGATCGTCGAACTTGAACGGGTCGCTTCGCAAGTGCGGCGCGACATCGTTCGCATGGTGCATGCCTGCCAGAGCGGACACCCCGGAGGGTCCCTTGGCTGCGCCGACCTGCTCACCGCGCTCTACTTCCGGGTCTTGCGCTATACGGCATCCCCGTTCGACATGGATGGCCGCGGGCAGGACCTCTTCTTCCTGAGCAACGGCCACATCAGTCCGGTCTTCTACAGCGTGCTCGCACGCTCTGGCCACTTCCCGGTGGAGGAGCTGCGCACCTTCCGCCGCATCGACGGCCGCCTGCAGGGGCACCCCACCACGCACGAGGGTCTGCCCGGTGTGCGCATGGCCAGCGGATCCCTCGGTCAAGGGCTCAGCGTGGCCATCGGCGCGGCACTGGCCAAACGCCTGAACGGCGATGACCGGCTCGTGTTCTGCCTGCACGGCGATGGCGAACTGCAGGAGGGCCAGATCTGGGAGGCGGTCCTGTACGCCGGTGCACGCAAGGTGGACAACCTCATTGCGATCGTGGACGAGAACGGTCGCCAGATCGATGGCGACACGGATGTGGTGATGCCTTTGGGCGACCTGGGGGCCAAATGGTCCGCGTTCGGTTGGAAGGTGCTGCGGATGAACGGCAACCGGATGGAGGAGGTGGTGAGCACCTTGGAGCAGACCATCAGCCTGACAGGCAAGGGGATGCCGGTCTGCATCCTGATGCGCACCGAAATGGGCATGGGAGTTGACTTCATGATGGGCAGCCATGAGTGGCATGGCATCGCCCCCAATGACGAACAACTTGCCCGCGCACTTGCCCAGCTGCCCGAAACGCTCGGGGATCACTGAGATGCTCCACGGTCCGCGTGCGATCATGGGAGCAGGCCGCTTTGCGTTCCGCCTGTGCATGATGGCCGTTGCCTTCGCACTGGCGCCGGGGATCCATGCGCAGGTCAAAGCAGAGGCCGGCAAGCCGCTCACCCGCATCCTCTTCGTGATGGATGCGAGCAACAGCATGAACGCGTTCTGGGGCAACGAGCCGAAGATCAACGCGGCCCGGCGGATCCTCCTGAGCTCGCTCGCCACGCTGGAGAAGGCCCCGAACGTGGAACTGGCGCTGCGCCTGTACGGCCATCAGACCCGCATCGAGCCGGGCAAGCAGGACTGCGACGATACCCGACTGGAAGTGCCCTTCGGTCCGGCACAGGGCGATGCCATCCGCAGGACCATGAACGAAGTGCGCTGCCTGGGCACCACGCCCATCGCCCGCTCCCTGGAGAAGGCGGCGGGTGACTTCCCTGTGCCCGGGGGTGAGGGTGCGAAGGGCGTCCGGAACGTCATCATCCTGATCACCGATGGCATCGAGGCGTGCGACGAGGACCCGTGCGCCGTCAGCCGGGCGCTGCAGGCCAAGGGGATCGTGCTCAAGCCGTTCGTCATCGGGCTGGGGATCGAAGGTGGGGGGCGCTATGACCTGAAATGCGTGGGCAACTACTACGATGCGAGCACGCCGGAGATGTTCGACCGCGTGCTGCGGGTGGTGGTGGACCAGGCCCTGAGCAACACCACCACGCAGTTGTTGCTGCTCACGGACGACGATCGGCCGAAGGAGACGAACATCCCCGTGACGTTCTACGACCAGCGCACCGGGCAGCAGCGTTACAACTTCGTGCACACCATGAACGTGCGCGGCGAACCGGACACGTTGAACATCGATCCCGTGTTCACCTACCGTGTGGAGGTGCACACCATACCGCCCAGCATCCGCGAGAACGTGACGATCGAGGCCGGCCGGCACAACGTGATCGCCGTACGCAGCGGTCAGGGCACCCTTGACCTCCAGGCGGACGGCATGAGCGGTGGTGAGCAGGTGATGTGCATCGTGCGCAAGGCCGGCGAAATGGCCACGCTGAACGTGCAGGCCATGAACTCGGCCAGGCTGTACCGCACAGGGACCTACGATCTGGAGATACTCACCCTGCCCCGCACGCTGATCCCCGGGGTCACCATCCGGCAGAGCGCCTCCACGCCGGTGCGCATCCCGCAGGCCGGCACGGTGAACATCGTTGCGGCCACGCCCGGCCACGGGGCGGTGTTCCTGCGCCAGGGCGACCGGCTGGAGCGGGTGGTGGAGCTCGATCATCGCACGGAGCGCAACCAGTTCCGCCTGCAGCCCGGCGATTACACGATCATCTACCGCAGCGTGAACGCGACACAGACCGCCTACTCCGTGGAGAAGGACATCACGGTGGTGAGCGGGCGCTCCGTCAACCTCGAACTTTGAACCATGCCGCACGCATTCCCGATCATCGATCAGAAGGACACCCGCTCCGGTTTCGGCGCGGGTCTGTTGGAACTGGGCGCCCGCGATGAGCGGGTGGTGGCGCTTTGCGCCGACCTCACCGGCTCGCTCAAGATGGACGCCTTCGCGAAGAAGTACCCCGATCGGTTCTTCCAGGTGGGCATCGCCGAGGCGAACATGATGGGCATCGCGGCGGGCCTCACCGTCGGGGGAAGGATCCCCTTCACCGGCACCTTCGCCAACTTCAGCACCGGAAGGGTGTACGACCAGGTGCGGCAGAGCATCGCCTATGCGGGCAAGAACGTGAAGATCTGCGCGAGCCATGCCGGCCTCACGCTGGGCGAGGACGGGGCCACGCACCAGATCCTGGAGGACATCGGGTTGATGCGCATGCTGCCGGGGATGACCGTGGTGGTGCCCTGCGATCACAACCAGACCAGGCAGGCCACGCTGGCCATCGCCGTGCACGAGGGACCCGTGTACCTGCGCTTCGGGCGGCCGAAGTGGCCGGTGTTCATCCCCGCCGACATGCCGTTCGAACTGGGCAAGGCCCAACGGCTGGTGGAAGGCAACGACGTGAGCATCTTCGCCTGCGGCCACCTGGTGTGGAAAGCGATGCAGGCGGCGGATGAACTGGCCGCGCGCGGCATCAGCGCCGAGGTGATCAATGTGCACACGATCAAACCTCTGGATGAAGAAGCTGTCCTAAACAGCGTAGCCAAGACCGGATGCGTTGTCACCTGCGAGGAGCACAATCGGTACGGCGGCCTGGGCGACGCTATCGCGCAGGTGCTCGTGCGCACGCGTCCGGCCCCGCAGGAGTACGTGGCCGTGAACGACAGCTTTGGCGAGAGCGGCACACCGGACCAGCTGTTGCGGAAGTACGGCCTGGACACACCGGATGTGGTGAAGGCCGTGGAGCGCGTGCTGGCGCGCAAGTGACCGGCCGCATCGGAACATGGACCGATCACGCCCGGTGCCATGCCTGACCTTTCGGACGCTGAACTGCTTGCGCTCTTCTCCAAGGAGGAGAGCCGCCACTATGCGTTCAACCTGCTTGTGCGGCAGTACCAGAAGCGCCTTTATGCCTTCGTGCGGCGCATGGTCACCGACCCGGACGAAACGCAGGATGTGCTGCAGAACACCTTCATCAAGGCCTGGAACGGGCTCGGTTCGTTCCGCGGGGATTCGCAGCTCTACAGCTGGCTGTACCGCATCGCGCACAACGAGAGCATCAGCCACCTCAACCGCATGAAGCGCGGGCTCTTCACCAGCGATGCCGCCGTGCTGGACCGCCTCACCACCACCCTGGACAACAGCGAGCACTTTTCCGGCGATGCCATCCAGCGGCGCCTCCAGCAAGCCGTGATGCGCCTTCCGCCCAAGCAGCGGGCGGTGTTCAACATGAAGTACTTCGACGGGTTGAAGTACGAGGACATGAGCCGCATCACCGGCACCAGCGTGGGGGCGCTGAAGGCCAGCTATCACCTGGCCACGCGGAAGGTGGAGGACTGGATCACCCGGCCCGATCAAACCATGTCCGCCTGAACCGGTCCTAACCCTGAACGCCATGGATCACCTGGACGACCTCAACGAACTGGCCCGCACGGCGCCCACCCTGCACGGCCTGCCGAAGGTGGATCCCTTTGTGGTGCCGGATGGCTTCTTCGAGCGTTTCCCCCACGCGGTGGGCGACGCCATCGCTGCCAGGGAGCGCCGCGTGAACGGGGTCTGGCGGCCGTGGATGCGCTGGGCATTGGCGGTGCCCGCCGTGGCCTTGCTGGTCTGGGCCGGCCTGCGTGCGGGGGGGGGCGATCGTGCATCCGAAGGACTGGCAGAGCTGCCCGTGCTCACCTCGGATGAGCTTGTTGAGATCACCGATGCCGATGTGATGGCCTACCTGGAAGAGGGTGGGGGCACGATCGACCTCGAACAGGTGGATGTGGAATTGAACGACGACGAGATGCTCGCGTACCTCGCCACACAGGACGTTGACCTGACCGAACTCATCACCGAACTGGAATGAAGACCATCATGCGCACCATGGGCATCGCCCTGGCCCTGGGCCTGGCCATCGCAGCCACGGCCCAGGAGGACGACATGCCCCAGATCCCCGAGGAGCGGCTGCAGGAGATCAAGGCCCAACGCACCGCCTTCCTCACCCAACGACTGGACCTTTCCCCGGCCGAGGCCGAGAAGTTCTGGCCCGTGTTCAATCAGTACGACAAGGAGCAGGAGGTGGTCCGCAAGGAGCTCCGCGACATGCACCGGGGCATGCGGAAGGACACGGAGGTCTCCGAGGCGGAGGCGGCCGCGGCCATCGACAAGGAACTTGCTGCGCGCCAGAAGGAGCTGGACATCCGGAAGAAGTACGCGGCCGAGTTCAAGCGCACCATCGGGGCGGTAAAGACCATGCGCCTGGGCAAGGCCGAGCGCGACTTCAACCGCGAGCTGCTGAAACGCCTGCGCGACCGGATGGAGGAACGTCGCAACGGTGCGCCCCCTCCCGGTGGCCGGCCCGGCCGGCGCTGATCGGTTCCCGGTGCGCGCCGCATCTTCGCAGGCATGAGCACCCTGCACGAGCACTTCCTGCAGCACCTTGCACAGACCAGCCCGCATCCGCTCGCGCTCGAGATCGTCAAGGCCGAGGGCTGTCATCTGGAGGACCGCAGTGGCAGGCGTTACCTGGACCTGGTATCTGGCCTGGCCGTCACCAACGTGGGGCACCGGCATCCGAAGGTGATCGCCGCCATCAAGGAGCAGTGCGATCGCTTCCTGCATGTGATCCCGTACGGCGAGTTCATCCAGGAGCCCCAGGTGCGCTTCGCCGGGAAGCTGACCTCATTGCTGCCGCCTGCGCTCAACTGCGCCTACTTCGTGAACAGCGGCACCGAAGCGATCGAAGCATCCGTGAAGCTGGCCAAGCGGGTCACCGGACGCATACAGTTGATCGGATGCCGGAAAAGCTACCACGGCAGCACGCACGGATCACTGAGCCTCACCGACAATGCAAAGAAGCGGTACCGCAACCTGCCGCTGCTCCCGGACACCGGGCACATCACCTTCAACGCTGTTGAGGACCTTGCGCTGATCACGGAACGCACGGCGGCCGTGGTGGTGGAGCCTGTCCAGGGCGATGCGGGCGTGCGCGTGCCGGACCGGTACTGGATGACCGCGCTGCGACAACGCTGCGATGCGGTTGGGGCCCTGCTCATCTTCGATGAAGTGCAGACCGGCTTCGGGCGCACGGGCAGGCTCTTCGCGTTCGAGCATTCCGGTGTGGTACCGGACATCCTCGTGCTGGGCAAGGCGCTTGGCGGGGGCTTGCCGATGGGCGCCTTCATCAGCGCCCGCGAGCACATGCACCTGCTCACCCACGATCCGGTGCTCGGCCACATCACCACGTTCGGGGGGCATCCGTTGCCTTGCGTGGCAGGGCTGGCGGCGCTGGAGGTCCTGCTGGAGGAGCAGCTGATCGGCAATGCACAACGGATGGGCGCCCTGTTCAAGGAGCTGTTGGTGCATCCCCGCATCAAGGAGGTGCGCGGTGAAGGCTTGATGCTGGCCGTGGACCTGGGCGATGCGGATCGGGTGCAGCAGGTGGTGCTGGGGTGCCTGGAGAACGGTGTGCTCGGCTTCTGGTTCCTGAGCTGTCCGGAGTCCTTCCGCATCGCGCCCCCGTTGACCATCTCGGAGGCGCAGGTGCGGGAGGCGTGCAGCACGGTGCTGCGCGAACTGGACCGCCTCGGTCCCGGCCGTTGAACGCTCAGTACTGCCCTGTCGACAGCATCACCAGGGTGCAGGCTTCCACCACTTCGATGCCGGCCGCCCGCGCACGTTCCGCCAAGTTCGGGTTCTCGGTGCCGGGGTTCATGATGATGCGGCGCGGTGCCGCCGCGATGATCGTGCCCGACCACGGCTCCTGGTTGAGCGGGTTCAGGTAGAGCGTCACTGTGTCCACGCGGATGCCCTCGGGCCAGGTGGGCTGGATGGTCACATCGCCGATGGCCCCGGCGTGGCGCCCGACGGCCACCACGGAGTGCCCGGCTGCGCGGAGCCGCCTCACCGCGATGTTCGCGTAGCGATGGGGCAGGGGACTGGCCCCCAGCACCACGGTGATGCGCTCATCGGGCCGTTCCATGCAAGGCTCAGGTGGATGCTGGCGTGTCGCTCATGCCGCGGCGCAGGTCCTCCACGGTCTTTTCCGGGAGCTGCGTCAGGTCCAGCAGCATCAGGCCGTCCAGGGCATCGTTGAACTTCGGGTCGCTGTTGAAGCCGATGATCCGCGCGCCCACGGACAAGTAGCGCTTCAGCAGCACGGGAATGGCCGCGCCATCCTCCTCGATGTCCGCGATCAGCTGGTCCAGCTTGCGGATGTCCTCGCCGCTGGCTTCGAGCAGGGCCTCCCCGTCGCGCTTCTCCAGGTCCGTGTGGAAGCGGTTGCGTGGTCGCACATGGCGGGCCAGCTCAGGCGCTGAACGGTACTGCTGAAGGAAGGCCATCATGAGCCCGCGGGAGAACTGGCTGTAGTGGCCGCTGATGCTCACCGGCCCGATGAGGTAGCGATGGTCCGGGTGCGAGGTGATGTGCAGGAGCAGGCCTCGCCAGAGCATGTAGAGCGGAAGACGATGGCGCTGGTATTCGGGCGTTACGAACGAACGACCGAGCTCGAAGCTGTTGGCGAGGATCCGTTTCAGCGGAGCACCCAGCCGGAACAGGGTGTTGATGTAGAACCCACGCGCGCCGTAGCGGTCCATGATGGCCCGGCCATCGCCGATGCGGTAGGCGCCGGCCAGCTTTCCCTTTTCCCGGTCCCAGAGGAAGAGGTGGTCGTAGTAATGGTCGAACTCATCCAGGTCCGTGCGCTTGTTGGTGCCTTCGCCCACGGCGCGGAACGTGATCTCCCGTGCCCGCCCGATCTCCTGCAGCATGTGCGGGATCCGCTCGCTCGGGGCCAGGTACAGGTCGAACTCGCCCTGCGCGCTCAGCTTCCGGTCCGACAGGCGTGCGACCTCCCGGCGCAATTCGTCCAACGGCTGGGGTTCCGCGATGGCCTTTGGTCGGCGCAGCCGCTGAAGTGGACGGAAGTGTTCCCGCCGGACCTGCACCCCGCTGCCGAGTGCATAGGTCTTGGCGCGCAGGAAACGGGCCAGTTGCTCATTGGAGGCGAACGCGGCGATGTCCTTCGCGGGGATGGGCTTGCCCACGCGGAGCCGCACGGAACGTCCGCGCATGCGCAGCATCTCGTTCGGCAGGCGCAGGGTACGGAGCTCGGGGTGGATCATGCCGAGCATCTGGAAGATCACGCTGTTGGCCCCGTCGAACCAGAGGGGCACCACCGGAACGCCCGCCGAGCGGATCAGCTTGATCGCCGGGGTCTTCCACCGCGGATCGATCACGGTCTGCAGATCGGTGCGCCAGCTGCTCACCTCGCCGGCGGGGAAGACGCCCAGGCATCCACCTTCGGCCAGGTGTTCCATGGCCTGGCGCATGCCCTGGTAGCTGCTCAAGGAGCGCAGGCGTTCGAACGGGTTCACCCCGATGAAGCGGTCGCGCAGGGGTTCAAGCTGCTGAAGCATGAAGTTGGCCATCACCTTGGCATCGGGCCGAACGCGGCCCAGCACATGCAACAAGGCCAGGCCGTCGATGGCGCCATAGGGATGGTTCGCCACCACCGCCAGTCCGCCCGAGACCGGTATCCGCTGCAGGTCGTCCTGGTCCGCCTCGATGCGGATGTCCATGTGCCGGAAGAGCCCGGTGATGAAGTCCTCTCCGGGCGACAGGCGCAGCTCGTTGTAGAACCGTTCGAGGCGGTGCAGGCCGCTGACCTCGGCCAGCAGGGCCACGCGCGGATCGCCCGGGCGCAGGTGGCTGGCCTTGGCCAGCTCGGCGGGGTGCACCAGGCGCTTCATTGGTCAGTGATCAAAGGTAGCCGTGGCGGTCGCTTCGGGATCGTCCGCAGGTCGGTCCGGCCCTTGGCAGCATGGCCTATATTGCAGGTCCTTTCGATCGACCCTCCCGACCATGAAGCATCTTCTTTACCTCACCGGCACGCTTTGGCTGCTGTCCATGGTGCCCTCGGCCAACGCCCAAACCACCTGGTGGGGCATGACCGCAGGCGGTGGTACCTCGAACATCGGTACCATTTACTCCATCACCGAAGCAGGGGTGTACACCAAACACCACGATTTCTTCCGCTTCGAGGGCGGCAGCCCCAAAGGCGAGGCGATCAAGGGCGCGGACGGCAACTATTACGGAGTGACGGAGTTCGGTGGTACCGACGGTGTCGGCGTCCTGTTCCGGTACAACCCCACCACAGCGGCCTACACCGTGCTGTTCAACTTCACTGCCTCCGCGAGCGGCGCAGGTGCGCGGCCCACGCGCGCGCCCATCCAAGCCTCCAATGGACGCCTGTATGGCACTTGCACACAGGGAGGCGCGAATAATCTGGGGACCTTGTGGGAGTACAACCTGTCCACCAGCACCATGACCAAGCGGCGGGACTTCGATAATGTGACGGGGTCAACACGCAGCGGGAGCACTCCCCGGGGCCGGCTCGTTCAGGCCAGCAATGGGATCATCTATGGCACCACCCAGCTCGGTGGGCTCAACAATGGTGGTACCATATTCTCGCTCAATGGCACCACGTTCACCCGTCTGTACGATTTCCCCGCCCTTCCTCCGGGTACCACAGGGAGCAGGCCGACCAACGGGCTCATCCAGCCGGTCGCTGGCGGACTGCTCTACGGCATGACCGGTAGCGGGGGCGTGAACGGGGGCGGCGTCATCTACTCCTTCAACATCACGGGTAGCGTGGTCACCTCGGTGTATGACTTCGCAACGGCCACCGGACGAACACCGCTCGCCGAGCTTGTGCGCGGTCCCGATGGAAAGCTCTACGGTTCCACGTCCACCGGAGGACTCAACAATGCAGGCACACTGTTCCGCTACGAAGCAGGTACCGATACCTTCGAGAGCCTCTATGACCTCGGGGGCGCGTCGGGTTCGAGCCCCTTCGGCCGCCTTTCCTTCGGGAGCGATGGTCTGCTCTACGGCACCGCGAGCAGCGGTGGCTCCGTCCCTGGCGGCACGTTGTACCGCTACAACACCACCACCGATGCGTTCGAAGTGATCTACAACTTCGGAAGCGGTGGTTACGGTGAGCCTTGGGGCGCGCCGCTGGAGGACCCCAACGGCACGTTCGTGTGCATGACGAACACGGGAGGAAGCGGCGGCAATGGGGCTCTGATGAAGTTCACCCCGGCCACCAACACGTCCGTTGAACTGGTGGCGTTCGGGTTCTCCAACGGGGCCACGCCGAAGGGCCGGCTGCTCAAGGCGAGCAACGGGCTTTTCTACGGGGTCACCTCCTCGGGCGGCACCAGCAATGCGGGCATCCTGTTCAGTTTCGATCCGAACAGCAGCGCCTTCACCCGCATCGCCAGCTTCAATTCCACGTTGGGCACCTTCCCCCAGGGAGCCTTGGTGGAGGTGAGCGGCAAGCTCTACGGTGTTTGCAGCCAGGGGGGCACTTCCGATGGAGGTACGCTCTTCGAGTACACGATCGGTACGAACACCCTGGTGAAGCGCGTGGACCTTGTCACCACGGTCGGTTCATCCCCGCAGGCAGGGCTGTTCAAAGCGGGCAATGGCAGACTGTACGGCACCACCACGGCCGGCGCGCTGAACGGCTTCGGTTCCATCTTCGACTATGTGCCCGCCACCAACACGCTCACCAAGCGTTACGACCTGAACACCACGAGCGGTACCTCGCCGTTCGCCGATCCGATGCAGGCCTCCAACGGGCTGCTGTACGGCACATGCTCTGCGAACGGGCAGTTCAACAACGGCACGCTGTGGTCCTTCGACACGGGGACGAACACCTTCACGCGCCTCTGGTCGTTCGATGGCCTGCAGGGTGGCGCGCCGGCCGGCGAACTGGTGCAGGCGGGCAACGGACGCTTGTACGGCACCTACCGCGATGAGGGGCAGGGCTTCACCGGCGGCATTTTCAGTTGGAACATCGGTACGTCGACCTATACGGACGAGTATGGCTTCAACGTGGCACCGATCACCACCGAGGGCAAGTTCAGCGAGTCCAACCTGATCCTCGGTACGGATGGTCTGCTGTACGGCACCACCCCCCAGGGTGGCACCAGCGACCTGGGAACGGTCTTCCGCTTCAACACCGCCACGCAAGCCCTCGGCATCCTGCAGAACCTCACGGGTTCGGCCAACGGGCAGTTCGCGTTCGACGGGCTGGCCACGGATGTGGTGCCCGGCCCCTCGGCCGTTCAGCTCAGCGCGAAGCTTTTCCTGGAAGGGCCCTTCATCAGCGCCACCCAGCGGATGAACGCCGCGCTGCGGAGCCTCGTCGGTGTGAACGGGTTCCCGACCACGGAGCCGTTCACGGCCGCCGGCTTCACCATTGTGGGCGGCGGTGGGGAGACCATCAACCCGGCAGTGCTGGCCACCACCGGCGACAATGCCGTGGTCGATTGGCTGCTGTTGGAACTGCGCAACAAGAACAACAGCGCCAATGTGCTGCGGACCAAGGCCGTGCTCCTGCAGAGCGATGGCGACATCGTGGACCTGGACAATGCAAGCCCGGTCAGCTTCAGCATGCCAGCGGACAACTACTTCGTGGCCTTCCGCTCGCGGAACCACCTGGGGGTGATGACAGCTTCAGCCGTGGCCCTCAGTGGGACGCCGTTGGCACTGGACATGACCACCGGGGCCGTGGCCACCTTCGGTTCGAATGCGCAGAAGGTGATCGGCTCAACGCGCGTCTGCTGGGCGGGCAATGTGGCGCGCGCTGTGCAGAACCAATTGCAGTACATCGGTGCGGGCAATGACCGTGACCCGATCCTGGTGCGGGTGGGCAGCACCACTCCGAACGGTGTGATCGCCGGGTACTTCTTCGAGGATGTGACCATGGACGGCATCGTCTCCTACGTGGGGGCCGGCAACGACCGCGATCCCATTCTGGTGAACGTGGGCGGCACCACGCCGAACAACGTGCTGGTGGAGCAGTTGCCCTGATGCGCGGACCGCATCGAGCAGGGCCCGGTGGCGCATGCCACCGGGCCTTGTCATGTGCGGTTCAGACGACCAGGATGCCCCGGATGTCGTCGTGCATCACCTCTCCGCCGGGGTAGTTGCGGGTGTAATCCAGGTTGATCCAGCGGTCCCCGTTCGCATCCGTGTGGTAGAACAGGGTGGCGTATCGGGCCACATCGGGGAAGAGCACTTCGCGGATGAGCTGTGCGGCGCGTGCCATGGCCTTGTCATCGCCCACCCGCAGCTCGGGATAGATGTGGGCGGATGTTCGGACCAGCCGCACCTCGGCACCGATCGCCTTCAGGCAGGCGGCCATCAGGATCGCGTGATCATCGCAGTCGCCGGCCAGCAGGCGTGCGCTTTCCGAAGCCGGCGCGAAATACTCGCCGCCCTTCACGTCGCTCACATAGGTCCAGGACCCGTTGATCACCTTGAAGATGGAGAAGGCCTGCACGAGCGTGTACTCATCCTCCCGCACAACCGCGTCCTTGAACCACGTGGTGGCGGCCTGCACGGCGAACGCGCGCAGCTCGGGATCCTGGTGGTCGATGCGGGCCAGGAGCAGCTCGGCATCCTGGAAGGGACCGAGCTGGGCCAGCGAGAGAGGCAGGGGTTCGGTGTTCGCGCGGAGGGAGGCCAGGAAGACCCGGTAGTCGCGGTACAGGTCGCCGAACCCGTAGCGGTCGGTGAGGCTGGTGAAGGTGAGCGCGGCAAGGCCGATGACCAGCGCTGTATAGATGGCCAACTGGAAGCGTTTCACCAGCACGATGAAGGCGCCGAGCACGAGCACGAACGCGATCAGGTGGTCCACACGGAAGCCATGGCCAACGGGCAGGATGACCCGGGGCAGGTGGGGGGCGATGAGCAGGAACAGCGGCAGGCTGAGCACCAGGGCCACCAGGTAGATCACGATGGCGTGGGCGAATACCGCGCTCGCGCCATCGCCTTCAGGCTTGGACGTGCTGGGCTGGGGCTTGCCGTGCATGGGTGGATGCGTGCCGCGAAGGTTGCACATCGCTGGCTACGGGCAAGGCACGTGCCCGAACGGTCCGGAAAGCGGAACGCCGCCCGTGGGCGGCGTTCTGTTCTTGTCCGATCGGCAGCGCTTCAGTCCTCGTCGTCCTTGTCATCCTCATCGCCACCACCATCGTCATCGTCGTCGTCATCATCGTCGTCGCCGTCGTCATCCATGTCCTCGTCACCGCCCTCCTCTTCGTCGCCGCCTTCAACGCCTTCCAGCTCGTCGCCATCACCGCCACCGATGTCCTCGCCGATGGCGCCGGCGCCCTCCTCCTGGTCCAGGAACTGCTCGATCTCCTCGCGGCTCTCCGCGTTGATCTTGATCAGGTAGATGGCCTCGTCCGTGCGCAACTCGATCACCCGCAGGCTTTCCCCCTTGGGTGTGTTCAGCGTGCGGATGTGGCTGTTGTCGATGCCGTCCGGGTACTGTTCCTGCAGCTTCTCGCGCAGGTCGTCCGTAAGCGTGTTGAAGGAGCGTATGAGTCGCTGCATGGGCGGAGGGCTTACATGTCCAGGATGTAGGCGAAGATGAGCGGCGCCACAATAGTAGCATCGCTTTCGATGATGTACTTCGGCGTATCGATGTCCAGCTTGCCCCAGGTGATCTTTTCGTTGGGTACGGCGCCGCTGTAGCTGCCATAGCTGGTGGTGCTGTCACTGATCTGGCAGAAGTAGCTCCAGAAGGGGATGTTGTCTCGCTGCAGGTCCTGGTGCAGCATGGGCACCACGCAGATGGGGAAGTCGCCCGCGATGCCCCCGCCGATCTGGAAGAAGCCGATGCCGTCCTGGCCGCAATTGTTGGTGTACCAGTCCGCCAGGAACATCATGTACTCGATGCCGCTCTTCATCATGGAGGGCTTGCAGTCGCCCGTGATGCAGTGGCCCGCGAAGATGTTGCCGAGCGTACTGTCCTCCCAGCCCGGGCAGATGATCGGCAGGTTCCGCTCGGCGGCGGCCACCATCCAGCTGTCCTTCGGATCGATCTGGTAGTACTGCTTCAGCACGCCCGAGTTGATCATCTCATAGAAGTACTCGTGGGGGAACCGGCGCTTGCCGCTCTTGTCGTCGGCGGTCCACAGGTCCAGCACGTGCTTCTCCAGGCGGCGGAAGGCCTCATGCTCCGGGATGCAGGTGTCCGTCACGCGGTTCATGCCGCGGTCCAGCAGGTCGCGCTCCTGGGCGGGGGTGAGGTCGCGGTAGTTGGGGATGCGCTCGTAGTGCTCGTGGGCCACCAGGTTCATCACGTCCTCCTCCAGGTTGGCGCCGGTGCAGCTGATGATGTCGATCTGGCCCTTGCGGATCATCTCCGCGAGGATCTTGCCGAGCTCGGCGGTGCTCATGGCGCCCGCAAGGGTCACCATCATCTTCTTGCCGGCGGCCTTGTGGGCCTTGTACCCCTTGGCGGCATCCACCAGGGCGGCGGCGTTGAAGTGGAGGTAGTGCTTCTCGATGAAGCTGCTGATCGGGCGGTTGCTCATGTCGGCGCGGGTCGTTCGCGAAGGGCTGGTGTGAAAGCGGGGTCGAATATAGAGGCGCGTACTTACGTGAATGGTCCCGCACGCAGTGCATTTCCGGCGACAGGTCACGGGCGCGGCGGACCGGTCCTGTCGAAAGGCGGCCTGTCAGGGGACGATCAGGTCGCGCAGGCCCGCCAGCAGGAACCAGGTGATGAGCAGGGCGAGCAGAAAGCGCAGGCCGCCCATGGGCACCAGGCCCAGGCCCAGCACCACGGCCAGGCCGATGCCGAAGAGCACGAGGAACACACCGCCGGCCATCCGGAGCGGAATGGGTTTCCGAGCGCGGGCCAGCTCGAACCCGGCCAGCACGGCGAGCACCACGGTGCCCAGCATGCTGAACGCGTTCACAAGCACCACGTCCGGGTCCCGGAGCGGCCCATCACCCAGGATCTGCACCATGCTGATCCCGAACATCAGCACGAAGCCGATGCGCGATAGGACCCAGAACCAGTGGGAGCCGGCATAAAAGGAGCGCATGCCGCCAGGGTCACTTGCGCACCAGCTCGGCCTGCGGCAGGTACCCCAGCAGTTCCATCATGCGTTCCGCGCTCTGCACCTCGGCGAACACGCGGTCGGTGAGGGTGCCGTCGGGCAGGCGGTCGATCAGCACATGCTTGGGTTTGGGGATCAGGCAGTGCTGGATGCCCCCGAAGCCGCCAAGGGAATCCTGGTAGGCACCGGTGTTGAAGAAGCCCAGGTATTGCTTCCGGTCCTCGCGGTACTTCGGCAGGTAGATGGCGTTGACGTGCTGCTCGCTGTTGTAGTAGTCGTCGCTGTCGCAGGTCATGCCCCCGAGGAAGACGCGCTCGTACTCGTCGTTCCAATTGTTGATGGGCAGCATCAGGAAGCGCTTGTTGATGGCCCAGGTGTCCGGCAGCGTGGTCATGAAGCTGCCGTCGATCATGTTCCAACGCTCCTTCTCGTTCTGCTTCTTCTGGCCGTGGATGCTGAAGAACGTGGCCCCGCTGTCCGCCACGGTGAAACTGCCGAACTCGCTGAAGATGTTCGGCTCCACCACATCGTTCTCATCGCAGATGTCCTTGATGCGGCCGACGATCTCGGTGATCATGTACTCCACGTCGAAGCTGTAGTTCAGGCTGTTCTTCGTGGGCAGCCCGCCGCCGATGTCCAGCGTGTCCAGGGTCGGGCAGAGCTTCTTCAGGTCGCAGTAAACGTTCACGCACTTGCCCAGCTCGTTCCAGTAGTAGGCACTGTCGGAGATCCCCGTGTTGATGAAGAAGTGCATCAGCTTCAGGCGGAACTTCTTCTGCTTGCTGATGTTCCGCATGTAGAAGGGGATGATGTCCTTGTACCCGATCCCCAGGCGGCTGGTGTAGAACTCGAACTTGGGCGCCTCCTCGGCGGCGATGCGGATGCCGATGTCGCACGGCCCCTTGATAACCTCGTCGAGCATGGCCAGCTCGCCCATGTTGTCGATGATGGGGATCACGTTCACCCCGCTGTTCTTCAGCCGGCCGATGTTGCGGATGTAGCGCTCGTCCTTGTAGCCGTTGCACAGGATGGTGGCGGTGCGGGCCAGCTTGCCGCGCTCCATCAGCAGTTCGATGATCTCGATGTCGTAGGCGCTGCTGGTCTCCAGGCTCACCCCCTTGGCGGTCACCTGGTCGATCACGTAGCTGAAGTGGTTGCTCTTGGTGCAGTAGAAATACTCGTAGGTGCCCTGGTAGTCGTGCTCCTTGAAGGCCTTGGCGAAGTGGGCGCGCGCCTGATCGATCTTCTCACCGATCTTGGGCAGGTAGGTGATGCGCAGCGGCGTGCCGTGCTTCTGGATGATCTCCATCAGCGGCAGATCGTTCCAGGTGAGCTGATCGTTCACGAACTTGAACTCATCCTTCGGGAAGTCGAAGGTCTGCTCGATCAGGTCGATGTAGCGGGTCTTCATGCGGGGGCGTGCCGGGAGGTATGCGGGGCGCCATTGGCTGTTGGCCACTGGCTGCTGGCCATGCGCCACATGGCATGGCCAGCAGCCAGTAGCGAAAGGCCAGGGGCTTCGTGTGAAAGGAGCGTCGGAGGAAGCGCGTGGGCGGTTTCGGTTCGCCGGATGAGGAAGGGCACGCGCGCGTTCATCAGCGGAAGGCGGAACGAACGCCACAGGGCGCGCCAACGGCGATGAGCAGGGCGGACCAGGTCTGGTCACAGATGCCGATGCTGCGCTTGCGGGCCATGATGCTGAGGGCAAAATAAAGGCACAGCGGCACGCGCGGGCATGCGTTCCGGCATTTTTCCCGCCGCGAGGCGGCCAAGGTCACAGCCACCGCTTCCGGCGGAACCACAACAGCATCAGCCCCGCGATCACCGTCATGCTGCCCATCACCATTGGGTAGCCGTACTTCCATCGGAGCTCCGGCATGTGGTCGAAGTTCATGCCGTACACGCCCACCACGAAGGTGAGCGGGATGAAGATGGTGCTGATGATGGTGAGGAGCTTCATCACCTGCGTCATGCGGGCGTTCTGCCCGGCGTGGTAGGTGTTCTCCAGGTTGGTCAGCATGTCGCGGAAGGTGTTGATGCTCTCCGCGATGTAGACCGTATGGTCCTGCAGGTCGTTGATGTAGCGCCGCGTGGACTTGTCGATCAGCTCGCTCTGCACCGTGTTCATGCGGCCGGCCAGTTCGCGCACGGGGGTGGTGTAGCGTCCCACCATGATCAACAGGCTGCGGATCTCCTGGATCGTCAGCAGGTCCTCATTGCCGGGCCGCACACTGATCTTCCGCTCCAGCTGCTCGATCCGTTCCCCCAGGTCCTCCACGATCAGGAAGTAGTTGTCCACGATCACATCGAGCAGGGCGTACAAGAGGTAGTCGGGGCCCTTGCGGCGCACGCGGCCCGTGCCGTGCCGGATGCGGTCGCGCACCGGGTCCAGCACATCGCCCGGTTTCTCCTGGAAGCTGATCACGTACCCCTTGCCCAGCACGAAGCTCACTTGCTCGGTCACGATCCCGTCCGTTTCCTCGTCCAGGCTCAGCATCTTGGCCACCACGAACAGGTGGTCCTGGTATTCCTCCACCTTGGGGCGGTGGTCGGTGTTGAGCACGTCCTCCAGCAGCAGCGAATGCAGGTTGAAGCGCTCGCCGACGGCGCTGACGATGGAGGTGTCGTCCAACCCATCGATGTCCAGCCAGGTGATGCAGCCCTCCGACGGCACGAACTCCGCCATGTTCCGGAGGTCCCGTTCCACATAGTGGTCCGGGGTATACGTGAACTCCTTGAGCACCGTCACGGTGCAGGTGTCGTTGCTGACGCCGATGAGGGAGCCCGGAGGCAGCCCGGCCTTGTCCGACCGTTTGCGGACGCGTTTCATGCCGGTTGGGGGATCGGGCCGATGAGCTTCCGCGTGGGCACGGGGATCTCGATCCCCTCTGCGCGGAAGCGTTCCACGATGTCCACGTTGAGGTCGTAGTGCATCATGCGGGCGGTGATCGGGTCCTTGGCCCATACATAGGCGCGCAGCACCAGGGCGCTGTCCGAAAGGCGTACCAGGCGTACCGGGATCCGGGAATCACCGGCCTCCAACTCGCCGGCGGTGCGCCGGTCGATCTGGTCCTTGTGCCCCAGGCAGATCTCCGCCAGCAGGGCCATGGCCTTGCGCACATCCGCCGTGAGGGCGATGGGCACCTCCACGTACTCGCAGGTGGCCGGGTCGCGGATGGTGCTGTTGACGATGAACTCGTCGCTGATGATGGCGTTCGGGATGATGATGCGGCGGTTCTCGAAGGTGAGGATCACCGTGTGCCGCAGGGTGATGTCCTCCACGATGCCGCTGCGTTCCGGCAGCCCCGGCCCCGTGGCCCCCTGGCCGATCAGGATGTTGTCGCCCACGCGGAAGGGCTTGAAGGCCACGATGAAGAATCCACTGATGATGTTGCTGAAGGCCTTCTGGGCGCTGAAGCCAATGAGCGCGGCCAGGATGCCGGCACCGGCGAAGAGCGTCACCGCGAGCGAGCGCACACTGGGGATCACATAGGCGACGAAGCCGAGCGCGGTGATGGCCACGATGCTGCGCACCGCATTGCGCGCGAAACGGTAGCGCGTCACCTCATCGTGCCCCTGGGCCTTGGCCTGGGCGTAAGCGCTGCGCAGCAGGCTCACGATGATCCGCTCCACCACGAAGGCGGCGAGCACGATGAGCACGACCTTCAGCAGCACGAGCAGGTGCGGACCGAGGTCGCCGGTGCGGTCGATGACGTCCTGGAATTCCTTCCGCATGCGAGGGCGAACGTAGGTCCCCCCAGGGTCTTCAGGCGGTAGAGGCGAGCGCGAGAATGAACAGGGGGGCGTTCACGCCCCGGTCAGCGCTGTGCGCAAGGCCGTGCCCCCGGGAATGTCCTTCGGTTCCTGCCCGCTGCGGAACAGGCGCATGCCCGCGCCCTCCACGCTCATCAGTTCCTCGTTCACGTTCAGCAGCGCGCCTTCGCGCAGGCCCACCACGGCGCTGCGCTGGTTCAGCGCCAGGTATTCGGCGATGCGCTGGTCGCGGCTTTCACCACCGTGCCCCGGCAGCCGGGCATCCGTGTAGTGTGGATTGATCTGGAAGGGGACGAGCCCCATCGCCCGCATCGTGGGCACCTCGGTGATGGGCATGTCGTTCGTGGTCATGATGGTGGGGCAGGCCACGTTGCTGCCCGCGCTCCATCCGATGTAGGGCATGCCGCCCATCACGCGCACGCGGATCGCCCGCAACAGTTCGGTGCTGTACAGCGTGCGCAGCAGTTGGAAGGTGTTGCCACCGCCCACGGCCACGGCGTCCGCGCCCATCAGGGCCTTCACCTTGTCCGCTTCGGTATGCAGGCTGAAGAGCTCGTGCCCCATTTCCGCGAAGGCCCCCTGGGTCATGCGGGCATACTCGTCCATGCTGAAGGACACCGCCGCAAAGGGCACGAAGGCGATGCGCTTCCGTTCGCCGAGGAATTCCGTGATGTGCGGCCGGGGCCAGCCGAGGTAGGGCTCGCCGGGCAGGGTGGAGTTCGAGAGGAGCAGCAGGCGCATGTTCAGCGGAGCGGGGTAAGGTGACCGGTGACGATCAGCCGCAAGGTAGCGGGCTCGCCGTCGGTGTCCACATCGATGTACCGTTCCAGGCGGCCTTCCGGCGCATGGCCGTTGAAGTGCACGGTGACCAGCTGCGTGCCATGCGGGGGAACGGGCTGCTCGGGCAGCTCCACCGAGACGCAATCGCATTGCACCCGCGCGCGCAGCAGGTGCATGGGCGAAGCGCCTGTGTTGCGCACCAGGAACACGGCGTTGCGGTGCTGCAACTGTTCCAGGGTGCCGATGTCCTGCGTGATCGAGTTGGTGAGCACGTTGTACACGTTGGTGATCGGGTCGGACCCGGGCTCGATGGTGGCGCCGGTCTCCTCCGTCAGCAGCACCTGCTCGATCTCGATGCGCCGCTCCAGCGATGCGCCCACGCTGTACACGGAACCTTGCAGGTCCTCCAGCCTGTCGCTGATACCGGATGCGCTCTGGTCCTCGCCGAAGGGCGACTTCCGGATGCGCAATGCGCCCGAGCGCAGGAACGGCCGCAAGGCGCCGCCATCCACCACTTGGAGGTAGTTCACCATGCTGCTGATCCGGCGGAGCGATAGGTTGGCATTGTAGTCGCTCTTCGCCAGCGGACTGGCGAAACCGCGGACCTGCAGCTCGATGCGCTGACCTTCTTCCAAGGCCTGCTTCAACAGGGCGATGAAGTCGTTCAGCTGGTCGAAGCCATGGTCCACCTTCTCGCGGAAGAACCCGTCGATGGCCGCGATGCCGGTCGTGTTCGCACCCCAGGCGCGGTGGTAGTCCGGAACCAGGGCCTTGTAGGCGCGGTAGGTCTGCTCGTACGTGAGCGTGGTGGTGGTGTCCCAGCTCCGCGGACCGGGCTCATCGTTGTGGAAGTAGAGCCGGATGGGCAGCTTCTCGCGAAGGGAGGTGATGCGCTTCTGGGCCACGGTCAGTACCGTGTCCTTCTTTATCGTGTCCGGAGCGACGTGCGCGGCATTCGGAAGGGTGAAGGCATAGAGGTCGTTGCAGCAGGTGGCGCCTTTCTTGGCCAGGGAGCCGATGCGGTTGCTCGTGAAGTACCCTTCGCCAGTGGCCGCGTTCAGCACAGGGTACAGGTCGTTCGCGTGGCTGTTCAGCGGATGCCCCAGGTTCCGCGGCGTGGCGAAGGATCCGGCGCTGTCCGCGCTGCTGAAGTTGTCGTAGCCGCCGAAGCCGGGCAGGAAGTCGCTGCTGAAGTAAAGCGTCCGGGTCACCGGTTCATAGTAGGGGCAGCTTTCGTTGCCCGGCGTGTTCACCGGCGGCGGCAACGGACGCGGGTCGGTGGCCCCGTTCGCGGTCAGATCCGCCATCCAGATGTCCAGGCCGCCCGGCCCGCCCGCGCGGTCGCTGGTGAAGAGGAGCGATGCCCGTCCGTCACCCGTCACCACGTGCGGCTGGGTGCTCATTTCCGCCCCGAGGCCGGGCACATCCTGCCATCCGGTGCCTCCGGCGTTCATCTGGATCCTGCACGGGCCGCCGGCCGGACAGTTCGAGCGGTACTGCACCTGCCCATCCGCGGACCAGGCCGGATTCGCGTAGCCGAGGCCCTGCTCCGGCGCCTGCACGCTCACCGGTGCGATCCATCGGTCGCCCAAGTTGGACGTTCGCCAGATACCGGCATGGTAGGTGCCCGTGTCCTTCACCACTTCGTCATCCTTCAGCTCACCGCGCAGTGAGGTGAAGTAGAGCTGTTGGTCCGGTCCCGTGCGCGCACCGAACTCGCTGTCATAAGTGTTCACCGGTTCCGGCAGATGCTTCACCTGCGCCACCGGTGGTGCGGCCATCAGCTCCCGGGTCAACGCGATGCCGGCAGCGGCGTTGTCCGCGCGTTGAGCGGTCACGCTCCGTTTGTCCTTTTCCTTCTGCTTCACTTTCAACCAGGTCTTCTGGGCCTCATCCAGCTGGCCGGCGCACAGTTGCATCTCTCCGAGCCAGCGCAGCGCTTCGGGATGCAGGCGGCCCTGATCCTTGCGGTATACCTTGGCGTACGCTTCGGCCGCCTGCGGGTACTGGTTGCTGAGCCGGCAGGCCTCGGCATACTTCCATTGCAGTTCCATGCGGCCCGGGTCCTGCTGCAGCGCCTCGGCCAGGTAGCGCGAGGCGCCGTAGTGGTCGCCGGTGCGCATCGCCTCATCGCTCCACAGCAGGAACTGCGCGATGCCCTGGGCCCGACCGGCGCCGGTGATCGATAGGACAAGGACAAGTAGCGCGGTGCGTGCCGTCGGCATGGCTCAGAGCTGGGTGGGGCAGGCCTTGTAGCGGTGCGGCACAGGGTGCTTGCGGAACACGCGTACCGCGGTGATCTCGATGCCGCCCCGGTTGCGGCTGGCGGGTACCAGGTCGCTCAGGTTGATGTCGTAGCTCAGGCCCACGGTCCAATCATCGTATTCGGTACCGGCGAAGAGGTAGCCGGCGTCCGCCGCACGCCAGAACAACCCTGCCTGCACCGTGCGCAGCATGTCGAACCGGTCCAGCAGGATGTAGCGCACGCATCCCCCCAGGTCCAGCTCGCGGTACGTGGCCTGGGTCATGTACTGGAACATCGGCTGTACATCCACCTTTTCGCTCACCGGGAAGCGGGTGATGGCGTTCAGCACGAAGCGCCGGTCCAGCACGGACCGGTCACCATTGAAGTCCACGGCCGGTGCGGTGATGTTGAACAGGCTGAGGCCCGCCTGCACCAGGTCACGCTTGTTCGGAGCGTATTGGTAGACGGCGCCCGCATGCACGTCGGGGTGCGTGAAGGCATCGCGCACGAAGCGTTCGTTGTTCGGGAGCGACGGGTCGAAGTAGAAGCCGTTGTACTGGGCGTCGAAGCGTAGCTGGCTGTAGTCGATGCTCATGGCCGTGAGCCCCACCTGAAGCCCGGCGGTCACCTGCTGGTCGCCGTTCGCGCCCACCGGCTGTGTCCACGATCCGCCAAGGCTCACGTGGAACGTGTTCAAGCGCGAGTCGCCGGCCTTGTCGTTATACAGCCACAGCCCTGCACCGAGCCCCTGCACGCCGCCCACGTTCGCCGCGTCCCCACCCAGGCCAAAGGTGCGGTAAGGCACCGTTACGCTCCTCCATTGCTGGCGGAACACTGCGCCGGCCCGGTAGTCGCCTTTGAACAGCCCGATGTTGCCAGGAGAGGTGGCGTATGGGGTGTTGAAGAACTGGGAGAAGTGGATGTCCTGCGCGTGAGCCGTGGTGAACATCAGGATCGATGCTCCGGTGAACAGGCCGTGTCGGATCGCAGAGGACATCATCGGATCACGGTGACGTTGCCTTTCCTGAAGAAGGTCTGCCCATCGCCGCAGGTCACGTCCAGCCAGTACACATAAACGTCCGGGTCAACGGCCTTGCCCTTGAACGTGGCGTCCCACCCTTCGCTCTGGCGGGTGGTGCTGAACACCAGCTCACCCCAGCGGTCGAACACCTTCAGGTCCATGGCGGCGATGTTGCGGCCGCGCACGTACAGCACATCGTTGTTGCCATCACCGTTCGGTGTGAAGGCATCGGGGATGAACACGTCCGGCTCGTCGCACCGGGTCTCGTACACGGTGACGATCACGGTGTCGTTGCGTGTGCAGATCCCATCGGTGATGGTGAGGATGAAGGCGGTGGTCTCCTGCACCACGGCCGTGGGGTTGTTGATCACCGGATCGCTCACGAGCGCTGAGGGTTGCCACACGTAGTTGACGCCGGTCGTGGGGGATGCGCTCAATTGCACCAGGGTCCCCGGTGCCACGATGCTCTGGTCCACGCTGGCCCCCACGCTGCTGCCGAAGAGCGGGGATACCAGCACGTCCGCCGAAGCGCTCCAGGTGCAGCCGGCAGGTGAGGTCACCGCCACCGTGTAGGTCTGGTCGCTCGGGGGGCTCGCCTGGATGCTCGTGGTGCCCTGCCCGGCATCGATCAGCGCTTCCGGCTGCCAGTCGATGGCACTGCCGGGCTCCACGCCGGTGATGGTCAGGGTGGCGGTCTCGTCCGCACAGATCAACTGGTCCTCACTGATGCCCGGGGCGATCAGCTGCATGTCGATGAACACGCTGTCCTCCGCGGCGCATGCATTGCCTTCAGAACGCACGTAGAACCAGGCATCGCCGTTCACGGTGACGGTGGCCGTGCTGTCGGTGGGCGGGCTGTTCAACTGGTCCGTGTATGCATTGTTGCTGCTCCAATGGAACTGGTCGGATTGACCGTCACTGTCCGCGGTCAGTTCCACCGTGGCGCTGGGACCGCACACCACCGTATCCGGTGCGGCCACCATCACCGGCAGGGCCACCTGCACCACCTGCGTAACGGTGTCCGTGCAGTTGCCATCGCTGATCAGCAGGGTGTAGGTCGTGGTGGTTGCCGGGGTGGCGATGGGGTTGGCCACGTTCGGGTTGCTCAGCCCGGTGGCAGGCGACCAGGCGTAGGTGACGTTCGGCGAGGGCACCGGCAGCAGCCCGATCTGCACGCTTGCTCCGTTGCATACAGCGGTGTCGTTCAACGCGTAGCTGGAATTGCCGAGCACCACCACCTGTTGCAGCGTCGTGTCGTTCTGGTTGCAGGTGGCCGCATTCGAGGCCACGAGCTGCACGATGTACACGCCGGGTCCGGGGAACACATGGTCCGGGGAGGCGGCGGTGGAACCCATGCCATCGCCGAAGTCCCACGCATATGCGGAAGCGTTACTGCTGGTGTTCTCGAATTGGACCGGTGCGGGCAGGCAGGCCAGTTCGGTGGTGAAGCCGGCCACCACGATGGGGAAGTCGAAGTCGAACTTGAAGACCGCGTTGTTGCAGAGGCCGCTGTTGTTGGTGGCGCTCCAGGCGTTGGGTGTGGTCGGGAAGTCGCTGTTGCCGCCGCAGCCGGCGCAAACGCTCTCGTAGATGCGGCCCCGCCGATCGAAGCGGCTGGTGCCTCCGTCCACGTGTTCGGAGCTCAACGGCCCGCCGATGTAGGTGCCGTAGAACAACGCCGTCATGTCGATGTCGAACACCGCGAGGTAGAAGTCGCGCCCGTCCGTGGTGGCTTGGAATGCATCCCCCGTTACCGGTAGGCCGGTGGTGGAGAGGGTGCCGCCCTGGATGGCACTGCCCCACCCGCAGATGTAGATCTTGTCACAATAGTCCACGAGAAAGGCCACGGGGGAGATGTCCGGTGTGCCATCGCCCGAGCCCATGCGCGAAGCCATCAGCAGGCTGTTGAGCCCCGGGCTGAATTTGGCGATGAGCTGGCCGCCCGCTGGCTGATTGTAGGGTGCGTTCAGGATCAGGGAGCCGGACGGGGCCGAGGTCTGACCGAAGACGAAGCGGTTGCCCTGTTCATCGTGTTCGACGAAGTAGGTCTGGTCGTAGAGCGGACTGCCGTAGTACGTGCCTGCCAGCAGTGAGGTGCCATCGTATTGGAGTTCGGCGATGAACCCTTCGGCGGTGCCGCCCTGATTGGTGTTCTGAAAGCCGGAGGTGAATGGCAGGTCCATTGACCGGGTGCCGCCGCAGAAGTACACGTGTTGCAGGTCGTCGCGGTCGAGCGAATAGATGGCGTCGGCGCCGGTGCCACCGAAATAGGTGCACCAGAACATGGTGGAGAGCGACGCGTCCATCTTCAGGGCCACACCGTCCTGTTCGCCACCTTGGTAGGTGGTGCGATGGGCGTTCGGTGTGGTGGGTAGGTCGGTGGAGGTGGTCGAGCTCACCACATACACGTTGTCGTTCACGTCCAGCTCGATCTCCCCCCGCACCTCATCCGCATAGTTGAACTTCAGGCCGCTCGCCCGGTTGAGACCGTCCGTTCCGTTGCCGCCAACGAACGTGGACGCCAGCAATTGCGAGCCGTCCGCGCTCAGCCGGGTCAGCACCATGTCCACGCCATTGGGGAAGTTGCTGCCGAGGCCGTTGGTCAGGTTCACTGCGGGTCCACCGTTGAAGGTCACATCAAAACCGTTGGCCGTGGTGGGGAAGTTGGCCGAACTGGTGGTGCCGAGCATGAACAGTTCATCGTTCGCGTTCACCACCAGGCTGTGCGGCAGTTCATCGCTGCTGCCGCCGATGAAGGTGCTCCAGATCAGGAAGGAGCCGGTGGTGTCGTACTTGGTCAGCGCGATGTCGATGCCGTCGAAGAGCCCGTCACCGCCACCGTGCACGGTGTCATACGCGCCCACGGTGGTGGGGTAGGCCTGGCCGAAGGCCGTGCTGCCGCTGTAGAGGAAGCCCTTGTTGTCGTAGGTGGCGGTGTAGCCGAAGTTGTCCGCTCCGCTGCCGCTGAACGTGCTGAACACCAGGCTCGGGTCGATGGTCAACGGCCGGGCATGGTCGTAATGGCCGAGTTGGAAGCGCACCTGCCCCTTGTCGAGCTGGTAGTTGCAGGTCACGGGCACCCGCGCTCCGTCCTGCTCCTGGTAGGCCAGTGGAATGGACTCCACCAGAACGCCCAGGCTTGTGGTGATGTGCAGGTGCCCATCCTGCAGGAACACGCGGTCGGCGCCTTCATAGGCAAGCACGATGCGGGATGCATCGGCACCCGCCTCCACGAGCAGGTCGTACTCCATGTCCCGCTCGCTCGCGCGGGTACGCACATCGATCCCCGGCCACACGTCGTGATGCAGTAGGCCCTTGAAGGCGTGTGCGGCACGGCCCCAACGGCCGGGGTCGTTTCCCAGCAGGAAGTTGTAGGCACCGCGCTCCACGCCCAGGCCCTCGGTGCGAGCATCCGGTGCGCCACCCACGAACCGGAGCCGCACGGCGTGGTGATGCGTCACCGCGCGTTCAATGATCGCCGGTGGATGCTCCCCGGCGCTCTCATGGGCGTGCAAGGTGCTCCGGTCATACAGGTCCAGCAGCAGTCCATCGCGTTCGCACCAGAGCGTGGCCCCGGCCAGGTCGGCCTTGTGGGTCACCGCCGCCGGCCATTGGCCGCGGTTCTCCACGAAGGAGCCGCGGGCCTGGGCCCGGGCGTCCCGGACGAAGAACAGGAGGGTGAGTATCGCGAGCGAGCGGAGGCGCATCCAGGGGGAGACGCCCGAAAGCTAGTGGACGATGCCCGAGGCGCCGTCAGCGCTTGTTGGGGGCGTAGGCCTGGTCGTCCTTCATCACCAGCCGGAACTCCACGCGCCGGTTCTCCGCGCGGCCTTGCGGGCTGCGGTTGTCGGCGATCGGATGCTCTTCCCCGAACCCGATGGGGACGATGCGCCCGGGGTCCGTGCGTTGCGCGAGGTACTCGAGGATGCGCTGGGCGCGGCGCTGGGACAGGTCCATGTTGGCGGTGTTGCTGCCCACGGCATCGGTGTGGGCCTCGATCACCACGCGCAATTGCGGATGCGCGACCAGCAGGTCGGCCAGCTTGTCCAGCTGCGGATGGAAATCCGCACTGAACGAGTCCTTGCCATTGTCGAAGTGCACCGTGCTCGCCCGCACCACGCTGTTGTCCAGCTCCTGGGCGGTCAGCAGTTCCAGCGCGCTCAGGTCGGTCACCTTGTCGGCATGGATCACCGCCACCTCGGCGTCGAGGAACTTCAGTTCGAGCACTTTCTTGAAGACCTCGTACATGCCTTCCAGGTCCTTGGCCTGCCCCACGCTGTAGGTGTACACCCCTTTCACCGGATCGAAGCGCTCGAAGACGGGGTAATGCTTGCGGATCTCGGCGAAGCGCGGATCGCTCAGTTCAACACGGCTCGTGCTGGCGAACAGCTGCACGCTGAAGCGCACGTCCTCGTTCTCTTTCGCGGCGAGCGCGAACTGGTCGAAGGGCAGGGCCTGGAAGTTGAAGCTGTGGGTCGTCCCTTGGGCATCCTGGTACTGGGTCAGCACGGGCTGGTCACCGCTGTCATCGAACCGACGGATCACGGAGACGGTGCGGGTGACGCACTGCGTGTACAGCTCGCGCGTACCCTTTTTCACACCGACAACGGCCAGCCGTACCACATGGTCCCCCGGATCGCTCCAGGTGTGCTCGATGGACCGTCCTTCAGCAAAGGTGCCGTCACCCAGGTCCCAATGGAACTCCTCCAACGAGCGGCCGGGCAGGTTGCTGTGGATGGCGTCAAGCCGGGTGGGCCGTCCGCTCCGTGTGCTGTCCGCGGAAGTGATGTAGGGCTGTTCGATGTCCGCGATGCGCAGTTCGTAGCTCGCCGCATTGAAGAACACCTCTCCGCTGGCATCGTCGATGATCTCCAGTTCCACGCGATAAGTGCCGGGGCCCTTGTAGCAATGTTCGGCGGTCGGGCCGTTCACCCGAGTGCCATCCCCCAAGCGCCAGCTGTAGTGGACCGGAAGCTCCTTGATGACCTTGGTGAATTCACCCGGCTCCTTGAAGGAGTAGCAATAGTTGTTCTGTTGTTGGGCGGCACATTCGGCGAAGAGCTTGGGCATCAACCGGAACGCGTAGATCCTGTCGGAGCCGGTGCGGTCGCTGCTCAGGAAACCACTGCGGTCGGTGAGGAAGGAGGTGTAGCCGACGTCATTGCCCGGGGAGTTCACGGGCTCGGGCATGGCCTCCGGGCGAAGCAGGCGGTTCCCTGCGCGAAGGCAACGGTAAATATCGAGTTTGCCAGCGCCGCCATCCCGGTTGCTGCTGAAGTAGAGCGTACCATCCGCAGCCACGAACGGGAAGAGCTCGTTGGCCTCGGAATTCACGGAGGGGCCGAGGTTCATCGGGATCGCCCATACGCCTTCCACCAGATCGCTGCGGTAGAGGTCGGTGCCGCCCTGGCCACCCGGCATGTCGCTGGCGAAGTAGAGGGTGAGCCCATCCGGAGAGAAGGCCGGATGCATCACGTTATAGACCTGGCTGTTGTATTCGAACGCAACAGGTGGCGTCCAGCGATCCGAGTCGCTCGCGGCGAAGAAGAGGCCGAGCCGGTCCGCTTGTCCGTCCTTTTTCCGTGTGCTGGCCAACTGGTTCCGGGTGAAGCAGATGGTGGTGCCGCCCATGCTGAAGGAGGCAGGACCGTCGTTCACCTCGCTCTTCAGGTCCCGGCTCAGCAGTACCGGTGAGCTCGGATGGCCCTCCTGCCAGTTGAAGCTGTAGAGGTCGCTCAAGGGATCGCCGGTCTCGGCATCACGCACCACCACCGTGCCTTCGTCGCGGAGCGAGCACATCACCACCATGCTGTCCACCAGCACCGGAGCGAAGTCAACGCCACCGGGAGCAAGGTCCACAGGGGTCACCACATACTGGTCCTGGGCCGTTGCGAGCAGCGGCAGGAGCAGCAGGAGGGGAGAGAGCGTGCGGGGCATGGCTCAGAAGTAGCGCGGGTCCCTTACATGGATCTTTTTACCGAATTCGTATTGCACCATCAGTTCGTGCGTACCCCGGTGGTAGGGCGTCAGGCGTGAGAGCCCCAGGTCATACGCATAGCCCAGTCGCCATTGCGGCGTCGGTAGGACTTCGAAGGAGCCGCCCATGGAGTCGTTCGAGCGGTAGCTGACCCCTGTCCAGATCTTGTCGTTGATGATGAGGTTCGCGTTCACATCGGTCTGCACCCCGCTGGCGAGCTGGTAGCGGACCAGCGTACTGGGCTTCAGCTTCATGTGCCTGTTCAGTTTCCAGAGATAACCACCGGTGATCATCGGCTGGAACTGCGCGCGGTCGCTGAACACCGTCCATTGGTCCGCGCTCGGGTCGAACCGATGCGACATCACGAACGGCACGGATGCACCGAGGAAGTAGTCCTTCTTGTAGAAGTAGGCACCTGCGCTGAAGTTCGGCTTCACGATGCCGCGTGAATCGCTGGCGAACTGAAGGTCGGAACGGTCCTGCAGGGCCACCCGTGTCCAATCCGCCTGTAGCACGGACAGCCCCGCGCCGAAGCCGAGTTGGAGCTTGCCCCGCCGGAGCGGGATGCGGTAGGCGTAGTTGCTGAGCACGCCGGTCTCGCGGCTCACACCGATGCGATCGTTCAGCACGAGCAGGCCGACCGCGGTCCGTGTCCGGTTGATCGGGCTGTGGATGCTCATCACCTGGGTACTTGGGGCGCCGTCGAATCCCACCCATTGCTGTCGCCAGGTCAGGTTGGCCGTGAACGCGTCCCGCGACCCGGCATACGCAGGGTTGATCAGCAGTCCGTTGAACAGATATTGGCTGGTGAGCGGCGTATGCTGCCCACGGGTCAGTGCTCCTGCCAACAGGCTGAAGACCAGGCTTATCGTCCGCACACGACCCTTCATCGCTTGATGATGACGAAACCGTTGTACGCACGGTCGGGCGTTAGGTTCAGCACATAGAAGTAGGTGTCGTTCGGCAAGGGCTCACCGTTCATGCCGTGGCCGTTCCAGTCGTTCTGGTAGTCGGTACGGTCAAGCACCGGTTGGCCCCACCGATTGAACACGGCCAGGCGGTTGCCCGGGAAGGCGCGGATGCCCGTGATCTCGAACACATCGTTCACGCCATCACCGTCCGGGGAGAATCCTTGCGGGATGAACACGTCGTTCACCGTGATCATGACCGTGTCGGTCGCCTGGGCGCAATCCCCGATGCTTGCGGTGAGCATGAGGATGTTCGTGCCCATCGCCAGATCCGTCACCCAGGAACCGGTATCCGAGGGGGATAGGATGTTCCCACCACCTTGGATCAGGCTCCACGTCACCTCGGCTCCGGGCGCAACGCTTCCGTTCAGTTGGGTGGTGTTCGTCACATCAAGTTCCTGGTCCTGGCCGGCATCCACCAGCACTGGCAGCGTCGGGTCCTGGAAGGTCACCAGAACGGTATCCGTGTCGGAGCATCCGGCGTCACCCACGGTCCACACGAAGGCATAGGTGCCCGGCACAGGTACCGTGGCCGTCGCGTTCGGCGACTGGTCGTTCGTGAACGACACCCCCGGTGCTCCGCTCCAGGTGCCAGGGGCAACATCCAGCAGGGCCTCGAGCGGGTAGGAAAGTCCGCACACAGCACCATCCGGACCGGCTTGGGCCACCGGGCTGGGTGTCACTACCACGCTCTGGGTGCTGGCAGCCGGGCATGGAGCTCCGAACGAATAGGTGATGTCGATCGGTCCCATCAGGCCGGCGGGATCGAAGACACCACCGGAGACGCCTACGCCGGACCACGATCCTCCGGACGTACCGGTGATCAGCGTGGTGAGGTCCACCACACCCGCTTCATTGCAAACGCTTGTCGGTGCGGCCCATACCGGCGCTGGCACGGGAGCAACGGTGACGTCGATCGTTGAGGTGGCCATGCCGCATGCGTTCTCCACGACGACGGTGTACACACCGCTCGCACCATTGGTCACGGTGACCTGGGCGCTGATCGTGTCCGGTGAGAACGTTCCTGGTCCAGACCAGTGGAAGACATACGGCGCAGTGCCTGCGGCGATCACGCCGAGGTCGAAGGACCCGCCTGCACAATGGGTGCCGCCTCCGCTCGTGCCAACAATGCTCACCGGTTCGCACACGACCTGACCAACACATGTGCAGTTGGCATCCCACAGGTCGTTGGTGGTGTTGACGTTGCCATCGTCGCAGGAAGTACCGGGCAGAGCCGCGCCACCGCTCACCCCGAGGCAATCGAAGTTGGTGGGGGTTCCTTCGCAGACGCAGGCAGCGCTCCAGGTGTCGTTGGTGGTGTTGACGTTGCCATCGTCGCAGGAAGTACCGGGCAGAGCCGCTCCACCGCTCACCCCGAGGCAATCGAAGTTGGTGGGGGTTCCTTCGCAGACGCAGGCAGCGCTCCAGGTGTCGTTGGTGGTGTTGACGTTACCGTCGTCGCAGCTGGTGCCAGGCAGTGCCACACCACCGCTCACACCCAAGCAGTCGAAGTTGATGGGCGTTCCCTCGCAGACGCAGGCGGCGCTCCAGAGATCATTGGCGGTGTTGACGTTACCGTCGTCGCAGGAAGTACCGGGCAGTGCCGCACCGCCGCTCACGCCGAGGCAGTCGAAGTTGGTGGGCGTGCCCTCGCAGACGCAGGCGGCGCTCCAGGTGTCGTTGGCGGTGTTGACGTTACCGTCGTCGCAGGAAGTACCGGGCAGTGCCGCGCCACCGCTCACACCGAGGCAATCGAAGTTGGTGGGCGTGCCCTCGCAGACGCAGGCGGCGCTCCACAGATCATTGGCGGTGTTGACGTTACCGTCGTCGCAGGAAGTGCCGGGCAGAGCCGCACCGCCGCTCACACCGAGACAGTCGAAGTTGGTGGGCGTGCCTTCGCAGACGCAGGCGGCGCTCCACACATCGTTGGCGGTGTTGACGTTGCCGTCGTCGCAGGAAGTGCCGGGTAGAGCCGCACCGCCGCTCACCCCGAGGCAATCGAAGTTGGTGGGTGTGCCCTCGCAGATGCAGGCAGCGCTCCACAGATCGTTGGTGGTGTTGACGTTACCGTCGTCGCAGGAAGCACCGGGCAGAGCCGCACCGCCGCTCACACCCAGACAGTCGAAGTTGGTGGGTGTGCCCTCGCAGATGCAGGCAGCGCTCCAGGTGTCGTTGGTGGTGTTGACGTTACCGTCGTCGCAGCTGGTGCCAGGCAGGGCCACACCACCGCTCACACCCAAGCAGTCGAAGTTGGTGGGCGTTCCCTCGCAGATGCAGGCAGCGCTCCAGGTGTCGTTGGCGGTGTTCACGTTACCGTCGTCGCAGGAGGTGCCGGGCAGTGCAGCACCGCCGCTCACACCGAGGCAGTCGAAGTTGGTGGGCGTGCCTTCGCAGACGCAGGCCGCGCTCCAGGTGTCGTTGGTGGTGTTGACGTTACCGTCGTCGCAGGAAGTACCGGGCAGTGCCCCGCCGCCGCTCACACCCAGACAGTCGAAGTTCGTGGGCGTTCCCACGCACACGCAGGCAGCGCTCCAGGTGTCGTTGGTGGTATTGACGTTACCGTCGTCGCAGGAAGTGCCAGGCAGATCAGTGCCGTTGGGCACACCAGCGCAGTCAGCGCAAGAGCTGTTGGGAACGATGCCGGTGGTACCGCCCGCGCAGACACCGCACACATCGATGGCAGCAGTGCCGTTGGGCAAGCCGGCACAGTCAGCGCAAGAGCTGTTCGGGACGATGCCGGTGCTGCCACCCGCGCAGACGCCGCACGCATCGACAGCGGCGGTACCGTTGGGTACACCAGCGCAATCAGCGCAAGTGCTGTTCGGGACGATGCCGGTGCTGCCACCCGCGCAGATACCACACGCATCGATAGCGGCGGTACCGTTGGGCACGCCGGCGCAGTCAGCGCAGGAGGCGTTCGGGACGATGCCGGTATTGCCACCCGCACAGACGCCGCACGCATCGACAGCAGCGGTGCCGTTGGGCACGCCGGCGCAGTCAGCGCAAGAGGCGTTCGGGACGATGCCAGTGCTGCCACCCGCGCAGACACCACACGCATCGATGGCGGCGGTACCGTTGGGCACGCCGGCGCAGTCAGCGCAGGAGGAGTTCGGGACGATGCCGGTGCTGCCACCCGCACAGACCCCGCACGCATCGATGGCAGCGGTACCGTTGGGCACGCCGGCGCAGTCAGCGCAGGAGCTGTTAGGAACGATGCCAGTGGTTCCACCCGCACACACCCCGCATACATCGACAGCAGCGGTACCGTTCGGCACCCCAGCGCAGTCAGAGCAGGAGCTGTTCGGTGCGATGCCGGTGCTGCCACCTGCACAGACGCCGCACGCATCGATGGCAGCAGTTCCGTTGGGCACGCCAGCGCAGTCAGCGCAGGAGGAGTTCGGGACGATGCCGGTGCTGCCACCTGCACAGACGCCGCACGCATCGATGGCAGCGGTACCGTTGGGCACGCCGGCGCAGTCAGCGCAGGAGCTGTTAGGAACGATGCCGGTGGTGCCACCAGCGCAGACGCCGCACGCATCGATGGCGGCGGTGCCATTGGGAACCCCAGCGCAGTCAGCGCAGGAGCTGTTCGGGACGATGCCGGTGTTGCCACCCGCGCAGACGCTGCACGCATCGATGACGGCGGTACCGTTGGGCACACCAGCGCAATCAACGCAAGAGCTGTTCGGAACGATACCGGTAGTACCACCAGCGCAGATTCCGCACGCATCGACAGCAGCGGTACCGTTGGGCACGCCGGCGCAGTCAGCGCAGGAGCTGTTGGGAACGATGCCGGTGGTGCCACCTGCACAGACGCTGCACGCGTCGATGGCCGCTGTTCCGTTGGGCACACCAGCGCAGTCAGCGCAAGAGGAGTTCGGGACGATACCGGTGTTGCCACCCGCGCAGAGGCCGCACGCATCGATGGCGGCGGTGCCGTTGGGTACGCCTGCACAATCGTTCGGCTGGCCTACGCAGGTGCAGGTGTTGTCGTACGCGTCATTCCCAGTGTTCGGATCGCCATCATCACAGGTGCCGCCAGGGAAGAGCACAATGAGGTTGAGCACTTCGGTGACGCAACCTGCCACGCTGGAGTAGGTGCCGCTGACGGTGTAGGTCTGTCCGTTCGCCGTCCATGTGTAGCTGCCACAACTGCTGACCGACGTTGTGTTGGTGGAACTCGGGAGGATGGTGATCGAGGCGCTCGTTTGGAAGCCGGGGCAGCTGCCTGCGGCCGCGATCGTATAGCTCACCGTGTAGGTGCCGGGCGTGGAAGCGCCGATGTTCACCTCACCCGTTGCAGGATCAATGCTCAAGCCAGCCGGAGTGGCCGCATAGCTGCCGCCTGCATTGCCCGTACGCGTGACAAGCACGTTCGGTGAGCTGCTGCAGTACGGTGTGCCCGGATAGCTGATGGAAGCATTGGGCGCGTTGGTTTCGGTCACCGCCACAATGGAGGAGTGGTTCGCGCAACCGGGGCCACCAGCGACCGTGTAGGTGTAGTTCCCGGGGGTGTCGATGCTCGCGATATAGATGCCGGAGTGCACGGCGTTCACGGGATCGCTCCACGTGCCATTGGCGGATGGGTTCCCGTTAACGGAGCCGATCAGTGCGGTGGGTGCGGCGTCGGAGCAGATGGCGAGCGATCCGTTCGAACCGGCCCAAGGTGACTCCGTGATCGTCACTTGTGCGCTGGTGCTGAATGCTGCGCAGGCGGCGGTGGCCGGGATCGCATAGGTCACCGTGAACGTGGTGCCCAAGGGCGAGGAAACGGTCGCTCCGGGGGTCACCTGTCCGGTGCTCGCGTTCAAGGCCAGGGAGGACGACGAACTGAAGGTGCCACCGGTGGTGCCGGAGACGGTCGGAAGTTGGGGGCCTTGGTTGTTGCAGTACGGTCCGCCATAGGCAATGCTCGCATGGGGTGCGCTTTCGATCACGAGCGTTGTGCTGGCCGAAGCCGCAGGGCATACCCCTTGGGGCGGTACCGCATACGTGATCGCGTAGGTGCCCGGGGCCGAGGTGCCCAGGTCCACATGGCCCGTCGTGCTGGAAAGACCTCCGAGCACCGGTGAGGATTGGAAGGTGCCACCGGACGATCCGGTGATCACCACGTTCGCCTGCGCTTCCGTGTTGCAGAACGGGTTGGTGGGATAGCTGATGGATGCGGACTGGGCCGGGCTCACCGTGAGCACGAAGCTGTCCTGGACCGGGCATGCCCCGGGGATGGTGTAGGTGATGGTGTGCGGCCCGGGTGTGGCGAGGCTCGGATCGAAAGAGCCTGTGAGCGAGGCGACGGTGCCGGCCTGTGTGATATCGGCGAACACGCCGTTGGCAGGCGATGCAGTGGAGGGGAGCACCGGCGCGCTGGTCTGGCAGATGCTGCTGGATGCGTAGCTCAGGTCGGCCACAGGTGCGATCACGGACACAGTGAATGCGCAACTCGTGGTGTTGAGGCTCTGGTCCAGCGCGGTGTAAGTGACCGTGCTGTCTCCAAGCGGCCACTGTCCGTTGTTGGCGTTCGTGGACCACTGCTGGAGGCCGCAATTGTCGTTCGCGATGATCGGGCCGGGCAGGATCACGTTCGCAACGCATGAACCAGCGGTCGCAGTGATGGTCAGGTCAGCGGGGCAGATGATCACCGGAGCGATGGTGTCACGCACCCAGATCAGGTGGTTATTTTCCGTGTTGAGTCCCCCGGCGTCCGTGAAGTCCATGGTCATGGCGTACACACCAGGCTGGGTGATGAGGGTGTCCGCAGGAGGCCACATGATAGCGGTCCAACTGCTGCAGTCATCCACCGTGATCGAATCCAGGAGGTTCGGCCATACGAGCTCGCAATCCGCGTTCAGGAAGAGCTGCAGGGAGTCGTACAAGGGACAGTAAACGCTCGGAGGAACTGCATCCTCCACGGTTACCGTGAATTCGCAGGTAAGCACCTGTCCGCCCACGCTTCCGCTGTAGAGCGTGGTGGTCTGGCCTACAGGGAAGTCACCGGGAGGCAGACCGCTCACGAACAAAGCGGACCAGGGGCCGCCGCAGTTGTCGGAGATCACCGGCGCTTCATATCCAAAGGTGGCCGAGCAGTCGCCGGAGTAGGAGTACAGCGTGGTGTCGGGCGGGCAGGTGATCGTGGCCGGCTCACCATCCACCACGGTGATCGTGAACGAGCAGGTGCGCGTGTTGGTGTAAGCATCCGTGGCCGTGTAGGTCACCATGTAGGTTCCTGGGCTCAGGACGGAGTTGTTCGCGGGTCCGGCGGTCTGGGCGATCACTGCTCCGCCGCAGTTGTCGGACACATCCGGCACGGTCCAACTGGCCACGCCCGTGCATTGCCCCGAAGTGGTGGGTACGGTGAAGCTGGCCGGGCAACCGATGATGGTCGGCTTGACCGTGTCCTGCACCGTCACGTTCATCGTCTGCTCGGCACTGTACAGGCCGGCCGCATCGCGCGCCCTGAACGTCATCTGGTAGGCTCCAGGAGCCAACGCGTCCCCAGGGTCCGGACCGCTGACATGTTCCACCGTGGTGCCAGGGCAGTTGTCCGTGGGCGCCGGATAGCCCGGGGCCGGAACGGTACAGCCGGTGGCGGGAACGAATGCGAGCACGCTTGGAATGGCGCTGAAGCTCGGCGCGGTGGCGTCGGAGACCTCCACGTTGAAGGAGCAGATACTTGTGTTGCCGGCCGCGTCCGTGCTTTGGTAGCTCACCGCCGTTGTGCCGACAGGGAAGGAGGAACCCGATGCGGTGGCACTGCCGCTGAGGAGCACTGCTGAATTGCAGTTCGCCTCGATCTCGATCACACTGCGCATGCTTACGCCCGCATCCTCGTCATTCCACTTCCCATTGCTCTTCATATGGGCATAGTCCTCGTTACCACCCTGGCTGTTGGGCTCTGACGTGTCCCAGTTGGTGTAGTTCACCGGAGAACTGTTCGTCCAGCGCCAGTTACCTTCCGAACCAACGTCGTTGAGGCCGATCCAGAAGCTATGGGTGGAGCCACCGATGGCGTTCACGGCATTGCGGAGCCATGTGTTGTGGGCCGCATCGCGGATCACGGGCAAGTGCCCGCCTGCCGCGATCGCTGCATTGTTCGCGACGAGCCAGCTGCTGCTGCTGTTGCGGTAGTAGTATGTCCGACCCTGATAGGTTCCGAGGGCGGTGTAGCCCACGGGCGGCGATGTGTTACAGGTGGTGCAGTTGTCGCTCACCGTTGGAGCCGGGTAGTTCACCACGGCCGAACAGTCCGGACCGGTCGCATCCGCCGTGCGGTCGGTGCAACCGCTGATCGAAGGGGCGGATGCGTCGAACACGGTGATCCAGAAGACACAGTCGGCCGTGTTGGCCGTCGCGGCATTGTCGGATGCGCGATGCCTGATCAACCAGGTTCCTACGGGGAACACGCTACCGCTCGCAGGACTGCTGATGGTCGTGACGGTTGCCGTGCCACAGAGGTCAGTGGCCACGGGCATGGGGTAGTTGACCACCGCGCCACAGAGCCCGGGGGTGGCCTCCACGGCCATGTCGGAAGGGCAGAACGTGAAGGCGGGCGGCGTTACGTCCTTCACCGTGATGGTGAAACTGCAGGAGCTCAGGTTGTTCGCCGCATCGATCGCGGTGTAGGTGATGATGTGCTGACCGACCGGGAATGCGCTTCCGGGGGGCAGGCCTCCGGTCTGGACGAGCGAGGCGCCTGCGCAATTGTCGCTCACCGTGGGCGGGTTCCAGGTGACCTGTGCACTGCACGTGGTGGAGGCAGCGTCCACTGTGATGTTCGCCGGACAGTTCACAATGGTCGGTGCCGCATTGTCAGCGATGCTCACCGCGAAGGAGCAGGAAGCGCTCTGCCCGGCCTGGGTGGCAGTGAGCGTGATGGTGTACGTGCCGGGACCTTGCATGGTGCCCGCAGCCGGCGTTTGGGTGATCACGAGACCGGCAACACCACTGCAGTTCCCAACCACCGTGGCGCTCGTGGTGTAATCCGGCAGCGCTACGGTGCAGCCGGCCCCAACGTTGAGCTGTGCCGCAACGACCGGACAAGTGATCGTGGGCGGGTTCGCATCGATGACGTTCAAGCTCCAGGAGCAGGTGTCGGCATTCCCGGCATCGTCGCGATGGATCTCCATCAGTTGATGCAGACCCGGAGCGAATGCATGGTCCACCTGACCGGTCACCTCCTGCCATAGGGTGTTCCCGGCCTCGAGCACGAATGCGCGATAGCTGGTCTCCGTGTCAGGATCGCATTCGTCCGTGCTTTCGATCGTCGGGAAGGTGTACAGGTGCTCGCAACTGTTCGGGTCGGTGCTCACATTGATCGTGCCTGGTCCGGGGCAGTTGTCGAAAACGGGGGGAATGGTGTCGACCGTCACCACGTTCATCGCGCATTGGCCAATGTTCCCTGAGGCATCAGTGGCGAAAAGCTGGATGATGTCGCCGTCCTGGACCTGGCTGCCGATGGGCAGGTCCTGTACCAGTGTCAGGGCGCTCGTGCAGTTGTCCGTGGCGCTGATGCCAAGGGTGCTGGCGTCCGGAACGATGGCTTTGCACGATGAGCCGGCGAAGAGATCGATCGTTGCCGGGCACACGACCACCGGATCGATCGTGTCGATCACCGTGATGGACCATGCACAGATGGTGAAGTTGCCCTGGGCATCGAAGATGGTGTCGTTGAACAGATGTTCGCCCAAGGGGAGTTCGACCACACTGCCTGCGCCGATGCCGAGGTCGGTGTTCGCGTCAACGGAGGTTCCGTTCACGATCACCGCACCTCCACCGGCCACCGTGAGTTGCACCAGGCTGCCAACAACAGCACCCGAGCAATTGTCCGAGCTGATGATGGTCGGCACCGTGTACGGTAAGGTACAGGCTGCGGAGGGGACATGGAGCGTGTCGCTCTCAGGGCAGTTGACGACTGGCGGCGTGGTGTCCTCCAGCAGCAGTGTCGCGGTCGCGCTCGTAACGGTTCCGCAGAAGCCTCCATCCACCACGGCGCGCACATGCATGGTGCCGGTAAAGCCGGACCAGGTCTGTGTGGTAGTGGTGTTGGTGATCGGGAACCAGGTGGTGCCATTGGTGCTTCGCTCCCAGCGGATGATGTTCCCGGTGTGCCCGCTGAGCGTGAGCGTGCCCGTGGCGCCGGGGCAGTAGGTGCCGCCGCCGGTGATGGTACCGCCGACCGGTGATTGCAGCACGATCACGTTGCGGGTGTGCGTGTAGGTGCATTGCCCGATGGCCAGGGTGTAGGTCACCTGATAGCTGCCGGCCGCGTTGGGTGTGAAGATGCCCGCAGCCGTTACATATGGACCGCCGCTCCAAGTGCCACCGGTCATGGTGCCGCCGAGGAAGCGCACTGCATCCAGCAGGAAGCCCGTGTACAACGCGGAGCTATGGCGCATCACCTTGATGTAGCGAGCGTTCACCGCCACCGGGTAGTTGGCGCTCACATAGGTGCCGCTCGTGGTGGAGTAGGTGATGGCCGTGCTCCAGGTGATGCCGTCCGAAGAGGACGACACGAGCATGCGCGCTTGCACACCGCTGGTCTGGCTGCGCCAGGTGAGGCTCACGGCCTCGCCGACGTACACGGTGTCGCCCAGGTCAAGCACTTCCCAGCCGCCAATCGTGTTGAAGTCGGCGCCGATCGTGTTCGCCGGGCCGACGGCTTCCAGCGGCGCGGAGATGTTGGAACTGGCGACCACCGCTTCGGCGTGGTCGGACAGGAAGTTGTTGAGGTCCACCGAGGCGCCGCCGGAGCAGAAGGGCCCGGGCTGTGCGAAGCGGGCCGGGTTGTTCGAAACGATGGACCAGACCGGGTCGGTAAGGCTGGCCGTGAACAGGTTGGTTCCGCTGCTGCCGGGGTAGGTGTTGGCGCCGAGGGTGAGCCCGTCCTCGAATGAACCGCCGGCAATGAGGTGCCCGCCACCTGCCGCGGTGATGGCCAGGGCCCATTCGTCACCGGCGCTTACCTGCCTGTCGGACCAGACCGCAGTGCCGTCCCGGTTGAAGCGCGAGATGCAGATGTCCGCATCACTGTTGCCGGTCAGAACGGTACCGCCATCGGTCGTCACCGTTCCGGCCATGGATCCGGCCACATGGATCTGCCCGTTGCGTCCCACGGAAACATCATAGCCATCCGCTCCGTGGTCAACGGTGCTGGAGGCGGTCCGTACCCAGTTCGTGCTGCCGGTGCTGCGGCTCAGCGCGGCCAGGAACCAGTAGTCGTGCACCCCGGGGATGGTGCGCGTTACACCTCCGGGGAAGACGGATCCGTTGTGTGAATGCCCGGTGATGTAAACGGCAGCGCAGTCCACCGCCACACCGTTGCATTCGGCATCCGCATCACCGGGGTTGTTGATCATCCGGGCCCAGCTCGGTGTGCCGTTAAGGCTCACTGCTGAACAGAAGAGCGCATCATCATCGGTGGCGCTTGTGCTGGTGCTGGTGTTGCCCAGGCTGTTGAGCCAGCTGAAGGTGTTGCCTTCCGTGTTGCCCACCACATACGCATGCGTGGCATCGGTGGTGATGCGCTCCGAAAGGACGTTGTCATTGGAAGCCCCGGTCAGCGACCATTGGACCGCGCCGGCAAGGTCATAGGCGTTCAGGTACGCATAGGTTCTTCCGGAGGTAAGGCCAAGGGTGGAGAGCACCCCGCCCAGGAAGGATTGATACGTGAAGGTGCCATAGGCTACCACCGTGTTGCCGGAGATCGCCACACCCGTACCCTGATCGGGCTGGTTGCTGCGGATGCTCTTTGCCCATTGGAAGGCGCCGCTGGCATCGTAGGCGGCCACGAAGGCATCGCTCGATCCGGTATTGGTCAGTCCCATGCCGGCGACGGTGCCACCGTAGTATCCGGTGGTCACCACCAGGCCGGAAGAGGCCACGTCCACACCGAGGGCTGCATCGGGCTGCGAACTCCCGATGCTGCGGCTCCAGATCAGGTTGCCGCTCGGGTCCAGTTTGGCCAGGAAGGCGTCGGTTGAACCGCCGGCCGATGCGGGCAGCCCATAGGGGGCCACACCCGCGGTGGCGCTCTTGTAGGCACCGACCACGTAGATGTTGCCGGTGACCGGCTCAACGGCAATGTCGCGCACATACTCCTCGTTGCCGGCATCAAGCGTTCGGGCCCAGTTCCACACAGGGGATTGGGCACCCGCTGTTGGTGCCATGCACCACAGGCCGGTGGCGATGAGCAGCCCGCCAAGGGTTCGAGGCCAGCGTGGAGAGAGCATGCCGTAGGTCATCCGATCACAGTGCGGGGCATCCGGCCCCAGGAAGAGTTGGCCGTTTGAACGGAGGGGGCGTTCAGGGGTTTCAGCGATCGGATACGGCCATCCGTCGAAACGGCGTTACTTCCGCCGGATACCGCATTCCCTTGTGGGTGGCATGACCGGCGAACAGGAATTGCAATGGCTCAGGGCCGCGCAGGCCGACCCGCAGCGGTTCGCGCCGCTGTACGACCGGTATTTCGGCGACGTGTTCCGCTTTGTCCTGCGCCGCGCCGGAGATCGTGAGCTGACGGCCGACCTGACGCAGCAGACCTTCCTGAAGGCCTTGATGGCCCTGGGCCGGTACGAACCGCGGGGGCTGCCCTTCAGGGCCTGGCTTTTCCGGATAGCCCTGAATGAGCTGCGGATGCACTGGCGCAAGCGGAAGGAGCTGGTCATCGACCTCAGCTACACCCAGGTCCAGGACCTCGGTGCGGAGATCGGGTTGTCCGAGCGGGAGGAGGATATGAAGCGGCTGGCCGGCGCGATGGGAAGGCTGGATCCGGGCCAGGCCCAACTGCTCCATCTGCGCTACATGGACGGGCTCAGCTTCGCGGAGGTCGGGCAGGTGCTCGGGGTGGCCGAGGATGCCGCCAAAATGAGGGTTCACCGGGTGCTCCAGCGCTTGCGCACCTACCTTGTTCCAACGAACGGATGAAGCATCGCTACCGCATATCACCGCAAGGACGGGGGCCTGAGCCCAGCGATGCGGAACTGGCCCGCTACCGCGACAGCCGGCGCCTGCTGCACAACTACCAGCGCGCGCGCGACCTGCTGCACCGCAGGCCCTTGTACCGCGACCCCAAGGCCTTCATGGCCCTGCTGTTGATCGTCCTGCTGGCCATCCTGATCGCGGAATCCATGGAGCGCAAGCCGGTGGACCCGCGGGCGCCGCAGGAGAAGAGTAAGGAAATGCCCGGCGCGCCTAAAGCACCAGGCGAAGGGTGACAGTGCGGCCACCGGTGCGGGCCTGGAGCAGGTAGATGCCGGCCGGCCAGGCGGCCCGGTCGATCCGCAGGTCCACTACAGTTCCAGGTGTTTGTTGCTGCTGGCCCCAGAGGCGCTGCCCCGTCAGGGAGTGCAGGCTCAGTTCGAGGCCATCCGCAGGTTCGGGCACCACGGCCTGCACCCGGAGGTCGTTCCCGGTGGCGAACGCGCGCACATCGAAGCGGGTGGGGGATCCCACCGGCAGCACCGCCGTGTTCAGGTCGATGGCACCGGTCGCGTCGGTGCTGTTCAACAGGATGCGGTAGTCCCCGTTGTTCGCTGCGGTCCACGTATCGTTCACGACGGCCACATCCGTAGCACTGCCGATCACGGGGATGGAGAACAGGAGCACATCGGAACCACCGGTCCAGCCGGTGGCTGCGTTGGCCAGGCTCATGGTGCCTGCGCCGTGGAAGCGTTGGTATTTCCGCCCGCCGGCACTGGTCTCCGGCCCTTCCTTGGTCACGGGTACGGGGCCTGCCAGTTCAACGGGTTGCTCGAGGATCCCCAGGTACGTTGTGCCATCAGCCGGCCAGCTCACGGTAAGCTCCACTTGTGAAACCCATCCGAAAAAGTCACCCTGGGGGATGAGGTACACGTTCAGCATCCCACCATCCAGATCGGAACGGACATCCGTAACGGGAGCCAGGCTCGGGAACACGATGCCGGTCCGGTTGTAGCCCCCAAGTGAGCAGAAGTAGTTGCGGTTGTTCGCGGCGGTCCAGGCATCGTTGCCCAAGGTGAACTCCGTGCCGGGCACCAGGATGTCGATGGTGCACAAGGGGTATTCCGTTCCGGCCGTCCACGCTTGGCCCACCTCGAACATCGGCACCATGCTCACCGCATTGAAGGTGCGGTACAGATAGCCGTTCAGGCCGGAAACCACCTGCGTGGCGGAAGGGTACATGTAATCGGCAGCTGGGTACAGCGCGTTGGCCGTGTCCAAGGCCATGCCGGCCGCTTCGGGCCAGCGGATGGTGAAGGTGAGGTTGCTCACCAAGCCATCATACGGTCCGTCCGGTCGCACGCGGACCTCCAACTGGCCGGCACCGTTGTCGGCCATGGTGATGTCCAGCATGGGCTGGGCGCTGGCGAACACGGGTAAGGCCGCCGCAGCGAGGGCCATGCGCCGCAAGAGGGGATGGGAACGGTCCATGGCCGTTTTACGGCCCGGCCCGGTACAAGGTTCAGCCTTGTCCGCTCACGGAAGTTGTGCCGCGCGGATACTGGTGGGCACGGTGCCTCCGATGTTCGTCAGCGTTACATCCCGGTCGTTGTTCAAACCCACGTAGGACACGGAGCCGTTCAAGTTGGTGTCCGTGGTGCTGTACACGCCGTTGATCACGTTGTTGGGTGTGGTCCCCCCAACGGTCACCAGGATCGGATCCCGGTCATTTCCCGGGCCCGTGTATTGGATGTTCCCGTTGTGCTGCACGTCTCCGGCCCAGAGGACCATGGTGCCGCCTGCATCCCGCCGGGCGTTGGTGCCGTACATGGCCGTGCCGGGCAGGCTCAGGTCGATCGGAATGACCGTTCCCGGGGCCACGGTCGGGGTCAGGTCGGCCGTCATCACGCCCAAGTGGTTCCGGTGGCGCAGGGCGATGTGGTAGTTGCCCGGAGGAAGAGGGAGCGTGACCACTGGTGAGCCGTCCGCAGCAACAACGTCACCGTCCACCTGGACCAAGGCGCACTGGGTGGCCAGCACCGTGGAGGGGACCGTGCCGCTGCGTGCTTCGATCAGCACCCAATCCGTCACGTCATTGTCCCCACCCGCCTGCAGCACGCCAAGGGTCGTGGTCTCGCCGCCCCCGCCACCGGCTTGTGCATACCCCAGTGCGGTATACGGTTCCGTGAGCGGAACAAGGTTCTGCTGGGTCAAGGCATTGCTCATCAGCCCCCCTCCAAGCCAGGCGCCACCAAGGAAGGCCTTGAGTTGCAGCGACAGGCCCGTGCGCTGCACGCGCGCCATGCGCGGTCGCCCAACACCGAGCACGCTGGTGAAGCCCCCGGCGATGTACAAGCCACCATCGGCAGTGGGAACGATGGAGGACACGGAACTGGCATCAGCATCGAGGTCCGGGTCAATTGCGCCGGTTTGGCGCACACGGCACATGCCCTGGTGGGAGGTCGGTCCATTCACGAAGGCAAGACCCACGAGCACATCGCCATTGGGCTCGCATACGAGTTCACGGATGCCGGAGAAGTAATAGGCCGATAGGTCAGATCCGGGCAGCAGTGATCCATCGTCCTGAAGAGCCAGTAAACGATCCGCACCGCTCATCTGAGGGCCAGCCACCAAGGCGATGCCGTCCGGCCGGATCGTTACATCACGCATTTCGCCCAGTATCCCCGGTGGCGGTATGAACCCTGGGTCCAAGCTCCCGTTGGCAAGGAACTGACCCACCCCGATCACTTCATTGTTCTCGTCGCGCATGATGTCACCGACCGCAAGCAGTCGACCGTCCGGACGCAAGGCGATGCTCCAAACGAGCCCGCTGGTCCCATCGAACTGGAAGGCCTGGTCAAGGATGCCATTGGCTTGGAACTTCAGCACACCGGCACTTCCGCAGCCGATGAAGCTGCCATCCGGCAGCAGCACGAGGTCCTCGATCACACCACTGAAGAACGCATCGAACCCGATGAACGGCGTGAACGTGGTGTCCAGATCGCCATTGGGAAGGAGCCGTACGAAGTAGTTCCGGGCCTGGCCGTTATAGTTCGCGAATGATCCGGAGACCAGGATCTTTCCATCGGTCTGCAACGCCACCAGGTCCACCGGGCCGTCGAAACCGGTACCCGTATGGAAGCTCGTGTCGCGCTCGCCGGTCGGCAGCAGTCGCACGATCCGGTTCACCGTAACGCCATCATAGTCCAGGAACCAGCCACCGGCCAGCACCCGACCGTCGGCTTGTACCGCGATCGAGTTGACCAGCCCCGAGAGCGGGCCGCCGGTGAACCCGCTCCCAATATTGAAAGCGGGGTCCAACAGGAGCGGTTGCGCCAACGCGCTCGTTGGGATCAGCAGCGTGAACAGGTAACGCCAGCTGAGCCTGATGAAGGTCGAAATGGTCATGACAGGAACGAAAGGGTGAACCGAAAGTACCGATTACAGCCGTTGGGCCAACGTTATTTATCCGGTCATCCCCTCGGTCCTGCGGCCGAGCAGCATCGCAACGTGGATGCGCCCGCTATTTTCACCCGCCATGAACGCACGTGAAATGTCGAAGCTCTTTCCCCGAGCGGTGAAGGTGGTCCTGGCCACCGTTGTTGCACACACCGGCGCCTTCGCCACCGAAGGCATGTGGTTGCCCACCCTGCTGCAGGCCGTGGAGGGGAACATGCGCACGGAGGGGCTGCTGATCTCGGCCGAGGACATCTACAGCATCAACCACGGCAGCCTGAAGGACGCCACGGTGCTGTTCGGCGGTGGATGCACGGCCGAGGTGATCAGTGAGGAGGGGCTCATCCTGACCAACCACCATTGCGGGTTCGGCGCCATCGCCCAGCACAGCACGGTGGAGAAGGACTACCTCAAGAACGGTTTCTGGGCGGCCACGCGGGCCGATGAACTGATGAACCCGGGGCTCACGGCCACCTTCATCGTGCGGATGGAGGATGTGACGGCGCGCGTGCTGGAGGGCATCGATGCGGCCATGGCCGAAGCGGACCGCAACGCGCGCATCGCCAAGGCCACGGCCGCGATCGTGGCGGAGGCCACGGCCGGCGGTGGCTATAATGCGGTGGTGCGGCCGTTCAACTACGGCAACAGCTGGTTCCTCATCGTGTCGCAGACCTTCCGCGATGTGCGGTTGGTGGGTGCGCCTCCCGGCGGCATCGGCAACTTCGGTGGCGATACCGACAATTGGATGTGGCCCCGCCATACGGGCGACTTCAGCCTCTTCCGCATCTATGCCGGAGCGGACAATGGCCCGGCCGAAGCGGCCCTCACCAACGTGCCCTACACCCCCCGCCGCAGCCTGGCCATCAACATGGACGGTGTGAAGGAGGGGGACTTCGCCATGATCTACGGGTTTCCCGGCAACACCCAGCGCTACATCACCAGCCACGCGGTGCGGTATGTGCAGGAGGTGGGCGATCCCCTGCGCATCCGCATGCGCCGCGCCAGCCTGGCGGTGATCGATGAGGCCATGCTCTCCAGCGACAAGCTGAGGATCGCCTACGCCGACAAGCAGAAAGGCATCAGCAACGCCTACAAGAAGTGGATCGGCGAGCTGCGCGGGATCACCGAACTGCGCACGTTGGACAAGAAGCTGGCCTTGGAGAAGGACTACCGGGCGCGGGCGGCCACGGCCGGGCGCACGGACCTGCTGATGGCACTGGATTCCATCGAGGCGGTATATGCGGAGCTCCCGCGCTATGCCCGTGCACGCGATGCGTTCAGCGAACTGTACGGGGTGGGGGCGGACCTGATGCGCTTCGCGGCGGGCATGGAAGGGATCGTGGCGGCGGAGAAAGTTGCCGCGGCGAAGGCGGATGGCACGCTCGCCGAGAAGGCCGCTGCAGCGCGGAAGAAGGCCGCGGCCTTCCACGTGGACTTCGATCGCCAGGTGGACCAGCGCATCCTGAAGGCGCAGCTGCCCATCTACCTGGAGGCTGCGGGCGACCTGGGCGCGCAACTGCCCATGCGCAAAGGCATGGCCGTGGAGCGCTACGTGGAAGAGGTGTACGCCACCAGCGTGTTCGCCGACCCCGCCAAGCTGGATGCGCTGCTGGCCCGGTACACTGCGGGAACCGCGAAGAAGCTCGCCGCCGATCCCGCGTACAAGCTGGCCCAGGCCCTGCTCGCCGCGCACACCACGCGCGTGAAGCCCATGGTGGACGCCAGCTCCGAACGGCTCGCGCGCCACATGCGCGTGTGGATGTCCGGACTGATCACGCTCTTCCCCGAGCGCACCTGGTGGCCCGATGCGAACAGCACGCTCCGCCTCAGCTATGGCCATGTGGAAGGCAGCACGCCGCGCGACGGCATGCGCTACCTGCCCTTCACCGACCTGGATGGCGTGATGGAGAAGGACCGCCCTGGCGATCCGGAGTTCGATGTGCCGCAGCGCCTGCGCGAACTGTACGCCAGCAAGGACTTCGGGCCCTACAGCACCACCGGTGAGATGCCCGTGTGCTTCACCTCATCGTTGCACACCACGGGCGGCAACAGCGGCAGCCCCGTGCTCAACGGCCGCGGTGAGCTGATCGGCATCAACTTCGATCGCACGTGGGAGAGCACCATGAGCGACATCGAGTTCGACCCGAACAAGTGCCGCAACATCAGTGCGGACATCCGCTACGTGCTGTTCGTGATCGACAAGGTGTGCGGGGCCGGCCACCTGGTGAAGGAGATGAAGCTGGTGCGGCACGCCGAAGAACCGCACCTCATCGCATTGCCACTTCACCGTTGAGCATGATGGACCACTGGACCGAGACACCGCAGGGCCTGCAGCGCACGTTCCGCTTCGCGGATTTCAGCGCGGCATGGGCCTTCATGAACCGGGTGGCCCTGCTGGCGGAACGCATGGGCCACCATCCGGATTGGCGCAACGTGTACAACACGGTGGAGATCACCCTGAACACGCACGATGCGGAGGGCGCCATCACCGACAAGGACCGGCGCCTGGCCGCTGCCATCGACGCGCTCGGAGTGAAATGAAAAGCCCCTCCACCGCGGGGTGAAGGGGCTTTCGCGCTGAGGTATCCTTAGTGACCCGCTGCGCCGGGCTGGGCGTTGGGGTCCACCTGCACATCGGCATTGATGCGGAGGATGGTCTGCGGCGGGTTGGTGTTGGCCGTAACGGTCACCGTCTTGGCCTGGCTGCCCTGCTGCATGCCGGGCTTGTACACCACCTTGATCTCGCTGCTCTTGCCGGGGGCGATGGGCTCCTTCGGATACTCGGGCACGGTGCACCCGCAGCTGCCCTGGGCGTTGCTGATCACCAAGGGCTCACTGCCGCTGTTGGTGAACTTGAACACGTAGGTGTTCTCGCTGTTCTGCATCACCTTGCCGAAGTTGTGCTCCATCACCGGGAAGGCGATGTTGGTGGTGGGGCCGGTCGGCGGGGGCAGGTTGGCGCCAGGCGTGGGCGGCGTCAGGGGGTCGAAGGTCTTCTTGTCCGCTACGGTGGCGGGCGTGGCGGCTGCCGGCGCAGCGGCCACCGAGGAGGACGGCTTGGCCTGGTCGCCACCGCGGTCGCTGAGCGTCTGGATGATGAGCGTGCCGGCGATCACGGCCAGCAACGCGATCTTGATGGTGTCCTTCATGGTGGAGGGGTTGCTTTTCAGGGGGGCAAAAATAGACGGCCTGTACCGGGTGTCCAGCCTTTAACGAAAGATCAACGATCGGTTCAATGGGAGGCCAGGCGCAGCCGCTGGAAGGTATCGTCGTGCAGCACCTCCAGCGCGCGCTGGAAACTGCGGTCCACCGGGTTGTCGGCATTGATCACCTGCCAGTAGGCGCTGGTGTCCCATACGTCCCGGGCAATGAGGGCCTTGAGGCGGAGCTCGATCAGCTTGCGCGATTTCGCAAGGCCTTCGGCATCGCGGGCGATGCCTTCCTGTTCAGCCTGGGCCACGAGCCCGTCCATCAGGGCCTCGTCCGCCACGAAGCGGTTGCGGTAGTCATCCGGCCCCTTGAAGTTGCGGAGCAGGCCCTCCCGGTGCTTGTCCACATAGGTGATGGCGTAGGTGTTGAGCACGCCCTTGCGCACCAGCTGGCCGAAGTACTCGGAGCTGAGCGTGGTGTCCACCGGCACGAACACGTCCGGGAGGACGCCACCACCGCCGTACACCACGCGCTTATTCATGGTGTAGTACTTGGCGGTGTCCGCCATGTGGATGCTGTCCGCCGAGGTGAGCTCGCCCTTCTTCAGGCGGTCGCGCTTTTCCTGCTGGTAGGCATCCACGCCCTCCTCGTAGGGTTTCTGGATGCAGCGGCCGCTCGGGGTGTAGTACCGGCTCACGGTGAGGCGCACGGCACTGCCGTCCGGCAGCATCACCGGACGTTGCACGAGGCCTTTGCCGAAGGTGCGGCGCCCCACGATGAGGGCACGGTCCCAGTCCTGCATGGCGCCGCTCACGATCTCGCTCGCGCTGGCGCTGCCTTCGTCCACCAGCAGCACCAGGCGCCCCTTCTCGAAACGGCCCTCCGCCGTGGAGTAGGTGTCTTCGCGCGGTGCCTTACGGCCCTGGGTGTACACCACCAGCTTCTTGTCCGGCAGGAACTCATCGGACATCTCGATGGCGGTGCGCAGGTAGCCGCCACCGTTGCCCTGCAGGTCCAGGATCAGGTCCTTCATGCCGGCCTTCTTCAGGATGTCCAGCTTTTCGCGGAACTCCTTCATGGTGGTGGCGCTGAAGCGGCTCACCTTGATGTAGCCCACCTCCGGTGCGGCCATGTAGCTGGCCTCCACACTGTAGATGGGGATCTTGTCGCGGGTGATGGTGAAGTCCAGGGTGCCGGGCGTGCCCTGACGCACGATGGCCACGTTCACCTTCGAGCCTTTCTTGCCGCGGAGGCGCGTCATCACGTCGGCGTTCTTGAAGCCCACGCCGGCCACGTTCTCGCTGTCGATCCGCACGATGCGGTCGCCGGCGCGGATGCCCAGGCGCTCGCTGGGGCCCCCGGCGATGGCGTCCACCACATAGATGGTGTCGTGCAGGATGTTGAACTGGATGCCGACGCCTTCAAAGTTGCCCTTCAGCGGTTCGTTCACGCCGTCCAGTTCCTCCTTGGGGATGTAGATGGAGTGCGGGTCCAGCTCCTCCAGCATGCGCACGATCGCGGCCTCCACCAGCTTGCCGTCATCCACGGAATCGACATACATGTTGTCGATGTGGTACAGCAGCGATTCCAGCTTCGTGGCCTGTGAGCCGGGGTTCTGGGCGATGGCCGGCAGGCCGGTGCACAGGAAGAGCACGCGGGGCGACCACGTGCGCAGGAGGTTCAACATGGGCATGTGGCAATGTAACGGGCAAGTGATGCCGGCGGTTCCGGCGGGCTGTGAAGGATCGTGAAGTTCAACGGAAGAGGAAGGTGGAGCCCGGCTTTAATACATCGTCGCGGTAGCGCTCCACCCGCACCAGCCGGCCGTTCTCGTAGTACTTCCACTTGCCGTGTTTCTTCCCCTTCTTGTAGTGTCCAAGAATACCCTGGTCGCGGAAAGCCCACGGCCCATCCCGGAGACCGTCGGTGTAACGGCCTTTCACGGTGATGCGGCCATCGGCGGCGTACTCCGTCCAATCGCCGGAGAGCGTACCCCAGCCATACACGGCGAAAATGAGCGGGGCGCCGTCCGGGTAGTAGGCCCTGTATACACCGCAGGGCTTGCCGCGTTTGTAGCCGAGCCTTACCGCCACCCGCGAGGTGTCCATGGCATAGCGGCCGACGCGCGTGAAGCTCTCCGCCTGTTCGAGCGGAGTGTACACCACCGCGTAGGCCGTGGTGGTGCCGTTCTCGGTGACGTAGAGCGAATCCGGTTGGGCGAGCGCTGCAAGCGTGGCGTGCAGGGCGACGAGCAGGGTGATCAGGCGCATGGTCCGCATCGGCGTGCGACCGCAAAGGTGATGCCGCCGCAGGGTACTTAGGCGGAAGCCTGCCGCGCCGCCGGGCTTCGCAGGTCGAAGGTGCGCAGCCGGTCCCACAGCTTGTGGGCCACCTTCAAGGGCATGTCCAGCTGGTGCCCCAAGCGAACGCGCACCCCACCGGGCTCCAGGTAGTGGGTGGCGTTGCTGATGGAGTAACCCCGCAGACCGCTGCCGAGCAGCCGGTAGTTCACATTGCCTTCGTCGTTGTGCAGGGTGCCCTTGATGTGCCAGGTGCGGCCGCCGTGGTTCTGGTGCACGGCGGTGATCGTGGCGGTGGCGTCCACCAGCCGGGCCCCGATGTCGCGCGCCTTCCAGAGCATCCAGTTGTCCCAATAGGGCCGCCCCACCAGGAAGGGCTGCAGCACGTTGCGGAACAGGCCCTTCGGGAAGATGAAGTAGTCGATGTTGTTGTGCGGGGCCATCTCGCCCTTGCCGCGCATGAAGGCGAGCAGCTTCGCCTCCCAGTCCGGCGCGTTGAAGTCGATGAGCTCGGTGACGTCCAAGTTGCAGCGGCGCCCCACGATGAGGTAGCGGTCCGTAGTGGCCTGCACGCGCTTCACGGCTTCCAGCACCCCGCCGGTGAGGATGATGTCGCCGTTGATGTAGCACATCACCTCGTGCTTCGCCAGTTCCTGCGCGCGGTTGAAAGTGCTGTCCAGGATGGGGGTTCCGTGCTCGTTGCGCACCAGTTCCGGCACGTGCCGCACGCCGTTGGCGCGGGCCGCCTCGGCGATGCCTTCCTCATCCCCGAAGAGGATCACCTCGCAGGCCGGGCGCAGTTGCTGCCAGCTGCGGATGGCGTTGGTCTGGATGATGGCCTCGTGGCCGCGGAAGGGTTTGGGGATGGTGAAGAACGTGATCATGCGGAGCGGATCGCGGATGGGCAGGCGAAGGTAGCCCGGGTGCCGGGCGCCAAGGCCGTTCTACGGCGCGCTGCTCCGTGCGGTTCGCCCGGGTGCGGCCGGCCCTGCATCGGCGCGGCGCACCACGTGGAAGGGATGGTGCATGCTGCGGCCCGCATCGTCGGTGAAGGTGAGCACATGCCGCCCCTCCTCGGGCGCAAGGGCCATCCGGTGGTCGCCCATGGTGGCGCCGAGGTACATGCCGTCCAGGTCCCAATGCACCCGGGCGCGTGGGTCGCGGTGCGCCACTTCCACCACGGCCTTGCCCAGGCTGCCGTCCAGGTCCACGGGCAGCAGCAGACGCGCGCCGCGTTCCGGATAGAGCACCTCCATGATCACCTCGTCCGCGCCGGCACCCTCCGCGGAAGGTGGTAGCGGCCGGTGGTCCGGGTGCAGCGCCAGGTAATAGCGTTCCATCGCGGGTGGCAGTACGAACCAGGGCACGCGGGCCGCGCCCGGTGGCGGCACACGGTGGGTGCCGGTGGCGTCCACAGTGATGGTGCGGTGGTAGGGGCACACCGGTGTGCGCGCGCAGGGCGCCGGCAGCCGCAGGGTGTCCACCTCCGGACAGTCGAGCCCGGCGCGGTGGCCGCTGCGCGGACAGATGGGCAGCGCCACCAGTTCGTCCTCGGGCGCATCGAAGCCGGGACCGGCGGGCAGCAGGGCGAACACGTCGAAGAGCAGCGGTGCGGCGGCGAGCGTGCCGGTAAGCCCGGGGCGCCCTTCGCCGGAGGCATTGCCGGTCCACACGGCCACGCACCAGCGGTCCGTGACGCCGATGGCCCAGGCATCGCGGTGGCCCACGCTGGTGCCGGTCTTCCACGCCACGGCGCGATCGCCCTCGAAGTTGCGCCAGCCGGCCTCTTCCTCGGGGCGGGCCACTTCGCGCAGGGCCTTCAGCGTGCAGTGGATGCTGGCCGCGCTCAGGGGCGAAAGGGCGGTGGCATCGGTGGTGTCGGCGCGTTCACCCGCGAGCAGCAGGGGGGCGTGCACATCGCCCGGGCGGTAGGCGCGGCCGCCGCGTGCGTGGTGGTGCAGCACGCGGGCCATGCTCGCATAGGCGCCGGCCAGTTCCCACAGGCTGCATTCGGCCCCGCCCATGATCAGCGAAAGCCCGTAGTGGTCCGCTGTGCGGTGGATGCTTCGGAGGCCCATGGCGCGCAGCATGCGCAGGGTGCGGTCGATGCCGTGCGTGCGCAGGTTGCGCACGGCGGGCACGTTCAGCGAGCGGGCCAGGGCCTCGTCCGCCGGCACGGCGCCGTTGTAGCGCTCGTCGAAGTTGCGGGGCGCGAAGCCGTCGTACTGCGTGGGCACATCGGGCAGCAGCATGCCGGGGGTGAGCTCGCCGGTGCCCAGCATGTCCGCGTGCAGGAAGGGTTTGAGCAGGCTGCCGGTGCTGCGGCGGGCGCGCACGATGTCCACCATGCCGGCGTGCGCGGCGCCGGTGCCGGGCAGGTTGCCCACGTAGGCCCGTACCTCACCGGTGGGCACGTCCAGCACCAGCAGGGCGCAGTTGTGCACTTCGTTGGCCACCAGGCGTTGGGCGTAGCGCGCAGCGGCCTCGTTGCAGCGGGCCTGCAGGTCGGCGTCCACGGTGGTGCGGATGATGCGCCCTTCACCGCCGCGCGCCTGCAATGTGCCCAACAGGTGCGGGGCCAGGCCGGGCAGGGGGTGCGGCCGCCCGGGCAGGGCCTCGTCCTTGGCCAGCGAGCATTCCATGCGGTCGATGTGCCCGTCGGCCAGCAGGCGGTCCAGCAGCCGGTCGCGCTTGGCGCGCAGGGCCTCCTGGCCTTTGCCGGGGTAGAGGATGGAGGGCGCGTTGGGCAGCACGGCCAGCGTGGCGCATTCACTCCAGGTGAGGTCATCGGCCGAGCGGCCGAACCAGCGCCAGGACGCGGCATCCAGGCCCACCACGTTGCCGCCGAAGGGCGCGTTGGCCGCGTAGAGCGCGAGGATCTCCGCCTTGCTCATCCTTAACTCCAGGCGCAGGGCGATGAGGGCCTCGATCACCTTGTTCAGGTAGCTGCGCGTGCTGCCGGGCCGGCTGAGCCGGGCCACCTGCATGGTGATGGTGCTGCCGCCGCTGACGGTGCGGCCCGCGCGCACGTTCTGCCGCACCGCACGCACCAGGCTGGGCAGGTGCACGCCGTGGTGCGTGGCGAAATGCCGGTCCTCGAAGGTGGTGATGCAGATGCGGAAGCGCTCCGGAACGCTATCGCGCTGCGGGAAGCGCCACTGGCCATCGCGTGCGGTGGTGGCGCCAAGTAGCTGCCCGTCCTGGGCGAGCACCACGGTGCTGCGCGGTGCGCTGAAGAGCGGGTCCATGGGGCCCCAGCGCGCCCAGATGAACAGGGCGAGCAGACCGGCCGTGCCGGCGATCAGCTTCCAACGATGGCGGAGGGACCAACGCCGCAGGCGCGCACCCATGTGCCAAAGGAACGATGCCGCAGGTGCCGCTGTTGTGCGCGTGGGCGCTTACTTCTTCTGTTCCGCAGGTGCGGCGGCCGGCTGCTTCTCCATCAGGTTCACCTGCAGCTTGCGCACGCCGTACTTCTGGGCCAGGGTGGTGCGCGAAAGCTCGCCCTCCTCCACGGTGGCGAAGCGTTGCACGTCGATGTCGCTGATGGTGGCGAAGGGGGCGAACTCCTTCTTCACGCGGGCGATGAGCTGCGGCGTGGTGAAGGCTTCGGTGGTCTCGAACAGCGGACTGATGGTGACCACCGGCCCGTTGCGCCAATCGCCGATGGCGTAGGCGTAGATGGTGTTGGGGGCCTGGGCGCGCAGCACCACGGCCGCGGCGAGGAGCAGGGGGAGGAGCAGGAGGCGTTTCATGGGGCTTCGGTGGGGCAGGGGGCAGCGATCATCGTGCCGGAACGGGGCGGCTCACCGCTTCACCAGTCGCGCGGTGTATTCGCCGCTGCGCGAACTGACGGTGATGGCATACATGCCCGTAGGCAGCGCACTGGTGTCGATGAGCAGGCGGCCGTCGGCGGGCACGGTGCCGGTGTAGAGGGTGCGCACCACGCGACCGGCCATGTCCGCCACGCGCACGGCCACGCGCTCGCGCAAGGTGCCGTCCAGCGTGAGCAGCACGTGGTTCTCGCAGGGGTTGGGGAAGATGTCCAGGATGGAGGGGCCTGCGATCGCATCCAGGCCGGAGCTCATGTCCAGCACGTGGAAGCGCCACCAACCTTCCGGTGCCACGATGGGACGCACCTGCACCTTGCCGCTGTTGGCCGTGGCCTGCACGTAGTAGTAGATGGTGGTGAGCGCAGGCTGCGCGGGGATGGCCGCGCTCCAGGTGTTGCCGCCCTGGTCCCCCATGGCCACGGTGTTCCAGGCCTGTGCGGTGTCCGTGGTCCAGTACAGCGTGGCGCTGGCGATGCCGCTCGTGTGGCGGATGTAGGCGTCCACGGCGTAGGGGTTCTGCGTGTCGTAGGTGTCGCGCAGGCGCTGGTGGCGGATCAGCAGCGGGTCGCTGGCGCCGATGCCCTTGGTGATACAGTGGATGGCCCCGCTGGCGCTGATGATGTTCATGCCCTGGTTGTCGCAGTCGATCCCCACGATGCGGTAGCCCGGCAGGGATTCCTGCAGGATGCGCAGGCCGGTGGTGTCGAACTCCGTGCGGTAGGTGGGCACGATCACCGTACCGTTCACGAACACGTTGTTCGCGTAGGTGCGGTAGCTGGCATCGGGCGGGTAGAGGCCACCGGTGCTGCTGGGCATGGGGATGCGCACCAACTGGTAGGGATCGCCGAAAGCGCTCACCTCGTTGGCCATGATGTCCGCGATGTTGCTCTCCAGCTGCGGTCCGTCGCTCTCGCCAGCCGGGAACTCGCCCACCAGCAAGGTCTCCTCGTCCAGCAACTTCATGTGCATGTCGATGTGGTGGATGCCGTCGTAGGGCAGCGTGGGCATCTTGATGTAGTTGGTGATCCCCATCCACGCCTGCATGATGGCGTCCACCTGCGCCTCGTTCTTCACGGTCTGGTTGTACTCGCCGTTGGGGCCGTTCTCGTCCAGCACCAGTTCGCTGCTGAAGGCCGTGCCCAGGCCATCGCTCATGAAGTTGCCGCCGGTGTGGACCAGGTCGTTCGGGGCCTGGGTGGTGTTGTACACGCCGATGCCCTTCGCCGTTCCGATCACATCGGGCAGCACGTCGTCCTGCGGGCGCGGGCGGTTGTAGATCCAGTCCAGCAGGTAGAGGCTGTCCACCTCGTTGGTGTAGATGCTCTCGGCGCCGTAGTCGCGCATCCATACGCTGTTGAAGGGCGCTTCCACGAAGGTGATGTTGTCCAGGTCCGGCAGGGGGCCGCCGTAGCTGCTGCCCTGGAGGAAGCTGCTCACGCTGTTCTGGTCCTCGCACACGATGATCACCTCGCACTCATCCTTGGCGGCGGCCACGATCTGCTTCAGGATGCCATCGTACTGGGCCCAGCAGATCACCAGGCTCTGGATCTCCTCCCACTCGGCCATGGTGCGCACGGGCTCCGCGGGCGGGGTGGTGATGCCGCGGTCCAGGCCGGCGCGGCTGTCGCGGTAGGCGGGGATCAGCGGACGCTCGTGCGGGGCGAGCACGTGGGGCAACTGGGCCAGGGCGGCGGCGGTGCAGGCGAAGGCTGCCGCGGAAAGGAGTGAACGGAACATGGTGGCAACTAGGGGTCCGCCAAGATAGCGGGGCACAGGCGCCGCACCGGGTGCCCTTCGACGGACCGGGCGGGGAGGCCTACGGGGCGGCCTTGGCCCGGAACTGGTGGAAGGCACCGATCACATCGCGCACGTGCCAGAAGGTCTCGTGGCCGCGGCAGTAGCCGTTCTTCACCTCGGGCAGCTGATGGAAGTGGGGGTCGCTGAGCAGCAGGATGGCGCGCTCCACGTTGCCATCCCAGCGCTGCGGGTCCAGGCCGAAACGCTCCGCCAGCCGCTGGGCATCCTTGATGTGGCCGGGCCCGGCGTTGTAGGCTGCCAGCACGAACTTGAGGCGCTGTTCTCCATTGGGCACCGAGGCGCGCCACACCGTGTCCAGCTGGGCCAGGTAGCGCGTGGCCGCCTGGATGGTGCCGCCCACGCCGTCGGCCGTGTCGTGCCCGAGCCGCTCCAGGGTGGAGGGCATCATCTGCATGAGGCCTTGGGCCCCCGCGTGGCTGAGGGCGCTGGTGTCGAAGCGCGATTCCTTGAAGGCCAGGGCCGCCACCAGCCGCCAATCGTGCGCCCCATCCTCGGTATGGGCCTGGAAGAGGCTGTCGAAGGGGCTGATGCTGTCCGTGCCGAAGCTGAGCTCGGGCAGGGTGCGGATGGCGCCCTGGCCACGGCGCCCGGTGCCATGGGGGCTGATGAACATGCGCAGGGCCTCCTGCTCGCGCGGGCTCTCGAGGTGCTCGTTCAGGGCGTGCAGGAGCTTGGGGCTGTTGGTGCGCACGGCGAAGGCCAGCGGAACGGGCGGGCCCACGCGGGCATCGCAGCGCAGGTGCGTGAAGCGCTGGGCCATGGGCGCGGCGAGCGCATCGCTCACCACCGCGGCGGGGCAATGCCCCAGGGCCACGTCCACCAGCAGGGCGAAGGGCGTGCGCGCATCGGGCACCGGGTGCACGGGCAGCGCGCTGCTGTCGAATGGCTGCGCCAGGCCCAGGAAGGTGGAGAAGCGCGGCAGCACCAACGTGTCCACGGCACCGGCCTTGCGCGCGCCCCGGGCCGCCCCGCGCAGCAGCGGGTCGCGCTTCAGGCTGATGCGCACCGGCGCCACGGCCCGGTAGGGCCGGGAGTAGTGCACGTGCCGGCCGGCCCAGCCGTCCGGGGTGAGCTGCGCGGCCAGGATGTCCCCGGCGCCGCGCTGCAGCAGGGCCAGCAGGCTGTCCGGGTGGTCCACGGGCACGGCCTTGATGGGGAGCTGCCGCCGCCTGGCGAAGCGTTCGAGCACTTCCCATTCGGTGCCGCTGGCCACGCCGTTCACCGTGTCGTAGGTGAGCGGGTCCACGATCACCAGCACGCGCAGGGTGTCGTGCCGGATCTCCGCCAGGTCGCGCCGTACCTGCGGACCATGGGGGTCGGCGTGCACCAGCGCGGGGAAGCGCGGGCCCAGCAGGACCAGGCCGAGCAGCACGGCGAACAGGGCCGAGCCGATCAGGGCGGGACGATCAGGGCGCATGGAGCTCGATACGCAGGGCGCGAAGGAACGATGTGCACTCCTCGACATAGGCGGGGAGGTGCTCGGCCAGCACGCGCTCCGCCCCGCTCAATCCCTGTGCCATGGGCGCGCGCTGCGACAGGCCGTGGAGCGCGCGGCCGATGCCTTGCAGGGTGGCGTAGCCGCTGAGCCAGTCGCCGCGCACCAGGTAGGGCAGCATGGCCTGGGTGCGGGCGGGCATCAGGTGGGCGTGCGCCTGCAGCAGCGTGTACATGCGGCGGGCGTAGCGGGGCAGCGGTTCGGTGCTGTGGCGCTGCCACTCCAGGGCGATGCAGTGGTCGTAGAACAGGTCCAGCGCCACGCCGGCGTACTTGCCGCAGTGCGCGCGTAGCCGTTCCCGCCCGGCCAGGGTGAGCGGGTGCTGGTCCGTGAACACGTCGATGCGCCGGTGCAGGCGGATGCCTTCCTGCACGCCGGGCGGATGGGCGCTGAGGTCGCGGCCCTTCACCGCATCGGCCATGAAGTTGCCGGTGATCACGTGCGGATCATCGCCCGAGAGGATCAGGTGGCCGAGGAAGTTCACTGGAGCAAGGTAGGGGGTGGGGCTGGCGCATCGGAGCGCGGAGGGCGACGCGGGGTGGCCCGTGTGCCAATGCCCATTGGGAATGTAAAATGTAGAATGAAGAATGTAAAATGTAGAAGGGTCCTTGCACCCCGCCCATCCGCGTGCTTCCGCCGTTCGTGTAGACGCACCGGCCACGGCACGGGCAGGGATAACTTGGCGCCATGGCCGCGGATACCCGGCGCTTGTTGCTGTATTGGGCCGTTCAGCTCGCGGGCTGGACGCTCTATGGCCTGGTGTTCGGGCTCAGCCTGTGGCTGGGCAACAAGTACACCAATGGCCACGGGTGGGCGCTGCTGCTCACCATCGCCATCGGCATCGGCATCAGCCACTGGCTGCGGAACCTGCTGCTGCGGCAGCGCCTTACGGACCGGCCCATCGGCCTGGCCCTGCCGCGCCTGGCGCTGAACGCGCTGCTCTTGGGCGCCTTGGCGGCGCTGGTGCAGATCGTCCTGCACGATGTGCTCTTCCCCGGCGCGGAGCCCATCCTTGGCGGGCCCACCGCCGGCATGGTGGAACTGGTGATCTCCTGGACCATCCTGCTGCTGGGCTGGGGCGTGTGCTACTTCGCCTGGCACTGGTTCATGCGAGGCCGGCGCGAGGAGATCCGCAACCTGCGGCTGGAGAGCGCCAACCGCGAGGGGCAGCTGGCCAACTTGCGCGCGCAGCTGAACCCGCACTTCATGTTCAACGCCCTCAACGGCATCCGCGCCCTCATCGACGAGGATCCCGCGCGCGCCAAACAGGCCATCACGCAGCTCAGCTCCATCCTGCGCAACGCCATGGCCACCGTGAAGCGCCGCACCGTGCCGCTGGGCGAGGAGCTGGACATCGTGAAGGCCTACCTGGAACTGGAGCGCATGCGCTTCGAGGAGCGGCTGCGCACCCGCTTCGAGGTGGACCCCGCCCTGGAGCGCGAGCCCGTGCCGCCCATGCTGCTGCAGACGCTGGTGGAGAACGCGGTGCGCCATGGCATCGCCCGGCTCACCGAAGGGGGCGAGGTGGTGGTGGGCGCGCAGCGCGGCGTGAACGGCATCGTGCTCAGCGTGCGCAACTCCGGGGAGTACACGCCCGGCCAGGTGAACGGCAGCGGCATCGGCCTCGCCGGCACACGCAAGCGCCTGGCCATGATCTACGGCGAAAGCGCCGCGCTCCACATCAGCAACCGCGATGGCATGGTGGTGACGGAGGTGGAGCTGCCGGCCCAGGACACAAGTCTTTCGTAACAAGACTCAAGACACAAGTCTCAATTAACAAGACTCAAGTCACAAGTCTCAAGTATCAAGACCCAAGCACCAAGTTCCGGGTACCACCGTCAACCGACAACCGACCACGGACAACCGCCAACCGTCAACCGTCAACCGACTACCGTCAACCAACATGAAAGCCCTCATCATCGACGACGAGCGCCTGGCGCGCAAAGAGCTGAGTACCCTGCTGGAGCAGCACGACGGCATTGACGTGGTGGGCGAGGCCGCCAACGCGGACGAGGCGGAGCAGCGCATCACCGAGCTGAAGCCGGACCTGCTCTTCCTGGACATCAACATGCCCGGTCGCGACGGCTTCCAGCTGTTGGAGGCGCTGGAGCAGGTGCCGCACGTGATCTTCGTTACCGCGTACGACGAGCATGCGCTGCGCGCCTTCGAGGTGAACGCGCTGGACTACCTGATGAAGCCGATCGACCCCGCGCGGTTGGAGGCGGCCATCAGCAAGCTGCCCAAGCCCAAGGAGACGGACGTGCCCGAACGCCCCGTGCTGGGCCTGGAGGACCAGATCTTCCTGAAGGACGGCGACCGCTGCTGGTTCGTGGCGCTGAAGGACATCCGCCTCTTCGAGAGCGAAGGCAACTACGTGCGCGTGAAGTTCAACGACCAGAAGCCGCTGGTGCTGCGCTCGCTGAACAAGCTGGAGGAGAAGCTGGATCCGCACGTGTTCTTCCGCGCCAACCGCAAGCACATCCTGAACCTGCGCTACGTGGAGAGCATCCAACCCTGGTTCAGCGGTGGCCTGAACGTGAAGCTGAAGAGCGGGGAGGAGATCGAGGTGAGCCGCCGCCAGACGGCGCGGTTCAAGGAGCTGATGAGCTTGTGAGGGAAGGGGCGTGCCGAAGCGGTTTGATGAACTTACCATGACATCCCTTTTGCAGCGATGCCCGCCCGCGCTTCCGCCATTCCCCTTCACCTCCTGAGCCCGCCGAAGGGGTGAAGGGGTGGAGGGTAGCCCAAACGCGCGGGCGAAGAGGGTGTGCAAGCAGATGGAAATCAAAGCGGATGGCATGGACGGCTCCCCCTCCGCCCCCTCGCTGGGGCGAGGGGGGATGGGTCGAAGCTTCCCTCCCGCAGGGTCTCCGCCTCGGGACCCTGCGGCTCAATGATACTCCTGAACCTTACTTTCCGATCGTGTCTGTCCGCAAACTGCAACGCACAGATGGCGCGGTGTTCTTCTGCACCTTCACGTGCTGGGCATGGCTACCGTTGATCGAGCGTACACGGACGTATGATCGGGTGTACAACTGGATGCACATTGCCCGAGGCAAAGGCTTCCGGATCCTCGGTTTTGTGATCATGCCGAACCATGTTCACCTTTTGTTGTTCGCTCAGCGGAACCATCCATCAATGCGCTTCTCGCGAATGCGAAACGGTTCTTGGCCTACGACATCATCGCGCGGTTGAAGGGCCAAGGTGAACATGAGCTGCTGGGCCGATTGAAGGCGGCTGTGCGCCCAAGCGATGTGAAGCGCGGACAGGAGCATCGCGCGTTCACCACATCATCCGATATCCGTGAGTGCGCTGATAAGAGCGATGGTCCGGCAGAAGTTGGAGTACATGCATGCGAACCCGGTAAGTGGGAAATGGTCGTTGGTCCAGAATGCCTTGGACTACCCGCATTCGAGCATGGGGTTCTATGAACGCGGGGATGTATCACCCGCTCCGGTGGAGCACTTCGAATTAGTGCTGTCGCAATGATCCGAAGGCCGCAGGGTCCCGTAGTTCGCTGGAGCGCACTGTCGGGTTGCGGAGACCCTGCGGAGGGAGAAACCCCCCCTATCCACTCCGGACCGGCCTATTGGAAATGTGGAATAATTGATCTTCTTGAAGGTGCGTGCGCACGAAAGCGCCTCGCCAACGGATACACGATACCTGTTAAACGACCACCGCCCCGGCCCCCTCCCGTTCGGAAGGGCACCAGGGCGGTGCGTCATGGAAGGGGCGTGCGGCTTAGGCGGCGGCCATCACGCGGCAGGGCTCGCTCATGCTGCTCTCGCCGGCGGCGCCGATGGCGCTCACCGCGAACCAGTAGAACTTGCCGGGCTCCAGGCTGTCCGCATTGAAGCGGCTCTTGGTGGTGACCCCGATGAGCTCCCAGTTGAACGGATCGTTGCTGGTGCTCATGTACACGTGGTGCATGTCCGCACCGTACTCGCGCTCCCACACCAGCGAGGCGCAGCCCTGCTTGTTGGTGAGGCGGGCGCCCAGGTTGCGCGGCGGCGGCAGCTCGCCCCGCAGGACTGCCCTTGCGCACCACTTCCAGGCGCTGCTTTCGTCGGTGGCGTCGCCGCCGCTCTGCATCTGCACGTAGCCGCCCCATTGCTTTTGGGCCCTCCTGCACCTGCTGCGCAGGGAGCGCCGGCTGCGGTACTCCTTTGCGGCCGCGGATTCCGGGTCCACCGCCGCGCGTGGCCGCCACCGGGTCGTCGATCGGCTTTTTGCAGATGAAGTGGGCAGCGGGTTGGGGAAGGCGGCCGCATTGGCCACCACCGCGTCGTGCACGGCTTGGGCCTTGGTGGCCGTTTCCACTGCGTTGATCCGAAATTCCCAGTTTTACGCGTGCCATTGTTGTATGGGCCCTATTGTGCGCCGGTGCCCAGGCTGAAGTGGTTGTTTGGCCCTTTTCGTAGGCCCACCCCTCCCCGTTGCGGCGAGGCCATCGGGAGTTTTCCCGATACCCTGGGTGCAACAAGCGGCCGCCCGGCACCAGCGCCCCGCAGTGCGCGGACTGCACGCGCATGGCCCGTCAACAGACCACTGGAACCTTGGACAAGTTTTCCCGGATCTTGGAGAAGAAACGCCGAACCTTGGACAAGTTTCCTCAGACCTTGAACAAGGAACGCCGAACCTTGGACAGGTTTCCTCGAACCTTGGAGAAGGAACGCGGAACCTTGGACAAGTATCCTCAGACCTTGAAGAAGGAACGCGGAACCTTGAATTGGTTTCCTCAAACCTTGTACAAGGAACGCGGGACCTTGAACTGCTTTCCCCGAACCTTGAATAAGGAACGCCGGACCTTGAACAAGGCTACTTGGGAACTGGAACAAGGGAACCCGGAACCTTGGACCAGATGACCCGGACCCGGAACAAGGAACCCGGAACCTTGAACTGCTTTCCCCGAAGACGCCGGACAAGAAGACCCGGCTAACAGCACAAGTGCCAGGACTTTGTGAATCGGGCCTTGGAGCGGTATGCGGAACTAATGTTTAGCACCTGGTGCGCAGCCAATACTCCTTGGCGAAGGACGCCAACGACGGACGCGTTGAACACAATGCGCGGAGCGCGGCCGGTACAAAGAGCACTTAGCGTAGACGAGAAAAGCTCTGGCCGAGTTGAGAACGCGTCAACTCGGCAAGCCATCGGTTCAAAGGCCACACGGTACAACGGTGCGATTATCGGATGGCATGGAGCGCTTCGGTATAGGGTGGGAGTGCCTTGGAAGCAGTAGAGCGTCGAGTGACAAGTGGCTCAATCGGAACACCAATACCGAGGGAGAGCAACCGAAACGTTGTACAACCGTATGTTGTACGTATATTGCGGGCCAAACGATGAGACATGAGAGCAAACGCTGACCTGAGCCCAGATCTACACCAGTCCCAGCCTGACGCTGCGATCCAAGCGCGAGTGATTGAAACCTTTCGATCGGAAATACCGCGGATAGTTGAAGTGGTCACTTTCCTGGCTACCAGCTGGACTACAACGTGGTCACTTTTCAGTCACGTTGGACAGGAATTAGCACATGGTTGGCCCTGGAACCGCTCCACGAATCGGTTCACTTCGTTGGCGGATGCCCCCTTACCCATGGCCACGCCGTTCCTTTCCAGTACCGCCTGACCTACAACCGGCAGTGACCGTCAAGCTACAACGGCAAGCAGGCACTCAGCGCGCTCTGCCGGTGGATGGCGAGGCACTGGAGGCGCCCAGAGGTGCATTTGGCGCGTTTGATGCGATGACGGGTGCCAACAAGCGCGCTACACATTCGAAGTGCCAGAACACGGGTTGGTAGTTGAGCTCGAAGCAGGTCGATGGAGCCGGCTTCATACGCGGGACATGTCAATCAGCGAGCATGGCCGGAAAAGCGACAACCCTTGTGCGCAGGCTTAAGCCAACGCATCACGCAGGTATAAGCTTCCCCAAGGTTCGGCCATGTGAAGGTGGAGGTCAGGCGGTTTTCCCGGCCCCCTTCAAAGGCCTGGGGAGAAACCGGCTGACCCGGTCGGGAGCTACCTTCAACCGATCGTAGCCATGAGAAAGAGCAAGTTCACCGAGCATCAGATCGTCTCGATGCTCAAGCAGCATGAGGCTGGCGCCAAGGTGGCCGACATCTGTCGGGAACACGGCATCAGCAGCGCCACGTTCTACCACAAGTGGAAGGCCAAGTATGGCGGCATGGACGCCAGCCAGCTCAAGCTGGTTAAGGGCTCCAGGAGGAGAACAGCCGCCTCAAACGCATGTACGCGGAGTTGAGCATGATGCACGACTCCCTCAAGCAGGTGGTGGAAAAGAAGTGGGGGGTCTGACGAGAAGCGCGGGGTCGTGCAGACCCTGATCAACGAGCATGGGCATACGCAGCGGCAAACCTGCCACTGCGTGGGCCTGCCTCGCAGTACCGCGCAGTACAGGAAGCATCCGCCGGATGACACAGCGTCATCGCTGCCTTGGGCCAGCTCACCGAGAGAAGCATCCGGCCATCGGTGTCTGGCAGAGCCATCATCGCATGCGCCTGATGGGGCACCGCTGGAACTTCAAGCGTGTTTACCGGGTGTACACCGCCATGGGGCTGAACATCCGGCGCAGAGCCAAGAAGAGGCTTCCTGCCCGTGTGAAACAAGCCTTGTTCCAACCCGATGCAGCTGACCAGGTTTGGAGCATCGACTTCATGCATGACAGCCTCTGGGATGGCCGTACCTACCGGCTGCTCAACATCCTGGACGACTACAACCGTGAGGTGCTGGCGATCGAAGTGGACACTTCTCTGCCCGCTCAGCGCCTGATCCGTGTGCTCGAGCAACTGAAAGCACAACGTCCCTTGCCCAAGATGATCCGCGTGGACAACGGACCTGAGTTCGTCAGTGCCAAGCTTGACCACTGGTGCAAGCTCCACAAGGTGACCCTGACCTACATCCAGCCCGGCAAGCCCACACAGAACGCCTACATCGAACGCCTCAATGGCAGCCTTCGGCGCGATCTGCTCAGCGCCTATGTCTTCCGCACCCTCGATGAGGTCATACGGACCACTGAATGGATGTACGACTACAACCATCTTCGACCGCACAAGGCACTCGATTTACCGGCCATAGTGCCCATCCAACCCTAACCCCAATGCCCCTGAGACCTCCAGTTATCACTGGCCCGACTTTGAGGAAGCTTACAATAACGCCGTAACCCCGCCTGATCAGCAGGCCAGCAGTCCTTTGCGGCACACGCCGAGAACATCGGCGATAACCGTGGAGTAGGAAGTAGGGAGTGCGGTTGAGGGCTGTGGTAGGCAGGATCGCGACCGCATTTGCTCTGCCTCCCGGCCGGAAGGGTCCGCTACGCGCGACCCTGCGGCAGTTGGTGGCCAATCGCATATCGCGGTACCTTGCGCAACTCCACCAGTGCTTGAGCCCTTCTTCTGCAAGTACGCCAACACCTTCTCCATCCGTTTATCGCCTCGGGGCGAGAACTGTCTATGGAGCACGCGCGGATGGTCGTCGCTCAACCCCTTGTCCAATGCGCTCATCCGGCCGCCGCAGGCGGCGTGCCGCCGCGATCGACCAGCCTTCAAGGTGGGCCGCAGCACCACCAGCTGGCGTTCGCCGCGCCGGCGCGAAGCACCTGCCGGTCCACACCGTTCTTGAAACTGCTCCGCTGGTGCCGTGCGTGGTGTCCGGGTCCTCGTCGATCGACCCCACGAACTCGCGCTTCGGGTCCTGCTTGAGCACATGTACCACCTCTTCGCGGTTGCCCTCGTGCTGGATGCGTTTGCGCAGCAGCACGCCCAGGAGCCGGAGCAATAGCTCATCGTTGTCGCACTCCACCACGATCGCCCGGGCTCATGGCTTCACGAACCGTTGAGATTGAAGAACACGTCCATGTCCAACAGCTGGCCAAGCTCGGTGGGGGTAAGCCGCTTGAGCCGGGTGTGCCCGTCATCATCGATGTGGGTGATGAGGACGGACAGTTCCTTCTTCGGCGTCTTCTCCACGATGGACCGGAAGAGGTAGGCGTTGTGGGTGGTGATGAAGTACTGGTTGTCCTTGTCGAAGCCCATCATCTCCCCGGTGTGCTTCGTAGAACGGAAGGCGTTCTGCTCGGGCTCGTCCAGCAGCAGGGTGGCCTGTGCGTGGCAGGGATGGTGTACAGGAACAGGTAGCGCTTCAAGGTGTCCGATACGATGCGGTAGGGCAGCTGCTCTTCCACATCCTCGTCCACGGTGCGCACCACCTTCAGGGCATTGTCGGTCAGGTTTACCTTCAGCCGCATGCCCGTGGGCGCAAGCAGGTTGTTGATGTCCGTGCGGAGCGGCTTGTTCGCCGCCAGCAGGCCCGGCGGAGTTGGACCCGTACGGCGGCTCCAGCTCTTTTGTGCACGTTCGGGCCGAAGGCGCATCGGCCACGTATTCGTAGCGGCGGATCGTGGTGTCGAACTGGAAAAGTTGGGATCAGGCACTCGGCCGAGGCTGTCAATTCGGCCTGGGCGATCGGCGTGGGTTTGGCCTCGGGGCGCTTGCGCTCGCTGTAGGCCAACCGAGAATAGCCTTTGTCGACCAGCAAGCTCCATCCGCAGCGTGCCGATGTCCACCAGGATGGCTCGGACAGGTCGTGCATGGGGAACAGGTCCGCCAGGCTTGTCGTAGCGGATAAGCCGCTGATGAAGACATTCATATTCAATGCACCCCGGGAAAAGAAGGTGAGCGCCTCGAGGATGTTGGACTTCCCCGTGCTGGTGTCACCGATGAACACGTTCATCCGGGTGCACGGAAAGGCCAGGTCCTTCAGCGTCTTGAAGTTGCGGATGTGCACCTTCTTGGTCGTAGTCGCAAGTTACTTGAACGGGCGCTTCTGGCTTACGCGTGGGCACTGGTCCTCCAACCCGCGCTCGCCTCGTGCAGGCTCCAGAACATGGTAGCGCCAGCTTGCGGCGAGTGCCTGTACGCACCCCGGTAACCGGCGCTAAGCACACTGCCAATGCACACTTGCTGGAGCAGCGTCCACCCGGTGCGCCCCTACCAGACATGCGGACCATGAGCGCAATTAGACCCGCCGGGCAATCGGCCAAGTGGGCACTCGGCGCAGCCGAGCGCCGGTTAAGTCAATCTCTGAGCATAACCCCTGCACGTTCTAACCGCCTTCCTTTCTTGAATGCCTCCTCTTTTGTTCAGGTCGATGAAGAGATCCGCACGGCTGGGTTGTCCAAGTAACCACCGACGGCGGTGGCAAATGAATCCTGAGCCACCAAATGCATAGCAATGGCATCTGCCACAAAAGCGGCCTGCCACTTCACGAGTATCTCTGTCACAGCCGGTGAAGGTTGATCATCCCTCGCGTGATTGATTTCGGCCACCTTGAGGTCATTGTAGAGCTTCGCGGTACTGCCATTGGTTCGCGAACCGGGTATAGAGACCGGTGTACACAGCCGCGAACACGATCGCATACCAGGTTGGATGCGCTTGGAATCCCTTCCATATCAATGAAAGGGTCAGGATTGCAGGTTATCCCGTTATCCAAGATGCTGTTCAAGAAGATGGCGATGACCATGATCCAGAGGGCTGACCACAATGCTCGTAGAAGCACCACAGCACCAGAGTTAGCCCGCCACATAAGGATGAACTCAGCAGAGAGGATGTTCACGAATCCTGTCCATAGGTCCCAAGGTCCGTTCATGAGTCCACCAGTTGGTGATCGAAATAATTCTCCTCGGCGTAGATGTTAGTTCATGCCTGCCCTCGTCCAAACTTCAAACCCCGAGCCTCAGGGTAGGGTATCAGGCCTTCATAGAACACCCGAATGGTATTCTGAGGGTCATGGTCTAGGAAAAGATGGAAAGGTATGCTTCCACTGTGCGCGACAGTAATGAACTCAGTTGCTTCCTTGTTCGCAGGCATGCGGTATTCGGCAAGGTCACCTGATGTGTACACGTAGGTACCTTGCCCGACAAGCCGATTGTCATCATCGAACTCAACCTTGCCGGTTACTCCGCTTTGACCCTTACCGTAGTCTGCCCTTCACCTCAAGTACGCGATACCCTCTGTATTTGAACTGGATTTTGAGTTCTGGTTATAATGCAACCACCAACTGAGGCATCTTGTGTGACCCATATTGGTAAGCAACCTTCCTTCGCCAAACTGAGCGAGTAAGACTATGGAGAAGGCTTGCCGCTCATACTCCTTTTAATGCGCTGCCGATAAAGGACGAAGGCAGAGGTGAGGACACCACCAGCTAAGCCAGCTATAAGTAGCAGACAAATACTCCGATGCAAAACGGCATCGCAGTAATGACCCCCATAACCATGCGGCCAGGCTCAGTATCAAGGTCAAGGTCGCCTGAAGAACTTGGACTCTTCTTCGTTGGGTGCTGTGATGCTCTTATCCGGATCTCATGGCGATGCGCTGATTCCCTCATACCACCCCCACCTTATCCACCTCCTCCATCACCCTCCCCGTCTCCGTCAGCGCCACGATCATGCGCTGGTAGTGACGGATATCATCGAAAGTTAGTTGCCGGTCCGCACGGTCCTTCAGCCACTTCTGGAGCCGGCTGGTAGCCGCCGATGTAGGAAATTCCAGGCCACCTCGGGCACGTCGGCGAAGTACTGCTGGTCGTTGATGCACGCGGCCCAGGCCTGGTGGACTCCCAGCCGGGGCTCTTGGCGGTCATCTTGCGGCTCACGGTGTTGTCCATAGCGGCGAGGGTACTTGGTGATGAACTGCTCCACCGCCGGATCCTCCAGCAGGTGCAGTTGCCGCAGGCCGGGCGCCCAGCTTCACCAAGGCGCGGAACTTCTGGGCATCCGTGGGATAGGGAATGCGCGGGAAGTCGCTCTTGAGGAACTCCTTGTACTTGGCGCGGTAGGCCGGGCTGTGCAGCACGGCGTAGCAGTAGTCCAGCACATCCAGCAGCGTCAGTACTGGTCGGTACCATGCGCCCACAGGTCGTTGGCATCGAAGCGGTAGGTGGGCCAATGCCTACTTGGTGCTCCACCAGCTTGGCATCCGGGTTGGGCTGCACGCCTTGGCTCAGGGCTGCGGTCTGCTTCGTGGTTTCGGGAGTAGAGATAGAGGGGAAAGATGTTGTTGATGTCGTACGCGCTATCGACATGCCCAATTATATGCTTGGCTATAAAGCCACCAAATCCGTCTCTGGTTTGTCACGGAGCCACAATGCCAACATTAGCCCCTGCAAGCATATGCCCAATGAGCTTCCTCCGTGTTCAGGTTCTGAGTTCTCTTGGTAGTAGATGGAAAATGACGGTCATCGAATGGTCGGTATGAAATCGTTGCTTGTTAAGAGAAGGGTCTAGAGGTGGGACTGGCTTCCGCTGTTCATCAACCTTCCACTGATAGTTCTCCTTTGGTGCATACTTAGCACCGGAATACACCTGTCGGCAAGTTCCGGTCGCAGAAGTCATAGATCCTTTGTTCAAGGGGTGCTCGATCAAAGTCAAGGACGAACTCATCCCGCGCGCTGTGACAATGCCGTTGCTTCCAATGGTGAACAGGGCGTCCAGGGCTAAGCCTGCATTGAAGTCGAACTTCGCCGACTCATCCTTGGGTTGAAAGAAGAAGTAGGGAGCGCCATTGGGTACCTCTTGGAAGTTGAAGTCCAAACGACTGCTGGCAAGCATTTGGTTGTACTTGTCCTCCCGAGCACCCCATAGTTCCGTATGGTAGACTTTACCAAGTTGGCCTTTCCTTTTCTCTGCTGTGCGCACGAAGAAGTTGATGCTAACGCCCTGCTGAATGTCGAACACGTTCTCGTCCTTACGTCCATCAGGTGCTACTTCTTTCTTGTTGGCATTGCCGTGCAGGTCGATCACGTATATCTTATCGAAGGTGTTGTGAGTGCCAGCGCATCCCCCGGAAGAGTGGGATTGTCAATGAAGCCATGATTGTTGATGTAGGCCAGCACGCCTTCGCCGGTTTTCTCAATCAGAGTGCTCGCCGAAGCGGATGAACTTCACATAGTCGTCGTACGCCAATGCTTGCGCTCACCGAAGTGCTGGCCATCCCGTACTTGTAGTCCTCGATAAGCCCGCTGATGCATTCGCCCATGTTACTGCTGATGCCGCTATGCAGCGGAAGTTCCCCAGCACCACCATCACGGGCATGTCCTTCACGGCATTGGCCTCGTTGGCCTCTGGCTCAGCCAGCTGGCGAAGAGGGTGCCGGTATCGGGGTGGGCTTCCTCCAGTGAGTTGGTGAGGAAGACGCGCAAGCGTTGCTGCTCATTGCCCTTGGGCGCCGCGCCGGGCGTGCCGTGCGGCTTGCCCATGTCGTAGCCGGTGTCGCGCAGCACCAGGTCCAGCTTCAGGTGGGCCATGGCGTAGCTGGCCATCAACAGCTCGAAGCCATTGATGCGCGGGATCGAGCTGCTCCACGTACTGCCGGCCACATCCCCTCCTGCCCTTGGAACTTGGCATGCACCTGCCGCACCACTTCGGCCAGGAAGGTGCCGGTGCCCGTGGCGGGGTCCAGCACCTGCGCGGTGCACGGTCTTCTTCATGCGCGCTTGCCCGTGCTGGTGCAGTTGTCGGTGTTGTCGGTATCCACCTCGATGCGCACCGTGCTGCTATCGGCCAGGCCCATGGGCAGGCCGAACTCGTGCGCAGGATGTCGTCCACCGCGCGCACGATGAAGCGGACCACGGCATCGGGGGTGTACCACACGCCGCGGCTCTTGCGGAGCTTGGAGTCGTATTGGGCCAGGAAGTCCTCGTAAGAAGTGCGTGAAGGCATCCTCGCGGCCGCTGCCCTTGCCGAAGCCGCTGAGCAGCTTGGCGATGTCGGTGGCGCGGAAGATGTCGGCCAGCGCATCCACGTCCACACGATGCGGTCGTCAGATCAGGGCCCGCTGATGCTGTGGAAGAGCTTGCGCAGGAAGGGGTTGCTCAGGGATGAGCACGGCCGCCTCCATCCGGTTGAAGCTGTCAAACTGGGGTCGTGCAGCCGCGCAGCAACATGCCGTAGGCGATGGTCTGCGCATAGAGGTCGGCGAAGAAGGCCTTGGGCGTGATGTCGTGGATGAGGATGGCCTTGAAGGCTTCAAGCTGGTCCTTCAGGTCGGTGTTGGCGCGGCTCTCCTCATCGCTGGTCACGGCCTTCTCGATGGCATCGGCCAGCAGGCGGGCCTTGCCGGCCATCATGGCGGCGAGCTTCTTGGGGCTGGTGATGGTCTGCCCCTGCCCGCCACGAAGTCGGCGATGAGAGCGGTGAACTGGTCGAAGGCTGCGGGCAGCGCCGCTGCGCGGCCGCCGATGGGCTCCCCGATGCGCACGGTGCTGGTGGGCTCGCCGTTGCGGAAAAAGCGGAACTCGAGGTAGTCGGTGATGATAGGGTTATCAATGGGCCTGGTGCCGGTCGAACTGCTCCTTGAGGCTTTTGGTGTCCATGTCCGCGATGTCCTTGGCCTCGATGTAGCCCACCGGGATGTCCTTCCTAGTAAGAATGTAGTCCGGCGCTCCGCAGGCGTGCGCTGGGGCTCGTTGGTGACATCCACGCCGCTGCCTTCGCGGCCAGCGGCCTCATAGGTCGGGGCGATAGCTGTGCTCGGTGGCCTTACCACTACGGTAGAGCTTGTCGAGGGCGGAGAGGTATTTGGGGAGGGTCACGAGTTGAAAATAGGAAGCTGGGCCATAGTTGGGCTTCCAGACGGCGCCTATTGGTCTGGATATTTAGCAGTCGTCCGTAGGTGGTGTTTTCAAGCCGCCTTCGGCGAGGGCATTCGGGCTCAGGCCGGTGGGCAGGCGTTCGGGGTCCTTGGCCTTCAGGTCGGTGAGTTTCAAGCCGCCAACGGCGGAGCGGTTCTAGGTTGGTAGTTCTGGGTTCAAGGCTTTCAGGTCGTTGGGCGGTATCAAGACTCAATTCACAAGTCTCAAGTCCAAAGGCGTCAAGGTCAGTTGGCTGTGGCAAGACTCGGTCCTGATCGAGCTAAAGGCATCAAGTTCGCTGGGCTTTAGGCCGGCGGAGCCGGAAGGGGTTCAAGACTCAAAAGCAAGTCTCAAGTCTTAAGGTGTTAAGGTTGGTGGGCGGTATCAAGACTCAATTCACAAGTCTCAAGTCTTAAGGCATCAAGTTCGCTGGGCTTTGAGCCGCCGGGTGTGGCGTTTGCGGTTTGGGGCAGGGGCGGGCGGCTCGGCGGGTGGGGGTTCGGGCGGGGGCGGGTTGCAGTGTGGGCAGGGGCAGGCCACCAGGCCCAGGCTGATGGCGGCGAGCACCAGGCCGGCGCGGTTGTGCACCCCCAGCTTGCGGTACAGTTTCTCCAGGTGCGTATTGATGGTGCTGGCGCTGATGCCCAGCACGGCGGGCAGCTGCTTCACGGGCGGGCAGTCCGGCGCGCACAGCAGGCGGCACACCCGCCGCTCCACGGCGGTGATCTGCTTCACCAGTTGCCTGCCACAGGCACCCATACGCCCGAAGGAAACCGCCGTGCGGCGCTTTTGCAATGCAGGTTTCGAGGGTGCGCCTCCGTAATATTACGGGGGTCGCGCTACAGCCCTTGTGGCCGTAGGGCTTCCGGAGGGCAAAGAGCAGGAAGGGGGTGCGCGGCGGCCGGTGGCGTGGCCGGTTTTCGGTGCGCCTGGCGCAGGGAACGGTGTGCCGGTATCCTATGCGGGTGTGGGAACGGGGCGTTCGCGTTCGCGCGAAATGCCTTGGGTAAGGGTGTAGTAGGCGTGTACAGCGCTTCGGCCCCTCGTTCCTCGGGGCAGGCTCGCTCAGCGAGACAGTGCATAGGCCGCGTGATATGGAGTGGTAAGGCGCTTCGGCACCTCGTGCCTCGGGGCAGGCTCGCTCAGCGTGACATTGCTTCTGCAGCGTGCATGATCGCTCTTATGCCAGGTCACGGTGAGCCCGTCGAACCGGCTTGAGGGACATTGAAGTAGGATCGCGGCGGCCCCTCGTTCCTCGGGGCAGGCTCGCTCAGCGTGACAGTGATATTGTAGCGCGCTCAGTGGCGCTCCCATGCAGCGCGTTTCCCCTCCTGCGCGCCGCTCACTTCGGCGCGCGGACAGGAGGGGTAGGGGTGGTTTCAGAACGGCATTCCAATGGAGCAAAGCTGAGTTTCAAGCGGAAACCACCCCTGGCCCCTCCTTGCCAAACTGATCGCGTTGCCCCGCCGGGGCGCGGGGCGCGATGCCGACGGGAGGAAACCACTCGCCACGTGCTTAGCGGCGCTCCCATGCAGCGCGTTTCCCCTCCTGCGCGCCGCTCACTTCGGCGCGCGGACAAGAGGGTAGGGGTGGTTTCAGAACGGCATCCCAATGGAGCATGTCTGGAAGTTTCACAGCGAAACCACCCTGGCCCCTCCCTTGCCAAGCCTTCACGTTCCCCACGCTATCCTGCTGAGCGATCGCGAAGCGATGCACCGCAAGCTGCAACGCAGCTGAGGGGCCGAAGCACTTCTCGAACGATCTTCAAGAGACGCTTCGTTCCTCAGCGTGACAGCCTTCTAGGAGAGCGCTCACGCGCCCCCGCCCTGTCATCCTGAGCGCGAGCGAAGGATCTCCTGAGCACCCTTCAAGAGACGCTTCGTTCCTCAGCGTGACAGCCTTCTAGGAGAGCGCTCACGCGCCCTCGCCCTGTCATCCTGAGCGCGAGCGAAGGATCTCCTACAGCGTGCATTGCAGCGCCGCCCGCGCTTCCGCTTTGTCCCCCTCGTTCTCCTCTCTTCGATCGGCGAGGTGAATGGATCGCTGCGATCCGCGGGCGATCTGCATTACGCTGCTCAGCGCAACAACTGCCGATCGTTCCCGAAGGGCCGCACCAGCTCGTACTTCAGGTCCTTCAGCACGCTGGCCTTCACGTTGATGCGTACGGTGAAGCTCTTGCGCAGGCCCAGGGGGATCACGTTCAGGTTGAACTCCCAGCAGTGCATGTCCCAATACAGGTTCAAGGAGGTGGGCGTCCACTCGCGGGCCTCCAGGTCGTAGCCGCTGCTGAAGCCGAGCTTCCACCACTTGAAGAAGGTGAGGTCGCCGTTGAAGAGCACGCTCTGGCTCTGCTGATCGGTGTACACATCACGCTTCCACAGGCGGTTGAGGTCGTAGCTGTAGTTCACGTTGAGGCGCCAGGGCACGGAGAAGTTCACATCGGCGCCCTTGCCGGGATCGGCCTCGCCCACCACGCGGTCCGCGCCGGCGCTGCCGCCCACGGGCTGGCCGTACTTGCGGCTCTTCAGATCGAAGCCGAGGGCCAGGTTGCCGCGCGTAAGGCGCAGCAGCTTGCCGTTCACCGCGCGCTGCGCCTCCTCGATGCGCACGCCGTTGGTGTCCGTGGCGTAGGGGTCCCACACGCTCACCACGTTCACGTTGAGGAAGTTGAACAGCTGGCTGCGCGTGCTGATGTTGACGGGGCTCCAGTTGAGGCTGTCCGCAAAGAGGTTGTAGCTGGTGGTGGCGCCCAGGAACTCCAGCAGCTTCATCTTCTTGTACACGGGCCCCTCGGCGGTGGGCTCGGCGCTGGCCTTGGCATCGAGCACCTTGGCCTCCACGCTCTGCACCAGGCCCAGGTTGATGTTGCCGGTGCGCCCGGCGCCGGGCGATCCGTAGATGCCGATGTCGTAGGGCAGGTAGCTGCTCTCGGTGCCGCCCGGGCCGAAGGGGCCGCTGACGCGGGTATCGTTGCCGGGGCTGTAGTTGATGCCGGCGGTGGGGGTGAGCACGTGGCGGATGGCCTTGATGCGGCCGCCGCGGAAGGTGTACATGCCGTAGAGCTTGCCGGTGAGGGCGGCGCCGGCGCTCCATTCAAAGGGGGCGGCGAAGGTGGGCACGGTGTCCGTCACCACCGTGTCCGTGCTGGCATAGTAGGCCTTGCGCAGGCTGCGGAAGGTCATGCGGTCGGTGAAGCGCACCTCCGGGTTCACGGTGAAGAAGCGGGTCTTGAAGGAGGTGTTGAGGGCGCCGGTGTGGCGGATGCCGTTGCGCATCTGGCGGGCCAGCACGGGCAGGTTGTCCAGGTAGAGCTGGTCCTCGGTGGTGGTAAGGCGGTTGTCGAAGCTGGAGCTCCAGGTGAGGCCGATGTTGTCCAGGGCGTTGCGCTTCACCACGGTGTGGTCGCCGCGGAACCAGTCCGCCGGGAACACGCGCTGCACGTTGAAGGTGGCCGTGGGCAGGCTGATGGTGAAGCTGCGCTGGAGGGAGTTCTGGCTGTGGGTGAGGCCAAGGGCGAGGCTGTAGGGCTTGCCGCTCCACTGGTGGGTCCACTGCACGTTGCTCTGGAAGGTGTTGCTGAGGTAGTCGCCGGTGGAGCTGTTGAAGTTGTTGGTGAAGTTGCTGGCGGTGCCCACGTTCACGCTGGCGGTGAAGCGGTCGGTAAGGCTGGCCTTGGCGTCCATCAGGTGGTTCCAGCGGAGGAAGTAGTTGCGCTGGCGGCTGAAGTCCGGGTACTCGGGCCGGCTGTTGAGCAGGGTGCTGTGGCTGAGGTCCACCGAGCCGCTGTAGCGGTAGCGGGTCTTGTAGCGGCTTACGGCGCGCAGGCCCCAGCTGCCGCGGCTGTAGATGTCGCCGGTGAGCTGCAGGTCCATGCGGTCGCCCAGGGGCTGGTAGTAGCCGCCGTTGAGGAAGAAGTAGCCGAGGGCGGGGCTGTTGCCATAAGTGGGCACCAGGATGCCGGCGGTGCGGCGCTGCTGGTTGGGGAAGAGGCCGAAGGGCAGGGCCAGGGGGGTGGGCACGGGGCCCACCTTCATCAGCGCGGGGCCGGTGACGATCTTGTCGCCGGGGATCACCATCATGCGGCTCACCGCGAAGTGGTAGTGGGGGTGGGGCCGGTCGCAGGTGGTGAGCATGCCGCCGCGGCTGTGCACCTCGCCGTTCGCCTGGCGCTTGCTGGTGCGGGCCAGGGCGTAGAGCTGGTCCTCGGTGGAGCGCACCTCGCGGATCAGGCCCTTCTTCGTGCGGAAGTTGTAGCGGATGCTGTCCGCGGTGATGGTGCGCCCCTCCTGGCGGAAGGCGGGCAGGCCCAGGGGCGCGCCGGTGCTATCGGTGGTGCCGTAGGCCTGGGCCTCCTCGTTGCGCAGGTCCAGAATGATGCGTTCGGCGGTGAGCTCCAGGTCCTTGTAGGCCACCTTGGCGGTGCCGTAGAGGTACACGCGCTCGTTGGGCAGGTCGTACACCATGCTGTCCCGCGCATCGTAATGCACCTCCTGGTCCAGGGTTTGCCCCCGGGCGGCCATGGGCAACAGCACCGTCAACAGCCGCGTGATGAAAACGGCGCCCCTGAAGGCCGGGGGCCGGGAGGGGTGGGGGGTAGCTTCGCGACCCGATGCAGGGCGGCCCGGTCTCCACATGGGGTGGCCGAAAGTAGCGGTTCGCATCAGCGTGTACCGGATGATCGGAAGCGGAGCAGCAATAGCGAGGCGCAGGGCGCTGGCCCTGGCGGTGGCGCTGGCCACCGCACAGACCTTGCCGATCGCGCTGCGGGCCCAGGGCGGGGCGGTGGACCCCAACCGCATCGACGTGATCTGCCTGGACGCGGGGCACGGCGGCAAGGACCCCGGCAACCTGGGCACGGGGCGCTACAAGACCACCGAGAAGCACGTGGCCCTCAACGTCACCAAGCTCCTGGGCAAGTACATCCGCGAGGAGTGGCCGGACGTGAAGGTGGTGTACACCCGCGAGGACGACCGCTTCGTGGAGCTGAACGAGCGCTGCGCCATCGCCAACCGTGCCAAGGCGGACGTGTTCATCAGCATCCACTGCAACGCCAACAAGAACAAGGACCCGCACGGCTGCGAGACCTACGTGATGGGCCTGCACAAGACGGACGAGAACATGCGGGTGGCCATGAAGGAGAACGAGGCCATCCTGCTGGAGGAGGGGCACGAGCTGAAGTACGATGGCTACGACCCGAAGGACCCGGACAGCCAGATCCACCTCACCCTGCGGCAGAACGTGTTCCTGGACCACAGCCTGCTGCTCAGCTCCCTCATCCAGGAGCAGTTCAAGCAGCGCGTGGGGCGGGTGGACCGTGGGGTGAAGCAGGCGGGCTTCCTGGTGATCAGCTACACCACCATGCCCAGCGTGCTCATCGAGCTCGGCTTCCTTACCAACGGCGACGAGGAGGACTACCTGCAGAGCGAAAAGGGGCAGGACTACCTGGCCAGCGCCATCTTCCGGGCCTTCCGCGAGTACAAGAAGCAGATCGAAGGGGCGGATGTGCGCGTGGACCCGGTGGTGGCGCGGCCGGACAGCACGCGGGTGGACACCACCGCCACCACCGCCGCCGTGAAGGACAGCGGCGTGCGCTTCAAGGTGCAGATCGCCACCAGCAGCAAGCGCATCGACCTGAAGCCGAAGAACTTCAACGGCCTGGAGGGCGTGCAGGAGCAGAAGGGCGCGGACCTGTGGAAGTACGTGGTGGGCGACGAGCGCACGCTGGAGGGCGCACGCAACGTGCAGAAGGCCTGCCGCGAGAAAGGCTTCGAGGGCTGCTTCATCGTGGCCTTCAAGGACGGTGAACGGATCGATCTGCAGCAAGCCGTTACTTTGACCCGCAACCCCTGAACCCCGCGCCAGTGCCGAAGCTCAAGCGTGAATACAGCATCGCCCTGATGGTGATCGGCGGCATCGTGCTGCTCTACTTCGGCATCAACTACCTCAAGGGGCTCAACGTGCTGCAGGGGCGCAACGTGTACTACGCCGTGTACCCCGATGTGAGCGGCATCAACGACGCCAGCCCCGTGCTGTACCACGGCATGAAGGTGGGGCAGGTGATCGGCAACGAGATGCTGGCGGACGGCAGCGGCCGCATCGCCGTGGCCTTCCAGATCAACGAGGAGCGCCTGAAGCTGACGCGCGATGCCCGTGCGGAGATCTTCAGCGCCGACCTGTTCACCCGCGCCATCCAGCTGGTGCAGGGCGACAGCACCGTGTACGCCGAGCGTGGCGATACCCTGTACAGCGGTGCGCAGCTGAGCCTCACGGACAACTTCAGCCAGCAGATCGATCCGCTGAAGCGCAAGGCCGAGGCCATGATCGCCAACGTGGACAGCGTGCTCACCGCCCTGCAGGGCGTGCTCAACGTGAACGCCCAGCGCGAGCTGAACGCCAGCTTCGTCTCCCTGCACGGCACGCTGGAGAACGTGCGCCGCACCACCGAGCGGCTGGACGCGCTGCTGGCCGCGGAGACCAGCACCATCCAGGCGGCCTTGAAGAACCTGAACACCGTGAGCGCCACGCTCGCGGCGAACAGCGATGAGCTCAGCCGCATCTTCGCCAACGTGGATTCGCTGGCCGCTTCCATGGCCGATGGCCGGCTGGACAAGCTGATGGCCAACGTGAGCACCACCAGCGACCAGTTGAAGCAGGCCATGACGCGGATCAACGAGGGCCAGGGTACGCTGGGCAAGCTGGTGAAGGACGACAGCCTGTACGTGAACCTGAACGCCGCCAGCCGCGAGCTGGACCTGCTGCTGGAGGACCTGCGCGTGAACCCGAACCGCTACTTCAGCGTTTTCGGCAAGAAGGACAAGCTGCCCAAGCTGAGCGAGGCGGATATCGAGCGCATCCAGCAGGCCTACCAGAAACAGCAGAAGCCGTGATCAGCAGCATCGTCTTCATCGCATTGCTCGGCGGGGCGGGCTGGTTGTTCGCGCGCAACATCGGCCGGGTGCGGCGCAACATCCTGCTCGGCCGCGATGTCACCATCAACGACCGGCCGGCCGAGCGCTGGGCGCTGATGGCGCGCGTGGCGCTGGGCCAGAGCAAGATGGTGGTGCGCCCCGTGGCGGGCCTCCTGCACCTCATCGTGTACGCCGGTTTCGTCATCATCAACATCGAGGTGCTGGAGATCCTCATCGACGGCATCATCGGCACGCACCGGGTGCTCAGCTTCCTCGGCGGCTTCTACGACTTCCTCATTGGCAGCTTCGAGTGGCTGGCGCTGGGCGTGTGGGTGGCCTGCGTGGTCTTCCTGGTGCGCCGCAACGTGATCAAGTTGAAGCGCTTCGTGATGAAGGAGCTGGAAGGATGGCCGCGCACCGATGCCAACCTGATCCTCGCCACGGAGATCGCGCTGATGAGCGCCTTCCTGCTGATGAACGCGGCGGACTGGACCCTGCAGCAGCGCGGCGAAGCGCACTACATCCAGGCGGGCGCCTTTCCCGTGAGCTCGGCCCTTGCCGGTGCCTTGGTCAATTGGTCCAATGGTGCCTTGGTGCTGTTGGAACGCGCCTGCTGGTGGTTCCACATCATCGGCATCCTGGCCTTCCTGAACTACCTGGTGATCAGCAAGCACCTGCACATCCTGCTGGCCTTCCCCAACGTGTGGTACAGCAGCCTGAAGCCGAAGACCGAGGTGGTGAACATGGAGCGCATCACCGGCGAGGTGAAGAGCATGCTGGACCCGAGCGTGGCACCGCCCGTGGCTGCCGCGCGCACCGTGGCCGGCGTGGAGATGCAGGAGCGTTTCGGCGCGAAGGACGTGTTCGACCTGAGCTGGAAGCAGCTGATGGACGGCATGACCTGCACCGAGTGCGGACGCTGCAGCAGCGTATGCCCCGCGAACCTCACCGGCAAGCTCCTCAGCCCGCGCAAGATCATGATGGACACGCGCGATCGCCTGGAGGAGGTGGGGAAGGTGATCGACGCGAAAGGGAAGTGGGAGGACGACGGCAAGAGCCTGCACAGCCGCATCAGCGAAGAGGAACTGTGGGCCTGCACCACCTGCAACGCATGCACCGAGGCCTGCCCGGTGAACATCGATCCGGTGGGCATCATCGTGGACATGCGCCGCTACCTGGTGATGGAGGAAAGCAAGACACGTCCGGCGCTGGCGAACATGCTCACCAACGTGGAGAACAACGGCGCGCCGTGGCAGATGAGCCAGGCCGATCGGATGAAATGGGCCGAGTAGCGGCGATGCAAGCGTCGCCTTACGAGGCCGATAATTGGCACACATGAAGAAGCCCACCCTGATCGAGACCACGGAGAACGGAAAGCGCGTAAGCCCGAAGCTGCCGCCGGGGATGAAGAACTTCCTCATCGACATCGACGGCACCATCTGCGAGGACATCCCCAATGAGGAGCCGGAGCGCATGGCGGACGCGGCGCTGTTCCCCGAGGCGCTGGAGAAGCTGAACAAGTGGTACGACGAAGGGCACATCATCACCTTCTTCACCAGCCGCACCGAGGAGCACCGGATGGTGACGGAGGAGTGGCTGAACAAGCACGGCTTCAAGTACCACGGCATGGTGATGGGCAAGCCGCGCGGCGGCAACTACCACTGGATCGACGACCGCGAGGTGCGTGCCACCCGTTACGAAGGGCATTTCACGGACCTGGTGGAGCGCAGCGCGACGGTGCAGGTATTCGAGGACTGAACATGTTGTCGGTTGCCCGTTGTCCGTTGACCGGCGTGACGGAAAGACCTGGCGGTGCGGGCAGCCGAACAACCACCAACTGACAACAGACAACCGCCAACGGACAACCGTCAACCGTCAATCGACAACCGCCAACGGACAACCGACAACTGACAACTGACAACCGAACCATGAGCGACCTCCGCATCCCCACCATGGCCGAAATGCTGGCCAGCGGCGACACGCCCGAAGTGCTGTTCTGGGTGGGCTGCGCCGGCTCGTTCGACGACCGGGCGCGCAAGATCACCAAGGCCTTCGTACGCATCCTGCACGCGGCCAAGGTGAAGTTCGCGGTGCTGGGCACCGAGGAGAGCTGCACGGGCGATCCCGCGCGCCGCGCCGGCAACGAGTTCGTGTTCCAGATGCAGGCGCAGAACAACATCATGGTGATGAACGGCTACGGAGTGAAGCGCATCGTCACCGCCTGCCCGCACTGCTTCAACACGCTGAAGAACGAATACCCCGCGTTGGGCGGCAGCTACGAGGTGATGCACCACACGCAGTTCATCAACGCACTGATCAAGGAGGGCCGCATCAAGGTGGAGGGCGGCAGCTTCAAGGGCAAGCGCATCACCTTCCACGATCCCTGCTACCTGGGCCGCGGCAACGGCGAGTACGAGGCCCCGCGCGAGGTGCTCCTGAAGCTGGATGCCGCGCTGGTGGAACTGAAGCGCAGCAAGCAGAACGGCCTGTGCTGCGGTGCCGGTGGCGCGCAGATGTTCAAGGAAGCGGAGCCCGGCACGAAGGAGGTGAACATCGAGCGCAGCGAGGAGGCCCTGGCCGCCCAACCGAACGTGATCGCCGCCGGCTGCCCCTTCTGCAACACCATGCTCACCGACGGCGTGAAGCATTTCAACAAGGAAGGCGAGGTGGTGGTCAAGGACGTAGCCGAGCTCATCGCCGAGGCGGGGGAACTGTAACCTTGATCGCTGCAAGCGCTCGCGTGTCGCGAGTGCCCTGATCGCTACCTTGAACACCGCTGCAAGCGCTCGCGTGTCGCGAGTGCCCTGATCGCTACCTTGAACACCGCTGCAAGCGCTCGCGTGTCGCGAGTGCCCCGATCGCTACCTTTAACACATGTCCGAACGCCGTAAGGCCAACGTGGAGGGTGCCCTCTACTTCGTGACGCTTACCGTGTTGGACTGGGTGGATGTGTTCACGCGTACGGAGCTGGTGGAGGATCTGTTGGTGAATATCCGCTACTGCCAACGGCACAAGGGTTTGGAGCTCTTCGCCTATGTGATCATGCCGAGCCATCTCCACTTGGTCGTCCGGCGCGATGAGGGGCTGCTCAGCGAATGGCTGCGGGACTTCAAGAGCGTCACGGCCAAGCGCATCCTTCACTTGATCGAGACGCATCCCGCGGAAAGCCGGAGCGAATGGTTGCTGGCGCATTTCCGCAAGCGCGGCCAGGAGCAGCCCCAGAACCGGGAGTTCGCTTTCTGGAAGAAGGACAGCCATCCCGTGGAACTCTTCACGCGCAGCGTGATCGATCAGAAGATCAACTACATCCACATGAACCCGGTGAAAGCCGGCATGGTGAGCGAACCCGGCCACTATCGCCTGAGCAGCGCGCACCCGGATGGCCCTCTCGTGCTCAATGGGTACGAGCTGTTCGGCCGCGCCGCAAGGTGAGAGACAGGGGAGAACGGAGACACGGTTAGGCGCTCGCGACACGCGAGCGCTTGCTAGGGGGCTTGCTAGAGAGGCAACGGAGAACAGGGTGGAGCGCTCGCAACACGCGAGCGCTTGCTAGTTGGGGAAGTGATCGCGGAGGCGGGGGAGCTTTGATCCCAGGCCATGAACGAGAAAGGCCCCGATCAGCGATCGGGGCCTTTCTCGTTCGCGGGGATCGTTCTACTGTCCCAGCAGCAGCTTCACCGCCGCCTCCAGTTGCTGGTCGCGGCCCTGGCTCACCACACCGGGGTCCAGCGGCTGCTTCACGTCCGGCTCCAGTTGCTGGTTCTCCAGGTAGTTGCCGTTGTTGTCCACCATGCCCACCATGGGGATGCCGAACCACATGCCGTTCTGCAGGCCCTCCCACCACACGGCGGTACCGGTGCCGGGCACGGGCATACCCACCAGCTTGCCGATGCCGAGCGCACGGTAGGTCACGGGGAACATGTGCGCATCGCTGTAGTTGCTCTCGCTCATCAGCACGCAGCTCTTCCGCTGGTACTTGAAGTGCGGCTCCGTGCCGAGCTTCTGTCCGCGCGGCAGGAAGGTCATGTAGGTCTTGCCACCGAGGAAGGTCGCCAGGTCGTCGTGCAACCAACCGCCGCCGTTGAAGCGCGTGTCCACCACCAGGCCCTCCTTGTTGTGGTAGCGGCCGAGCGCCTCCTCGTACACCGTGCGGTAGCTGCCGTCGTCCATGCCCTCCACGTGCACGTAGCCGAGCCGGCCGCCGCTAAGGCTGTCCACCAGGTGCCGGCAGCGTTCCACCCAGCGGTGGTAGAGCAGTTCCTGTTCGCGCCCTTCCTCCAGCGGCTTCACGGTCTCCTCCCAGCGCGTGTTGGCCTTGGGGTCGTATAGGCTCAGCAGCATCGGCTTGCCGCCCTTGCGGTTGAAGAGCCGCGCCCAGTCCATGTCCGCGGTGATGGCCTCCCCATCCACCTTCTCGATCACGTGGCCGGCCTTGATCTTGGTGCCCTGTTTGATCAGGGGGCTCTTGTCCATCACTTCGGTGATGCGCAGGCCGGGGCCCGCCTCGTTGGCGAAGAAGCAACCGAGCGTGGCGGTGCGGTCGCCATTGGGCACCTCCTGCCAGTAGCCCGCGCCGGTGTGCGATGCGTTCAGTTCACCGAGCATCTCGCCACAGAGCTCGGCCATGTCGTAGTTGTTGTTGATGTACGGCAGGTAGCGCTGGTACTCGGCCTTGTACTTGGCCCAGTCCACCCCCTGCATGTCCACGCGGTAGAACTTCTTCAGCACCTGTCGCCAGATGTGCTCGAACAGGTAGGCCCGTTCGGCGGACTCGTTCAGCACCATCTCGCCGTTGATGCCGATGCCCTTGTTCTCGCTCTTCTCGGTGTCGTACTTGTTCACCGTACCGTTGTTCAGGTAGAAGAGCGCCTTCTGGTCCTTGTCCCAGCTGAGCCCCGAGGCCCAGCCGTCGCCCATCTTGTTGATGATCTTCGCCTCGCGCTTGCGGATGTCGTACTGCCACAGGTCCGTTCCCTTCTCGAAGGCGGCCGTGTAGTAGAGCTTCTCACCGTCCTTGCTCAGCACGGCGCCGCTTAGCGCGCTGCTGTTCGGCGTCAGGCGCACCTTGCGGTCCTCGATGCCGGCCAGTTCGATCTTGATGGGCTCCACGGGCTTGTCCTTCTCCTCGTCCTTCTTCTTGTCATCCTTCTTCTTCTTGTCGTCCTCGCCCGGCTTCTTCTCGTCGTCCTTCTTGCCCTCCTCCTCCTTGGCGAGCTCGGCCTCCTCCTTGGTCATCTTGAACTTGTCGAAGGCCTCCTGCGTGAGGAAGATGGCGTAGGCATCGCTCTCGCCGCCCCAGCTCCCGTGGTTCTTCTGGCCGTCCCGGTCGCTCATGAACACGATGGCCTTGCCGTCCATGGCCCAGCGCGGCAGGTAGCCGCCGTAGCCGCTCTTCGTCAGGTCGATGATCTCGTTCTTGCCCGCCGTAGCACCGGCGGAGGCGGGGCCGCCCTCGGCGCTCACCAGGCCCACCTGGCCGATCCACTGCTCATCGTGCAGGAAGTTCACCACGAACCACTTGCTGTCCGGGCTCCACTCGTACCACTGGTCGCCATCGGAGTAGCTGTAGTTCCTGTTGCCGGGAACGATGGTGCGCGTCTGCTTGCTGGCCAGGTTCAGCACCTTCAGCGTGGTGCGCTCCTCCAGGTAGGCCACTTCCTTGCCGTCCGGTGAGTAGGCGGGCTGGAACTCCTCGGCGGGGGTGGTGAGCAGCGCTTCCTCCTTCAGCAGGGTGGCGTTGAAGAAGTACTTCTCCTCCTTGCGCACGAGGCTGGTGGTGTAAAGGTCCCAGCTGTTGTTGCGCTCGCTGGCGTACAGGATGGAACGCCCGTCCGGACTGAAGCTGGCGCTGCGCTCCTGCTCGGGTGTGTTGGTGATGCGGCGTGTTGTGCCTTCGGCCACGGAGCTTACGAAGACCTCGCCCCGGTGCACGAACACGATCTCCTTGCCGTTCGGGCTCACGCTGAATTCATCGGCGTTGTTCACGTTGATGGTGCGCTCGGGCAGGTAGCGGCCGTCCGTGTTGATGCGGATGGACACCTTCTTGGGCTCGGCACCCTCCGTCATCGTGTACAGTTCGCCGCGGTAGCTGAAGCACAGCACGCCGCCATCGCTGATGCTGAGGTAGCGCACGGGGTGGTCGGTGAAGCGGCTCACCTGCGTGCTGGCACCGCCCGCGGCCGGCATCCGGTGCACGTTGAACGAACCCTTCTCCTCCGTGAGGTAGTAGAGCGTGTTGCCGTCCTTGCTCCACACCGGGTTGCGGTCCTCGCCGGCGAAGGTGGTGAGCTGCTTGTACGCCTTCGTGGCCGGATCGAAGGTCCAGATGTCGCGCGTAACGGACGAGGTGTGGTGCTTGCGCCAGTTGTCCTCGTAGCCCTTGCGGTCGTGGTAGGCGATCAGCGTGCCGGCGGGGTTGTAGCGCGCGCGCTCCATGGCGATGGTGGAGAGCTGCAGGGGCCGCCCGCCTTTCACCGGAACGGTGTAGAGCTCGCCCAGTCCGCCCACGGGGAACTGCTGGTTCTTCACATCGTCCTGCCGGTGGCCATAGAAGATCACCTGGCTGTTGTCCGGGCTGAAGTCGGTGGCCGTTTCCCCGCTGCCATGGAAGGTGAGCCGGGTGGGCGCCCCCCCGTCCGCGCTCATCACGAACACATCGCTGCTGCCGTGCCGGTTGCTGGTGAAGGCGATCAACTTCCCGTCGTGGCTCCACACCGGGGACTGGTCGTATGCGTCGTTCGTGGTGAGCGGCACGGCATCGCCGCCGCTTGCGGGCACCCGCCAGATGTCGCCTTGGTAGCAGAAGGCGATGGCCCGTCCGTCCGGACTGATGGCGGCGTTGCGGAGCCAGAGCGGCTCGTTCTGTGCGAAGGCGCCGAGCGCCAGGAGCGGTGCGAGGAGGGCGATGCTGTGCTTCATCCGTGGTGGAATGTGCTGCCAAACTATCCGTCCCCATGCGCCGATGGTCACGGGATGAACGGTTCCTTGCCAACCTTTGTGAAATGGAACAGACCACCGACCAGCGACGCATCCCCAGCATGCCGGCCCATGCCCGGGTGTGGGTGTACAAGAGCGCGAAGCCGTTCACGCCAGAGCAGCGCCGGGCCATCCTGGAGCGCGGTGCGGCCTTCACCGGTACCTGGGCCGCCCACGGGGCCGCGCTGGATGCCTGCGTGGACGTGCTGCACGACCACTTCGTGGTGGTCGCCGTGGACGAGCAGCAGGCGATGGCCAGCGGGTGCAGCATCGACAAGAGCGTGCGCTTCGTGCAGGAGCTTGAGCGCGACCTGGGCCTGCGGCTCACCGACCGTATGGTGGTGCTGTACGAGCAGGCCGGTGCGGTGCACGCGCTGCGCGCCGATGAAGTGCCCGCGGCCCTGAAGGATGGCCGCCTCTCGGCGGACACCACCGTTTTCGATGATCTGGTGGCCACCAAGGCCGACCTGGACGCCCGGTTCCGCACGGCGTTGCGGAGCTCCTGGATGGCCCGCTGGCTCTGATCGTCCGCCGCAAGGCACAGCCGGGCATGGAAAACTCCCGGACGCCGCCCGGAGCGATCGGCCGGACAGGTGTGGATCTTCGGCCATGCAGCAGATGCTCTCGGCCCTGCGCAAGGGTCTCGATGCCGGCTGGCGCGAAGCCGTGGTGGCCATGCTGCTGTTGCTGTTCGCGCAGCTCTTCTTCCGTTGGGCCCTCAACCGGCGCTCGCGGCCGGCGGACCGGAGCACGGTATTGAACCCGGTGCTCTACCTCGGGGCGCTGGCCATGTACTTCTTCGTGCGGCACATGCATCACGATCGCATCGCGGCGCTCATCATCGCCGCGGGCATCGTGCTGGGTGGGCTGCTCACCGCGCGCCGCGACGGTCCGCGCACCCCGTGGATCGCCACGCTCGTGCTCGCCGGGCTCATGGGCATGGGCCTGCACCTGAGCGCGCTGGCCTATGCTTTGGCCGCGTTCATCGCGCTCTTCCTGAGCGCTCCCGCATCGCGATGAGGAACCGGAAAGGCGGCATGAACCGGCTGGCGGCCTACATCATCGGGCCTGCGGTGGCCCTGTTCGTACTGGTCGGGCTCTTTTCCCTGCTCCCCTACGAGTGGATGACCACGCAGTGGCCGCTCGCGATCGCACCGGAGGAGGTGGCCACCTACCAGCGATGGTTCGACCATCGCCCCGGTGAGGCGGCGGCTGCCGAAGTGCCCGTGCTTGCGCTCAACGGCACCGTGGGCGATGCGCCCGGGGAGCAGGCCATCCGCCTGGGCGATGCGGAGGTGCGCGCGACCGCCTACCGGCAGGGTGACCGTTACCGTGTGGAGGTGAAAGGTGATACCGGCTTGCAGGGAATGCATGGCTTCGACCTGGTGCCGATCAATGCCGGGCTCGTGCGCTTGATGTACCTGCAGCAGGTCGCGGCCGAGCACCTGGCCTTGGTCCTGGAAGTGCGCCTTGTGGAGGTGGAGGAGGCCGGGGATGACCGCGGTGTTCACCTGCTGGTGGAGCGGCTCACCGATCAACGCTTGCAGCGCGCAGGCATGGATGCGGCAAAGCTGTTCCGCACGGGGAAGCAGGACGCTGCCGGACCGCAGGCACTGGCGCTCGCCGCGCTCAAGAGCGGTGAACGCGATGCCTTGGACACCAACGCGGCCGCGCTCCATGCCTGGTTCGTCGCTGCGGGCTTCGGCACCTACCTCGACACCGTCAGGTTCGAACTGGAGCCGTACGCGGGCCGGCTGCTGCCCGTGTTGGGCTTTGCCGCCAACGGCACCGCCGACCCGGATGAAGTCTGGTCGGCCACGGCGTACCCCATCGCGGACCGCTGGCGCGCAGCCATGGCCGCGGACAGGGATGCCTGGCTGGCCCGGTTGGCGGCCATCGATGCCCAGTGGGCCCCGGCGCTGGCGAACGGGGGCAGCACGGCCTTCCTGGAGGCCGGCCTCCAGCAGCAGCGCGAGGCCTTCCTCGCGGCCTTGCTCGCTCCGGCACGCCCGCCCGCACTGCCCAAGCCGGCCGCGCGCGGTGCACTGGATCCGTGGTTGAAACCTTACCTCGGTGCGGACGATACCCTGCGGTTCAGCCGTGGCAAGTACCGGCTGGAGCGCACCGTGGTCTGCCCGCCCGGCATGGGGGTGGTGTTGGAGAAGGGCGCCCGCTTCACCGTGGAGCCCGGTGCCAGCTGGGTGATCAACGGACCCCTGCACATCCGCGGCACACGGCTCAACCCGGTGTTCATCCGGCCCGCCGATCCGGCCGCCGCGTACGGTGCCATCGCGGTTAACGGTACCGGGGCCACCCGCTGCCGTGTGCAGGGACTGCGCATGAGCGGCGGCTCCAGCACCACCAGCGATGGACGGCAGCACCCGGCCATGCTCAGTTTCCACGATTGCGACCTGGTGCTGGAGAGCTGTGAGCTTGGAGAGGCCGCCGGTACCCGGGCCTTGGATGTGCGTGGGGGTACCGTCCGGATGGCGGACATGCAGGTGCAGGGCGGCATCGGTCTTGGGCGGGTCTCGGGGAGCCTGCTCCGAAGCGTGTTCGGCACGGGCGTGGCCAACGCCGACGCACCGGTCGCGGTGCGGTTGGAAGGTGGCCAGGTGGCCCTGCTGGATTGCCGGTTCACTGGGCCGTACGCCCCGGGTGTGGCGGCAGGGAACAGGGCGCGCGTGCTGGTGCGCGGCTCCCGCTTTGAGGGATGTGCCACCGCGGTCGATGCCACCGAAGGGGCCTTCGCCCATGTGGAGCAGTGCTCCCTGGACGGGGTGGCGGTGCCGTGGCGGGCCGGCGGTGCGTCCGTACTCCGGGGTGGGGGGCGCATCGAGCTGCGGCAGAATACCACGGCTGGTGCGGCGCGGGAGGAGGACCGGTCCGGCCTTGGCGTCATCCGTTCCGTCGATGGAATGGACTCCTTGATGGTCAGGTTGTTCGGTTCCGTCCGCTGAAGTGCTTTGGAAATGGTCTCCGCGGGTATCTTCCGCGCCCATTCCTCGTACCAAGGCCGGAAATGCGGTTCCGCAGCACAACCCCCTGCTCGTTCCAGAGGCTCGCAGGCCTTGTCCTGCTGCTTCTCCTGAACCTGGGCCTGCGGGCGCAAGGCCCGGCCGAGGTGGTGGAGGCCGTGGTGGTGTACGGCGATGAGAAGCTGATCCCCGAGGAGGAGGCGCTCACCGATGAACGGCTGGACTGTCTGCTCGACTCCCTGTGCACGTTGGACCCGGCCCCGGAGGACATGATCCGCGACCTGCGCCTCTACCAGCGGATCCGCCGCATGGATGAGGAGCAGATTGTCATGCTCATCGATTCGCTCTTCGACCTGGACACGGTGCCCTATGCACTGATCAACGAGATCAACCTGTATGTGGAGCAACAGCCCACGCGGGAGGAAGTGGACCAAAGCCTGGTGCTGGCCTGGGCCAATAGCACGGTGGAGCCCGGATCGGAGCTCTATCGCGCATGGAACACCACCAACCCGAACGCCTATGGTGCGGAGCTGAGCGCCACCGATACCGTGCTGCAGCTCCGGCTGGTGGATGCGGAGGCGTGGTGCGGTTTCCACATGCCCGTGCCCCCTGTGGTCACCAGCCGCTTTGGCTGGCGCGATGGGCGCAACCACAACGGCATCGACCTGGATCTGGAGGTGTGGGACACCGTGCGTTCCGCCTTCCCCGGGGTGGTGCGCTTCGCGGACAAGTTCGGCGGCTTCGGCCGGTTGGTGGTGGTGCGCCACTACAACGGCCTGGAGACCTACTACGCCCACCTGCACCGCATCAAGGTGCAGCCCGGTGACGAGGTGGAGGCGGGGCAACTGGTGGGCCTGGGCGGCAACAGCGGCCACAGCACCGGCAGCCACCTGCACTTCGAGACGCGGTTCAAGGGCATCCCCATCGATCCGGCCCGGCTGATCGACCTGGCCAACGGGGAGCTTCTGTGCGATACGCTCGTTCTCAAGCGCAACCGTTCCTCGTTCGCGGCCTACCCGAAGGGCACACGCTTCCACACCGTGGAGAAAGGTGAGCATCTTAGCACCATCGCCGAGCGCTACAGCGTTCCGGTGGAAGCCATATGCAGCGTGAACGGACTTGGTCGGCGGTCGCGGCTCCGTGCGGGGCAGCGCCTCATGGTGCCGCCCGATCCCGTTGCGGACCGGCTGGTGCGTGCGCTGGCCTCCGCAGGTCGCTGATCCTGTTCCTCTTGCTGGTGTCGTCCGTGGCGTTGCGCGCGCAGGAGGGCCTTTCCACGCTCGGGATCCAGTTGAAACCGGTGTTCCCGTTGTCCTTCTTCGATCCGGTGACCCTCTTTGACCGGGCACCGCTGCGGGGCAGCGTCGAGCTCACCGGCGGCTTCGCCTTCGGTATGTCCGTGCGGGCCGGTATCACGCGCACCATTTCCCTGGAAACGGGGATCGGCCAGATCGATCGGCGCTACCGCGTCGGTCTTTGGAACGACTCCACCGGGTATGCGGGCACGGACGAGCTGCGCTTCACGGGCTACGAGATCCCCCTGCTCGCGCTGGTGTACGTGCGGCTGGGTGAGCGCAGCTGGATGAACAATGCGCTCGGCGTCAGCGCCGACATCTTCCCCACGGATGCGCAGCGGCTGCTGGAGGACACGCGCTTTTACTTCGCCCGGCGCGGGTGGTTGCTGCCCGGCGTGGTGGCCAACATGGGCGTGGAGTACCGGACCTACAAGAGCGGGTGGTTCTATGGTGGTCTCACCTACCACCGGCCCTTCGGCGACCTGGCCACGGCCGAGTTCACCTGGTACGGTGCCGACAACCTGGGGCGCACCATCCGTTCGCGCATCGGCGGCAGCTACCTCACCATCGATCTGCGGTATTACTTCCACGCCGACCCCGACCGGCCGCGGCGGCGGAGCAACGAGCGATAAGGTGGGTACTTTCGGCGCTGTTCAACCAACGCAGAACATGATACCACACTACCCGAAAGCACTGAGCCTGCTCCTTTGCTGCCTGCCGCTCACCGCCCTGCCACTGGCGCCGGGCAGCGGTGGCATCACCAACGACGACTGCGAGTCCGCGCAGCCCATCACCTGCGGCACCACGGTATCCGGGACCACGGTGGGCGCATTGCCCGATCCACCGCCCGACTGCGGAACGACCATCACCGCGCCCGGTGTGTGGTACAGCTTCGTTGGCACCGGTGGTACGGTGGTGCTCTCCACCTGTTCCGATCCCGGCTACGACACCAAGATCAACGTGTACACCGGTGCCTGTGATGACCTCACCTGCATCGGCGGCAACGATGATGGCCCGTTCGGCTGCTTTCCGGGCAGCGAGTTGATCCTCGAAGTGGAGGAGGGCATCACCTACCTGGTGCTGGTGCAGGGCTACAATGGCGATCAGGGCGCGTTCAACCTGGAGTTCAGCTGCCCCACCTGCCTTGCACCCACGGACATCAGCGTTTCACCGGGCGACACGCTCGCTTACGTGTATTGGAACACTGGTAACTCGGGCTCCTCCTTCCAGATCGAATACGGCGCTCCGGGCTTCACCCCGGGAACGGGCTCCGTGTATTCAGGTGTGGTCGGTCAGGACGGTCCACCGGCCATCATTCCCGGGCTCTCCCTGGATACGCCATACGAGTTCTACATCTCCGAGTCCTGCGGGGTAGGGGACGTGAGCGATGTGCGCGGGCCCATCGGGTTCACCACGCAGGCCGAACCCGTTGCGGAGAACGCCTTCTGTCCAGGTGCGTTGCCGATCGCGTGCGGTGGTACGGTCACCGGGAACACGAGCAACGGCATCTATGCCCCGGCGCCCTGGTGCGGGAGCGCCAACGTGACCTCCAGTGGTCTGTGGTACACCTTCACCGGCGATGGCAGCGCGGTGACCCTGAGCACGTGCGGCACCGCCGACTACGATTCCAAGATCAGCGTGTTCACCGGTACCTGCGGTGCGTTGAACTGTGCCGGTGGCAATGATGATGGTGTGGATTGCGCGGGCTTCACTTCGCAGGTGACGGTGCCTACGGAGAACGGGGTGCAATACCTGGTGCTCGTGCACGGTTACGAGCAGACGTCCGGTGAGTTCACGCTGGCCATGACCTGCGCGGAACCGTGCTCGCCGGCAGTTCCGAACGACGATTGCGCCAACGCCACCCCCCTGGTGCCGCAGGCGTTCGGCAACTGTGTGCCCCTCAGCGGTACGAACGTCTGCGCCAACACGGCGGTGCAGGCCAATCCCCCCTGTGATCCCTATGCACCCATCCAGGATGTCTGGTACGTGCTGAACACGGGACCCTCCACCGATCACACCATCACCGTGGCCACGGTGAGCGCGGGGCCTGTGGGTGTCGCGCTGTACAGCGGGTGCGGCACCGGCTTCGTGGAGTGCTTCGACCCTTCCGAGGGCCCCATCGTGCTCAACGGGCTCACGGCCGAGACCGACTACTACATCCAGGTCTGGAACGGAGGTGGAGCTGACGCGGGGACCTTCACCATCTGCGATGAGGCTTCGGTGCTGGTCGGCGTGGCCGATGCGCGGTCTGGCGGCCTGCGTGCCTGGCCGGTGCCGGCCGATGACATCCTGACCGTTGAAGGCCTGGCCATCGGTTCGCCGCTGACGCTGGTGGACGCGCAGGGCCGGGTGGTCCGCACGCTCCGCGTGGAGAGCAGCACCCGCCAGCAACTGGATGTGACGGGCATCGCCGCCGGTGCCTACCTGCTCCGGCAGGAAGGTCGCGAGCCGTTGGCACTGCCGGTGATCATCCGGTAGGGCAGGACCTTGAACACGAAAGGCCCCGGACATCCGGGGCCTTTCGTGTTCTGCGGGATCCTATCGACCGGCCTTCACCTCGCCGGGCTTCACCACACGCACCCATTGGCCCGGGCTGCGCGCGTTCACGGTGTGGTCGTACATCGCTTCGCACACGGTGGGGGGCAGGTAGTAGCGACCCACATAGGAGGCGTTCAGGAACACGCGGTAGGTGGCCTGCTGCCCGGCGGCCAGATCGAAGTAGGTCATCACCCGGTCGTCGCGGATGTCCTGGTATTCGCTCCAGCTGTTCTGTTGGGCATTCTCGGTTCCCTCCAGCCGGCTATTGCGGATCTCCCAACCACTGGGGAAGATCTGCGTGAGCGCAAGCTCCTGGTAAGCCCCACGGATGCCGGGATGCTGGATGGTGACCACGGCCTGGAAGTCCGTTCCCTGCTCCAGTTCCTGCGGGTCCAGCAGGGTGCCGTCCATGCGTTGGAAGCGCACGTCCACGGCCAGCCCGTTGTTCGCCGGGCGCTCGTCACCGGGCATCGGGACACCGGTGCGCACGGTGCGCACGTAGAGGATCCCCTGGCCCGTGTTGCGCACGGCCACCTTGCGGCGGCCATCCGGCACGGGCAGGTCGATGCGCAGCACGCTCTTCTCGCTGAAGCGCTCCTCGGTCCTGCCGTTCACCTCCACGCTGAAGCGCATGCCCTTGCCCACGCCCTTGTCCATGGACAGACGGCTCACGGCCAGCAGGCCCCATGCGGTGGTCTGGGTGCTGTACCATTCCTCCGTGCCCAGGCGTTCGGCGATGCGCTTGATCACCACCGCCGCGGTGGTGCGGTCGTCCATGCGTGTGAGGGCCTCCGCGATGATGGCCTCGTCGCGCAGGTCGCTGCCGTAGGTGTAGGCCATCGCGGTGTACGGGGCCACGGTGGTCGCCAGCCCGGTGATGATGTCGCGGGCCACGTCCTTGCGATTACCGAGCGCGTAGCTGGCCGCCAGCATCCACTTGGCCTGCAAGGCCAGCTTGGGCGTGGTGCGCAGCCTGTTCATCGCGCCGAGGTCGGCCGTGCCGCCGAGCGCGAGCACGTACAGGCGATAGGCCTGGGTGAGCTGCCGGTCCTCCTCGCTCCAACCATTGCCTGCTCCGGCGGCGTGGTCGCGTACAGCCGCCTTCATGTAGGCCGTCCACCGGTCCTTCAGTCCGGGCGGCAGTGCGAAGCCCGCGCGTTCGGCCTCCACCATGAAGTGGCCGGCGTAGGTGGAACCCCAGTCGCTCACATCGCTGCCGCCGGGCCAGTAGGAGAAGCCGCCGTTGGGCCGTTGGAACTGCTTGAGACGGCGCAGACCGGCCTCCACGTTGCGGCGCATCTCCTGTGCGGTGCGTGCGTCCACCTCCACCACGGAGGCGAGGAACAGCTGCGGGAAGGCGGCACTGGTGGTCTGTTCGATGCAGCCGTGCGGATAGTCGATCAGGTATTGCAGGCGGCGGCCCAGGTCCACGGCGGGGATGGTGCTCACTTCCAGGTAGGCCTTGTTCGTGCCCGCGATGCCCACGGGCTGCGGCGCATCCTCCCAGCGCTGTCCGGCCTCCACCACGGCCTCGTTCTGGTCGGTCTGGGGCAGGTTGGGCATGCGCACGTCCAGCTCGATGCTGGTGGTGGCCCGCTCGCCGGCACCTTCAGCGATCACCTTCACCTTGCCCACGCCGATGCGTTCGGCCATGCGCAGCCGGAAGGTGGCCACCTGGTCGCCGGTGGAAGCGAAGTTCAAGGAGCGCTCCAGACCTTCCTCAGCGGTGATGAGCTCGTTCGCCTCCAGTTTCAGTCGCACGCTCTTCACCTTGGCGTCCATGGCGAACACGGTCACGGGCAGGTCCACGGTCTCGCCGGGGCCCAGTACGCGCGGCAGCGTGGCCAGGAGCATCAGCGGTTTCTTCACCGGCACGGCCTTCTCCGCATTGCCGTATGCACGCTCCCCATCGGTAGCCACCACCATCACGCGCACACTGCCCACATAATTGCTGATGGTGAAGGCATGTTCGGCGCGTCCGCCGGCCTTCAGCTTGAACGGACCCACGAAGCGCACCACCGGTTTGAAGCGGTTGGCGCGCGCGGCCGCGTCGGGCGAGGCCTGGTCGCTACCGCCGAGGGCCAGCACGCGCTGGAGGGGCCGGCCGAAGGAGCCGATCACCTGGTCGTACAGGTCCCATGTGCGCACGCCCAGTGCTTCGCGCGCATAGAAGTGCGCCCACGGGTCCGGCGTCTTGAACCGCGTCAGGTCCAACAGGCCCTCGTCCACGATGGCCAGGGTGTAGGTCATGTCCCGGCCGTTCTTCTCGGAGACGGCCACGGTGAACTTCTCGTCCGTACGGATCTCCTTCGGGGCGGCGATCACCGGTTCCAGGTGGGTGTGCGGATCCTCCACCAGGATGGGAATGACGCCATAGAGCCGGATGGGCCGGTCGTTCACGGCCTTGGCATGGGGCTGCACCACGGTGACGTGCGCGTACACGTTCGGGGCCATGTCCGCGGTGATGGGGAAGGAGAAACGCGTCTCCTTGCCGGTGAGCTCCACCCAGGTGGTCTCCAGGATGCGGCTGCCGGTCTCCAGGCTGATGAAGGCGCGCCCTTCACCGCTTCCGGGGATGGTGAGGGTGCAGTTGGCGCCCACGGTGTAGCGCTCCTGGTCGGCGTTGAAGGTGAGCATGGCCGCGCCCTGCTCGTCCTGCCGGCGGCTCCGGCCCTCATAGCCCGGCCAGTCCACGTACAGTTGCGCGGCGCTCACGTGGCCGCTGGCCGGGTCGGAGAGGCGCACCACGTAGCGCCCCCAGTTGGGCCGGTTCACCCGGAAGTTGAAGGAGGTGCGCCCCTGCGCGTCGGTGCGGAGGTCCTGTTCACCCAGGATGGTGCTGCTGGGCGCGTTCATGTAGCTCGCGGGGCCGTCCATGTCGCCGTCCCACCACCAGTTCTGGCTCACCTTCACCACCTGGGCCTTCAGCGCATGGTCCGCCAGGGGCTTGCCGTCCGGCGTCAACGCCACGGCCTGCATGCGGTACGTGGTATCGGTCACGTAGGTGCCCCAGCCGTTGCGCGCCTCGGGTGTGCGCAGGCCGGTGTAGGCCGTGAAGGGGTAGTAGGTGATGTCCGTGCGGTCGGTGCTGGCCTCGCCCCCGGCCTCGAACACGCGGGTCACGATGTTGGCGTTGACGGCGGCGGGCGCGCGGTCGTTCAGTTCAAGGTCGAAGGGGAAGGTCGCGTCGCCCTCCGCGTCCAGCGTGCCGTCGAACACGGTGATCTCATCGGTGCTCAGGTCCGTGCGCAGGTCGTTGAAGACGTACTTGTCGTACCCCTTGAACTTGGCGGTGCCGCGCGTGAGCGTCACGGTGGTGCGGGCCTTCAGGGAGCGGGCGGGGGCGCCGTGGAGCCAGGTGCTGTGCAGCTTCACCGGGCGTGCTTCGGCGCCGGCGGTGAGCTTGTCGCCACCAAGGTCCAGTTGGATCTTCAGGCGGTTGGGCTTCACCGTTTCGATGCGGATGGAGCGGTGGAAGGTGGTGCCGCCAACGCGCACCAGCGCGTTCCAAACACCGGTGGGGGCGTCCGGAGCGGTGGCGCAGCGGAAGGCGTACATGCCGTCCACGCCGCTCGTGCGCACAAGGCGCTGGTCCAGCCGGCCCATCGGGTCGCTCAGTTCCAGCACCACCGGGTGGTCCTTGGGAAGCTTGTGCGCGGCATCCTCCAGCAGGAAGGTCAGGTACAGTGAATCGCCCGGACGCCACACGCCGCGCTCACCGTAGAGCATGCCCTTGAGCCCTTTGTCCACGCTCTCGCCCTGTACGTCGAAGGCGCTCACGTTCAAAGCGGAGCCCTCGTCCAGTTTCAGGTAGCCACGCTGGTCGCCTTTGGCGGCCACCAGCAGGAAGGGCTTGTGCGCCGCGCGCGGCAGGGTGATCAGCCCCTGCTTGTCGGTGACGGCCGAGCCGAGCGAGCGGCGTTGCAGGTCGAGCATCTCCACCTTCACGCCGCTCATGGGCGCTGCGGTGCGCAGGTCGCTGGCGGCCACCACGAAGGATCCATCGTTGGCCCCTTTGGCGATCAGCCCGATGTCGCTGGCCAGGATGTTGCGCGACACCACGGTGCCCTTGTTGCGGAAGTAACTGGCCGAGCACGGCTCGTCGCGCTCGCGGTAGTCGTACTCCTCTTCGTAGTAGTACCCCTCATCGTAGTACCAGTAGTCCTGGTAGGGGTTGTCCCACTGCCCGCCCTCATCCGCGTCCTCCTCGGGCTCCACGGTGGTCATCGGGGTGGTGGCCGTCTCGCCGCAGGGGTAGGTGCTGTAAGCCTTGCGGAAGCCGAGGCTGATGCGGTAGATGGCTCCGGGTTCCGTGCGGATGAGGTCATCCAGTGCCAGGTAGTAGGTGCTCCATTCGTTGGCCTTCGCCTTGTCCTTGCCGGTGAGCGGCACGCGCTTCTTCAGGATCAGGCGGCCCACACGGGCCAGCTCACGTTCGCCGGCCAGGTCGTTCACCTGGAGGAACTGCGCCACGTTGTCCGCATAGATGCGCACCACGCGCACGTCCACGGCATTGAGGTTCACGGCCTGGAACGGGAAGTAAAGTCCGTCGGTGGAGGGGAGGATGGTGCCGGTGGCGCTCACGCGCACGTTCGGCTTCACCTCCTCGAACTTCAGGTCCACGGTGATGTCCTTGCCGAGGGGCTTGCCCATCACGTTGCGCAGGCCCGCCGCCACGAATCCCTGGCGCTCGCCGCTCAGGCGTTCGCCGGGGTAGATGCGGAGCTTGTTGCCCTCCACGGCGAGCCGCACCTGCTCCACGCCGGCGATGCCGGCGAGCCCCGCCAGTTCCTGCGCAGGGTCCAGCGGGTCGCTGAAGAGCAATGATGCGTACTGCTCGCCTTCGCTGAAGGTCTCGGTGCCCAGCAACTGCAGGTCGCCGAGCGCGGGGATCGGTTGCGCCAGCTCGCCCTTGTCCGGGCTGTCGATGGCGTCACCGTTCCAGCGCAGCATCACTTCGCCGGGCTGGTCGCCGCGCTGCACGCTGTCCACCATGGCGCGGTGGAAGTTGCCGTTGGGCTCGTGCTCCCAGGCGAGCTGCAGGCGCCGGCCGGCCTGTTCGGCGGTCACGCAGCTTTCCAGGTCCTGACCGGTGGCGTCGTCGCTGGTGTAGATGGCCAGTTGCAGGCGCTGCCAGCGCAGGTCGCTCGGCGATACCGGTTGCAGGTCGGTCACCTTCAGGTCGATCCCCTGGCGGTAGGTGCTCACTTCGAAGCGGAAGTCGGAGAGCGCGGCCGGCACCTCGATCACCTGGCCCAGATGGAAGGTCACCTTGTAGGTCTGTTCCTGCTTGAGGCGCGCCGTGGGCTGGAAGGCGAAGGTGAACGCATCGGGCCGGGTCACGGTGCCTTCAACGGCCGGGTCCAGGTCGAACAGGCGCTGGATGGCGGTGGCGCTGGTGTCCAGCCAGGTCTGGTCCGCAGCGATGCGCACCAGGATGGGGCTGCGCGCGGGGATGTGCCCGGTGGTGAAGGCGGGGATGTAGGGCGTGAAGGCAGCGTCCGGTCGGAGCGGCTTGTCGCCATCGGTGCAGGCGGCCAGGCAAAGAGCGAAGGTCCCGAGCAGGGCCGGGACCGTGTACGAAGGCAGGATGCGGCGGGTCACACGCATCCTCCGGAGCGCACGGTACATGGTGGGTCGTGAAGTTGGTGGGGGAAGTGGCATTAGAACGCGGAACGCCGCAGGGCTATTGCGGCGTTCCGATCATCGAATGCGGTTATCGGTCGAAGGTCACGGTTGGGCGAGCAGGTTGTCCGCGTCCTCCGCCAGGATGATGCGTCCCTTGAGGTCGCCCACCACGAAGGCGTCCGTGAGTCCCTTTTCCTTCACGGTCTTCAACGCCTCGTTGGCCTCGGCGCGCGTGCGGAACTCGCCGTGGTAGTAGCGGGTGTCCTCCGCCCCGGTGATGTTGATCACGTTGCCGAGCTCGATGTACTTGCCCATCACGTCGGAGGGCACGTTGCCGGCGAAGGAGCCCAGCTGGATGCGGTAGCGGATGTCCTCCTTGTTCACACCGTTCACCGGAACGGTCTTCAGCGATTCCGGCCGCGTCAGCTTGGCGCCCGCCTCCTTCAGCGATACGCGCTTGCCGTTCTTGAAGGCCACCAGGAAGGCCCCGCCGAAGCCCCGGCCGATCATGTCCACCTTGTGCTTGGCCGCGGCGTTCACGTCCATGAAGACACCCGTGTAGTAGCGCATCAGGCCATCGTCGCCCTTGATGGTCACCAGGTCGTTGATGCCGGAGAAGATGTTGCTGGAGAGCTTCTTGCGGAAGGCGCCGAGCTGCACGCGCACCAGCACCTTGCCGGCGTCGGGGGCCTGCGCAGCGTCCGTGGTGCTCAGTTCGGCCATGGCCTTCGCCACATCCTCGGGGATGGTCGTGAGCACGGTGCCGTCCTGGGCCACCACTTCGCCGTTCACCCCTTCCTTCTGCAGTTGCAGGAAGCGGCGAAGGGCATCCGGCAGCTGTTCGTATCCACCCACCACGAAGCTGATGGTGTCACCGCTCTCCACCGTTCGGATATCGGGAATGCTCAACAGCATCTGCATCTGCTGCTCGGTGATGCCGGCCACCTCGCTGCCCACGCGCACCGTGTAGATGCGCTTGGGGGCCACCATGGTGTTGTTCTTCCGCCCGCCCAGGGATTCGGCGCGGCTGGCGATCACGGTCACGTTGCCGCTGTCGGCATAGCTGAGCCAGGCTTTCAGGAACGCATCATCGGAGATCGTCACCCCGTGCGCGTCCACGGGTGCGCCGGGTGCGGTGTTGGGCTCATCATCCTCGCCATCGGCCACGCCATCACCGTCGGCGTCCAAGGGGCAGCCGCGTTCGTTCACTTTCCAGCCGGCAGGGGTGTGCGGGCATTCATCCTTGAAGTCCGTCACCCCATCGCCGTCCTCGTCGTCGTTCAGCACAAGGATGTCCATCTGCTCGGGCGTGAGCTGCGGGCCGTCCTCCTTCATGCGCTCCTTGCGCTGCAGGTCCAGGCTGTAGCCGATGGTGGCACCCGCCCACAGGAAGCGGTCGTTCTTCGCATCGCCGGCGCGGGTCTCGCGGCTTTCATCCGTCACGCCGTCCATCAGGTCGGTGAAGGTGAAGTGCAGCGTTCCCTGCACGCGCAGGTCGAAGCCGCCGCCCAATTTCATCTTGGCGCCCAGGGTCAGGGGCACGGCCCAAGTGCGTTCGGTGTACTTGCCGAACCCGTCCAGGTCCAGTTCGCGGATGTCGCTCTCGTAGTCGTAGTCGCGCTGCAGCAGCACCGCATCGGCCGCGTTCGGCGCGTTCTCCGCGATGTCGCGGATGGTGCCGTCGCTCCAGTAGTTGTACGCGCGCCCCTGGGCGTCGAAGAGGTCGGTCTTGCTCAGGAACTCCACGCTCTCGATGCCGATGCCGAAGAGGGGTTCCACCACATGGTCCTCGCGGAGCAGCTGGTTGAAGTTGTAGGTGAGCTGCAGGCCACCGGTGGTGATGCGGCTCTTGAAGTTGAGGTTGCGCGCGAGCCCGCGTTCGTTGGCGCCGAGCTGGCCATGCTGCGCGAAGAGGCTCACCTCCAGCCAGTCGGTCACCGGCGTACCGGCGCGGAACTCGTAGGCGAAGCGGGTCACCAGCGGGCTGTAGCCCTCGTGCCGGTTGCCGATGTCCCCATAGAAGCCGAACATGCCGGCCCCCAGGGAGAAAGTCGGGCGGATGAGCGGTGCGCTCTCCGGGGCCTGTGCGGAGGCGAAGAAGGGAAGGACCAGGCCGAGGAACAGCGGGAGACGGAAGGATGCGCGCATCGCGGTGTGCGGACCGGGGGAAGGACACCCCGGCAGCCGACGCGAAAGATAGCCGCCGTGTCCGAACCCCCAAGGCCGGCCGGGTGGCGCCGGGCGCTTACTGGACCCAGCGCTGGTTGCTGATCATCAGCGCCTCCTGCACGGTGATGCGCTGGCCGTTGTTGTAGGCCGTTACGAAGGGCCCGGGGAACTCGTGGCCGGCGGAGACCAGGCCTTCGCGCTGGTCGCGCGCGCCGCGGTATTCCGCATGGCGGCCGGTGACGTACTTGATCCACCCTTCATGCCGCTCGATGCTGAAGTCGCCCAGGAAACGGTGGCGCTGGGCGAAATACTCCCCGCCCACTTCGCGGTGCGCCGCGCTGATCTGCACCTTGTAGGTGATGCCGGTCTCCGGCGCGGGCACGTTGCCGGTGAGCTTGGGCTTGGGTTCGGCCTTGGGGCGGTCCTCGGTGCGGGCGGGCTGGGCCTGGGCCACCGGCTCAGGTGTGGCGGTGCGGGCGACCTCGGTGGTGGTGGTGCTGGGCGCGTTGGCCACCTGTGCGGCGAGGGCCGCGGCCGCCTCTTCGGCTTTCCGCCGCTCGATCTCCGCGAGGGCCTTCGCGCCGGTCCAGAAGGTGCTGCTGCCCACCACGGCCTTCTGGGTCTGGTCGTTCAGGAGGTAGCCGAACTCCCCGTTCACCGTGTATTCGCCCTCGGGCTGTCCGTTCGCCCGAAGCTTGTACACCACCTTCACCTCGCGGCTTTGGGGCAGGTTCAACCAGACGAACTTCACGATGCGGTCCTGGGCCGTGAAGATGGCTTCGCTGCTCGTCTTCTCCAGCGCGGTGAAGCCGGCGGGGATGGTCTCCTGCAGCTTGCCGAAGCCCCGGATGTCTCCCTTGTTCACCAACACTTCCACCAGCATCTCATCGGCCGAGGTGGGGGTGATGGTGCGCGTGGCGGAGATGCCGCCGGCGCCCTGTTGCGGTGCGATGCCCTGCGCGGCGGGCACGTCCACCGGTGCGGCGGTCACCGGCGCACCGCCACCGGCGAAGGTCACATCGTTCGCGTTGTCGGCCGCAACGGTGGCCTCCGGCGTGGGCGGGGTGGGGTCCTGCACCAGCGCGGTTCCGGTGATGGTGATGCTGGCCGTGGGCATCTCCTCGGTCTTGCGCTCGTTGTCCTCGATGTAGCTGAACTTGCCGGTGATGGGCAGGCTGCCGCTCGCGGAGGCGGAAGCGCTGAGCGTGTAGGTGACCTTGAACTGGGGTTGGTTGGGCAGGGCCATCCAGATGAACTTGGCCTTGCCTTCGGCGAAGGTGAAGGAGGCCCCCTTCGTTTCGATGGCGTTGGCCGAGAGGCCTTCGGGCAGATCGATCTGCAGTTTGGCGAAGCCGTTGAGCGAGCCTTTGTCGATGGTCACCGTCACCTTCACCTCCGTGCCCGCCTGCATGGTGGCCGGGGCATCCTGGGTGATCATCACATCGGTGAGGAAGAGCGTGCGGAAGAGGAAGAGACCGGTCAGGTTGAGCAGCGTAACGATCTTCAGCATGGCCCGGTGGTTCGGTGTTGGCGAATGGTTGCGCGGCCGAAACTACCGGCACCCGTCCGCGCGGCTTCCCGCGTGGATCGTGATCTGTGAACAGGGCCGTGTGCACAAGGGCGCTGCCTGCGCGGGCACCGATCAAGGGCCGTCGTCGCGGAAGAAGGCCAGCGAGTTCAGGTCCACCAGGTGGACCTCGGCGAAGTAGTGGTGCAGGATGCCGGTGAAGGGGATGCCGAGCTCGGCCATGCGCATGGCCCCTTCCTGGCAGAGGCCGACGCCGTGGCCGAAGCCGCGCCCTTCCAGGATCACTTGATCACCTTCGCTCCGCACATCGAAGTAGGTCGAGTTCAGCCGAAGGTCCTGCCGCACGCGCTGCAGCGGGATGAGCGGTCGTGCGCCGTCGAAATAGAGCGAGCGGCAAGGCGGCGCGAAGTGCGTCACGGTGTGCACGCTGGCGCTGTCGGCCGGATCCAGGCCGAAGGAGCGCTGCAGGTAGGCCAGCCATTCCTTGCGCGGCATGGTGCGCTGCCAGGTGGCGTGCGTGCTCCGTACGCAGAAGGAGTCCATGGCGCTCACCAGGTACGGTTCGCTGCGGCTCCACACGTCCTCCGCGTTGATCGTCTGCCCGCCGCAGTTGCTGTGGAAGGTGGCGTGGATCAGCCGGATGCCGGCATCGACCACCACCATGTCGTGCGTGGCGGCCACCGCGTTCCGGATATCCGGTAGCGTGCACCGGCCCTTGAACACCTGGCAGTGCGTGCCATCGCATACGGAGAACCCCTCGGGCAGGTGCTTGCGTGCGTTGGTGAGCGCGTACGTGCGGCAGATCACCGCCTGCAGTTTGTAGTACTCCGGCGGTCGCTTGTCGCCGGACTCGGCCTGCACCACGCCCGCCACATAGGCCTCCAGCGGCAGCGTGGTGGAAACGAGCATGGAACCGCCCATGCGCCGGAACATCACGGCGGACTCCACATCACGGTGCCGCGCGGGCTTGGCCGTGGTGCTCAGGTGCAGGTACCCTCCCGTCGCAGGCCGCAGTTCCACCGTGCGCTTGGCCGACCAGGTGCGCGAGAGCGAGCGGGCCGTGATGCCGTGCGCGGTGCTGGAGATGCGCAGTGCGTCCTTGGCGCTGATGGTCCCGGCCTCCTGGTCGTCCACCACCACCACGGCCGTGCCGCCCCGAGGTGCGGCCAGCACCTCCTTGGGCACCTGGTCGCGGAACAGTCCGGTGGCCACTTCGCGGACCTGGGCGCGCACAGCGGTGATCCCGGTGGCGAGCAACAGGCAGATGAAGAGCGGCGCGCGCATGGCGGCGCGAAACTATCGGCCGGTGCCGGGGCGCTCCGCAGGCTCGGTGAGACTTTTCCACACGAGCCGCGCGGCCCGTGCCGAAGCGCCGGGACCACCCAGGCGCACGCGCAGGTCCTGCAGGTCGGCGACCATCCGTGCACGGTGCGCGGTGTCGTGCAGCAGGCGCTGGAGCTCGGCGCGGATGCGCTCCGCGTTCATGTCGTGCTGGATCAGCTCGGGCACCACGGCGCGGTCCATGATCAGGTTCACCAGGGAGATGAACTTCACCTTCACCAGGCGGCGGGCCAGCCAGACGTTGATGGCGCTGCCGCTGTAGCACACCACTTCGGGCACGCCGAACAGGGCGGTCTCCAACGTGGCGGTGCCGCTGGTCACCACGGCGGCCTTGGCCGAGCGGAGCAGCGCATGCGTGCGGCCCGCCACCACCTCCACCCGCGCGCTGCCGATCAATTCGGCGTATAGCTGTGCGGGAACGGAGGGGGCCGCCGCCACCACGAACCGTTCACCGGGGAAATGCGCCGCCGCAGCGAGCATGGCCGGCAGCATCCGCGTGATCTCCTGCTCACGGCTGCCGGGCAGCAGGGCGATGGGGGCGTCCGCCGCACGGACCTCGTCGCCGGTGGCCGCCGCGCCCGTGTTGGCGATCTCGTCCAGGAGCGGGTGCCCCACGAAGTCCACGTGCACCCCGCGTTCGGCGTACCACTCCTGCTCGAACGGCAGGATCACCAGCATGCGGTCCACAGCGCGCTTCACCGTGGTGATGCGGTTCTCCTTCCAGGCCCACAGCTGCGGGCTGATGTAGTACACCACACGGATACCTTGCGCATGCGCCCAGTCCGCGATGCGCAGGTTGAACCCGGGGTAGTCGATCAGGAGCAATACATCGGGCTTGAACGCGGCGATCTGCTCCTTGCACAGGCGGATGTTGCGCAGGATGGTGCGCAGGTTCAAGAGCACCTGCGTGAAGCCCATGAAGGCCAGCTCGCGGTAGTGCTTGAGGAGTTGCACGCCTTCCGCCGCCATGCGGTCACCGCCCCAGCCCTGTACCACGAGCGAAGAGGCCGCTGCCCCGTCCTTCGAGCGACCGTGCTCCGCGCTCACGCGCATCAGCTCCCGCACAAGGTTGGCCCCGTGCAGGTCGCCGCTGGCCTCGCCGGCGATGATGAAGATCCGGTGGCGCGGGCCGTTCATTCAATAGAGGCAGATCAGGATCAGCGCGCCATAGAGGAACATCGCGCCGATCACGCCGCGCATCGCCTTGTAGAGGTCGCGCGCATCGAGGAGGAAGAAGAGCACCGCGTCGGCGATGAGGCTCAGGGAGAGCACCGGGGCCCGGAGCGATGGCGTGCCCATGAACAGGTCGGTGACGAACCAGGTGATGTCGTACTCCGGGTGAAGGGAGGTCACATAGATGGCACCGTATCCGAAGAAGCCGAGCACGGGCGCGATGAGGCCGGCCACGAAGCCGACCCAGAACCGGTCAGCGCGCATGGTCCCAGGTGTTCAGCTCGGCGATGGCGTGGTGCGCCGTCATGTCGAACTGCACGGGCACCACGCTGGCGTAGCCGTTGTGCACGGCCCACACGTCGGTGTCCTCGCCGTGGTCCAGGTCCTTGAAGCGGCCCTTCAACCAGTAGTAGTCCTTGCCCATCGGGTCCTTACGGGCCTCGAAGTCGTCCTCCCAGAAGCCCCAGGCCTGGCGGCACACGCGCACGCCTTTGAGGGGTTCGGCCGTTTCGCGGGGCACGTTCACGTTGAGGCAGGTGCCGCGGTGCAATCCGTTCGCGAGCACGTTGCCCACCACGTTCCGGATGATGGGCCGCACATGCCCGAAGCGGGCCTCGATGCTGTGGTCCATCAGCGAGAAGCCGATGCTCGGGATGCCTTCCATGGCCCCCTCCACCGCAGCGCTCATGGTGCCGCTGTACAGCACGTTGATGCTGATGTTGCTGCCGTGGTTCACGCCGCTCACCAGCAGGGCGGGCCGGCCCTTGATCACCTGGTACACGGCCAGCTTCACGCAGTCCACGGGCGTGCCGCTGCAGGCGTAGGCCTCCACACCTTCCATCATCTCCACCTTCTCCAGGCGCAGGTAGTCGTGGATGGTGATGGCGTGGCCCATGGCGCTCTGGGGTTTGTCCGGGGCCACCACCAGCACGCGTCCGAAGGCCTTCATCTCCTGGGCCAGCACATGGATCCCGGGAGCGGTGATGCCGTCGTCGTTGGTGACCAGGATGAGAGGTTGTTCTGCCATCGTGGCGCAAAACTACCGGCGTTGAACCGCAAAACCGCGGAACGATGAATGTAGAACCTGCAAGTGCCCGATGCCCTTCTTCATTTTGCGGTGCAATGTTCCGCGGTTCCGCGGTTCATTTGTCCCATGCCCCGCAAGCCCATCTACCCACCCGGCGCTGCCAAGCCACTGGCGCCTTACACACCGGCCATCGAGCTGAACGGTGTGGTCTACCTCAGTGGCCAGATCGCCCTGACCGCCGATGGTGAGCTGGTGAACACGTCGATCGAGGAGGAGACCACCCAGGTGATGGAGAACCTGGGAGTCCTGCTGCGGGCGGCGGGGCTCACCTACAGCGACCTGGTGAAGGTGACCATCTTCCTGAGCGACATGGCCCACTACGGCACGGTGAACACCGTCTACGGGTCCTACTTCACCGGGGATCCCCCGGCGCGCGAGGCCGTGGCGGTGAAAGGGCTGCCGCGCGGTGCCAACGTGGAGATCAGCGGGATCGCGGGACGGTAATGGTGCGCGGGGGGCTCAGGCCGCCCATGCCGGCCGCCACCAGGCGCGCTGGCCGTGGTACAGCAGGCACCAGAGGCCGGCCGCCAGCAGTCCGGTGAAGCTGAACAGTTCATTGCCCGCGATGAGCATGGGCAGGAGGATGCCGAGCAGTTGCGCCGTGGTGTAGATGTGGAAGCCATCGCTGTGCCGGTGCCACATCCGCAGCACACCGACGAAGCGCGCCACCGTGCGCAGGATGAGCACGAGCATCAGTGCCGTGCCGTGGTCATGGAGCATCCGGGTGTTGGCCTCCAGCTCCTCCATGCTCTGTTCGTCCAGCGGTATCCACATGCTGGTGCGCACCAGTTCCACGGCATCCTCCACATCCATGGAGGCGAGCATCAGGGAGGCGAACAGGCCGAAGAAGTACACCAGGAACACGAAGCCCTGGTTGATGAAGCTGGCCACCGCGAGCCGTTGAAAGGCCGCGGGGCGTTCTTCGGAGGGGATCGTTTCCACGAGCGGGCGTTCGGTCACGGGCGGCCGCGGTTCAACGCATGTGCTTCAGGTTCACCGCGTAGAGGATCACGAACACCAGCGTGATCACCGACATCATGGAGAGCGCCAGCACGGCCGCAGGGCCGCCGCCCAACCAGAGCGCATCGGGCACCAGGCCGGCAACGCTGGCCACCAGGTAGACCCAGAAGCCCACCTTCTTCAGGCTCCACATCAGCCACACGGCGGAGAGGCTCAGCAGGGCCAGCAGGATGCCGCTGTACCCGAGGGCCTTCGCGTTCTCCACCCGGTGCTCGTGCATATCGATGGTGGATTCCGCGAAGCTGCTGAAGCCGGCGCCGGCCTCCTCACCGACCTGCTCCATCACCTCGTCCAACTTTGCACGTGCCTCCTCCAGGTCCTTGGTCGGTGCGTCCGTAAAGGCGGTCTGGTAGCCGCCCCAGAGGGCGAACAGGCTGAACAACAGGCTGAGGATGCACAGGATCGTGAGCATCGTGGGCCGCTTGGGCGCTTCGGTGGTCAGGTCGCTCATGGTGTGGATTCCGTGGCCGAAACTAACCGTGCGGTGCCATCACCGGTCCGCAGATCCATGAACGGCTACCTTCGCCGCCCACTTTGCATCCACACAAGATGAGCTACGACGTCATCGTTCTGGGCAGCGGTCCGGGCGGCTATGTGGCCGCGATCCGCGCAAGCCAGCTCGGCCTCAAGACCGCCGTTGTCGAAAAGGAGGCCCTGGGCGGCATCTGCCTCAACTGGGGCTGCATCCCCACCAAGGCCCTGCTGAAGAGCGCGCAGGTGTTCGAGTACATCAACCACGCCAAGGACTACGGCATCACCGTGAGCGGCGGCACCGCCGACATGAAGGCCGTGGTGCAGCGGAGCCGCGACGTGGCCAAGGGCATGAGCAACGGCGTGCAGTTCCTCATGAAGAAGAACAAGATCGACGTGATCATGGGCACCGGTGTGCTGATGCCCGGTCGGAAGATCGAGGTGACCGCCGCGGACGGCAAGAAGCAGGTGGTGGAAGGCAAGCACATCATCATCGCCACCGGCGCCCGCAGCCGCGTGCTGCCGAACCTGCCGCAGGACGGCAAGAAGATCATCGGCTACCGCGAGGCCATGGTGCTGAGCGAGCAGCCCAAGAGCATGGTGGTGGTGGGCAGCGGCGCCATCGGCAGCGAGTTCGCCTACTTCTACAACGCCATGGGCACCAAGGTGACCCTGGTGGAGTTCATGCCGAACATCGTGCCGGTGGAGGACGAGGAGGTGAGCAAGCAGCTGGAGAAGAGCTTCAAGAAGGCCGGCATCGACGTGATGGTGAGCAGCGAGGTGACCAGCGTGGACACCAAGGGCAAGGGCTGCGTGGTCACCGTGAAGAACGCAGCCGGCGAGAAGAAGATCGAATGCGATGTGGTGCTGAGCGCCGTGGGCATCGCCGCCAACATCGAGGGCATCGGCCTGGAGGCCGTGGGCATCGTCACCGACAAGGGCAAGATCAAGGTGAACGAGTTCTACGCCACCAACATGCCCGGCTATTACGCCATCGGCGATGTGACCCCGGGCCAGGCCCTGGCGCACGTGGCCAGCGCGGAGGGCATCATCTGCGTGGAGAAGATCGCCGGGCAGCACCCGCATCCGCTGGACTACAACAACATCCCGGGTTGCACCTACTGCAGCCCCGAAGTGGCCAGCGTGGGCATGACCGAGAAGCAGTGCAAGGAGAAGGGCCTGGCCATCAAGGTGGGCAAGTTCCCCTTTACCGCCAGCGGCAAGGCCAGTGCGGGCGGCAACAAGGACGGCTTCGTGAAGCTGATCTTCGATGCCAAGTACGGCGAGCTGCTGGGCGCGCACATGATCGGCGCCAACGTCACCGAGATGATCGCCGAGTGCGTGAGCATCCGCAAGCTGGAGACCACGGGCCACGAGATCATCAAGACGGTGCACCCGCACCCCACGATGAGCGAGGCCATCATGGAGGCGGCTGCGGCGGCGTACGGCGAGGTGATCCATCTGTGATCGTCTCCCCTCCTCGTGATCGTGCCCGCGCTTTGGCGGGCGACGCGATCACTGCGCCAAAGGAGGGGTAGGGGTGGTTTCCTCCTTTGATCAGCATGTCCTCCACCGATACCGCCCAACACGAACAGGCCGCGCGCTTCTTCGATGAGGTGAGCGGCACGTACAAGGACAAGTACAAGGACCGGAGCCCGTTCCACCGCTACTTCTTCAACGAGCGGCTCGAGAAAGCGACCCAGGGCCTGGAGCTGGGCGATGCGGATGTGCTGGACATCGGCAGTGGCACCGGGGAGCTGTACGAGCATCTGGTCGCGCGCTTCCCGGGCATGCGCTTCCACGCCACGGACGTGAGCGCGGGCATGCTGGCACAGAGCCCGGTGCCGGTGGACCGCAAGTACGTCGGCCATGCATACCAGCATCCGTTCGCCACGCGGAAGTTCGATGCGGTGTTCATGCTCGGGGTCACCACCTACCTGTCGCCGGAGGAGCTGGAGAAGAACCTTGCGTTCATCGCCACGAGCCTGAAGCCGGGTGGCCGGGCGATCATCACCTTCACCAACAGCCATGCGCTGGACAGTTGGACGCGCAACCTGGCACGCGGACCCATGCGCTGGTTCGCCGGGCGGGGCAATGTGCTCTCCAGCGGACTGAAGCTGTGGATGTACCCGTGGGGCGATGTCCGGCGGATGCTGGAAGGCCGCTTCCGCATCGAGCGGCTTGATGTGCTGAACCACACGGTGTTCCCCTTCAACATGGTGTTGCCGGGCGCGTCGTTGTGGCTGGCGCACAAGCTGGCGCGTACAACCGGCGCACCGGCCTGGCTGCGCTGGCTCAGCAGCGATCTGCTCGTTCGCCTCTCTGCGAAGGCCTGAAGGCAACCAGCCGGGTTCCGGCCGTCTACATCCTGCCGTGGGAAACCGGTGCCGGCCGCACCGGCGCCACCCACCTTGGCGAAGTAGCTTCGCCGACCGCCATGCCCCGCGTACTGCGCATCATCAACCGCTTCAACCTGGGAGGTCCCACGCACAATGCGGCCTACCTGACGCGATACCTGCCACCGGGTTACGAGACCCTGCTGGTGGGGGGCGCACAGGAGGCGGGGGAGGAGGGCAGCGGGCACATCCTGAAGGCCTTGGGCGTGGAACCGTTGATACTGCCGGAGATGCAGCGGGAGGTGGCGCCCTGGCGGGACCGCACGGCCTACCGCCGGATCAAGCAGTTGATCAAGGAGTTCAAGCCGGACATCGTGCACACCCATGCGGCCAAGGCCGGGGCGGTGGGGCGGATGGCCGCGAGCGAGCTGGGGGTGAAGGCCATCGTGCACACCTTCCACGGCCACGTCTTCCACAGCTACTTCGGGCAGGTGCGCACCGCCCTGTACAAGAACATCGAGCGCTTCCTGGCCAGGCGGAGCAGCCGCATCATCGCCATCAGCGAGAAGCAGAAGCACGAGCTGGTGGAGGAGCACCGGATCTGCGGGGCCGAGAAGGTGAGCGTGATCCCGCTGGGCTTCGACCTCAGCAAGTTCCAGCAGGAGCAGGCGGCCAAGCGGGCGCTGTTCCGGCGGGTGTACGGCCTTGCGGACGATGAAGTGGCCGTTGGCATCGTGGGCCGGCTGGTGCCTGTAAAGAACCACGACCTCTTCCTGGAGGCCTTCCAACGGGTGCGGTCCGCCACGGGTGGCCGGGTGCGGGCCTTCATCGTGGGCGATGGCGAGGAGCGCGAGCGCCTGGAGGCCTTGACCGACCGCCTGGGCCTGAGCCGGGTGCAGGGCCCCATCTTCAACGGGCACGGCTTCGGGCATGGGGTCAACGGGCACGCCATGGTGTCGCGGGCGGACGTCACCTTCACCAGCTGGATCAAGGAGATCGACGTGGTGAACGCCGGCGTGGACGTGGTGGCCCTGACCAGCCACAACGAAGGCACGCCGGTGAGCCTGATCGAGGCCCAGGCCAGCGATCGTGCCGTGGTGAGCACGCGGGTGGGGGGCATCGAGAACGTGGTGGCGGACGGCCGCACCGGCCTGCTGAGCCCGCCGAACGACGCCAACGCTTTCGGGGACAACCTGCTGCGGCTGGTGCAGGACGCGGGCCTTCGCGGGCAGTTGGGGCGCCACGGCTGGGACCATGTGCGCGAGCGGTACCACTACACGCGGTTGGTACAGGACACGACCCGGCTGTATGAAGAGCTACTGGCCTGAGCCCGCTTCGCTGGATCGTTACTTTTGCCCGAAACCCATGGGAATGAGGTGGCGCTGGATGGTGGTGGTGCTTGTGGTCATGTCCATGGCCAGTTGCACCATCAACCGGGACATCATGTTCAAGACCCCGGTGGACCACACGTTCGACATGCCGGTGGACACGGTGGGCAAGGCGTTCCGCATCCAGGCGAACGACATGTTGACGTTCAGGCTCTTCGCCAACGACGGCTTCCGCATGATCGACCTTGTGGACGAGCAGCAGGGCCAGCGCAACATCAACCGGATGACCTTCAACTACCTGGTGGACTGGGACGGTACGGCCAAGCTGCCGCTGCTGGGTCCGGTGAAGGTGAGCGGATACACGGTGAGACAGGCCGAGATGTTCCTGGAGACGGCCTATGCCAAGTACTACGAGCGTCCTTTCGTGCAGCTCTTCGTGAACAACCGGCGTGTGGTGGTCTTCCCCGGCGGCGGCGGTGACGCCAAGGTGGTGCAGTTGGAGAACACGAACACCACGCTGATGGAGGCCCTGGCCGAGGCCGGCGGTCTGGCCAAGCGGGGCGATGCCCGCCGTGTGAAGCTCTTCCGACGCAAGCCGGACGGTGGCCGCTTCGTCTACCAGTTCGACCTCAGCGACATCAATGGGCTGGAGCATGCGGACATGGTGATGCAGGCGGACGATATCGTGTACGTCCACCCCAACCCCGAACTGGCCCGGGAGGTCCTGAGCGACCTGAACCCGGTGATCACGCTGCTCACGAGCACCATCCTGGTGATCGGCATCGTACGGGGCTTCAGCCAATAACGGGGCATGCTGAACGACGACGTCAGCAACCGCGCGGCCAGCCTGGAGAGCTACCGGGAGCGCATCACGAACTTCAGCAACGAGTTCGACCTCGGGCTGTTCCTGTACATCTTCCGGCGCTCCCTGGTGTGGATCGTCCTGTGCGTGCTGCTGGCCTTCTCCGCCGCGTGGATCTACCTGCGGTACACACCGAACCTGTACGAGAGCCGGGTGGTGCTGCAGCTGGGGCAGACCAACAATGCGCAGAAGGTGCTCAAGGTGAACGACCTGGTGGACGTGAACCCGCTGATCGCCGATGTGGAACTGCTGAAGTCGAGGTTCTTCATCGCCAAGGTGACGGCCCGCCTGCCGCTGCACGTGGGCTACTTCTTCCGCGGGCAGATCCTCACCACGGAGTTCTACACCGAAAGCATGTACAAGGTGGAGGACCTGGTGGTGACGGACAGCACGGTGATGGGCAAGCCGATCACGGCCGAGCCCGCCGGGGAGGGGCAGGTGAAGCTGAGCTATTCGGCGGGGGGCGTCACCGTGAGCGAGGTGTACCCCCTGGGCCGCCTGTTCGCCACGCCGCACTTCCGGTGCCTGATCCGCACGGTGGGGGGGCAGCCCTTCGAGAAGCCGCAGAGCGACGGCACGATGTACTTCACCATCAACCACCCGGCCGCGGTGGTGGCGCGCATCTCGGACCAGGTGCGTGTGGGCATCGCCGATCCCAATGCCAAGACGGTGGCCATCCTCTGCCGCGACAACAACGCGGTGCTCGCGCGCGATGTGGCACAGGCCATGGCCGAGACCTTCATCGAGTACGACGTGGAGCGCAAGAGCGAGAGCGCCCAGAGCATCCTGCACTTCATCCAGGACCAGAAGGACACGGTGTTCGAGCAGTTGCGCCGCAGCGAGGTGATGCTGCAGGAGATCCGCAGCGAGAACCGGGTGGAGGACATGGAGAAGCTGATGCCGCTCCTGCTCCAGCGCAGCGACGAGTACGAGAACGAAGTTGTGAAGCTGCGGATCGAGGATGAACTGCTCGCCGCCATCGAGCGCAGCACCAACGCGCGCCCGGAGGACCTGGACGTGTACGACCTGATCCCCATGCTGGTGGGCACCTCGTACGAGCTCACCCTCTCCGAGCTGATCAAGACCCTGGAGCGACAGCTCAACCGGCGGCAGGAGATGGTCTTTGAGGCCAAGGAGAACAATGTGATGGTGGCCATGCTGGACAAGCAGATCGAGGTGCAGAAGAACCTCATCCTGGCCAGCATCTCCACCATGCGGGCGCGTCTGGCGGAGAAGCGCAAGAGCCTGGAGGACCGGATCGGCGAGATCGACACGCGCTTCATGAGCCTGCCCGAGAAGCAGGTGGCCTATGCCCGGGCGCAACGGCTCTATGCCATCAACGAGAAGTACTACACGCAGCTGCTGGAGAAGGACATCGAGTACCGCATCAGCAAGGCGGGCTTCGTGCCGGACAACCGCGTGCTGGAGCCCGCGCCCATGCCGAACGCTCCGGTGAGCCCGGACCGCGGGGTGGTGCTGATCTCCTACCTGCTCACGGGCATCATCATCGGCCTGCTCATCGTGCTGGTGCGGTACATCCTGCACGACAACATCACCTCGCTGAACGACATCGCCAAGCTCAGCAACGCCTCCATCGGCATCCTGGGCATGGTGCCCAACTACAAGAAGGAGATCCCCATCAGCCAGCTGCTGGTGGACAAGAACCCCAAGAGCCTCATCGCCGAGAGCTTCCGCAGCGTGCGCAGCAACCTGCAGTTCGTGGACAATACGCCGGGCCCCAAGGTGGTCGCCATCACCAGCACCATCTCCGGCGAGGGCAAGACCTTCGTGGCCATCAACCTGGCCGGCATCATCAGCTTCAGCGGCAAGCGCGTGATCGTGCTGGACCTGGACATGCGCAAGCCCAAGATCCACCTCGGCTTCGGGGTGGAGAACATGCGCGGTATGAGCACCCTGCTCATCAGCAAGGACAACATCGACGACTGCATCCAGCACAGTTCCCTGCGCGGCCTGGACTTCATCACGGCCGGGCCCATACCGCCCAACCCCAGCGAGCTGATCCTGAGCCAGCGCATGCAGGAGATCATCGACAAGCTGAAGACGATCTACGATGTGATCCTGATCGACAATCCGCCCGTGGGCCTTGTCACCGACGGCATCTCCATCATCCAGGCCGCCGACTTCCCGATCTACATCTTCCGCGCCGACTACTCCAAGAAGGCCTTCGTGCACAACGTGGACCGCCTGATCAACGAGAACCGGATCCGCCGCCTGGGCGCGGTGCTCAACGGCGTGGACATCGACCGGAACAAGTACGGCTACAGCTACGGTTACGGTTACGGTTACGGCTATGGCTATGGCTATGGCTACTACGAGGACCGCGGCCGCACCAAGGGGCGCAAGCAGCCGTGGTGGCGCAAATTCGTGGGCAGCGGACGATGATCACCGTTGAGCGCACGGAACTGGAGGGACTCTTGATCCTGCGCCCGCGCGTCTTCCGCGACGACCGCGGCTGGTTCCTGGAGTCCTTCAACGCCCGCGCCTTCGCCGAGGCCACCGGCGTGTCCACCGTGTTCGTGCAGGACAACGAGAGCCTGTCGCAGGCCGGCGTGCTCCGCGGCCTGCACTTCCAGGCGGCGCCGCACGCGCAGCAGAAGCTCGTGCGCGTGATCCGCGGCGCGGTCCTGGACGTGTGCGTGGACATCCGTCCGGGCAGCCCCACCTTCGGCCGTCATGTGAAGGTGGCGCTCAACGGCGAGGAGAAGACCATGCTCTATATCCCCGAGGGCTTCGCGCACGGCTTCCGCACCCTGGAGAACGACACCGTGTTCAGTTACAAGTGCTCGGACTACTACCACCCGCCGAGCGAGCGCACGCTGCTCTGGAACGATCCCGCGTTGGGCATCGATTGGGGCATCGCCGATCCCGTACTGAGCGCCAAGGACAAGGCCGGTGTGCCGCTGGCCCAACTCGCCATCTGAGCCATGTACAGCGGCACCCAGCTCTTCCTGATCTGCAGCGGGCTGTTCTTCGCAGCGCTGATGTTCTCGCTGGTGACCAACAGCGTCTTCCTGCGCTTCTTCCGCACCTTCGGCATCCGCGAGGGGCAGGAAGGCATGGTGCGCTGGGCCTCCTCGCAGAAGCCCGCCTTCGGCGGCATGGGCTTCTTCATCGTGTTCCTCGGCGCCTTCGCGGTGCACAGCGCGCTCTTCCCCAAGGCGGCCAACCCGTACCAACCGGAGCTGCTCGGCCTGCTGGCCGCCACGGGGCTCGGCTTCATGATGGGCCTGGCCGACGATGCCTACAACACGCGCCCCCTGCTCAAGTTCGCCACCCAGCTGGCCTGCGGCGGCATCCTCATCGCCAGCGGTTCCGCCATCCACATCTTCCATGCATCGCCGTGGGATGAGCTGCTCACGCTCGTGTGGGTGGTGGGCCTGATGAACTCCATCAACATGCTGGACAACATGGACGGCATCACCGCCGTCACCAGCATCTTCATCCTGGCATCGGGCCTGCTCGTGCACCTGGTGGTGCCGCCGATGGTCACCATCAACATCGTGCTCATCATCGGCATCCTGGCCGCCCTGTGCGGCTTCCTCTTCTACAACTGGAACCCGAGCCGCATGTACATGGGCGACACGGGCAGCCAGTTCCTGGGGGTCTTCCTGGCCTACATCGGCATCCGCTGCTTCTGGAACGCACCGAACATGTCCGGGCAGATGGAGCCCTGGCGCCAGGCGGTGAGCGCCCTGGTGGTGTTCGCGCTGCCCATCATCGATACCACCGTGGTCACGGTGAACCGGCTGTTGCGGGGCACCTCGCCCTTCGTGGGGGGCAAGGACCACACCACGCACCACCTGAGCTACGCGGGCCTCAGCGACGGGCAGGTGGCCCTGGTCTTCACCGGCCTGGGGGCCATCTCCTTCTTCCTGGTGAACGCCATGGTCTGGTTCATCCCCCATTGGGAGACCTGGCATTCGCTGGTCTTCATCGCCTGGTCCGTGGCCCTGTTCATCTTCCTGTTCGCGGTCACCCGGCGCACGCGTGCGAAAGAGGCCCCGAAGGCCTGATCTTTGCGGCGTCACTCCCATGCGCCTTCTGCTCAAGACCCTGGCCTTGCTGGCCGCCATGTCCGGCGGTGCCCTGGCGATCCACCTCTTCGCGTTCGGCGTGGAGGCCACGGATACCGACCTGGACTACCAGCGGCAGTTCAACGAACGCTATCGCATCTTCAGCCTCACCCTGCCGGACAAGCTCTCCTTCTGCGACGAGGCGGTGCCCCTGACCAAGATCGACGTGCGTGAGCGGCTGGACCGCGAGCTGCTGGTGAACACCTACTGGCAGAGCAACAGCGTGCTGGCGCACAAGCGGGCCGCGCGCTGGTTCCCGGTGATCGAGCCGATCCTCGCCCGCGAAGGCGTGCCGGACGACCTGAAGTACATCGCCCTCATCGAGAGCGGTCTCACCAACGTGGTGAGCCCCGCGGGCGCCACGGGCTTCTGGCAGTTCATGAAGGAGACGGGCATCCACCACGGGCTGGAGGTGAACGCCGAGGTGGACGAGCGCTACAACGTGGTGAAGAGCACCGAGGCGGCCTGCAAGTACCTGAAGGAGTCCAAGGCCAAGTACGGCAGTTGGGCGCTGGCCGCGGCGAGCTACAACCTGGGACCGGCCGGGCTCGAGAAGCAGATCGGCCGCCAGAAAGTGAACGACTACTTCAGCCTGCTGCTGCCGGAGGAGACATCGCGCTACGTGTTCCGCGTGCTGGCCATGAAGGCCATCATCACCGATCCCGAGCGCTTCGGCTTCCACCTCCGCGAAAAGGACCTCTACGCACCTTACCGCACGCGCAGTGTCAGCGTCACTGGCCCCGTGGAGGACCTGGCGGACTTCGCGATGCGTCAGGGCACCGACTACAAGACCTTGAAACTGCTCAACCCCTGGCTGCGCGACATCACCCTCACCAACGCCAAGGGCAAGGTGTACGAGGTGCTGCTGCCGGCCGAAGGGTTCGACAAGCCCGCCGATACGGATGAGTGAGAAGGGACGGAAGCGCAGCGCACCCGCCAGGCCGGAGCGCGTTGCCGAAGAGGCGGGCACCATCGAGGCCGACACCATCGAGGTGCTCGGTGCGCGGGTGCACAACCTGAAGAACATCGACCTGCGCATCCCGCGCGAGAAGCTCGTGGTCGTCACCGGCCTCAGCGGCAGCGGCAAGAGCTCCCTGGCCTTCGATACCATCCACGCCGAAGGGCAGCGCCGCTACATCGAGACCTTCAGCGCCTACGCGCGCCAGTTCCTCGGCGGCATCGAGCGGCCCGATGTGGACCTGATCACCGGCCTCAGCCCCGTGATCGCCATCGAGCAGAAGACGATCAGCCGCAACCCGCGGAGCACGGTGGGAACCATCACGGAGATCTACGACCTACTGCGCCTGCTTTATGCGCGCGCCGGCGAGGCCTACAGCTACGTCACCGGTGAGCGCATGGTGCGCTACACCGACAAGCGCATCCTGGACACGCTGCTGAAGGAGCACGACGGGCAGGAGGTGCTGATCCTGGCGCCGATGGTGCGCGGCCGGAAGGGCCACTACCGCGAGCTCTTCGAGCAGTTCCTGCGCCAGGGCTTCCTGCGCGCGCGGGTCGATGGCAAGGTACTGGACCTGAGCACACGGCCGCGGCTGGACCGCTACAAGGTGCACGACATCGAGCTGGTCGTGGACCGCCTGAAGGTGACCGAGGCCAACCGCAAGCGGATCGCCGAGAGCTGCGATACCGCGCTGAAGCAAGGCAAGGGCAACATGCAGGTGCTGGAAGCGAAAGGGGAGAAGGTGCGCTATCTGAGCCGCCACCTGATGTGCCCCACCAGCGGCATCGCCTACGAGGAACCCGAGCCGAACCTGTTCAGCTTCAACAGCCCGTACGGCGCCTGTCCGAAGTGCAGCGGCCTGGGCCAGGTCACCGAGGTCTCCATCGACCGCATCATCCCGGACCGTTCGAAGAGCCTGAAGAAGGGCGCCATCGTGCCGCTGGGCACCTACAAGCCCGGCGCGTGGGTCTTCCGGCAGATCGAGGCCGTGCTCGCCCACTTCGGTCACGATGCGGGCACGCCCTTCGACGAGGTGGACGACAACGTGATCGCTGTGCTGTTGAACGGCATGGACGAGCCCCTCACCCTGAAGAGCAACGTGGGCCTGAGCGACCGCACCGTGCAGTTCGAGGGCATCATCCCCTTCGTGATGGCGCAGACCGAGGAAGGCATGAAGGGCGCGCAGAAGTGGGCCGAGCAGTTCACCCACATGGTGGCCTGCCCGGAATGCGAAGGCACCCGCCTGAAGAAGCTGGCGCGCTGGTTCCGCATCGCGGACAAGGACATCACGCAGCTCGCGCACATGTCCATCAGCGAGCTGCATGCCCACATGACCGCGCTGCCCGGGAAGCTGGACGAGAAGCAGGCCGTGATCGCGCGCGACGTGGTGAAGGAGATCACCGCGCGCAGCGGCTTCCTGCTCGACGTGGGATTGGAATACCTGACACTGGACCGCAGTGCGCGCACGTTGAGCGGTGGCGAGGCCCAGCGCATCCGCCTGGCCACGCAGATCGGCAGCCAGCTCACCGGTGTGCTCTACATCCTGGACGAGCCCAGCATCGGCCTGCACATGCGCGACGATCAGCGCCTGATCGGCAGCCTGCGCCAGTTGCGCGATGGTGGCAACAGCGTGCTGGTGGTGGAGCACGACAAGGAGATGATGATGAGCGCCGACCACATCATCGACATCGGTCCGGGCGCGGGCGTGCACGGCGGCCACGTGGTGGCGCAGGGTTCCGCGGCCGAGCTCATGCGCAGTCCCTCGCTCACAGCGAAGTACCTGCGCGGGGAGGCGCGCATCGCGCTTCCGCGGGAACGCCGCACCGGCAACGGCCAGCGGCTGGTGCTGAAAGGTGCTTCGGGCAACAACCTGAAGAACGTGGACGTGGAGTTCCCGCTGGGCACCTTCATCTGCGTGACCGGTGTGAGCGGGAGCGGCAAGAGCACCTTGATCGGGGACACGCTGTACCCCATCCTGAGCCGCACCTTCTACCGCAGCGAGCTGCAGCCGCTGGCGCACCGCTCCGTTGAAGGCCTGAAGCACCTGGACAAGGTGATCGAGGTGGACCAGAGCCCCATCGGCCGCACGCCGCGGAGCAACCCCGCCACCTACACCGGGCTCTTCGACCACATCCGCGAGCTCTTCGCGCAGCTGCCCGCCGCCAAGATCCGCGGCTACAAGGCCGGGCGCTTCAGCTTCAACACCGCCGGCGGCCGCTGCGACACCTGCAAGGGCGCCGGTGTGCGCACAATCGAGATGAACTTCCTGCCGGACGTGGACGTACCCTGCGAGACCTGCCGCGGCAAGCGCTACGACCGCGAGACGCTGGAGGTGCGCTTCAAGGGCAAGAGCATCGCCGACGTGCTGGACATGCCGGTGGAGGAGGCCCTGCACCACTTCGCGGACATCCCTTCGCTGAAGCCCAAGTTGCAGACGTTGATGGACGTGGGCCTGGGCTACATCACCCTGGGCCAGAGCAGCACCACCCTCAGCGGCGGAGAGGCCCAGCGCATCAAGCTGGCCACCGAGCTCGGCAAGCGTGACACCGGCCGCACCTTCTACATCCTGGACGAGCCCACCACAGGCCTGCACTTCGAGGACGTGAAGCACCTGATCGCCGTGCTGGACCGCCTGGTGGAGGCCGGCAACACGGTGCTCGTGATCGAGCACAACATGGACCTGATCAAGGTGGCCGACCACGTGATCGACCTGGGGCCGGAAGGCGGTGCCGGTGGCGGCCGCATCGTGGCCAAGGGCACGCCGGAGGAGGTGGTGATGATGGGCCGCGGCCACACCGCCCGCTTCCTGGAGCGCGAGCTCAAGGCCTGAAGACCGCACGGGTTCCTAGTTCCGCGCTGTTAGTTGTTGGCCGCCGACCGGCTCGGACCGGTGCTTCCCGATCCCAACTTTGACCACATCCACCCGGAACTGTCCTCCGACGACCGTCAACCGACAACTGACAACCGACAACCGTCAACCGACAACTGACGTTCGGGACCCCGATCACCATGGCCAAAAGCAACCGCCCCGCAGCCCCGCAGCAACAGCAGCCCGACGACCCGCACGAGCGCCGCATCAAGAACGCCTTCAAGCGCAAGGGCTGGAGCGAGGTGCGCGCCAACGACAGCTGGGCCATCTTCAAGATCATGAGCGAGTTCGTGGAGGGCTTCGAGGCCCTGCAGCGGATACGCCCGTGCGTGAGCGTGTTCGGCAGTGCGCGCACCGCGCCGGACAAGCCGGAGTACAAGCTGGCCGAGGAGATCGCGTTCCAACTGACGCAGCACGGCTACGGCGTCATCACCGGTGGTGGGCCCGGCATCATGGAGGCTGCGAACAAGGGCGCGCAGCGGGGTGGGGGCACCAGCGTGGGCCTCAACATCGAGCTGCCCTTCGAGCAGGAGCCGAACCCGTACATCGACAAGGAGAAGAGCCTGCACTTCGACTACTTCTTCGTGCGCAAGGTGATGTTCATCAAGTACAGCCAGGGCTTCATCGCGCTGCCCGGCGGCTTCGGTACGCTGGACGAGCTCTTCGAGGCGCTCACGCTCATCCAGACGCAGAAGATCGCGCGCTTCCCCATCATCCTCATGGGCCGGGATTACTGGCAGGGGATGCTGGAGTGGATCAAGAAGGTCATGGGCGAGCAGCACGCCTACATCCACATGAAGGACATGGACCTCTTCCAGGTGGTGGACACCGCCGAGGAGGCCGTGGCGGCGATCGACAAGTTCTACAGCAAGTACATGCTGAAGCCGAACTTCTGAGCGTCATCCCATCCACCTACGCCGGAGCTTCGGCGGATACCATGCGCCCACGCCTCTACATCGACGACACCCGCCAGCGGATCCGCAGCGGGCACCCCTGGATCTACGACAACCAGGTGCTCCGGAGCGAGGGCAACGTGGAGCCGGGCGGTATCGTGCAGGTGTTCGATGTGAAGAAAGGGCCGCTGGGCCAGGCGTACTTCAATCCGAAGAGCAAGCTGCGCGCGCGGCTCATCACCAAGGACCTGGACGAGCCCATCGACACGGCCTTCTTCCAGCGCAAGATCGAGGCGGCGTGGAACTTCCGTCGGCGCATGGGCAACACCGCCAGCTGCCGCGTGGTCTTCGGCGAGGCGGACGGGCTGCCGGGGCTGGTGGTGGACAAGTTCACTGATGTGCTGGTGCTGCAGACCATGGCGCTCGGCATGGACCAGCGCAAGGCACAGATCGTGGAGGCGCTGCAGGCGGTGCTGCAACCGCGCGGCATCTACGAACGCAACGATGCACCGGTTCGGGAGAAGGAGGGGCTGGAGCTGCGCACGGGCTTCATCGGCGAGGCCTTCGACACGGTGCTGGAGATCGAGGAGAACGGCCTGAAGTTGCAAGTGGATGTGGCCGGAGGCCAGAAGACCGGTCACTTCCTGGACCAGCGCCTCAACCACGCGGCGATGACCCGCATCAGCCACCAGGCCCACGTACTGGACTGCTTCACCCACACGGGCGGCTTCGCCCTGCACGCGGCGAAGTACGGTGCGAAGGATGTGCTGGGGCTGGACATCAGCGAGGATGCGGTGGCGGCGGCGCGCGGCAATGCCGAGCGCAACGGGCTGCAGGCGCGCTGCCGGTTCCGCGCCGCCAACGTGTTCGACTTCCTCGCGGAGGCGGACCGGCGCGGCGACCGCTGGGACGTGATCGTGCTGGATCCGCCCTCCTTCGCCAAGAGCCGCGGCGCCATGGAAGGGGCCACCCGCGGGTACAAGGAGATCAACCTGCGCGCCATGAAGTGCCTGCCGCCGGGCGGCTTCCTCGTCACCTGCTCCTGTTCCCAGCACATGACGCCGGACCTCTTCCGCGCCATGGTGGCCAGCGCCGCGCGCGATGCCTACCGCGAGGTGCGCGAGGTGTACTACGGCACCCAGCCGCCCGACCATCCCTACCACTGGGCCATCCCGGAGACGCTCTACCTGAAGTGCCTGGTGCTGCAGGTGCTCTGAGCGCGGCGCGTTGCGAACGATCGCTATTTTGGTCATCCCTCACGGTGGGCCGGCCGCCCCGTCCCGATCGTTCATTCGGTAGCCGAAGGTTTTTGCATGCGGAAGGCGCCCGGGGTCTTCAGCACGGTGAAGCGCGCGCCCATGTTGCGCCTTGCCCTGCCGCTGGTGTTGGGGTTGGTGTTCGGTCGGGTGGTGGACCCGTCCCCCGGCGTGGCCGTGCCGCTCTGGGTGGCGCTGGCCGTGCTCTGGTCGACCTTGACGCTCGATCGGGTGGGTTACGCTGGCCGGTGGTGGCGTGGCGCCGGTGCGATGCTGGTGTGGTGCGTGTTCGGTGCGGCCTGGTGGTCCGTGCGCGGAACGTTGGAGCGTCCGCTGGTGGATGGGATCGTTGAAGAGGCCGTGGACGGGCTGCGGCTCACCGTCTTCGAACAGGTGGGCACCTCCCCGCGCACGGCGCGCTGCTGGGCCGATGCCGATGCGGCGATCGTGGGCGATTCCCTCGTGCCGGTGAAGGCGCGTCTGTTGCTCACGCTGATGCTGGACAGCACCGGCCATGTGCCCGGCCCGGGTGAGCGGTTGCTGGTGCGTGCGCATCCCGAGCACATCGATCGCATCCCGGATCCGGGGGGCTTTGACCAGCGGGCATGGGCCGGTAGCTTCGGTGTGCACCTGGCCTGCTTCGCGCCGGCCGGAGCGTGGCGCACCCTCTCCGGAGCGAACGGTGCAGCGGACCTCTTCGCGCGCATGCGGGCGCGCATCGCCACCTGGCTCGAGCGGTCCGGGCTTCCCGAACGTGAACGCGGCCTGGTGAAGGCCGTGCTGCTCGGCATCCGTGATGAACTGAGCCCCGACCAGAAGAACGCCTTCGCGCGCAGCGGCACCATGCACGTGCTCGCGGTGAGCGGCAGCCACGTGGCCATCATCTATGCGGCACTGGTGTTCGCCTTTCAATGGGCGGGGCAGCGCACGGCCTGGCGCATCATCCGCTCTACGCTGCTCCTCGTGCTCCTCTGGCTCTATGCGGGCGTCACCGGCTTTTCGCCCAGCGTGCTGCGCGCCACCATCACGTGCAGCCTGGTGTGCGTGGCGGACATGACGCCCTGGCGCCCGGAGCCCGTGAACAGCCTGTTCGCCGCGGCGTTCGGGTTGCTGCTGTGGGATCCGCTGATGCTCTGGCAGCTCGGCTTCCAGCTCTCCTTCCTAGCGGTGATCGGCATCTCCTTCTTCTATCAGCCCATCTACTGGTCCTGGGTGGCGCCCAACCGTGCCTTGCGCTACATCTGGTCGCTGTTCGCGGTGAGCATAGCCGCCCAGGTGTTCACCGCACCGGTGGCCCTACTGTGGTTCCAGGCCTTTCCCACATGGTTCCTGCCGGCCAACCTCATCATCGTCGGCCTTGTCACGCTGGGCGTTTACGGTGGAACGGCGCTGATCATATTCCACTGGGTGCCGCTGCTGGGGCCCTTGCTGAGCGTGGGCATGACGTGGTTGCTCGTGGCCTTGGGCTGGAGCGCCGACCTGTTCGCCGGCCTGCCGCACAGCTACCCCGGCGTGCGCGTGGATGCGTTGCAGAGCGTTGCGTTGTACATCGCCGTGTTGGCCCTGGCCGCCTGGCTCTTCGAGCGTTGGCGCTGGTCACTGACCGCCCTGTTGACCGCGGTGCTGGTGATCCTGGTGGATTGGGGGGCGCGGGCAATGCAGCGGAACAACACGGAGCGATTCGTGGTGTACGACGACCGCCATGCGCTGAACATGGCCTGGGAGCAGGGTCGCACGCTCACCGTGTTCTGCGACAGCATCGATCCCTGGCTGCAGCGCAAGGTGGAGCAACATGCGCGCGGCATCGGCGCGGAGGCGGTCCATTGGGAAACGCGCTCACCCGCTGCGGTCGATACGCGTGCCGGCATCGTCCGCCTGATCGACCTGCAGGCGGACACCGCATCGGTGGCGGTGGAGAGCACGCGTTTGGTGGTGCTGCACGGCCGCGGCCGCCTGCATGCGGATGCCCTGCACCGCAGACTGGCACCGCGCGACGGGTACGTCCTGGCGCCCACGCTCAGCGGGCGGGTGCGGCGCGCCATGCTGGCGTGGTGCCGGGAGCGGGGCGTTCCCGTGCACGATGTGAAGGCCGGCGGCGCCTATGTTCGCTGACATGTGGAAGGAGCGTGTGCGCTGGCGGACCCTGGTGGATGCCCGTGTGAAGGAGCTGCCCGATGGCGGCCACTTGCGGGTGATGCTGGGCGACCGGCCGGTGCGCGTGGTTCGTCTGAAGGGCCGCCTGCATGCGGTGCTGGACCAATGCCCGCACCAGGGCCGCAGCTTCGAAGGGGGCTGGTGCGATGAAGGCTACCTCGTCTGTCCGTGGCACCGCTTCCATTTCGACCCGGCCACCGGGGCCAACCGCACGGGCGGCACGGCGAACGTACCGGTGTTCCAGGCGGAGGAGGTGCCGGAAGGTGTCCGGATCGGCGTGCCCTACACCACGCTCCGCGTGTTCGGGGTGGACCTGTGGTGATCAGCTGAACAGCACCGCGGCCAGCGCCAGCAACGCTGGTAGCCCCTGCACGAAGAAGATGGACCGCTGCGCGCTGAGCGCTCCGTAGATGCCCGCAACGGCCACGCAGCCCAGGATGAAGCAGGCCACGTTGCGCGCCCAGAGCGGATCGCCGATCAGCAGGCTCCACACGAGCCCCGCAGCGAGGAAGCCGTTGTACAGTCCCTGGTTGGCGGCCAGGGCCTTGGTGCGCGGGAACAGGTCGGCCGGCATCGACCGGAACACCTTGGGGCCGCGTGTGGTCCAGCCGAACATCTCCAGCCACAGGATGTACAGGTGCTCCACGGCCACCACGGCGATCAACAGCTTGGCGAGGAGGGGCATGGTGGCAGGGATCAAAGTGCGCTGAGCGGCATGGTGGTTTTCAGGCGCACGCCCTTTTCGGTGCGTTCCAGCGTGGCGCACTCGTTCACGTTGTCGTGCTCCAGGAAGAGCACGAAGTCGCCATCGGCCGCGCTTTCCAGGAAGGCGGCCTTCTCCTGCATGGTGAGCAGCGGGCGCGTGTCGTAGGCCATCACCCAGGGCAAGGGGATGTGGTGCACGCTCGGCAGCAGGTCGGCCATGTAGCACAGGGTGCGGCCCTTGTACCGGATGTGCGGGATCATCATCGCATCGGTGTGGCCGTTCACCACCAGCACGTCGAATCCGGGGAAGAGGTCCTTCACGTAGCTGGTCTGCGTTCCTATCGTGCGGCCGATGTCCACGAACTTCAGCTGACCGCTTTCCTGGATGGGCAGGATGTTCTCCTTCAGGAAGCTGGCCTTCTCGCGGGGGTTGGGCTTCGTGGCCCATTCCCAGTGCTCCTTGTTGCTCCAGTAGGTGGCGTTCCGGAAGGCCGGTGCGAAGCCTTCGCCCTGGCGCACGATGCTGCCGCCGCAATGGTCGAAGTGCAGGTGCGTGAGGAACACGTCCGTGATATCGTCCTTCGACAGGCCCAGTTTTTTCAGCGAGCCATCGAGCGTGGCGTCCCCGTGCAGGTCGTAATGGCTGAAAAAGCGTGCGTCCTGCTTGTCGCCGATGCCGTTGTCGATGAGGATGCGGCGATCACCGTCGATCACCAGCAGGCAGCGCATGGCCCAGGTGCAGAGGTTCTTCTCGTCGGGCGGATGGTGCTTGCTCCAAAGGGTCTTGGGCACCACGCCGAACATGGCGCCTCCGTCGAGCTTGAAGAAACCGGTGTCGATGACGTGGAGTTCCATGGGGCGAAGATGCAGGATCATTGCCGCTGCCCACACCCCCCCGTTGATAGGAACCATGGGCACATGGGCACATGGCCCCATGGTCGCATGGACCTTCGCTCCATGAAGCGCGTCCACTTCATCGCGATCGGCGGCAGCGCCATGCACAACCTGGCCATCGCCCTGCACCACAAGGGCTACGACGTCACTGGCAGCGACGACGAGATCTTCGAGCCCAGCCGCACACGACTCCAACGGCTGAACCTGTTGCCGGACCAGCTCGGTTGGCATCCGGAGGACATCACCCCGGACATTGAGGCGCTGATCCTGGGCATGCACGCCCGCATCGACAACCCGGAGCTGAAGCGCGCGCAGGAACTGGGCATCCCGGTGTACAGCTACCCCGGCTACTTCCACGAGCAGACGAAGGACAAGACGCGTGTGGTGATCGGCGGCAGCCACGGCAAGACAACCATCACCAGCATGATCGTGCACGTGCTGCGGCATGCCGGCAGCGAGTTCGACTACCTCGTGGGCGCGCAGCTGGAAGGCTTCGATTGCATGGTGCGTCTGAGCCCCACCAGTCAGGTGGCCGTGATCGAGGGGGACGAGTACCTGGCATCGGCGCTGGAGCCCGTGCCCAAGTTCCACCTCTACCGGCCGGACATCGCGCTGATCAGCGGCATCGCGTGGGACCACATCAACGTGTTCAAGACCTTCGAGAGCTACGTGGACCAGTTCCGGAAGTTCATCGCGGTGATCGAGCCGGGCGGCAAGCTGATCTATTGCGCTGAGGATCCCGAGGTGAAGCGACTGGCGGAGGAGGACGGAGTGAAGGCGCTACGCATCCCCTACGGCGTACCGAAGCACCGCATCGTGGAGGGCGTCACCATCTTGGAAACGGCGCAGGGCGACGTGCCGCTGCAGGTGTTCGGCCGCCACAACCTGATGAACCTGGAAGGGGCGCGGCATGTGTGCCACCAACTGGGCATCGGGGACGCCGTTTTCTACAAAGCCATCTCCTCGTTCACCGGTGCGGCCAAGCGCTTGGAGAAGCTCGCGGAGCGTGGCCGCAAGGTCGTCTTCAAGGACTTCGCCCATTCACCGAGCAAGCTGAAAGCCACGGTGGAGGCGGTGCGCGAGCAGTTCCCCGATCGCCGCATCACCGCATGCATGGAGCTGCACACCTACAGCAGCCTCAGCGAGAACTTCCTGGACCAGTATGGTGGCTGCATGGATGCGGCGGACGATGCCATCGTGTTCTATGATCCGCATGCGGTGCAGCTCAAGCGGCTCCCGTCCATTCCGCCGGAGCGCATTCACCGGGCCTTCGGCCGCAACGACCTGCGCGTGCTGAACGACCCCATCGCCGTGATGGGTGCGGTGCGTGCGGAGGCGGGAAGCGATGGCGTGCTGCTGATGATGAGCAGCGGCAACTTCGGCGGCATCGACCTGCAGGCCACCGCGGAGGCGTTCATTGCTTGAACCTGCTATTGACCGTTGTCCGTTCGGCCCACCTACAACCGAACCCTTCACCGGAACCGCCGCAACACCTTGTGCTGGACGATCGCGAAGAACAGCGCATTGAAGGCACCAAGCGCCAGCAGCCCTACGAATGTGAGGAAGGCCTGACTGCCCGGCGTGAAGAAGGCCTGAGCCTTGGCCCGCGCATCCGCCTCGGGAACCCCCTGTGCCGCCGAGGCCTGGATGATCCCGTTCACGTGCGCCTCGAACTCGGCGTTGTTGAGGTACTGGTTGAAGAGGTAGAGCCCCGCCGCGCAGAGCAGCGCGAAGATGGCGGTGTCGCGCAGGGCCACGCGGAACAGCGAAGGCATCGGGGCGTTCGGTTCCTCGCGCAGCAGCAGGGCTCCGCTCACGAAGGCCAGGAGCGTTACAAGCCCCATGAGGATGAAGCCGAAGGTGAAGCCCGGCAACGGCACACCGGCGGCGAACAGTCCTAGACGCAGGCCGATCGCAGCGAAAGCGAGCAGGATGGGGGCGAGCATGGGGTGTTCCGAGTTCCGGGTTCCTGGTTCCGAGTTCCCGGCTCTTAACCTGGAACAAGGAACCCGGAACGGAGAACGTGCACTATCCGTTCATGGAAACGAGGAACTCCTCGTTGCTCTTCGTTCCCTCCATGCGGGTCTTCACGAACTCCATGGCCTCCACGGGGTTCATGTCGGCCAGGTGCTTGCGCAGGATCCACGTGCGCTGCAGCACGTCCTTGTGGTGGAGCAGGTCGTCGCGACGCGTGCCCGAGGCCAGGATGTCGATGGCCGGGAAGATGCGGCGGTTGCTGATCCGGCGGTCCAGTTGCAGTTCCATGTTGCCGGTGCCCTTGAACTCCTCGAAGATCACCTCGTCCATCTTGCTGCCGGTCTCCACCAGCGCCGTGGCCAGGATGGTGAGGCTTCCCCCGTTCTCGATCTTCCGCGCCGCACCGAAGAAGCGCTTGGGCTTCTGCAGGGCATTGGCGTCCACACCGCCGGAGAGGATCTTGCCGCTGGCGGGCTGTACGGTGTTGTAGGCACGGGCCAGGCGGGTGATCGAGTCGAGCAGGATCACCACGTCGTGGCCGCATTCGGTGAGGCACTTGGCCTTTTCCAGCACCATGCTCGCCACCTGCACGTGGCGGCTGGCGGGCTCATCGAAGGTGCTGCTGATCACTTCGGCGTTCACGCTGCGGGCCATGTCCGTCACCTCCTCGGGACGCTCGTCCACGAGCAGCACGATCAGGTACACCTCGGGGTGGTTCGCGGCGATGGCGTTGGCCACATCCTTCAGCAGGATGGTCTTACCCGTTTTCGGTTGCGCCACGATGAGGCCGCGCTGTCCCTTGCCGATGGGGGCGAACAGGTCGAGCACGCGCATGCTCAGGTTCGGCGACTTGCCGGTGAGGTTGAACTTCTCGTCCGGGAAGAGCGGCGTGAGGAACTTGAAGGGCACCCGGTCGCGCACCCACTCGGGGTCGCGGCCGTTGATGCGGTCGATCTTCACCAGCGGGAAGAACTTGTCGCCTTCGCGCGGTGGGCGGACGAAGCCGCTCACCGTATCACCGAGCTTGAGGCCCGCCTGCTTGATCTGCTGCTGGCTCACGTACACATCGTCGGGCGAGGCCAGGTAGTTGTAGTCGCTGCTGCGGAGGAAGCCATAGCCCTCGGGCATGATCTCCAGCACGCCGGCGCACTCCACGAACGCATCGAAGTTGTACTGCGGCTGGCGCTGCTGCTGTTGATGCTCGTGACGGGGGCGATCGCCCTCGGTCCGTTCCTGGCGCTGGCCCTCGTGTCGCGGCTGGTCCTGGCGTTGCCCATGCTCCTGCCGGGGCTGATCGCCGTTGCGCTGACCGCCATCACGCTGTTCGGTGCGGTGTTCGCCGCGCTGCTCGCGCCGTTCGTGACGCTCATGCCGCTCGTTGCGCTCATTGCGTTCGTTCCGGTCGTTGCGCTCCGGACGTTCCTGCGCGCGTGGTTCAGCTTGTTCGCGTCGCTCGGGTTGATCGCGGAACGCGTCGGTCTGGCGGCCGCCTTCCGCAGCGGGCTGCTCACCCGGGCGCTCGGTCACACGTGGGCGGCGATCACGACGGTCGCGGTCGCGCCGGTCCCAGCGCTCATCGCGGCGGTCCTCCGGTACCCCGCGGCGCGGCTCGTCGGTGCGGGCCTGCGGGGGCATGGGGCGTTCACGGTCGGCGGCAGGGGGGGCTGCAGGTGCGCTGCCCGCACGGTCCTCGTCATCACCCTCCTCTTCATCATCGTCCTCATCGTCGTCCTCGTCGTCATCCCCCTCATCGCCGTCCTCCGTCGCTTCTGCGGCGGTGGCGTCCTCGTCATCCTCTTCGTCCACTTCGGGCTCCACTTCGTCGGCCACGGCCATCGCGGCCAGGTCGTCCGTTGCCAGCGAGGCCTTGCTGCCCTGCTGGTCCAGGATGCGGCCGATCAGGTCCTGCTTTTTCAGGGCGTCGGCCTTCTTGATGTTGAGCTTCTTGGCGAGTTCCTTCAGCTCGGCGAGCTTCATGCTCTCCAGCGATGCCTTGTCGTACATGCGTGAACGGGTTCGGAGGGATGTGCCGGAAGGTTCCGGGGCTGGGCCGGAGGGCCCAAGGGATCGATAACAGGGTGTGGGGGAGGGCTGACGCGCGATGCATCAGCGGGAAAGGACGCTGCAATGATAGGACGAAGGTCCGATCCCGCAACACGGTCCCCGGTGCCATCTTCGCGCACCCTTCCGAGCGATGATCCAGCGCAAGCAGACCCTCTTCCTCCTGGCGGCCATGGTGCTGCTGGGCCTGATGTACGTGGTACCCGCGGTGGCCTACCACCGGCTGCCGGACGATGCCCGGTTCACCTTCCATCCGTGGGGACTGGAGAACCACTTGGGCGTGGTGGTGCCGGACTTCAACTTTCCGCTGCCGTTCCAGTGGATCCTGGCGGTATGCATCCTGGGCATGGGGGTGAGCATCTTCCTGTACGGCAACCGGCCGCGCCAGATGCGCGTGGTGCGTGGCATCTCGCTGCTGGTGCTGCTCTGCGGCGGAGCGCAGGCCTTCGTGCACCAGAGCGTGCAGAGCTACCTGGGCACCGCCCCGCACGTGGAAAGCAGCTTCCAGGCCGGCTTCTTCCTGCCGTTCCTCGCCTTCGCCTGCTGCTGGCTCGCCGAGCGCGGCATCCGGCAGGACGAGCAGCTGGTGCGCAGCATGGACCGCCTGCGTTGAGAACAGGCGCAGGGGCAGGTGCAGTTGGCAACGGGCGTTGCCCCTGCCCCTGCCTCCTGCCCCTATGCCCTCTTGCCAAGTTCGATCACCTCAAGGTCCTTCAGCTTCGGGCCATCGATGGTGAACCGCAGCGCGGTACGCACCTGGTGGAAGCCGTGCCGGCCCGCTGCCCCGGGGTTCATGAACAGCACGTTCAGGTTCGGGTCGAACTGCACCTGGCAGATGTGTGAGTGGCCGCAGATGAACACGGTGGGCGGGGAGGAGCGGAGCTCGCCGATCACCTGCGGGTTGTAGCGCGGTGGGCGTCCGCCGATGTGCGTGATCCACACCTTCACGTCCTCCAGGGTGAACCGCTGGTGCTCGGGGTGCGTCAGGCGCGTGGCCTTGTCATCGATGTTGCCGTACACCGCGCGGACCGGCTTCCAACGCGCGAGTTCCTCCGTGACGTGCAGCCCGCCAATGTCGCCCGCGTGCCAGATCTCGTCGCACTGAACAAAGTGCTCCTGCAGCCGGGGATCTAGCCAGCCGTGGGTATCTGAGAGTAGGCCGATGCGGAGCACGCGCCAAAGGTCAGCCCTTCCAGCGATCGAACTGCTTTAAGGGCAACACCCGGGTACCGGTCTACTTTCGCGCCCCGCCATGGACGCATGGAATCATGGGCACATGTTCGCATGGGCACATGGCCCCATGGGCACATGAGCATTCGCCGCCGTGGAGATCCACCCCCGCTACTTCCTGGAGATCGCCTTCAACGGCACACCCTACCGCGGCTGGCAGTTGCAGCCCGATGCGCCCAGCGTGCAGGCCGAGGTGGAGAAGGCCCTGCGCTTCGCCCTGCACCAGCAGCGCGTGGTGGTGGTGGGCTGCGGCCGCACGGACACCGGTGTGCATGCCAGCAGCTACTGGCTGCATTTCGATGCCCCCACCACCGAGCCCCTCGGTGAACGCCTGGTGAGCAGCTTGAACGCCCTGCTGCCGGAGAGCATCGCGGTGAAGCGCATCCTGTCCGTGGCCGATGACGCGCACGCGCGCTTCAGTGCCACCGAGCGAGGCTATGTGTACCGCATCATCCGCCACAAGAACCCGTTCCAGGTGGACCTGGCGCACGAGCTCCGCCCACCCCTGGATGTGGAGGCCATGAACGCGGCCTGTGCCTGTCTGATCGGTCAGCAGGACTTCAGCAGCTTCCAGCGCACCGGCTCGGACAACCGCACCAGCATCTGCGATGTGCGCCACGCGCGCTGGGAGGCCACTGCCGAGGGCTACACGTTCACCATTCGCGCGGACCGGTACCTGCGCAACATGGTGCGCGCCATCGTGGGCACCTGCATGGTGATCGGCCGCGGGCAGAAACCGCCGGAGCACATGAAGGCCGTGCTCGATGCACGCGACCGCTCCGCCGCGGGCAGGAGCGCGCCGGCCCGGGGGCTCTACCTGGACCATGTGGTCTATCCCTTCATCCCTGCAAGACCATGAGCGAAGGTGCCACCGTGAAGGGGAAAGCGTTCGACCGGAAGCTCTTCGGCCGCGTGATGGAGTTCGTGCGGCCCTACCGCGGCCTCTTCTGGTCCAGCTTCGCGCTCACCATCCTGCTCAGCGTCATCGGCGTGGTCCGTCCGGTGCTGCTGGGCGACATGATCGACGACCACGCGATGGTCGGTGATGAGGCCGGCATGGTCCGGCTGCTGGTGATCATCCTGGTGCTGCTCTTCCTGGAGGCCTTCGTGCAGTTCGATCAGGCGTACCGCACCGCCAAGCTGGGGCTCGGCGTCACGCTGGACCTGCGCCAGAAGCTTTTCGAGCACATCCTCCGCTTCCGGGCGCGCTACTTCGACCGCACCCCCGTGGGCACCCTGGTCACACGCGTGGTCAGCGACATTGAGACGGTGGAGGACATCTTCTCGCAGGGGCTCATCATGATCATGGGCGACATCCTGAAACTGGTGGTGGTTGTTGTTGTGATGTTCGCCATCAACTGGAAGCTGGCCATCTGGAGCATGCTGCCGATCCCGGTCCTGCTCTGGGCCACCAACATCTTCAAGAACAGCATCCAGAAGAGCTTCCAGGATGTTCGCACACAAGTGGCGCGCCTGAACGCCTTCGTGCAGGAGCACATCCAGGGCATGGCCATCGTGCAGCTCTTCGGTCGAGAGGCGCAGGAGCAGCGGAAGTTCACTGCGATCAATGCCGAACACCGGGAGGCGCACATCCGCGGCGTGCTCGCCTACAGCATCTTCTTCCCGGTGGTGGAGATCCTCAGCGCCATCGCGCTCGCCGCGCTGATCTACTGGGGCATGGGCGATGTGCTGGAGGGCACCGCCACCTTCGGTGAACTGGTGGCGTACATCAGCTTCATCAACATGTTGTTCCGGCCCATCCGCCAGCTGGCCGATCGCTTCAACACCTTGCAGATGGGCATGGTGGGCAGCGAGCGCATCTTCAAGGTGCTGGACACCGATGCCCGGATCGAGGACAGCGGCACGCGCGGTACCGAAGGCCTGCGCGGGGACATCGTCTTCGAGCACGTCGGCTTTGCTTACGAGGAAGGGCAACCCGTGCTGCACGACGTCAGCTTCACCGTGAAGGCCGGACAGATGGCGGCGCTGGTGGGCGCCACCGGCAGCGGCAAGAGCAGCATCATCAACGTGTTGGGCCGGGCCTACGAGTTCCAGGAAGGGCGCGTGCTGCTGGACGGGCACGACATCCGGGAGTACCGTCTGGATGACCTGCGCCGCAGCGTGGGCGTGGTGCTGCAGGACGTGTTCCTCTTCAGCGGCACGGTGCTGGACAACATCACCCTGGGCGATCCGCACATCAGCCGCGCAGCGGTGATGGATGCGGCCAAGGCGGTGGGCGCGCACGACTTCATCGCCGCCCTGCCGAACGGGTACGACACGGAAGTGCGCGAACGGGGCAGCCTGCTCAGCACCGGTCAGCGGCAGCTGCTGGCCTTCATCCGGGCCTATGTGCACCGCCCGGCGGTGCTGGTACTGGACGAGGCCACCAGCAGTGTGGACAGCCTCAGCGAACAGCTCATCACCGAGGCCACCGCGCGCCTCACCGAGGGGCGCACCAGCATCGTGATCGCCCACCGGTTGAGCACGGTGCAAAAGGCCGACCTGATCCTGGTGGTGGACAATGGCCGCATCATCGAGCAGGGCGACCACCAGCAGTTGCTGGCGCGCGGCGGGGCCTACAAGCGGCTGTACGAGCTGCAGTTCCACTGATCGGCGGTCGGCCTGGCCGCACCGTGCGTCCTACCACCGATCGGCGCACCGGCTAACTTCCCAGCGGGAACCGATCCCGGCCACGCATGCGAAACCTGTCCCGCGCGCTCATCCTGCTGCTCCTGGCGTTCACCACCGCTGTGCACGCCCAGCAGCTCATCCCCACCCGGGGCAAGGAGTTCTGGTTCGGCTTCATGCAGAACTACACGGGGGGCGCGGGCCAGCAGTTGTACGTGTACGTGAGCAGCGATCAGAACACCACCGGCGTGATGAGCTCGCCGCTCCTGGGCTGGGCACAGCCCTTCAACGTCACGGCCAACAACGTAACACAACTGGAGGTGCCGGTGACGAACATGCACCAGGGCTCCGAGTTCGTGGACAGCCTGAGCGTACTGATAGAAACGGGGGACACCGTGGCCGTGTATGCGCTCAACTTCCAGTCCTTCACGGCGGACGCCTCGGTGATCTACCCCACACGCTCGCTCGGCACGGACTACCGGGTACAGGCCTACTACGGGCTGGAGGGTTTCGGCACGCTGAATTCCGAGTTCCTCATCGTGGCCACGGAGGACAGCACGGAGATCGTGATCACGCCCGCCTGCAACACCCTCGGGGGCAACGCGGCCGGGGTGCCCTTCACCATTCAACTGGACAAGGGGCGCACCTACCAGGTACAGGCGGCGAGCGGCGACCTGGACCTGACGGGCAGCACCATCGTGGGCACGCCGGAGAGCGGCGGCTGCAGGCCGTTCGCGGTGTTCAGTGGAAGTGCCTGTCCGGATGTGCCGGTGGGCTGCTTCGCCTGCGACCACGTGTTCGATCAGAACCTGCCCACGCCGTTCTGGGGCACCAGCTACTTCCTGGTGCCGTGGCAGGGCCCCACGGCCTACACCTACCGCATCCTGGCGCACCAGAACAATACCACCATCACGGTGGACACCGATCCGCCCTTCGTGCTGAACGCCGGGCAGTACGTGGAGGTGAACGGGACGGCGGACCCGCACTGCATCGCCAGTGACCTGCCCATCAGCGTCGCCCAGTTCCTGCAGGGCAGCGATTGCAGCGGTGGTTCGGGCGATCCCGCGCTGCTCATCGTGAACGCCGAGGAGCAGAAGATCAACGACATCACCTTCGCCACGGTGGTCAGCAACAACATCACCTCGCAGTACATCAACGTGGTGGTGGACCAGTCGGATGCCGGTGGCGTGGTGCTGGACGGGGTGCCGGTGGCCTCCGTGCAGTTCAGTCCTTTCCCAGCGTGCCCGGACCATGTGTACGCACGGCTGCCGCTCACGCAGGGGAGCCACCGGATCAGCTGCGCGAACGGACTGACGGGCTATGTATACGGCACCGGCCCGAACTACGAGACCTACGCCTACTCGGTGGGCTCCTTCACACCGCTGCCTGTGCTGCCCTTCGATACCGTGTACTGCGGATTGGACACCACGGACATCGTGACCCTCTCTCCGCCGGAGCCAATCTTCAACCCCGTGTGGACCGTGCAGAGCGCGCCCACGGACACCCTGTTCGAGGGGCTCGTGTACACCTTCCAGCCCGGCGCCAGCGACGTGTATGTGGTCACCGGCACGGAGAACGTGAGCGGGTGCACCCAGCAGTACTTCTTCAGCGTGGAACTGGGTCAGCCACCGGCCACCACCATCGTTGCGCCCCCATCGGTGTGCGCGTATGCCCCGGCCCAGCTGGACCTGCAGCTTACGCCGAACGGAACGTACGTCTACACGTGGACCCCCGAGGCCGGACTGAACGATCCCAATGTGCAGGACCCGGTGGCCACGGCCGCGCACGATACGTGGTACCACGTCACCGTGAGCTCGCCCACCGGCTGTGTGGCCACGGAGGACAGCGTGCTCGTCACAGTGACCCCGGGCAACATCGTGGCCGTGCAGGCCGCCGTTGATCCAGGCCTGATCTGCGAAGGCCAGGTGGCCCAGCTGGATGTGGCCGTGCAGCGGATCATCGGTGCGGACGATTTCGATAACGGGGTGGGCTCCTTGTGGGAGAGCGTGCAGGGCGGTGCGAGCGATGCGGTCTGCGGATCCGTGGCCGGCAACGCGCTGCGCTTCAATGCGGCCGGGCAGCGCGTGGCGCGCACCGTGCCGCTGAACGTGAGCGCGGGCGGTGTGCTGCGCTTCGCCCTGAAGATCGCGAACGGTGCGCCCCCGTGCGAGGATGTGGACCCGGGCGAGAACATCCTGGTGGAGTACTCGCTCAACGGCAGCAGCTGGACCATCATGGCCACCTATGTGGAGAACCAGTTCCCGGACTTCGGCTCCGTGATCCTGAACATCCCTCCGCCCGCCTGGTCGCCCAATACGCGCTTCCGGTGGCGCCAGCTGCTCAACAGCGGCGTGGGTCAGGACAATTGGGTGTTGGACGATGTCGCCATCGGAACGGATGATGCCACGGGCGTCACGTTCACGTGGTCCCCGGCCACCGGGCTGAACGATCCCGCCTTGCAGAACCCTACGGCATCGCCGGATTCAGCGCAGGTGTACACCGTGCAGCTGGTGGACCAGCAGACCCAGTGCGTCTACTTCGACGACGTATCCGTGCTGGTGGGGCCGACGTTCGGGCTGGTGATGAGCAACGACACGGCGATCTGCACCGTTGGCGAGGTGGTGGATATCAGCGCCACACCGCTGACGCCGGGCACGTACAGCTGGGTATGGTCGCCGAACGATGGATCGCTCAGTTCCACCACCGTGCCCCAGCCGCAGGCAAGTCCGCTGGAGACGACCACGTACATCGTGGAGGTATCGAGCCCCTTCGGCTGCAGCGTCACGGACAGCGTGACCGTATCGGTCGTGGGCACGCCCTTCATCAGCGTGGTGGCCGTGCCGGACAGCATCTGCGCCGGCGATGACGCCCAGCTGCAGGTGCAGGTGTTCGAGGGCAGCGGTGCGTACACGTACCAATGGCAGCCAGCCGCATCCCTTTCCGACGCTGCGAGCGCCACGCCCGTGGCCACGCCCTTCGGCACCACCAACTACTCGGTCACGGTGAACGATGTGGCCTGCGGCGGTCAGTACGTGGATGCCGTGCAAGTGACGGTGCTGCAGGGTTCGGATCCGGACCTGGGCGCGGACCAGCCGCTCTGTCCGGGTGCCAGCCTCACGTTGGACGCCGGTCCGGCGCAGACCTGGCTGTGGAGCACCAACGCCACCACGCAGACCATCACCGTGGATGCACCGGGCATCTACTGGGTGCTGGGCAGCAACGGCGATTGTGCCGGGGTGGACACCGTGGCGATCACATCCGCGCCCGATCCGGGTGAGCTGGGCGGAACGGTGTATGGGTGCCCCGGGGTTCCTTCGACCTTCGGCATCCAGTTGCCACAAGGCACCTACCTGTGGGAGACCGGTGACACCACGCAGACGCTCACCGTGGAGGTGCTGGGCACCTATGGCTTCACCGTGACGGATGGCTTCGGGTGCAGCTACACCGGGGCCTTTGATGTGGTGGGCGATCCGCTGGCCCTGGGCATCGTGGTGCCGAACGTGATCAGCCCGAACGGCGATGGGCTGAACGACCGCTTCGAGCCACAGACCGGTGGCAACCCGGATGTGAGCGTGCGCATCTTCAACCGCTTCGGGCAGGAGGTGTTCTACGCTGAGACCTTGAACCGCCTCTGGCGCGGGGACAAGGATGGCTCGGCCTTGCCGGACGGCACCTACTTCTACGTGATCCGTTACCGCCCAAGCTGCGCGGCCGAGTACACCGAGATGCACGGTGCGGTGACGGTGGTGCGTTAGCCCTGCAGCTTGCCCTTGAGGTACCGGGCCGTGTGGCTCTGGCCCCACTTCACCAGTTCCTCCGGCGTGCCGGTGAAGACCACTTGTCCTCCGGCCTCGCCAGCCTCCGGCCCCAGGTCGATGAGGTGGTCCGCGCAGGTGATCACCTCCTGGTTGTGCTCGATCACCACCACGCTGTGGCCGTTCGCGATCAGCGCGTTCAAGGCCTTCAGCAGCTTGGCGATGTCGTGGAAGTGCAGGCCCGTGGTGGGCTCGTCGAAGATGAAGAGCGTCGGCTTCACGTCCTGGCCCTTCACCAGGAAGGAGGCCAGCTTGATGCGCTGGGCCTCGCCACCGCTCAGCGTGCTGCTGCTTTGCCCGAGCTTCACATAGCCGAGGCCGGTCTCCTGCAGGGGCAGGATCTTCTCGATGATGTGCTTCACCGCCTTGTGCTTGTCCACGTTGCGGCGGAAGAACAGGAGTGCATCGTCCACCGTCATCTCCAGCAGCTGGGAGACGTCCATGCCATCGAAGCGGATGTCGAGGATCTCGTCCTTGAAGCGGCGCCCATGGCAGGCTTCGCAGCGCAGGCGGATGTCCGCCATGAACTGCATCTCGATGTGCGTTTCGCCTTCACCCTGGCACACCTCGCACCGGCCACCGTCCACGTTGAAGCTGAAGAAGGCCGGCTTGTAGCCGCGGATGCGCGAAAGCTCCTGCTCGCTGTAGAGCTGTCGGATGTCGTCGTAGGCCTTCACGTAGGTCACGGGATTGCTCCGCGAGCTGCGGCCGATGGGGTTCTGGTCCACCAATTCCACGGCCTGGATGCGCCCGATGTCGCCGGCGAGTCCCTTGTGCTCGCCCGGCCGTTCGCTGAAGCCCTCCAGTTCGCGCCGCAGGGCAGGGTGGAGGATGCGTTTCACCAGCGTGGTCTTGCCGCTGCCGCTCACACCGGTCACCACCGTGAGCATGTTCAGGGGGAAGGCCACGTCCACGCCCTTCAGGTTGTTCTCGCCGGCCCCCTGCACGATGATGCTGTCGCGCACGGGGCGGCGGCGACCGGGGCGCTCGATGGCCATGCGGCCCGTGAGGTATTGCGCGGTGAGCCCGTCGTTGGTGAGCAGGCCGGCATGGTCGCCGCTGTACACCACCTGCCCGCCCAGCGTGCCGGCCTCGGGCCCCATGTCGATGATGTGGTCGGCCGCGCGCATCACCTCCTCATCGTGCTCCACCACGATCACGGTGTTGCCCAGGTCGCGCAGGCGCTTCAGCACGCTGATGAGGCGCTCCGTATCGCGCGGGTGCAGGCCGATGCTCGGCTCGTCGAGGATGTACATGGAGCCCACCAGGCTGCTGCCAAGTGAGGTGGCCAGGTCGATCCGTTGCGTTTCACCACCGCTGAGGGTGTTGCTGCGGCGCTCCAGCGAGAGGTAGCCCACGCCCACGTCCACCAGGTAGGTCAGCCGGTTCACGATCTCCTTCAGCAGCCGTTCGGCCACGGTGCGGTCGCGCGGTTCCAGTTCGATGGTCTGGAAGAAGCGCAGGCATTCGGCGATGGGCATGCGCACCAGCTGCGTGATGTCCATGCCCGCCACCTTCACCCAGGTGACGCGCTTCTTCAACCGCGTGCCGTCGCACACGTTGCAGGTGGTCTTGCCGCGGAAACGGCTCGCCAGCACGCGGTACTGGATCTTGTAGCTCTTCTCTTCGCAGTACTGGAAAAAGGCGTCGATGCCGTACACGCCCCGCGCGCCGTTCCAGAGCAGCTTGCGTTGCTCAGCCGTCAGGTCGCGATAGGGGCGGTGGATGGGGAAGTCGTGCTTCGCCGCATCGCGCATGAAGTCGTCCTTCCATTCGCTCAACTTCTCGCCGCGCCAGCAGGCCACGCAGTCCTGGTACACGCTCAGGCTCTTGTCAGGGATCACCAGGTCGGCGTCGATGCCGATGATGTTCCCATAGCCTTCGCATTTGGTGCAGGCGCCCACCGGATCGTTGAAGCTGAACATGTTCGGCGTGGGCTCGTCGAACAGCACACCGTCCATCTCGAAACGGTCGCTGAAGCTGGCGCGCACGGGCTTGCCCTTGGCGTCCGATCCTTCCACCACGCAGGTGCCCTGCCCCTCGAAGAAGGCGGTCTCCGCGCTGTCCGCGATGCGGCTGGTGGTCTCCTCATCCTGCGGCGCCACGGTGATGCGGTCCAGCACCAGATGCCAGGGGCCTTTGCCGAGCGTGCGCTCGATCAGCAGGTCCTCGATCCGCTTCACATCGGTGCCGTCGTGCACGCGGGCATAGCCCTGTTGCTGCAGCACGTCGAGGTGTTCGCGCAGCGTGCGCCCCTCCGGCAGCAGGAGCGGGGCCATCAGGAGCACGGCGAAGCCTTCGGGCAATGCGTTCACGTGGGCCACCACGTCCTCCACCGTATGGCGCTTCACCTCGCGGCCGCTGTGGGGGCTGTAGGTGCGGCCGATGCGGGCGAAGAGCAGCTTGAGGTGGTCGTACACCTCGGTGGTAGTGCCCACGGTGCTGCGCGGGTTGCTGGTGAGCACCTTCTGGTCGATGGCGATGGCCGGGCTGATGCCCAGGATCCGGTCCACGTCGGGCTTCTCCAGCCGGCCCATGAACTGCCGCGCGTAGCTGCTGAGGCTCTCCACGTAGCGGCGCTGGCCCTCCGCGTAGAGCGTGTCGAAGGCCAGGGAGCTCTTGCCGCTGCCGCTCAGGCCGGTCACCACCACCAGCTTGCCGCGGGGGATGTCGACGTCAATGTTCTTCAGGTTGTGCACGCGGGCACCTTCCACGCGGATGATGCCTTTGAGGGCGCGCCGAAGGGCCTCCTGGGGACGGTCATTCGCGGGCGGTGGGGCGGGGGAGCTGCTGCGGGCCAAGGGGACGGTGTGCCCCGTTCCGGGAACGGGGCCGCGAAATTAGCCGTCGGTGATGCGCGGAAGGTCCATTGCGGCTACATTTGGAAGGTCAGGAGGAAACTTTCCAGGCAACGCAATAAGCCCCCACAGGCAACGTTAACGGAACAGGCACCGTCTATTCACCGTAACAGCCACGGTCGGGCATCCTCCGCACCGGCCATTCACCAAACACCGAAGACCACATAGAGCGACCTCTACACCGAAGTTCCTGAACATCCTTCGGACCAAACGGTAAGGTCATGCTCGTCAAGCGTCTTCGCTCCGCCACGGCGGTAGCTGTCCCGGACATCGATCTGATCAACGCGTACACCGCGGGCGATGAGTCCGCGTTCGAAACGTTGCTCCAGCGCCACAAGCGCAAGGTGTGGTCGCACATCTACCTGATGGTGCGCGACCGGGAGGTCACCGAGGACCTTTTCCAGGAGGCCTTCATCAAGGTGGTGCACCACCTGAAGGCGGGCCGCTACAACGAGGAGGGCAAGTTCCTGCCGTGGGTGCTGCGGATCGCGCACAACCTGGTGATCGACCATTTCCGCCGCAACAAGAAGATGCCCACGGTGCGCGGCACGGAGGACCACGACGTCTTCGGCACCATCGCCCAGCCCGGCCAGAACGTGGAGCAGCGCATGGTGAACGTGCAGGTGGATGCCGACGTGCGCCGCCTGATCGATCAACTTCCGCAGGACCAGCGGGATGTGGTGATCATGCGCACCTACCTGAACATGAGCTTCAAGGAGATCGCCGAACACACCGACGTGAGCATCAACACGGCGCTCGGGCGGATGCGCTACGCCCTCATCAACATGCGCAAACTGATCCAGAAGCATCAGATGCAGCTGGAACGGGCCTGACCCTCGCGCTGAGGACCGCCCCAGGAACGCCGGCCCGTAAGCCGGCGTTCGTGTTTCCAGGCAGGTAGGTAGTTGCATGCAATAAACGGACGGGGTCCCGCGTTGAGCAAACGTGAAGTGAAACCTACCCCCGTCTACATGACGCATTCTACCCTCCGCAAGCGCGCGCAGCGCGATCGTCGCCGCCAGATGTTCCCCGCCCAACAGTTCGGCCCGAAGGCCTCCACGTTGAACGCCATCCTCAGCTACAGCAAGGCGCTCAAGGTGGTGGAGGTACCGCCCGTTGGCGCCGTGGACATCGTGCTGAACTAAGGGCACGGCAGGTCCGGGGCCCCGGCGGTTAACTTTCGGCATGTCCGAACGCCGATGATCGCCCGGAACCTGGTCTTTGGGCTGGTCGCATGTGCGGCCACCCCTGCGCTCCCGCAGCTGTCGCTGCTCGACCCCGGCTTTGGCCAGGGCGGGCAGGTGAGCCCTCAATTGAGCGCATCCGGTCCCGATAGGGCCGGTGGGCTGGCGCTCCTGCCCGATGGCCGCGTGTTGGTTGCCGCCCGGCGTGGCGGAAGCTCCCCGGCGCTGGTGGCCATGCGGCTGCAACCGGACGGATCGTTCGACACCGATTTCAGCCAGAACGGCATCGCCCCTGTGCAGATCGGTCAGTACGGAGAAGGGCGCGCCATCGCGGCCCTGCCGGACGGGAGCGTGCTGCTCGCCGGGAACGCCTACTTCGACGGCACCTTCAACGACCTGGCCGTGGCGCGCTTCACGCCCGGCGGCGAGGTGGACGTTTCGTTCGGGGACCAGGGTGTGGCCGTATTCGCGGACCCGGGTGCGCAGGATGTGGTGGAGAGCCTGGTGCCGCTTGCGGACGGCCGGGTGCAATTGGGCGGTCGCTTCGATGGTGCCCGCGCGCGCATGATGGCCGCCCGCCTCACTACGCAGGGATCCTTGGACGCCTCCTTCGGGGTGGGCGGCATTTACCGGACAGCTGACACAACGGGCGAATCAGCCACCACGATGCTCGTTCGTTCCTCCGGCGAAGTGGTGCTTGGCGGGGCCTGGCAGATGGACCTGCCCACCGGTGATCTGGCGGTGCTGCAGCTCACGGCGGACGGTGCGCCGGATCCGGCGTTCGGCAGCAACGGCCTGTTCCATCCGGACCAGCCGGGTTCCACCGGCGATGTTGTGTGGATGAAGGAGGCGGAGGATGGGCGCCTGTTCATCGCAGGTCAACGCTACCTGCCGGGCGGCACCGTGCTGCACCACTACATCGGCAGGCTCACCGGAACAGGTGATTGGGACGACACCTTCGGAACGAACGGTCGGGTGACGATAGCAGTGGGCGCGCCCTGGCTGGCCGATCTGCGCGATGTGGTGCTGCGGCCGGACGGGCGCTTCGTGCTCGCGTTCAATGCCATCAACAGTGGTGACGCCAGCGCTGCGTTGTTGGTGATGCGGCTCCTGGCGGACGGTTCACCGGACACCGCCTTCGGTGAGGAAGGGCAGGTGGTGATGCCCTGCCCCGGGCAGGGCTGCGGCCTGGAGGCCATCGCCTTGCAGCCCGACAACAAGGTGGTGGCCGTTGGCTACCGCGTTGAAGGTAGCACCACGCGCGTCCTGGTGCAGCGCTGGCTTCCGGAGGCCTACCAAGTGGGCCTGGAGGAGGAGGCCGTAACAGGGGAGGCCTTGCCCTATCCGGTGCCGTGCAGCGACGGACTTTGGTTGCCCGGAAGGGTGGGGGGCGGCCCCCCGCCGACCATCGAGTGGGTGGACCCGATGGGGCGCGTGCGCGTGGTCTCCGGCATTCAAAGCGGTGCGAGCGGAAGCCTGTGGATCCCCGTTCCGGAGGACGCGGCGAACGGTCCGCATTTCCTGCGGATCCTGTCGCCCCATGGGATCACGGTGCACACCGTGCATGTGGTCCGGTGATCATCCGATGGTCCGATGGACCAAGCCCCCATGATGCAGGCCGAATTCATCCTCTACGTGCAGGACCAGCAGCGCAGCCGCGACCTGTACCGGGTGCTGCTGGACCGCGAGCCCGTGCTCGATGTGCCGGGCATGACGGAGTTCGACCTGGGAGGCTGCAAGCTGGGCCTGATGCCTGCCAGCGGCATCGCGCGCATCATCACGCCCGCCCTGCCACACCCCGATGCCGGGCACGGTGTGCCGCGCTGCGAACTCTACCTGCGCGTGGATGATCTGGATGCGGCGATCGCGCGTGCGATGCAGGCCGGTCTTGCCGTGATCTCACCCGCAGCCGAGCGCGACTGGGGCGATCGTGTGGCCTACTTCGCCGACCCGGATGGGCATGTGATCGCACTGGCGGTGCCACTCTTGACAACAACGACCGATCACTGAATGCGGATCCCCTTCGAGACCATCGACTGGTCGCAGTTGCCAACTACAACGGTGAGCGGCACCACCGGCACGGCCACTATGCGCACAGTGCAACACGACGGGCTGCGTATTCGGATGGTGGAGTATTCAGCAGGCTACCTCGCCGATCATTGGTGCCAATTGGGCCACCTGGTCTTCGTGCTCGAAGGCGAGCTGATCAACGAGCACGAGGACGGCACCGTTAACGTGTTGAAGGCAGGCATGTCCTACCACGTGAGCGATGGGCTTAGTTCGCATCGCTCACGGACCAAGGAGCCGGTGAGGATGATCGTGGTGGACGGAGCGTTCTTGCGCTGATCAGGAAATGAGATGATCAGAAGATCAGAAGATGGTCGCCGCAGCGGTCCATAATCTGATCATCTCATTCTCTGATCATCTGATCGAGATCACATCCTCCTGTACCACCCCTTGATCCGCTCGCGGTCCAGCACCTGCTGCCAGTCGGGGCCGAAAGCGTGGTCCCACATGTGCGGCAGGTTGTAGGCCACTTCGGCCATGGCGTCGAGGGTCTTCTCGTCCCAGTCCTTGCTCAGGTTGGCGGGCAGGTTCACGCCGCGCTCCTTCACCATGTGCTTGAACTCCTGCACGTACTCGCCGTACACGTCCTCCAGCTGGTTGAAGGCCACGCAGTTCGCGAAGCAGTGGTGCATCTCCAGCACCTTGCCCAGGCCGTAGCTCAGCGCGTGGCACACGCCCACCTCGCTGTAGGTGAGGCTGAGGCCGCCCATGTAGCTCGCCACCATCAGCAGCTCGTCGCTCTTGGGGTCGGTGCGGTCCCGTTTCAGGTACACCTCGCGGCACATGTCGAGCGCCTTCTCGCTGTAAGCCTCCGCGAATGTGTTCTTCTTGGTGCCGGTGATGGCCTCCACGCTGTGGATGTAGGTGTCCATGCCGGTGTAGAACCACTGATCGGTGGGCACCGTGGAGATGAGGTCGGGGTCGAGCACGATCTGGTCGAAGACGGTCCAGTCGCACTTGAGGCCGAGCTTCTTCACGGGGCCGGTGAGCACGGCGGTCATGCTCACCTCCGCACCGGTGCCGCTGATCGTGGGCACACCGCAGTGGTAGATGCCTGGCTTCTTGATGAGGTTGAGGCCCTGGTACTGCACGCTGCTGCCCTCGTTGGTGAACATGAGGGAGAGCGCCTTGGCCACGTCCATCACGTTGCCACCGCCGATGCCGACCACGCCGGCGGGCAGTCCCCGGCGTGCGAGGATGTCGTCGCGCAGGCCATCGATCTGCTCCGTGCTGGGCTCCTTCTTGGTGCTGCAGAAGATCAGCTCGTCCTGCGCCTGCTTGGGGATGCGCGCGAGGAAGTCGGCCTTGCCCTCGAAGTAGTGGTCCACCAGGAAGACCATGAACCCCTCCCGGGCTTGACCCGGAGCCGTGTTGCGGTGCGGTTCGAGGATCTCGCCGAGCTTGCCGAAGCTGCCGCGGCCGTAGCAGGTCTTGGTGACGGACTTGAAGTTGCGGAACAGTTGCATGTGTTTCATCCCGACTTGGCGGGAGTGCAAAGGAACGCAGCCGGAGGAAGCCGGAGAACTCCCAACTTCACGCCATGGAAACGGGCTTCCTGTTCGGCCATACCGGCATCGACCTCCTGCGCATGGCCTTCGCGGCCATGGTGGCCATCCTCTTCCTGCAATCAGGGCTGGACAAGGCCCTCAACTGGAAGGGCAACCTGGACTGGCTCACGGGGCATTTCGCGAAGTCGCCACTAAAGGGCACCGTGCCGCTGCTGCTGCCGGTGATCACGGCGGTTGAGCTGTCCGCCGGGTCCTGTGCGTCGATCGGTCTTGTGCAGGTGGCCTTGCACGGCGATGCCACCCTCGGCGCGTGGGGCTGCGCATTGGGCGCGCTGGCGATCACCCTGCTCTTCTTCGGCCAGCGCGTGGCGAAGGACTATGCGGGGGCGGCGAGCCTGGTGCCGTACTTCCTGCTGTGCGCGGGGGGGATGTGGGTGTTCATGGGGTGAATGCACCGAAGCACAGATGAACCCAGATGAACACAGCTGGAATGCTAGGCCTGAACGAAGGCGAAGACCTCTAAGCAGGAAGGCGGCTGTAGTGAGCGGTTGAACAGGGTGCGTTCGGAGGCGCGGCTGAGGGATGGAGGGAAATATTGCGCCCATTGGAATGGGGAACGGTTCAACCGGTGATGAGCATTCGCCTTAGATTGGTGCAATGAGAAGAGGTCAATTCGAAGTACGTCCAGGGCAATACCCACAAGGGTTCATGGGAGTGTTTGGCCAGTATGCTCGCGCGGTTGAGTATCTGTACAAGGCAATTGAACAGACATCGTTTTCTGCCGACCATTGCAGCTACCCTTTGCTGTACCTCATGAGGCATTCAATTGAGGTTGGTCTGAAGGCCAACATTCAGTGTGTTGTTCAAGAAGGTCAAAACGTCTCAGGACAACAGGCAGGGAACATCCATGACTTAAGCAAGCTTCACAGGAAGTTCGT
>JAXLVG010000029.1:0-22176 GCA_046329115.1 Flavobacteriales bacterium | reverse complement strand
TCAATACCCAATCCCGAGTAACGCCGTACTTGACGGCGCGCGGTCCCCCGGCGTTCTCGGCGATGTTGCCACCGATGGTGCAACTGCCCTTGCTGCTGGGATCGCAGGCGTACATGAGGCCCTTCTCCGCCACGGCGTCCATCAGCCGCTGGGTGATCACGCCGGGCTCCACGGTCACCTGCAGGTTCTGTTCATCGATGTCCACGATACGGTCCATGCGGTCCAGCGCCAGCCCCACGCCACCATGCACGCTCAAGGCGCCACCGCTCAACCCGGTACGCCCGCCGATGGGCGTCACCGGCACCTGGTACCGGCTGCACAGGCGCATCACGGCGGCCACCTCCGCGGTGCTGCGCGGACGCACCACCACCTCCGGCGGGAACCGGAGATCCTCGGTCTCATCGTGACCGTACTGCGCACGCAGCTCCATGTCCGTACTGACGGCATCCGTCGGCAGTGCCGCGCGCAGCTCCGTCAACAGTCCGCTCTCCAATGCCTGGGCCATGGTGCGAAGTTGCCCCCGGATCAACGCTCCCGCCCACGGCCCTGCGGCGGCTTTTCCACAGGCCCTTGCGTTGTGCCCTCGATCCCCTACCTTCGAGCTGGTCGCTTGTGCAGGCATCCGTGTGGACGATCCGACCGTCTTTCCAACGAACCGTTCCTTCGCCCATGAACAAGGTCCTGCTTCCGTTCCTCCTGGCTTTGGGCCTCGTCAACCTTGCCCCGGCTCAGAACATCGGCATCAATGTCACCGGCCTTGCCCCCAACACCAGCGCCCTGCTGGATGTGGACGGCAGCGGGCTCCCTGCGAACGCCCAACGCGGCGTGCTGATCCCCCGCGTGGCGCTCACCGCGACCAATGCAGCCGCACCCGTGGTGGGCCCGGCCACTTCCCTGCTCGTTTACAACACGGCCACGGCCGGCGTGGCACCGAACAACGTGAGCCCGGGCTACTACTACTGGAACGGCGCGGCGTGGGTGCGTTTCGGCCAGTACGGCGACGACTGGACCGTGACGGGCAATGCCGGCACCAACCCGGCCATCAACTTCATCGGCACCACGGACGCCCAGCCCTGGATCATCAAGACGGGCGGCGCCCTGGCGACGAACGAGCGCATGCGGTTCCTGGCCGGCGGCCAGGCCATCGTGAACAACACCACCCTCGGCACCAACACGAACGATGTGTTCAGCGTGTACGCGGACGGCACCACCAACGGCACCACGACCAACACGGCCGCGCTGGGCACCCGCGCCATCAATGGATACACAAGCACTGGCTTCGGTGTGCTGGGCTCCACATCGGGCAACGTGGGCACCACCTTCGGGGTGATCGGCCTGGCCACCTCCACCACCGGCAGCACCAATGCCATCCGCGGCGAGGCCACCTCGGTGAACGGCACGGCCATCATCGGCATCGGCAACACGAGCGCCGGTGTGGTGCCGACCGCCACGGGCGCGCGCGGTGTGCTGGGCCAGGTGAACGGCACCTTGACGGGCACGGCACAGGCCATCGGTGTGCAGGGCCTGGTGAACGCCACCATGACCACGGGCGATGCGCGGGGTGTGAACGGGTCCTCGCCGTCCGCCGCAGGACTGGGCGTGGTCGGCTTCCAGACAAGCACCGCCACAACGGGCTTCCCGGCCGGCACCTGGGGGCAGGCCGCGAGCGCTTCCGGCGCGGGCGCCGTGGGCGTGAACACCATGAACACCGCCACGACCTTCAACCCCACCGGCGTGTACGGGCAGGCCTCCAATGCCACGGGCTTCGGTGTGGACGGGTTCAACGCCAGCACGAGCGGGACAGGCGTGATCGGTGAAGGCAACGGCATCGCAGGAACCTACCTGATCGCCGGTAGCGGTGGCGCCTTCACCGGAACGGGCACCGGACTGGTGAGCCTGGCCACCACCGCAGCGAACGGCACGGGCGTGATCGCCGCGGGCAACAACAGCGGCTTCAACACGCTGCTGAACGGATCGGGCGTGGCCGCCACCGGTCTGAGCTTCGGCGTGTACGGCGTGGCAACAAGCAATGCCAACGGCGCGGCAGGTGCTCCGGCCCGTGCGGGGGGCTACTTTGTAAGCGGTACCGGCGGCACCCAGACCTTCACCTATGTGGCCTGCTATGAGGGCGGGGGCACGCCCCGCAAGGTGATGGGCAACGGCACCGTCAACACCGTGGTGCGCGACGCGGCCGGCCAGCATGTGCTGCTCTCGGCGCCGGAGGCGCCGGAGAACCTGTTCCAGGACCTTGGCACCGGACAGCTCGTGAACGGCCGCGCCCACATCAGCCTGGACCCGACGTTCGCCCGGAACATCCTGGTGAACGAGCAGCACCCGTTGCGGGTGTTCGTGCAGCTGCGCGGCGATTGCAACGGTGTGTACGTCACCAACGAGAACGCGGAAGGCTTCGATGTGGTGGAGCTGCAGGGCGGCACGAGCGATGCGCCCTTCTTCTGGACCGTGAGCGCCAACCGGGCCAACCAGAGCTTCCCGGACGGAACCGTCTGGCCTTTCGCCGAGGAGCGCTTCCCGGTGACCCAGGGTCCGCAGGAGACCACCCGGCCCGCGGCGGCCACCCGCATCACCGGCCGTCCCGAGCCGCGTAAGGATGCCGGGGCACCGGGCATGCCCGCAACGGTCGCTCCCTGAGCCCCTGCATTTGCCCGCCCGGGCAAGGCGCCGTTCCTTCGCCACGGCATGATCGTACACGACCCGCACGATTGGGTGCGACCGGTGCTGGACTTCCACCGGTCCGGCAGCTTCCGCAAGGGCCTGATGCCCACCCTGGTCATGGGCCTGCTCACCGCGCTGATCGTGGCCATCGAGCTGCGCTGGCTCCGGCTCGGCCCGGACCATCCGTTGAAGAACATCACCACCATGCACACCTTGCTCGGCTTCGCGTTGAGCATGCTGCTGGTGTTCCGCACGAACACGGCCTACGACCGCTGGTGGGAAGGCCGCAAGCTGTGGGGCGGCCTGGTGAACGTGAGCCGTAACCTGGCCCTGCGCATCGGGGTCTACCTGCGGCCGGAGGACCAGGAGGGCCGCGCTCTCTTCGCCCGCCTGATCGGCCTGTTCGCGCACGAACTGCGCGACCACCTGCTGCGCGAACGCACCCGGCTGGAGCTGGATGCCGCTCCACATCCCGAACTGCCGCCCATCGACCGCGAGAAGCATGTGCCGGCCCAGGTGGTGAACGCCATGCACATGCGCATCCAGCGCCTTTTCCATGAACGGGCCATCACCGGCGAGCAGCTCATCGTGCTCAGCAACGACGTGAACGCCTTCCTGGACATCTGCGGGGCCTGCGAACGGATCAAGAACACGCCCATCCCCTACTCCTACTCGAGCTTCATCAAGAAGTTCATCGTGCTGTACGCCATCACCCTGCCCATGGGCTTCGCGTTCACGCTGGGCTGGTGGGCGGTGCCCGTGGTGATGTTCATCTTCTACGTGCTGACCAGCCTCGAGCTGATCGCCGAGGAGATCGAGGACCCGTTCAGCGGGGATGAGAACGACATCCCGATGATGCGCATCGCCGATACGATCGAGCGCAACGTGAAGGAGATCCTGGATTGACCCGTTCGCCATGGCCCGCCCAACGCTGAAGCACCGGCTGGAACGCATCATCTTCGGTACTGACACCCGGGCGGGCCGCCTGTTCGACCTGGCGCTGCTGTGGGTGATCCTCTTCAGCGTGGCCCTGGTGCTGCTCGAGAGCGTGCAGGAGATCGCGGCCGTGTACGGTCCGTGGCTGCATGCGGCGGAATGGACCGTGACCGTGCTGTTCTCGATCGAATATGCGGTGCGCCTCTGGGTGAGCCGCGACCGGCGGGCCTACGCGTTCAGCTTCTATGGCATCGTGGACCTGCTGGCGGCGCTGCCCACCTACCTCAGCCTGCTGTTCCCCGGCACCCAGGCGCTCGCCGTGATCCGCGCCGTGCGCCTCACGCGGGTGTTCCGCATCCTGCAGCTGAACCGGTACACCCGCGAAGCCAGCCACCTGCTCATCGCCCTCATCGCCAGCCGGCACCGCATCATCGTGTTCATGCTCGCCGTGCTGGCGCTGGTCACCGTGTTCGGCACCATCATGTACCTGGTCGAAGGGCACGACAACGGGTTCACCAGCATTCCCCGCAGCATCTACTGGGCCATCGTCACGCTCACCACCGTGGGCTACGGCGACATCGCGCCCAGGACACCCCTGGGCCAGGCCATCGCCTCCGCCATCATGATCCTGGGCTACGCGATCATCGCCATCCCCACCGGCATCGTGAGCGCCGAGATCGCACGCCAGGACCGGCATGGCCGCGAACGTGCCTGCGCGGCCTGTGGTGCGCATGCAGTACCCCGCGATGCGCGGTTCTGCCCGCATTGCGGCGAAGCGCTGAAGCGGACCTGAACCCCTACCGCGACCGGTAGCGCGCGATCACCGGGGCACTGCCCTTGCCTTCACTCGACAGCACGAGGTCGCCGTTCGGCAGGAACGTGATGCCCTCGGGTTTGGGCAGCAGCCCCGCGTCCAGTTGCTCCAGAGCGACCAGCCGCGCCGAGCGGTCCACCACGAGCAGCAGGCGGTCCACCGCCGAAAGGAGGTAGTAATGGCCCGTGGCCGGGTGCACGGCAACGGACGAAAGACGCAGCTTCACCGCCGGCACCACACGGCCGTTCGGTGTGGTGCGCTCGGGCACGGCGATGCCGGCCGCACGCGCCTGGGCCACCACCGCGGCCACCGACAGCCGCAGGGCCACGCGGACCTTGTGCGTCGCATCCCGCGGATCGAAGGCGTACAGCAACCGTTCATCGCGCAGCTCCTTGTCCCCTTTCACGAAGTCCTTGGGGGACACGAGGACATTGCCGGTGACCGGATCGAAACCCAGGCCTTCGATGTTGCGGTTATCCACATCCAGGCGGAACGTATCCAGCACATCCAGCGCCGCCGGCCGTGCGCGCATGCGCAGGTGATGCACGAGACCATCGCTGCGCAGCGCGAAGTAGTCACCGTTCACCCGGGTGAGCCCTTCCATGTCCGCCGGACCGGAGAACGGCACGGTCGAAAGCACGGAGCCGTCCGTCACCGAAACGAAGTACAGCGTGGCGGCCTCGTCCTGCACACAGGCAACGGTCCGCTCATCCACGTCGGTGAGCGCGGATATCTCCGTGAGCTCCGCCGGCAGGGTGAACACCGCATCGGGCCGGCGCAGGTCGTACGGAAGGCCGGCCATCTCCGGTGCCGGGCGGGCGGAAAGCGCGACCAGCGCGATGAGGATGGCTGCACGAGCGAACATGGGGCAAAGGTCGGGTCTGTTCCGGCACTTGCAGGATGTGGACCGTTCCGCTTCCTTCGCCCCACGCCCATGAAGCACATCTTCCCCGGCCGATCCCTGCTGCTCGTGGTGGTGGCCGCCCTCGGCTACTTCGTGGACATCTACGACCTCGTGCTCTTCAACGTGGTGAAGCGCGAGAGCCTCGAGTTCATCCTGGGCGCCGGCGATCCGCGGATCAAGGACGTGGGCATCGACCTGTTCAACTGGCAGATGCTCGGCATGCTGGCGGGGGGCATCCTGTGGGGCATCTGGGGCGATCGCAAGGGCCGCATCACCGTGCTCTTCGGCAGCATCCTGCTCTATTCCGCCGCCAACATCGCCAACGCGTTCACCTCCGACCTCACCACCTACGCCATCGTCCGATTCATCGCCGGCTTCGGCCTGGCCGGTGAACTGGGTGCCGGCATCACGCTCATCACCGAGACGATGCCGCGCGACAAACGCGGCTACGGCACCATGATCGTGGTGACCTTCGGTGCATTGGGCGCCGTGTTCGCTGCGGAGGTGGCCGACAAGGGCGCCTGGTTCGGCCAGCTCTGGCAGGCGGTCACAGGCAACACGCTGATGAGCTGGCAGGTGACCTACCTGGTGGGCGGCCTGATGGGCCTGGTGCTGCTGGTGCTGCGCGTGGGCACCTTCGAGAGCGGCCTCTTCCACGGCATGAAGGAGAGCAAAGTGCGCAAGGGCGACCTGCGGCTCCTGTTCAACGACCGGGGCCGTCTGCTCCGCTACATCGGCTGCATCCTCATCGGCGTGCCCGTGTGGTACGTGATCGGCGTGCTGGTGAGCCTCAGCCAGGACGTTTTCGTACCGGAGCTTGGCATCGACACCAGCGCGCTCGATGCGGACGGACTGCGGAAGATCAACGGCGAGGCCATCAAGTACGCGTACATCGGCCTCAGCATCGGCGACCTGTTGAGCAGTCTGCTCAGCCAGTTGTGGCGCAGCCGCCGCAAGGTGATCCTGCTCTACCTGGGGGCCAACCTCACGCTCACGCTCGTGTTCCTCTTCGGCATGCGCGGCGCCAGCATCGCCGCCTACAACTGGTTGTGCCTGGCGCTGGGGGCCGCCACCGGCTACTGGGTCATCTTCGTCACGGTGGCCAGCGAGCAGTTCGGCACCAACATCCGCAGCACCGTGGCCACCACCACGCCCAACTTCGTGCGCGGCGCGGTGCTGCCCGTCACCAACGCGTTCAAGTACCTCGCACTGCCCCTCGGCAACGTCACCGGTGCGCTCGTGGTGGGCATCGTCTGCATCGGCGCGGCCTTCTGGGCCACCTTCCGTGTGCACGAGACCTTCCACAAGGACATGGACTTCATGGAGGAATAGGGTCCTGTGACCTGCGGTTCGCCTTGGTGCGGCACGCTTCCTGCACCCACGGCAGGGCGGCTATCTTGGCGGCCCTTTGTACCGCACCATGATGCGCTCCTTCACCCTCGCGCTGGGCCTGTTGCTCGGCGCCTCCCTCACCGCCCAGAAACCCCTCAGCAACCAGGAGATCTGGGGCAGCCCCGTGTTCAGCACCGAACGCGTGGGCGGGCTGGCCAGCATGAAGGACGGCACGCGGTACACCAGCCTGGAGGAGGAAGGCGGCGCCCAGGTGATCAACATCTACGAATACCGCACCGGCAACAAGGTGGGCACCTTGGTGAACGGCAACGACCTGAAGTACCCCGGCGCCTCCACGCCCCTCGCCATCGACGGCTACAGCCTGAGCGATGACGAGAAGCGCGTGATGATCGAAACGGGCTCGGAACCGCTCTACCGCTACAGCTACTTCGCGCACCACCACATCTACGACCCGAAGGCGCGGACCCTGAAGCCCCTGGCCGACACCACCATGAGCAAGCAGCGCCTGGCCACCTTCAACCCAACGGGCACGCACGCCGCCTTCGTGCGCGACAACAACCTGTTCGTGGTGGACCTGGCCACCATGCAGGAAACGGCGGTGACGCGGGACGGTGCCCGGAACCAGGTGATCAATGGGGCCACCGACTGGGTGTACGAGGAGGAGTTCACCCTGGTGCAGGGCTACCAATGGAGCCCCGACGGGCAGCGCATCCTCTACCTCCGCAGCGATGAAGGGGATGTGAAGGAGTTCGAGATCGCCAGGTACGGCGGGCAGCTGTACCCGGAACAGTACCGCTACAAATACCCGAAAGCCGGTGAGCGCAACAGCGAAGTGGGCCTGGTGCTGTACGACCTGCGCGGCGGCGTCTCCACGCAGATCCCCCTCGGCCGGGACGAGGCCGACACCTACCTGCCCCGCTTCGGCTTCACCGCGCAGGCCGAGACCATCTGGTTCATGCAGATGAACCGCCTCCAGAACGAGAAGTCCATCTACACCCTGCAGGTGCCCGTGGTGAAGCAGGGCCCCGGCGGCCTGCGGCCCGTGCTCATCTACAACGAGCGCAGCCGCACCTACATCGAGGTCACCGACGACCTGTACTTCCTGAAGGACGGCAGCGGCTTCGTGCTCACCAACGAGACCAGCGGATGGAACCAGCTCTACTGGTATCCGCTGCTGCCCTCGAACGTCAAGGGACTGCCGATCCCGGCCGAAGGGGCCACCGGCGGTGGACGCGTGCTGGCCGGCGGCAACTACGATGTGCTCGGGGTGAAGGGCGTGGACGAGGCCAGCAAGCGCGTGATCTTCTCCGCCGCCATGGTGGACGCCATGCACCAGGAGGTGTACGCCGCCCCCTTGAGCGGCAAGCCCGCGCGCATGCTTTCCCCCGCGGGTGGTTCGAACGATGCAGAGTTCAGCACCGGCTTCAAGTACTTCATCAACACGCGCAGCACGGCCAACGAGCCGCCCGTGATCACCCTGCACGACGGCACCGGCAAGCTGGTGAAGACCCTGAAGGACAACGCCCGCCTTCGGGGTAAGCTGGGCGAGTACGGCCTTTCCCCGAAGGAGTTCGTGACGATGGACCTGGAGGGCGGCGTGAAGGTGAACGCCTGGATGATCAAACCGCCCAAGTTCGACAGCCGCCAGCAGTACCCGGTGTTCATGACACAGTACAGCGGCCCCAACAGCAACGAGGTGCTGGACCAGTGGGACGGCCGCGACATGCTGTGGCACCAACTGCTCGCCCAGAAGGGCTATGTGGTGGTGTGCGCCGATCCGCGCGGCACCGGTCGACGCGGCCATGACTTCCGCCACATCACCTATGGGCAGCTCGGCAAGTACGAAACGGAGGACCAGATCGGCGTGGCCAAGTGGCTGGGCGCACAACCGTGGGTGGACAAGGCCCGCATCGGTATCCAGGGCTGGAGCTATGGCGGCTACATGAGCAGCCTTTGCATCACCAAGGGCTCGGGCTTCTTCAAGGCCGCCATCGCTGTGGCCCCGGTGACCAACTGGCGCTACTACGACAGCATCTACACCGAGCGCTACATGGGCCTGCCGAAGGACAACGCACGCGGCTACGACGACAACAGCCCGATCAACCATGCGGACAAGCTGCGCGGGCGCTACCTGCTGATCCACGGCCTGGCGGACGACAACGTCCACTTCCAGAACAGCACCGAGATGATCAATGCGTTGATCAAGGGCAACAAGAAGTTCGACTTCATGGCCTACCCAGACCGCAACCACGGCATCTACGGCGGCAACACGCGGCTCCACCTCTTCGAGCGCATGACCGAGTGGGTGGTGACGAATCTCTAGTCACATGGGCACATGAGTTCATGGGCACATGTGCGCATGTGCCCATGGATCAAGCCCTTTCCTACCTTACCCGCCGCTAACCCCTACCGCATGGATTTCGCACTTTGGAGCCTCATCGTCGGCTGGGCCTTCGTGCTCATCTGGGTACCCGCCACCTTGTACAGTCAGCGCAAGGTGCACCCCAAGGCGCTCTTCGTGCTCTTCTTCGCCGAGCTCTGGGAGCGCTTCAGTTTTTATGGAATGCGGGCCCTCCTGGTGCTTTACCTCACCAAGGACCTCTTCGACAAGATGGCGGCCGGTGAGGCCGACGCCAAGGCCTACGGCATCTATGGGGCCTACAACGCGCTCCTCTATGCCGCCCCGGTGATCGGGGGCATGCTGGCCGACCGGGCCATCGGCTTCCGCAAGGCCATCCTCACCGGTGGTGGCTTCATGGCGCTCGGGCAGTTCATCCTGGCCCTTTCCTCCGGCTCCACCGGCGCACTGCACGGCGAGTCCGTCTTCTTCCTGGGGCTTGCGGCGCTCACCGTGGGGAACGGCCTGTTCAAACCGAACATCAGCAGCTTCCTGGGCACGTTCTACGACCGTAACGACATCCGCAAGGACGGTGCGTACACCCTGTTCTACATGGGCATCAACATCGGCGCCTTCCTGGCCCCGCTCACCTGCGGCTACCTGGGGCAGCGCGTGGGCTGGCATTACGGCTTCTTCTCGGCCGGCCTGGGCATGCTGCTGGGCATGATCGTGTTCTTCCTCAACTTCAAGCACCTCGAAGGCAAGGGCCACGCCCCTGAAAGCAATGCCGGCTGGAACTTCATGGGCATGAAGGCCTACCCGCTCACGTTGCTGGGCTGCCTGGTGGTGATCCCCATCTTCAGCTTCCTCATCGCCAGCGAGGGCATCACGGACTACATCCTCTTCGCTGCCGGGGGCGCGTGCCTGATCTACCTGCTCTACACGGCCTTCACCGCGGAGGACCGGGCGGAGGGGCAGCGGCTCTTCGTGTTCCTGATCCTCTTTTTCTTCCACATGATCTTCTGGGTGCTCTTCGAGCAGGCCGGCGGCTCCATCAACATCCTCACCGACCGCTTCGTGGACCGGGCCGGCATCGAGGCCTCGCAGTTCCAATCGGTGAACGCCCTGTTCATCATGCTGCTGGCCCCGGTGTTCAACTGGCTGTGGGGCTGGCTGGCCAAGAACAAGCTGGAGCCCCGCACACCGATGAAGTTCTTCTACGGACTGCTGCAGATGGCCATCGGCTACGGCATCATCGTGTGGGGTGTGAAGGTGGGCATCGCCAACGGCGCCGGGGCCACCGCGATCCCCATGGGCTTCCTCATCGGCATGTACCTGCTGCATACCACCGGCGAGCTCTTCCTGAGCCCCGTGGGCCTCTCCGTTGTGACAAAGCTGAGCCCGCAAAAGGTGGTTGGCTTCGTGATGGGCAGCTGGTTCCTCAGCATCGCCTTCGCGCACAAGGTGGCCGGCAAGCTCGGCCAGGCCATCGCCAGCGCGAAGACCGAGGTGTCCGACCCGGTTGCCGAGCTCACGGGCTACATGGACGTGTACCTGCAGTGGGGCGTGTTCATCGTGCTGGGTTGCGCAGCGGTGCTGCTGCTGCTCACGCCCACGATGAAGCGCTGGATGCACGGCATCAACTGACCGGATCCTTCGCATGAGCAAGGTGGCCCGCGCCGGAAAGCACCCCTCCGGCCTGCCCTTCCTGTTCCTCACCGAGATGTGGGAACGGTTCGGGTACTACCTGATGATCGGGATCTTCCAGCTCTACCTCACCGATCCCCTCAGCACCGGCGGCCTGGCCATGGACCGCAAGGAGGCCGCGGACATCTACGGCACCTTCATCGCCTTCGTGTTCCTCACGCCGTTCCTGGGCGGGCTGCTGGCGGACCGAGTGCTGGGCTACACGCGCAGCATCTTCCTGGGCGGCACCTTGATGGGCCTGGGCTACATCGGGCTGTCCCTGCCCGGCATGGGCGCGTTCTACGCCTCGCTCGCGCTCATCATCCTCGGCAACGGCTTCTTCAAGCCCAACATCAGCACGCTGCTCGGCAACCTGTACAACGACCCGCACTACAAGGCCCGCAAGGACAGCGGGTACAACATCTTCTACATGGGCATCAACGTGGGGGCGAGCATCTGCAACCTGTTCGCCGCCTACATGCGCAACAAGTACGGCTGGGGCGAGGCCTTCGCCACGGCCGGCGTGGGCATGTTCATCGGCCTCATCGTCTTCGCCATCGGCCTGAAGCACTACCGCCACGCCGATGTGAAGAAGCCCGTGCAGAAGGAGGACATGCCCCTTTCGCGTGTGTTCGCCACCGTGTTCCTGCCCGCCATCGCCGTGGGCGTTGGCGCGTGGATGATCCCCGGCAATGTGTTCGGCAGCGACAGCACCGATGCGTTCATCTTCGCCACCATCCCGGTCATCATCTTCTACGTGGGCCTGTGGATCCGCGCGAGCGTGGAGGACAAGCGTCCCCTTGCGGCGCTGCTCGCCATCTTCGGTGTGAGCGTGATGTTCTGGGCCGTGTTCAAACAGAACGGCACCGCCCTCACCACCTGGGCCCAGTTCTACACCGACCGCGAAGTGCCCGCCGCAGTGCAGCCGGCCGCCGAGTCGCTCTACCTCGCCGAGAAGGTGGTGAACACGACCGACTCCGTGACGGCGTACGACGCGAACTTCAAAGTGGTGAAGGTGGATGGCAGGGAGGTGAAGGAGCTCGGGAAAGCCGTGTACTTCAAGAACCTGCAACCGGAGCTGATGCCCGCCGAGGGAAGCACCCTGTGGCTCTTCAACACCGAGCTTTTCCAGAGCGTGAACCCCCTCTGGGTGATCTTCCTGACCCCGGTGGTGGTGGCCTTCTTCGCGCTGCTGAAGCGCCGGGGCCGCGAGCCCAACACCGCCACCAAGATCGCCTGGGGCCTGTTGATCAGTGCGCTGAGCACGCTGGTGATGGTGGCCGCCGTGTACGTGTGCCACAACGGGGAGATGAAGGCCAGCGCCTGGTGGCTGGTGGCCTGCTACGGCGTGATCACCATCGGCGAGCTCTTCCTGAGCCCCATGGGCCTGAGCCTGGTGAGCAAGGTGAGCCCCAAGCGCCTCACCGCCCTGATGATGGGGGGCTGGTTCCTCAGCACCAGCATCGGCAACAAGCTCAGCGGCATCCTCGCCACGCTCTGGGACACCTACGACCACAAGAGCAGCTTCTTCCTGGTGAACTTCGCCCTGCTCGGGGTGGCCGCCCTCGGCCTCTTCCTCATGCTCCGCTGGCTCAACCGCACCATTTCCGAACACTGATCCGGACATCCCCATGTCACACAGCAGTCCCTCCCTTTCGGAGATCCGCGACTTCAAAGGCACCTACCCGAAACAGCTGATCTACCTGTTCGGCACGGAGATGTGGGAGCGCTTCTGCTTTTACGGCCTCCGCGGCATGCTCACCGTGTTCATGGTGACCCAGCTCGGCCTCGGTGAGAAGGCGGCCAACCTGCAGTACGGCGCCATCCAGGCCTTCGTGTACGCCTTCACCTTCATCGGTGGCGTGTTCGCGGACAAGATCCTCGGCTTCCAGAAGTCGCTCTTCTGGGGCGCCACACTGATGATCCTCGGCGGCTTCATCATCGCCCTGGCCCCCACCGAACTGTTCTACATCGGCATCTGCTTCAACATCATCGGCACGGGCTTCTTCAAGCCGAACATCAGCACCATGGTGGGCCAGTTGTACAAGGATGGCGACACCCGGCGCGATGCGGGCTTCGGGCTGTTCTACACCGGCATCAACGCGGGCGCCTTCCTCGGCGGCCTGCTGATGGTGTGGGTGGGCAAGGAGTATTCCTGGCGCCTCGCCTTCGCCCTGGTGGGCATCGTGATGATCATCAGCCTGATCAACTTCGCCTACCGCCGCCGCTCGTTCGGCCCCATCGGCCTCTCGCCCCTGCCCGCGGACATGCCCGCACAGCGCAAGCGCCTGATGGAGATCGGCACCTACATCGGTTCGCTCATCACCATCCCGCTCATCTACAAGATGGTGACCAACACGGCGTACACGGACATGTTCATGTACATCGTGGGGCCCGCCACCCTGGTCTACCTGGCCTGGGAGATGCGCACGTTCACCCGTGCGGAGAACAGGAAGCTCGGGGCCGCGCTCGTCTTCATCCTCTTCTCCATCCTGTTCTGGGCCTTCTTCGAACAGAGCGGCGGTTCGCTCAGCCTCTTCGCGCTGAACAACCTGCACGGCACGCTCTTCGGCGTGCCCATGGACCCCAACGCGGTGAACAACTCGGCCAACTCGCTCTTCGTGATCGCCTTCAGTGCGTTGATCGGCATCCTGTGGATGCGCATGGCCAAGCGCGGCACCGAGCCCAACAGCGTGGTGAAGTTCGGCCTGGGCTTCCTGCTGCTCGGCGCCGGCTTCTACATCTTCAAGATGACCTATGGCTTCGCGGACGCCGAGGGGCTCACCAGCATGGAGGTGTTCACCTTCGCCTGGTTCGTGATCACCTTCGGCGAGCTCTGCCTCAGCCCCATCGGCCTCTCGCTGATGACGAAGCTCTCGCCCGTGCGCATCCAAGGCCTGATGATGGGCATGTGGTTCCTGGCCAGCGCCTACGGTCAGTATGTGGCCGGCCTGCTGGGCGCCGGCATGAGCTCCGCCGACCCGAACGCCTCCAACCTGCAAAAGCTGCAGAACTACACCGAAGGCTACGGCCAGCTTGGCCTCTATGCCCTGATCGCCGGTGGCGCCCTGATCCTGATCGCTCCGGTCGTCCGCAAGCTGATGCAGGACGTGCATTGATCCGTGGCACGATGATCGCCGCCACCTTCACCTTCACCCTGCGCACCAACGCCATGCATCCGCTCCGCTCCCTGCTCCCCGCCCTGCTGCTCCTGCCCTTCAGCGCCTTCGCCCAGGACCATGGCGCCGCCGGCAAAGGCCACGTGGGCCCCGCGAACTCCCTGGTGCACTGGGTGACCCTTGCAGAGGCCGAGAAGGCCGCCAAGGCGGACGGCAAGCCCCTGATGGTGGACCTCCAGACGGCTTGGTGCGGCTGGTGCCGCCGCATGGAGAGCGGCACCTTCAACGACCCGCAGACCGCAGCCTACATCAACAGCCACTTCCACCCCGTCTCCTTCGACGCGGAAGGGCGTGACACCGTGGTGTTCTATGGGCAACGTTTCACCAACCCCCAATACGAGCAAGGCAACGGCCGCCACGGCACCCACGAGTTCACCCTCGCCGTGGGTCAGGTGAACGGCCGCATCGGCTACCCCACCATCGTGTACTTCGACAGCGAAGGCAAGGTGATCGCCCCCGTGGCGAGCTACTTCTCCCCGCAGGACCTGGAGCCCATTCTGGTATACATCGCCGAGGGGGCCTACAAGACCCAGGACTACAAGACCTTCCGCGACGGCTTCAAGAGCCGGCGCACAGCCCCCTGATCGATCGGCCGTTGACGCGTGCCGCCAGCGATGCACGGCGGCACGTGACGCACCTCGGTACATTCGCCCCATGCGCCTGTGGTCCGTGCTCCTGCTGCTCACCTGCTCCGCTGCAGGCAGCGCCCAGATACAGAACTGGAACCCGGAGCCCTACCGCACCGACAGTGCCTTGATCTTCAGGGACGATCTGGACTACTACCTGAACAGCTACAGCAAGGAGGAGATCCGCAGCATGCGCCGCCAGGTGAACATCTGGCGCATGAACTTCGACAAGGTGATCAAGGCCACCATCGCCGACCTGCGCACCTACAGCGAGGGCGGCGGCATGGATCCGCGCACGCACGACTTCGAGCTGCCCGAGGTGCGCACGGGCGACCGCTACCGGCTTTCGGGTTCCCAGGGACGGATACGCGCCTTCATGTTCGGCAGCATCACCAACCCGCCCGCGCGGTTCCAGTTGCCGCTGTGGGACCGGCTGCTGGAGAAGTACGCGGGACGGCCGGTGGACCTCTTTGTGATCTACGGCAAGGAACTGCACCCCGGGGACAAGCGGAAGTTCAAGAACTACCCGGACCCGAAGAGCGAGTACGAGAAGCAGGCCTATGCCCGGGAGTTCGCGCAACTGACCAAGCTGCCCGTGCTGGTGGACGGACTGGACAACGCCGTGCTGGAGCGCTATGGACGTGTGCCCAACGGCGCCTTCGTGGTGGACGCGGACGGCCGCCTCATCTTCCGCGGCACCTGGGCGGACAGCCGCAAGATCGAGCACATCCTGGACACGGTGCTGGCCTGGTACGATGCGGGGCGGCCGAAGGCACAGCCCAGGGTGATGCCGGAGTGATCACACCTGCGCGCGGGCCCATCGGCCCTGCCGGAAGATCCACGCGCTGAGCACTGCCAACGCACTTTCGCTGATCGCCACGCTGGCGAAGGCCCCGTTGGGTCCGAGGTCCATGCCCACGGCGAGCAGCCAGGCCAGCGGGATCTCCATGCACCAGAAGCACACCAGGTTCATCCAGGTGGGCGTAAGGCTGTCGCCCGCACCGTTGAAGGCCTGCGCCAGCACCATGCCGTAGCCATAGAAGAAGTAGCCCAGGCTGATGATCCGCAGCGCGTCCACCGCATAGCCGTTCGCCTCCGCACTGTTGCCGAAGAAGGCCACGATGGGGCCGGCCGCCAGCCAGAAGACCGCCGCCACCACCACCATGAACGCGGTATTGTAGTGGCCGCACAGCCAGGTGCTCCGCCGCGCGCGGTCCGCACTGCCTGCGCCGAGGTTCTGGCCCACCAGCGTGGCCGCGGCATTGGCCATGCCCCAGGCGGGCAGGAGCGTGAAGATGATGATGCGCACCGCCGTGGTGTAACCGGCCACTGCAGCGGTGCCCGCCGTGGCGATGATCTTCACCAGCACGGTCCAGCTGGCGCTGGCGATGAGGAACTGCCCCACACTGCCCGCGCTCACCTTCAGGATGTTCAGGGCGGTGGTGCGCACCCAGCGCAGGTGCGCAGCGCGCAGCGCGAAGGGACCGCCCGGGCGCAGCAGGAAGTACAGCTGGTAGAGCACGCCGCACGTGCGGCCCGTGGTGGTGGCCACCGCCGCACCGGTGACACCCAGTTCGGGAAAGGGGCCGATACCCATGATCAGCAACGGGTCGAGCACGATGTTCAGGATGTTCGCAAAGCCCAGGGCGCGCAGGGCCATGCCCGGGTTGCCGGCACCGCGGAACACGGCGTTCACGGTGAAGAGCAGCATGATCACCACGTTGCTCGCCTGCATGATGCGCGCATAGCCACCACCGCCGTCCACCACAGCATCCGAAGCACCCATCGCCCGCAGGAGGTCCGAGGAGAACACCGAACCCACCGCGCTCAACAGCAGCCCAAGCACCAGCGCGATCAGCAGGCTCTGGCCGGCGGCCACCCGCATCCCCTCGGCATCCTTCTCACCCGTGCGCCGGGCCACAACGGCCGTTGCCCCCATGGCGAGCCCCCAGGCCACACAGTACGTGGTCATCAGCAGGCTCTCCGTCAACCCGATCGTGGCAGTGGCATCATCGCCCAGGCGCCCCACCCAGTAGAGGTCCACCAGCGCGAACAGGGCCTCCATCCCCATCTCCAGGATCATCGGGATGCTGAGCAGCACGATGGCGCGGCGCACGCCCATGGACGTGTAGTCCTGTTCCGCTCCCGAGAGCGCGGTGCGCAGCAGTTCCCAAAGCTTCCTCATCGTGCAGTGGACCGTCCCATGCGGCCGAAGCCCTTCGACGGTGCAACGGCACCAAAGGTGGCCTGTGCATGATGAACGGCGGACATCGCGGATGCGCTGTTAATGTTTTGTTGATCCACCAGCCCCCCTGGAACCGTGGCCTACTTTTGGCTCGTTCAAACGCCACAACACCACCAATTCAGACCATGAAAAAGCTCATCGCTACGCTCGCCGTCGGTGCCTTCACCTTCGGTGCGTTCGCCCAGGAGGGCAAGACCGTCGGCGGCTCCGGCCCCATGATCAGCGTGGACAAGGAAGTGCACGACTACGGCACCATCGACCAGGGCGCGAACGGCACCTGCGAGTTCAAGGTGACCAACACCGGTGACCAGCCCCTGATCATCAGCAACTGCAAAGGCAGCTGCGGCTGCACCGTTCCGAAGTGCGACACCGCTCCGATCGCTCCCGGCCAGAGCACGCTGGTGACCGTGAAGTACGACACCAACCGCAGCGGCCCGATCAACAAGAGCGTGACCATCAGCAGCAACGCCACCAACGCGCCCGAGAAGATCGTGCGCATCAAGGGTGAGGTGAAGGCTGGTGCCACCACCCCCACCAGCCCCGTGAAGGAGGTGAGCCCCATGGCCCCCACCGAAGGCCAGCACTAAGCCGCGCCGAACACATCGAAGCCCCCGCCCCGGCGGGGGCTTCGTCATTTACGCCCATCTTCGCACCAACGTCCGAACCATGCCTTCGATCTCCGACAAGGGCCGCCGTATGCCGGCCTCCCCCATCCGCAAGCTCGTCCCCTTCGCCGAAACGGCGAAAAAACGCGGCACCCGGGTGCTGCACCTCAACATCGGCCAGCCCGACATCCGCACCCCGCAGGTCGCCTTGGACGCCATCCGGAACGTGGACCTGAAGGTCGTGGAGTACAGCCACAGCGCCGGCCATGAGAGCTACCGCAAGGGCCTGGCCGCCTATTACGCGCAACACGGGATCCAGGTGGGGCATGAGCAGATCATCGTCACCACGGGCGGCTCCGAAGCGCTCCTCTTCGGCATGATGGCCTGCTTCGACCCGGGCGACGAGGTGATCATCCCCGAGCCGTTCTATGCCAACTACAACAGCTTCGCCGTGAGCGCCGGTGTGAAGGTGGTGCCCGTGCGCAGCGGCATCGACAGCGGCTTCGCCCTGCCGCCGATCGCGGCCTTCGAGCAGCTCATCACCCCCCGCACCAAAGGCATCCTGATCTGCAACCCGGGCAACCCCACCGGCTACCTCTACTCGCGGGAGGAGATGCTGGCCCTGCGCGACATCGTGCGCAAGCACGACCTCTACCTGTTCAGCGATGAGGTGTACCGCGAGTTCTGCTACGACGGCGCCACCCACGTGAGCGCCCTGACCCTCGACGGCATCGATGCCAACGTGGTGATGGTGGACAGCGTGAGCAAGCGCTACAGCATGTGCGGTGCCCGCATCGGCGTCATCGTATCGCGCAACGCCGAGCTGATGGCCACCGTGCTGAAGTTCGCCCAGGCCCGCCTCAGTCCGCCCACCTTCGGACAGATCGCCAGCGAGGCCGCCCTGCGGACCCCCGACAGCTACTTCACCGAGGTGATCGGGGAGTACCGCACGCGCCGGGATGTGCTGGTGGACGGCCTGAACGGCATCCCCGGAGTGGTGTGCCCCCGGCCCAAGGGCGCCTTCTATTGCGTGGCCCAACTGCCCATCGACGACGCGGACACCTTCTGCCAGTGGCTGCTGGAGAAGTTCGAGCACAAGGGCCACACGGTGATGATGGCCCCGGCCACCGGCTTCTACGCCGACCCGGTGCATGGCCGCAAGCAGGTGCGCCTGGCCTACGTACTGGCCGCGGACAAGCTCCGCCTGGCCGTGGAATGCCTGTCCGAGGCGCTCGCCCGCTATCCCGGGCGTGTCGCCGATCCGGCGGACACGCTGGTCGCCACCCCCTCCTGAGGCCCCCTCCTTTCCAACGGATCGGCACCGGTGTATCTTTCCCCCTGACCGACCGTGGCATGGGACGCGCCTTGATCCTGTCCGACCTCCGAGCCAACTGGCTGTTGATCTGCTGCGCGCTCGCCGTTCAGGCGATCGCCCAGAAGCCGGTGGAACGGACCTATCACTTCGAAGTGCAGGGCTTGGACGACCGTGCCGACGAGAAGGTGGTGCACTCCGTGGTGAAGGACCTCGCCCCGGACGCCTTGGTGAGCCTGTCGCTGGCGATCCATCAGGTGAAGGTGCGCACCACGGCGACGCTGGCCCCGGCCGACCTGGAAACGGGCCTTGCCCCGTGGGGCCTCCACCTGGTCCGCTGGAACATCCCGTCGGAGACGGAGCTGGACGAACGCCGTCCGGGCGTCGGCGTACCTCCCGACTTTCCGGTACTGACGCCAACGGGCGATCCCGCCGCGGATGAAGCGGACCTGAGGCGGCGCAAGGAGCGCTGGTTCGCCGCGCATCCCGACCATCCGTTGAGCCCCCACTGAGCCGAACGATGCCCCCTCAACGAACCGTTCGCAGCGGAGCTCTCCGGTCGGCCATCGGCGCCCTGGCCGTTGCCGCCACAGCGTTGCTCCAGGCCCAGTGCCCGAACGACAACACGCTCACCGGCACCGCCGTCACCGTGACGTGCCCGACCACGGTCAACGTGCCGTGCGTGCAAGGCGGGCAGTATGTGCTGGTGAACGTGGTGGCCGGTAACATCTACACGTTCTCCACCTGCGGCGGGTCCTCCTTCGATACGGAGATGACCGTGTTCGACAACGCCGGTGGACCGTTCCTCGCCTACAACGACGACGCCTGCGGGTTGCAGAGCTCCATCCAGTTCACCGCCACGTTCACAGGGCAGGTGCGCGTGCTCATTGACCAGTTCCCCTGCACCAGCAACACCACGTGCATCCCGCTATCCGTTTCCTGCGCCTCACCACCGCCACCGATGACCAACAACGAGCCCTGCCAGCCGAAGGTGCTCGCGGTCACCACGCTCTGTTTCCCCGCGGCCTTCACCACCGTTGGGGCCACGGCCACCACCAATGCCAACATTCCGGCACCCGGGTGCGGCAACTTCGGCGCCGGCACAGGAGATGTCTGGTTCCTGTTCATCGCACCGCCCACGGGCATCGCCATCATCGAGACCCTGCCCGGGACGCTGACCGACGGCGCCATGGCCTTGTACAGCGCCACACCGAACTGCACCGGCACCTTCACCCTGATCGATTGTGACGACGACAGCGGCAACGGCCTGATGCCCTTTCTCAGCTTCACGAACCTGGTGCCCGGGCAGCCCTACTACATCCGGTTCTGGGGTTACGGCACCGCCACCGGCACGTTCACCATCTGCGTGCACGGCCCCACGGCACCACCGCCGAGCGATTGCGTCTACCTGCTGCAGGTGTTCGATTCCTTCGGCGATGGTTGGGGCGGCTCGTTCGTCACCATCACGGTGAACGGTGTGCCGCAGGGGAACTACACCTGCAACACGGCCTTCGACGCGATCCTGCTCGGCCTGAACATCGGAGATGTGCTGGTGGTGCAGTACACGGCCGTGGGCCCCTTCGAAGGAGACAACCTGTTCAACCTCACCTACCTCGGCACGGACCAGATCGTGTACAACTCCGGCACACCACCGGCCACCGGGGTGGTCTACACCACCACGGTGACCTGCACGGCGCCCTTGGCCGCGCCAGAGGATTGCGTGGGCGGCTATACCATCTGCAACAGCGTGGCCATCAACAACTCCACCAACTTCACCGGCAACGTAGCGGACCTGATCGCGACCAACTACGGCTGCCTGCTTGATGCGGAGCAGCAGGGCACCTGGTACAACTTCTCCATCGCCTCCGGCGGCACGCTCGGTTTCACCATCGATCCCAGCGGCAACGACGACTACGACTGGGCGATCTGGGGGCCCTATCCTCCGGGCTCCACCACATCAACGGTCTGTCCGCCGGCTGCCGCACCCATCCGGTGCTCTTTCGCCAGCGACCTGTCCTCCCTGCTGGCCACGGGCAGCTACAACACGGGCATGGGCATCAACAACCTGACGTGGGCCAACCCTCAATACGCACCACCAACACCCGCCTTCAGCGACCCGGTGGGCGGTGACGGATGGACACCGGGGATCAACGTGACGGCCGGACAGGTGTACGTCATGTACATCAGCAACTACAGCCTCAGTGGACAGAGCTTCACGTTGAACTGGCAGCTGGGCGCGGGGGCGTCGCTCGACTGTGAGGTGCTGCCCATCGAACTGATCGACCTGAGCGCCACCGCCATCGGGCGGTCCAACCTGGTCACCTGGCGAACGGCCTCCGAAGCCGATGCGGACCGGTTCCTTGTGCAACGCTCCGCCGATGCATCCGCGTTCAGCACGATCGGCGAAGTGGACGCCGCCGGGCATTCGGGCAGCACCCGGGACTATGCGTTCGTGGACGAGGCCCCGGAGACCGGAGCGAATTTCTACCGCCTTGTGCTGGTGGACGTGGATGGCAGCGCATGGACAAGCCCGGCGGAACTGGTGCTGCGCACCGCGGACGATGCAGGAACGCCCGCCCCCTTCCCGAACCCGGCATCCGGTTTCGTCACCTGGCCGATACCCCGGAACGACCAGGCCTACCAACTGGACGTGATCGATGCGGCCGGCAGGACCATTGAGCGTTCGCTGGTGTCAGGGACCGATGGTTACACCCGCATCGACACCGACCGGCTTCCGCACGGGGTGCTGCTGCTGCGCTTGATAACGCTGGACGGTCGCGAGCAACAGCGCTCGGTGCTGGTCCATTGACCGGCCGCCATCGCACAACGGCTTCCGGTTATCCATCCCGGCCTGTTGACATCGGCCCGGCCCCATGGCGCGATCGCTGGCGTGCACTTGCGCTTCTTTGCCTTGGGTGCTTTGGCCCGATGCATTTCGCATGCGCATGCTCATCTCCTTGTTCCTGGTCCAACAGGTCCTTAGCGGACCTGGCGTTTCCGCCCAAGGGGTATCGGAGACCCTGCTCAGCGTGCAGTTCGCAGCGCCCATCACCGAGCTGCAGGGCAAGTTGATCTACGAGCAATGCCGCGGGCTCGACCCCGGTTGCCGTGTTGTGCTGGTGCCGGGTCCCGGGGAACTGGAGCTTCGCTCGGTCGCCGGCATTCCCGCTTCCGCGTTCATGGAAGCACTCGCGTCCGTTCAGGAATTGCAGATCCAGCGCTGGGATGACCATACGGGTCGGCCGCACGTGGCCGGCATGGCGGATGATCCCCCCGCCCCCGGTGCAGTGAACGCACCCGGCACCGTGCCCACCGGTGAAGGTCGCCAACAAGCGGAGCACGAATGACGGTATTACCGCCAAGCCCCCTGCATTGGCAGCGCTCCCTTGGGCTGCTGCTCCTTGTGCTTTGCGGCCTGCCTGTCCTCGCCCAGCCCGCGAACGACAACCCGTGCGGTGCTACGAACCTCACCGTCAACGCCACCTGCGTCAACATCACCAGCACC
>JAXLVG010000028.1:0-23252 GCA_046329115.1 Flavobacteriales bacterium | reverse complement strand
CTTCAGTGGTCTATCGGTTGGTAAGGAACTTCATCCTAACCAACGGTAAGTCTAGAGCCTTTCCCCTCGTCTATTCCAAGACACCCATGCTCATCCCCATCCTGCTCTTCGTTCTTTCCTACGCCGTGCTCGCGTTGCTGTACGTGTTGGCAGCCATCGGCGCGGTCCGGCTTCGGCGGCGCACCGAGCGGGCGGACATCCAGCGACCGCAGGCCCACGCGCACCATATGCAGCGCCTAGCGGCGCAGCGGCGGGAACACCTGTTGCAAGCCCGCCGCGATCGCGCACCGGCCGGCGATGCTTGATCCCCCAGGCGCCCCATGGCCGGATCCAACGCAGTCGGCACCTTTGTGCCATGTCCAGCATCTCCAGCAACAAAGCCCCCGAGCCCGTCGGCCACTACCCGCATGCCCGCCGCGTGGGCGATCTGCTCTTCCTCAGCGGCGTGGGTCCGCGCGAGCGCGGCACGAAGAAGATCCCCGGGGTGGAGCTGAACGCGGATGGCAGCATCGCCTCCTACGACATCGAGACGCAGGTGCGCAGCGTGTTCCAGAACGTGCGGTGGATCCTTGAGGACAGCGGCAGCAGCTGGGAGAAGATCGTGGACGTGACGGTGTTCCTCACCAACATGAAGGACGACTTCCCCACCTACAACCGGCTGTGGAAGGAGTACTTCGAGAAGGACCCGCCCTGCCGCACCACCCTGGAGATCAACTGCCTGCCCACGCCGATCGCCATTGAACTGAAGGTGATCGCGACGGTCTAGGAGCACATCCGCAGATGACGCAGATGTCGCAGATGAACTTCCTCAGCGTCGCAACGATCTGCTCGTTCATCTCGTGCACGGGAGCAAGACCGGTGTACGAAGGGAAGCCGAACAACGAGCCTGGCGTACTGCATCTGCATGCCACTTACACTGAAGCCTACTGCGGCGGCGCCGATCCCGGCCCTGACGGCATGCCGCGCCCGCAGCCCTGGCGGGGGCCGATGTACCTGCGCGTGGCCACACCCGACAGCAACAGCAACATGGCGCTGAACGACCTGCAGCTGCCGATCGTGGATACCATCCGCACCGATGCCACGGGGAACGGAACGCTCACCTTGCCCGCCGGGCAGTACCTGCTGCTGGACCAGGAGCATGTGGACGATACCCGCTACCGCCAATTGATGGAGCTGCATGACCGACCGGCCCTGGGACAACAGATGATCGACACGGCCTGCCTGAAGCGTTGGCTGCGCGGACCGTTCGGTGTGGTGACCATCCGTGGCGGGGATACGACCCGCGTGGAACTGCCCCTGTTCGGGCACTGCCCATGGCATGCCACGCCGTGCCTGCCGTACCTGGGGCCGTATCCGCCTTAGCGGCCGTAGTAGAAGACGATGCTCGCCTTCGCCAGCATCTGGCTGTTCAGGGTGTACCCCACCACGGCCGGCGTGGCGTTGGCATCCAGGCCGAGCTTGTCGGTCTTCAACGCGTACACCGTGACGATGTACTGGTGAGGGCCGTGACCGGGCGGCGGGCAGGGACCTCCATAGCCGGTGGCGCCGAAATCCGTGCGGCTCTGGACCGCGCCGGCGGGCATGCCGGGCTTGCTGGGGGTGCCGGCGCCGGAGGGCAGGGTGTTCGTGCCGGCGGGGATATCGAAGGCCACCCAATGCCACCAGCCGCTTCCCGTGGGCGCATCGGGGTCGTACATGGTGATAGCATAGCTCTTCGTGCCTTCGGGCGCGTGGCTCCACGACAACTGCGGACTGATGTTGCCGCCGGTGCAGCCGAAGCCGTTGAAGACCTGTTCCATGGTGGCCTGGCCGCCCACGTCCGCGCTGGTGAGCGTGAAGGTCTCGTTGGAACGGGCGTGTTGTGCAGCAGCCGTGCCGCTGAGGCACAACGCCGTGAGCAGAAGGATGGAGGTGCGCATGACGGTGAAGGTAACGACAGCGACAGGCCCGATGTTCACCCGCCGAAAACAGCGCGTCCGAGCAGGACCCACATTCCCATCAGCAGCACCACGCCCAACACATCCATCCACACGCCCGCCTTCACCATCTGCTTCACGCTGAGCTGCCCGCTGCTGAACACGATGGCCTGCATGGGGCTGGCAATGGGCAGCATGAAGCCGCAGCTGGCCGCCAGCGTGGCCGGGATCATCACCGCCTGCGGGTCCATCTGCCACACGTCCGCCGTGCGCGCAAGGATCGGCAGCACCAAGCTGGCCACGGCGGTGTTGCTGCCCAGCTCGCTCAGCAGGGTGACGCCCGTGGCGATGGCGCCCACCTGCATCGACTCGCTCGCCATGCGCCAGCCGGTCAGGGCCGTGCCGATGGTGGTGGACAGGCCGCTCGCATCAATGCCGCCCGCAATGGCGAAACCGCTGCCGATGAGCAGCACCACGCCCCAGGGGATGCGGGCCTGTGCGAAGTCCCAGTCGAGCAAGGCGCGTGGTCCGTTGTCCGTTGCCGGTTGGCCGTGCATCACCGGAACCCGGGAGGGGATCACGAAGAGCAGGATGCCCCCGAACATGGCCACGGCGGGATCGCCGAGCGCTTCAAGGGTGAAGTACTTCCGCCAACCGACGAACACGATGGACTCGCTGAAGTCGATCTTGTCCCCGGTCATCCACAGCAGCGCCGTGATCCCGAAGACGATGGCCGACAGCTGCTCATCGCGCGTGGCCTTGCCGAGCGCCCGGATCTGCTCGCGCAGCGCATGCTTCTGCACGCTCGCCTTGCCGGGCAGCCGGAAGATCACCCGCGTCATCAACAGCCAGGTGAGCAGCAGGTAGAGGGTCGCATAGGGCACGCCGAAGAGCATCCACTGCCCGAAGCCGATGGGCGCCCGCTCCGGGAAGAGCTGCTTCCACTGCTCCATGAACACCAGGTTGGGCGGGGTGCCCACAGGGGTCGCCATGCCGCCGATGGTGGCGCCGTAGCCCACGGCCAGGGCAAGCGCCGCGCCCAACCGCTCGTGACCCGGGGCAGCGCTCAACAAGCTCAGCCCGATAGGCAGCATCACCAGCACGGCCGCGGTGCTGTTGATCCACATGCTCAGCATACCGGTGGCCAACAAAGAACCCAGGATCAGCCGCGATGGCGAGGCCCCCACGCGGTGCACGATGTGCAGGGCGATGCGCTTGTGCAGGCCGCTGCGTTCGATGCCCAACGCCAGCAGGAAGCCGCCGAGGAAGAGGAAGATCACATCGCGCCCGTAGTAGCCCGCCACCTTGGGCAGGTCCGTGATGCCCAGCAGGGGGAAGAGCACGATGGGCAGCAACGCGGTCACCGCCAGGGGCACGGCCTCGGTGATCCACCAGACCGCCATCCACACCACCACACCGGCCATGCGCGCCGGAAGCTCGCCGTACCGCTGGACCAGGAAGAACACCACGGCGGCGGCCGCAGGACCGGAGAGCAGGGTCAGGATGCGCCGCATGTTCGCAGGGAGCGCTCCGTCACTTGCTCTTCGCGGCGCCCTTCGCGGCGACTTGCTCGGGCTTCGCCTGCATCACCAGCTCCGCACGCACGATGGACTCCAGCCGGCGCAAGCGCGCGAAGGCGGCCATCTGCTTGTTGTAGCGCTTCAGGTCCGCCTCGTTCAGCAGGCCCACGTTGCGCAGGTCCATCTTATCCGCCAGGTCGTGCACCTTCACGCGTACGGCAAGGCTGTTCTTGCATACCCGGTCGATGTACTTGTCGTAGTCCTCCGTCTCCAGGCGCGAGATGTGCTGCAACGCTTCCAGCACATGCTCCGGAAAGCCCTTCTCGCGCAGGTCCGCCACGGTGAGCTCCGATCGCTCGAGCACATCGTGCAGCGCTCCCAGCACCTGTTCATCCATGTCCCGACCGCTGGTGACCACCCGCAGCACATGCGTAATGAACGGTTTACCGAACCGGTCCACCTGGCCTTTGTGGACCTTGGCGGCAAGCCTCACGGCCTTGATGAGCAGCTCATCCATGGTGGGAAAAGTAGAGATCCCCGGTTGAACCGGCTGACACGCCGGGCACGGGCAACGCCCGACGCCATGCGGCCGGTCCACGCCGCGCCGTGCATACTTCACCGTTCGCCGGTGGCGGACCGGGAACGGCGGTGTCCATCTTCGCCCCATGCGCTTCCTCCCGTTCCTTGTACCGATGTTCGGCCTGCTGGCCTGTGATGGCCCAGCCCCTGGTGCCGATGGGGCCGGCACCGCCGCCACGGACAGCACCCGATCCGCATCCCTCCAGCCCGTGGACCTGGCCGCTTACGGCCTGCCCCTCCTGCTCCTGCCTCCTGACCCCGAGCTGAACAACGGCGCCGAGCCCACGATCGTGTGGAAGGATGGCCCCGGGGTGCTGGAGATCAAGGCCGGCGAGCACTTCGGCCTCACCATCGCCGAGGAGCCCGGCGACCCGGCCCGCCTGAAGGCCGACCTGGACCGCGACCTGCTGCAGAAGCACACGGTGCTCATGGACAGCACGGACCTGGTGATGTACCGCAGCGCCTTCCCGGACGACCCCTCCCTGGTGTTCATCCACTTCTACCAGGTAGTGCGCGCGGGCGACCGGCAGTTCGTGGTGCAGGATGTGGACGGGCTCCGTTTCAACGAGGCCGACGTGCGGACCATGGCCCGCAGCATCGTGGTGAAGCCCCCCGCCTGAGCCACCGGAATCCCCTGAGCAACGGCCACTTGCAGGCTCCATGGCAGGGTTAGGTCGTCCGACGACGAATGACTATCATTGCGACCCTGAAAACGCTGTGCCGATGAGGGCTTCACTACTCGTTCTGTTGGCTTGGCTGGCCGGGCCCTTCGCCTTTGCGGGCACGTTGGTGCTGGAAGGGAACTACCAGGGCAAGAACCTCTTCATCCAGAACCCCTTCTCCGAGGCGGGTGTGGGTTTCTGCGTGTACGAGGTCACCGTGAACGACCAGATCGCAACGGACGAGATCAACTCCAGCGCCTTCGAGATCGACATGGGCAACTTCGGCCTGAAGATCGGCGACAAGGTGGTGGTGAAGATCAAGCACAAGGACGGCTGCACGCCCCTGGTGCTCAACCCGGAAGTGCTGCGCCCGAAGAGCACCTTCGACATGGTGAAGCAGAGCGTGGGTACGGACGGCACCTACACCTGGACCACCAACAACGAGACCGGCGAGCTGCCCTACATCGTGGAGCAGAAGCGTTGGAACAAGTGGGTGAAGGTGGGCGAGGTGATGGGCGCAGGCCGCCCCGGTGAACATACCTACTCCTTCAAGGTGACCCCCCACAGCGGCGAGAACACCTACCGCGTGAAGCAGGTGGACATGAGCAAGAAGGCCCGCTACAGCCAGAGCGTCACCTACACCGACCCCACCGTGGCCCCCATCACCTGGGGCCCCGCCAAACCCAAGGAGGAGATCGTCTTCAGCGGCAACACCCTGTACGAGATCTACGACCAGTTCGGCAACATCGTGAAGCGCGGCTACGCCAACAAGGTGGACGTGAGCACGCTGAAGAAGGACCTCTACTACCTGAACTACGACAACAAGATGGGCGAGACGTTCATCAAGCGTTGATCAACCGATGCGTCCGCAGATGACGCAGATGACACAGATGCTTTACCCAAGAAGCCTCCGGGATCTCCGGGGGCTTCTTCTTTCCACCAGCGACCATGATCCGCATTGAACACCTGGGCATCGCCGTGAGCGACCTGAACAAGGCCGAGGAGGTCTGGACCAAGCTGCTGGGCGTGCCGCCCTACAAGCGCGAGGCCGTGGAGCGCGAAGGGGTGATCACCTCCTTCTTCCAAGTGGGCCCGAACAAGATCGAGCTGCTGGAGAGCACGCGGCCGGACGGACCCATCGCCAAGGCGATCGAGAAGCGGGGCGAAGGCATCCACCATGTGGCCTTCGAGGTGGCGGACATCCGCGCCGAGATGGCGCGCCTGAAGGCCGAGGGCTTCCAACTGCTGAGCGAGGAGCCGAAGCCCGGTGCGGACAACAAGTTGGTGTGCTTCGTGCACCCGAAGGGCGCCACCGGCGTGCTCTTCGAGCTCACGCAGGAGCAGCGCTGAACCATGGCCACGCGGAAGGACACCGCCGCCTTCATCCTGGAGCAGCTCGGCCACGCCGACCGCTTCAGCGTGCGCCCCATGTTCGGCGAGTTCGCGCTCTATGCCGACGGCAAGGTGGTGGGCCTGATCTGCGACGATCAGCTCTTCGTGAAGATCACGCCCGAGAGCCGCGCGCTGCAGGACCGCTGCGAAGAGGGCAGCCCCTTCCCCGGGGCCAAGGCCTACCTGCTGGTGCCCGAGGACCTCATCGCCGGCGATGCCGCGCTGCCCACGCTGCTGCTGCGCATGGCCGCAGCGCTGCCCTTCCCCAAGCCGAAGCGTCCACGCGCGAAGCGGTGATACCGTTTCAGGACAGCAGGCCCAGCCTGTTCACCAGTCCCAGCACGTCCTCCTGCTTCAGCTCCAGGTGCTCGGCCCGCAGGCCGGCGGCACGTGCGCCCACCACGTGCTGGATGCTGTCGTCCACGAAGAGGGTGCGGGCCGGGTCGGCGCCATGGCGGCCCAGCACATGGTGAAAGGCCTCCGCATCGGGCTTGCGCAGGCCGATCTCGCAGCTGTAGTAGGCCCCGTCGAACAACCCGCGGAAGTCCCCGATGCCGTTGTGCTCGGCGATGATCCGCTCGAAGGCGGGCACGTGGATGGCGTTGGTGTTGCTGAGCAGCAGCAGGCGGTAGCGGGCCCGCAAAGCCTGCAGCAGGGCGATGCGCTCCGGCGGAATGCGGCCCAGCATCGCGTTCCAGCACGCGTCCACCTGCGCGGCCGTGATCCCCTGCCCGTGCAGGGCCTGGATGCGCGAACGGAAGTCCGCAGGTGACAGCGCCCCCACCTCGAACCCATCGAACAGGTGGTCCTGCTGGGCCTTGCTGTAGATGGCTTCGAAGCCATCGAAGCCCAGAGCGTTGAAAGCGGCGGCCGTGCGGTGGTAGTCCACATCGATGAGCACCCCGCCGAGGTCGAGCAACAAGGTATCGATCATGCGCCGCGAAACTATCGCTCGGGTCCCCGTTACTTTCGCCGCCTGCGGCAGCGCGCCTGACGCAGCACGGGCCTATAGCTCAGCGGTCAGAGCAGGGGACTCATAATCCCTTGGTCGCAGGTTCAAATCCTGCTGGGCCCACCGAAGCCGCGCGAGGGACCGTGCGGTGGCAAAGGCGAAGGTGGGCTGGGCCCACCGGGGACAAGTCACAAGTATCAAGTCACAAGGCTCAAGGCGTCAAGGTCGACCGGTAAACCTTGTTCAATTGAGCCTTGTGACTTGATACATCAATACGGGCGCACCGCCATCACCGTGGCGTCCAGGTCATCGGCCACGAAGCCGGTGTTGTTCTTCTGGTTCCAGAAGTAGAACTTCAGGTATTCCCCGGGCTGCACGGCCGGTATGGCGATCCGGTATTCGATGTGCTCCCACACACCCGGTAGCGGCGGCAGTGGCTCCATGGGGAAGGACTCGTAGTACGACTGCTGCCCGCCGGGCCGCTCCACGGTGACCACGCCGAGGATGCCGCGCGTATCGTCCACGGCCCACACGCGCCGCTCGAAGCCGATGGCCAGGTACAGGTCGCGGCCTGCGGGAAGGGCATCGGCACCCAGCACGAACTCGGGGCCGTAGGCATCGCTGGCGGCGCACTGGGCCACGTGGTCCGCGCTGGGCGCGCCGAACCAGATGGCCGTGCGGCCGTGCCAGTGCGGATCGGCCGCCTCCGCATCCCACCGGGCGTGCAGCAGCGTGTCCAGGCCGTTGGGGTTGAAGGGCGCGATGCGGTAGTTGCCGCCCAGCCGGTCGCGGTGCGCCTCGTCGAAGCGCAGGAAGGCGTACGCGTACTTGCGCTTGTCCATGCACTCCACGTGCAGCAGGCGGTGGTTGAACTGGTGGAACTGCGCCATGGTGAGCGCCGCGGCGAGCAGCAGGAAGGCGCGCACGGCGTTGCGCAGCCCTGGTGCCATGCGTTCCAGCCAAATCGCCAGCGGGATCAGGATCACCGGATAATGGTCCACATACACGCGCTGGCCCCAGCCACTGCCGTAGAACCAGATCCACCAGCAGCTGATCACGTAGGTGTTCGCCGCCCAATAGAGCGCCGCACCGATGGCGCGCACCCGGTCGCCACGCCACAGCAACGGCACCGCCACCGCTGCGGCCAGCAGGGCCGGCGCCCACACGAAGAGGCCCCGCCGCACACCGAAGAGCACCTGGAACACCTCCGGCCGGTCCCAATGGAAGCCTTCGCCCTTGTAGCCATCGGCCACGAGGCGACCGGTCTGCACATACCAGAGCAACGCCTGCACGCCCACCACCGCGCCGAAGGCCAGCGCGGCCAGGAGCACCGCAGGGATATCCCGCCACAGCGCCCGCCACCAGTCGATGGTGCGCGCGCCCAACACCACCGGCACGGCCAAGCCCACCAGCCCGTTCACCGGCCGCACCAGCACAATGAGCCCGAACACCGCGGCCCAGGCCAGCAGGCGGCTTCGCGTTGGCGCATCGGTATACCGCTGGGTCAGGTGCAGCCAGCCGCTCACCAGGAAGAAGGAGTACACGTGCGACCAGCCGGGCTGGATGCTCACGTACTGCACCAATTGCGTGGCGAAGCCCAGCAGCAGGATGAGCGTGGTCTGCGTGGCCTCACCCACCGACAGCGCGCGCAGCACCCGGCGGAAGAGCAGCAGGCCCAGGGCCGCGTAGACGAGCGCCGCCAGGGATATGGCGCGCTGATAAGGCCACGCCAGGCCATCGCGCGGGGCGCCCAGCGCAGGGGCCAGGGCGTGCGCGCCAAGGAAGAAGGGCAGCTCCAGCACGGCCGTTCCGGCGAAGTACTTGTTCAGCGTACCGCCCTCGGGCGTGCGGTGCATGTACACATGGTCGAAGCGCTCGTGCCCCAGGTCGCCGGTGATGAACAGCGCCCGCAGGTAGCCGTAGTAGCCGGCGGCGTCGCTGCGGATCACGCCAGGGCCCTGGTTCCAGCTCCAGCGCAGTGTGATCACCGCGAAAAAGAGCAGCACCAGGGCGATGGCGAGCGTGGAGGGTGCGGGGCGGAACGTGCGCACGGCGGGCAGTGGATCGCAATAGTAGGACGCAGGAGGCCGCGGGGATGGGCTCCGTTCGCCAACTTCACCGCGCATGCGCCCTCTCCACCTGCTCCTGCTCGCGGTGCTCCCCCCCGCACTGCTGCGCGCCCAGCACCCGGACCCTGTGCGGCCCGCGCTCCGATGGTTCCAGGATGCCAAGCTGGGCATCTTCATCCACTGGGGCATCTACAGCGTGAACGGCACCGACGAGAGCTGGGCCTTCTACAACAAGAAGGTGCCCTACGCGGACTACATGAAGCAGCTCAACGGTTTCACCGCGAGCAAGTACGATCCGGCGGCATGGGCCGAGCTGATCCAGCGCAGCGGTGCGAAGTACGCGGTGATCACCACTAAGCACCACGACGGTGTGGCGATGTACGCCACCCGCGCCTACCCGAACGTGGGCACCTACAAGTGGTCGATGCCCGGACACCTATCAGTGGAAGCGGCCACCCCGGCCGGTCGCGATGTGGTGTCGCCCCTGTTCACCGAATTGCGCAAGCGCGAACTGAAGTGCGGCGCCTACTACTCGCTTATCGACTGGACCGACCACGCCTACTCGGCCTTCACCAAGGACAGCACACGCTACGCCATCAAGGACGATGCGTTCCGCTGGAAGCGTTTCCGCAACTACTTCCAAGGCCAGATCGCCGAGATCGCCACGCAACTGCAACCCGACCTGTGGTGGTTCGATGGCGACTGGGAGCACAGCGCCGAGGAATGGGAGGCCGCCAAGGTGCGCAGCATGATCCTCGAGAAGAACCCGCAGGCGATCATCAACGGCCGGCTGCAGGGATACGGGGACTATGCCACGCCGGAACAGAACATCCCGGTGGAAACGCCGAAAGCCCCCGCGTGGGAACTGTGCATGACGCTCGGTGAGCAATGGGGCTGGCAGCCTTATGACACCAACTACAAGAGCACGCACGACCTCATCCACATCTTCGCCGATGTGATCGGCCACGGCGGCAACCTGCTGTTGGGCGTGGGTCCGAAGGAGGACGGCACCTTCACACCGGGTCAGGTGTCCAGACTCGAAGACCTGGGCAAGTGGACGAGCAAACACGCGGAGGCCATCTACGGCACACGCGCCGGCTTACCGAACGGGCATTTCTTCGGGCCGTCGACCCTTTCCCCTGACAGCACCACGCTCTACCTCTTCCTTGCGAACGGCATGAGCGGCAGCGTGGAGATCAAGGGGCTTGTGAACCAGATCGTTTCCGCGGAAGTGGTTGGTCCATCGACACCGCTGAAGCATCGCGTCGTGGGCAAGATCAGCTGGAGCAAGGTGCCCGGACTGGTCTTCATCGATGTGCCGCAGGATGCCTTGGACCCGTGGATGACGGTGCTGAAGGTGAAGCTGGATGGACCGGTGAAGTTGTACCGGGGGGAGGGAGGATACTGAGGTCAACCACAGAGGCCACAGAGAACACAGAGGGATCCGAGCTGCGTTCAACGTTGTGTGTTCTCTGTGTGCTCTGTGCCCTCTGTGGTTAGTTGCATTTCACTCCCCGTGCACCACGATCTCGTCACAGAACAACCAGCACTCGCCCTTGCTGCCGTGCCAGGCGGGTAGCGGGCCGAGGTTCTTTGCGGTGATGCGGATGTAGCGGGTAGTTAACGCACTGGACAATCTGGGATAGTAGTTGTCCGTGTATGTCGATAGCGGGCCCTTTTCTGCCGCCGCTGCCACGGTGTGCGTATCGAACGGCTTGAAGTCGGCACCATTGTCAGACCATTCAACAGAGATCTGCTCTGGCAGAAAGATCCAACTCTGTTGGTCCTGAAGGAACGCAAAGCTCAAGGTGTCGATCCGCGTGGGCCTGCCAAGGTCGATGGTCGCCACCATGTCCTCGCCGTACCAACCCTGCCAGCCAAACTGATAGTTCATCCCAGCACGATAGCCGTCGATGAGCGCATCCTGTCTCCCAGCCGTGTAGCGAGGGTCAGGCGGCATCGCAAAGGCAATGTTGGACCGTAGCCCTAGGTGATCGTTGAAGCCATGGTCGAAGTAGTCGCGGAACTCATTCCAGTACTCCTCTGGTGTGATCCTCGTCTCATGCAATAACCGATGCCCATGCCTTTCCAGTCGGTATACGAGCTCATCCAGCAGCTCCACGTAGTACGGCTTCGCCCGCCATTGACCAGCGCTGTCCTTCTCAAAGAGCCCGTTGGGCGCATGCGGCATCGCACGTGCGATCTCCAGCTCGGCGTACATGATCCCCAGCCGTGCATCCTCCACGCGCCATTGGTACAGCGTGTCCTCGTCCATCACCGCGGCCTCGGCGCTGTTGAAGAGCACCTTGTAGCGCGCCAGGTTCGCCGGACTGAGGTAGCCGTTCTTATGCGACTGCGGATGCTCATAGAGCGTGAGCGCCTTGCCGGACTTGTCGAGCTCCTCCTCCAGCAGACGGGTGTACTTGTCGATGTACACGCCGGCGTCGCCATAGAACGCGTTCATGAAGTGCGTGCGCAGCGAGTCCACGTTCAGGTCCGGGGTCCAGAGGAGTTTCGCCAGCAGGTATGTGCGGAACTCCGGCATCTCGCCACCGGGGGACGACAGCCCCTGCTCGAACATCATCGGCACGCCGTTGTCGCGGAAGAGCTGCAGGTTCGGCGCGAGCACCTTCCAGTTCGGGAAGGGCATCACCAGGTGCGAGAAGTTGATCACGTAGTCCCACACGATGATGTTGTGGGCCTGCCCCGGCCCTTGAGCCGGGGTCAAGGCCGACCACTGGCGCAGGTCGGCGGTGAACGAACCGGGCTGATCACGCGAGGCGATCGGCCGGCTGCGGTCCTCCTCGATGCTGCAGAGCATGATGTTCACGTTCGGTCGCGGCTTCGTGACCTTCGGCGCGCTGCGGCTGTACTGATAGGCAAGCGTGCTGATCACCTTGTCGGGGAAGCTGTCGGCAACGGCGTTCGCGAAGCGGAGGATGCTGCCGCTGGGCGACCCGTCGATGCTGTCGGTTCGGTGGCATTGCGCGCACTGGCAGTGGTTGTAGTTGTCCATCTGGCTCACGCTCCAGTAGCGGGCAGCGGGCTTGCGGGCCATCATTGCACGCAGGCTGTCCACGGTGATCCGAAGCACCTCTGGGTTGCTCAAGCAGAGCTGATCGGGAACGCGGGTGCCATTGCGTTCAGCGAAGTACTCCGGGTGCGCCTCGAACTGCGCGGGTGGCACGAAGCGGTGCATGGTGTGCACCCACAAGCCCCACTCAGGATCTTCTGAGTCGCGGGTCTTGATCACCTGGCGGATCCGATGCTCGGCGGCGTAGGCGCTGTCCGTGGCCGGGTGGGTGAAGACCATCCGGAAGGAGAAGGCGGGGGTGTGCTGGGCGGAGGAGAGGAGGGAGAGGAGGAGCAATGCGAGGCTCACGCGGAGGCGCGGAGAACGCGGAGTAGATACCATCTCACTTCCATTCTGGGCCGTTAAAACACTCCATCTGGAAAGCGGGGAGCAGGCCGCCTTTATCATTCCGGGATCGACCCGGCACTGCGGAATGCTCTTGCTTACCATTTGATACGGCCTATCCGCCATTGACGCATCTGGCTCTCGACCCGAAGCACTCGGATCGCCGAGCCGGTTGAAGCAGGCACATCGATCCAAACATTATCACCATCTACCCTGAGCTTGGCCTGTGAGCTACTGCTCAACATCCTCGGACGGCTCTTTGGTTTCGCATAGAGCCGGTTCGACCGAATGCTCAATGCACTGTCCCCTTCGATGAAGTAGTAGGAGTAGATCGTGCTCTCCATGCCGCGGCGGCGCCCTTCCTTGGTCGTAACACCGAGGACCCGTGGATCCAGTCCGCCCTCTCGACCCGAAGACGCGTTGGCTCCATACACCGCCTCCCCGTTCACCTTCAGCCATTCGCCCACTTCCTTCAGGCGCACATAGGCCGTGGAGTCCAGTTGTCCATCTGGACCGGGAGCCACGTTCAACAAGAGACTTCCGCCGCGCGACACCACGTTCACGAGGGTGCGGATGATCTCATCGGTGCTTTTGTACTTCTCGTTGGGCCCCCAGCTCCAGCTCGTGCCCATGGGCATGCAGGTCTCCCAGGGCACGCCGAGGTCGGCATCGGGCACATGGCCTTCGGGCGTTACGTAGTTCTCGTATTCGCCGCCCACGGTGCGGTCCACCACGAGCAGGCCGGGCTGGTGCTTCCGCGCCATCGCGGCGATACGCGCCATGTCGATGTCCTGGTCGATGAGGATGGCCTTCTGCCAGCTCACGCTCGTGTCCACGGTGCTCAGCGGCCGCACCTGCCCGCCGTCGAGCCAGAGGATGTCCATCTTCCCGTAGCGCGTCATCAGCTCCTCGATCTGCCCGCTGGTGAAGTCCTTGAACTGCTGCCAGCGCTCGGGGTAGCGCGTGGGCAGGTAGTTCACGTTGCGGTCCTTCGGCGGGAAGTAGGGCCACCAGTAGTAGGGGCAGTGCCAGTCGGGCTTGCTGAAGTAGGCGCCGGTCCACAGCCCTTCGGTGCGGAAGGCGTCGAACACGTGCTTCGCGATGTCGGCGCGCGGGTCGTCGTGGAAGGGGCAGTTCGGCGAGGTGACCTTGTAGTCCGTGAGCTTGGTGTCGAACATGCAGAAGCCGTCGTGGTGCTTGGTGGTGAAGACCACGTACTTCATGCCCGCATCCTTCGCGGCGCGCGCCCACCTTGCAGGATCGAACCTCACTGGGTCGAAAGTGGTCTGCAGAGCCTCGTAGTTCTTCACGTACTCGTTGTAGGTGGCGCCGTGCTCAGGCTTGCGCTTGCACCAATCCTCATCCTCGGGACAGATGCTCCAACTCTCCACCACGCCCCATTGGCTGTACGCGCCCCAGTGCATCAGCAGGCCGAACTTGAGGTCCTTCCACTGCTCCAGCTTCGCCTGCACCAGCGGATCGGACGGCGGCACGTAGGGTGCCTGGGCCTGAAGCGATCCAACAGCGATCGAAAGTGCGCCGATCAGCGCGGAACGGTGCCTCATGGGGCGTAGGTCTTGAGGGTGATGATGCGTGGGCCGCAGCGGACGCGCACGAGGAGCGCGCCGGTCGGGCGGTCGGGACAGGTCACGTTGAATATGCCGTCGGCGCTCGCCACCGCTGTCCGGCAGTGCGCGCGTCCGAGCGCATCCAGTACCTCCACCTCCTCCGCGCGTGCACCGTTCGGCAGGATGATGTGAACGGTGGCGCCTTGCCACCACGCGCGCCCGGCGGAGGGCTCCGCCCCTGGCATGCCTACTGCGGGCAGCTGGCGGCAGAAGGTGTAGGTGTTCACCAGGCTGATGGCGGCGCTCATGCTGTCCGTGCGCCAGCCGTTGAAGGTGATGCATACGTCACCGCCGTCATCCTCCACGCGCACCTGACCGAACTGGCCGATCCACGCGCCGGGGTTCGGATGCACGCCCCCCTGGTTGAAGGTGCCGCCCTTGTAGGAACCGCCCCGGTTCAGCGCAGCGGCCTGGAAGACGGGGTAGCGGTACGGGCTCTGCTGCCCGGTGCTGAAGTCCGCGTTCGCGCCATCGTCGATCGCGAGCATGTGCGCATCGCCCGAGAGGATGAAGAGGTCCTTGATCTGGTTCGCCAGCAACCAGTTCCCCAGCGCCTCGCGCTCCGCCGGATGCGATCCCCAGTTCTCGGGATAGTCGATGGCGTTCCACGTGAGGCCCGTGACCCAGCAGGCGATGAGGCCGCTGTCGCGCGCGTGCAACAGCTCGGAGCGCAGCCAGGCATGCTGCGCGCTGTCCATCATGTGCTCCGGTGTGCGGGTGGCGCGCATGTCGCTCAGGATGAAATGCACGCGGCCGATGGTGAAGGTCTGGTGGATGGCGATGCTGTCGGCAAGCACATAGTGCGGCACGTGATCGCGATAGGCGCGGCCCGCCGCGGAACGACCGGGGGCCTGTGCGTCGGACCCGTTCCCGCAGAAGTCGTGATCGTCCCATACATACGCGAGCGGCACATCGTGCAGGAATTCCATGACGGGCGTGTGCTGGTAGACGTGCTGGAGATAGGCCGTGCGGTGCACATCCGGGTCGGTGCCAACGGGATCCGCGTAGTGCAGATCACCCGATGCGATGAAGAGGTCCGGCTGCAGCCAGCGCATGCTCTGCCACACCGGGTGGTCGCCACTGCTGTTGCAGGAGCCCACCGCGAAGGAGAAGGAGGTGGCACCTTCGCCGGGGGTGCGGAAGCGACCGCTGTTGGCCGCCGTGGTATCCACCCGGCCGGCCACCTCGAAACGGTAGTGGTAGTGCGTGGATGGCTGCAAGCCCCCACGGTGCAGGTGCGCCACCAGGCCCTGCGCGGTGTCCGCCGGCATGTAAGCGGAGTACACCGGGGAGCTGAAGCCGGGGTCGTCGTCCACCACCAGCCGCACGCTGTCGCACGGATCGGAGAGCAGGGCATTCACGCGGATCTCCCGCGCCAGCAGACCACCGCTCCAGTGGTGCAGCACAACAGCCGTTTGGGCCCGCACGCCTGGCAGCACCACCATCCACAGGAGCAGGACCACCGGCCGCATGGTCCGAAGATGGCACTTCGGCCGCTTCAGAGCGTTATGCCCCAAAACCCGCAGCCATACACGCACGCGCCGCCCAGCAACGCGCCCGCGTACACCTGCCCCGGGCTGTGGTCGCTTACCAGCAACCGCGCGGTGCCCAGGGCGCCCAGCAGCACGAACACGAGCACCAGCAGCGCACCGGCCGGCACACCGTGCAGCGCCATCATGCCGAGCAGGGCGCCCGCCACACCGCCCAGCGCCGTCATGTGCGCGCTGATCTTCCAGCGCAGGTTGACCAGCAGCACGGCCAGCACCGCCACCAGGGCGCCGAAGAAGAAGCCGAGCATAGCGGGGTGCACCAGCGTACGGCGCAGCAGCCAGTACGCCATGCCGTAGTAGATCAACGTGAGCACGTACACCGGCAGCCGCTCCTCACGACCCGGTAGTGTCAGTTGCGAGACCAGTCCGCTGCGCTGCATCAGCAGCACGCTGGTCAGCGGGAACAGCCCCGTCATCACCAGCACCATGCCGCACAGGATCCACAGGCCCTGGGGCAGCAGGCCCATGCGGATGTGCGGGTCCAGCCACAGGCCCAACGCCACCAGCACCGTGGGCATCCACAGCGGGTGCAGCAGCACGGAGAGGGCGTGGGCGAGGGGGCGCATTGCAAGACTCAAGACACAAGGTTCAACTTACAAGTGGTCAAGGTAGGTGCGTCGTGATCCAAGCATCAGCCCAGGTGGTCAAGTCGTCCCGACCAGCGTCTTCCAACTGTGCCTTGATCCCTGGCTCTTGTTCCTTGTGACTTGAGTCTTGTGACTTGTAACTTGAGACTTGTCAAAGCTCCTTCCGCAACCGCGCCACCGGGATGTTCAGCTGTTCGCGGTACTTGGCCACGGTGCGGCGGGCGATGTTGTAGCCCTTGCTCTTCAGCAGCGCGGTGAGCTCGTCGTCCGTGAGCGGCTCGCGCTTGCTCTCGGCCTCGATGGCGTCCTTCAGGATCTTCTTCACCTCGCGGGTGCTCACCTCCTCCCCTTCCTGGTTGGTGAGGCTCTCGCTGAAGAAGAACTTCAGCAGGATGGTGCCGTAGTTGGTCTGCACGTACTTGCTGTTGGCCACGCGGCTCACCGTGCTGATGTCCATGCCCACCTTCTCGGCGATGTCCTTCAGGATCATCGGCTTCAGCTTGGTCTCATCGCCCGTGAGGAAGAACTCGCGCTGGTGCTCCATGATGGCCTCCATGGTGACGAGCAGGGTGTGCTGCCGCTGCTTGATGGCATCGATGAACCACTTGGCGCTGTCCAGCTTCTGCTTCAGGAACACCAGCGCGTCCTTGGCGGCGGGGTCCTTCTTGTTGCGCTGGTACTCGGTGATCATGTCCCGGTACTGGCGGCTGATGCGGAGCTCCGGGGCGTTGCGGCTGTTGAGCTGCAGGTCCAGCTGCCCGTCGATGGCGGTGATGATGAAGTCGGGCACGATCTCCTGCACGGGCTTGTCCGTGGCGCGGTCGGTATTACCCGGCTTGGGGTTCAGCCGCATGATCTCCTCCATGGCGGCGCGCAGGGCCTCCTCGTCGATCTCCAGCCGCTCCAGGATCTTGTCGTAGTGCTTCTTGGTGAAGGCCTCGAAGTGCTTGTCCACGATGGCGCGCGCCGTCAGGGTGTCCACCGCGTGGGGCAGGCGGTCCAGCTGCAGCAGCAGGCATTCGCGCAGGTCGCGCGCGCCCACGCCGGCGGGGTCCAGCGCCTGCACCTCCTTCAGTGCCGCTGTGAGCTCCTCCTTGGTGGTGCTCACGTTGGCGGTGAAGGCCAGGTCGTTCACGATGCTGTCCAGCTCGCGCCGCAGGTAGCCGTCCTCGTCCAGGTTGCCGATGATGTGCTCGCCGAGCATGGCGGCGCGGTCGTCGATGTCGCGCAGGCGCAACTGGGCCAGCAGGTTGTCCTGGAAGGTGTTGCCGCCGGCCAGGGGCATCTCGCGCTCCTCGTCGTCGCGCCCCTTGTTGTTCACCTGCAGCTTGTAGTCCGGCGTGTCGTCGTCGTAGTAGTCGCTCAGGTCGATGTCGTCGCGGTCGTCGTCGCCCCCCTCCTCCTGCTCCACCGGCTCCAAGCCCTCCTCTGCGGGGTCCTCCGCTTCACCCTCCTCCCCTTCCTCCAGGGCGGGGTTCTCGCCGATCTCCTCCTTGATGCGCTGCTCCATCTCCACGGTGGGGAGCTGCAGCATCTTCATCAACTGGATCTGCTGGGGGCTGAGCTTCTGCTGAAGCTTGAAGGACAGGTTCTGTTTGAGCATCGCGGTGCGAATTTACCCGGATGGGCACGCAGGGCCTCCGGCTCCCGGTCCAAGCGCCGTGCCGCCTTCGCACGTCCGCGCCTTCCACTTGTGCACGAGCGACTTACCCGGGCGGGCGATCGCGGCCACCGGCCTCCGCAACGCACGGGATCGTCCGCAGCGCACGCGGGCTCGATCGGCCATCTCCGCACCGTGGGCCGGCGCGTACTTCGCCCCCATGAGCACCCTGCGCACCCTTCTTCCCGGCATCGGCCTGCTTGCCGCCGGCACCCTCCACGCACAGCTGCCCACGTTCGCGTTCGCCAGGCAGTTCGGCGGCGTGCAGCCCGGCAACGGCGACGACAGCGCCGTGCGCGCAGCTTATGCGCCGGATGGAAGCATCTACGTGGTCGGCAACTTCTACGGTGCTTTCGACCTGGATCCCGGTTCCACCTCGGCACCGGTGACCAGTGCCGGCGACGCCGACATCTATGTGGTGAAGCTCAACAGCGTGGGCGACCTCCTCTGGGGCAAGCGGGTGGGTGGCACGGGCACGGACGGCGCCCGCGATGTGACCGTGGCGGCCAATGGCGACCTGATCATCACCGGCCGCTTCGATGGAACGGTGGACTTCAACCCGAACGCGGGCACCCTGAACATCGGGGTGGGGGCCTCGGGCCAGTACGGCTTCGTGTGGCGCTTGAGCGGCGCGGGCAATACGGTATGGGCCAAGTTCTGGCGCGGCTCGGGCGCCGGCGTGAGCGTGGATGAGGCCCCCGACGGTTCGATCTACGTGGCCGGCTCCTTCCTGGGCACCATCAACGGCGCCGTCACCAACGAGCTCGCCCTGAACATGACCAGCCTCGGCGATCGCGATGCGTGCTTCTTCAAGCTGACGAGCAATGGGGTGCTGCTCTGGGCCGGCCGCGTGGGCGGTGCCCCGGAGAACGACTATGCGCACGTGATCCGTGCCACAACGGACGGGGTGGTGGTCGGCGGGGACTTCTCGCCCGGTGGCTTCGGCTCGGTGGTGGACTTCAACCCCGGCCCCGGCACGGTGAACCGCCAGGGCATCGGCAACAGCGATGGTTATGTACTGAAGCTCGACGAGGACGGCAACTACGTGTGGGTGGACATCCTCGGCAGCCTGCAGCCCGACCACCTGTACGGCATGGACGTGGATGCCGATGACAACATCTGGATCACGGGCATCTTCCGCGATGTGATGGACGCCAACCCGGGCACCGGTGTCAACAACCTCACCTCCGCCGGCAACGATGACGGTTTCCTCATCAAGCTCAACAACACGGGCGGCTATCTCTGGAGCGGACGCGTCGGAGGTACGGTGGTGGACAACTCCACCAATGTGCTCGTGGGTGCGGACGATGGGGTGTATGTAACGGGTTCCTTCTACGGCACAGCGGACTTCGATCCCACGAACGGCACCTCCAACCTCAACAGCTCCGGGACCAACGACGGCTTCGTTTACAAGGTGAACACCGACGGCACTTTCGCGTGGGCACGCCGTGTGGGCGGACCGCAGAGCGATGGCATCAGCGGGATCGACGTGAGCGCAACCGGCGGTGTGGTGCTCACCGGCAGCTTCCGTGGCAACGTCGACCTGGACCCGAACGCAGGCGAGAGCTTCTTCGATACCGAGGACCTGGCCGATGGGGATGCCTTCCTGATCAAGCTGGACCAATGCGACCACCAGTACGCGGACCTCACCGTGACCGCCTGCGGCAGCTACACCATCGGTGGACAGACCTTCACCGAGACCGGGGACCACGTGGTGAACCTGCTAAGCACCGCGAATTGCGACAGCACCGTGTTCCTCGTGCTCACCATCCAGGATGGTGTGGTGGGCAGCACCACCACCGTGAGCAACTGTGGCGCCTACACATGGAACGGGACCACCTACACCACCAGCGGCACCTACACCGCCACCTTCACCACGACCGCCGGCTGCGACAGCACTGCCACGCTGCAGCTCACCATCGGCCAGCCCACCAGTTCCACCACCACGGTGAGCAACTGCGGTGCGTACACATGGAACGGCAGCACCTACGCCACCAGCGGCACCTACACCGCCGCGCTCACCAACGCCGCCGGTTGCGACAGCACCGCCACGCTGCAGCTCACCATCGGCCAGCCAACCAGTTCCACCACCACGGTGAGCAACTGCGGTGCGTACACATGGAACGGCAGCACCTACGCCGCCAGCGGCACCTACACCACCGCGCTCACCAACGCCGCCGGTTGCGACAGCACCGCCACGCTGCAGCTCACGGTGGTGGACCTCGATGCCTCGGTACAGGTGGAGGACCCGGTGCTGACCGCCGTGCTCAGCGGCGCTTCCTATCAATGGATCGATTGCCTGCAAGGCAACACCCCGATCACGGGTGCCACCGCTCAAAGCTTCGTGGCCCCGCAGAACGGCAGCTACGCCGTGATCATCACGGACCAAGGCTGCACCATCACCAGCGATTGCTTTTCCATCATCTCCACGAACCTCACCGAAGTGACCGGACCCGCATGGCGCCTCTTCCCCGTTCCGGCCAGTGATCACCTCATCATCGAAGGAACGATGGGCAACGAGCGCATCCAGCTGATCGATGTACAGGGGCGCACGGTGCTTGAGCTCCGCTCCAGTGATGAACGCACGCCGATGGAACTGGGTGGCGTGGCCCCGGGCACCTACCATGTTCGTTCGATCGGACCGTTCGGCACACGCCTGGCACGCGTTGCCGTGCGATGATGCACTTTTGACCGGTGATCAACAGGCTGTTCCTGTTCGCGGTAATGCTGCAGCTGGTCGCCTGTGGCGGCCCGGTGACCTCCCGCCGCACAGCGGAACATGTCCAACTGGATACGCTGACCTTCCGCACGGAGCTGGACAGTGCCCTGACCTTCTTCCGCACCGGCAGGACCGAAGAAGCGGATAGCGTGCTGCGTCCCATTCTCCGGGCCACCGATGGCGTACCCGAACTGCGGAAGCAGCAGTTGAACGCCCTCTCGATAAGGGGCCTGATCCTGCAACGCAACTCGCGACCGGACAGCGCCCTGCGGTGCTACCAGCGCGTGCTGGCGATCGCCGTTGCCGCCGGCGACACCTTTTGGATGGGCAGTGCGCACACCAACCTCGGTGTGGTGCGGGAGATCCAGGGCGACTATACCGGTGCCCTGGCGGAAGGACTGGCGGCCCTGCGCCTGAAGGAGCTGCGCGGCGACAGCATCGGCATGGCCCGCACACTGCACAACCTGAGCCTGCTGCAGTGGCGGCGCGACAGCCTGACCCAGGCGATCGATCTGCTGCAACGCAGCATTGCCATCAAACGCCGGAAAGACCCCGATGCCGTGCACAACAGCCTCAACGGCATGGGGGTGCTGTTGATCGAGGCCGGTGAATCGGACAGTGCGGTGGCCGTGCTGAAGGAGAGCCTGGCCCGCGAGGAACGCCTGCACGCAGGAGCGGAACGGGAAATGCAGCTGAGCAACCTGGGCCTGGCGTTTGAACGCAAGGGACACCTGGACAGCGCAGCGCACTACTACACCGCCGCCCTGGCCGATGCCCGCGCACATGGCAACTACGAGGTGGAGGTGCGCTGCCTCTACGGGCTCGGCGATGTGCGCCGCATGCAGGGCCACCTGGCCGAGGCCCAACCCCTGCTGGACAGCAGCCTGCGCATTGCCGAACGCATCGGCTCCCTGGAGGACATGAAGGAGGCCCATGCCTCACTGGCCACCCTGCACGAACGCAAGAACGAACATGCACAGGCCCTCACGCACTACCGCACCTATCACACCCTGAGCGATTCCCTGATGAACGCCGGTGTGAGCAGCGCGATGTCGGAGCTGCGTCTGCGCTACGACACCGAGCGCAAGGACCGCGAGAACGCGGAACTGCGCGCGCAGCAGGACCTGGCCGAACTGCGGGCCGACCGCAACCGCTGGATCGCGGTGGGCATCGGTGTGCTCGCCCTCGCCATCGCGGCGCTGGCGTGGACCGTGGTGCAGCGCAACCGCCAGCGCGCGCTGCAGCGCGAGGCCGAACTGGAACAACAGGCGCTGCGCCTGCAGATGGACCCGCACTTCCTGTTCAATGCGCTCAACACCATTCCCGGGCTGTATGCCGGTGGTGATCCGTTGCTGGCGAACGACCATGTGGGCCACCTGAGCAAGTACCTGCGCCTGGTGCTGGAGACCAGTCGGCGCCGCACCATCCCCCTGGCCCAGGAGATCGAACTGGTGGAGCACTACCTGCAGATCAGCGCCAACCGCCGGCCCGGCCAGTTCACCTGGAACCTGGAGGTGCTACCGTACGTGCGTCCGGAACGCATCGCCGTGCCACCCATGCTGGTGCAGCCCTTGGTGGAGAACGCGCTGGAGCATGCCTTCCCCTCCGGGCGCAAAGGCCACGTGCACGTGCGCATCGACCAGGCCGGGTCCGTGCTGCACATCGAGGTCACCGACAATGGCGTGGGCCGCGCCGCCGCGGCGCAACGACCATCCCGACGCGGCGGCACCTCCATGGGCCTGGACCTGGTGCGCCGCCGCGTGCAGCTCTTCGACCAACGGAGCAACCTGAACGACACGGTCGTCGTGACCGATCTTCACGGCCCGGAAGGAACACCGTCCGGCACCACCATCACCTTGCGCATGCAGGTGCGCGCACTTGAAGAACATGCTGCAGCTGGCGATCGTGGATGATGAGGCCCCCGCCCGTGCGAGCCTGCGGGCGGCCCTGGCGGGCATCCCCTTGGAGCTGAAGGTGGTGGGCGAGGCCGAGAACGTGGTCACCGCCGTGGAGCTCATCGGCAGGGAACGGCCCGATGTGGTGCTGCTCGACATCTGGCTGGGCGATGGCACCGGCTTCGATGTGCTCGACCAGCTCGATGGCCACCGCCCGCGCGTGATCTTCACCACGGCCTTCGACCATTACGCAGTGGAGGCCTTCAAGCGCGGAGCCGCTCATTACCTGCTGAAGCCCGTGGTGCGCGCGGACCTGCAGGCAGCCCTGGAACGCATAGCGACCGTGGAGGACCGCTCCGCCGAGCAGGCGCACGCGCTGAGGCTCGCGCTCACCGACCGGCTCACGCTGCCCACCGCCGAAGGCTTCCACATCCTCTCCCCCGCCGAGATCGTGCGGTGCGAGAGCGACGGCAACTACACCCGCTTCCACCTCGCGAACGGGGACAAGGTGCTCGCCTCGCGCACGCTGAAGGAGTTCGAGGCGGCCCTGGAACCGCACGGCTTCCTGCGCGTGCACCTCTCCCACCTGGTGAACATGGCGCAGGTGCGCATGTACCTGCATCGCGATGGCGGCACGCTGGTGCTCACCAACGGCCAGGAGGTGCCCGTGAGCCATCGCCGCCGACAGGAAGTGCTGGAGGCCCT
>JAXLVG010000027.1:0-33968 GCA_046329115.1 Flavobacteriales bacterium | reverse complement strand
CTGTTCGTGCAAGGCGGCGCTATCGGCCAGCAGCCCCGTGGTCAGGGTGGAGACCTGCCCGTCCATGAAGAGCATCAATCGCCCGTCGCGGGTGGCATAGGCCAGGCGGTCGCCCATGGGCCAGGTGGCCAGTGGACGGTGCTTCTCAAGCGGAATGAAGACCCCGGCCCGGAACACGCCGAACCGGTCGCCGGTGGCGAGGTAAGGGACCGCGGTCTGCGCATGCACGCAGGCGGCCGACAGCAAGCACAGCAGGATGAGCGACCACTTACGACGCATGGGCGAAAACTACTTCGGTGCAGGAGGACGGAACAAGGGAAGGCGACAGGGCGGCATCGGAGCGCGGCAAGTCGGTCAGGCAAGGCGCTCGCGGTGCACCACATGGGCGCGCACTTCCCGCTTGCGCCCCTTCACCGGCAGCACCTGCTCCGGCTCCACCCGGAACCGCTCCGTGGCGCCACCGAGCCGATCGAGCATCTGCGCGCTCACGAGCAGGTCGGCCTTGAGCTCCTTGCAAAGGCCGAGCATGCGGCTCAGTGTGTTCATCACATCCCCGCTCAGGTCGATGGTGCGCTTGATGTGCCCCGTGCGGGCAATGATCACCCGGCCACCGTGCACCGCTCCCCTGAACCGCGGGATCGCACCGAACTCACGTTGCAGTTCCTCCGCATTCTCCGCGATGCGTTGCTGGATGTCGAAGAAGAGGTCCAGGCAGTTGGCGTTGGCCAGGCCCTTGCGCATGGGCCACGTGAAGATCACCTCATCGCCGATGTACTTGAAGATCTCCGCTTCGTTGCGGAGCACGGCATCCGTCATCAGCGAATGGGTCGTGTTCAGGAAGCGGAAATACTGCAGGTCCCCCAGCTTCTCGTTCAGCGCAGTGCTGCCCACCAGGTCGATCGACAGCAGGATGCGCTCCTCCGCGACCGGCTTCTCGTAATGGCCGAGCAGGAAGCCGAAGAACATGCGTCGGCCCATGAACTCCTCCATCTGCACCACCAGGATGGCGATCGAGGTGACCACCACCACGCGCAGGATCAAGCGGTACAACTGCGGCATCAGCACCAGCTCCAACGCGCTCACCTCGGCCGTACCCACCATTGGAAGCTGGTCCTTCCGCCCCAGGATGAACGCCACCATCAGCAGCGCGAGGGTCAGCAGGTTCACGGCCATCACCTTGGCAACGAACTGCAATGGCAGGGCCAGTGAGCGGAACCTCCGGCCGAACAGGAACTCCTCCAGCACCCCGGTCCAGATCCCCAACAGGAACCAGGCGCCCAGCACCTGCCACACCGCCTCACCGCTGAACAGGGTGAGCACCCACGCCACGGAGGATGTCACCAGCCCGTACTTCAGCAGTTTCCGGAGCTTGTACCAGGTGATCGGGGTCATTCCCAGCATGAAAGGGGCGCGAAACTAGGTCGCGGTGGGCGCTGGCACGGTGATGCTCCGCGCTTCCTGCGAAAACGTCCTCCCGCGTAGCGAAGCCGCTCGCCGCGCCGGATCTTCGCCGCGCTCCGTCCGGTCACCCATTTTGGACCTGGACCGGCGGAAGCCCTGTTCCCAGAGACCGTCATGAGCACCCTCTATCGATACCTGAGCTGGTTGTGGCCGATCCGCGTGGCCAGCCGCTCCGGCCGGTACATGGAACTCCATCTGGAATGGCAGAACGGTCGGCTGGTGGTCGACAGTGCGCGGGCCAATCAAAGCCAGGGCTCGCTGCTGCGGGTCTGGCTGGTGGTGCTGCGGGACCAGCTGAAGGATCGTCCGCCGCCGGCATCGGTGCTCCTGCTCGGGTTCGGGGCTGGCAGCGCGGCACAGGTGCTGCGGCGCGAAATGGCCTTCGGCTGTCCGCTGGTAGGGGTCGACGGGGATCCTGCCATGTTGTCCATCGCCCGGGATCACTTCGGGTGGGCACCCGGCCCCGATCTGGAGCTGCACTGTGCCGATGCGGCAGTCCACCTGGCCAGTGAACAACGCTCCTTCGACCTCATTCTCGTTGACCTGTTCATCGAGGACCGCCATTCCGACCTTCTGGATTCCAAGGACTTCCTCAGCTCACTGAAGCAGCGTCTGACGCCTGGGGGCCTGGTATTGGTCAATACGGTGGACCATGGGCCGGGATATCCGGAGCGCAGCGCACGTTTGGCTGGGGATCTGCGTCTCTTGTTCGGCCATGTTGGATCGCTCGAACTGGAGGGGGTCAACCGCGTGTTCATCGCCCGGTGAAAAAGCGGTGTCCACCCAACCCTTCCCGTTCCCTCCGAAGGTCCGAACTTCGCACGGCCATCATCCCCGGGGATCCCTCGTGACCAGTTCGTTACGTACCTGCCTGTTCGCCCTTGTCGGCCTGTTGCACGGGACCCTCCTCGGTCAGCCGGTGTGCTCCATCAACATCGGTCCCGACCAGAGCATCTGCCAGGGTGAACAGGTGACCCTCTTCGGCCCTCCCGGGTACACCAATTACCTGTGGAGCAATGGCGCCACCACACAGAACATCACGGTCTCCACGGCCGGCTCCTACTGGTGCCAGGTGAGCTACCCCACCGGCAACATGGTGGTGAACGGCGACTTCAGCGCGGGGAATACGGGCTTCAACTCCGCCTTCACCTGGAGCAACGACCTCTATGCCGAGGGGCACTACTACATCGGCACCAACGCGAACGCCTTCCACAGCCAATGGCAGGGGGTGAGCAACGGGGCCTTCCTGATGCTGAACGGTGGCTTCAACACCCAATGGAGCGCGTTCTACTGCCTCAACCTGAACGTATGTCCCGGCCAGACCTACACCATGTCCTGGCGCATGGCGAGCCTGGCCACATCCGGTCCCCCGGAAATGCAGTGGATCGTGAGCGACGGCACCGCGTTCGGCAACGTGACCGCCTCGAACAACCAGGGCCAATGGACCACCTTCACCGCCAATTGGACGGCCACCACCAGCGCCACGAACCTGGATTTCTGCATGCAGCAGCTCTCCGGCTTCGGCGTTGGGAATGACATCGGCCTGGACAACATCTCCTTCGCAGGCACCATCATCCTGCGTGATACCGTGCAGGTGACGGTGAACCCGCTGCCCGTGATGAACTGCGGCAGTTATGGACCGGTGTGCGCGGATGCCCCGTCCCTGTCCTTGAACGGCAGCCCGGTCGGCGGCACCTGGTCCGGCCCCGGCGTGGTCGGGAACACCTTCAGCCCCACCGTGGCCGGACCGGGAACGCACGATGTGACCTATGCCTACACGGACGGGAACGGCTGCTCGAACAGCTGCACCACATCGATCGTGGTGCATCCCCTGCCCGTGGCCAACTGCGGTTCACCAGGGCCGTTCTGCGTGAACGACGCCACACAACCGCTCGGCGGCACGCCGGCCGGTGGAACGTGGAGCGGTCCGGGTGTCAGCGGCAATTCCTTCGATCCGGCCGCAGCAGGCTCCGGCGCGCACGCGATCACCTACACCTACACCGACGCGAACGGCTGCGTGGACGATTGCACGGCGAACGTGGTGGTGCATACGGCCCCGGTGCTGGACTGCGGCAGCTATGGGCCCTACTGCGTGTACCAACCCTCGATCCCGCTGGGCGGTACACCGGCCGGCGGCACCTGGAGCGGTCCGGGCGTCAGTGCCGGGCAGTTCTCCCCCGGAGTGGCGGGCAGCAGCACGCACACGCTCACATACACCTACACGGACCCGAACGGCTGCACGTTCAGTTGCACCACGGACGTGGTGGTGAACCCGATGCCCATCGTCGTGTGCGATCCAGCAGGGCCCTTGTGCATCAGCGCACCGCCCATTGCCTTGAGCGCACAGCCGGCCGGTGGTAACTGGTCCGGTGCCGGTGTGGCCGGCGGCTCGTTCGATCCGGGCGCGGCGGGTACCGGTGATCATGCGCTAACGTACATCTACACCGACGCGAACGGCTGCTCCAGCAGCTGCATCACCACGGTGACCGTGAACCCGACGCCGGTGGTGGCCTGCGGCAGCTACGGCCCCGCCTGTGCGGATGCCTCACCCCTGCCATTGAACGGCCTGCCCACCGGCGGCACCTGGTCCGGTACCGGCATTGTGGGATCGACGTTCGATCCAACGGTGAGCGGCCCGGGCACGCACACGGTGACCTACCAGTTCACGGATGCCAACGGCTGCTCCGCCTCATGCAGCACGGACATCGTGGTGAACCCGCTGCCGGCCGTGGCGTGCGGCAATTACGGCCCGCTCTGCCCGGGAGCGCCGGCCATCGCGCTCAACGGCATCCCTGCCGGAGGCACATGGAGCGGTACCGGTATCGTGGGATCCACCTTCGACCCGGCGGCGAGCGGCCCGGGCGCGTTCGCTGTGACCTACACCTTCACCGATGCCAACGGCTGTTCCGCCGCTTGCACCACCACGATCAACGTCGACCCCGTTTCTGCTTTGGTGTGCGGTACCTATGGCCCCGCCTGCCAGAGCGCCGCGCCGATCGCCCTGGCCGGTGCCCCTGCCGGCGGCACGTGGAGCGGACCGGGCGTGGTGGGCAGCACCCTCGACCCCGCGCTGGCCGGGCCCGGCACGCACACCCTCACGTACACGTTCACCACGGCCAACGGCTGTGTGCACAGCTGCCAGACCGATGTGGTGGTGCATCCCGACCCGGTGGCCGTGTGCGGTGCCTACGGTCCCTTCTGCGCGGATGATGCCGCTGTGGCCTTGGGCGGTGCGCCCGCCGGTGGCACCTGGAGCGGGCCGGGCGTGGTGGCCGGCAACTTCGACCCCACCCTTGCCGGCGCGGCCACCCATGCGCTCCAGTACGATGTGACCGATGCCAACGGATGCAGCGCGTCCTGCACTGTGGATGTGGTCGTGCATCCGCTTCCGCAGGTGGATGCGGGGACCGCACAAGTGCTCTGTGCGAACGCCGCGCCCTATGCCTTGGTCGGCAGCCCCTTGGGCGGCACGTGGAGCGGCCCCGGTGTGAGCAGCGGCACCTTCGATCCCGCGGCCGTGGCGTCCGGCCCCCACCTCCTCACCTATGCGTTCACGGACGCCAACGGCTGCTCGGCCACGGACAACGTGCTGTTCACCGTGAACCCGATGCCCACCGTGGACCTCGGCGGTGACCAGACCGTGTGCCCCGGCGATGCCGCCACCTTCAATGCCACCACACCGGGTGCCACCTACCTCTGGCAGGATGGCTCCACGCTCCCCTCGTTCACCACGGACCAACCGGGGACCGTGAGCGTGACCGTCACCGTGGGCGGCTGCTCGAGCACCAGCAGCGCCGAGCTGATCAACTTCAGCCTGGCCTCGGTGGACCTCGGGCCTGACCAGACGGGCTGTGCGGGCACCCCGATCCCGCTCTCCGTGAACATCGGGGGCGCCACCTTCGTCTGGAGCACCGGCGCCACCACCAGCACCATCAATGCCGCCGCCAGCGGCTGGTACTGGGTGGATGCCACGCTGAACGGTTGCGCCGCACGCGACTCCATTTTCATCGACCTGCTCCCCCTGCCCACCGTGAACCTTGGCCTTGACCGGATGGTGTGCCCGGGCGCCACGGCCCTGCTGAACGCCACCACGCCCGGGGCCACCTACCTCTGGAACGATGGCTCCACCACCGCGACGGTGCAGGCCGGCCCCGGCACGTGGAGCGTAACGGTCACCGTGAACGGTTGCTCCGCATCCGACGTGGTGAACGTGGGCACGTGGACGCCGCCGAGCATCGACCTGGGTGAGGACACGCTGTTATGCCCGGGCCAAAGCGTCACGCTCAACGCCACCACGCCCTTCGTCACCTACCTGTGGCAGGATGGAAGCCAGGCGGCCACCTTCCTGGTGCAGCAGGGCGGTACGTATTCCGTAACCCTTACGGACACGCACGGATGCACGGCCTCGGATGCCGTGGATGTGACGTACGTGAACGTGACCACCGTTGATCTCGGGCCGGACACCACGATCTGCACCGGAAGCAACCTGCTGCTGGACGCCACCACCGCCGGTGCCACCTTCTATCAATGGAACAACGGCTACAACGACCCCACCCTTCCCGTTTCCGGTGGCGGTCTTTACTGGGTGGACGTAACGCAGAACGGTTGCCTGGTGAGCGACTCGATCACGGTGACGATGCAACCGCTGCCGGATGTGCAGCTCGGCAACGACACCACACTTTGCCCGGGCAACACGCTGGTGCTGGACGCCACGGTGGCGGGCGACACCTACGTGTGGCAGGACGGCGCCACCACCGCCACGTATACCGTGACCGGCCCGGGCACCTACCATGTGGCCGTGACCGACGCAGTGCATTGCACCGGCCACGACACGATCGTGGTCGCCTACGCCTCGCCCGATGCGCTGGACCTTGGACCGGATACGGCCATCTGCGCCGGCACATCGCTGACGTTGGACGCCACCTTGCCGGGAAGCTCGTACCTGTGGAGCACCGGTGCCACCACGAGCAGCATCCAGGTGAGCACGCCGGGCCTCTACTCCGTGAACGTGCTGCAGGGCGCCTGCCCGCTGACCGATGCCATCACGGTGGATGTACTGCCCGCGCCGGTGGTGGACCTGGGCGCGGACACGGTCCTCTGCGATGGTGCCACGCTGGTGCTTGATGCCGGCAACCCGGGCGCCACGTTCCTGTGGACGAACGGCAGTACGGCACAAACGGTCGTGGTGTCCTCCCCCGGCGTGATCAGCGTGGACGTGGACCTGAACGGTTGCGTGCTGACCGATGTGGTCGACGTGCAGTACGTGGGACCATTGGTGTTCGACCTTGGCGCGGACACCACGCTCTGCCCTGACGCGACCATCCTCCTGACGGCCCAGTTGCCCGGCGGAAGCACCGTGTGGAGCACGAACCAGAACGGACCGCAGATCACCGTGGCAACAGGCGGAACTTACTGGGCGAACATCAACGTGCAAGGGTGCGTGGCCACGGACTCCATCACGATCGCCTACGTGGACCTGGCACCCGTGGAACTTGGGGACGATGCCGACCTGTGCACCGGTTCCTCCATCGTCCTCGACATCACCCAGGCCGGCGCGAGCTACCTGTGGGAGGACGGCAGCACCGAACCCACCCGCACGATCGACCAGGCCGGCACCTATTGGGCGCGGGTGGTGCTGGCCGGCTGCGAAGTGAGCGATACGGTACAGGTGACGCTGCTCCCGCTGCCGGTGGTGGCGCTCGGGGCCGATACGGGACTTTGCGCTGCCGCCAGCCTCCTGTTGAACGCCACGCAGCCCGGCGCCACCTACCTGTGGTCCGACGGCAGCACGACCCCCACCCTGGTGGTAGGTCCCGGCGATTGGGACGTTGCGGTGACCGTGAACGGATGCACGGCCAGTGATGCCATTGCGGTGAGCGCCCTCGCCACACCCGATGTGGACCTGCCCGAGGACACCACCTTGTGCACCGGCGCCATCTGGCTCGCGGACGCTGCCGAACCAGGAGCCACCTACCTCTGGCAGGATGGGTCCACCCTGAGCGGATTCACCGTGGAAGAGGCCGGCACCTACGCGGTAACGGTGACCATCGGTACGTGCAGCATCACGGAGGAAGTGACCGTGGCCTACTTCGATGCGGCCGCCGTGGACCTTGGCCCGGACACCGCGCTCTGTCCCGGTGCGGAACTCGTGCTACAACTGCAGCTCCCCGGTGTGTCGCTCACCTGGCCCGATGGAAGCAACGGCAGCAGCTATACCGTGACCACCGCAGGCACCTACACGGTGCTGGCCGATGCGAACGGCTGCACCACCTCGGACGCCATCGTGGTGAGCTATGTGCCGCTCGTGACGCCCGACCTCGGTGATGACCGGACCCTCTGCGCTGGTGACAGCTTGGTGCTCACGGTGGTCCCCGGCGGCGCATCCGTCCTCTGGAGCACCGGCTCGGTCGTGGATTCCACGCTGGTGACCAGCGGCGGCCAGGTGCAAGTGACCCTGACCCTGGATGGCTGCAGCGCCTCCGATGCGGTTAATGTCGTGTTCCTGCCACGCGTGGAGTCGATCGACCTGGGTCCGGATGCGACCATCTGCCCGGGACGCGACCTGGTGCTCGATGCCACCACGCACCTGGCCGAATACACCTGGAACACCGGATCCGATAGGCCGACCCTCGCTGTGACCATGCCGGGCACCTACATCGTGGAACTCGCCGGACCGTGCATCAATGCCACGGACACGATCACGATCACCACGGGTGATTGCGCCCCGCTGATCCACGTGCCGAACGCGTTCACGCCGAACGGTGACGGCATGAACGAGGTCTTCCTGCCGGTGGTGAGCGGCGCGTTCGATGCCTATGAGCTGCTCATCTTCGACCGTTGGGGCGAGGCCATCTTCAGCAGCGCATCACCGCAGGGAAGCTGGGACGGCCTGGTGAACGGCACACCGGCGCAGGACGGCGTGTACGTGTGGACGATCCGCTACAAGGCCGTTACGGATGAAGGCGTGGTCCAGGAACGGCTCACGGGGCATGTGACGCTGCTCCGCTGAGCTCACTCGTCGGTACCAGCCGGAACTACCGGTTGGCGCACGGTATCGAATCCGTCCTCCTTCCAGATGAAGCGCCCCTGATCGATGCGGAAATACGCCTGCTTCTCCGCATCCCCTTCGCCGATCGCCACCAGGACAAGCCCGCCCGCCTTCATTTCCACACGGTCGTACTTCAGCGGAACGCGCACCACGCCCTTCACATCCAGCACGCCGGTGCCGTCCTCCGTGGACGCGATCACCAAACCGTTGCGCACGTCGCTGAGCGTGCGATAACGAAGCGGAAGAACCTCCTTGCCTGTGCTGTCGATCAGCCCGAAGCGACCGCCACCCTTCACCCGGGCATGGCCCTCGCTCATCTCCCAGGCGCCTTCGTAGCGCGGGGCGACGATGTTCTGGTTGCTGCGCGACACGTAGCCCCAGAGCGCCTTCTTGCGAACGGGCACAACGCCGCCCTCCATCAGGCCGATGTCGGCGAACTGCAACGGCAGCACCACGGTGCCGTCCCGGTCGATGAGCCCCACTTTGTCGCCCAGGCGCACACGGGCGACGCCATTGTGCACGTCACCCCACGTGACCGGTGCACCGGACGGGCCGTCATACTTCAGGGGTACCACCATCCGGCCGGCGGCATCCACATAGCCGGCCTTACCGCCGTTCAGCACGAGGGCGCGCTCTTCGTTGAAGACGCCCACGTGATCGAACTCCACCGGCACCAGCACATCGCCGAAGGGACTGATCACGCCCATGCGGCCCTTCGCACGCACCCGCGAAACGCCATTGGCGAACCCTTCCACCCAATCGTACTCGAACGGCACCACCACGTTCCCCTTCACATCGATGGCGCCCTGCCGGCCCTCCTGCTCCACCACGGCAACGCCCTGCTGGAACGTCTGTGCACCCGTGTACACAAAGGGAATGACCTCCCTGCCCGCAGCGTTGATGAATCCATACCGCCCGTCGCGCGCGGCGAAGGCGAGGCCCTGGCTGAACTCACCGATCTCCTCGAACTCCGGCCCGATCACCAGGCTTCCGCCGCGGTCCACCACCCCCGCACGGCCGCCACGCTCCACGGTGGCGAGCCCGTCCACGGCATCGAGCACGTCATCGTACTGGATGTCCACCACCTCCTTGCCCATCTTGTTGATGGTGCCCACAAGCCCGTTGAGGCCGACACGCGCGATGCCCCCTTGGAACGGCTCCGCGAACTCATAGATGGCCTTGATGCGCTCCACGCCTTCGTTGTCCAGATACCCCCAGCGCCCCTGCCGGCGGAAGGGATGCAGCTCCAGGCTGGCCACGTTGTAGTCCGCCACCAGCTCGTTCATGAACGGAAAGTCCGGGTACTGCTGCAGGAATGCCGTGATCGAGGCAGCGCTGAGGTCCTTCACACTGGCCTCGTACAACGCGCGCCAGGCATCCGGCACCAGCGGGCTGCGGGGATAGCGGCGGATGAAGGCTGAAAGCTCCCCCGGTGCGCGATGCGGCGTGCACGCCTTGTAGATGGCCTCCTCCGCATTGCGCACGTACGGGCTCTCCGGGTTGGATGCGATGAACGCCTCCATCTCGGCGATGGTGCCGTTGGGCGTGGCTTCCCGGTACACCGCCTCCTGGAAACGGTTGCGCGCCTCGAAGGTCTCCTTGGCTCCCGGATAGCGTTCGAGGAACCGCCCGTAGGCTTCCGCCGTGTTCTGTTCCCTGGCCTCCTGGAACGCCAGGTGGTCGCGGACGAGCACTGCGTCACCCGACCTGGGGCTCGCAGGGTACCGCTCGATGTAGCGCGCATAGGCATCCACCGTGTTCAACGCACGCACCTGGTCCCAGGCCACCGTGTGGATGTGGTCCTTCTGCGCCTGGATCGCGGCGGCATCCACCCCGAACTCGCGGATGGCGTTCCGCATCTTCTCCGAGCTGAGCGTGAAGGCCGCATCCGCCCGCTGGATGTAGGCGTAGCTGGAGTCCAACTGATAGAACGGATTGTCCGCCCGGCCCGTGATCACACTGAGCCCATAGTTCGCGGCGGCCGGCTGCCGGCCCACCTCCTTCAGGAACAGCTCGCGCGCCAGGAAGTAGTTGTGCACCTGCAGCGCCGCGAACGCCTTCTTCAAGCGGCCGGCCTGCGCGGGGACGCAGACAGCCAGCACGGCAATGAACACAAGCGGACGCAGCGTCGTTCCCATCAGCCCGGCGAAATTACCGGCCGTTCCGCCGGGGCTGACCAACTTCGCCGCACCGCATCGACCATCCCGTGTTGATCAATGAGCGCATCCAACGGATCGAGCGCTGGCTGACGCCGCGCAATGCGCGCATCGGCATCCTGGGCGCAGTGCTCGTGTCCTTGTGCGCACTGGTCGCCCTGCGCAACGTGCGGGTGGACTATGACTTCGAGAAGTTCTTCCCCACGGACGACCCCGAGCTGGACCGCTACCTGGCGTTCCGCGAGCGCTTCGGGCACGACAATGACTTCCTGATGCTCGGGTTCGAGCGTGCCGGCGGGGTGTTCGACCCGGCACTGCTGGCGCGTGTGGATACGCTTGCGGGCGACCTGGACACGTTGCCGCACGTGCTCCGTGTGCTATCGCCCACGCGGATGGAAGAACCCGTGGTGACGCCCTTGGGCGTCTTCTTCACCCCCTATCTCCGGTGGTCGGACACGGCACTGCTCGCGATCGATCGCGCACGGATCGCCGCCGACCCGCGCATGCAGGGCACCTTCTTCAACGCGGACGGCACGGCCATGCTGGTGCTCTTGACCGCGGAGCCAGGCCTCTCCAAGGTGCGGTGCGACTCGTTGCTGTGGAACGTGAAAGATGCCCTGGCGCGCCACGGGCTCTCGGATGCCCGGCTTGCGGGCCGCATCGTGGGGCAGGACCACTACATCCACACGATGGTCCGCGAGACGGTCACCTTCCTGCTGCTCTCCATCGCCTTGCTCTCCGTGTTCCTGTGGATCGGTTTCCGAAGCGTGGCCGGCGTGGTGGTGCCGATCACCGTGGTGGGGCTTTCGATCCTGTGGCAGGTGGGCCTGATGACCGCGCTGGGCAAGCCCCTGGGGATCCTCACCATGCTGCTCCCCACCATCCTCTTCGTGGTGGGCATGAGCGACGTGGTCCACATCCTCGAGTGCTACCTCGACGAGATCCGGAAAGGCACCGAGCAGCGCCATGCGCTGGCGCGTACCCTCTACGAGACCGGCCTGCCCACCTTCCTCACCGCGCTCACCAGCGCCATCGGTTTCTCCACCCTCGGCACCGCCAGCATACCGCCCCTTCGCGAGTTCGGTCTGTACACCTCGATCGGTGTCTTTGTGGCCTTCCTGCTCGCCTTCCTGTTGCTCCCGGCCCTGCTCATCCTCACCGATGCGCGCCGCCTGTTGCCCACCACGGACAAGCCATCGCCATGGGATGCACGCCTTCCCCGACTCTTCCAATGGACGCTGCGGCACCGGCGGGGGATCGTGGCCGCGTTCGCCGCGATCACCCTGGCCGGGTCGTGGGGCGCTTCGCGTGTAACGGTCAACAACTTCCTGCTGGAGGACCTTCCGGAGAACGACCCGATGAAGGCAGGCTTCCTGTGGTTCGAGCGCGTGTTCGGTGGTGTGCGCCCGTTCGAGATGGAGGTGAACGTGGTGCGTCCGGGTGCCACCGTCTGGGATCCGGAAGTGCTCGCGCAGATCGATGGGGTACAGGCACATCTCCGCACGGAACAGGCCGTGAGCGCCACGCTATCACCGGCCACGCTCATCCGGTCGATGAACCGGGCGTTCAACGGTGGCTCCGCCGACTTTGACCGGTTGCCGGAGGACAGCGCGGAAGCGGCGCGGATGGCACGACAGGTGAAGCTGCTGGGGCGCGAGCTTGTGCGCACCCTGGTGGACAGCAAGAACACACATGCGCGCATCACCGGCCGCATGGTGGATGAAGGAGGCCGCGTGCATGCCGTGCGCAATGCCGGTATCGATGCGTTCATCCGGTCCAACACGGACAGCACATTGGTGCGGTTCCACCAGACCGGCATGGCCTACCTGATCGATCGCAACAACGCCACGTTGAGCACACAGCTGGTGGGTGGCATGGGCGTGGCCGTGCTCCTCACCGGGCTCATCATGCTCTGGTTCTTCCGCGATCCCCGGATGGTGCTGGTGGCCCTGATCCCCAACCTGGTGCCGCTGGTGTTCATCGCCGGGGTGATGGGCTTCGCCGGGATCGACCTCAAGGTGAGCACCGCGATCATCTTCACCATCTCCTTCGGCATCGCGGAGGACGACACCATCCACATGCTCGCCGCGCTGCGCCAGCACCTGCGGGAAGGGCGCCATCCGCTGTACGCGCTGAAACGCACCTACCTCGCCACGGGCAAGGCGGTCACCGTGACCAGCCTCATGTTGCTCTCCGGGTTCGTCACCCTCATCAGTTCGGACTTCGCGAGCATCCGCTACATGGGCATCCTGATCACGCTCACGCTGGGATTCGCCTTCGTGGCGGAACTGCTGCTGCTGCCTGCACTGGTGGTGATGCTGACCAAGCGCGGCAACCGCAAATGAGAAGGGCCGCATAACGCGGCCCTTCGATCGGTCAACGGTGCATCAGTAGCTCTCGTACGTGCCCTTGAACTCGGGATCCTCCATGAAGAAGTCCTTCCCGATCTCCAGCATGTCCTTGGCCTTGGCCTTGTTGCCCTTGCTGTCCAGGTAGGTGGCGTAGTGGATCAGGGCGGACTTCACCAGCTTCTTCTGATCGTCCGGCAGCATGCCGATGCCCCCGGCCGCATCGATCGCCGGCTGGAACTTGGCGATCGCCGCCTCCCCCTCCTTCACCAGGTTGCTCTTCAACATGGTCAGTCCCAGCATCAGCCACGGACCCGGGTTCTCCGGATAGTAACCGGTCATACCGTCGAACCATTGCTTGGCCTTGCTGAAGCTGTTGGCCTCGTAGTCGTTCAAGCCGGCGTCCTGCGCCAGTGTGTTCAGTTCGCTCCAGTAGTCGGCGTAGTTGTCGAAGAACTCCTTGTTCTTGTCCTTCTTGCGGTACTTCTCAGCGAACTTCACCGCGTCCTTGTCGCTCTTCTTGTACTCCTCCATGGCCCGGAACTTCTCGATCTTGCTCATCTCGTACAGGCACATGCTCATGTAGAGGTAAGGCAGCGGGTCCTTCTTGGTCGACTCCTTCTCCGTGTAGCCTTGCGCCTTGGCCAGGCAGTCCTCGTACTTCTCATCGACGTACTTCACGAGCAGGTCCTCGTAAGGCTGCTTCTGCGCGCGCGCGCCGGAAGCCAGCAGGAGGAGGAAGGCCAACAAGGGGAGCGAACGGTTCATCGCGGATGGTTTGGGCAGGTCGGTTTCAAGAACGATGCCGAATGTAGCGGACCCGGCCGACCCACTGCCGCCCCCCGGCGGAAGATGTAAGCCCGCGTCCGTGGAATTCGGCCGCAGGCACCCACCTTTGCCCGGCCATGCGCATCGACATCGTCACCGCCCTGCCCCGGCTGTTGGACAGCTATTTCAATGACAGCATCCTGGCCCGCGCCCAGCAGAAAGGGCTGGCCGAAGTGGTGGTGCACGACTTGCGCGAACACGCCACCGACAAGCACCGGCGCCTGGACGACTACTCCTTCGGTGGAGGCGCGGGCATGGTGATGATGATCGAGCCCATCGACCGCTGCATCAGTGCCTTGAAGGCGGAACGGACCTACGACGAGGTGATCTACATGAGCCCCGATGGGGAACTGCTGGACCAGCCCCTGGCCAACCGGCTGAGCCGCTGCGGCAACCTGATCCTCCTATGCGGGCACTACAAGGGCGTGGATGAGCGCGTGCGCGAACACCTGGTGACCCGGGAGGTCAGCATCGGGAATTATGTGCTCAGCGGGGGCGAACTGCCGGCCGCCGTGCTCAGCGACGCCCTGATCCGGTTGCTCCCGGGGGTGCTGAGCGATGAGACCTCGGCCTTGAGCGACAGCTTCCAGGACGGGCTGGTGGCACCTCCGGTGTATACGCGTCCAGCGGAGTACAAGGGATGGAAGGTGCCTGATGTGCTCCTCAGCGGGCACGAGGCACGGATCGCGGCGTGGCGGCATGATCAGAGCCTGGAGCGCACGAAGGCGCGGCGTCCGGACATGCTGGAGGCGTTCGGGGATGGGTAGTGGATCAATGCGGACTCACTTGCTTGCTTAGCCAAACAAGCAAATGGGCCGTTCTGAGGCCTCCTTTCGACCTTGAACGCCGCATCGAAGAACATTACCCGACTGACCATCTGAGACTTGACCGGATTCCAAGCCTGAACGCTTGCTTGCTTGGCCAAGCAGCCAAAAAGGTCGGTGCGCACGAGCAACTTCATCTCCGCTGATCGCATCAACCCGATAATTCCCTAACATTGCGGCCCCAATTGCGGAGCCTATCCGCATAACTCGCTGAGCGCCATGGACAAGATCAAACAACTGGAGAAAGAGTGGTCGCCGTTGAAGCAATGGCCTGAGTTCAAGGCCGGCGACACCGTTACGGTGCACTATCGCATCAGCGAAGGGAACAAGGAGCGTATCCAGCAGTTCCAAGGTGTGGTCATCCAGCGCAAAGGCGGCGGCAGCACCGCCACCTTCACTGTGCGCAAGATGAGCGGCAACGTAGGCGTGGAGCGCATCTTCCCGGTCAGCTCGCCCTTCATCGACCAGATCGACGTGAACAAGCGCGGCGATGTGCGTCGTGCCCGCATCTTCTACCTGCGTGAGCGCCGCGGCAAGAGCGCCCGCATCCAGGAGAAGCGCATGGCCGTTGAGCCGGCCGCAGCCAAGTAAGGCGTGTTCAACAAGTTCTTCCGGAAGGCTCTGCGCAAGCAGGGCCTTCCTTCGTTGGTGCCCGGCGCGTCGACCCATGCGGACGCGGTCCAGCATTACCTGCGCGGCAACGGCGTCGAGATCGGCGCGTTCAAGACGCCCATCCCGGGGATCAGGCCTGTGTACGTGGACCGCTTCGGGCACTACGCCAATGAGCCCACCGGTGCCGAATACCTCGGGGACGCGTGCGCCCTCCCCTTCCACGACCGGTCCCTGGACTACGTGGCCACTTCGCACGTGATCGAGCATGTGGCCAACCCGGTGGCCGCCTTCAAGGAGTGGTGCAGGGTGCTCAAGCACGAGGGCATCATCTACATGGTGGTGCCGGACCGCCGGCTCACCTTCGACCATCCACGCCCGCTCACGCCGGTGCCGCACATCCTGGACGACTTCGCCCGCGGCACCACCCAGGTGGACGGGACCCACATCGATGACTTCACCTACGGCGTGGATTGGTCGCTCTTCTCCCCCGCCACCCCGCCGGAGCGCGTGCAGGCCGAACGCGAGGCCCTCGCCGCCTCTTACCGCGAGCGTATCGCCCAAGGCCTGGAGATCAACATCCACTTCCACACCTACGAGCCGCCGCAGATGACGGCGCTGATCGAGGAGACGAACCACCTGCTCGGCGGCCCGACCATCCATGTGCTGCATGCGGTGGAACGGTTCCCGGCCGAAAACCCGATCGGGTTCTTGATCATCGCCCAGGTCAGGCATCCCCTCATCGCCCGCGCACCGCATCAAGGCCCCGCGCTTCGGCCCGATGCCCGGCGGTTCTGATCCGCGCTAAGCCTCCAACACGTCCTTCAGGAACACCAGCAGGTGCTGCCATGCCCGGTCGGCCATGCGCTTGTTGTACTCCTTGCCGGCCGGATTGGTGAAGGTGTGCCCGCAGTGCGCGTAGCTGATCAGCTGCCAGTCGGCCTTTGCTTCATTCAACTCGGCGGTGATGCTGGCCATGTCCGCAGCGGACACGCTCTGATCGGCCTCGGGGTGCTGGATGAGCACGCTGGTGCTGATGGGCCCGTTGGGGCGCTCGCCCTTGCCCAGACCCCCGTGGATGCTCACCACGCCCTTCACCGGCAGCTGGGCGCGCGCGGCCTCCAGCGCGCCTGTGCCCCCGAAGCAGTAACCGATCACCGCGATCCGGTCGGGATCCGCGCCGGCCTTATTCAGTTGCTCCAAGGCCAGCGCGATGCGGTGCTGGTACGCAGCGAAGTCGGTCTTGTAGTGCGTGGCGGCCTGACGCGCGCTGTTGAAGTCGGTGGGGATGTTGCCCTCGCCGTAGATGTCGGCAATGAGGGCGATGTAGCCCTGCTTCGCCAGTTCCTTCGCCGCGGTGCGCGCCTCATCGTCGATCCCCATCCACGCGGGCAGGATGAGCACGCCCGGCCGTTTGGCGCCGGCATTATCGGTCACCAGGCCGTTGAGCTTCTGCGGGCCATCGGTGTAGGCAACGGGCTTCAGGTCCTGGGCGGTGGCAGCGGTGGACATCAGGGCGAGGAACAGGGTTGGGAGCAGGTGTTTCATGGATCGAGGCATTCATCAGTTTTATTCAGTGTTGGCGCGGATCTCCGATCCGTGCCATTGCCTTAACTCAAGAGCTCCACATCCAACAACCCTGGCTCTCCCGCATAGGCCTTCGCACTGGAATACCGGTAGTCCCGCGGTTCATCCACGTAGCCTTCCTTCACCGGGTTCATGTGGATGTAGTTCAAGTTAATGCGGATCACGTCCGGGCTCCGGAGCCAGATCGGATGGATGTCATGCTGCCAGAAGTGGATCGAACCATCCGGCTTCCGCAGCAGAGGCATGAGCCATTCCTTCCTGCTCTCCTGTCCGTTCTTCGCGATCGCATTCACGACGGCCTTGGCCGTGAACTTCTTGTGGTCGCGCATGATGTCCTCAAGCTTCACGCCATCAGCCGCCTTTGCAATGAGGTGCACATGATTGGTCATGATGCACCAGGCGAACAACCGCAAGCCTTTCGCCCGCTGGCAGTGGGCCAGGCTCTCGACGATGATGTCCTTGTATTGAGGACGGCTCAACGCATCAACCCAGCCGACGACCGCATAGGTCAGGAACTGCAGATCGTTCTGGTCCAGGATCTTGTACTTGCGGCTCACACGAACCAATGTAGTAGAGATGGCACGGATCGTAGATCCGCGCCAACGGGATCAGCGGGAACTTGGGTAGCCGCGTGCTGCGAATCCTAGTGTGCTCAAGACAACTAAAACAGCCCCAATGAAGATCGCTGGATGCCAAGCCCTGACCTGGCCGTCCCAGCAGTCGGCTCCGCGTTCGCGATAACTGAGCTCTGCCGAATAGTCCATCACCCAAAAGGAAATGAACACGACCGCTCCGATGAAGGTCCACCATCGTAGCCTGAACAGGACTCCCATGGTACCCGTTACTACCCCACCAGCTCCTTGTTCCGGTTCGGGATATCCTCCTTGCTGAAGGCCACCTTCTCATCCTCCTCCTTCAGCTTCAGCACCAGGGCGAGCGCGTCGGGCACCACATCGCTGCAGAGCGTGAGGAAGCTGCCGGGCTTGGCCGTGCTGATCGCGTGGCGGATGGCCTCCTCCTCCTTCTTGATGATGGTGAACTTCTTGTTCGGGTCGACCTCCTTGATGCCCTTCACCATGAGCGCGATGATCTCGTCGTCGGTCTTGCCGCGCAGGTTGCGGTCCTGGCGGATGATGATCTCGTCGAACATCTGCGCGCTGAGGCGGCCGAGGTTCACCGTGTCCTCGTCGCGGCGGTCGCCCACACCGGCGATCACGCCCACCTTGGGGCTGTCCGGGATCTTGCCGAGGAACTTGCCCAGGGCCTCGAAGCCGTGCGGGTTGTGGGCGTAGTCCACCACCACCTGGAAGTTCTTGAACTGGAACAGGTTGAGGCGGCCCGGGGTCTGCGCGGCGCTGGGCACGAACGTGAGCAGCGCCTCGCGCAGCTCTTCGACCTTCACCCCGCGCACGTACGCCGCGAGCACGGCGGGCAGCACGTTCTGGATGTTGAACACCGCCTTGCCACCATACGTGAGCGGTACGTTCACGGCCTTCTCGATCCGCAGCTTCCACTCGCCCTTGCTGATGGTGATGTAGCCGTTCTCGTAGATGGCGGCCAGGCCCCCGAGCTTGCAGTGCTGGCGGATCAGGCGGTTGTTCTCGTCCAGGCTGAACAGGGCGATCTTGCAATCGCACTGCTTGCGCATGGCCATCACCAGTTCGTCGTCGGCGTTGAGGATGGCGTAGCCGTCGCGGCGCACGCTGCGGGGCACGGTGCTTTTCACGTGGGCCAGCTCCTCCAGCGTGTGGATGTCCTTCAACCCAAGGTGGTCGGCGGCCACGTTGGTGACCACGGCCACGTCACAATGCTCGAAGCCGAGGCCGTTGCGCACGATGCCGCCGCGCGCCGTCTCCAGCACGGCGAGGTCCACCGTGGGGTCCTTCAGCACGAACTGCGCGCTGGCCGGGCCCGTGCAGTCGCCCTTCATCAGCATGCGGTTCTGGATGTACACGCCGTCGCTGCACGTCATGCCCACCTTGTGGCCTGCGCTGCGCATGAGGTGCGCGGTGAGGCGGGTGGTGGTGGTCTTGCCGTTGGTGCCGGTGACCGCCAGGATGGGGATGCGGCTGGGCGTGCCCGGCGGGAAGAGCATGTCCACCACGGGCTCGGCCACGTTGCGGCCCAGGCCACCGGTGGGGTCCAGGTGCATGCGGAAGCCCGGTGCGGCGTTCACCTCCAGCACGGCGCCACCGGTGTCGGTGAGCGGCTGGGTGATGTCGTCCGTCATGATGTCGATGCCGCAGATGTCCAGGTCGATGATGCGCGAGATGCGCTCGGCCATGAACACGTTGTAGGGGTGTACGATCTCGGTGACGTCGTCCGCGGTGCCGCCGGTGCTGAGGTTGGCCGTGGCCTTCAGGTACACCACCTCGTCCTTGGCGGGCACGCTTTCCGGGGTGAGCCCCTTCAGGCCAAGCAGCTTCAGGGTGTGGTCGTCGATGTCGATGCGGGTGAGCACCTTCTCATGCCCGTAACCGCGGCGGGGGTCCTTGTTCACCTCCTCGACCAATTGGGCGATCGTGTGGTTCCCGTCGCCCACCACACAGGCCGGCGTGCGCTTGGCCGCGGCCACGAAGCGGTTGTTGATCACGAGCAGCCGATGGTCCAGCCCGGTGATGAAGCGCTCCACGATGACGCTGCGGCTGATCTCCTTGGCCTTGGCCAACGCCGGCACCGCCTCCTCCCACGTCTTGATGCCGATGGTGGCGCCGCGCCCGTGGTTGCCGCCGATGGGCTTGATCACGCAGGGATAGCCCACCACGGTCAGCGCGTCCTTCAGGCCTTCCTCGGTGCGCACCACGCGGCCCTTGGGCACGGGGATCTCGTAGCTCTCGAGCAACTGCTTGGTCTCCTCTTTATCGCAGGCGATCTCCACGCCGATGTTGCTCGTCTTGCTGGTGATGGTGGCGCGGATGCGTTTCTGGTGCACGCCGTGGCCCAGCTGCACCAAGCTCTGCCCGTTCAACCGCAGGTAAGGGATGCCGCGGCCCACCGCCTCGTGCACGATGCTTGCCGTGCTCGGGCCCAGGCGGCTCTCCTCACGCAGTTCCCGCATCTGCTGGATGTCCGCCTCCAGGTCGTACGGCGTGCCGTCGATCAGCGCCTGCGCGATGCGCACCGCCGACTTCGCGGCGAAAAGGCCCACGGGTTCCTCGACGTAGCTGAACACCACGTTGTACACGCCCTTCTCACGAGTGCTGCGGGTGCGACCGAAGCCCGTTTCCATGCCGGCGAGCGTCTGGATCTCCAGCGCGATGTGTTCGATGACGTGCCCCATCCAGGTGCCGCGCTTCACACGCGACCAGAAGCCGCCTTCGTGGTCCTCGCTGCAGCGGTGGCTCACCATCGTAGGCAGCATCGTGGTGATGCGCTCGTAGAACCCCGGGATCTTGTCGGTGGGACGCTGCTCCAGGTCCTCGATGTCGAGGCGCATCACGATGAGGTGGTGGCGGCGCACCGACCAGGAATTGGGGCCGCGCATGGCTTTCAGCTCGAGGATCCGCATGGGGTAGGCTTGTTCGGTGGGGAAGATAGGTGGGCGCCGCGTTCGTCCCAGCATGGAAAACCCTGTTGATGATCATCGGCCGGTCGCGGGCCGGTGCGGGACCAACCCCCTACTTTCGCTCGGCCGGGCGCATGCGCCGGGCATGGGGCGGGGGTAAACCGAGCATATGACACCCAAAGGCAAGCTGATCGCCATCGGCGGGAACGAGGACAAGGGCAAGGAGCCCGAGGCCGGGCACAACACCAAGGTCTTCACCCACAACTTCATCGAGGAGGGCATCCTGAAACGCGTGGTGGACGAGATCGGCGGGCCGCACAAGCGGATCGCCGTGATCACCAGCGCCAGCAGCATTCCGGACGAGGTGGGCGCCAACTACATCGAGGCCTTCGGGCGGCTCGGTGCCAGGGACATCGACGTGCTGGACATCCGCGAGCGCGGCGATGTGCGGCCGGACATGATCAAGCGACTGGCCAGGGCGGACGGGGTGATGATGAGCGGCGGCAACCAACTCCGCCTCACCACCATCTTCGGCGGCACGGCCTTCCTGCAGCTGATGAAGCGGCGCTACGAGGAGGAGGCCGGCTTCGTGATCGCCGGCACCAGCGCCGGGGCCATGTGCATGAGCAGCACGATGATCTACCAGGGCCACAGCAGCAGCGGCCTGATCAAGGGCGGTGTGAAAATGACCACCGGGGCAGCGCTGATCCACGACGTGATCATCGACAGCCACTTCGTGGAGCGCGGGCGCTTCAGCCGGCTGAGCCAGGCCGTGGCGGCCAACCCGGCGGCCATCGGCATCGGCCTGGGCGAGGACACCGGCGTGGTGATCACCGGCGCGGACATGCTGGAGACCATCGGCAGCGGCCAGGTGATGATCTTCGACGGCCACGACATCAGCTACAGCGACTATGCCGACGTGGCCGAGGGCGAGCCCTTCAGCATCGAGGGCATGAAGGTGCACATCATCAGCAAAGGCCACAGCTACAGCGTGAAGCAGCGGCAGTTCACCGCCGTGAAGGTGCCTGTGCGCAGCTGAGCCCTGCCATGCTGCGCCGCCACTTCGAACTGGAACGTGGCTATCTGAACATCGACGAGCACGGCCTGGCCTTCACGCGCAGCGGCAACTGGCAGCACGCCCGCGAGGCCCCGGAGCGCATGCGCCGACAGCGCCCGCGACGGGACGTGCACCAGCTGGCGGGCTATGCCTTGATGCTCCTCGGTGGTCTGTTCTCCGGCCTGATGAAGGCAGGGCGCTCCGAAGTGACCATCCCCCTCGCGATCGGGTTGATCGGGCTGGGCGCGTTCAAGCTCTACCAAGCGCTTCGCCACGACCTTGCCGAGGAGTTCCGGATCCCCTTCTCCAGGATCCATGAACTCATCGATGCGGACGGACGTTTGACCATACGCTTCATGAACGGCGACCTGGCGGAGGATGAACATGCCGTGAGCGCCCCGCCCGAAGCCCGGGCCCTGGCCATGGATGCGTGGAACGCTTCGCGGACCCGATGAAACGCCTGCTGAAACAACTGTACGCCGCCCTGCCCTGCAAGCGACCGCTGTTCATGCTGTTGCGTCGGCTGCCGCTGCCGGAGCGTATCTACCAGCATCTGCACTTCACCGGGGTGATCACCGTGGATCTGGATGTGGAGCGCTCGATCCGCATGCGTCACCATGGATTCATCGTGGAGAACGAGCTCTTCTGGCGCGGTCTTGATGGCTGGGAACGCAACTCCCTGCGCCTCTGGCAGCTGCTCTGCGCACGCGCGGACCACATCGTCGATATCGGTGCGAACACCGGTGTGTACGCGCTCATCGGCGCCTGCCTGCGACCGAACGCGCGCATCGCCGCAGTGGAGCCGGTGGAACGGGTGTTCCGCATGCTGGAGGAGAACATCGCCCTGAACCAGGCCCCGATCCAAGCGGTGCGCATGGCGATCACGGACCGCAACGGCGCCGTGCAACTGTTTGACCGGCCCGGCACCCGGCATGAGTACGATGCCACGCTGAGCCCGGACTACGTGCAGGAATACCCGGATGCGATCGCGACCACCGTGGAAGGACGGACCTTGCAGGGCCTACTGGACCACCTCGGTTGGGACCGGGTGGAACTCCTGAAGATCGACGTGGAGGCCCATGAGGCCGAGCTCATCACCGGCGCGTTGCCGGTGCTGCGCCGCGACCGGCCAGCGATGCTGATCGAGATCCTGAGCCCCGGGATAGGTGACCGCGTAATGGCTGCGCTGGAAGGAATGGACTACCTCTGCTTCACCATCGATGAAGTGCAGTGGCCACCGCAGCGGACGGACCACCTGGGCAGGGGCCGGGACCGCAATCACCTGATCTGCACCCCGGAGACCGCGCGCGCCATCGGGCTGGCACCTTGATCCAGCGAAAGGCACCAATACCGGCCCCGGTGCACCATCCGGCATCGGTGTTCCCCGTGTATCCTTGCCCTCGTTCCTGAGCTATCTTGGACCGATGCGTTACGCCCTCGCCCTTACCAGTGCGCTGCTCTGCCTGTGCTTCATCCCGAAGAAGGACAAGCACCGGGAGACCTTCATCTATGATCACGAGCAGGCCCTTGACCCGGCGGAGGAGATGCGGCTGGATACGCTGTTCCGGGGCCACGAGGCGCGCACCACCAACGAGATCGTGCTGGTGACCACGCACGATTACCATGGCGCCCCGGACCTGATGACCTTCGCGGCCACCTGCGGCGATTCGCTGCGCGTGGGCAAGAAGGGCAAGAACAATGGCGTGATCATCGCCTTCAGCAGGAACCTCCGGGAAGTGTACATCGCCACCGGCCTCGGCACCGAGCGGGTCTTCGCCGAAGCCCGGGCCCGCAAGTACATCGACAGCCTGATGCTGCCGCTCTTCAAAGAGGAGATGTTCTTTGATGGCCTGTGGTCCGGCTGCACGGCCCTGGTGCATCACCTGGAACTTCCGGAGAACCGGATCGAATAGGGATCTGGGCCGAGTGCCCGCCATGTCCTTTCTTTGCGCACACTTCCCAGGCACCATGTCCTCCAACGACACCTACACCCCCCACCCCAACACGGCCCGCTGGCCGTTCTACCTGATGCTCCTCTTTGCGGGGTTCATCTGCATCACCTTCTGGCGCTCGTGTGAGTTCAGCGGCAAGTCCATGGACGATGCCACCTCCACGGCGGTAGAGGCCGCTCCGGCCCAGTAGGATGCTTCGCTAGCGACCTCCGGGCTCCCTGCCCGGATGACCAGGAACAGAAAGCCCCGGATCACCGGGGCTTTCCATTTGGTGGTGTCCGCGATCAATACCGCAGCACCAGCGCCATGCCGTTGTACTGGCCGAGCGTACCGTTCGGAAGAATGCGCACATCCCCGCCTTTCCGGAGCTGTTCCTCAATGATATCATCCACTGCGTCGGCGATCTCCGCGCCTTCCGCGTCGGCGGACAGGAGGCCGTCCCCCTCGCGGCGGGCAGGCAGCCGAAGGTCACGCTCCACCAGCAAGGTGCGGCCCCGGCCTTCGTGCACCAGCTGCCAAACGTCGGACAGGGCGGTGACCCGCAGGGCATCCGGCGTTCGGCCCACCAGGTCCAGGTCGGCCATCTGCCGACGCTTCTGATCCTCATAGGCCACCGGCCAGGCTTTCGCCGCGATCTCCGGTGCGTTCACATGCTCCAAGTTGCCGGGAACTTCGCCGATGTACAGCCCGCGGTCCTGGGCACCATGCAACAGGTGGGCACATTGCTCGTGCGGACCGGCGATCACCACCCGGCCCTGCTCGCCCACTGCGGCCCGCACGGCCTTGTCCACCTGATGGTGGTACTCACGCAACTGGTTCTCCTGGCCCCGGGCCGTGCTGGTCATCAGCGCATCCGTGGTGTAGTGCCGGTTCTCGATGGGGAACCCGTTGGAGCGGACCTCACCGACGATGCGGTCGCTCTGGGCCACGAACAGATGCGCGCCCTTGGTGCTGAGCACCAGCACATGGTGGTCCACATCGCCCAGCCGCGCGCGGATCACCTCCCGCGTGGCGAAGCTGCCTTCGGCCACCACCCGGCTCGCCACTGGGAAGGGCAGCCGCACCAGTTCATCGGTATCGTGCGCGATGAACAGCGCTAGTCCTTCGCTGGCATGGGAGGCGTCATAGGCGGCCACCTGTGCATGCAAGCGCTCGAGGATGTCCCCAACGGCGCGTTTCTCGTGGTTCTCCAGCAAGCGGGCCTCCGCCTCCTTGGCGAGCTCCTTGAGCTGCTTCGCATCCTGCTGCGCCTCCGGCATCGTCCGGTGCGTGGGCATCAGGATGGTGATGCAGGGGCCGGTCCGGGACTCCAACAAGTGATGCACCAACGGGTCTCGGAACAGGGTGGTCGTGCTCATGATCGGGTCTTTCCCGAAAGGTCCGATGCTCCAAAGCCCGGGGACCTGAGCGCGCTCAGCACTACGCCTGTCGATCGTCAGTGGAAGAGCTCCTTGCGCCCGATCACGCTGCAGATGGGGCACTTCCGCGGGTCGTGGCCCTTGGCGGGGCAGTGCTCCCGCCCGAAGTAGATGATCCGAAGGTGCAGGTCGGCCCAATCCTCCTTCGGAAAGAGCTTCTTCAGGTCAGCTTCGGTGTGCTCCACGCTCCTGCCCGTGCTCAGTGTCCAGCGCCAGGCCAGGCGGTGGATGTGGGTGTCCACGGGGAAGGCCGGCACGCCGAAGGCCTGCACCATCACCACGCTGGCGGTCTTGTGGCCCACAGCGGGAAGGGATTCCAGCTCCGTGATCGAATCCGGCACTTGGCCACCGTGCTCCTCCAGGATGATCTTGCTGAGCCCATGGATGCCTTTCGCCTTCGCAGGCGCAAGTCCACAGGGGCGGATGATGTCCTCGATCTGCTGCACGCTCAGCTTCACCATCTGCTGCGGCGTGCGCGCCTTGGCGAAGAGCAACGGCGTGATCTCGTTCACCTTCTTGTCCGTGCACTGCGCGCTGAGCACCACGGCCACCAACAGCGTGTAGGGGTCCTCGTGGTCGAGGGGGATGGACGTGCGCGGGTAGAGCTCGGCGAGCTTGCCAGAGACGAAGGCGGCTTTCTCGGTGCGGGTCATTGGCCGTCAGCTTGTATGATCTGCCTCATCTCCTGTCCGTTCATGTCCATAATGTCGTTCGTTAAGCGCCATGAACTCCCCTTCCAATGTCTGACCGTGCTTGATAATGTATAACCTGGAGCAGCGGAAAGGAGCTTCTCCAAATCGGCCCGCACCAACATCTCGTTCTCCTTGAATAAGTGCATCCGCATGGCGATGACCAGCCCGTTCTTCAGCCCCTCAACGCCCGTATCACCGAAGACTTTGATGAATATGTCCGGACTGCGTCCCTTCCTGATCCCGCTGTTCCAGTCCGGTGCCCAAACTTCAGTGCCAAGAAACTGAACCTCTCCATGGTCGCGGGGGCCCTCAAGGTACTTCGTCGTCCATCGTCTGTTGCTCTCCACGCTCCACGGCAAACGGCCGAACCCGAGCCACCCGTTCTTGTGCTCGTATGCTTGGAAACTCCGTATGTGAGCCTTCTCCCGGGAAAGGGACAACAAGGCTGCGATCATCGGCATCAGCTTCCGCCAATTCTCCCATTCATAGATGTTTATTGGAGCTGCAGAATGCACCACCCACACCTTGTAGCTACCCCAAAATCGCCACATCAAGCCCTTGAGCCGATCGATCATTGCTCGCAGATCACCACGTGAACGTGTGCGGCGTAGCCCCTCTCACGAACGTATGCGACCGTGTCGGCAGCTTCTCCCCTTCCACATGCACCAGGTTCTGCTGCTCGTAGAAGAGGTCCTGCAGCAGGGTGTTCTGCACCAGGAGGTCCTTGGGTGAATCGATGCTGTCCACCTGCAGGTAGCAATAGAGCGTTTCGCCGTCGAGCTCCTTGCCGATCCAGGTCCATGCGAGCTGCTTCTCCTGCATCAGCACCAGGTGCTGGTTGAAGTAGGCATTGATGAGGCTGTCGGCCTTGGGGTGCTCCTTGTCCGAACCGAGCTTAAGCGGGGCCACGCTCTCCAGCGCGTGCTCCAGGTCGTGCGCAGTGATGCGCCAGGTGAGGTCGAGGGTCCGGGTCTCGGGCTTGTGTCGGATGGTGAGGATGGAGACGAAGAAATCGTGGGGCGCCACGGAGCCGAAAGAGAGCAGGGCCAGAAGCAGCACGTACATGCCACAAAGATGGCCCTGCCAGCCGCTGTACGGTGCCGTCCGATCAGGTTCCGCCGAAGAAGCCACCTTTGGCCCATGGTCTCAACACTACGCATGGCGGCCGTCGCTTCCGCCCTCTTTGCCCTCAGCACCTCCACCTTCGCGCAGGCCGGCACGCTGGACGCCGCCTTCGCCAACACCGGCAAGTATGTCCAGGACTTCGGTGCGCAGGACAACCTCACCAAGGTGCGCGTACAGGCCGATCAGAAGATCGTGGCCGTGGGCACGGCGCTTTCCCAGGCCTTCGCCGGACAGCTCCTGGTGGTACGCCTGAACCCCGATGGCACGCTGGACAACACCTTCAACGGCACGGGCACGCTCGTGATCACCGCCTTCAACGAATCGTATGCCTACGACCTCTTCTTCCAGGCGGACGGCAAGATCGTGGTGGTGGGTGCGCGCGCCGATGCCAACTTCCAGTTCTCCATGCTGGCCCTGCGCTTGAACGCCGATGGCACATTGGACGACAGCTTCGGCACGGGCGGCTTCAGCGAACCGGAGATCAGCACGGCCGACGACTTCGCCTACGCTGTCGCCCCACTGTCCAACGGCCAGATGATCCTTGCCGGAACGGCGGTCGATGGATCGTTCAACAACCAACCCGTGCTGGTGCGCATGAACGCCGACGGGAGCATCGACGACACCTTCGGCACCAACGGCGTGGCGGCCCTGCCCGTGACCAATGTGGACAACAAGTTCTGGAACGTTGGCCTGCAGAGCGACGGCAGCATCGTGGCCAGCGGTCAGCTCGACCAGGGCCTCACCGGCGGCGGTCAGTACAACTTCGATGTGCTCGTGGCGCGGTTCACCACCGGCGGTCAGCTCGACAGCGGTTTCGGAACGGGCGGCACGGTGGTGAAGCCGATCTCCACGGAGCTGGTCGAGAGCGCCTTCGCCATGGCGATCGATGCGGACGATGCCATTTACCTGGGCGGATACACCACGCTGCCCGACTTCTCCTTCGACGCCTTCGTGATGAAGCTCGATGCCGACGGGGCCGACGATGCATCGTTCAGTACCGACGGACTGGAGATCTTCGACAACGGCGCCGTGCAGGACGTGTTCACCGGCCTGGTGCTGCAGCCCGATGGTAAGCTCCTGGCATGCGGCACTTCGGGCGGCTTCTTCTTCGATCCGCGTGACCAGTTGGTGGCCCGTTACACCACTGCGGGTGCGCTCGACAGCGACTTCGATGGCGACGGCTTCAGCCTGTACAACGTGGCCGGAAACTTCGACGAGGCCAACGCCATCACCCTGCAGGCCGATGGCAAGATCGTGACCGCGGGCAAGGCCAACACGGGCGCCAACAACGACATCACCGTGTTCCGCTACCTCAACGACCTCAGCTCGGGCATCGCGGGCGCGGAAGCGTTCAGCGCGGCGTCCGTCCATCCCAACCCGGCCCGCGCCGGCGCGCCCATCGTGCTGGACATTCAGGAGGACGTTGCGCGCATGCGGCTGTTCGATGCCCGCGGGGCGGAAGTGCTGCGTGACCGGCCCATCATGCGCGGCCCATGGAGCAGCCTTGTTCTGCCGGCCGACCTGGTCCCGGGCACCTACGCGGTACAGGTGATCGGCGTCTCCGGCCGGATCGCCACGGCGCGGGTGATCGTTCAGGACTGAGCCTGGCCGGGCCCCGTGATGGAGCCCTGGCTCTTCATCGCGTGCCGGATGAAGGTCTCGATCTCCTTCAGTAGGTCCACCATCCAGGGATAGCTGAGGTTGTCGTTGGTGAGGCGCTGGTAGAACACGTCGGTGACCACGTGCAGCATCTCCCGGGCCGGGGCGAGCTGACCGGGGATGCCCAGTGCTTCGGCCCAGCGCGGCATCACCTGTTCCACCACGCGTTCATGGGCGTGCTGGAAGCAGCGCTGGAACGCCGCGTTGTCGCGCAGGATGCGCAGCTGCCGCTGGAAGAGCACGTCGGACCGATGGGCCACCAGCAGCTGGATGAAATCCGGATCGAAGCTGCCACAGCCCCGGGCCTTGGCCGCCAGGGCATCGGCGCGCAGCAGGTGGTGTGCCAGCAACCGTTCGAGGAACACCGGTACATCCGCGAAGTGGTGATAGAAGGAGGACTTGCTGATCCCCACCTGCCGGGCAAGCTGCTCCACCTTCAATGCATCAGGGCCTTGAAGGGCGAAGACGGCGTAACCGGCCTCGATCCATGGCTGTTCCGCGGGGGCGCTCATCGGTCCCATAGTACCGGCCGCTTCCGGAACGCCGCAAACCGGTCATCCCTGCCGGGTTGGGCATGCCATTCCGGTGGCCCTGTACATTCGCCCAATGCTGTTGACGCGTTCCCTCGTCGTGCTCGGCCTGGCCGCCGGGCTTCCCGCAACCACCCTCGCCCAGGACTCCCCCCGCTACGGCCGAGACAAGTTCCGCCAGCTCGACCAGGAGCTTCCCACGCCCAACGAGCAGCGCACCGCCAGCGGCGCCCCCGGCCATGCGTACTGGCAGATGAAGGCCGACTACGACATCCACGTGGAGATCACCGAGCCGAAGGCCGGGGAAGGAGTTTTGCCGAAGCTCACAGGTTATGAGACCATCACCTACCACAACCAGAGCCCGGACAAGCTCGAGTACTTGTGGCTGCAGCTCGACCAGAACATCTTCGAGCCGGGCAGCGATGCGAACATGACCCGCACGGGCACCATGCCCGACAGCATTTCCTTCGATCAACTGGATAAGTGGGTGCACCCCTTCGAAGGCGGCTACAAGATCACCGGCGTCACCGATGCCAATGGGGGCAAGCTGAAGTACACCATCAACAAGACCATGATGCGGGTGGACCTGCCGAAACCGCTCGCACCCGGCGCCACTTATAGCTTCAAGGTCAGCTGGTGGAACTGGATCAACGACCGCTTCAAGTGGGGCGGCCGCGGCGGCTACGAGTACTTCCCCGAGGAGGACAACTACATCTTCACCATCGCGCAGTTCTACCCGCGCATGTGCGCCTACATGGACTACAGCGGCTGGATGCACAAGCAGTTCCTCGGCGCCGGCGAGTTCACCCTCGACTTCGGCGACTACACGCTCAGCATCACCGTGCCCAGCGACCACATCGTGGCGGCCACGGGTGAATGGGCCAACGCCTCCAGTGTGCTCACCGCCACCCAGCAGAAGCGCCTGGCGCAAGCACGTACCAGCTCCACTCCGGTCATGATCGTCACGCCGCAGGAAGCACTGGAGAACGAGAAGGAGCGCGGCAGCGGTACCAAGACCTGGGTGTACAAGAGCAAAAACGTGCGCGACGTCGCCTTCGCCAGCAGCCGCAAGTTCATCTGGGACGCGATGAACCAGCCGGTGGGAGACCCCGGCTTGAACGGTTCGGCCGGGGTCCATAACGTCCTGTGCATGTCGTACTACCCCAAGGAGGGCAACCCGCTGTGGGAGCAGTACAGCACCAAGGTGGTGGCGCACACCATCAAGACCTACAGCAAGTTCACCGCCGATTACATCTACCCGGTGGCCATCAGCGTGCACACCGACCGCATCGGCATGGAGTACCCGATGATCTGTTTCAACGGCGGGCGCCCCGAGAAGGACGGGACGTACAGTGAACGAACGAAGTATGGCATGATCGGCGTGATCACGCACGAGGTGGGGCACAACTTCTTCCCCATGATCATCAACTCCGACGAGCGGCAGTGGACCTGGATGGACGAGGGCCTCAACACCTTCGTGCAATACCTCACCGAGCAGGAGTGGGACAAGGACTACCCCAGCTGGCGCGGCAAGCCCCGCAACATCGTCGACTACATGAAGGGCGACCCCAACGCCGCGCCGGACAAGGTGAAGGCGCGCATCGAGCCGATCATGACCAACAGCGAGAGCATCACGCAGTTCGGCAACAACGCCTATGGCAAACCCTGCACGGCGCTCAACATCCTGCGCGAAACGGTGATGGGCCGCGAGCTCTTCGACCACGCCTTCAAGACCTATTGCGAGCGCTGGAAGTTCAAGCACCCCACGCCGGCCGACTTCTTCCGCACCATGGAGGACGCCAGCGGCGTGGACCTCGACTGGTTCTGGCGCGGCTGGTTCTACACCACCGACCACGTGGACGTCGAGCTGGCCAACCTTCGCTACAAGCGCATGGACCCGCGCGACCCGCTGCTCGCCGAGAAGCTCAAGCGTGAGGACAAGTCGCGCGAAGTGCCCGACCTCAGCCGCCAGCGCAACATCGACGCGAAGCTCGACTTCGTGGTGGACCGCGATCCCGCCACGCGTGACTTCTACAACAGCTACGACCCGCTCACGGCCACCGAGCGCGACATGGCCGCGTATGAGAAGTGGAAGAAGGGTCTTAAGCCCGAGGATCTCGCGCTGCTCAACGAGGAGATCCACCTCTACGAGCTCTCGTTCAAGAACATCGGCGGGCTGGTGATGCCGCTGATCCTGGAGTGGGAATATACCGATGGCACCAAGGAAGTGGAGCGCATCCCCGCGGAGATCTGGCGCATCAGCGACGACATCTCCAAGGTCTTCGTGAAGCGCAAGGAGGTCGCACGCGTCACCCTCGACCCCTTCCTGGAGACCGCCGACTGTGACCTCAACAACAACAGCTGGCCGCCGCGCATGGTGCCCACGCGCTTCGATGTGTTCAAGGAGCAGCAATGGCGACAGCCCAATCCCATGCAGCAGGAACGGAACCGGATGACGGGTGGCGAGATGAAGGGAAAGTGAGGCTCACCTCACCTCCACGTACCGTACCCGGTATGGATCCGGTGACCACGCTCCGTTCCTGAGCTTGGGATGCGGCATATGCCGGAACCGGTAGCGACCCGTCGGCAACGCTTTCATGGTGAATCCAAAGGCTTGCGGCTTAATGTCCGTGCAGAGCTCGTCCGAAAGCTGACCGAAATAGAGGAACACATCGCGCGGGCCGTCATCCGAGGGTGCCGGTTGCATTTCAGCATAGGCCTCGTACCGTCCGCAGGAGCCGCCGATCCAATGGAAGGTCACGGTGATCTCGTCGCTGCTCGTGGGGGCCTTCGGCATGATCGTGAGCGACCCTTCCGGTACCTCCGTCCAGATACTGTCGGGGTCCACGGTGAATTCGATCACCTTGCTCTGTTCCATATAGCGGTAGGTGCGCGGGTCGGAGGTGTTGCGCACGTTCTCCACGGCGGCCGGCTCCCACCAGCTGCTCAGTTGCAGCACCCGCTTGAACTCGCGGTCCAGTTCGGGATAGGCGCTGCCGTTCAGGTCCACACGGTGGATGGAGCCGTCCGTCTCGATGGTCACCAGTGCCAAGAGCTTCACACGGGCATTGGTGCGCTCGATCAGCGGCTTGCTGAAATGGGACCGGATGAAGCGATCGAAGTTGGCCGGGCCACCGGGATAGCTGGCCTCGCGCGCTGCTGTCGGCGGCATGCGTGTGATACGCTTCACGAACGACATCAGGTCAAGGATGCGCACTTCGGGGTGCATCCTGCCGCCGCGTGAATAGACCAACCTGCCTCCATGACAGGCCAACGTATCCACCGCGCCAAAGGGATGCTCCAAGCTCCAGCCGGGTCGCCGGGCATCACGCACTTGTAGGTCCTCCGCTTGGTCGGCCAGGCACTTCATCAGGCGACGGCTATCCAGCTCGAAAGCTCCTTGCGTGAAGGGCACGCAAAGGGAGAAGCCGAACAGCCAAGGGTTGTGATCGATGTGAAGGTCCAACATCGCGCCACCAGGCAGGTACTTCACGCTCCATGGTCGATCGGATCCCGATGCGCTCACCATGAACGAGAGCACGCTATCCCCCAGCGCGGGCCGGAGCTTGTCGGCCCGCAGGGTGTCGTTACCCGGCGAGATCACCATGTACTGCGCCACGTCATTGCGGAACAGCTCATGGTCGAGCGTCACCACCACATGGAGGGGTTGCTCCATCGGGCCTGGTTGGGCTGTGACGATCTGCGCGCAGAGCACGCAGGCAGCAGCGAATGCACCCTTCATGGCCGGCGGTACACGCGTTGGATGCGATGGTTCGATCACCGCACCACCCAAAGCCGCTTAGGTTCCAGCCGGAACCGCACCTCGTTGCCGATCACGGCCGGCTCCCCGTCCAGATGCGCCAGTGATCCGGCCTGGTGCACCTGGGCCTCGCGGGTGAGGATGGTGCGCACATACCGGCTCCTGTCCGCACGGTTGGTGTACACATCGTAGAACGCCTTCAACAGCGGGAGGAAGGAGGGCTTGCTCACGATCTGGAGCTCCGCAAGACCGTCATCGGGCAATGAGCCGGGACTGATGATGGCGCCGTTGCCGAACTCGCGTGTGTTGCAGAACACCAGCATGAGCACATCGTGCTCAGTGGTCACGTTGTTCGCCTTCACCACCACGCGCATCGGCTTCGCACCCAGGATGTCCTTCAGGATGATGCGCATGTAGTTCCACATGCCCCGCGCCTCGCTGCGGTCGAACTCCCAGGCCACGCGCGCGTCGAATCCGATGCCGGCCGTGCCGAGGAAGAGGCGGTCGTTGAGATGGCAGACGTCCATGATGGCCGGGGTTCCCGTGAACGCCCGCCGCAAGGCCGCCTCGGGCTTCAAGGGCAGCTGGAGCGAACGGGCGTAGCCATTGCCGCTGCCCATCGCCACGATGCCAAGCCCCACCGGGGTGCCCACCAGACCCGCGGCCACCGCGTTCAAGGTGCCATCCCCGCCCACACAGATCACGCGTTCCGCACCTTCCAGCACTGCGGCGCGCGCCAGCTCCGTGCCGTGGCCGGGACCTTCGATCACACGCTCCGTGAGGCGGTGCCCCAGTTCACCTGCCAGACCGCGCGCCACCGAAAGCACGGAGAGCGCCTTGCGCTTGCCACTGCGCGGGTTCAGGATCAGGGTGACGTTCATGGAGCGGGGAGCAACATGTCGCGGGCGAGCAAATGTGCGGTGTACTGTTGGATGGCGGCCTTCAGCAGCACATGGCCGCTCTCCACGGCGGTGGCCGATGGGCCGGCTGGGTCGGCCGGCATGGGCGCAACCCAGCGCGGACGGATCCCGTCGGAGCGCATCTGCACGCTGTCGGTCACCACCATCCACATCGCGCTGGCCTCGCTGATCGCCGCCGGCAGGCGTTCGGGGCGCAGGATGCTGGATCCGAAGGAAAAGAACGGTGCATCGTGCCCGAGGATGTCGAGCACCGTGGGCACGATGTCGATCTGCTGCGTGACGCTCGCGTACTTCCGCGCCTCAACGCGACCGGGCATGTAGTACACCAACGGGATCCAATGGTCGTAGGCGGAGCCCGCCAGCTGACCGTTCCGTTCCAGGTCCGCTGTATGGTCGGCCGTGATGACGAACAAGGTGCGCTGGAACCAGGGCATCGTGCGCACCCGCTCGAAATAGGCGCGTAACGCATCATCCGTGTACCGCAGGGTG
>JAXLVG010000026.1:0-35740 GCA_046329115.1 Flavobacteriales bacterium | reverse complement strand
CTCACTCCCGTGAGGGGTATGGATCGAAGCGATCCGTGCAGTATGCATTGAAGATCCCCTTGAACTGTCACGGTGAGCGCGTCGAACCGCTTTGCGGCGGCTATCAATTCAGTATCACGCTTCGACGAGCTCAGCGAGACAACTCATTGGCAGCGGGCGATCGCATCACGCATTGCCCCCCCCCTTGAACTGTCACAGTAAAGTGCCTGACCGGTCTACAGCGTCTGCGATCCGCGATGCCCCCATTACCTTGGTGCGCTGCATCCTACCCCGATGGTCCGCTCCACCCTCCTCGCCTCCCTCCTGCTCCTCGCGCTCAGTGCCCTGGCCCAACCGTACAAGGTGGGCTGCCACTACTTCCGCAACCGACCCGGGCATCCGGTGCGGCCCGTGGCGGCCGGTGAGCGCGCGAACATCGAGGACGTCATCGCCCGCAGCGACACCTTCGACATCCTCCACTACGACCTCACCCTGGACGTGACGGACGTGGTGGGCAAGCGCATCCGTGCCGCGGCCACCATCACCTTCACCCCCCTGCTCGGCGGGTACGATATCACCTTCGACCTTCTCGACACGCTCACGGTGGACAGTGTGGTGTTCGATGGTGCACCCGTGCCCTTCACCCACGCGGACGACCTGCTGGTGGTGGACCTGCCGCCGAACAACGCGGGCGATACACTGGAGCTGACCGTGCACTACCAGGGCAAGCCCCAGCGCGATCCCCAATGGGGCGGCTTCTACTTCCAGGCCGGCTACATCTACAACCTGGGCATCGGCCTCAGCACCATCCCGCCCAACTTCGGCAAGGTGTGGTACCCCTGCTTCGACAGCTTCGTGGAGCGCGCCAGCTACACCTACCACGTGAAGAGCGCCGGCGGCTACCGCGCGCACTGCCAGGGCGACCTGCTCGGCGAGGAGCTCCTCGGCGGCGACACGCTGGTGCGCCACTTCGCGCTGCAGCAGCAGATCCCCTCCCACATCTCCGCCATCGCCGTGGCCAACTACGTGGACAGCAACTACGTGCACACCGGCGTGAACGGCGACATCCCTGTGCGCCTCACCGCCAAGGCCACGGACCTGGGCCCCATGGCGGGCAAGATGAGCGCCATCGGCGACGCCATCGACTGTTACGAGTTCTGGTACGGCCCCTACCCCTACGACCGCGTGGGCTACGTGCTCACCACCGACGGTGCCTTGGAGATCGCCGAGAACATCGCCTACCCGGACTTCATGCCCACGCAGACGGCCTTCGACAACCGCGGACTGCTGGGCCACGAGCTGGGCCACCACTGGTGGGGCGATGCCTTCACCATGCGCACGCACAACGACATGTGGATGAAGGAAGGCCCCGCCGAGTACAGCGGCCACCTGCTGGAGGAGTGGATCTACGGGCGCGAGGACTTCATCGATGTGGTGCTGGACAACCACCTGCGTGTGCTGGAGACGGCCCACGTGGACGACGAGGGCTTCCAGGCGCTGAGCCCCATGCCCGATCCGCACATCTACGGCACGCACACCTACTACAAGGGCGCCAGCGTGATGCACAACCTGCGGGCCTACTTGGGCGACACGCTCTTCCGCCAGGGCCTGCGCAACTTCCAGGTGGCCAACGCCGGCACCACCTTGAACGCGGCCGGCTTCCGCGATTCGCTGGAGGCCGCCTCCGGCATGGACCTGGACGCCTTCTTCGACGCCTGGGTCTTCAACCCCGGCTTCAGCGTGTTCGTGGTGGACGGTCTGGAGGCCACGGACGGCGGTACCGGCTTTGACGTACAGCTCACCCTGCGCCAGCGCCTGCGCGGTACGGACGTGTACCACCAGCAGGTGCCCTTGGACATCACCCTGATCGGCGCGCAGCGCCAGCGCCAGGAATACCAGGTGACGGCCTCGGGCGAGCTGAGCAACTTCCTGCTGAACTGCCCCTTCGAACCGGTGATGGCCGTGGTGAACGGGCACCGCCGCCTGAACCAGGCGCGCATGGACCACGAGTTCACCATCGCCCCGGGCGAGACCTTCACCAGCTACCAGCCGCGCGTGGAGTTCCAGCTGTTCCAGACCAACATCGTGGACAGCACGCTCTTCCGCGTGGAGCACATCTGGGCCGCGCCTGAGGCGAGCCAGACGGAATGGGGCGTGTACGCCGCATCCGGTACGCACTACTGGGTGGTGGACGGCGTGTGGCCCGAGGGCACCGCGCTCAACGCCCGCGTGTTCTACCACGGCACCAACGAGAACGATCTCGACTTCGACCTCTTCGGCGATACCGAGGAGAACGCCGTGATCCTGTATCGCGCCGATGCCGGCGAGCCCTGGCGCGTGTACGAGGACCAGACCCTCACCGCCGGCAACCTGTTCAACGGCACGGGCAACATCAAGATCGAGGTGCTGCGCAAGGGGCACTACGCCTTCGGCAAAGGCAGCGTGGTGGCCGCCGTGGCCGAGCCGGCCGACCCCACCGCCCTGGAGCTGATGCCCAACCCGGCCACGGATCGCGTGGTGCTGCGTTGCCCCGAGCTGGGCAGCGGCCGCCGCTCCGTGGAACTGGTGGACCTGCGCGGTACCGTGGTGCTGCGGCAGGCCGCGCGCGCCAACGGCAGCGGCACCGCCACGGTGGACCTGCGCACGCTGGCCCCCGGGCTCTACACCGTGCTCCTGCGCGATGCGGACGGCGCGCTGCTCCAGCAGGCGCGGTTAGTGGTGGCGGAGTAGTGCTGCACACCCATTCCTTCCTTCAAGCAAAGGGAAACCACCCCTAACCCCTATTTCTATGGCATTTGCAAATCGGCTTTGAAGGGTGTGTAGGGTATGCCGGACTTGATGACGGCCCAGAGATGGTGCACGATCTTGGAGCGGACGGCATTGAGCACGCTCATCTTCGGCTTACCCTGGGCAAGCTTGCGCAAGTAGTAGTCCTGTAGGTCACCGGGCACGCGCACTGCGTTGATCGCGGCCATGTGGAAGAGTGCCTTCAGCGGTTTATTGGCCTTGGGCGATACCCCTGTGCGCCCCCTTATGCTGGTTCCTGAGCTGTAAGGGTAGGGCGCGAATCCGGCGTAGCTGTTCAGTTGGCGCGGACCATCAAAGCGGGTGAAGCCGCGGGTGACCACCAAGAGCGTCGCGGACAAGACCGGACCGATACCGGTTACGGACATGGCCAGATCCCGCAGTGTGGAGAGCTGCGGATCACTGGCCAGGAAGTCCTTGATCTGCTTCTCCACCTCCAGGATCGAGCGATCCAACAGGGTGATCATCTTGTCGCTGCAACGCTTGAAACAGGACTTGGCCCGCTTGTCCATGGCTCTCAGGCGATCGCCTTGTTGAACGCGATACTTGGCGCGATCACGCACGAACTCGTCGCGCATGGCCAGCAGGTCCTTCAGCTCCTGTAAGCGCAGGAAGCTCTCGTCCAACAACTGCATCTTGTCGCGGAAACGCATGGCGTACTGCGCGATCCGCAGGGCATCCACCTGGTCGCTCTTGCCACGGGTCATCCCGATGCTGTTCTTGATGTCCGCCGGGTGGGCCAGCCATACCGGCACGCTCATATCCAAGAGGGTTTTGATGGCCTCGAAGCTGTAAGGTCCGGTTGGCTCCAAGCACACCACGGTTCCTACTCTACAACGTCGGGACTTGTGCCATGTGCTCAGCAGCTTGCGTACCGAGCTGCCTTTGTTGGGCACCTGAACCTCTTCAAGCACCTTTCCATCCTGATCGAGCAAGGCCACATCCAGGTGAAGCTTGCTCACGTCCATGCCTATGAACTCCATGTTCCTTTTTCTTTGTGGTTAGACCAACGATCCCTGGAGGGGCCGAGAACAGGCGTCCGACGCTTCAGAACTTTAACAGGCCCGCAGCCTCGTTTTCTATATGAGCCCAGGACACCAGGAAGCAACAGGTCCCAATAGGGGCATAGGCCCAAAGCCTATCCTTTGTCATGGTTCACCTGTCACTTCCCTCGGTTCCCTTCAGTGATCACCTCCTCGACAAGTATCCAAACCTTGCCGCTGCGATCCTAAAGTCCTTTGGCGGCGCGGCGCGGGTGCGCACGCGCAGGAGGGGAAACACTATGCTGGTGATCGCTCAAAGCAGATCGTCACTCCAGCTTGCTGATCGCGCCCAGATCCACCCTCAGGGCTTGTACAATTCCTTGTACAACGCGTCCATCAGGCCGCCGGTGGCCTTGTCGTCCCGCAGCTGCCAGAACATGATGCCACCGAGGCGCTGGGTGCGCACGAAGCGGGCCTTGGCCTGCACGCTCTGCACGTTGTCGCAGGTGAGGAAGAGCTTGTCCGCGGCGTTCCAGGCGTAGGGCGCCTGCGTGGCGGGATCCAAGAACCACTTCCACCCGGCCGCCTCGGTGATGGTGGCCTCCAGCTGGTGCCAGGGCACCGTGTGGCTGAAGGTGGCCGGCTGGTAGAGGCCGTTGTTGGCGGCCGTGCTGGTGCGGAACACCCGCGCGTAGAAGGCGGCCCCGGCCACGATCTTCTCCGCAGGCACACCGGCCTTGCGCAGCAGGTAAACCGCCTGGTCCAGCGAGGCCGTCTGCTGCTTACTGCTGTACAGCGGCGTGTGGTGGCCCGTGGTGGTGCTGGTGCCGTGCACCAGATCATAGCTCATGATGTGCACGCGGTCCACCACCGGCATGATGCTGTCCCACTCATACCCTTTCAACAAGCACTCCTCCGTGCCGCCGGCGGCGAAGGAGATCTCGTACTTCGGCCCCAGCTCCTCGCGCAACGCGCGCACCAGCAGCGTGAAGTTGTGGCGGTCGTCCGCATGGAAGGCATGGCCCGGCGGCCCCTGCACGGCCGGGTACTCCCAATCCAGGTCGATGCCGTCCGTCCATGTGCGCTTCAGCAGGGCGTGCACGCTGCGCGCAAAGCGGCGGCGGCCCTCCTCGCGGCCGAACACCTCGGAGCAGGTGGCGCAGCCGCCCCAGCCACCGAAGGAGAGCAGCACCTTCAGGTCCGGCTTCATCCGCTTGAATCCGTTCAGGCGGCGCAGCGCCTTCTCCTGGTCCCTGCCCATGGGCCGCAGGCTGTCGCCCTGCAGCACCTGGAAGCAGTGGATCACGTGCGTGAGCTGGGTGAGGTCGCGGGCACGCACGTCGTCGCCATCGCCGGCGTAGTAGCCGATGAGGGCGGGGACCGGGGCCTGGGCCGCGAGCCCCAGGAACGACCCGAGCAGAACGGACAGGAGAAAGAGGCGGTGCGGCATGCCTCAAAGATGACGTGATGAACGGTGACGTTGCCCCGGTGGGCCGGGTTAACAACTCTTTCGTCGGGCGCCGAAAGCTCTCTGTCGGCCGGGGATACCTTTCGGCGCGGTGCTGCGTAAGAGGCTCCGATCATGATCCGCCATCTTCTTCTCCTCGCCCTATGCACCCCGGTGCTGGCCCTCGGCCAGCAGCAGGTGATGATCGCCGATGCGCTCACGCTGAACTCCGCGCCGTCCGTGCGCAAGACCCACGGGGCCGAAGCCGCCCTGCAGGCCGCGGGCATCAATGCGGAACAGCAGGCCCTGATCCTGGACTTCGGCGACCGCGAGGACTGGCCCGAGGCCCTGCGCGTGGACACCATGCGCCGCCGCTACGAGCCCTACATCCAGAACTACGCCTGCTTCCGCGTGGCCACCTTCCCGGAGGACAGCGTGGTGAAGACCATCGTGATGGTGCCCGCCAAGGACAACATCCACATGCCCGAGCCCATGCGGCCGCTGGCGGACTTCTACCTGGCCCTGCCGGAAAAGGCGCTGAGCGACGTGAACACGGGCCGGCAACGGCCGGAGATCAGCCGCGGGCCGCGTTGGAAGAACCTGGCCCCGGCCAAGATCCTGCTGCCCGAGGAGCTCTACGGCACCTACGACCTGGCGCGCGACAGCGCGGGGATGGAGGCGCTGCGCGGCCGTGGCATGAGCCCCGCCGAGATCGATGCCGTGGTGTTCCGCTCCACCGACCGCAACTGGCCCGATGGCATCGACAGCTTCGAGGAGCGCCAGAAGCTGCTCCCGAAGTTCACCAAGTACAAGGCCTTCCTGGGTGCCCGGTGGGACGACAAGGTGCTGCTGATCATCCCTGCGGAGAAGAACCGCAAGCAGCCCATCCTGATGCGCCCCTACGTGGACCTGTACTTCGTGTACAAGGCCAGCGCCGTGGAGGTGAAGCAGAAGAAGCGCAAGTAGCGCTGCCCCCGCTGCGGCTACTTTCGCCGCGTGCCCCGCTCGGAGATCTCCGCCCTGCTCGCGCTGGAATGGCGCAACGACCGCCGCCAGAAGCACCTCTGGGGCAGCATGGCGCTCTATGTGGTGAGCACCGTGTACACCTGCCACCTGGGCGTGCGCCGCGCCCCCAACGTGGCCCTATGGAACGCCCTGCTCTGGGTGATCCTGCTCTTCGCCGCCTTCAACGCCCTGCAGCGCTCCTTCCAGCGGGAGGACAGCGGCCGCCAGCTCTACCTCTACACCCTGGCCCACCCCCGCAGCGTGGTGCTGGCCCGCACCCTGTACAACATCGCCGTGATGACCGTGCTCGCCCTGGTGAGCGTGGCCGCCTGCGTGCTCTTCCTGGGGCCTGACGTGCTGGACACGGCGGATACCGTGCTCTTCCTGCTGGCGGTGTGGCTCGGGTCCGTGGGCTTCGCGGCCAGCCTCACCCTCATCTCCGCCATCGCCGCGCGCGCCGGCAGCGGCCTGGGCCTCATGGCCATCCTGGGCTTCCCCATCGTGCTGCCCCTGCTGCTCTCCGTGATGCGTGCGAGCAAGCTGGCCCTGGACGGCGTGGCCTGGAGCGTCACCGGCAACTACCTGGTGGCCGTGCTCGCCATCAACGCCCTGGCCACGGCGCTGGCCGCCATCCTGTTCCCCTACCTTTGGCGCGACTGATGAAGACGTGGTGGTGGAAGGCGCTCAGCGTGCTGTTGCTCCTTGGCGTGGCCATCGTGGGCCTGCGCACACCCCTGGCCCCGGCACTGGTGGCTTGCACACCTGACCGTGTCTCTTCCGGCCCCCTGAACGCCACGGCCACCGGCTACGGCACCCGCTTCACCGAAGGCCTCACCGGCGCCTGGATCGTGAACGGCGGCCGCCATATCTGTGCCGCGGAACTGCGCGCGGTGGATGATGCCCACCTCGAAGCGCGCTTCGCCGTGGGCGGCGACCTGGCCCCGGGGCTGAGCGACCTGGTGGTGCGCACCACCGCCCATGGCGACCTGGTGTTCCCCGGCGCCTTCTATGCCCTGGCCCCCACCGACAGCCTGCCCCCGCAGTTCTGCCCCGCCCCCGCCCCGGTGCAGCCGGCGGAGGCCTTCCTCTTCCCCGACCGCAACATCCTGAACGAAAGCATCCGCAACCTCTTCTTCCACGTGCCCATGTGGTTCGCCATGATCGCCGTGATGGCCGTGGGCGTGTGGAACAGCCTGCGCGTGCTGGGCGGCCGCGATGCGCTGGCGGACGACCGGGCGCTGGCCGCCGTGCAGGTGGGCCTGCTCTTCGGCCTGCTCGGCCTGGTGACCGGTTCGCTGTGGGCGCGCGTCACCTGGGGCACCTGGTGGACCAACGATGCCAAGCTGAACGGCGCCGCCGTGGGCGTACTCACCTACCTGGCCTACCTGGTGCTGCGCGGCAGCGTGAACGAGGAGCGCAAGCGCGCCCGGCTGGCGGCCATCTACAGCATCTTCGCCTTCACCTTCATGCTGCTGTTCTTCTTCGTGCTGCCCCGCCTGAACGCGGTGGACAGCCTGCACCCCGGCAACGGCGGCAACCCGGCCTTCAACACCTACGACCTGGACAGCAGATTGCGGCTGGTGTTCTACCCCGCCTGCATCGGCTGGATCGGCCTGGCCATCTGGATGTACCAACTGCGCCACCGCCTGCTGGCCCTGGCCCACCAACAACCCCACGCGAACGATGCGTAAGGCCCTGCTCCTCACCCTCACCACCCTCTCCAGCGCGGCTACCTTTGCGCAGGACGGGACCAACTCCTGGCTGGTGGACACCATGTACAAGAGCGGAAAGATCAATACCGTGGTGGCCGTGGTGGCCGTGGTGCTCGCCGGCCTGGCCGCTTGGATGTTCAGCATGGACCGCCGCATCCGGAAGATGGAGCAGGAACGCAAAGGCCACTGAGCCCCTAACCTACGGACCGATACCGATCATGAAACGCTCGCACATCATCGCCATCGCCCTGATCGCCGTTGCGGTGGCCGCACTGGTGGGGTCGCTCTGGGACAGCAGCACCTACGCCGATGTGAGCGAGGCCATGGCCGCCCCGGGCAAGGAGTTCCACGTGGTGGGCACCCTGGACCGCTCGCAGCCGGTGGTGTACGAGCCCAGCGTGGACCCGGGCAAGACCCGCTTCGCCATCAACGACCTCAACGGCCGCAACTGCATGGTGGAACTGGACATGGCCAAGCCGGCCGACCTGGACCGCAGCGAGCGCGTGGTGCTGATCGGCCGCATGCGCGAGGACGGTGTGTTCCACGCCAAGGACATGCTGCTGAAGTGCCCGAGCAAGTACAACGAACAGAACAAGGTGGAGGCCTGAGCCGTTGCTCCTGCCACGCCACAGGCGATGAACGACCACTACGTTGGTGAGCACACCCTGATCGGCCAGCTCGGCCACCTGCTCACGCTCACCTCCTTCACCGCCGCGCTGCTCGCCGGGGTGGCCTACCTGCTGCACGCCCAAGGCGGTGGCGAAGGCTGGCGGCGCGTGGGGCGCCTGGCCTTCGGGGCCCACGCCTTGTCGGTGCTCGGCATCATCGTCACGCTCTTCGTGATGCTGTTCAACCACTGGTTCGAGTTCGACTACGTGTGGAAGCACAGCAACCGCGCGATGCCGCTGCGCTACATCGCCAGCTGCTTCTGGGAGGGCCAGGAGGGCTCCTTCCTCCTCTTCACCTTCTGGAACATGGTGCTGGGCCTGCTGCTGCTGCGCAAGGGCGGCGAATGGGAAGGCCCGGTGATGGCCCTGATCGCCCTTGTGCAGGTGTTCCTGGCCAGCATGCTGCTCGGCGTGTACGTGTTCGACGTGCGGGTGGGCAGCAGCCCCTTCCTGCTCACGCGCCAGCTGCCCGAGAACCTCAGCGCCCCCTGGACCCAGTGGAAGGACTACCTGACGCGCGTGCCGCAGCTGCAGGACGGCCGCGGCCTGAACCCGCTGCTGCAGAACTACTGGATGGTGATCCACCCGCCCGTGGTGCTCTTCGGCTTCGCCAGCACCGTGGTGCCCTTCGCCTTCGCCGCCGCCGGCCTGTGGAAGCGGCGCCTTACCGACTGGATCGCGCCCGCCCTTCCGTGGACCTTCTTCGGCATCATGGTGCTGGGCACCGGCGTGCTGATGGGCGGCGCCTGGGCCTACGAGGCGCTCAGCTTCGGCGGCTTCTGGGCCTGGGACCCGGTGGAGAACGGCTCGCTGATCCCGTGGCTCACCCTCGTTGGCGCCGGCCACCTCATGCTCATCAACAAGCGCAAGCCCACCAGCGTGTTCGCCACGCTGCTGCTCGCGCTGGGCAGCTTCCTCATCGTGCTCTACAGCACCTTCCTCACCCGCAGCGGCGTGCTGGGCGATTCCAGCGTGCACAGCTTCACCGGCGAGGGCATGCTGCCCGGCCTGCTGCTCTTCCTGGTCACCGTGGTGGCCGTGGCCACCGCTCTGCTGAACACGCAGCGCGACTGGCGGATCTACGGCGGCCTCTTCCCCCTGCTGCTGCTCGTGGTGGCCTCCTTCACCCAGGCCTGGGTGGCCGGCATCGTGGTCTTCGTGGTCTTCGTGGCCGTGATGACCGTGGTGGCCTACCGCACCGGTCCCTTCCACAACGAGGCCGAGGAGCACATCTGGAGCCGTGAGTTCTGGATCTTCATCGGAGCGCTGCTCCTGCTGCTGAGCGCCGTGCAGATCACGCTCACCACCTCCATCCCCGTGTTCAACCTGCTGGTGGAGCCCTTCAACCCGGACTTCAAACGCGCACCGCCGGTGGACGCCATCGCCCACTACAACAAGTGGCAGGTGCCCTTCGCCTTCCTGGTGACCATGCTGATGGCCGGCGCACAGTTCCTGCGCTACAAGCAGACGGACCCGAAGCGCTTCTTCCGCGAACTGGCGGTGTCCTTGATCCTGGCGGTGCTGATCAGCGCGGCCTGCGTGGTGTGGCTGAAGTTCTCCTGGCGCGAGGGCACGCTGGTGGCGCTGCTCTTCTCCGCCGTGTTCGCCGCCATCGGCAACGCCGCCTACGCCCTGCAGGTGCTGCCCAAGGCCGCGGCCAAATGGGGCCCCAGCGTGGCGCACGTGGGCTTCGCCCTGGTGATCCTGGGCGCGTTGGTGAGCGCCGGGCGCCAGCGCACCATCAGCCACTACGTGAAAGGCCCGTCGCTCGCCGGCATGAGCGAGGACTTCAGCGACGGCAAGGACATGCTGCTGTTCAAGCAGGACACCGTGCCCTTGGGCGACCACTTCGTCACCTACCGCGGCAGCCGGGTGGACGGGGTGAACCTGCACTTCGACATGGACTACCTGCGGGCCGAGCCGCGCAGCTGGCGCAAGGGCGACACCGTGCGCGTGCGCAGCACCCTGTGGGTGGCCAAGGACGACCACACCGCCGGCCCCATCTTCATCCAGGACCAGCCGGACCACTGGACCCCGCTGGACAGCGCGCCGCGCCGCGTGTTCTGGCACGCCCCCGTGTGGAGTTCCAGGCGCCCCGGAGACAAGGAATTCGCCCTGTCGCCCCTGGTGCAGCTGAACCCCCGCTTCGGCAACGTGCCCGAGCCCAGCACACGCCACTGGCTCCACAAGGACCTGTACACCCACATCCGCTACGCCAAGCTCGACCCCGCCGACAGCACCGACTACATGCCGCCGCGCCTTATCGAGCGCACCATCGGCGACACGGTGGTGACGCCCACCTGCGTGGTGGTGGTGGACAGCGTGCGGGCCGTGCGCGACAGCGTGGTGGCCAGCCGCCTGGGGCCGGAGTACACCGCCTTCGTGGCCCGCGTGAAGGTGCGCGACGTGAACGACGGTTCGCGCTGGTTCGAGGCCCGGCCCGTGATCGTGTACCGCTACGACCAGCCCGTGGGCAGCAAGGGCTTCGATGTGGAGCCGTTGAAAGTGCGCATCGACCTGGCGAGCATCAAGGGCGAAACGGTGGGCCTCAACATCTTCGAGCGCGAGTTCGTGGTGATGCAGGCCATCGAGTTCCCGGGGATCAACATCCTCTGGATCGGCTGCGTGCTCATGGCCATCGGTACGGGCATGGCCGTGTGGCAGCGGGTCCGCATGCAACGCACATGAACATCCTGCTCATCGGCACGGGACGCATGTCCTACCACCTCGGCCACGCCATGCGCAAGGCCGGCCACACCCTGGTGGGCATCACCGGGCGCGACGCGCAGAAGCTCGCGGACATGGCGCGCTTCCTGGAGTGCCCGGCCATCCGCTGGAACCAGGACCCGCCGGCGGCGGACGTGGTGGTGATCGCCACCAGCGACGATGCCATCGCCGAGGTGAGCCGCCGCGTTGCCCCTTCCGCCGCCGTGGTGATCCACACGGCCGGCACGGTGGACCTGGACGTGCTGGCCCCGCACGCGGACCGCGGCGTGATCTGGCCCGTGCAGACCCTGAGCCACGGCGCCCCCACCGACCTGTCGGACATCCCGCTGATGGTGGACGGCAACACGGACCGCGCGCGCGACACCGTGCTGAAGCTGGCCCGCTCCATCAGCGGCAGTGTGCTGCAACTGACGCATGCGCAGCGGCAGCGCATCCACCTCGCCGCGGCCATCACCAGCAACCTGCCGGTGTTCCTGGTGCGCGAGGCGCAACGCCTGCTCCGCCAGGAGAACCTGCCCCCCGGCCTGCTGATGCCCCTGTGGCGCACCACCGCCGCCAACGTCAGCGCCATCGGACCGGAGCACGCCCTTACCGGCCCCGCGCGCCGCGGCGATACGCGTTCGATCCGCAGCCACCTCGATCAGTTGAGCGGCGATGCCGACCTTCGCCGCGCGTACGCCCAGCTCAGCTTGATGATCCTGAAGGCGTACGGGCACCCGACCGATGGCCTTGAAGACCTACAAGGAGATCCTCGCTGACATCGACACCTTCCTGTTCGATGTGGACGGCGTGTTCACCGACAACCGGGTATTGCTCTACCCGGGGCTCGATCCGGTGCGCACCTTCCACAGCCGCGACGCCTACGCCGTGCAGCATGCGGTGAAGGAGGGTGTGCGCATCGTGGTGATCACAGGCGGCCGCAGCGCCGGTGTGGCCGAAGCCTTTGGCCGCCTGGGGGTGACGGAGTTCCACCACAGCGTACCGGACAAGAGCGCCAAGCTGGACGAACTGATCGCCGCCACGGGCCTGGACCCCACGCGTGCCGCGTACATGGGCGACGACGTGCCCGACCTGCGCGTGATGGCCCGCGTGGCCCTGCCCTGCTGCCCGGCCGACGCCGCCGAGGAGGTGAAGGCCATCAGCCGGTTCGTGAGCGGCAAGCCCGGCGGCATGGGCTGCGTGCGCGACCTGCTGGAGCAGGCCCTGAAGCTCCAGGGCAAATGGATGAACGACAACGCCCACACCTGGTGACATGCTGCCGCTGCTCCGCCTCACCCGTCCGCTGAACCTGGCCATCATCGTGCTCACGATGGCGGCCATGCGCTACGGGGTGGTGGGTGCGTGGCTGGACCACACCAGCGCCGCCATGCGCTTCGTGGCCGAGGACCCTTCCGTGCCGTTGGTGGCGGCCATCCCGGACAATCAATTGCACCATGCCTTCCCGGGCTGGCTGTTCTGGATGCTGGTGGCGAGCACCGTGCTCATCGCCGCCGGCGGCAACGTGATCAACGACTACTTCGACACGCGGATCGACCGCGTGAACCGGCCTGAAACGCTGATCGTGGGGCGCACGGTGAAGCGCCGCGTGGCCATGGCCGCGCACCTGGTACTGAGCGGCGCGGGGCTCCTGCTCGGCCTCTTCGTGGCTTGGCGCAGCGGGCAGTTGCGCTGGGCGCTGATCCCCGTGCTGGCCGTGGGCGCCTTGTGGACCTACAGCACGCGGCTGAAGCGCATGTTCCTGATCGGCAACGGCGCGGTGGCGGTGCTCAGCGCGCTTGTGCCCATCACCGTGGGGCTCTACGAGGTCACCGCGCTGGCCATGAAGTACCCGCTCACCGTGGACCTCTTCGAGAGCGACGGCACCCCGCGCACCCTGGCCTTCGACTTCAACACGCCGTGGTTCTGGATACTCGGTTACGGGGTGTTCGCCTTCCTGACCACGCTGGCCCGCGAAGTGCAGAAGGACCTGGCCGATGTGAAGGGCGACGAAGCCGATGGCTGCCGCACCCTGCCGATCGTGTGGGGCACCGGCTGGGCGCAGGCCGTGGCCATGCTCTACCTGGCGCTGGCACTGGTGGGCGTGCTCTTCGTGCGCATGCGCCTGTTGCACGACCCCTTGAGCTACTGGTACGTGGGGCTTGCTGTGATCGCCCCGATCCTGCTCGCGGCGGGCTTCACCTACAACGCCGCATCGCGCCGCGAGTACACCACCGCCGGCAACCTCACCAAGGCGGCCATGGTGCTGGCCATCCTCTACGCCTTCCTGCTCCACCGCACCGTATGGAACGTCGCCCTCCTCTCCCCCGCATTGAACTGATCCTCTGCAGCGCCAGCCCGCGGAGGCGCCAGTTGCTGCAGGGGCTCGACCTGCCGGTGCGCATCACGCAGGTGGACATCGACGAAACGCCGCCCCCCGGCATGCCGCCGGACCAGGTGGCCGAGCACCTCGCCCGCGCGAAGGCGCTCGCCTGGGAGGGCACCCTGGCCCCGCACGAAGTGCTGGTGACCGCGGACACCACCGTGCTGGTGGACGATGCCCCGGGCCATGCCCTGCTGCTGAACAAGCCCGAGAACGACGCCGATGCCGAGCGCATGCTGGCCCTGCTCAGCGGCCGCACCCACCGCGTGATCACCGGCGTGTGCCTGCGCACCGCCACCGACGTACGCTCCCTGGCGGATACCGCCCGCGTGACCTTCCGCGCCATGGACCCGGCGGAGATCGCGTACTACGTGGCCGTGCACCGGCCACTGGACAAGGCCGGCGCCTATGGCGTGCAGGACTGGATCGGCTACACCTCCGTGGTGCGCATCGACGGCAGCTTCTACACCGTGATGGGCCTGCCCATGCACCGCGTGTACGAGGAACTGCGCACGCTGGCGGGTTGACCGCTCAGCGGATCAGGGTGACGTGCCCGCGCGCATCGCGCAGCTTCCCTTCACTGTCCCGCAGCGAAAGGCGCCAGGCGTACACGCCCACCGGAACGTTCTCACCTGTCCATGGCCGTCCGGGCGTATCCGCGCTGAACACGAGACCGCCCCAGCGATCGAACACCTCCAGGCGGAAGTCCTGCGGCGCGTTCACCGAGGTGACAACGCCGAACACATCGTTCACGCCGTTGCCGTCCGGGGTGAAGGCGTTCGGCACGAAGAGGCTGAACTCGTTTTCCACGCACACCTCGGCCCGCGCGGTATCCGCGCAGCCTTCCGCGTTGCCCAGCACCTGCGTGATGGTGAAGCAGCCCACGCCGGGCAGGTCCACCAGTGGCGATGCGCCCGGCTCCAGCACTTCGCCTCCGTCCACGGTCCAGGTCCACTGCGTGCCCCCGCTGGAGGCATCCACCAGCCGCAAGGGCAGCTCGTTGATGATCACGATGTCAGGCGCATCGAAGCCCGCCTGGGGCACCGGCCACACCTGCACCAGATCGGGAACGCTTGCTGTGGCGGTGCAACCGGCCTGGTCCGTTACGGTAACGGAGACCGCGTAGCTGCCAGCCGCGCCGTAGCAATGGTCCGGCCCGCCGCCGCCGCCATCCCCGGGATCGAACACGTAGCTCACCATGTCCGGCGGGCCTGCGGTGAAGGTGACGCAATGCGGCGCACAACCGGCGGATGCGTCCACTGCCAGGCTGGGCTGGGGCAACTGGGCCACCTGCACCGGCACCGTCACCGGTCCGGCCGCGCATCCGTTCGCATCGGTGGCGCTTACGGTGTAGTCGGTATCCACCAAGGGGCTCACCTGCGGACCCTCCGGCGCCCAGGAGAGCACGTACGGCCCGGTGCCGCCCTGCACCACCGGCTCCAGCGTGATGGAGGCCCCGGCGCACACAGTGGCCACGGGCGGTGCGTCGATCACCAGCGGATCGGGCTCGGCGATGGTGAAGGGCACGTCCACCACGCATCCATCCGCATCGGTGACGGTAAGGGTGTAGTTGCCACCGCCAAGTCCGCCGGCCTGCGCACCGCTGCCGCCCGATGGTTGCCAGGCATAGCTCGTGGCCACGCCTCCGGTGATCACGGCCAGTGCCGATCCGTCCGCGAGGCCCGCGCAGCTGACGTCCGTGTGCTCCACCTCCGCCGCCAGCTCACTGGTGGTGCCGTCCACGGTCACCGTGCCATCCACGGCACAGCCCGACGGGATGCTCACTGAGACCGCGTAATCGCCGGCGGCCACGTTGTCCACCAGCGCGCCCTGCACGCCGAAGGGGTCCCAAGTGTAGGTGAAGGGACCCACCGCACCGGAGACCACGGCCTCCACGCTGCCGTTGGCGCCGCCGCAGGTGGCCGGCGTGGACTGCATCACGAGCGAGGCCACCTGGAAGGGCGTGGTGAGCACCACCGCCGTGCCGCACGGCGTGGCCAGCGTCACCTGCACGGTGTAGCTGCCGGGGCCGCTGAAGGTGTGCGACGCGGTCGGGCCGGTGGCGGTGTTCTGGGCACCGGAGGCCGGGTCGCCGAAGTTCCACGCATAGGACGTGGCGCAGAGCTGTGCCAGCGTGGCGCTGAACTGCACGGCGCTGCCCTGGCACACGTGGCCGATGGTCCCGTCGGGATCGGGCTGCTCCTCGATGAGGACATCGTCGATGGCGATGCCGTCGTAGTTGTTGCAGGTGGTGCCCGCCCCGAAGAGGAAGCGGAAGCGCACGCTCGGCTGGCCACCGAGCCCGTCCAGGCAGTGCGAGGCCGTCACCCAGCCGCCGCTTCCCTGCCCGCCCTGGCAGCTGCCCTGCGTGGCGCCCTGCCGGCCGCTCCACCCGTGCTTGGGCGTGGCCAGGTCCAGGTTGCTGATGTTGCCGGAGTTGTACCAGTTCTGGGTGATGCAGTTCTCCTGATCCCCGAACGCGCCCACGTTGGACCAGGTGACGCCCTCGTCCAGCGAGGACTGCAGCACCAGGCCATCGTACTGCCGCTCAACCTCCCAGAAGATCTTGAAGCGGATGTAGGGGTTCACCAGCCCGCTGAAGTCGAAGCACGGGCTCATGATCCAGCTCTGCGCATCGAATTCGTAGAACTGCCCGGTGAGCCCGCCCACGCACCAGCTGTACTGCCCTTCACCCGCGCTGTTGATCACCGGGTGGGCCGGCGTGCCCCAGGCCCAATCGTTGTTGCTCCCCCCCGAGGTCCAGGCCGGGCCGCTTTCGAAGCCCTCACTGTACGGGAAGGTGCCGATGGTGACCCCGCACTGGCCAATGGCCAGCAGGGCCGGCAACAGGCCTCCGATCAGGAGCAGTGTGCGTAAGGGCATGTCGTGGCGCCTGCAAAGGTGGCGCGTCCGGGCGCCCGCCGTAAAGGACGTTACCGGTCGCTCGGTCGGCGCCCGGTGTCAGCTCCCCTGCTTGGCCCGCTCCCAGTAGCGGTCCATCTCCTCCAGGCTCATCTCACCGAGCGTGCGCCCGTCCTTGGCGCTCTCCACCTCCAGGAAACGGAACCGCTGGATGAACTTGCGGTTGGTGCGCTCCAGCGCCTCATCCGGGTCGATGCCCAGGAAGCGCGCATAGTTGACGATGCTGAAGAGCAGGTCGCCGAGCTCCTCCGCCTGCTTGGGCGTGCCGCCGTCCACCTCGTGCTTCAGCTCCGCGAGCTCCTCGTTCACCTTGGCCCATACCTGGTCGCGGTGCTCCCAATCGAAGCCCACGCCCCGCGCCTTGTCCTGGATGCGGATGGCCTTCACCATGGAGGGCAGGCCGCGGGGCACGCCATCAAGCACGCTGGGCTGTCCGGTCGGCAGACCCGATGGGTCGATGCTACCCGCGCCGCTTTCGCGGCGCTCGGCCAGCTTGATCTTCTCCCAGTTGGCCTTCACCTCCTGCTCGTCCTTTACGGTGACGTCGCCGTAGATGTGCGGGTGCCGGCGGATCAGCTTCTCGCAGATGCCGTTGCACACATCGGCGATGTCGAAGGCCTGTTGCTCCGCGCCGATCTTGGCATAGAACACGATGTGCAGGATCAGGTCGCCCAGCTCCTTCTTCACCCCGTCCAGGTCGTTCTCCAGTATCGCGTCGCCCAGCTCGTAGGTCTCCTCGATGGTGAGCGGCCGCAGCGTCTCCAGCGTCTGCTTGCGGTCCCACGGGCACTTGGCGCGCAGGTCGTCCATGATGTTGAGCAGGCGTTCGAACGCGGCGAGGCGGGGATCCATGCGGCAAAGGTGGCGCACAGCCACATACCGGCCCCGCGCATTCCGCGTTGATGAACGCATGGGCCCCGGCCGTGTACGGCTGCCCGAACACCCCACCATGCAGAAACCAATCATCCTCAGCGCCGCCTTCCTTCTCGTCATCGCCTGCTCCAATGGCGCATCCGAAAGCACTCCGAAAGCGGTGATCGCGGACCTGGAGGTGGTGGAACGGCCGAAGCCGCCTGCGGAAATGGGGAATGCCGCTGCCGGCGAGGCCATGGACACCGTGATGCAGGCGAACGGCCTGGCCTCGGAGCCGGTGCCGGACGTGGGCGCGGCCATCAGCAGCACGGCCGCCCGGGTGTTGAATGACACCGCGCGGCACTTCATCCGCACGGCGGACCTGCGTTTCCGCGTGAAGGACGTGGTGCGGGCCACGCTGGGCATCGAGGACATCGTAGGGGCGCACCGCGGCTGGGTGGCGCATACGGACCTGCGGAGCAACGAACAGCGGCGCGAGCTGATCCCCGTGAGCGCGGACAGCGTGCTGGAGGTGAGCACCCTGGAACTGGTGAACCGCATAACCTTGCGCGTTCCGAACACCGAGCTGGACAGCACGCTGCGCGCCATCGGGCGCTGGGTGGACAAGTTCGACCACCGCACCATCACCGCGGACGACATCGGCCTGCGGATGATGGCGAACACGCTGGCGGTGCGCCGCGCGCGGGCCCATGGGCAGCGGGTGGGCGCCGCCATCGAAGACCAGGGACGCAAGCTGCGGGAGACCATCGCCGCCGAAGAAGCGTTGCAGGCCAGCGAGGAGCGGCGCGACCAAGGCATCCTGCAGAACCTGGAGCTGGCGGACCGTGTGGCCTACAGCACGGTGACGCTGGACGTGTACCAGCGACCGGTGATCCGGCGCGAGCTGATCCCGAACGCCCGCAGCATCGAGGGGTTCCGGCCTTCGCTGTGGAGCCGCATCGCCGATGGCCTGCGCACCGGCTGGCGCGGCCTGGAATGGGTGATCATCACGCTGGCCTCCATCTGGCCGCTGGTGGTGGTGCTCGCCGTGGCCTTCTGGCTGGCCCGCCGCCGCCTGGCACCGCGCGGTCCGGCCAAGCCCGGGGTGTGAGCGCATGTTCGGGGAGCATCTGCGCGACTCCGGCTCAAGGCCGGAGTGACATTGATCTTGAAGCAACGATCCACGGGACCCGCGCGGTCTTGCCAAGCCCGGGGTGTGAGCTTCACAGTCCCCTGCGCATAACTGGACCTGTCGGGAACCATGCCCATCAGGGCACCCGGGTAGCTTGCACCGCATGCAACGCGGCAACACCACCATCGCCGTCCTGATCCTCGGGGCGCTGTTCTTCCTCTTCGGCTTCGTCACCTGGGTGAACGGTCCGTTGATGAGCTACCTGAAGCTCGCCTGCGAGCTCAAAGGTCCGGTGGTGGTCTTCCTCGTCACCTTCGCGTTCTACATCGCCTACTTCGTCACGGCCCTGCCCATGGCGTGGATCATGCGGCGCACGGGGCTGCGCAACGGCATGATGCTGGGGCTCCTGATCATGGCCGCCGGGGCGCTGCTCTTCGTACCGGCCGCGGAAACGCGCGCCTACCCCTTGTTCCTGCTGGGGCTGTTCACCATCGGCACAGGGCTGTCCCTGCTGCAGACGGCCAGCAACCCCTACATCACCGTGGTGGGGCCGATCGAGAGCGCGGCGGCGCGCATCAGCATCATGGGCATCTGCAACAAGGCCGCCGGCATGCTCGCACCGTTCGTGGTGGGCTTCTTCCTGCTCGGTGATGCGAGCGCCCTGGAACAGCGGCTGGCCACCCTCACCGGCGATGCGCGCGAGGCTGCCCTGACCGAACTGGCCGACCGTGTGGTGGTGCCCTACCTGGGCATGGCCGCTGTGCTGGTGCTCCTGGGCATCGGCATCCGCTTCGCCCCGCTGCCGGAACTGGCCGTGGAGGAAGAGGAGAAGCACGGCGCTCCGGACGGCCGCAGCGTGCTGAGCTACCCGCAACTGGTGTTCGGTGTGGTGGCGCTCTTCCTCTACGTGGGCGTGGAGGTGCTCGCCGGAGACAGCATCGGCCCATACGGCTCCTCCCTGGGCATCCCGTTGGACGAGGCCAAGCTCTTCACCAGCTACACCTTGGGCGCCATGATCGTCGGCTACATCGTGGGCATTCTCTGCATCCCCCGGTTCTTCTCGCAATCGCAGGCGTTGCTGGGCTCCGCCATCCTGGGCGTGGTGCTCACCCTGGGGGTGGTGCTGCTGCCGGGCTACGCCAGCGTGCTCAGCATCGCGCTGCTCGGCCTGGCCAACGCGCTGGTGTGGCCCGCCATCTGGCCGCTGGCCATCGACGGCCTGGGCCGCCACACCAAGACCGCCAGCGCGCTGCTGATCATGGCCATCGCCGGCGGCGCCCTGTTGCCGCTGGTGTACGGCTGGCTCGGTTCACTTCCCGGCATCGGGCTTCAACAGGCCTACTGGTTGATGGTGCCGTGCTACCTGTTCATCGGCTGGTATGCGCTGGCCGCGCCGCGCTTGCGGGCGCGTGCGTGAACGCTCGCCCCTTCCGGCCCGGGTGTCCGCCGAAGCGACCGCTGCCTTCATCGATGGCCGGTACCACCTGTCCATTATTTCCGCACCTTCGGGTTGCAGCAGATGGAGACCACCGCGCCCCGCATCCTCTTCTTCGGTCGCAATCCGGCGATCATGTCGCTGGTGAAGCTGCACATCGGCGCGAGCGGGCATGCCGTGGAGGGCTTCCTGGAGGAACGCGCCATCACCACGCGGTTGCGGGCCGGTGAAGTGGACCTGCTGGTGCTGGGCGGCGGCGTGGAGGATGGTCCACGCGAGCGGTGCAAGCGCCTGTGCGCGGACCTGGGCGTGAAGCTCCTGGAGCACTACGGCGGCCCGGACCAACTGGCACGGCACATCCGCACCGCGCTCACCGAGGTGCCTGGTCGCGGGCACTAAGCGCGCAAGTGCCCCGTTATCTTCGGCGCCCTCCATACCGGAGGCCTCCGATCCCTTGCGCCAGCTCCTGCTCCGTTCCCTGATCACCGGCATTGCCGGCCTGTCCATGCTGCTGGCGCTGGGTCAGCAGGGCGTGGTGTACGGCACCGTGCTGGACGAGGCGGCGGAGGCGGTGCCCGAGGTGAGCATCGGCGCCAGCGGCACCCGGGCCACCACCCGCAGCGATGAGCGCGGCCGTTACGAGCTCACCATCCCCGCCGGCGTGCCGGTCACCGTGCGCTTCGTCTACCTGCAGGATGTGCAGGAGCGCGTGGTGACACTGGCGGACGGGGAGCGCCGCCAGCTCGACATCGCCATGAAGGCCAAGGTGATCACCAACGTGATCGTGACACCCGACCGGCTCCGCGAGGTGGGCATCGCCAAGATCGACCCGCGGAACACCCGCTTCATCCCGAGCCCCCTGGGCGATGTGAACAGCCTGCTGATCGGCCAGGGCGCCACCAGCCGCAACGAATTGAGCAGCGGCTACAACGTGCGCGGCGGCAACTTCGACGAGAACCTGGTGTACGTGAACGACATCGAGGTGTACCGGCCGTTCCTGGCGCGCTCGGGTCAGCAGGAAGGCCTCAGCTTCCCCAATCCGGACATGATCGAGCGCATCCGTTTCAGCGCGGGCGGCTTCGAGGCGCGTTACGGCGACAAGTTGAGCAGCGTGCTCGACATCACTTACAAGCGTCCGCGCGAGTTCGCCGCATCGGCCAGCGCGAGCTTCATGGGCGGATCCATCCACGTGGAGAACCCGATGATGAACAGGCGCCTCCGCCAGGTGACCGGCTTCCGTTACCGCACACTGAGCGCACTGCTGAAGGGGCTCGACACCCAGGGTGATTACACGCCGGTGTACACGGACCTGCAGACCTACTGGACCTACGACGTGAGCGAAAAGGTGGAGCTGGGCTTCCTCGGTGTATACAGCCGCAATCGCTACGACGTGATCCCGCGGGACCGCGAGACGGAGCTTGGCAACTTCAACCAGGCGCTGCGCTTCACCGTGTACTTCGAGGGCCAGGAGAAGACGGCCTACGAGACCTTCTTCGGGGCCCTTACAGCCAATGTGCGACCGAACAAGGACCTGCTCCTGAAGTTCACCGGCAGTGCCTTCCGCACCTACGAGACCGAGCGCTTCGACATCCTGGGGCAGTACCGGCTGAGCGAACTGGACCGCGACCTGGGCAGTGACAACTTCGGCGAGCCCATCAAGGTGCTGGGCATCGGCACCTACCTGGACCACGCGCGCAACCAGTTGGAGGCCACTGTGCTCACGGGCACGCATAAAGGCTCCTTGAAACTGCTGAGCACGGCCACGCGCAACAACGAGCTGCAGTGGGGCGTGGAAGCGCGCGGCGAAGTGATCGACGACAAGCTGAGCGAGTGGTACCTGCTGGACAGTGCGGACTACAGCATCCCCTACACCACCGATCCGGACCGCCTGGAACTCCAGCGCAGCGTTAAGAGCAAGCTGGCGATCAACAGCGTGCGCACCAGTGCCTATGTGCAGCACGCCTGGGACTGGGCCACGGGTCCTGACCGGCACTGGAGCCTGGTGGCCGGCGTGCGCGCCCAGAACTGGAGCTACAACCAGCAGACCGTGGTGAGCCCGCGCCTGCGGCTGGCCTGGCACCCCGGCTGGCGCAAGGTGGTGGCGCCGGGCGACACGCTCCGCAAGGACTACAGTTTCTGGTTCGCCACGGGGCTCTATTACCAGCCGCCGTTCTACCGCGAGCTGCGCGACCTGCAGGGCGTGCTCAACCCGGAGGTGCGTGCACAGCGCAGCATCCACTTCATCCTCGGTGCCGACCGCCAGTTCCGCATGTGGGACCGGCCCTTCAAGGTGAGCGCCGAGGCCTATTACAAAGTGCTGGACGACCTGGTGCCGTATGAGCTCGACAACGTGCGGATACGGTACTACGCCAAGAACAACGCGCGCGGCTACGCCACCGGACTGGATGCGAAGCTGAACGGCGAGTTCATCGAAGGCATCGAATCCTGGGCGGCCTTGAGCGTGCTGAGCACCCGCGAGGACGTGCTGGACGACCAGTACACCATCCGCTACAACGCCGCCGGCGAGCGCATCTATCCAGGCTACACGTTCGACCAGGTGGCCGTGGACTCCACCGTGGTGCAGCCTGGCTACATCCCCCGCCCTACGGACCAGCGCGTAAGCCTGGCCATGTTCTTCCAGGACGAGATGCCGCGCTACCCCACCTTCAAGGTGCACATGAGCCTGGTGTTCGGCACTTCCCTCCCCTACGGCCCGCCCAACGCCGACCGTTACGGCGACACGCTGCGGACCCAGTTGTACCGGCGGGTGGACATCGGCTTCAGCAAGCAGCTCCTCGGGGCCAAGGGCCAGGAGAAGACCGGCTTCCTCCGCCACGTGAAGGACGCCTGGGTGGCGCTGGAGGTGTTCAACCTGATCAACTTGAACAACACCATCGACTTCAGCTGGGTGCAGGATGTGAGCGGGCGCTACTACGGCATTCCCGAGTTCCTCACCCCCAGACGGATCAACCTGAAGTTCATGGCGTGGTTCTGATGTGGAACCAGGGCCTCACGCGGGGGGCGCGGGGTGTGGTGTGGATCCCGGGTTAACGGTTGCTCAGTGACTTCTTATTGGGCCTCACGCGGAGGACGCGGGGGGCGCGGGGATGTGTCATGGACCCGGGGCTAACGGCGACCAGTGAGTTCTTCAGGGCCTCACGCGGGGGGCGCGGGGGCGCGGGGATGTGTTATGGACCCGGGGCTAACGGTGACCTGTGAGTTCTTCAGGGCCTCACGCGGAGGACGCGGGGGGCGCGGGGATGTGATGTGGATCCGGGGTTGACGGTGGCTCAATGACTTCCAGACGGGCCGCGACCAGTGGAACTGATGAAGGGATAATAACTTCATGTCCACAACAAACAACAACTCGCCATGGGAAAGACGATCAACGAGATCACCGCGATCATCATCGAAGAGTCCATTGAGATCCACAAGGAACTGGGGCCAGGCTTGCTCGAATCCGTCTATGAAGTGATCCTCACGAAACGGCTCCGGGATCGCGGGCTGGAGGCGGTTCGGCAGGTCATGGTCCCGATCATCTATCAGGGGCATCGCTTTGATGAGGCCTTTCGTCTGGACCTGCTGGTGGAGGGCAAGGTCGTGGTGGAATTGAAGTCGCTGGAGGTGATGCCGCTCGTCCACTTCAAGAAGGTGACCACTTACTTGCGGCTCACCGGTCATGAGGTGGCTTTGCTCATCAACTTCGGCGCGGCACGCCTGAAGGATGGTCTGCACCGCGTGGTGAACAAGTATGCTGGACCGCTGCCTGGCTGAACCATCCCGAGGACGAGATCGTGGCAAGCATTCGCCCCCGGCCCTGATCGTTCGCGGCCTTCCACATTTCCTCCGCGCCACCGCGCCCTCCGCGTGAGGTTGGCAACTTCTGATGCCCACCACATCATTGCTTGTCGACCATTTCGCCCTACCGCGTATTTTGGCCGGGTCATGCGCCCCATCACGCTGCTGCTTCCCGCCTTGCTCCTGATCGCCTGCGGCTCACACAAGTACGTGGCCAGCAGTCACCCCAACGGCAAGCCCGAAGTGGTGATCTACATGAAGGGCAAGGGCGAGGAGGCCGTGAAGGTGATGGAGAAGGTTTACTACCCCAACGGCCAACTGGAGTACATCGGCCGCTTCCAGAACGGCGTGGAGCACGGTGAGTGGGTGTACTTCTATGAGAACGGCACCAAGAAGTTCATCGAGCACTGGGAGAACGGCCTGGAGCATGGCATCCAGTACGACTACGCCCCCGATGGCCAGGTCTACCGCGAGCTGCATTACGAGAAAGGCAAGCTCGTGAAGACGATCGATCGGACGAAGCAGTGAGATCCATGGGCCCATGGGACCATGAGTCCATGTGCCCATGAGATCATCAGCTCGCGGAACTCCGAGCCTCCAACCGGCACTTCCGAACAGCGCCCTCAGGCGAACTGCTGCACGCTGAGCGCGATGATGTTCGTGCACTCCATCAGCTGCTCCTCGGTGATCACCAGGGGCGGCGCGAAGCGGATGATGTCGCCGTGGGTGGGCTTGGCGAGCAGGCCGTTGTCGCGCAGCAGCAGGCACAGTTCCCAGGCCGTGCGCGGTGAGCCGTCAGCCGCGGTGCGCGGCTCGATGACGAGCGCGTTCAACAGGCCGCGGCCACGCACGAGCTTCACGAAGTCGTAGCGGTCCACCAGCTTCTGCATCTCCGCGCGGAAGATGCGGCCAAGCCGGTCGGCGTTGGCCACGAGGTCCTCGTCCTTCACGATGGCCAGGGCCTCGATGGCCAGGCGGGCGCCCATGGGGTTGCCGCCGTAGGTGCTGCCGTGGGTGCCCGGCGTGAAGATGTCCATGATGTGCGCATCGGCGAGCACCGCGCTCACGGGGTACATGCCGCCGCTGAGGGCCTTGGCCAGGATCACCACATCGGGCCGCGTGGTTTTGTCGGTGCGTTCGCAGCGGCCGCCCGCGCAGGTGCAGCCAGTACCGAGGCAGGACGCCAGCAGCCGGCCTGTACGCGCGATGCCGGTCTGGATCTCGTCCGCGATGAAGAGCACGTTCCGCTGCTTGCATAGCGCGATGGCCTTGGGGATGTAATCATCCGCCGGCGTGTACACGCCCTTCTCCCCCTGGATCGGTTCCACCAGAAAGGCGCACACGTTCGGGTCCGCCAGTGCTTTCTCCAAGGCCGGGATGTCGTCGTAGGGGATCACCTCGAAGCCCGGGGTGAACGGCCCGAAGCCGCCCTGGCTGTCCGGGTCCGTGCTCATGCTCACGATGGTGATGGTACGCCCATGGAAGTTGCCTTCGCACACGATCACCTTGGCCTTGCCGGCAGGGATGCCCTTCTTCTCGTAACCCCATTTGCGCGCCATCTTCAGCGCGGTCTCCACCGCCTCGGCGCCCGTGTTCATGGGCAGCATCTTCTCGTAGCCGAAGGTCTCGCACAGCACCTGGGCGAACTGGCCGAGCACGCTGTTGTAGAAGGCCCGGCTGGTGAGCGTCATGCGCGTGGCCTGCTCCTGCATCACCTGCACCAGCCGCGGGTGGCAGTGGCCCTGGTTGATGGCGCTGTAGGCGCTGAGGAAGTCGTAGTAGCGCTTGCCGTCCACGTCCCACACGTGCACGCCCTTGCCACTGTCCAGCACCACCGGCAGCGGGTGGTAGTTGTGCGCGCCGTACCGCTCCTCCAGTTCGATGGCGCGCTGCGTGCGCGTCCGTTGGTCCTGACGTGTCTCCTGCATGGTGTTCCCGATGGCCGGCGAAGATACCGGGGCCCGGGTCGTCCATTCTCCTGTTCTTTGCGGCCATGGCTCGCCAGAAGAAACCCCTTCCCCTGTGGGAGAACATCCCGGTGACCGGCTGGGGTGCCAACGGCAAGGCCCTCGCCAAGGTGGACGGGCTGGTCGTCTTCATCACCGGCGCGGTGCCCGGCGATGTGGCCGACCTGCGCATCACCAAGAAGAAGAGCAGCTTCGCCGAGGCCGATGCCGTGCGCATCGCCACCCCCAGCCCGGACCGCATCCCCGCCTTCTGCGCGCATTTCGGCACCTGCGGCGGGTGCAAGTGGCAGGACCTGGACTATGCGAAGCAGCTTGCCTACAAGCAGCAGCAGGTGGTGGACAACCTGGAGCGCCTCGGGGGCCTGGAGCTGCCGGCCGTCTCCCCCATCCTTGCTTCACCGCATACCCGCCACTACCGCAACAAGTTGGAGTTCGCCGGCAGCGCGCACCGCTGGTTCACCCACGCGGAACTGCGGACGCTCGGCGAGATCACGGACCGGCGCGCGCTCGGCTTCCACATCCCCGGACGCTTCGACAAGGTGATGCATGTGGACACCTGCCACCTGCAGCCGGAGCCCAGCAACAGCATCCGCCGCTTCGTGCACGAGCAGGCCGGCGCGCTCGAGCTGCCGTACTACCAGATCCGCGACAACAACGGAGGGCTACGCACCGTGCTGATCCGCACCACCACCACGGGCGAGTGCATGGTGCTGATCGCCTTCGGCGAGGCCGATGCGCGCAACGAAGTGCTGCTCGCCGCCGTGCGCGACCGCTTCCCGGAGATCACGTCCCTGCTCTGGACGGTGAACCCCAAGAAGAACGACACCATCTGGGACCTGGACATCCACACCTTCCACGGACGCGACCACCTGGTGGAGGAGATGCCGGATGAAGGCTTCGCAGCGCTCCGCTTCCGCATCGGGCCCAAGAGCTTCTTCCAGACCAACCCTGAGCAGATGCGTGCGATGTACGCGGTGACGCGCGAGCTGGCCGGGCTCACCGGCGGGGAGAAGGTGTACGACCTGTACTGTGGCGCCGGCACCATCTCGCTCTTCCTGGCGCGCCATTGCCGCGAGGTGATCGGAGCGGAGATCGTGCCCGAGGCCGTGGCCGATGCCCGGGTGAACGCGGAACTGAACGGCATCACCAACGTGCACTTCGAAAGCGGCGACCTGCGCCACCTGCTGGACGGCGGCTTCGTGGAGCGGCATGGCGCACCGGACGTGCTGGTGACCGATCCGCCGCGCGCCGGCATGCACGAGGACGTGGTGGCCCGCATCCACCAACTGGCGCCGCCCCGCATCGTGTACGTGAGCTGCAACCCGGCCACGCAGGCCCGCGACCTCGGCATGCTGAAGGACCGCTACCGCATCACGCACGTGCAGCCGGTGGACATGTTCCCCCACACCTACCACGTGGAGAACGTGGTGCGGTTGGAGCGCATCGGGGCATGAGCTACACCACGCGCACCGTTCCCCTCAGCAAGCGCAAGCTGGTGCTCGCCCTGCTCGGGTGCATGGCCTTCGTGGCCCTCGGCATCTGGCTCTGGGGCCGGCGCGACCAGTACGAAGGCTTCGCCTACACCAAGGCCGTGTTCGCGTCAGTGACCTGCATGCTCTTCTTCGGCGCCGGCATCCCGGTGCTCGCCTTCAAGGTCTTCGACACGCGACCGGGGCTGGTGCTGAACGCGCAGGGCATCCACTGCCTCGGGCTCTTCGGGTTCCGGCCGGTGATCCCCTGGCACCACATCACCGGCACGCGCATCGTGCAGCTGCCCCGGGGCCGCGTGCGCATGCTGATGATCGATACGGACAATGTGGAAGCGAGCCTTGCCGGGATGTCCGGTATCTCCCGCCTTGTCGCGCGCTTCTCCCTGGCCCAATACGGCGCGCTGCACAGCGTGGCCAGCAAAAACCTGCAGATCCGCCTTGAAGAGCTCCAAGACTTGATCGAAGCCGGTCGCATCGCGAACCGGCCGACCTGAACCACACCCCATGCGCCACCTGCTTCTCCCCATCCTCGTGCTGCCGGCCACGCTGCCCGCACAAACGCTCACGGACCAGTTCATCGAGCTCACCGTGAGCGATACGCTGGCCCTGCCCATCAGCGGCTATGTGTTCGAGGTGGACCACATCGTGGCGGAACCGGAGCCGGCCTACGCCGAGAACACCGACTGGGAAAAGGCCCAGCGTGCGCAGGAGGATCAACACCGCAAGCAGCTGGACCGGCTGCTGAAGGAGCTGCAGGCCAAGGGCTGGGCGGCGACGATGTTCCAAGGCGTGGACGAGCCGTTGTTGCTCACCGTGGAGCCGGGTCCGCGCCCGGCAACGCTGCACGTCACCGTGCCCACGACGGCCGAACTGCAGCGCCTGGTGAACGAGCTGCGCGGGCGGCAGGATGTGACGGGCCACCTCGTGCGCATCGAGCACGACCGGACGCGGGATGCGCAGACCGAACTGCTCACGCGCATGTACGCCAAGGCGGAGCAGCGTGCACGTGCGGTGGCCGCGCTCAGCGGACGCAAGCTGGGCAAGCTCCTGCAGGTGCGCAGTCCCGGAGAGGAGGCCTTCAGCTTCGCCGACTTCCTGCAGTTGATGGAGAGCGAGCGCAACGAACGGAAGTGGGCGGAGCGCTACGGCATCAACATGCCGCAGGAGATGATCTTCCGCTTCGCGTTGACCGACTAACGAGCCACGCGTGGTGGCACGGATCCGGGCACGGATCCGGGCTTCATCCTGACCGGTGCCCAACAGCCATGGTCGCCGGACACGTGACTAGCTTCGCCAGAAAGAACTCCGTCCATGCGCATTCCATCCCCCCTGGCCGCCGTGTTGTGCGCACTGAGCGCGTGCGGCGGCACCTCTGCTCCCTTTGACACCGATGGGGATGGCATCATCTCGCCCGCTGAAGCCGCAGCGGCACCGGAGCATGATGGTGCGGACAAGCAGTTCGTGGAAGGTCGGGACTACGTGGTCCTGGAGCGGCTTCGCGTGATCGACCCGTCCGGCTTCGCACAGCCGATGGAAGCCTACTCCATCCTCATACCGAAAGGATGGAAGAGCCAGGGCGGCATCACCTGGCAGGTGGGCCATCCGTGCATGACCGAAGTGATCCGCAACCGCGTGACGGCCACAAGCCCGGACGGCCGGTTCGAGCTGAACATCTATCCCGCGCAGCAATGGGATTGGTGGGACGATCAGATGATGCTGCAGGCCATGTACCAGAACGCACAGAACCCGCTCACACGGCGTTGCGCGATCGCCCAACCCATGGAAGCGGGCCAGTTCCTGCAGGGGCCGCTCGCACAGGAAATGGGCGCGGAGGTGGTGAAGGTGGAGCCAGCGGAGGAGCTCACGCAGGTGATGCTCCAACAGGCGGCCGCCAACAACCAGGCGATGCGCGACGCCGGGGTGCAGATCGAGTATAGGCCGAGCGCCGCACTGGGTGAACTGCGCTATCCGGATGGCAGTGGTGGTGTGGCCCTGACCAGCATCACCGTGCAGGTCAGTTGGATGCCCAACTACCTCACCGGCGGGCAGAGCGCCAGTTACTCCAGCACATGCCTGCAGAAGGTGGCCCTGAAGTGCCCGGCAGGCCAGGAGGCCGAGGCCCGCAAGCTCCTGAGCACCATCATGAGCAGCTTCCGCGTGAATCCCGAATGGCAGGCCGGCGTGTCGCAGATGGTGCGCAACGTGGCGGCCATGGAACAGCGCGAGACCCGTAAGCGGGCCCAGATCCAACAGGAGACCAACGCCTACATCAGTGAACTGCGCCAGCGCACCTGGGAGGAAAGCCAAGCCAGCCGCGACCGTACGGCGGAGACCTGGGGTCAGCTGCTGCGCGGCGTGGAGACGTGGAACGATGAGCAGGGCGGCCGGGTGGAATTGAACGCCGGCTACAACGAAGCCTGGAGCCGCCCTGACGGCACCTACATCCTCAGCAACGACCCGCTCTTCGACCCCAACGTGGTGCTGAAGGAGAACTGGACCAAACTGAAGAAGGACCAATGAACGGAACCTTGGACCGGACCTTCTGGGAGGCGCGCTACCTGGACGGTACCGACGGCTGGGACCTGGGCGCGCCGAGCACCCCATTGAAGACCTTCATCGAGGGGCTCACCGACAAGGACCTGCGGATCCTGACCCCCGGCTGCGGACGCGCGTGGGAAGGGCAGCTCCTGCACCGTCTGGGCTTCCGCAACGTGTGGCTGATGGACCTCACCGGCGAGCCGTTCAAGGATGTGCTCCGCCAGTGTCCGGACTTTCCGCAGGAACACCTCCTCACCGGCGACTTCTTCGCGCATTCCGGCAGCTACGACCTGATCCTCGAACAGACCTTCTTCTGTGCGTTGGACCCGGCGTTGCGCGTTGCCTATGTGCGGACGATGCACGAGCTGCTGGCCCCCGGCGGACGGCTGGTGGGCGTGCTCTTCGATGACCCACAGCCCGGCAAGGACCCGAACGGGCCGCCGTTCGGTGGTTCGCGCAAGGAGTACCAGCACCTGTTCGCGGCGACCTTCTCCAAAGTGACGATCGAACCCTGCCACAACTCCATCCCGCCGCGCGCCGGCAGGGAAGTATGGATCGATGTACGGAAGTCATGAGCGCGGACTACGTGCCCATCGCCTGCGGCCTGCATGACCAATACCTGGCCTGGGCCACCCAGCGTGCACCGCTGACCATCCAGCATCTGGACGAGGCCGGGGCTGAACTGACCAGTGCCGGCATCATCGCGGATGTGCGCACCCTGCCCGACCGCAGCGAATGGATGGAGCTGACGGATGGTACGTTGATCCGCCTGGACCGCATCCGGCAGGCGTCAGTGCGCTGAGGCCCTGCCCGCCGTTCCTTTGGGGAGTGAAGCGCTTCGTACCCCTTTCCGCCCTGTTCGTGCTTGCTGCGTGCGGCAAGCGCCCGGAGACCATCACCCCCACGATGGGTCCCATCACCGAGAGCGTCTACGCCAGCGGCATCGTGAAGGCCGCCGGCCAGTACCAGGTGTATCCCACGGTGACGGGCACGGTGATGGCGTTGTTGGTGCAGGAGGGCGATACCGTGAAGGCCGGAACGCCCCTGGTGCGCATCGATGACCGCACGGCCGGGGCCAGCACGCGCATCAGCTCCGCGCAAGTGCGCCTGTTGGAACAGAACGCGTCGGACAATGGCCCTGTGCTGGCGCAGTTGCGCGAGGCCGTGGAGCAGGCGCGCGACCGGTTCAAGGTGGACAGCACGAACTACGAGCGGCAGAAGGCCCTGTGGGCGCAACAGATCGGCAGCCGCAACGACTTCGATCAGCGGGAACTGGCCTACACCACCAGCAAGGCGGGGCTCACCCGCGCGGTGAAGGCCCTGCAGGAAACGCGCGACCGGCTGCGCACCGAGCTGGAGGTGGCGCGCAACAACGCCGCCATCAGCACCGCCGGCAGCGACGACCGCACGCCGCGCAGCCTGATCGACGGGGTGGTGTACGACCTGCTGGTGGAACCGGGCGAACTGGCCACGCCGCAGAAGGCGATCGCCGTGGTGGGCAGCGCCACCGACCTCTATCTGGAGCTGGAGGTGGATGAGTACGACATCCGCCTGGTGAAGCCCGGACAGCGCGCGCTGATCACACTGGACAGCTACGACGGCACCGCCTTCGAGGCCGAGGTCACGCGCATCATTCCCCTGATGGACCAGCGCTCGCGCACCTTCAAAGTGGAAGCGCGCTTCAAGCAGCGTCCGCCGCAGCTCTACCCCAACCTGACGGCCGAGGCCAACATCGTGCTGCGCACCAAGGAGAACGCGCTCACCATCCCGGCCGCGTACCTGCTGCCCGGCGACCAGGTGCTCATCGGTGCGGACGAGCGGGTCGCCGTGCGCACCGGGGCCCGCGATCTGGAGAAGGTGGAGATCCTGGAGGGCATCACCGCCGAAACCCAGCTTTACAAGCCGTAGCGCGGCATGAAGCTGCTGCTGTCCATCGCCGTCACCCTGCTGCGCGCCAAGCTGCGGCAGAGCATCGTGGCGGCCGTGGGCGTGATGTTCAGCATCACCATGTTCGTGGCGCTGCTCGGCTTCATGAACGGGTTGAACGACCTGCTCGACGGGCTGATCCTGAACCGCACGCCGCACGTGCGGCTCTACAACGAGCTGCAAGCCTCGCCGGAGCAACCCATGCAGGTGGGCAACGGGGACACCACAACGCACCACTTCGTCCGCTCCGTGAAGCCCAAGAACGACCTGCCGCGCCTGCGCAACGCCGAGGCCATCATGCGGGCCATGGAGCGCGACCCGCGGGTGATGGCCGTATCGCCCCGGCTGGTGGCGCAGGTCTTCTTCAACGTGGGCACCGTGGACCTCAACGGGCAGGTGAACGGCATCGATGTGATGCAGGAGATCCGCTATTACCGCTTCGCCGACTACCTCACCCAAGGCGACCCGCACGACCTGGCCACGGGCAACAACACCATCGTGCTGGGCAAGGGTCTGGCGGACATGATGGCGGCCGGTATCGGGGAGACCGTTCAGGTGACCACCGCCACCGGCGACCGCGCCCTGCTGCGCGTGGTGGGCATCTTCCAGAGCGGCATCGCTGACTACGACAAGGTGCAGTGCTACGCGAACATCAAGACCGTGCAGAAGCTGCTCGCGCGGCCCGGCAGCTACTACACCGACATCAACCTGAAACTCCACGACCTGAGCGCCGCACCGGCCATGGCGAAGGAGCTTGCCGCGCGCTTCAAGGTGGACGCCGTGGACGTGCAGACGGCCAACGCGCAGTTCGAGACCGGCAGCGACGTGCGCAGCATCATCAGCTACGCCGTGGGCGTGGTGCTGCTGATCGTGGCCGGCTTCGGCATCTACAACATCCTGAACATGATGATCTACGAGAAGCTCGACGCCATCGCCATCCTGAAGGCCACGGGCTTCAGCGGCAGCGATGTGCAACGGATCTTCCTGCTGCTGAGCATGATCATCGGGCTGGTGGGCGGCGTCACCGGCCTGCTCGGCGGCTTCACCATGCAGACGGTGATCGACAACGTGCCCTTCACGACCGCCGCGTTGCCGACGACGAAGACCTTCCCCATCGATTACAACCCGAAGTACTACGTCATCGCCGTGAGCTTCGCGCTGCTCACCACCTGGATCGCAGGCTGGTTCCCGGCGCGCAAGGCGGCCCAGGTGGACCCGGTTGAGATCATCCGTGGAAAATGAGCGGCAAGGAGCACATCCTCCAGGTGGAGAAGGTGAACAAGTCCTTCCACGACCCCGTGACCGTGCCCGTGCTGAAGGATGTGTCGTTCGATGTGCGGCATGGCGAGTTCGTGAGCATCACCGGCAAGAGCGGCTGCGGCAAGAGCACCCTGCTGTACATCCTCAGCACCATGGACACCGATTATGCGGGTGACGTGGTGATCGATGGGGAGCGCACGCAGGGCTTGAGCGGAGAGCGGCTCGCGGCCATCCGCAACGAGAAGATCGGCTTCGTGTTCCAGTTCCACTACCTGCTGCCGGAGTTCAGCGTGCTGCACAACGTGATGCTGCCGGGCCTGAAGCTGGGCCGCAAGAGCGCCGCGGAGGTGGAGGCCGATGCCATGGCCCGCCTGAAGGAACTGGAGATGGCCGACCAGGCCCGGAAGATGGCCAATCAGCTCAGCGGCGGGCAGAAGCAGCGCGTGGCCATCGCGCGTGCGCTCATCAACGACCCGCTCATCATCATGGGCGATGAGCCCACGGGCAACCTGGACAAGCGCAACGCCGAGATCGTGTTCGGCATCTTCCAGCGCATCGCCTCCGAGCACAAGCGCAGCCTGCTGATCGTGACGCACGACCCCGACTTCGCCGCGCGCACGGACCGCAACATCGTGATGGAGGACGGGCGCATCGTGGGCTGAACCGCTGACCGGTCCTCTACATTCCGTGCTTGCGGCCATATGTGCGGATCACCGATCTTCACGCCCCTTTCACGCTGTCATGCGGTCCACCGTGCCCGATATCCACGCCTACATCGAAGCCCAACCAGGCGACCGCCAGTTGATGCTCGCCCATGTGCGCAGCCTGATCCGCGACCAATGGCCGAAGGCGAAGGAGGACATGGCCCTGGAGATGCCCACCTATCATCTGGGCGGCCGGCCCGTGTTCGCGCTGGCCAACCAGAAGGGTCACATCACCTTCCATGTGCTCGAACGTGAACTGTTGAACGCCTTCAAGCACGACCTGCGCACGCGCAATTGCGGCAAGGGCTGCATCCGCTTCCGCCGCTTGGAACAGGCGGACGTCGAATTGCTGGAGCGCATCGTCAAATACGTCGGCACGGCGGTGAGCGGCGATCTGCACCTGGCTCCCACGGCCATCGAAGCATGAAACACCTTTTGCTCGTCCTCGGCCTGCTGCCGGCCCTGTCCGCGAACGCCCAGACCCGCAAGGTCCTCTTCATCGGCAACAGCTACACCTACTCGAACGACCTGCCGAACCTGCTGCGCCAGCTCGCGCTGTCCATGGGCGACACGATCACCGTGGCGAGCTCCGCCCCCGGCGGCTACACCTTCGAGCTGCACACCACCAACGCCACCACGCAGGCACTGATCGCCCAGCAGGCGTGGGACTTCGTGGTGCTGCAGGAGCAGAGCCAGATCCCCTCCTTCCCCGATGCGCAGGTGGAACAGGATTGCTTTCCGTTCGCCGCGCAACTGGTCGATTCCATCCGGGCGCACTCGCCCTGTGCGGAGGCCGTGTTCTACATGACCTGGGGCCGCGAGAACGGCGATGCGGGCAACTGTCCCAACTGGCCGCCGGTGTGCACCTATGAAGGCATGCAGGCCCTGCTGCGCGAGCGCTACCTGCAGATGGCCTTCGACAACGACGCGTTCGCCGCACCGGTCGGTGTGGCCTGGAAGCGCACGCGCGAACTGCATCCGGGCATCGCCCTGTACGTCGGCGACGGCAGCCACCCCTCCCTGCTCGGCAGCTACCTGATCGCGAGCACCCTGTACAGCACCATCATGCGCCGATCCTGCGCGGATGCCACCTTCACCGCGGCGCTGCCCGCAGATACCGCGCTCATCCTCCGCACCATCGCCACCAGCACCGTGCTGGACAGCATGGCCGTATGGAACATCGGCGTGAACGACCCCGATGCCGCCTTCACCAGCGAATTCACTGCGCCCTGCACCATGCAATTCCAATCCAACGAGGCGGGAACGCATACCTGGTCCTTCGGTGATGGCGCCACCTCCTCCGAGCCTTCGCCCATGCATGCCTTCGCCCCCAACGAGGGCAGCTACACCGTGGTGCATGCGGTGACGGATGGCTGCGGCCGCACCGATGCGGACACCGTGGAGGTCGCAGCCTGCACCGTGGGTGTGGAGGAGCCGGTCCGGTACCGCCCTGCACCGGTGGTGGAAGGACGCACCCTGCGCTTCCCGCAGCTCGCCGCCTCCGCACAGGTCGAGCTCTTCAACGCCACCGGCGCGGTCATCACCCGCTCGTACGGCGATAACTTGGTAACGGTACCGGCAGGGCTCGTCATCTGGCGCGTGACCGCAGCGAACGGTGCCCGCACCATCGGTCGCGCCGTCATCCCCTGAACACACCCATGGAACGCACCATCCGCTACACCGGCAAGGAGGTCACCATCCTCTGGAAGCCACATCTGTGCATGCACAGCCGTAAGTGCTGGACCGGTCTGCCGGCGGTGTTCAAGCCCGGTGAGCGTCCCTGGGTGCTGCCGGATGCGGCGGCGGCCCAACAGGTGATCGACCAGGTACGGCAGTGCCCGAGCGGCGCACTGAGCATCCTTGACCCGAACGCTACAAGCGAAGTCCCAACGACCATGAGCGAGGAACGCACGACCATTGAAGTTGCGGCGAACGGACCGTTGTTGGTGAAAGGCACCGTGGAGGTGAAGCACGCCGACGGGCGCGTGGAAGTGAAGGAGACGAAGTGCGCCCTGTGCCGCTGCGGCCATT
>JAXLVG010000025.1:0-38597 GCA_046329115.1 Flavobacteriales bacterium | reverse complement strand
ATGGCCTCTTACAGCAATACTGGGGTGTTGAACTGGTCGCGGTCACTGAGCGGAACCGGTTATTCCACAGTTTTCGACCTTGAACGGGCCCCCAATGGCGACATCTACATCCTGGGCGAGTTCGAGAACGAATTGGTGCTTCCGGGCATGTCCCCGCTTACGGCCAGCACCACCTTGGACATGTTCGTGGCGCGGGTCGATCCGGCCACGGGTCTTTGCCGGTCCGCTTATCACTACGGCAAGGTGGGCGGCGCCAACGGGCAGAGCTACGGTTCGGTCTGGCCCACGGCCAACGGACTTTATGTTGCCGATTGCTACGATTCCACCTTCACCATGGGCACACATGTGCTGGAACCCAGCGGCCCGGTGGCCACGGACATCTTCATCGCCAAGTTCGACAGCCTCAGCGGCTTCACCGGCATCCAGTCCATGCCCCTGCAGGAGGGCAGCTTGCACATCTATGCCAATCCCAACAAAGGCACCTGCACCATCGACCTGCCGCCGCAGTTGCGCCTTACCAATGACCTCCTGCTTTCCATTGTGGACCAGACCGGCCGCGTGGTGCAGCGCATCCCCATCCGTTACACCGCCGAAGGTGTGGCCATCGACATCCGCGCCCAGGCCAAAGGCATCTACCACGTGGAGCTGGGCGATGGCGAGCAGCGGTACACGGGGAGGATCGTGTTCGAGTGAGGGCGGTCGTTCCGTGTTGAGGGTTCCGGGTTGAGGGTGCAGCGTGCCGAGCTTGGAACCAACGGCCGTTCCGTGTTCCACGTTCCGGGTTGAGGGTGCAGCGTGCCAGGAACGCGGAACCCGGAACCCGGAACTCGGAACCCGGAACTCGGAACCCGGAACCCGGAACCCCACCCATCTTTGCCGCCATGCTGCAGGTGCCCATCATCCACTTCGATTGCCGCCATTTCCGGGGCCACATCCCGTGCAGGCCGAACAAGCAGCACGGCTACGAATGCGGCGGCTGTCCGGTGTACGAGGTGCCGGGCAAGCGCATCCTCATCATCAAGCTGGGCGCCTTGGGCGATGTGATCCGTACCAGCCCGCTGCTCGTGCGCTATCGCGCGCTGTGGCCCAATGCCCACATCACCTGGGTCACCCAGAGCCCGGCGGTGGTGCCCAAGCGCCTGGTGGACGAGGTGCTTGCGTATGACCTGGTGGGGGTGGAGCGTGCGCGCAACGGGGTGTACGACATCGCCATCAACCTGGACAAGGAAGTGGAGGCCTGCGCGCTGCTACGCGATGTGCGGTCCACGGAGAAGTACGGGTTCACCCTGGAGGCCGGCCACATCGCCCCGGCCACCCCCGCGGCCTGGCACAAGCTGGTCACCGGCGTGTTCGATGGGCGCAGCAAGGCCAACACCAAGCACTACCTGGACGAGATCTTCGAGATCGTGCACCAGCCCTTCAGTGGCGAGGAGTACCAGCTGGATGTGGATCCCGCGCTGGAAGCGAAATGGCGCAGCCTACGCACACTGGCGGGCGGCAAGCCCATCGTGGCGCTGAACACCGGCTGCGGTGAGCGCTGGAGCACGCGGCTCTGGCCCGAGGAGCGGTGGACCGCCCTGATCACAGCACTGCAGGCGGACGGCTGCTTTCCAGTGGTTGTGGGGGGCGCGCAGGAGCACGCGATGAACGAGCGGTTCCAGGCGGCCACGGGCTGCCACTATCCGGGCCACTTCTCCTTGAAGGAGTTCTTCGCCTTGATGGCCAATACCGATATCGTGGTCACCCAGGTGAGCATGAACATGCACATCGCCATCGCGCTCAAGAAACGGCTGGTGCTCTTCAACAACATCTTCAACGCGCACGAGTTCCATCTCTACGACCGCGGCGTGATCGTGCAGCCCACCAGTGGGTGCGATTGCTATTACGGCAACACGTGTTCGCGGGAGCGCTCGTGCATGCTGGACATCCAGGTTGACCGCGTCATGGAGCACATCCGCGCCGAACGCAAGGCCCTGCCGTGAAGTTCGCCTACCTCTCCACCTTCCATCCGTTCCGCGGGGGCATCGCGCAGTTCAACGCGCGGCTGATGCGCGAACTGGAGCACCAAGGCCACACGGTGAACCCCTACACGTTCACCACGCAGTACCCTGAGCGGCTGTTCCCCGGAAAGACCCAGCTGGTGACCCCGGAGGACGTGGCCGACCCGATCAACGCACCGCGCGTGCTTAGCAGCGTGGGGCCCCTCAGCTGGATCACCGCTGCGGACCGCATCGCGCAGGAGGCGCCGGATGTGCTGCTGATGAAGTACTGGATGAGCTTCTTCGGTCCGTCGTTGGGCACGGTGGCGGGCCGGCTGCGCAAGCGCGGTACGCGGGTGATCACGGTGCTTGATAACGTGGTGCCGCATGAAGGCCGCTTCTTCGACACCCCCTTCACGCACTACTTCCTGCGCCGCAACGACGGTTTCGTGGCCATGAGCGAGAAGGTGAAGGCCGACCTGCTCAGCTTCGTGCCGGATGCACGCGTGGAGCTGCTGCCGCACCCCTTGTACGATCACTTTGGTGCGCGCATCCCTACGGCCGAGGCGCGCCGCCAGCTCGGCATCGCCGAAGGAAGGCGCGTGCTCCTGTTCTTCGGCTTCATCCGTGACTACAAAGGCCTTGACCTGCTGATCGAGGCCATGGCGAAGCTGCCGAAGGACATCGTGCTGGTGATCGCGGGCGAGCCGTACGGCGACATGACGAAGTACCACGACGCGATCCAGCGGCTGGGACTGAAGGACCGCATCGTGGACCACATCCGTTACATCGCCGATCAGGAGGTGCCCCGCTTCTTCAGCGCCGCCGATGTGGTGGTACTTCCGTACCGCAGCGCCACGCAGAGCGGGATCACCGCCATCGCGCAGCATTTCGCCACGCCCATCATCGCCACGGATGTTGGCGGCCTGAAGGAATTGGTGGCCGATGGGCGTACCGGCATCATCGTGCCCACCGCGGATCCCGTGGCGATCGCGGCGGGGGTGGAGCGCTTCTACACCATGGGGCCGGGTGCGTTCGCCGAAGGGTTGGCGCGCCTACGCGAAGAGCTTTCCTGGGAGCGCTTCGCTCAGCGCCTGGTGGAATTCGCCGGCTCGCTCGGGGCCGCCACCACTGTGCGCCGCCCGAACCACAGCGCATAGTCCGCGTTCTGGATCCACGCCGGGTCGCGCTGCACATCGAACACGCACAGGCTGCGTGCGGGATCCGTGAGAACGGGGAGCAGCACGGTGTCGCCTGCGGCGGGATCGGCGAGCAGGGCATAACGCTCCACCAGCTCACGGTCGGTGAGCGCGGCGCGGCCGCCGAAGAGGTCGCCGTTGGCACGCTGACCATTGCGCAGGAACATGAGCCCGATCAGCGCGAAGCCCATCAGCACCGCGCCGACAGGGGCCTTCGCCAGTTGTGGGACCAGCCGCCGCGGGGCATCGGCCTGCATGCGCCAGGCGTGCAACGCCACGGCCAGCAAGGGGAGGTAGAGGAAGCAGGCCGTGTTCACCGTGCGGTACTGGCCCAGTACGCCGGTGCTCCAATAGGCAGGGAACACGCAACAGAACACGATGGCCGGAACCGCGAGCACCGCCCACGGCCAGTGCGGCCCTTCCCAGCGGCGAAGCGACGGGAACCGGTGGCGAAGGGCATCATGCCCCAGCAGGAACAACAGGGCGGAGGCGAGCACGGCGGGCGACGAAAGCCACACGGCGGTGAAACGGACGGTCTGCACCAGGCTCATGCCCAGGGAAGGGAGCAGTTGATGCCGCATGGGGAAATGCGCAGCGCGGCCGGCATTGCCCGGGGCCAGCATCACCAGCACCGATCCGGCGGCCGCCACGCCGAGCAGCAGCCACAGGTGCCCGGGCACGCGCCCGGCGTTTCGGGTGTACCAGGCCGCAAGTCCAAGGTGCAGTAGGAGCAGCAGGCCCATGATCACCTCGTTGAAGCCGATGGCGACGAAGAGCGTTATAGCGGACAGGAACACGGCTGCGGGGCGGGGCGCCCTGTGCAGCATGATGAGCAACGCCACCTGCACCAGGGCCAGGATCACGGCGAGCTGGTAGGTGACCGCACCGGTGTACCAGTAGAGACCCTCCCCGATGTCCGGCATGGCGTGCGTGAACAGGGCCGTCCACACCAGGCCACCCGCCAGCGCCGGGCGCCATGCCCCAGCGAAGGGGAAGGCACGCAGCAGCAGGCTCGTCGACAACCAGGTACCCAGGATCAGCAGCACGGGAACCAGCCGGTAAAGGGTCAGGTCGGCCAGCCCGGCGCGCAGTGGACCCGCCAGTACCAGCAGGTTGCTGCTGTAGCGGCCGTTCCAATGGTGGTACTCCCAAGCGGCCGCAGTGTGAAGCCCACCGGAGATGTCCTTGTGCGCGTATGAGAAGTCGTCTGCCATGGGGTGCGCGAACTGCGCCAGCCACGCGTGGCGCACCAGACTGAGGAAGCAGACGCCGAGCAGCAACCGCAGCCCCAGGCGCGCGGCGCGTTCAGAGCCCCAGGCGCTCGTCCACGCGGTACGCATTGCGCTCCGGGGAATTACGCGCCACCAGCTCGGCCACGAAGCCGGCCAGGAAGAGCTGCGAGCCGATGATCATGATGGCCAGGGCGATGAAGAAGAGCGGGTTCTCCGCCACCAGCCGGGCCCGCTCGTGGTTGTACACGTGCCAGAGCTTGTCTCCGAGCAACCACAGGATGATGAGCGAACCCAGGAAGAACATCAACGTGCCCATCGCCCCGAAGAAGTGCATGGGCTTCTTGCCGAAGCGGAACACGAAGGTGATCGTCAACAGGTCCAGGAAGCCGTTGATGAAGCGGTCCAGTCCGAACTTGGTGTTGCCGTACTTGCGCTCGTGGTGCTTCACCACCTTCTCGCCGATGCGGTGGAAGCCCTCCTTCTTGGCGATGAACGGGATGTAGCGGTGCATTTCGCCGTACACCTCGATGGACTTCACCACCGCCTTCCGGTATGCTTTCAGCCCGCAGTTGAAGTCGTGCAGGTGCACGCCGCTCACCCGCCGGGTGGTCCAGTTGAAGAGCTTGGTGGGGATGGTCTTGCTCAGGGGGTCGTAGCGCTTCTTCTTCCAGCCGCTCACCAGGTCGAAGCCCTCCTGGGTGATCATCCGGTACAGTTCGGGCAGTTCGTCCGGGTCGTCCTGCAGGTCGGCATCCATGGTGACCACCACGTTCCCTTGGGCGGCGCGGAAGCCTTCGTTCAGCGCGGGGCTCTTGCCGTAGTTGCGGCCCAGCCGGATGCCCTTCACCCGCGGGTCGGCCGCGTGCAGGCGCTGGATCTCGTCCCAGGAGCCGTCGCGGCTGCCATCGTCCACCAGGATCACCTCGTAGCGCACGCCCATGGCGCCCAGCACGCGGTGGAGCCAGGCGGCCAGTTCGGGCAGCGACTCGCGCTCGTTGATGAGCGGAATGACCACGGAGATGTCCATAGGGGATGGGGAGGGGCGTGGCAAAGGTCGCTACCAGCGGTCAATGATCGCCGGGCACGCTCGTGGCACAGGGCTTGCCTTCGGAAGCCCGGACCTATTTTCGCAACCCTTCAACAACACACCATGATCCGCCTCTCCTTTCTGACCGCTGCAACTGCGTTGGGCCTGGCCTGTGCGCAGGCGCAGACCAGCGACATCGTCGTCTTCTCCGAAATGGGGGAGAAGTTCACCCTGGTGATCGACGGTGACGTGAAGAACGAGTCCCCCGCCACACGCGTGGTGGCCAAGGGCATCCGCAACGAGACCCCCCTGGTGGTGGTGCGCGTGGCGGAGACCGGGGTGCCCCCCGTGCGCCAGAACACCTTCCTGGAGTTCGGCAAGGAGTACACCTTGAAGCTCACGACGAACAAGAAGGGCGAGTACGTACTGCGCATGCAGGGCATGGCCGACCTGGGTACCAGCGCCGAGGCCGTGGAGGAGGCACCCAAGCCCACCACCTTCCGCGAGGATCCGCCCGCCCCCCCGGCCGGCACCACCATGGGTACCACCCAAACGGTGAGCGGAGGCGGTGAGCAGTTGACCACCACCGTGGAGACCGTGGAGTCCGAAGGTGCCGACGGCGATGGCGAGAACGTGAACATGAGCTTCGGTATCAACGGCATGGGCATCAACATGAACGTGGGCGTGACCAATGGCACGGGTGCCACCCAGAGCACCACCACCACCACACGCACCACCACGACCACCACCACCGTGCGCGGCGAACCCGCTCCGGTGCCCACCCCGGCCCCGGTGGCCGAACCGCCCGTGTACCGCATGCCGGGCTACACCGGCCCCATCGGCTGCGCCATGCCCATGAGCGATGGCGAGTTCAACGACCTCAAGGGCAGCATCGCCTCGAAGAGCTTCGAGGACAGCAAGATGACCCTGGCCAAGCAGGTGGCGAAGGACCGTTGCTTCAGCGCCGCCCAGGTGAAGGCCATGATGGGGCTCTTCAGCTTCGAGGAGAGCAAGCTGGACTTCGCCAAGTTCGCGTACGACCGCACCCACGACATCGGCAACTATTACAAAGTGAACGACGCGTTCAGTTTCGAAAGCAGCATCGAAGAGCTCAACGAGCACATCCAGTCGCGCTGATACCCTGCGCGGCGTCCATCTCCCCCACGCCATGAGGCCCACCCTTGCCCTTCTGCTATCCGCCGGCCTGCTCGTCGCCTGCAGCGGTTCCAAGCCGCTCGCCAAGAAAGCGGCCAAGCTCGATGCGGCCGGCATGTACGCCGAGGCGGCGGACATGTACCTGCAGAGCGTGATCCGCAACACGCGGAACGTGGACGCCAAGATCGGCCTGAAGAAGACCGGGCAGATGCTGCTGAACGACAAGCTGGGCGAGTTCTTCAAGGCCTTCAGCGTGGGCGACAGCAAGGAGCAGGCGGTGAACGCCTACTTGAACGCCAAGGCCTATGCCGACCGGGTCGGTCAGTACGGCGTGGTGCTGGATGTGCCGGCCAACTACACCAGCGACTTCCAGCAGGTGAAGGGGGAGTACCTGGTGCAGCTCTACGACCAGGGGCAGGAGCTCATGGCCAAGCAGGACTTCAAGGGCGCGGAGGCCGTGTTCGGGAAGATCGGGGCGTTGGAGCCGGGCTACAAGGATGCCGGCAACCTGCAGAACATCGCCTACCTGGAGCCGCTCTACCGCAGTGGCCGCGAGGCCCTGGAGCAGGGGCGCTACCGCAAAGCGTACAACGATCTGGCGCGCGTGATCGAAAAGGATGGAGGCTACAAGGATGCGTCCGCCCTGCGCGCCCAGGCCCAGGAGAAGGGCCGGTACGCCATCGCCGTGCTGCCCTTCGGCGGCAGCAAGAAGGACCAGGCGGCCCGTATGCAGGCCTACGCCACCACGGCCCTCACCGAGGTGAACGACCCGTTCCTGAAAGTGGTGGACCGGGAGAACATCAAGCGCATCCTGGAGGAACAACGCCTGGGCATGAGCGGTGTGGTCGACGAGGCCTCCGCCGTGAGCGCCGGCAAGCTCTTGGGCGCGCAGGCCGTGCTGATGGGTGAGCTGATCGACTACCGCGAGGAGGTGGGTCAGCTGCGCCGCAGCACCAAGGACGGCTTCGAGAGCTATCAGGTGAAGCAGGCCGACCCCAACAACCCCGGCCAGTTCATGCTGGTCACCAAGTACAAGCCCGTGAAGTACACGGAGTACTACCAGGAGAACAAGGTGGTGGTCTCGTTCAGCTACAAGCTCGTGTCCCTGGAGACCGGCGAGGTGCTGCTGAGCCGCGTGGTGGACCAGACGAAGGACGACCATGCGTACTACGCCACGTACGACGGCAACAAGGAAGCCCTGATGCCGGCCCGGAACGGACTGGTGGAGACGGCCAACAATGCACGCCGCGACCTGCGGGGCCTTTTGAACGCCTCCCGCGAGGTGCGCAGCACCGCGGAACTGGGCAACGAAGCTCTTCGCGGTGCCACCGCCGGCATGGCGTCGGCCCTCCAACAGGAACTGGCCAACAAGATCCCGTGAAGCACATCCTCCTGATCGGCCTGATGGCCCTTGCCGCCTGCAAAGGCCGCGAGACCGCTGTGGTGACACCGCCGCCCGTGGTGAACGAGCCGCCCGCCTGGGTGCGCTCACGTCCCGCGGCGGACGGTTATTACATCGGGATCGGCCTGTGCCCCAAGTCACGGCCGGACTTCCAGGAAACGGCCAAGAAGAACGCGCTGAACGACCTGGCCAGCGAGATCAGCGTGCGCGTGGAGGGCAACTCGCTCCTGAGCACGCTGGACACCCGCAAGCAGTTCAACGAGACCTTCAACAGCACCATCCGCACCACCACCAGCGAGCAATTGGAGGGGTATGAACTGGTGGACAGCTGGGAGAACGCTCAGGAGCAATGGATCTACTACCGCTTGAGCAAGGCCGAGCATGCCCGGCTGAAGGCGGAGCGCAAGTCCGCGGCGGTCAGCTCGGCGCTGGACCTGTTCAACCGGGCCCAGGAAAGCCTTGGCGGTGGCGATCTGCGCACCGCGATCGATCAGGACCTGCGGGCATTGCTCGCCATGAAGGCCTATTGGGGTGAGAACGACAAGGCCTTGATCGGTGGCCGGGAGGTGCCCGTGGTGAACGAGGTGTACGGGCACTTGCAGCGCACCGTGAGCGAGGTGCGGCTATCCGCCCTACCCGAACGTATCAAGCTGGACCAGCCAGGCCACTTCCGGCGCGAGGTGCTCATCAGCGCGCGCCGGGGCGAAGGCCGCGAAGCCCGCGACCTGGCCCAACTGCCCTTGAAGTTGAGCTACCCGGGCCTGAACGGCCTTGTGGGGGAGAGCAAGAGCACCGACACCGAAGGACGCCTGCGCACAACGGTGCAGCGGGTGGACCTGCAGGCCCGGGTGCGCGAGCTGCTCGCGACCCTGGACATGGAGGCGCTGGTGAACAAGGAGCTGGAGCCCGCCTTCACCAAGCCGCTCATCGCCAGCCTCACCGTGCCGCAGCTGCATGTGGCCATCGACGTGGACATGCCGCGGGTGTTCATCCAGGCCAGTGAGACCAACCTGGGGCAGCCCGTGGGCGATGCCGGGGCGGCCATGGCCATCAAGGAGGAGCTCACCACCAAGGGCTTCCGCTTCGTGGAGAACATGAACGAGGCGGACCTGCTGATGCGCGTGACGGGAAGCACCCGCGAAGGCGGCGAGGCCAGCGGTTTCTACACGGCCTACCTGGACCTGGGCATCTCCTTCAAGGACCGCCGCAGCGGGGACACGGTCTACGAAGGCGGCCGGCAAGGCATCAAGGGCATCCAGCTGAACTACCCCAAGGCCGGCCTCGAGGCCTACAAGAAGGCCGCCCAGGAGCTCCGGGGCGCCATCGTGAAGGCCATGCTCGAGGCACTTTTGTAGGAATGACGGCCGCTGCCGAAGTTTGGCACGGCTTTGGAATCGATCATCACAACGACCACAACAACGTCGAACACCATGAGAACCCTGACCGCCCGCCGCTCCCTCTCCATCACCCTTACGGCCTTGATGCTGGTGGGTGGGCTGAGCGCCTGCAAGAGCAAGAAGAAACAGGCCGAGGCCGAGGCCGCCAAGCCTCCCGGAGGCGAGACCGAAGTGAAGGTGCTCTGCTCCGGCCCCGAGTTCTTCACGGATGACAAGGTGTTCCGCGCCAACAACCTGGGCGAGAGCATGGACCAGGCAACGGCCAAGAAGAAGGCCATGGCCAACGCCCGCGCCGACCTGGCCAGTGCGATCAACACCCAGATCAAGGGCGTGATCGACAACTACGTGAACAGCCGCGAGATGAACAACAAGGAGGAGGTCGCCGAGCGTTTTGAGGGCCTCACCCGCGAGGTGCTGGACCAGAAGCTCACCGGCACGAAGACCATCTGCGAGAAGATGATGAAGGTGGACGCCACCGGCAACTACAAGTGCTACGTGGCCATCGAGCTCAGCGCCCAGGACCTGCTGGCCGCCTACAACGAGCGCCTGAGCAAGGACGACCGCCTGCGCATCGACTACGACTACGAGAAGTTCAAGCAGACCTTCGACAAGGAGATGGAGAAGCTGGGCAAGCAGTAAGCGGCCCTGCCAACATGGAGCGCCCCGGTCACCACCGGGGCGCTCGCTTTTGCGGGGGGACGGAACCCCTGGACGGGCCCGTGCCGTGCTCGGCCCATTTCCGCACCTTTGCCCCATGGACCGACGCACCTTGGCTTGGGCTTCCGCGATCTGCCTGCTCGCCGTGGGCCTGGGCGCTTTCGGTGCGCACGGGATCCAGGACCTGGTGGACCTGCAGGCCTATGCCAACTGGCAGACGGCCGCCCAGTATCAGTTCTACCACGGCCTGGCCCTCCTGGGGCTGGCCGCCTTGCACGAGCGCCTGCACGCCCGCGTGGTCAGTCTGGTCCGCATCCTCTTCGTACTGGGCGTCATCTGCTTCTGCGGTTCGCTCTACGTGCTGGCCACCCGCCAGGTGATGGGCACCGACGGACTCACCCGCTTCATCGGTCCCATCACGCCCCTGGGGGGGCTGCTGTTCATGGCGGGCTGGATCGTGCTGTTCATCAGCGCCTTGCGTGCCCGCGATTGACCTTCGTCACTCCCCGGGGGGCGGGCACCCCTTATTTTCGCGGCCTTTCACCGAAGGACCTGAAACGACCACAACCGCATCACGCATGAACGAGTTCGGAACGAAACCGAAGAACGCCGATCTGAAGACCATCGGCCTGGATAACCTGGGTGCCGCCTTCTGGAACCTGGAACCGGCCGAGCTGATCGAGCACATCATCGAGAACGGGGAAGGCATGTTCGCCGACAGCGGCGCCATCGCCATCGAGACCGGGGAGTTCACCGGCCGCAGCCCCAAGGACAAGTTCACCGTGAAGGATTCCACCACGGAGAACACGGTTTGGTGGGGGGATGTCAACATCCCGCTCTCCACCGAGAAGTTCGACCGCCTGCACGACAAGATGAAGGCCTACCTCATGGGCCGGGAGGTGTACGTGAAGGATGCCTACGCCTGCGCCGATCCCACCTACCGGATGAACATCCGCGTGGTGGCGGAGATGCCGTACAGCGCCCTGTTCGCCGGCAACATGTTCCTGCGTCCGGACCGCCGCGACCTGGAGCACTTCACCCCGGAATGGCACATCATCTGCGCCCCCGGCTTCCATGCCGATGCGGCCACCGATGGCACGCGCCAGCACAACTTCGCCGCGATCGACTTCACGCGGAAGATGATCCTGATCGGCGGCACCGGCTACACCGGCGAGATCAAGAAGGGCATCTTCACCGTGCTGAACTATGTGCTGCCCCAGGACCGAGGCGTGCTCAGTATGCACTGCAGCGCCAACATCGGCAAGGAGGGCGACACCGCCATCTTCTTCGGCCTTAGCGGCACCGGCAAGACCACGCTGAGCGCCGACCCGGAGCGCCGCCTGATCGGTGACGACGAGCACGGCTGGAGCGATGTGGGCGTGTTCAACTTCGAGGGTGGATGCTACGCCAAGTGCATCGACCTGAGCGCCGAGAAGGAGCCGCAGATCTGGAACGCGATCAAGTTCGGCGCCATCCTGGAGAACATCGTCTTCCACGAAGGCACCACCAACGTGGACTTCAGCAACGGCAAGAAGACGGAGAACACGCGCGTGAGCTACCCCATCCACCACATCGACAACGTTGCGGAGCCGAGCGTGGGTGGCCATCCGAAGAACATCTTCTTCCTCACCTGCGACGCGTACGGTGTGCTGCCCCCCATCAGCCGCCTCACGCCGGGCCAGGCCATGTACCACTTCATCAGCGGGTACACCGCCAAGGTGGCCGGCACGGAAGCGGGCGTCACGGAGCCCCAGAGCACGTTCAGTGCCTGCTTCGGCAAGGCCTTCCTGCCCCTGCACCCGGCCAAGTACGCCGACATGCTGGGCGCCCAGATGAAGAAGCACAACGCGCGCGTGTGGCTGGTGAACACCGGCTGGAGCGGTGGCGCCTACGGCACCGGCGAGCGCATGAAGCTGAAGTTCACCCGCGCCATGATCACCGCAGCGCTCAACGGTACGCTGGACAGCGTGGAATACCGTGAGCACCCGGTGTTCGGCGTGAGCATGCCCACCAGCTGCCCGAACGTCCCTTCGGAGATCCTGGACCCGCGCGCCACGTGGAAGGACAAGGGCGCCTATGACACCACGGCCGAGAAGCTGGCCAAGCAGTTCAACGACAACTTCGCCAAGTACAAGGACGGTGCAAGTGCCGAAACGCTGGCCGCCGCCCCGAAGGTTGCCGTGAAGGCCTGATCCCATTGGTCGAACATGATCCGGACGCCCCGCTTGATCGCGGGGCGTCCGCGTTCAAGCCCGGTGCATGCCCGTACTTTCGCCACCATGGTCCGCGGCCCTTTGTTCCTGTGCATGTGCGCCCTGTTCGGCAGCTGCGCCCCGGAAGCACAAGAGCAGCAAGGGCAGGGGGAATGGTCCACCGTCCCGAACGACCGTGCGACGAACTTCCGGATCCTGGTGCGCGGCGATGAGCGGCGGTTGATCGTGTTCGGGCACGCCGGGCCGACGGATACCGCAGGTCGTTACCAAATTGTGGCGGACGGACAGAAGGCTGACCTGGGTTGGACCGCATTGTCCAGTGGAAAGCAGCGCATTGTGCTCGGCAGCACCACCCATGTACCCTACGTGGGCGCATTGAGCGCATGGGACGTGATCGCTGGCATCGCCCATGGCGATCAGGTGCGCGATACGGCGTTCCAGAGGCGCTTGCGCGATGGTGCGGTGCAGGAGATGGCGAACGGCGATGGCATCGATCGGGAACGGTTGGTGGCGATCGCTCCGGACCTGCTCACGGTGTATCCCTTTGGCGGCGGGGGCGGCACCTTGCACGGGACCGGCGTACCGGAAGTGGCGGTGTGCGAATACCTGGAGGAGCAACCGTTGGGGCGGGCCGAGTGGATCCGGTTCTTCGGCGTGCTGCTCGGACGGGAACGTGAGGCGGACAGCCTTTACGAGGGGATCAAGGCGCGCTACGAGGCGTTGTGCGCGGACAGCACAGCGGTCCCACGACCGCGTGTGCTCTTCGGTAGCGTATGGAACGGCCAGTGGTGGGTGCCACCGGGCAACAGCCACATGGCCCGCTTGATCGCCGATGCCGGCGGAGCGTACGTGTTCGCACATCGCACGGGCCGCGACAACATCGCCGTGGACATGGAGACGCTGGTGGCCATGGGCGACAGCATCGACCATTGGGGCATGATCGCCGACATCGCGGGGAACCCTTCGCCAAGCGACTTCACGAACGACGATCTCCGGATGACCGCCCTGAAGGCGGTGCGCACCAACAGGCTGTTCGTTGGGAATACGCGCACGGCCGACCTGTTCGGGCAGGCGCTGTTGGAGCCGGATCGGATGCTGCAGGACCTTCGTGCGTGCCTGTGGGACGAGCCGGACCCGGCGCGATACAGTGGCCGCGTGCCCTATTTCATACCGGTGTACACCGCGCCGGGACCGCCGCCATCCGCGTCTCCGCGGATGCCGTGATCAATAGGGGATCCCGAGCCGGCGGTACACCTTGGCCATCAACCAGGCCGGGCCGATCAGAAGGAATTGCACGTCCTGAAGGAAGCTGGGCCGCTTCCCTTCGATCGCATGCCCGATGAACTGCCCGACCCAGGCCGCAGTGAACAGCACAAGGCAGACCGCCCACAACGGCCACGGGGCATACAGGTCGATCCACACCACCAGGGTGAAGCAGCCGAGGCACCATAGCACCATGCCGATGAAGAGCGGGATGCTGCGCAGCGCGTAATAGACCAGCGTGGCAAGCAGCGCCAGTTTCAGCCACAGGTACCCGTGGATGAAGGGCAGTTCCGGGGAGGGTATGGCTGCCAGCAGCCCCACCACGCAGAAGAAGATCACCGGTACGCACACCCAGTGCACGAGGATGTTCACGGGATGCTGATGGCTCTCGGCGTAGGTGCTCAACAGCGCGTGCAGGGGGCGTTCCGTGCTCATGGCAGGGGTTTCAGCAGGTAGCGTTCGGCCAGGATCCCCGTGTGGTGCTCCGCATGGCCGGCGATGGTCCAGCCGATGGCGCGCACGGTGTTCGGACGGCCGTTCGCGATGCCGCCGCGTTGCAGCATTTCGGGCGAAAAGCTCCGGAAGAGCAGCACCGAGGCTTCGCGCACCACGTCGTGTTCGTGCAGCAGGTCGGCGAGCGTTCGGCGATGCGTCAGTGCCGCAGGAGCGTAGACGTTCTCATCGTACCCGGGCAGTTCCTGCGCATCACCGCGAGCGAAGCGCAGGGCACGGTAGGCGAAGATCCGCTCGCCATCGATCACGTGCTGAAGCACATCCTTCACCGTCCATTTGTCCGGGGCATAGCGGCGATCGCCCAGGTCCGCAGGTGCATCCTTGAGCACCGCATGCAGACGGGCGGATGCGATGGCCATGGCGTCGAGCATGTCGCCGCCTGCGGCTTTGGCAACGTAGCCGTGGTAGAAGGCCGGGAACTCCTCCGGCAGCGGCTTGGTGGTGAAGGACATGCCGTGAAGATAACGTGCGTGAACGGCCCGGTTCAGCGGGTGAGGTCCACGGCGAGCGGTTCGCTTGCGCCGCCCAGCTCCTTCAGCATCAACAGCCAGCCGTTGCGCTTGCGCCACCAACCATGCCGAGGGCAGGCCGGGTCATCCAGGGCGATCACCCCCACCTGCGTGCCCGGTCCGCAGGCCCGGCGGAAGAGCTCGCGCGTACGGCGCGCGTGCACGCCCACGGTCACCACGTCGAAGGCGGTGATGCCGTCGGCCTTGGCACGAAAAGCGAAGTGGTTCGCGTTGGCCCAGCTTCGGCTGTCGGGCTTGCCGTACGCAGGCACGGGGATCGGCGCCGGCCGCACGCCCAGTTCCACCAACCGCGCGGCACAGTGGTCGGCGAAGGTGGGCCAGCCCGGTATGCGTGATCCATCGCGGTGCACGAGGATGGTGGTGTCCTGCAGGTGATGGATGTTCTCATCACCCATCCGCATGTACTTGATGAAGATGTTGGCGTTGTTCGGGTCGGGGTGCGTGCTGTTGAAGGAGGTGATCACCAGGCTGTCCGCCGTGACCAACTCCGCGCTTTCGAAGCGCGCGGGCCGCGGCTCCACCCAGCGCTCCATCACCGTGTCGCCGTTGGCCACCACCCGGAAGGCCGCACCCGGCAGCCCGCTCACGTTCATCGCGATGCGCCCCGTGTGCCGTTCGTTGAACCGCACCACGATGGCCTCGTTCACCTTCAGGTAGTAGGTGAAAGGCCGCACGGTGCCGGTGGTGTAGATGCGCTTGTAGCCCACCGAGTCCGCCAGGCGTGCCACCTCGGACAGTTGGGGCTCCTCCATCCAGCCCTCCACCACCAGCACCTCGGCGCCAACCGGCTCGGTGATGGCCAGGTGCGGGTGCGCCGCGAGCAGCATGGCGAGCACCACGGCCAGTGGTGCGGCGAACAACCACAGGAGAAAGCGGCGGCGCTTCATGCGGACATCTGGTTCGGCCTCAGGCACCGGCCTCGTCGATCGCGTTCTTCAGTTCAAGCAGTTCCGCGCGTGCCTTGCGATCGCCGGTGGTGATGCATTGCAGGCTGCCCACTTCGCACACATCGGCCGCTTCGCCGGTGCGGCCCAGGTCCAGCAGGATCAGCGCAAGCTGGTAGTAGCACGCGATGTACTTCGGATCCTCGCGGATCAAGCGTTCCAAGTCGGCCGCAGCCTCCTCCATGCGCCCGGCACGCTTCAGCTCCAGGGCGATGGCATAGCGGAGGAAGGGGTCGTTCGGTTCCTCGGCGAGCAGGGCCCGCAGTTGTTCAAGGCGCTCCGCGCTCATGCGTCCACAGGTGTGCTGGCGGCGAAGGGCCGGTCCGTCCACTCCTGGCGGAACGTGGCGGCCGGCGCACTGCGCACGATGCGGCCCTGGTCCATTTCGGCGATGCGGTCGGCCACGTGGAAGGCGTCCTCCCGGTCGTGTGTCACGATGATCGCGGAGGTGCCGTGGGTGCGCAGGATGCGGAGCACCTCGGTGCGCACGGCGGCGCGTGTCCGCGGATCCAGGTCGCTGAAGGGTTCGTCCATCAGCATGAGCTTCGGCCGGCGCACAAGCGAACGCGCGATGGCGACGCGCTGCTGCTGTCCGCCGCTGAGCTCGTGCGGGTAGCGCGCTCCGAGGCCCTCAAGGCCCACCATGCTGAGCTCGTCCGCTACGCGTTGCTTTCGTTCCCCAGCTGACAATGCATGGAGCCCGAACGCGATGTTCTTCTCCACCGTGAGGTGCGGGAACAAGGCAAGGCCCTGGAACACGAAGCCGATGCCGCGCTCCTCGGGCGGCACGGGCCGGCCTTCGCCGCTCAGCGACCGCTCCACCATGCGCACGGTACCGGCGATCGGCAGCTCCAGGCCGGCGATCACGCGGAGCAGGGTGGTCTTGCCGCAGCCGCTCGGCCCCACCACCACGAGCACTTCGCCGGGGGCCAGGTCGAGGTCCACGCCATCGAGGATGTTCTTCTGCCCGTGGGCGAACCGGATGTTGCGGAGGGAGAGCAGGCTCATCGCGCGGGGCGGTCCAGCAACCGGTCCAATAAAAGCACCGGCACCAGCCCGCAAAGTACGATCAACAGCGCCGGCATCGCGGCATCGGCCCACTGTTCGATGCGCGCCATCTCGAACACCTTCGTGCTCAGTGTATCGGTATCGAAGGGGCGAAGGATCAGCGTGAGCGGAAGTTCCTTCACCACCTCCATCAGCACGAGCAGCGCGGCGGCGAGCAGCGAGGGCCGCAGCATGGGCAGGTTCACCTGCAGGAAGGTGCGCCAGGGCGGGGCGCCCAGCAGGCGGGCCGATTCGTCGAGCGCCAGGGGTTGCTGCCGGAGACCGGCTTGCAGCGGCTGCATGGCCAGGGCCAGGAACCGCACCATGAAGGCATAGACCATCAGGCCGATGGAGCCGATGACCAGCATGCCGGTGAGGTCGGTGAGGGCACCGCCCAGGGCCATCACGCCGATGGCGATCACAGCGCCGGGCACCACGTACCCGATGGCCGCGACCTGCGCGCTGCCCGAGCCCGTGCGCCGTTGGTGGTAGCTCAGCACCAGCGCGACCAGCAGGGTGAACAGGGCACTGAGCCCACCGATGAGCAGGGTGTTGCCCGTGGCCGGCAGGAAGTCGAGCGCGGCGTGGATGGCGCGCGTGCGGAACGCATCAATGCCCAGTGCGATCACCGGCATGGCGAACGAGACCGTCAGCACCGCGGCGCACCAGCCGGTGGCCAGCCATCGCCGCAGGCCCCTCAGGGGAACGGGGCGCAGCCGCCGGCCGCTCACTGCACGCTGGCGGCCGCGGTCCGCCGCACGCCCCAGCACCATCAGCACCAGCACCAGGAGCAGCAGGATGCCGCCGATGCGCAGCGCGCTGCCGCGGTCGTAAAGGCCGCCCCAGGCGCGGAAGATGCCGGCGGTGAGGGTGCGCACGCCATAGTGCTTCACGGCGCCGTAGTCGTTGAGCACCTCCATGCAGACCAGCAGGGCACCACCGGCGATGGCGGGCGCGGCCAGCGGAAAGGCCACACGGAACGCACGGCGCAGGGCCCCGCCACCGAGCATGCGCGCCGCATCCAGCTGTTCGCTCATGCCCGCGCTGAACGCAGCGCGTGCCGGCAGGTACACGTACGGGAAGAGCACGAACGCGAGCACACAGGACAGACCGCCCGGGGTGAGCACGTCGATGTGGACGCCCAGCGCCTCGGCAACTTGGCGGCTCAAGCGGCCGGTGGGGCCCCAGAGGTCGGCGAAGGTGATGGCGCTGATGTAGGTGGGCAGGGCCAGGGGCAGCACCAGGGACCAGCGGAAGATCCGGCGCCCGGGGAAGTCGTTCGCGGTGACCAGCCAGGCGGTGCTCACGCCAAGGACGAGCGCGAGCAGCACGGTCCGCAGCACCAGCAGGGCGGTGTCCGCGAGCAGGGTGGGCAGCAGTGTCGAACGCACGAAGGCCCATTCGGTCGCGGACGTGTGCAGCGGCGCCGTGGCCACCACCAGCAAGGGAAGGAGCAACAGCAGGGCCAGGGGCGCGCTGGAAAGGAGCGCTCGCCAGCGGGGCGTGGTCATTTCCAGCCGGCGGCTTCCAGCACTTTCACGGCCTCGGCGTTGTTCGCGCCGAGCAGGCTCAGGTCAAGGGTATCGGGCACCAGCTTGCCGAACCCGAGCAGGGTGGCCGAGGCGGGGATCCCCGGCTTCACGGGGTACTCCATGTTGCCGTCGGCGAAGGCGGCCTGCGCGGCATCGCTGCTGAGGAAGCGCAGCAGGGCGATGGCGTTGGCCTCGTGCTTCGCGTGCGTGGCGACGCCACCACCGCTGATGTTCACGTGCGATCCGATCACGGCCTTGCCGCTGTCGGCACCGGCTTGCAGCACCGGCAACGCCACGGCGATCGTGTTCTTCGCCTTCTGCCGTGCGGGATCATCGCTCTTCAGCAGCTTGCCGATGTAGTAGCTGTTCACGATGGCCACGCTGCCGATGCCTTCGCCGATGGCGAGCAACTGGTCGGTGTCGCTGCCTTTCGGCTCCCGCGCCATGTTCGCCACCACGCCTTCGCACCACTTCCGCGCACTGTCAGCACCCCAATGGGCGATCATGCCGGCCACCAGGCTTTGGTTGTACACGTTGTCCGCCGGGCGCACGAGCACTTGTCCTTTGAACCGCGGCGACAACAGGTCATGGTACGTGCGCAGTTCTTCGGGCTTCACCTTGTTCTTGTCATAGGCCACCACACGGGCGCGCATGGTGAAGCCGAACCACCGGCCTTGGGGGTCGCGCAGGTGCGGAGGGATGTTGGCTGCGAGCACGCTGTCGGTCACCGGCTTCAGGAAGCCTTTCTGTGCGGCCAGCCCAAGCCGGCCGGCATCGGCGGTGATGATCACATCGGCGGGGCTGTTGGCACCCTCGGCCTCCAGACGGCTGAGCAGTTCGTCGTCCTCGGCCATGATCACCTCCACGCGGATACCCGTTTCACGCTCGAACTGGCTGAACAGCTGCTTGTCGGTGTCGTAGTGCCGGTGGGTGTACACCTTCACCACCTTCTCCGCGGCAGGGTCCGCCTGCGGCCCGGCGCACCCGGCCAGCAGGACGGGGAGTGCCCACACGATGTGCTTCAACATGGCGCAAAGGTGCGCCGCAGGAGCATCGGACGGAATACACCGATCAGGGGATGCCTGCTCCATGCCCCGGGGCCAGGGACATCAGCCGGCCGACCAGCGAGTCGGTCGTCAGGTCGTTCCCGTGGATCACGGCCAGCGCATGGAAGGGCGTGTCCGATAGCAGGGTGATGCGGACGTCCTCCCGGGCCACGCGATGCCACATCGCTGTATCGCCCCCGCCGATCAGCAGGTCGGGGATGACCCGGTCCGAGGTCGCGTCCTCCTGCCAGTGCCGCCGGTCGCGCGGATAAGCGCGCGTTCCAAGGGAACCGTCCACCAGCGCGGGATAGAGGTAACAGCGGAATTGCGGCGGGATACGTGCAGGGTGGTCGAGCGTGATCAACCAGGAGCAACCGTGCTTCCGGGCCTGCGCCTGGATGTATCGGGCATCCCGTTCCAACAGGGACATCGGTTCCAGGAAGACGAAGGGCGGCATGCGCCCCTTGTGGCGTTCGACCGTTCTGGTCAAGTGTTCCGCCTTGTAGGCCACATTGGACAGGCCGAACAGCAGGAGGGCCGCGGCGGCCGTTCGGCCAGGTATCCTGCTGCCGAACAACCCCGCCACGCCCCAGGTGAAGAGGAGCGGCAGGGCCAGGTACATGCGGCTGTAGGGGTAGAACACGCTCATGCTACCGTCGTCGACCTTGGTGGCGATGAACGAGGCGATGATCAGCAACGGGATGCTCAGCAAGGCAACGCCCAGCGGGATCATTCGCTGGCGCAATGCCACCGCTCCCAGCAGAACGAAGCCGGGGAGGAGCAGCTCACCGTAGTTGGTCGCGACCGGGAACAACCAGGCGAGGTGTTTCGGCAACATCTCCACACCATGCAGCACGGTAGGCCAGGTGGGGGAGATGGGCCAGCAATGGATGGAATGCACCACGTGATCGGCATGGGCGGCACAATAGGACTGTGCTGCCCAATGGGCCAGCGCCGCGGGCAGGGCACCGATGAGGATGCGGGTCAAGGTGAGGGGTAGGCCTGCTCCGCGTTCGAGCAGGAGGTGGATCAGGAAGCCACCGGTGAAGAGGATGGTGTTGGGATTGGCGAAGGCGGCGGTGCCGAGCACAAGGCCGATCAAGATGTCCTTCAACACGGGACGACGAACGTCAAGTGTCCACGGAAGCAAGGCCAACAGTCCGGTCCCGGTCACCAAGCCCCGGGTTATGGTGGTCATCAGGCTGTACTCCACCGGCAACAGAAGGGGCATGGACAGGAACACCGCTGCTTGGAATGCACGCCCATGGCGGTTATGCCACAGGGCGAATGACCAGAAGGGTGCCATGGCCAGGAACGAGGTGCAACCCGGGAGCAGGTACCGGACCGGCATGCCGGTCCAGGTGAAAGGAGCCGCGACCAGTGCTTCCAGCATCGGGCCGTAGTCCTGTCCGTAGAAGTAGGGCCAGTGGAACCGGCCATGGCCCATGTCCAGCGCAGCGGACCACAGGATGCCATCATCATCCCCAACGAACCTGAACCCGAACAGGTGAAGGCAGATGGCCCTGTCCAGAAGCCCGATCAGGAACAGGGCGATCAGGAGATGCTCCGAGGCCGGCTTGAACATCGATGAAGGATGTGGCCTCGGGTCCATGTGCCCTCAGGAGACGCTGCGCAGGTCGGCAAGCGCTGCCTCCACGTCATCCGGGCCCCTTACCCATCGCCACCCCGGGTCCCGTCGCAGCCAGGTGAGCTGCCGTTTCGCGTAGTTCCGCGTGTGCTGCTTGATCAGCGCCACGGCCTCGGGGAGCGTGCACGTGCCATCGAAATGCGCGAAGAGCTCCTTGTAGCCCACGGTGTTGAGCGCGTTCAGGTGCCGGAAGGGCAGCAGGGCGCGCGCCTCCTCCAGCAGCCCTTCGGCCATCATGCGGTCCACGCGGGCATCGATGCGGCAGTAGAGTTCGGTACGGGGCAGGTCCAGCGCGAAGCGACGGATCTCGAGGTCGGTGCGCTCAGCAGGCGCCGTGCGCTGGCTGCTGTACGGTAGGCCCGTTCGGATGCACACCTCCAGTGCGCGCAGCACCCGGTGGGGGTTCCGCCGGTCCATCACCGCCCAATGTGCCGGATCACGCTGCTCCAGCTCGCGCACGAGGGCATCCAGTCCTTCCGCGTCCAGGCGTTCCTGCAGCTGGCGGCGCAAGGCCTCATCGGTGGTGGGCAGCGGATCCAGGCCGTGCAGCACGGCGTCAACGTACAGGCCGCTGCCCCCGGCCATCACGGCCACGCCATGCCGGGCGATCAGCTCCTGCAGTACGGGCTCGGCCGCACGCGCGAAGGTGCCCGCGCTCCAGGTCTCCGTCAGCTCCAGGTGGCCCAGGAAGTGGTGGGGCACCCCCTGCAGCTCATCCGCCTGGGGCCGCGCCGTGCCGATGCGCATGGCGTGGTAGAACTGCCGGGCATCGGCGCTGATCACCCCGGTGCCCAGGGCACGCGCCACGGCGCAGGCCGCAGCGGTCTTGCCGCTGGCCGTCGGTCCGCCGATCACCACGAGCGTTCCCTTCCGGCCGTGCATGCCTGGCGCCCGCGGCTAGTAGTGGTCGTCCGGGATGTCGCCGTGGCCGCCGAGGTCCTCGTGGCCGTGCCCGAACTCGTCGTGCTCCTCGTCCCCGTCCCCGCCGAGCCCCAGGTCATCGTCGTCGTCGCCTTCGCCGGCGTCATACACCTCCGTGGCCTCTTCGCGGAGCTCGTCCTCATCATCGGGCATCAGCGCAGCGTCCATGCGGCTGTGCTCGTCCGGCGGGGTGCCCATGGAGAGCACCACTTTCGGGTAGCGGGCGCCCTTCACGGGCTCGCTCACGTGGATGCACTCGCAGAGGAACATCCACATGTGGAGGAAGTCGTAGGCATACACGAAGCGCTGGTCGGCGCTGCGCATGTGGTCACCGATCTGGGTCTCGTGCATCAGCGCGGGCACCTGGCCGTCCTCGGCGAAGCCCATGTCCGCCAGCGGGATCTCCGCCCCCTTGCTCCATTCCGCGTCGCTCACATAGAAGCAGGCCATTTCATCGCCCTTGAACCCGAAGGCCTTCTTGATGGCCTTGTGCAGGTCGAGGAAGGTCTGGTTGCGGCGGATCTCGATGTCGCGGAAAGCCTCGCTCTCGTCATCGATGAGCACACGGAATCGGTAGAGGGACATGGGAGGGGCCGGCTGGGCGGATCCGCGAAGCTAACGTGCGGCGTGGCGCCGCGGCGTGCTCAACCCGGGCGCTCAGGCGGACAAGGGCTGCTCCATGCCGGGCAGGGGGGGCTGTCCCAGTTCCCTTCCGGTCTCGAGCATCAGCTGCCAGGCCTGGGCGCGGTCGTTCTGGATGCGGCCGTCTAGGATGGCGTCCTTGATCACCGTTTTGATGTCGCCGATCAGCTTGCAGGGGCCGATCCCGAACGCCGTCATGATGTCCTGCCCGGTGATGGGGGGCTGGAAGTTGCGGACGCGGTCCTTCTCCTCCACGTCCTTCAGCTTCTGCATCACCAGCTCGTAGTTCCGCAGGTAGCGGTCCTTCTTCTTCTCGTTCTTGCTGGTGATGTCCGCGCGGCACAGGATCATCAGCGCGTCGATGTCGTCGCCCGCATCGAAGAGCAGCCGGCGGATGGCGCTGTCGGTGACCTCCTCCTTGGTGAGCGCAATGGGGCGCAGATGGAGGGCCACGAGCTTCTGCACGAACTTCATCTGCTCGTCCAGCGGCAGCTTCAGCCGGCGGAAGATGCCGGGTACCATGCGGGCGCCCTTGTCCTCGTGGCCGTGGAAGGTCCAGCCCAGCTCGGGGTCGAAGCGCTTGGTGCGCGGCTTGGCGATGTCGTGCAGCACGGCGGCCCAGCGCAGCCAGAGGTCGTCGCTCACGGCGCAAACGTTGTCCAATACCTGCAGCGTGTGGTAGAAGTTGTCCTTGTGCCCGATGCCGTATTTCTCCTCGGCGCCCTGCAGCTCCAGGAACTCGGGGAAGAAGCGTGCGAGCAGGCCGCAGTCGCGCAGCAGGATGAAGCCGGTGCTGGGGGTGCGCGCCAGGATGATCTTGTTCAGTTCGCCATGGATGCGTTCAGCGCTGATGATGTCCAGGCGTTCGGCGTTGCGGCGGATGGCATCGAAGGCCGCGGGGTCGATCACGAAGCCCAGCTGTGTCGCGAAACGCACGGCGCGCATCATGCGCAGCGGATCGTCGCTGAAGGTGATGTCCGGATCGAGCGGGGTGCGCAGCACGCCGCGGTCCAGATCGAGCAGTCCACCGAAGGGGTCCACCAAGGCGCCCACGCTGCCGCTGTTGAGCGAAATGGCGAGGGCGTTGATCGTGAAGTCCCGCCGTTCCTGGTCGTCGCGGATGGTGCCGGGCTCCACCTCGGGCTTGCGGCTGTGGCGGCTGTAGCTCTCCTTGCGCGCGCCCACGAACTCCACCTGCACGTCCTGGAGCATGAACATGGCCGTGCCGAAGTTCTTGAAGACGTGCACGGGCCCGGCGTTCATGCGCTTGGCCACGGCCTCGGCGAAGGCGATGCCGTCGCCCTCCACCACGAAGTCGATGTCCTTGCACGGCCGGCCCAGCAGCAGGTCGCGCACGTAGCCGCCGATGGCGAAGGCGGGCATGTTGCGCAGGGTCGCCTCGGCCGCCACCGCCTGGAACAGGGGCTGGTCCATCACGCCGTCAAGGCGCCCGGGGTCGATGGTGAAGGCGTGGGTGCGCTGCATCCGGTGAAAGGGCGGCAAAAGTAGGCCGGAGCTCAGGATGCGGCACGCATCGGGTCGATCCCCGTTGCGCACCTGAAATGCCCCTTCGGACAGGCCTTATGCCCATGAAGTCCGCACGGCCGGCAATCCAGCTTTTCGGTGGTCTCCAGGATCCGTCCGTTCGCGCGCAGCGGACCGAAACCGAAGGCCGGCACCGTGCTGCAGAAGATGGCCGTCACGGGCGCGTTCATGGCGCTGGCGATGTGCAGCGGCGCGCTGTCGTTCACGTAGTTCATGGCGGCGCCCTCCATCAGGGCGGCGGTCCCGAGCAGGGAGAGCCTGCCGGCCAGCACCTCCCCGCGGCCGGCGGCTTCGGCGATCCGTCGGCAGGCTTCCGCATCGGCGGGGCCACCGAGCAGGTACACGTTGTCGTTGGCGGGAAGCTGCGCGATCAGCTCCGCCCACTTCGCTTCGGGCCATTGCTTGGTGAACCAGACCGAGGTTGGCGCGATGCAACGGTAACGGCCCACCGGCGTGAACTCGCCACGATGTCGAACGGACGGGTACAGTCGCGGCAACGGGCGTGTGCCGTCCGTGAGGTGTGCGATCAATGCGTTCAGCCGGTCCACTTCATGCCGCCCATCTCCGATCACGTGCTTGACCTTGCGGGTGAAGAAGAAACTCAGCGGGTTCTTATTGAAGCCGATCGTCTCCTTGCCGCGTGCCAGCACGGTCATCAGGCCGGTGCTGAGGAAGCGCTGGCAGTTGATGATGTGGTCGTATTCGGTTCGGCGCAGCTCGCCGATGAGCTTGACGAGGTTCGTGTTCTTCGCGCCGCGCTTGTCCCACACGTGGAGCTTGCGCAGGAAGGGGTGGCCCTCGAAGAGCCCTTCGTTCCCTTTGCGTACCACAAGGTCGATCGCCGCGTCCGGAAAGAAGGCGTGCAACTTCTCCGGCAGTGCTGTGGCCAGCACGGCATCGCCGAGGAAGGCGGTCTGGATGATCAGAAAGCGCTTGGGCACCGAATCGGTTCTTCGGTGCCCAAGGTAGCGGACGTGTTCGCCCGTCAGCGTTTCACCAGGCGCGCATGCTGGATCAGGCCGTCAGTCCCGATGGCACGGACCACGTAAGTGCCGGGGGCAAGCTGCTGCACGTTCACCGCCGATCCCGCCGCCACGCGGCCGGTGAGCATCACGCGGCCATCGGTCGAAAGGACGTCGAACCGCTGCATGCCGGGCAGGTCAAGCCAGAGCTGGTCCTGGGTCGGGTTCGGTCGGAGCCAGGCCGCTTCGGTCAAGGTCTCTGCCACTCCTGCGCTCTGTTCCACGAGCAGCACGGCATCGTTCGTGCGCACCGGCTCGTTGAAGTCGAAGAAGATGTCCGCCGCGTTCACCAGTTCATCGCCTGGCACCAGACCGGCCACGGGCTTCAGGCGGAAGCTGATGTGCCCCTGGCTGCCGGCCATGTCGAAGCCGCTGTCCGGAAGCAGGATGTTGGGGAAGTCGAAGCGCAGCACGCGCGGGTCGTCCAACGAGGCTTGGAAGGCGTGCGTGGCCCCAAGGATCTGGAAGGAGGTCAGGTCGAGCAGTGGCGATACCGTGTCCAGCAGGTACACGTTGTAAGCCGGGCCCGTGCCGGTGTTCTGGAAGCGGATCGTGTAGTCCACCCAGCTGTCCTGGTCCAGGTAGTAGCTCGATCGATTGGCCCTCGAGCTTGTGAGACCGAGCTTGTCGTTCGGGTCATAGGAACCGGTGATCGTCCGGTCCATCGACGACGTGTTGTTGGTCAGGTCCGCCTCCGTCTCGTTCGCCACGGCAGCGGCCGATCCGTTCACCACGATGCCGATCAGGTTGCCGTCCGGAGGCACGTTCATCTGGACGGTGATGTGTTCATGGCTGAACCCCGGCAAGGAGGCAATGGAGAAGCGTAGATGTCCGGGCTCGTTCAGGATGGGAGCATTGCTGGTACTTCCAAAGGTGAGCATGGGGTCCATGTACAGGTCGAGCACCACGTTCGTGAAGGTGTACGGGCCTGGGTTGCTGACGTGCATGGTGTACCCTGCGAGCATGCCAGGTACATGCGGCCCCAGGTACAAGTGCACGCTCAGATCAGGCCCGAAGGAAGGAGCGAAGGGCAGGTCGATGGTGACGATCGGGTTGTTCGCATCCAGTGTGAAGGGCGCCGGCAGCGTTACACAGTTCTGTTCGTATTGGTCCACAGCAGCGTCCAACGCATAGGTGCCATGGAAGTACTGTGTGCTGAACGCACCATCCGCACCGGACATCAACAGATGGCCGCCAGGCTCCACGCTCATCACGCGGTACGGCAGGCCGGGCTCGTTGCCATCCTGCGCGCAATCATCATCCAGATCGGCGAAGACCGATCCGTTGAGCGTGCCACACGGTTCCGCGGTAGCCGGTATGACAATGCTGTCCGTGTAGTAGCACGTCGGCGAGTAGACCCCCGGGCTCTGGCCGGTCTCAAGGATGGTGTATTGCAGATAGTAGGTCCCCGGGGCCAGGTTGGTCAGCGTGAACGGGTTCGTCACCGGCATCGCCCAGAAACCACCGGGGCCTGTGATGAAGAGCGAGTCGTACTGGTCGAACTCGACCGTCATGCTGCCGGTGGCACCGTCCGGACAACTGGCTGTTGTGCTGCTGTCGATGATCGACGGTTCAGGAGCTGGCTCCACCACGATCGGGCCATACTGGCCGGTGCAACCCTGGGAATCGGTGATGGTGGCGGTATAGGTGTTGCCCGCACAAAGTCCGTTCAGGTAGAAGCTGCCGTTCACGTTTCCGGTCGGTCCGGGCGGATCGAAGGTCACCGTGTACGGACCGACACCACCGATGCCGCTGTTATAGATGTAGATCCAGGAGGAACAAGGCTCATCGCAGGTCCAGATCGGCGCTGCGGGTCCCGTGGGAATAAGCAAGGCGTTGGTGGCGAGGATCTCCAGGTCCTCCGTGATGGTCGCTCCCTGGTTGTCCGTGACCGTAACCGAATAGGTCCCCACAGGTACGTTCAACACGGAGTTGGCCGTTTCGCCCGTGCTCCAGAGATAGGTGTACGGCCACTCACCACCGGTCGCATAAACGGTAATGGAGCCCGTGCTCCCTCCGCAGGTGGCGTGCGTGATGTAGGGCAGAATACCAAGCCCTTGGGCCCGCAGGCTGAGCAGACTGATAAGGGCGATACCAAGCGTAAGGGTCCGGGTCATGGGAACGGTGTCTTTCTGCAGGACGTGGCCCGGCGCCGATCCGTTGCTTGTCCGGGTTCACCGTCCGCTCACGGTGATCAGCACTTTGTCGATGCGGTTGCCGTCCATGTCGATCACTTCTCCGGTGAAGCCGGCATCCTCGATGCGATCTCCGGTATTTGGTATGCGTTCAAGCCGGCCGAGGAAGTAACCCGCCACCGTGGCGTAACTGGTCTCCTCCTCGTTCATCAGGATCCGGCCAAGGCGCTGGTTCAGGTCGCCGATGAGCACCTGTCCGTCCACCAGCCAGCTGCCGTCCGTGCGCTGCACGATGCGTCCGCTCTCCTCCTCGTTCTCGTCCGGCAGGTCACCAACGATGGCCTCCGTGAGGTCGTGCAGGGTCACCACGCCCGCGAACTGTCCGTGCTCATCCACCACCACCGCGATGTACTGCTTCTTCTTCTTGAAGAGCTTCAGGATGTCGAAGGCCTCCGCGTTGTCCGGCACGATGATGGGCGGCACCACCACCTTCGCCAGCGTGAAGCCCGGTGTGTCCTCCTGCTCCAGCAGGTCGCGCGCGCTCAGCGTGCCTTCGATCTCGTCCGATGTGCCGCGGCATACCGGGAACTTGGAACGAAGGCTGTTCCGCACCTGGTGGACGATCTCGGGGAGCGGGCGTGTGCTGTCGATCCACTCCACCTCGCTGCGATGGGTCATCAACGTGCGGGCGCGGTGCGCGCTGAACCGGAACAGGTTCTGGTGCGCCTCGCTCTCCTGCTTGTCCAGTACGCCCTGGGTGTTCGCCGTGCGGATGATGGCGCGCAGTTCCTCCTCGCTCAGCTTGTCATCCGCCCCTTCGCGTACGGGGACCAGCTTCATCAACAGCGTGGTGGACACCGAGAGCAGTTTCACGATGGGGTAGGTGGCCAGCGTGAAGCCCCGGATGATGGGTGCGGTGAAGAGCGCGATGGGTTCGGGGTCGCCCATGGCGATGGATTTGGGCACGAGCTCGCCCACCACGATGGTGAAGTAGGTGATGCTGCCGATCACCACGGCGAAGGCGGTGTTGTGGGCGTAGGGAGCCAGCGCGGGCCAGTCCTTCAGCACACCCTCGAGGTTGTCGGTGAGCGCGGCGCCACCGTACGCGCCGGCGATGATGCCGATGAGCGTGATGCCCACCTGCACCGAGCTGAGGAAGCCCTCGGGGTCCGCCAGCAGCTTCAGGATGGTCTTCGCACGGCGATCGCCCTGGTCGGCCAGCGCCTGGATGCGCGAGGGCTTCACGCTCACCAGCGCGATCTCGCTCAGCGAGAAGAAGCCGTTGAGCAGGGTGAGCAGGAGGATGACGAGCACTTCCATGGCCTCAGCGCGCGAGCGTGTAACCGGGCGTGATCTCGCGGAACACCTGCTCCCATGGAACGTCGGCATAGCCGCCGCCGAGCCGCACCATCACCAGGTCATGGGCGGGGTCCACATGGATGAACTGGCCGAGGATCCCTTCCGCGTTGAACACGCCGGGGCCACCCGGCAGCCACCACTGGTAGCGGTAGAAGTTGACGCCGCCGTTCGCGGTGTCGGGCTGCGTGCTGGTCTCCACCCATGCGCGTGGCATGAGCTGCTTCCCGCGCCATTCGCCCTTGTGCAGGTAGAGCGAGCCGAGCTTGGCGAAGTCGCGCGCCGGTGCGTTGATGCAGCAGAAGGCCTTTTCTAGGCCGTCCTTCTTCCGGTCGATGCTCCACGAGCTGTTGTGCTCCATGCCGAGCGGTGTCCAAAGCCGGTCGCTCAGGTATTGGGTGAGCGTGCGCGGGTCGCCCTTGGCGTGCAATGCACGGGTGAGCAGCAGGCCCAGCAGCTGGGTGTCGCCGCTCACGTACTCCCACTTTGTGCCGGGCGCGCGCTTCAACTTCAGCTTCAGCGTGTACTTCTCCAACTGCCGGCCGTAGTAGAACTTGGCCACGGTGCCGAAGGGGTTCACATAGCTCTCCTGGAAGTCGATGCCGCTGGTCATCTGCAGCACGTGCTCGATCGTGACGCCTTCGAAGCCGTTCGCCCTCAGCTCGGGGATGAAGTCCACGATCGGTTGCTGCACATCGCGGATCAGCCCATCGGCGATGGCCGTGCCGATGAGCATGCTCACCACCGACTTGGCCATGGAGAAGGAGGGGTGCACATGGGCCTCGTCGTAGCCCTTGAAGTACCGCTCATACACGATGGTGTCGTTGCGGATCACCAGGAAGGCGGTGGTCTTGTGCTGTTCCAGCCAGGTGTCGAAGGGGATCTCCTTCCCCTTGTCCATTGCCGTACGCGGTCCGATCTCCTTCGCCGCAACAGGGTACCGGAAGGTCTCGCGGGAGGCGGGGAGCGGACGCGTTGGGAACTTCTTGTGGTCCCTGCGATCGGCGAAGTTCCACTTCACGAAACGGCCCACCGTGCAGCCTTCGAGCAGCAGGACCACCAGCAGCAGGGGGAGGTATCGTGCGATGCGCATGGGCTCAGACCGCCACGTTGTGCTCGCGCAACGCTTCGTTCAAGCTGGTCTTCTTGTCGGTGCTCTCCTTGCGCTGGCCGATGATCAGCGCGCAGGGCACGCCGTACTCGCCCGCCGGGAACATCTTCGGCACGGAGCCGGGGATCACCACGGAGCGCGGTGGCACGAAGCCGCGCATCTCTTTCGGCTCCGGACCGGTGACATCGATGATGCGGGTGCTGGCCGTGAGCACCACGTTGGCGCCCAGCACCGCTTCCTGGCCCACGCGCACCCCCTCCACCACGATGGCCCGCGAGCCGATGAAGCAGCCGTCCTCGATGATCACCGGGGCTGCCTGCACGGGCTCCAGCACGCCGCCGATGCCCACGCCGCCGCTCAGGTGCACGCCCTTGCCGATCTGCGCGCAGCTGCCCACCGTGGCCCAGGTGTCCACCATGGTGTCGCTGTCCACGTACGCGCCGATGTTGACATAGCTGGGCATCAGGATCACGCCACGCGCCAGAAAGGCGCCGTACCGCGCGATGGCATGCGGCACCACGCGCACGCCGAGCTGGGCGTACCCGTGCTTCAGCTTCATCTTGTCATGGAACTCCATCGGCCCCACTTCGAAGGTGTGCATCTGCCGGATGGGGAAGTACATGATCACGGCCTTCTTCACCCAGTCGTTCACACGCCATTCCGTGTTGTCATGCCGGGCATGACCCGGCATCGCGTTCACGGGCTCCGCCACGCGCAGTTCTCCCCGGTCCAGCTTTTCGATCACGGTCTCGATGTGGTTCACCACATCGGCATCGCGCAGCAGGTTGCGGTCCTTCCACGCCAGTTCGATCATCTCGTGCATGTCGCCAAAGATCAGGTTCTTTGCCCACGCATCATGGGCCTCCTTCCCCGCGTCATCGCCATCGACCACGGCACGAAGCGCTGCGGCCTGGCCGTGACGGACCCTGCCCGCATCATCGCCAGTGCGCTGGCCACCGTGGAGACGGCGCAGGTGATGGCGCACCTGAAGCGCTACCTGGCCGCCGAGCCGGTGGAGGGCTTCGTGGTGGGCCTGCCGCTCAACCTGGACGGCACGGCCACCGATGCCACGCCCCATGTGCAGCGGTTCATCCAGGACCTGAAGCGCCAGTTCCCCGGGCAGTGGGTGGAAACGGTGGATGAACGCTTCAGCAGCCGCATGGCCGGGCAGGTGCTGCAGAACAGCGGGAAAGGGCGCATGGCCCGGCGCGAGAAAGGGGCCCTGGACCGCATCAGTGCCACCATCCTGTTGCAGAGCTGGCTCGACCGCAGGGCGCGCGAGCGCGGATGACGGTATTTTTGCGCCCCCTGCACGCGCCGGGGCCTACCCGCACATGATCCTGCCGATCCGCGCCTATGGCGATCCCGTCCTGAAGAAGGTGGCCCGGGACATCGAACCCGGACATCCCGGACTGGACCAGCTCATCGCGGACATGTTCGAGACGATGTACGCGGCCAACGGCGTGGGCCTGGCCGCGCCGCAAGTGGGCCAGAGCATCCGCTTGTTCGTGGTGGACGCGTCGCCGTTCGCCGAGGACGAGGAGGGCAACCTGGAGCCCGAGCACAAGCACCTCGTCGGTTTCAAGAAGGTCTTCATCAACCCCTACATCGTGGAGGAGGATGGCGAGCCCTGGCCCTTTGAGGAGGGCTGCCTCAGCATCCCCGGCATCCGCGAGGAAGTGGAGCGCCAGGCCCGGATCGTGCTGCAATACCAGGACGAGCAGTTCAAGGAGCACGAGGAGACCTTCGAAGGCTATGCAGCGCGCGTGATCCAGCACGAGCACGACCACTTGGACGGTGTGCTCTTCACCGATCACCTGCCCCCCCTGCGGAAGCGGCTGTTGCAGGGCAAGCTGCGCGACATCAGCCTGGGCCGCACCGACGCGCGCTATGCCATGCGTTTCACCCCCCAGCGTTAGCACCATGCGTTACACCGGAACTTTCCTGCTGTTCATCGCGCTGCTGTTCGCCGCCTGCGGTGAGAAGGTCGTCACCGAAGCGGAGGCAACGCCCGAGGCCCTGGTGGCCGAGGCCCGCACGCGCATCCGGGCCCAGGAGGACAGCCTCTTCAACAAGATGGTCTTCGACCGGCGCGGTGCGCTTGAACTGCGCAGCGTGTACCTGGCCTATGCCGAGCGCTTCCCCACGGACTCGATGGCGCCCGAGTACCTCTTCCGCGCCGCCTCGGTGTCCCGTTCGCTCGGCGAGCCGCAGGAGACGCTTGGCCTTTACGACCGCGTGATCAAGAACTATCCCGCCTGGTACCGGCTGGCCGATGCCTACTACCTCCGCGCCTTCACCATCGACAGCGACCTGGGCCAGAAGGGTGAGGCGAAGACCGCCTACGAGGAGGTGATCAGCCGCTTCCCCGATCACAAGTTCGCTGCGGACGCGAAGCAGATGATCGAGAACCTGCAGTACACGGACGAGGAGCTGATCGAGCGGTTCAGGAAGATGAACCCGCCCGCGGAAGATGCGGGCAGCGCGAACAAGTGATCCCGGTCAGGCCGTGAGCTCCATGAAGGCCGGCGCCAGCATGGAACGGCCGTTCGCACAGATGCCCACCGGCCGCCCAACCAGGCGCTGACCCAGGAACGGCGTGTTGTGCGAGCGGCTCACCAGGTCGCCCTCCGCAACGGTCCATTCCAGGTCAGGGCGGAAGAGCGTGATCTCCGCGACCGTGTCCGCAGCGATGTGGGGAACGCCCTGGCCGAGCACGTGGCGCGGCCCGTGGCAGAGGCGCTCCACCAGTCTGCGCGTGGATAGGCGGCCTTTCATGGCGGTGGTGGCCACGGCATAAGCGGTCTCCGTGCCGATGATCCCGGTCGCGGCCTGGGGGAACTCCACCTTCTTGTGCTCCACATCCTCCGGGCGGTGGTCGCTGGTGATGGTATCGATGGTGCCGTCCTTCACGGCCTCGCGCAGGGCCTCAATGTGCTGCGGGTCCCGCAGCGGGGGCATCACCTTGTAGTTGGTATCGAAGCCCCGCAGACGGCTGTCGTCCAGCAGCAGGTTGTGCGCGGCCACGCTGGCCGTCACGTTCAGCTTGCGGGCCTTGGCCTCGCGGATCAGGGCCACGGCCTCGGCGGTGCTCACCGTGGCGATGTGCAGCCGCGACCCCGTGTAGGCCAGCAGGGCGAGGTCGCGGGCCACCTGCACCTGCTCCGCCAGCGCGGGTATGCCGCGCAGGCCGAGGCGCACGCTCTGGTGGCCTTCGTGCATCTGCCCGTTGGCCAGCAGGTCCGGGTCCAGCGGAAAGCTCATCACCCGCCCGTTGAAGTTGAGGGCATACTGCAGTGCGAGCAGCATGAGCCGTGTGTTGCGCACGGGCCGCTGATCGTCGCACAAGGCCACGGCGCCGCTCTGCAACAGGTCGTACGCCTCCGACAATTGTTCGCCTTTGCAGCCCTTGGTGAGCGCGGCGATCGGCAGGGCGCGCACCGCATGGCCGGCACTGCGGCGAAGCACGTGGTCCACGCCGCCACGCGCGTCCATAACGGGCGTGGTGGAGGGCAGGATGCCAACAGCGGTGAAGCCCCCCGCGGCGGCGGCGTCCAGGGCGTTCGGCAGGTCCTGTTTGTGCTCTTCTCCGGGATCCGGGACGCGCATGCGCAGGTCCAGCCAGCCCGGAGAGGCGTGCAGGCCTTCCATGCGCAGTTCCTCGGCCTGCTGCCGCTGGAGGCGTGCGCCCACACGCGCCACCTTGCCGTCCCGCAGGAGGATGTCCACGGTCTCATCGTGGTGCGGACCACCGGGGTCCACAATGCGCACCTGGCGCAGCAGCAGGTCGTTCATCGCAACAGACGGATGAGGATGATCTCCACGAAGAGGAAGAGCAGGGCGGCCAGCACGAACCACTTCCACAGCTTCACGCCTTGGTCCAGTTCCTTCAAACGTACCGAAAGGTCGGCACCGCCGGGTTCGAGGATCCGGAAGCTCGACAGGCCGCGCTGCTCCAGCGCGGTCCGCAGCTCGTCCACGTTCATCGTGGCCAGGTCGCTCTCCGTGCGCGGCAGATCCAGCGCCAGTGTGGCGAGCGTGTCGGTGTTCAGCACCAGCGCGTACGGCCCCGGGGCCAGGTCGGCGTCGTGCAGGGCGATGGCCGTGCCACCCAACGGGCGCCGGACCTCCGGAACAAGGTCGAGTCCGTTGGGGCCGAGCAGGTGCGGTGCCGCTTCGGAGGGCAGGTCCACACCTTCCAGCGGGATCACCGCTTCCTCGCCGATCACGTGGTAGAGGCGGCCCATCGGCCGGCTCCGTTCGGCCATGCGCAGCAGCGAGGTGACGAAGAGGGCGTGGCCGGCCAGGTCGCCACCGGCGGCGGAGAGCGGTGTGGTGAAGAGGTAGGCCTGTCCCTTGCCGGCGGGCACCGCGGCCAGGTAAGGGTCGCCGTTCTGCAACCGAAGCAGCACGTCCGCGCTGGGCGGCACCGCCATGCGGAAGCGGGCCTTCGCGCGCGGCAGTTCCACGTTGCGCGGCATGGTGCTGAACACCTCACCGAAAAAGGGATGGCGCAGGTCGATGCGCTCCACTTTCAGCTGCGCCGTGTCCTGCGCGCCAAGTGCCGCGCCCACTGGTCCCAACAGGCTCTTCCAGCGGTCGGCATCGCCCGGCAGACCGGGCAGGAAGGCGATGCTGCCGCCACCGCGGACAAAGGCCAGCAGTGCGCTCGCCATGCCGGCGGGTACGTTCGGCAGGGCGTTCAGCACCACGAGGTCCTGCCGGGCGAAGGCGGAAAGGTCCACCTGTCGGTGATCCTGCTGCGTGATGGCATAGGTGCTGTCGGTGCCGCCATCGGCCAAGCCCGCATCGAACACCGCGCGCACCGCACGGTCGCCTTCGGCGTCCGCGCCGCCGATCAGCAGCACGTTCAAGCGCGCGGCGGTGCGGTAGGCGAAGTGGAAGCGGTCGTCGAAGGTGACGGGGTGGTCGGCCAGGGCCACTTCGCCCCAGTGCGGCCCCGGCTGGTCGTTGGTGAAGCGCAGCACCGTGTCGATGACGGAGCCGGCGGGAGCGTTGGTGGCGGTGAGGGCGCGCTGTGCGCCATCGATGAAGAGCTTGAGCGGCACACTGGCGAGGTCCTCGCCCCCGTGGTTGTGGATGCGCACATGCAGGGCCTCGGCCTGCCCCAGGCGGCGCACCGGCGAGGTGAACCAGACGGAGTCGATGCTGAGGTTCTCCCCTGCGGATGGCGTTAGCGGCACGATGGTGGTGGGGATCGTGCTGTCGTTCGTCCAACGTTCCACGTCGCACACGGACCGCTGCAGATCGGTGAACAGGAGCACCTGCTTCACCGGACTTTCCGCCTGCGCCACCACATCGCGCTGGCGCTGGATCACCTGGCTGAGCGGCCGGCTGTAGGCCCCCACTTCCACCTGGGCCGCGGCCTGCAGGGCCTCATCACGGTCCAGTAGGAATTGCTGGCGACCCTCGAAGCGGTTCGTCAGCAGCTGCGTGCGGTCGCTGGGGGAGAAGGCCATGATGGCATCCTGGGCGCCGGTGCGTGCCTGGTCGAGCAGGCGGCCTTCCGCGTTGGTGGCGTCCATGCTCCAACTGTCGTCCACGTAGATGCTCACGGCCCGCTGACCGGCCTTCACCGTGCCCCCATTGCCCGGCAGGTACGGCTGCGCGAACGCGAGCACCAGCGCGCCCAACGCGAGCAGCCGGCTGGCGAGCACCAGCCAGTGCTTCAGGCGCTGCCGCGAACGCGTGCGCTGGCTCACGGCCTGCAGGAAGCGCGTGTTGGGGAAGTCGATCCGCTTGAACCGGCGGAGCTGGAAAAGATGGATGACGACGGGAATGGCCAGGGCCGCGAGCGCCCAGAGGAAGGAGGGGAAGAGGAAGGCCATTCAGGAACGGCCGCCAAGGTAGGATGCCGTGGCGCGCGCGCTTCAGCGCGCCAGCTTGCTGTGCTGCCGGCCGTACAGGAAGTAGCACGCCAGGCCTACGGCCATCCACACGAAGAAGACGGCCCAGCTCCGCGCGGGGATCTCGATCATCAGGTAGCTGCTGGTGAGCATGCCGGTCACCGGTATCAACGACCAGCGCCGCTGGGCCGCGAGCACGGCCACCACGAGCGCGAACCCGGTGAAGCCCAGCAACAGCAAGGGCTGCCCACCCTCGCCGATGGCGCCGAAGGCCGCCAACAGCCGGTCGTGCGAGAACGCCACGAACGCCAGGACCATGGTGGGCACCAGGTAGCGCCCGTCGATGTAGGGGAGCTTGAACCGCTTCCGGTCCCGGGCGTGTCGCTCTTCCTTCGGCAGCAGGAGCACGCCGCCGCACACCAGCACGAAGGCGAAGAGGGTCCCGATGGAGGTGAGGTCGGTCATGATGCCGCTCGGGGAGAAGAGCGCCGGCACGGCCACCAGGATGCCGGTGATGATGGTGGCGAAGGCGGGCGTGCGGTACTTGCGGTGCAGGTGGCCGAAGCGCGGTGGCAGCAGCCCATCGCGGCTCATGCTCATCCAGATGCGCGGCTGCCCGAGCTGGAACACGAGCAGCACGCTGGTGGCGGCCACCACGGCGCTGATGCTCACGGCGAAGCCGAACGCCGGCATGTCGATGCGCTCGAACACGAAGGCGAGCGGGTCGCTGACGCCCTTGAACGCGTGGTAGGGCACCATGCCGGTGAGCACCAGGGCGGTGATGCAGTAGATGGCGGTGCAGATCAGCAGGGCGTAGAGCATGCTGCGCGGCATGTCGCGCTGCGGGTCCTTGCACTCCTCGGCGGTGGTGCTGATCGCATCGAAGCCGATGTAGGCGAAGAAGACGGCGCTCACCCCCTTCAGCACGCCCTGCATGCCGTTGGGCAGGAAGGGCACGTAGTTGGCACCGGAGATGTGGAACACGCCCACGGCGGCCACGGCGGCCAGCACCAGCAGTTTCAGGAGCACCATGCCGTTGGCCATGCGCTTGCTCTCCTGGATGCCCACGTACACCAGCGCGGTCACCGCCACGGTGATCAATGCGGCCGGCACGTTCATGATCAGCCGCATGCCGGCCAGCATCGGCGCGGTGGTCCAGGCGAGCCCGTCCGTTGCACTGCCCGCGGCCACGGCCGCATCGTACGCATCACGCGCAGCGGTGGGGTCGGTGGTCATCCACGCGGGCAGGTGCACCCCGAAGGCGAGCAGGATGTTGGTGAAGTAGGCGCTCCAGCTGTTGGCCACCACCACGTTGCCGATGGCGTACTCCAGGATCAGCGCCCAGCCGATCACCCACGCCACGATCTCGCCGAAGGTGACGTAGCTGTAGGTGTACGCGCTTCCGCTCACGGGCACGCGTCCGGCGAACTCGGCATAGCAGAGGGCGGTGAAGCCGCAGGTGATGGCCGTGATGATGAACAGGAACACCACCCCCGGCCCGCCATCGTAAGCTGCGGAACCGATGGTGCTGAAGATGCCCGCCCCGATCACCGCGGCCACGCCGAGGAAGGTGAGGTCGCGCACCCCGAGCGTGCGGTGCATGCCGCCCGCGTCCAGCTCGCCGCTGGGGTCCGGGTTGTGCGTGTCCGGTGGCGGATGACCGAGCATCGGTCCGATCGGCTTCCGGCGGAACAGCGGGGAGGGCATGCACAAGTGTAACGGAAAGGCCCGAGCCCCGGCGCTCACCGCACCGGCTCGTCCACGATGAAGCGCGAGATGCCCAGGCGCTCCAGGCGCAGCAGGTCCTCCGCGGTGGTGCCGTACACGAGCCGCCGCCGCAGGAGCCCATGTTCATGCAGCCAACGCGCGTGGTCTTCGTCAACCTCGGCCGCGAAGCTGCTCATCAGGTGCGGCCGGAAGTTGCGTGGCAGGCACCACCAGGTCCATTCCTCTCCGCGATCGAACCCCTCCAGCACCGTGGTCATACCCGGATAAAGGTAGCAAGTGAAGGCGAGGAAGCGGATGCTGGAGGAGGCCACGGCACAGCGGTGCAGGGCGCCATGGCGCGCGATCAGCGCCGCCAGCGAGTCGCCGAGCACGGGGTCGCCCCCCTTCACATCGAAGTAGAAGAGCAGCCCGGGGGGCGCCGCCTGGAGCAGTTCGGCGATGGTGGGCACCTGCACCGGGGTGGGGTCGCCGTGCAGCCGCAGCGGCTGTTCGCGCAGCTGCGCGAGCGTGAGTTGCTCAAGGGGTTCCGGCCGGCCGAGCAGGCGCATACAGCTGTCGTCGTGGAAGGCCACCAGCACCCCGTCGGCACTGCGCCGCACGTCGATCTCCACGCCATCGAAGCCGAGGCTGTCGGCGCGGAGCACGCCTTCCAGGCAGTTCTCCGGGAACATGCGGTCGCCCGCGCGGTGGGCGAAGCGGAGCGTGCGTTCGGTGGTGAAGGCTTCCGGTGGTTCGCGATCGCCGAAGCCACCGCCCACCAGCACGATGCACAGGGCCAGGAAGGCCGTCACCATCACCGCCCAGCGCAGCACGGTCCTCATGGTGTGGGGTGAGTTGGTCCGTCCAGCAGGTCGCGGTCCATCAGCTCCTGCGTCACCTGCATCATGGCGTAGGCCTGGCGCCGCAGGCTGTCCAGCCGGGCGGGCCGTTCATGGGCCAGGTCGCGCATGTCCAGGTCGGGGTGATGGTGCAGCGTCTCGCGCCCGTCGGCGTGGCGGATGAAGTAATACGCTTCATCGATGCAGCCCACCCGGTCGTCCGCGCAGAAGTACATGCACGCACGCGGCGAACGGCGCACGTCAACGCCCAGGGTCGCGTTGGTCCACGGCAGGTTCAGCACACCGAGCACCGTGGCGGGCACGTCGATCTGGCCGCACGGTGCGGAGAGCCGGCCCGGGGAGAGCTGACCGCCCGGCGTATGCAACAGCAAGGGCGTGTGGTGGAAGGTCAGCGGAAGGTCGTACGTATGGCCCATGTTGATGCCGTGATCGCCCAGGAGCACGAAGAGGGTGCGCCGGCCCCAGGGCCGTTGGGCCGCTTGGGCGATGAAGCGGCCCAGCGATGCGTCCACGTATTCCACGATCCGGTCCTCCACGCGTTCGCTGCGCGGGGTGAACCAGAGGCTGTCCGGCAGGATGTAGGGCTTGTGGTCGCTGGTGGTCATGAACACGCTGAGGAAAGGGCCCTGGGCGGCCAGCGCGTCCAG
>JAXLVG010000024.1:0-39074 GCA_046329115.1 Flavobacteriales bacterium | reverse complement strand
CGGACATGCTGGTGAAGGACGTGGAGGCCGGCCTGAAGCTCGGGCTGAACAAGGTGCTCCTGTTCGGCGTGCAGGAGCCGAAGAGCGAGGAGGGCGATGCGGCCTGGAGCGAACGGAGCGTGGTGCCGGCCGCCATCCGCGCCTTGAAGCAGGCCTTCGGCGAGGAACTGTACGTGATCACGGACGTGTGCCTGTGCGCCTACACCACGCACGGGCACTGCGGCCTGGTGCATGAGCACCATGTGGTGAACGATGCCAGTGTGGACCGGCTGGTGCGGATGGCGCATGCGCACGCGCAGGCCGGTGCGGACATGGTGGCGCCGAGCGACATGATGGATGGCCGCGTGGGCGCGATCCGCAAGGGATTGGACACACACGGTTTCACGCACACGGCCATCATGAGCTACGCCGTGAAGTTCGCCAGCGCCTACTACGGTCCGTTCCGCGAAGCGGCGGGATCGGCCCCGGGCTTCGGGGACCGCCGCAGCTACCAGATGGACCCGCGCAACGGCCGCGAGGCCATGCGTGAGGCCATGCTGGACCAGGAGGAGGGCGCGGATGTGCTGATGGTGAAGCCCGCACTGGCGTACCTGGACATCCTGGCGAAGCTGCGCGAACGCACGGACCTGCCGCTGGCCTGCTACAACGTGAGCGCCGAATACAGCATGGTGAAGACCGCTGCGGCCGCAGGACTGGTGGATGAACGCCTGATGACGCTGGAGAACCTGCACGCCTTCGCGCGCGCAGGCGCCGACCTGATCATCACCTACCACGCACGGGAAGTGGTGGAGAAGGGCTGGCTCTGAGGCCGGGCGTCAGGCCAGGAGCAGCGCTGCCAGCACGAGCAGGCCGAACAAAACGAGCGCCAGCTTGCGCGCCATGCCCGGTGGCAACACAGGCATGCGCATACGCCTGGCGATCTGTTCCAACGGGTCCGGCTCGACCGGTCGATCAAGCTGGTCCGGTCCGAAACCCGCTTCCTCGACCAACTGACGGGCAAAAAGCGCATCCGCATCGCGCACCAGCAGTTTGATGCCGCCGATGGCATTGGACATGAACGGATGCGCGCTCACCGTATGCTCGTCGCGGGTGATGCACTGGATGCCCTCATCCTCCAAGCGGGCGCGCACCACCGCCATCTCGTGCGGGTAGGTGAAGACGGCGACCTGCGTGAACCCCTCCATGCTTGGAAAGTTAGCCGTTGGCCCGCGATGGGCACCCCCCTGTCCGCCGTGGTAACTTGCCGCGTGGCCCATGGCCGCCATCCGTTCATGCGCAAGCTTACATCGCTGCTTCCTGTACTTGTTGCCCTGCCGGGGCTGGCCCAGTACGAATTCGATCATGCCATCATTGACGAGCTCGCCTGGCGCGAGGGCCACCATTGGCACGGCACGCTCCGCAGCGATGCCCCGCCGACACGGGGCTACGACCTGAAATACATGCGCGCTGAATGGACGGTGGACCCGGCCGTGCGCGCCATCGAAGGCACGGTGACGCTTTGGTTCACCGCCACCTCCGAGCTGGATGTGGTGGTGCTGGACCTGAGCGACACGCTGGTGGTGGATGACGTGCGCTGGCATGGGCAGGCCATCAGCTGGGACCTGGCCTTGGGCGATGTGCTCACGGTGGACGTACCCGGTGTGCTCAGCGCGGGCGTGCTGGATTCCATCTCCGTGACGTACCACGGCGTGCCACGCACTTCGGGCTTCGGCAGCTTCGGCACCGGCACCCAGCCGAACGGATCGCCGGCACTGTGGACGCTGAGCGAGCCCTACGGGGCGAAGGATTGGTGGCCGGCGAAGCAGGACCTGAACGACAAGCTCGATTCCGTGGACCTGATCGTGACGACACCGCAGCCCTACCGCGTGGCCTCCAACGGCCTCTTGATCGCGGAGACCACGGAGAACGGATCGACAACGTTCCATTGGCGGCACCGCTATCCCATCGCCTACTACCTGATATCACTGGCGGTGGCGGACTACATCGTGCTGAACACGGAGATCATCGCCGGCACGGACACCATACCCATGGTGACCTACAGCTACTACGACAACCCGACGATGGCCGAGCTGAACGCGGGTGATGTGGCGGTCCAGCTGCCCCTGTTCACCCAGCTCTTCGGCCGGTACCCGTTCGCCGAGGAGAAGTACGGGCATGCCCAGTTCGGCTGGGGAGGCGGCATGGAGCACCAGACCATGACCAGCATGGGCGGATGGAACTACGGCCTGGCCGCGCACGAACTCGCGCACCAGTGGTTCGGCGACAAGGTGACCTGCGGCAGCTGGGAGGACATCTGGTTGAACGAGGGCTTCGCCACCTACCTGCAGGGGCTTACCGCTGAATACCTGGTGCCGCAGTATTGGCGCGAATTCCTGGAGTCCAACAAGGCCATCATCACCAGCGACCCGGCGGGCAGCGTGCGCTGCACGGACACCACCAGCATCGCCCGCATCTTCAGTTCGCGCCTCAGCTACCGCAAAGGCGCCGCCGTGCTGCACATGCTGCGCTGGGTGTGCGGCGACAGCGCATTCTACAACGGCGTGCGCAACTACCTGAACGACCCGGGCCTGGCCTACGGATCCGCCCGCACGAGCGACCTGGTGAATCACCTGGAAGCCACGAGCGGCCTTGACCTGTCCGGATTCATGGCCGATTGGTTCGTGGGCGAGGGCTACCCGACCTACACGCTGCAATGGACGCAGGAGCAGGGTGGCGGCACGCAGGCCATGCTCTTCCAGAGCCCATCGCACCCCTCGGTGGACTTCTTCGAAATGCCGGTGCCCGTGCGCTTCTGGAACGATGTGCAGGACACCACCGTGGTGCTGGACCACACGGTAAGCGGACAGTCCTTCACCTTCATCCTTCCCTTCCTGGCGGACAGCGCGGAGGTGGACCCGGAACTGTGGATCCTCAGCGGCCAGAACATCGCCACTTCCGTACCCGACCTTGATGCCGACCACATTTCGTTGGTCCTGTGGCCCAACCCGGCGGGCGACCAGGTGACCCTCCGCGTGCCGGGACTTCACGGACCGGCCGAGGTACAGGTGGTGGATGCTGCCGGCCGCGCCGTGCTCACCACGCCGACCAACGGCGGCATGGACCACACGATCGATGTGCGCAGCTTGGTCGCCGGCCACTACACGGTGATCCTGCGCTCGGGCACGATGTACTTCCGCGGTGCGCTGCTGCGCCTATGATCACGGCAACCGGGTACCGACGGAGCCCCACCACGGCTGGATCTCGTACTTCAACCGACCTGCCTTCACGAAGGGGTCCTGCCGCAGGTAGCCCTCCACCTCCTCGCGGGTGTCACAGTCATACAGCAGCAGACCCCGCCAGCCGGCCTCGTTCTTGTCGAATGGTCCAGCCATCACGATCAGCCCCCGGGCGGCCTGCTCATCCTGATGGGCCAGGTGCTCCTGTTGCAGGCGGGCGCTGGTGAGGCTGTCCAGTGCTGGACCGTCACCCTTCGTGTACAGCACGAACCAGTACTTCTTCATGTGGTAGGTACTGTCGCCGATGGTGACATCGAAGGTGCGCTGGGCATGTGCGGCGCAGGCCGCGCACAGCAAGGCGAGCAGGGTGAAGGTCCTCATGATGATCGATCGCTTTCGGAATGCGCGCGGCGCAGGATGTCCTGGATGAACGGCGTCTTCAAGCGTGTGTAGGCTTCCCGGTCCGCCGGATGCTCGTGCGCCAGGCGCTGCTTCAGGGCCTCGTAGTCACGCGCACAGTTCGGGTGCTTGCGGAGGAAGTCACGGAACAACAGGCGCTCGGCCGACGCTTCATCGGGCTCCACCATGTGCACGTGGAAGGTGCGCCGGCCGCTTGCGTCCCGCTTGATGAACCAGGCGTAGAACGGCGCACGTTCGCCCATGCTCGGCCGCCAGATGAACTCGTAGGCCATGTCCTGCATGATGGGCACGACCTCCCGCCGCACGCGGTCCAGGCTGGTCACCTCCACCTGCACATCGATGATCGGCTTGGCACTGAGGCCGGGAACCGAGGTGCTGCCGATGTGGGCGATGCGCCGGATGAGCGCAGGCGGTAGCGATCGCACCAGCCGGTCCTCCTCCTCCGCGTAGCGCAGCGGCCATGAAGGGTCGTAGGGAACGATGGCGATCCGCTCGTGACTGAGCTCCGTGATCCGCTCCCGGGTGATGTTGGTCTCGCGCTCGTTCATGCCCCCGCATAGATATTGCATCGCTCGCCGCGGAGGAAACCCACGAGCGTCAGGCCGCTGCCCCGGGCCAGCGTCACCGCCAGCGAGCTGGGCGCGCCGATAGCCGCCATCAAGGGGATCCCGGCCACCACGCACTTCTGCACAAGCTCGAAGCCCGCGCGGCCGCTCACCAATAACTGGCATCGTTCCAGGGGTATGTCCGCGCGCAGGGCGACCCCGATCACCTTGTCCACGGCATTGTGGCGGCCCACGTCCTCGCGCAACACCAACAGCTCACCGGCACGGTCGAAAAGCGCTGCGGCATGGATCCCGCCCGTGTGGCGGAAGACGGTCTGGGCGGCGCGCATGCGATCGGGCAATGTTGCGAGCACGTCCGCATCGATCGGCCCCCACGGCGTGATCGGTCGTGCGCACTGGGCATGCACGGCGTCGATGCTGCTCTTGCCACAGACGCCACAGCTGCTGGTGGTGTAAACGTTGCGTTGCCAGCGCGCCGGGTCGAGCGCCAGGGACGGATGGAGCTCCGCGCGCACCACGTTCCCGCGCTCCTCCTCCTTCACGTTCGCGCACTGCTCCACGCGCAGCACCTGCGACGGTCCGGGGACAAGGCCTTCCGTGTGGAGGAAACCGAGCACCAGCTCCTCGTCATGGCCCGGTGTGCGCATGGTGACACTGAGGCGCATTTCCCGGCGGTCATCCAACGGGCCGTGACCGAGGCGGATCTCGAGCGGTTCCTCCGTTACCAGGATGTCATCCGCAGCGACGCATTCCCCGCCATCCATGCGGACGATGGTGATCGGGGCCACTGGCGAACGCATGCCGCAAGGTAGCCTCAGGTCCTGCTCTTGCGGAAACAGCCCACCAGGTGATCGTCCACCATGCCGATGGCCTGCATGTACGCGTACACGATGGTGGTGCCCACGAAGCTGAAGCCCGCCTTCTTCAGGTCCTTGCTCACCGCGTCGGAGACCGGCGTGCTGGCGGGGATCTGGCGCGACTCCTTCCAGGGGTTCACGATGGTCCTGTGGTCGACATGCCTCCACAGGAAGTCGTTGAACGACCCCTTGCCGCCCTCCATGATGCGCAGCCAGGCCTGGGCGTTCTTGATGGCGCTCTCCACCTTGGCCCGGTTGCGGATGATGCCCTCGTCGGCCAGCAGCCGCGCGATGTCCTTCGCTCCATAGCGCGCGATGCGCTCCACGTTCCAGTTGTCGAAGGCCCGCTTGTAGCCCTCGCTGCGGTGCAGGATGGTCTTCCAGCTCAACCCGGCCTGGGCCCCATCGAGCACGAGCTTGGCGTAGAGTTTCACATCGTCGTGCTCCGGTGTGCCCCACACGGTGTCGTGGTACGCGATCATCCGGGGATCGGTCCCGGGCCAGGTGCAATGGTTGGTGCCTTTCGTTGCCATGCCGGTCGTGTCGTCAGCAAGTTGCGCTCAAGGTAACTTGCACGCGTGTCCATCCCGCTCACCGACCGTCACGATCGCACCCACCGCAGCCTGCGCATCAGCATCGTGGACAAGTGCGACCTGCGCTGCACCTACTGCATGCCCGAGGACCAGCACTTCCTGAAGCGGGAGGAGCTGATGACGCGGGAGGAGATCGTCACCATCGCCGGGTTGTTCGTCGAGCGGTATGGCATCACCAAGATCCGGCTCACCGGGGGGGAGCCGTTGGTGCGGCCCGAAGCGGTGGACATCGTGCGCGACCTGGTGCGGCTGCCAGTGAAGCTCGGCCTCACCACCAACGCGCTCACGCTGCACAAGCACCTGGACGGGCTCATCGATGTGGGTCTGCGCAGCCTGAACGTGAGCCTGGACACCTTCGATGCCGAGCGCTTCAGGAAGATCACCCGGCGGGACGGGTACGACGTGGTGTGGGCGAACATCCAGGAGGCCCATCGGCGCGGCCTGCGCGTGAAGCTGAACATGGTGGTGATGCGCGGGGTGAACGATGACGAGCTCCTGCGCTTCGTGGAGCTCACGCGCGACCACGACATCCACGTGCGCTTCATCGAGTTCATGCCCTTCGCCGGCAACCACTGGGGCCGCGAGCGGGTGTACACCTACGCCGAGATGCTGGGACACATCGGCAGCGTGCACAGTTTCGAGAAGCTCACGGACGACCCGCACAGCACGGCCAAGGCCTACCGCGTACCCGGCTGGGCGGGCACCTTCGCGGTGATCAGCACGGTGACCGAACCCTTCTGCGGCACATGCGACCGACTGCGCCTGACCGCTGAAGGCCGGATGCGCAACTGCCTCTTCGCCCGCGAGGAGACCGACCTGCTATCCGCCCTGCGCCGCGGCGAGAACATCGCCCCGCTGATCGAGGCGAACGTGCTGGCGAAGCACGCCATGCTGGGCGGCCTTCCCGCGTTCAAGCCGGAGAAACAGGAAGAGGTGCTGCACGACCTGAGCGCGCGGCCGATGGTGGCGATCGGGGGGTGACCTACACGTCGCTCATCCGCTTGAAGCTGAAGTTCGCGTTGGTGACCGTGACCAGGGTGCCGGGGTTGGTCCCGTTCACGCGGATCAGCGTACCGTCGAGGGTACCCCGGACCCAGCCGCCCACCGGACCGTACTCGGTGATGTTCACCGTGTTCGTGTAATGTACATACTGCTGCCCGTTCACCACAAGGCCGATCCCCACGGGCCCCGTGCCAATGCTGCAGGTCTGTGTGCCGGTGGTGTTGCCTTCGAACAGCAGCTGGAAGTTGTTCGTGGCCGACACCAGGATGTTCCCGCTCGTCTCATTGTCGGCCGTCGAATACAGCGCCATGCCTGAGCCCGCGATGGGCGTCAGCGTGAACGCCTGCGCGCTGAAGCCGTCCCCGTCCAGGGTGATGGTCAATTGGGCGGTGGTGGTGGCGCCGCCGCCGCCGCCACCCGCACCGGGTACAGTATCATCATCCTTGCCGCAGGCCAGTAACAGTGCGCTAATGGCGGCGGCGATGAACAGGCGCTTGCGTGGTGGGCTCAGTAGGCTCATTGGTTCAGGATGCATGGTCAGATGGATGCGATCATGGCAGCTGCGCCTGCCGCACGTTGTTCGGTGTGGTGCTCCCCACGTTCACCAGGATGGGATCGCGGTCATTACCAGCACCCGTGTACTTCACCACGCCATCGAGGTTCACATCACCCGCACTGTACACATCGCTGATCACATTATTCGGTGTGCTACTGCCGACCGTCACCAGGATCGGATCGCGATCGTTACCGGCACCGGTGTACTTGATCGTGCCATCGTGGTTGACATCCCCGGCCCACAAGGCCATGCTGGAATTGATGGACTTGCGGGACTCCGTGCCGTAGGTCAGGGTGTAGGGCTGGGTGAAGTCGACCAGTACGGTACCCCCGGTGAACGACTGGGCCATCAGGCTCATCACACCCAGGTGATTGCGGTGGCGCAGGGCGACATGGTAGTCACCCGGTGCAAGATCGAAGAAGCCCACCGGGGAGCTCCCGTCCGTGTCCACGATGAAGCCGTTCTGCAGGATCAGCGCGCACCTGGAGGCCACCACCTCCGCCGGATCGAGCGCGGAACGCAGCTCGATGAGCATCCAGTCCACCACGTTGCCGTTCCCCAATGTGTCCAGGACCGATGGATCGATGGACTCGCCTCCCCCGTTGATGATCCCGAAACCCAGCGCGGTGTAAGGCTCGGTGAGCGGGATGAGACCTTGGGCGCGCAGGCTGTCATGCATCTGGAAGAACCCGTCGTAGGGGCCTTCGAGCCAGGCACGGGCGAGCAGGAGAAGGTCCTGCGGCAGGCTGAAGATGACCATATGGTCGCCACGCCCTGTGCCACCGGAAAAGATGGCCGTGGAGAGCGCCATCGGTGCAGGCAGCACGGCATCATCACCCCGGCCGGCACCGCCTTGGAAGATCGCGGTGGCCATCGGCATCGATGCGGGTAATCGCGCATCATCGCCACGGCCTGCGCCTCCTTGGAAGATCGCGACCGGGAGCTGCAGGGCCGCTGGCATGGCGGCATCATCACCCCGGCCGGGACCTCCCGTGAAGATCGCCGCGGAAAGCACTGCGGGAAGCGGCAGGTCCGCACGATCACCGCGACCGGCACCACCGCTGTGGATAGCGCCGGACACCGGCGTGAACGAGGGCATCCACGCCGCATCGCCGCACCCGGCCCCTCCCTGGCGAATGGCCGTGGCGATGGATGATGGCGGCGGCAGCGCGGCCCCATCGCCCCGTCCCGCACCACCGGCATACTGCGCATGCACGGTCCTCCAAGGACCGAGCAGCAGCAGCGAACACCAAAGGAGGGCGACCCGCATCATGGTGCGATCAGGGAGCGGAACGTGCGCCGCGGATACCGGCCCAATCATACCGATTGTTGGAACCACTGGTCCCCACGCCCTGAACAGACACCTGCAGCTGCGAAGAGTAGGAACCAAAGTGCCCACCTCCCGATGCAATACCGCTAAGTACCGAACCCGATTCCACGTTGAACGCATCCGCCTCGGCCGATGCATTGAGCGCGCCGTTGCCGTGCACCGAGTAACTGTACAGGTAGCTCAGCACCCCCGATGATACATGCACCTTGCCCAACAATTCGCCCAGGTTTCCGCTCATCTCCATGGCCCCGTAATAGGATACACCTGCGGTCATGCGCCCATTGTTGGCGGGGTTGGCCGCGAAACAACCCGACCGCACCGGGCCCTCGAACGCCGCGGATGTACCCGCATGATTCGCGTTCCCAAGGGTCGTCTGGTAGCCCAGCCCGATGCCTTCGGTCGCGGTGCCTGTACCGGTGAGGAGATACGGGGTTGTCATGATCGACACGTTCCCCCAGGCATACTCGTCGTTGACCGGCAGGTTCGGACCCCGGCACACCTTCTCGAACTCCATGTCGGACAGGGGCCTTAGGCCGCTCCAGTCCAGAAAGGCCATATAGTCCTCCCCGTTCACCCAGTTCATCGGGATATCACCACCGTCATCAGGCTCACCCACCACATCGTTGCCGTTCAGGTCGCAGCCGAATTGAGCGGGCCCGAAGCCCGTGGTAGGTACCGCGACCACGAGACCGTTCCGTGCCGTGGCCGAAACAACGGGGGTTCCTGTGGGCATGTAGGGGACCGGTGTTGAGGGTGGTGCCAGGTATGGTTTGGTCCGAAGCACCTGCTCGCTGAGCGTGAGCGTGTTCAAATAGTCCGCATAGGTCTGCTGGCTCAGCTCATACTTCATGCAATAGAAGCCGCGATAGCCGTTGGGACGATCCGATGGCGGTTGATCCTCTCCTATGGCGTGTCCACCTTGTGGACTGTTCAACGGCCCCCCGTTCCCTGTGGGCACCACGCTCGCATCGGCCGTGTTGATGTAGGTGGGTTGGAACCGTGCGGAGGTGGAGTTTTGGCCTACCATGAAGGGTCCTCCAGGCACATACACCATCTCGATGCCGAAGACACCGATGTCATCCACATCGGCGTAGGCGATACCCTCTGCGGCATAGTTCCACTTGAGCTGTACACCGGTGAGGCTGAAGATCCCGGACCCCGGGATCGCGCGATGAATGAACACGCCCACATTCGGGTTGGTGACCGGATCGTAAGGCGCGTTCACGTTCACGGGCGCCGTGGAGAGGGCCGCCCCGGAACCGGCCGGGATCACATGGCCGTTGGGTGCGAGGTTCACATGGTGCCAGACGTTGCTCACATCCCGGTACTTCACGAAGACCCACGCGGCATCCCAGTTGGACAGGCCGCCACCGCGCCAGCTGTTCTCCCAGCTGAGGTCGAACTGGATGAACGCGAAGGTGCCGTTGTTGTTGGTGAGGCTGGCGTTGGTGACCTGGATGTTGTTGGCCAGCGCTGGTGACCCCTGCCAAATCAAAAGCAGTGCGATCAACAGATACTTGAACTGGAAGCTTGGCGGTTGCATCATCGTACTTCGGAGCTTGGTCGTGCCCGGATGTCAAAGCTCCATCTGTTCACACAACGGAATGCGTGTTCTAGAACACCGCTCAGTGCAGCACCACACGCTCCGTATGCAGCACATCCCCCTGCACCATTCGCACCAGGTAGATCCCCGGGGCGATGTCAGCGGGCAGGGTCAGCTCCACCGGCCCGGCATCGTCCGGCACGGCGTGCCGGCCGCTGTGCACCAACGCTCCCGTGAGGTCCACCACGTCCACCTGCAGATCGCCGGCCTGCGGCGCCTGCAACCAGAGCACGCGCTGCTCGGTCACCGTCGGATACACACGGAACCCGGGTTCCCGTAGAAACGCTTCCATGCTGCGCTGACCCTGGTCCAGGACCACCCCGACCACCGGGTTGCAGCCGGCCTGGTAGTTCGCGATCGTCACCGGACAGGGGGCCCCCCAGGGGCACCAGTTCTGGCCGCCGTCAAAGCTCACACGTACACGCACCTGATAGGTGAACGTGCCGCACAAGGGTTGCTGTGTTGTCCAGTTCAACTGGCGTGTGTTGTTCGCGCTGGTGATCCGGCGCGTATAGCCATTGATCGGCTCCACGAACTCGAACTGGTACTTGTTCGCGCCGCTCACGGTGTTCGCCACCACCTTGCTGCTTCCTCCGAAGGATCGTTGTGCGCCGCAACTGAAGTTCGGATTACCCGGTTGATCCACCAGCTTGGTGGTGGGGCACACCTGCGCGTACGGATCGATCTTGATCGTGCATGCCGGGCCGAAGGGGCCATACACGCCATCGACACGGGGCCGCACACGGACGTTCAGCAGCACCATCTGTGGCACCGGGCTGGTGACGATGTTGCTCAGCTTCAAATGCGCGCAGGCATCGGGGCCCGGGGGACTGCCCTGGCCGGGGTTCCGGTGGCTCTGGTAGATCCGCCGGCTGTAGCCCCCATGCGGGTTGAAGATCCAGAACTGGTAGCCGGTGGTGGCGTCCGCGCGGCTGTAGCGCTCGCTGACCAATGGCTCCGGCGAAGCGATGATGCTCGAAGTGGGCAACAGGTCCAGGCGGTCGCACGTGGCGCTGGTCAGCGACCGTTCACCCAACGGCAGCTCGAACCCGAGCGGAGCTTCGCTGAGCTGCTGGAAGCCGCCGTCGGCCTGGATGACACGCTTGCCGTTCACGGTAAGGGTGAAGCCGCCACCGATGATGCCGTCGCCCTGGGCATCGAACACGCGCATGGTGTAGGCTCCGGGCGGCAGTTGGAACTGCTCGGTGATGGTCACCCCGGGCTGGGCGTTGGGCCAGGGGCCGAAGCTGAGCCCCGCATTGGGCTCCCCTTGCAGGAAGATGGACATGCTCATGCCTCCGGCAAAGGCGTCGGGCAGCAGGTTGAACACGAGGTTGTCGAAGAGGAAGTCGGGGATGCTGCCCTGGCAGGTGCAATCCTCGCCCACCCGGTCGGGGAAGGTGAAGAGGTTGCCATCGCTGCAACGGGCTCCCACGTAGGTGCCGGTAGGGTTGGGAACCAGCGGGTCGCAGTCCCAGGAATTCGCCACATAGCCTGAAGGCTGAGAGCAAGCTGTTAAAGGTGTGAGTACATCGCCATATCCATCCAGATCGGCATCTTCATACCATGTCGGAGCTGTCCCGACATGGGTGTTCAACACCCACAGGTCTGTTCCCCAATCCGAGACAAGTACATCGACCAAGGGTGCTTCCCGCTCTCCAGAACGCGGAGAACTGGATGCGCCGAAAAGCAGATAGCCAGTTGGGGAAGGGAACATATCCACAAGCTCATCGAAGCGTTCCCCACCCCATCGCTTATCCCAAAGCTTGTTCCCGAGGTCATCCACCTTGACCAACCAGCCATCGCATCCTCCGCGCGAAGGCTCGGTCACATCACCACCCACACCACAACTGGAAGCGGCAATGATGAAGTCCCCTCCGCTCTCGGCCAACAGGCTTCCTGCTCGCTCGTTCTCGGAGCTGCCGAATGTCCGCTCCCAAATGATCTCTCCGGCCAGGTCGGTACGGATCAGCCAGATATCTGAACGCCCTGTTGCCCCCGGCCGAGGAGAAAGATGATCACCGCCGATGGAAGGTCCCGAAAAAAGCGTTTCTGACTCCACCAGCACCAGGTATCCATCCGGCAATTCCAATACATCTTCAGGGGTCTCAGCCCCGTAAGACAAGAACCGGCGCTTCCACTGGATACCTCCCGATGCATCATACTTGATCAGGCCTGCGTCGATCTCCACGAGGTAAGGGCTTACAAATGGCAATCCCGGCACCCCCGTCCAGTTCGGGCAGACAATAGATCCGCTCGGCGACTCAAGGACCTGCGTGAACGCCAAGAAGCCACCATCGGCCGTTGCCATCAGTTGGTCGCCTTCGATGAAAGGGTAAGTCCCGATCACCGCACCTGTGTTCGGATCCAATTCAGTTGCTCCTGGTGTAAAGTTCGAGGTGTTCACCACCATGATCGTACCGGCTCCCGTCAAACACAGGGCACCGAACGCAGGCCCGCCCTCACTGCCAAAGGTCACCCATAGTTCAGCTCCGGCACCGCTAAGACGCACCACCCTTGATGGACCTGTCTCAGCGGTGGGGGACTGAGGTTGAAAGGTCACCACACATCCACCATCCGCCATGGCCATGATCGCTTCCGGATAGTCATTCGTGCTAGTACCGAGCACCACGCTCCAAAGCAGGTCCCCGGTGGGAGTCACCTTGAGCACTGCGATATCCGTACCGCCATAGGTACTGGCCGTAATATTCCCATCGATCCCGAGGACCGAAGCAAGCATTAAATAGTTGCCATCCGATGAAGCCACAGTTCGCTTGTACTCATCGCGCAAATGGGTGCCGAAGACCAGGTCCGGCAACGGCCCAGTACAGGGCGGCACCTGGGCGTACAGATCGCCCTTCGACAAGAGGGTGAGCGCGGCGGCGAAGGCAAAGATGTGGCGATGCATGGCAGGCATGATGGGGTGATGCAGGGTGCTAAGCTGGGTCCGCTGCCGATGCACACGTCCGTGTTCTAGAACACCATACACCCACGCGTCCAGGGCCCCAGCTTCGGCCCATCAACCCGTTGCACCCTCATGCGCCAACCGCTACACGCCATCGCGCTGCTCCTCAGCGCCGTTCAACTGAACGCACAGGACTACTGCACCCCCACCACCACCTTCGGTCCCGATGGCGGCAGCTACATCGCCCGGGTGCAGATGGGCGGTGCGGAAGCCATCGACAACACCACAACGTTCACGCCGGGCACTGCCTACCAGGACTACACCTACGGGGGCCCTGGTCTGTGGACCCGCATCCAGGCCGGGAATACGTACTTCCTCACCATCACCGCCGGGACCTTCGTGGGCACGCAGTACGCTGCGTGGATCGACATCAATGGCAACGGTGCGTTCGCCGAGAACGAGCAGGTGGCCAGCCAGGCAAGCACATCGGCAGGACAGGCGATGATCTTCTCCATCGATCTGCCTGAAGTACTCCTCCCGCTGGTGACCCGATTGCGCGTGCGTGCCGCCTACAACATGACCACACCCGATCCCTGCGCCAACTTCCTCTACGGCGAGACCGAGGACTACCTGGTGGTGGTCGAGAACAGCGTACCGTGCGTGCCCTTCAGCCAATACGGCACCACGGAAGGTGACCGCATCACGGGTATTTCGTTGGCAGGCGAGAACTTGAGCATCACTGAACAGGGCGCCTACCTGGACAGAAGCTATGGGCCAGCCCCAGTGCTTGGGTTCGGGAGCGACCAGGTGATCCAGGTGACCTCCGGCGAATACGCCGAGAGCAGCATCGCCGTATGGGCGGACTGGTCGGGCAGTGGTGCCTTCGGCGACTGGGCCCCGGAATTCCTTGGCGCCGCCACGACCAGTTCCCCGTTCGAGACCGTGAGCATCCCCTTCACCGTGCCGACGGATATCCCGGAAGTAAGCCAGTTGCGCCTCCGCGTCCGGCTATGGTTCGGCGATGTGCCGGATCCCTGCAACACGCAGAACTACGGCCAGACGATCGACCTGACGGCCGCCATCGCCTTTCCCAGCGGTCCGTGCCCGGTGGGTGTGGGCAGCTACTACCCGGGCCTTCCGATCACGGCGGTGGACCTGAACGGCACGGCCTATCCGCCAACCCCGTGGGTCTATCCGTTCTACCAGATGATGTTGGAGCCGGGCACCACCCTGATCCGTGGCGCGGAACAAACGCTATCGGTCACCTCCACCGGTGTAGGCCGTCGCACCTCGGCCTGGATGGACCTGAACGGCGACGGCGACTTCAGCGACGTGAACGAGCTGATCGGCATCTCCAACGGCAACGGCGACTACACCTTCTCCGTCCCGGCCAGCACGCCCATCGGGCATTCCTGGATCCGGATCCGGACCAACCTCGCCACAGCGGACCCCGAGACGGATGGTTGTGCCTTCATCACCGACTTCTACCCGCTCGGCACCATGATGGACATCCGCGTGACCGTGCAGGACCCGGAAGGTCCGTGCATACCACAGAACACGTACTGGACCCTCTTCGGCGACTTCATCGACGGGGTGGAGCTGAACACACTGAGCAACACGGGTACCGGTGGCCTGGCGCAGGCGGAGTACCACGACTACACATCCTTGAGCACGTCCCTGCCGATCGGTTCCGCACAGGTATTGTCCATCACCTCGGGCGATAATGCCACGGATTGGCTCGGCGCGGGCATCGATTGGGACGGCGATGGCACCTGGGATGGTACGGGCGAGTTCCTTGGTGTGTTCGACGCCGGGGGAAGCTACTCCACGGTTGACATTCCCTTCACCGTGCCCAACGTGACCCCGGGGCCGAAACGGATGCGCGTGCGGGCCTTCCCGAGCTCAACAGCGTCAGCTTGCGCGGGCTCGGGGTTCGGCGAGACCGAGGACTACACCGTGGTGGTGGAGACGAACACCGGTCTCTCCTCCTCGGACGAAGGGGCTCCCCAGCTCATCGCGGATGGATCCGGACAGGGTGCGGTGCTTCTTTCCGGTCCTTCCTGGATCGGAGCACAGGCCGAGGTGTTCGACCTAGCCGGTCGTCGGATGTGGTCAGGCTCCATCACGCACATCCGACAGGCCATCGAACTGCCATCCGGGTCATCCGGCATCTACACGCTGCAACTGCAACAAGGCGATCGCCGTTGGGCCGGCCGCCTCGTGCACATGACCCGTTGATCCACCCATCAATACCGGACCAAGAAAACCACCCATGCGCACATTCATTGCCGCCGCAGCACTGCTCGCGGGCAGCGCACTGCCCGCCCAGACCTACTGCATACCCGAACCGGGATCCACGGGCCCCAACGAGGGCGACTTCATCCAGCGCGTGCAGCTCTCGGACCTCGATGCCAACACGGGATACGACGTCGGCGTGGACTACCACGACTACTCCTACGGCGGGCCTGACCTGATGACCACACTGGAACCCGGCAATGCATACACGCTCACCATCACGGCCGGCAACTATGTGGATGATCGGTACATGGCCTGGCTGGACCTTGACCAGGACGGCCTCTTCGGCCCGGAGGAGTTCATCGGCAACGTGAACAATGCGACCATCGGGGAGGAGCTGACGTTGAACGTCTTCGTGCCCGGTGACGCCCGGCCCGGCTATGTGCGTCTGCGCGTGCGCTGCGCCTATGGCGAGATCCCCCCGGACCCCTGCATCTCCTACCTCATCGGTGAGACCGAGGACTATGCCGTGCGCATCACCGGTCCGCTGGATTGCATCCCCTTGGTGCCGTACGGCGTGAGCGACGGCGACCACATCAGCGCCATCAGCATCGGCGACCTTGACCTCACCAGCGGCGCGCCGGTACACGCCTACACGGATGCCCTTGACCGGGGCACGGCACTGACCATCCTTGGCACGCATACGCTGCAGGTGACCAGCGGCCCCTACGAGTACGATGTGATCAGTGCCTGGATCGATTGGGATCGGGATGGCGGCTATGAAGGACCCGGTGAGGCCTTGGGTGAGCAGGAGGTGATGGCCCCGTTCCAACAGGTGGCGTTCACCTTTTCGGTGCCCGACCCGTACCGGTTTCCAGGGCATTACCGGCTGCGCATCCGGATATCGGACAGTCCTGGCATCGGCCCATGTGCCGATGCCTTCTACGGTGAAACACGCGACCTGACGCTCACCTTCAGCGAAGCTCCGGTCCCCTGCCTGCCCGTGCAGCACGTGCGGCCGACCAGCACCGAGCACACGCTGACCTTTGTGGATATCAGCGGCACCACCTACGCGACCGGGCCCGAAGTGTGGCCCTATGCTGAATTGCACTACCTCCCGGGTCCGACGCTCGTGCGCGGCTCCACCTACGCGATGAGCCTCGGCTTCCGCGCGGCCAGCAGTGCTGCGGATGTGCTGCTGGACATGGATGACGACGGTGTGTTCGCGGCCTCCGATCAGCTGCTGACCGTCACCTCATCGGCACCCGATGACGTCCTCAAGCTCTTCCTCGCTGTTCCCGCCGACTGCCCACCGGGGCAACATTGGCTCCGCGTACGAAGCCACGTGGCCGGCGCCCTTGTTCCGGAGGGCTGTTCAGGCCAGGTGGAAGGGGATGGCGAGCTTGTGGACATCCGTGTGATGGTGGTGGACGCGGACGGCCCCTGCATCCCGGTGAACGACTACTGGACCGTGTACGACGACCACCTCGCCTCCGTCTCGTTGAACACCTTGAACGCGACGAGCCCCCAAGGGCGGTATACGATGGAATACCAGGACCGCACCGACCAGAGCACTGTGCTGACCATGGGTGCGCCCTACACGCTGACCGCTGAAGTGGGCGCACCAGGACAAACGGAAGTGGCTGCATACATCGACTACAACGGGGATGGCGATTGGGATGATTCCGATGAGCAGATCGGGTATGCGCCGGCCGGAGCCGCTTCACAGACCATCGCCTTCACCGTTCCCGGTGGGCTCCTGCCCGGCCCGCGCCGTCTGCGGGTGCGTGCGCTCGCATCGGCCGGTCCGATCGGCGCCTGCGACCCGGCCTTTGCCGGAGAAACGGAGGACTATACCGTTGTGCTCGAGGTCAACACCGGCGCTGGTGAGCTCATCCCGCACGGACCAGGCATCACCGGATCCGGCACGGGTGAAGCATGGCTGAACATCCCCGCTGAATGGCGCGCCGCACGGATGCTCATCACCGATGCGGCCGGCCGCGTGGTGAGCGCAAATACCGTGACCAATGACCGCACGCGTCTGGAACTTCCCCGCACTGCTGGACTGTACCACGTTCAACTCCAGGGTCAGCACGGCACGTGGACGGGGCGCGTTGTGCATGCAGCCCCATAGGACCGAGCTCCGCAAAAGGAGAAGGGGCGGCCGAACAGCCGCCCCCTTCCTTTTCGGTCGATGATCCCTCATCAACGACCACGATACTTCTCCAACGCCTCCTCCTTGCTGCCCACGTGCAGCTTTTTGTAGATGCTGTGGATGTGCTGCTTCACGGTGCTGATGGAGATGCCTTCGCGCGCCGCGATCTCCTTGTAGAGCAGTCCTTCGGCCAACAGGTCGAGCACCCCCTGCTCCCGTGCCGTGAGCTCCTCGTGCTCCGGCTCGCGGACCCCGGGGGCCGGCCGCAGATGGTCCACCAACCGCCGGGCCACGCTGGCGCTCATCGGCGCACCGCCGTTCACAAGTTCCCGCACGCCCTCCAGCAGGGCGATCGGTGTGGAGGACTTCAGCATGTAGCCGTTCGCGCCGGCCTTGAGCGCCTCGAACACACGGATGTCGTCATCGTGCACGGTGAACACCATGAACTGTGTTGCCGGCATGAACGGCTTCAGCTTCCGAAGCAGTTCGATCCCGGTGATGCCCGGGAGGCCGATGTCCGTGATGACCACATCGAGCGGTTGCGCCGTGATGGCCGGGAAGGCCTCCTCGGCGGAGCGGTACGTGCAGACCAGTTCCATGTCCCTGGCACTGCGCACCACCTGCTGAAGGAACTGACGGACCTGCGGCAGGTCCTCGATGATCCCGATGCGGTACGGCGGCGGCATGATGGACAAGATTAGGCCGGGCGATGGGCGGGCCGCCCGTGTTCTAGAACTCCGGAGACCATGAAGGGCACCCGCATTGTGAGGCGGCACCCCCGTCCCGGTGCGGCATGGATCACCAGCTCCGCCCCGAGGGCCCGCGCACGCGCCTGCATGCTCGCACTGCCGGTTCCCATGCCCGTATGCACTGCCGGATCGAAGCCACGGCCATCATCCGCAATGACCCACGAGAGCCCGTCCTCGCGCTGGCGGATGTCAATGGTGACATTCCGCGCATCCGCATGACGGATCACGTTGTTGAGCGCCTCCTTCGTGAACAGCAGCAAGTGCCTTCGTTCATCCACGGTGAGCTTGTGCCGCGGGTCGGTCAGCTCCGCCGTCATCCGCAGGTCGATGCCGCGCTGGTCCAGCAGTTCCGCAGCAAAGCCGCGTACGTAGGCCACCAGGTCACCGAGCGTCTCCTGCCCCGAGCCGAGCGCCCAGACGATCCGCCGCATGTTGTCGCTGACCTGCCGTGCACCGTCGCCCACCTTTTCCAGCAACGCGCGGGCACGGGCATCCTCCAGCTCCAATTGCGCCAGATCGCTCTCCATGCCGATGGATGCCAGTCCACTGCCCAGGTCATCGTGCAGGTCCTGTGCGATGCGGATGCGCTCCTCCAGCACGGCGCGCTCACGCTCAAGCACCGCCCGCTGACGCGCCAGGCGGATGCGCAGGACGATCCGGAAGGCGATCCAGATGAGCGCTGCGGCGACCACCACCATGAGCAAGCGGAACCACCAGGTGGCCCAGAAAGGCGGCAGAACACGCAAGCGCACGGCCGTGACCTCACCCCAGGGACCACGGTTGGTGCGGGCCTTCAGCTCCAGGCGGTAGGTGCCCGGTGCCAGGCTGTTGAAGGTCAGCCGGTCCTCCGGCGGCAACAGGACCCATGCGGAGTCCACGCCCACCAGGCGATAAGCGTACTCATCACGCTGCGGATCCACCAGGTTGGTGCTGCGCAGTTGAAGGGTGATGCGGGCATGGTCGTACGGCACCGCATGCACTTGATCCGCCATCATGTCAACGTGCGGTGAAAGCAGGCGGTCCAGCGCCCATACGGCCGGTACCTGGATACGGGGAGGGGCGGTCGGCAGCACGGCATCGCCACGAAGCTCGAGGAAGCCCTCCCACGCTCCCGCAAGCAGGGGACCCCGCACGGGGACTTCGCTTTCATCCAGGTTGAGCGGGCTCACCGGCAAGCCATCGGCGCGCGACACCATCCGCGCATGGCCTGTCGCGGGGTCCCAATGAAGCAATCCCGAAGGGCGGGTGAACCACAAGGTGCCGTCGGCCATGGCCACCACTTCCAACAGGTTCCGCGTTGGCAGGTCGGAACTTGCATCGTGGAGCACCAGGGGGCCGTTGGCCGATCCATCCGGATCGATCCGCACCAGGCCGGTGTGCTTCACCACCAACCAGACGCGACCATCCGGCGTCTCTGCGATGTCGCTCACCTCGAAGGGTTCCAGCCCGGGCGGAGAGGCCAAGCGCTCCACCCGACCATCGGGATAGCACACCACCGGGGCCTGCGTGGCGCTGAGGAACCAGGCCCGGCCCGAACGATCGGTGAATACGTCCAACGGCCAATTCCCCAGAAGTGCCGCCACCGCGGGGAACACGTCGGCGATCGGTCGACATTCGCGGGTCAGCGTATCCAGGTGGTGGAGACCGTTGGCGCCCGTCATGCACCACAGCCCATGGGCTCCATCTCCGCGGGCCCACCAGACAGCCCCGGCACAGACCGAACGTGGCGCGATGAAGGCAGGCGGCTCCAACACGCCGGTCCGGAGATCCGCCAGAAGCGGGCCGTCCATCGAGGACAGCAGATAGCGCCCGGTCGACAGCTCCAACAGGTCCAGATAGCGCCGATCCGGTGCATGCGGCAAGGCGATCAGATCGGTCCGGCGCCCCGGCGCATCATGCACGAACAGGCCCCTGCGGTGCGACAGTGCGAGCACCTTCCCCGTACCCGCATCGCGGTGAACGGCCAGCACCTCATCGATCAGGTCCGCAGCGGGTTCATCGGGCAGGTGAAAGCCCTGGGCGATGTTGTTGCGTGCGGAAAGCAGGGCGACCCCCTGTGTGTAGGAGCCGATGCAGACCACCTCGTCCATCACCAGCAGGCGTGAGGCGCCCACGAAGAGGTCCTCGCGCTTGCGGCAATCAGCCTCATCCAGGGAGCGATCGAAGTGGTCCACACGGCCCGTTCGCGGATCCAGGCGGAGCACGCCCTGGTCGATGGTGGCGATCAGCACATGCTCACCTGCACGGTCCATGTCCTGCACCATGTGGTCCACGAAGGTGGGCGCATGCACTGCGGACGGCCAAAGCAACCGGGCCTCCCCGTCGCGCTTCCGCACGCGGAAGATCCCTTCCGACCAAGTGCCCACGAGCAGGGTGGAATCCTCGTCCACCATGCCGCGCACTTGGAACGTGTAAGCGTGACCGGGATGACCGTCCACCGGGTTGAGCGGGAACGAACGCGCTGTGCGGGTGGCCGGATCGAAGCGCACGAGGCCCCGGAAGGTCGCCAGCCACAGGATGCCCTGCGCGTCCTCCAGCATCCCGCTGATCACCTCGCGCGAACGTGCCGTGGGGGCCGGTGGAGGGATCTCCACCGTGGTGAAGCTGCGCGTGCGCACATCGAAGAGGCTGAGACAGCGTGCACCGTGCGCCACCCAGATGCGCCCCAGCCCATCCACGAGGAGGTCCGTGACCCGCTGCTCACCGTGTGCGGAGAACGCCGGTATCGGCAACGGCACGCGGTGCAGGGTATCCGCCAGCGGGTCAAGCAGTGTGAGGTAGGGCGCGTTGGTGCCGATCAGGAGATAGCGCGCACCATCCCAGGCAAGTGCGGTGATCTTGTCCCCGGGCAGGGCATCCGGCCGGCCCTCGTAGCGGTACACCTTCACCCGTCGCCCATCGAAACGGTTGAGACCGTCCGATGTTCCGATCCACAGGTACCCCCGACCATCCACCGCCATGGACTGCACATGGTCGCTGGAAAGACCGTCGCGCATGGTGACGGTGCGCAGGTTGGGCGCCACCAGTTGTGCGGAAGCGCCCACGGCGAGCACCGCGGCCAGAAAGGTGAGCAGAAGGGCTGGAGATGACCTGTTCATCGCCCTCGGAGGACCATACGTGGCAAGTTAGGTGGATCGGAACGACCCGGGATCGGGCGCCTACAGCGTTGCCTGCACCCCGGTGCGGTATTCCGTGGGCTGCACGCTGAACGTCCGCTCCAGCTTGCTGCTGTCGAAGCGGTAGTCGTGCTCGAACTGGTACATCATCTCCTTGTTCTCGCGCAGCACAGGGACGAACAGGCCCATCAGGGAGAGCATCCAGCCAGGCGCCACTTGGATCGCATAGGGCTTGCCGGCCAGTTCACAGGCCAGCCGCACGAACTGTTCCCCGGTCATGGCCTCCTTGCTGGTCAACGCATGCCACACCTGGCCGTAGGCTGCGGGGGTATTGCCCAGCAGCGCAACGCTCCGTGCCGCATCGGGGGTGTAGGTGAAGGTGTGCAGCGCCTTCGCATCGCCCACCCATTGCGGGGTCTTGCCCGCGCGCAGCCGCTCGAACACCGTTGCATGGGTCAGGCTCAGGTTCGCGCCCGGTCCATAGAAGTCGGCCGCGCGCACGATCATGGCCTGCAGTTCCCCGCGCTTGGCCTCCTCCATCAACGCTGTGGCGATGCGGGCACGCACTTCGCCTTTCCTGCTGCAGGGGTTGTAAGGCGTGTCCTCGGTCATCGCGCCATTCACCCGGCCGTAAGCATATACGTTGTCGAAGAAGACCAGCCTGACGCTGTGGCGCTTGCAGGCGTCGATGGCGTTGCGCATCACGCGCGGCCATTGGTCGGCCCACACGTTGGCATCGTACTTCAGGCCCGCCACGAGGTAAGCCACATCGCTGCCCTTCACCGCTTCGCTCACCGCGTTCGCGTCGAGCAGGTCGGCGGCAAAGGTCTCATCGGTGGGGTTCACCTTTCGGGGGTGGCGGCTCACCTGCCGGACCTTGTCCGTGTACTGCGGAAGGAGCTTCGAGAGCTCGTTGCCGATGACGCCGTTGGCGCCGAGGATGGTGTGCATGACGATCGATCGCTGATGACGTGAAGCTACGACCGGACGGATCACCGTACCCCGGCGGGAACGGGCCTACGCCTCCTCCTGATAAAAGATCTTGTAGAACTTCCTTCCCTTCTCGTCCACGCCATGCTCGATGAGGCTGCGGTCGCCGTGGATGTAGATGTGGAAGTTCTTGTCCAGCTTCAGCACGCTCTTGAACACGCGGGCCTGCTTCTTCACCGCATGGGGCGATATCGCGAAGATGTCGTTGAACTGCACGGCGTGGTCGTTCTTGTACTGCTGGCCGTAGCGCTCGAACGAACGGATCACTTCCTCCTCCTGGAACACCTCCTGCGCGAAGGTCTCCCGGCTGAACTCGTTGTTCTCCTTGAAGTACTGCACCGACCGGTTGAGCAGGTCGATCTGGTCGGCGCGCGCGATGGTCTGGTCCTGCGGCAGCTGCTCGGTGATGAAGGTGCGCGTCATCTCCAGCACGTTGCGCGTGCTGTTCACGTGGTCCTTGCGGAGCTGATGGCCCACGAAGTCCTTCTGCCAGTACTCGGTGTTCGGGCCATCGTCCAGCACGAACACGGTGGGGCCGCCCAGGGTGGCCACCACGAGCACCGCCTTGTTGGGCCGCGTGCCGCCCAGGCCCCGGCAGAGCTGCAGCCCGATCTGGCCATCGGCCACCCGGCTCTCGATGAACACCTCCTTGTCGTCGTACTTGAAGATGCCCAGCGCCGGATAGGGCGCCCCCTCGATCTCCACACCACTGAAGCGCGCAACGAAGAGGTCACCGGTGCGGATGTTGTGGTGGCGTGACACGTCGAAGAGGTGGCGCGCGATGGCCCGTGAACCGGACACCAGGTCGCGGCCCGTGAACAGCTCGGTGCAGAGACCGTTGAGCACGTTGTACTCCAGCCCCACGGGGTGGAAGAACTCCGAGGTCTCTGCCATGGCCGCGAAGGGCCGCAGGAACAGGCGCCGCAGGAAGTCCTGCTCCTCCTCGCCCTTGAGCACCGCGCTGTAATCGCTGAACACACAGTCCGCGAGCTCCGCCGCCAGGCGATGCACGGCGAACTCCTCGACGACGGCGGCTTTGCTGATCACCATGGGGACGGGGACGAAGGGCGGCGAAAGTACCGATAGGGGGCAGCGTGGAAGGTGTTGCGATGCCGGATGAACCGGACTGGTCAAGGCTGGTGCATTCAATAGCGAGCAAGCCGCACGCGGCCACCCGTAAGCAAGGCTTCATCCTCCGGCAATGCCTCGCGCCGCCAGCCCACCAGATACTGGGTCAACGAGCCCACTTCAAGCGAATCCAGGCCGCGGAGCGGGAAGGCCATGATCTCGCGCGGAAAGCGTTCCATGGCGAACTGCTTCTGCTTCGCGGCCTTCTTCTTGTCGTCGAACGGCGTCACATACAGGTCAAGCGCGCCGAACAGATGCAACACCTCGTGTGCGATGATCGCGGGCCGCTTGAACGCTACCGTGGCGTATTCGATCGCGTCGGTGCTGGCGGCGTGCATGGCCACCGAAGTCTCCGTTCCGTAGTAGTTGTTCACGAAAAGCACCAGCGCCACATTGTCCGTGCGGTACTTATCGCGCAGCGCTGCGACAAGCCGTTCCCGATCCTTCGGACCGTGCTTCGTCAAGGTCATGCGCGCCGTATCACGCGGAAAAGCGGCCTGCACCTGTCGGCATGCTTTATCGGCCCAGCGGTCGAGGGCTGACGCAGGGTTCATACCGCGCAACAGGCCGTCGATCCCATTGCGCGGTAGTTCACTGCGCACCGGCACCACGCCTCCCTTTTCATGGGAAGCCACTTCGATCTCCAGCTCGATACCGTTCTTACGCGCCTGCGCCATGATCCAATCGGCTGCAACGCGCATGCTGTCGCAGGTGCTGAGGATGTCGTGGGTGCTCCAGACACCACCCACCTTGGAGTCCACGAAGACACCATAGATCACCACTTTGCCATGCAACCGCTTGCACACGTTGTTGTCCACCGTGGCCACATGGGCTTCACGCTTCGATCCTGAGCGTGAGCCCAGCAACGCGCACGACAGCGGTAGTGCGCAGACCGCAGCCAACGCGAGTGTTCGCCAATTAAGCGCCATGCCTGAACGCGTGCTCCTGCACCTTGATGACGTGCAACACGAACGGGAACAGCGCATCCATCGTCTCCTGTGCACCGCGTGTCGATCCCGGCAACGTGATCACCAGCGTACGGCCGATCATGCCGGCAACACCCCGGCTCATCATGGCCCAGGGCATGCGCTCCTGTCCGTAGCTGCGCGCCGCCTCCATGATACCGGGTACCTGCCGGTCGAGGAGGGGTGCGATGGCCTCCGGCGTAAGGTCCCGCGGAGAAAGGCCTGTGCCACCGGTGGTGAGGATGAGGTCCAGGCCTTCGGTGGACCAGGCTTTCACCATGGTTGCGATGTCCTCCGGCTCGTCCGCACACACGGCATGCACCGGCACCTCGACACCCAGCTTCTGCAGCCACTCACGGATGGCCGCTCCCGCCTTGTCCCCGGCCTTGCCTGCGGCCACCTTGTCGCTGATCACCAGCACCGCCGCGCGCGGAGCCCTGTCGAACACATCCTTCCAGTCGCTCTTGCCGCCCTTCTTTTCCACCAGCCGGATATGCTCAATGCTGATGCCCTTGTCGATCGGCTTCAGCATGTCGTAGATCGTCAGGGCCGCCACGCTGGCGCCGTGCATGGCCTCCACTTCCACGCCTGTGCGGTAGATCGTGCGGACCTTTACCTTCACAAGGATGGATGTTGCGCCAACGCTGAAGGTGACCTCGGCTTGTTCGACCGGTAGCGGATGGCAATCGGGGATCAGCTCGTGCGTGCGTTTCACGCCGAAGAGCGCCGCCACACGGGCGCTCTCCAGCACATCGCCCTTGGGCACACGTTTCTCCCGCACCGCAGCGATGGTCTCCGGCAGGCTTACCTGCACAGTGGCCTCAGCGATGGCCTCGCGCAGCGATGTGGACTTGTGTGTGATGTCGATCATGCGTGTTGTCATGCCGGGTTTGCCCCGGCATCGCGAAGTTCATCGATTGGTCTTCCACGCATGCCCCCCTTCTGCGAAGACCTCCTTCCCGAAGATCGGCAGCCGCTTCTTCACTTCATCGGTCACATAGGCCACGGCCTCACGGGCCTGCTGGCGGTGCGGTGCACTGGCGAATACCATGAAGCAGAGCTGCCCGGCCGGTATCACGCCCAGGCTATGATGGACATGCAGACAGGTCATCTGTGGCCAACGCGCAAAAGCCTCCTCGCGGATGACGGCCATCTGTTCGTTGGCCATATCGCGGTATGAAGAGAACTCGATCGCTTCGACGGTCCTGCCCTCGATCACATCGGCGCGGACCTGCCCGAGGAAGAGCTCATGGCCACCGATATCGGTGCGGCCGGCATGCTTCGCTACGCTATCCGCAAGGAATGCAGGGGGTATCGCACCCTCCATGAAGATGTCGCGCTGCTTATGCCGCCTGGCTCCTTGCTCCGTCTGTGTCATCTGCGCCATATGAGGATCATCCTCCTGCGAACGGTGGCAGCACGGCGATCTCCTCCGAACCGCTCAACGGCATGTCCACGCGCACAAGCTGCCGGTCCACGGCGATGGCATGGCTCAACTGTTCGATACCCGGCACCCGTTCCGCAAGGCGAAGGCGCAGTTCCCCGAGCGAGGCCGCCTGCACATCGATGGCTGCGGCGCCCGCCTTCTCCGCAATGATCCCGTAGAGCAACACCCGCATGGCTCAAAGATCGGTCGGCGTGTTCAGGTTGCGGAACAGGTCGGCGGGCCAGCCGTCGCTGCCCGGCACCAGGTCCAGGTGGGCGGTGCGGACGGCCGCCAGCCCGTCGGTCATGCGCAGCAAGCCGGTGCTCAGGCAGTGGTCGAAGGGTTCCATGCAGTGCCGGTGGTACGCGGCCGCCAGGGGTTCCAAGCCGCCTTCATGGCGTGGCACCGCCGCATCAGCTCCCTGGTCCAGCAGGCCCTTCAGCCGCACCAGCAGCCGGTCGTTCACCATGGGCATGTCGCAGGCCACCACCAGCAGGCGTCCGTACCGCGCAACTTTCAACGCTGTGGCCAGTCCACCGAGCGGACCCAGCCCAGGCCGCTCATCGGGCACCACGGTGGCGTGCGGGTCCGCGTGGCGTTCAGGATGGCCGATGACCAGCACTTCGCGGCAATGCTGGCGCAACAGCTGGATGGCCCGGTGCAGCAAGGTGGAGCCCTCGAACTCGAGCAGCGCCTTGTCGCTGCCCATGCGGCTGCTGCGCCCGCCGGCCAGCACCACTCCGGTCCAGCCGCGGTCCATCATGGGCGCAGGTGTACGTCCACCAGCTCGCCCGGCCGGAGCTCACGGTCGCCGGGATTCAACACCATCAGCCCGTCCGCGGCGGTAAGGGAGCGCAGCATGTGCGAGCCTTCATCACTGAGCGGGTGGGCAAGGCCCCCAGCGATGCGCACCGCGCGGAACTCGGTGCGGTCGCCCTTGCAGCGCACCCCGGCCGCCAGGGGCAACCGGTCCACACGCGGACCAGGCTCGGGATCGCCCTGCATGGCGCGCAGGAACGGGAGCACGTACTCCCAGAAGAGCACCATCACCGCGCGTGGATTGCCGGGGAGGGCGAACACCGGCTTGCCCTTCAGCAGGGCGAAGAGCATCGGCTTGCCCGGCTTCTGCGCCACCCCATGGAAGCGGATGTCGGCACCCATGCTGCGCAGCACGTCGGCCACCCGGTCGTGATCGCCCACGGAAACCCCGCCGGTGGTGATCACCACGTCGGCCTCGATGGCCTGCTGCAGCGCGTTGGCGATGTCCTGGTCATCATCCCGGGCGATGAATGCGCCCTGTTCCTCCACTTCGCAGAGCTCCTTGTGCAGCGCCGCGAAGAGCATCCATTCGTTGCTGCTGTGGATACGGCCGGTGCGATCGCCGCCCTGCTCGATGAACTCGCCACCGGTGCGCACCACGGACACCCACGGTTTGAAGGAGGCCTCGACCTCCTCCAGGCCCGCGGACGCCAGCAGCCCGATGGCCGGTGCATCCAGGCGTTCCCCCTGCCGTAGCAGCAGCTCGCCTTCGGTGAACTGTTCGCCGCGCCTGCGGATGTTGGCCCCTACCGCCGGAACGCTGTCGGACAAGCGCACGCGTCCATCCGCCTGCGCGGTCCGTTCCTGCATCACGATGCGGTCCGCACCGCCGGGCACTTGTGCTCCGGTGAAGATGCGCACGCATTCACCCGGCTGCAACGACGCAGCATGCACTTCGCCTGCGGCCAAGGCACCTTTCAGGGTCCAGGTAGGACCGTCACCGGCAACGGCATAGCCGTCCACCGCGCTCATGTCGAAACGCGGATGCGCATCCCGTGCGAGGGCATCGGCGGCGAGGTGATGGTCCTGCGCCAGGTCAAGCGCGAGGGGCGCGAACGGCATGGGCCTCACAGCGGCCATGATCCTGCGGCGTGCTTCGTGTATATCGATCATGGCCAAAGGAGCTTCACGCTGGCCAGCAGCAGCACCATGCCGAGGGCCTGTCGAAGGCGTGGTTCCGGTGAACGACGTGCGCCGAGCCAGCTGCCGGCCAGTCCTCCGAGCACGGCCGCACCTGTCCAGAGCGTCGGGCCATCGGGCATGCCTGCCAACGGATCCGGCACCTTGAGCAACCCGGCAGCGCTGTTCACCAGGATGAAGAAGGCGGAAGTGGCGGCCGCCGTGCGTGCATCGGCCCAACCGGCGAGCAGCAGCACGGGGCTGAGCAGGATGCCGCCGCCGATGCCCAACATGCCCGAAAGGAGGCCGATGCCCGCTCCGATGGCAAGCGACGGAAGGACGGGCACCTGGGCGGAGATCGTCGGCCGCGCACGAACAAGGCCCACGAGCCGCAGCCCGGCAACCGCCACGCACGCCCCCAGCAACTGCAGGTAGAGCGCATCGTCCAGCTTGATGCCGGCACCGAGAAAGGCACAGGGCACGCTGGTGATGATGAACGGGCGCAGCAGGGCCCAGCGGAAATGGCCGGCACCAGCGTACTGGAGACCGGCGATGGCGCTCACGCACAGGTTCATGCTCAGGGCCATCACCTTCATCTCCTGCGGCGGAACACCCGCGATCCCCATCAGCGCCAGGTAGCCGCTCGCGCCACCGTGGCCCACCAGGGCATACAGGAAGGCCACCACGGCCAGGGGAAGGGGCAGCAGTTCGGGTGTCATCGCGCTGTGGTCGGGGCCAGCTCGGTCCATGCCCCGATGGCATGGTCGTACACGTCCACCTGCCCGTTGCGGCACGCTTCACCCTGAAGCCATTGCCGCACACGCAGTGCGGCACGCGCGGCCACGGCCTGCAGCACGGCCTCAGGCACCTGCCGCATGTCGCAGCCATCCTGCTCCGGACCGATGCCGCCCGGAAACAGCTCGGCCAGTCCCAGCTCTTCACCGGCACCGGGGGCGTGCAGCACGATCACCTGGCCTTGCGCCCCGTGCACGGCTGCGGTCACCAGGGTAACGCCATACGCGGCGCAGGTGCGATCGATCAGTCGGCGCGCGTGCGCATCGTCCGTAAGGTCCACCACCAGATCGTGCATGCGAATGACCTCCTCGGCGTTCGCCGGGGAAAGGAAGGCGTCGAGCGCCGTCACCCGGATGGGACCCGGTGCGTTGCGGAGCCACGCCGCGGCGACCGAGGCTTTCGGCCGGCCGATGTCCACCGGGGCGAACAGGTCCTGCCGCTCGAGGTTCCGCTGCTCCACCACATCCCCGTCCACCACCGTGAGCTCCGCGAGGGGATAGCGGATCAACCGCGGCAGCAACGCACAACCCAACGCACCGGCGCCGATCACGGCCAGGCGCACATCCTGTGGAGGAGCGGCGGTAGCGGGGGTCATGGCACAAGTTTACCGCAGCGCGCCCGGCCCAAAAAAGAAGGGGCCCGTCACCGGGCCCCTTCGATTGCAGGCAATTGGATCAGCGCACCACCACGCGGTGTGTGCTCACGCCGTTGGCATGGTTCACATGCAGGACATACTCCCCTGCGGCGAGACCCGCCAGGTCCATAACACGCTGGGGCTGCGCCTGCGCACGTTCGGTGCGCACCACGCGGCCCGCCAGATCGGTCAGTTGCAGGTCAACCGTTCCCTGTACACCGTTCAACTGGATGGTGACGATGTCCGTGGCCGGCACAGGGTAAACCGCGATCGCTTGTTGGGCGTTCTCGGTGATGCCCACCGGGCCTACCACCACCTCCACTTCCGTACGAGGTCCTTCGCACGCGGTGAGCGGACGCTGCACCTCCCAATCGTAGAAGAAGTAGTAGTACTCCAGGGTGTTGTTACCCGTGACGTTCGTGCCGGTGATGGCCCCCAGGGTGCCGAGGGCATAGGGGAAGCTCGGGTTGCTACCGTTGCCGTCGCGCCAGAGCTGCGGGTTGTTGGACGTCACCTCCAGGCCATAGCCCGTGCCCGGGGCCACGGTGAAGTTGAGGTCGATGCGGCTTTCGCCATCGGGCACGTTGAAGGTGCCGCTGGCCACGATGTTGCCATCGCCGTCCACAACGGCCACACTGCGGTTGCCGGCACCGTTGGCATAGACCTTCACGCTCTTGATGATCATCTCCTCATACGCGTCGAAGGTGAGGAAGTACTGGTTGTTGCTCTGGTACTGGCCGGGCTGACCGGTGTTGATGCGGTCCGTCTGGCCACCATAGGTGATCTCGCCACCGTACAGGTTCCGATCGGCGCACCAGAAGCTGGTGGTGATGTCCACAACGGGCGTGGTCCAGGCATTGCCGGTGCCCACTTGGGTGCCACCCGTGGCCGCATCGTACCATACCACGTTCGTGCCCGTGGCGTTCAGGTCCGCCGTACCGGGCACGGGGATGCTCACGCCGCTGGCCACCGGAGCGTCCGGTGCATCCAGCGTGGACACGGTGATGGGCGCACTGGTGAAGGCGCCGCAGTATCCCTGCACCGTCACGGTGTAGTCACCAGCACCGCTCACGTTGACGGTCTGCGTGGTCTGTCCATCGCTCCAGAGGTAGCCATCGGCCTCGCTGCTGGTCAGGGTCACCTCATCCAGCTCACAGATCGTGGTCTCGCTCAACGCGGTCACCGTGGGCGTCTCATCGGGATCCTGCTCCACGAAGACGCTTGCCTGTCCCGTGCAACCGGTGCCGTCATCAACGGTCACGCTGTACACGCCGCCGGAGGTCACCGTGATGACCGCGCCCGTGGCCGCGTTGCTCCATTGGTAGTCGGTGATGCCCGCAGTGGTCGCATCCAGGGTCAGGCCGCTGCCGCCGGTGCACACCACGGCCGGTCCGCTGTAGGTGATGCTCACGCTTGGGGAGATGCAGGTGCCTTCCACCACGGTGATCACCTGGTCCACGGCAACATCGGTGTACGTGTCCACCTGGCCGCTCGGCCATTGGATCGTGATGGTGGGCACATCGGTGTACGCACCCAGGCCGAAGTGGCACACGAAGCTGTTCACGCTGCCGTAGTTCTCGCCGGCATGCACCTCGCGCACCATGGTGCCCCACGGTCCGTTGATGATCACCTTGGCGCCCACTGCATCGCGGTTGCTCTGAACACCCTGCAGACGCACGCGCAGCCAGTGGTTCCCGTTCGGCGTGTTCAACCACAACCGGTCCGGGAAGCTGGGGTCGCCGTCGACGTAGCCGTCGCCGTAGCTGGCATACACATCCTCGAAGCCATCACCGTTCAGGTCGCCGAAGGCGAAGGCGTGCATCTCCTTGCCGGCGGGGAACACGTTGTCCACTTCCGTGAATGTGCCATCACCATGGCCCTTGAAGTAGTGGTGCGCACTGCCGGTGAGGATGTCCAGGAAGCCATCGTTGTCCAGGTCGCGGAACATGCCTTGCAGGAAAAACCCGCTGATCTCCAATCCGCTGCCGGCGGTCACGTTCGTGAAATGGCCGGTCCCATCGTTCTCGAACAACATCAAGGTGGAACTGTGCGTGGTCTGGAAGGCGTCCAGGTCGCCATCGTTGTCGTAGTCCCCGAAATCGGAGGTCCATACCTGCTCGCGGTTCTGCAGGCCGTATTGCACAGCGAGGTCGGCGTAGTTGTTGTTGCCGTCGTTCACGAACATGCGGTCCCAGCGACGGGGATCGTTCGGATCGTTCACCCCCTGACGGCAGTGAGCGATGTGCAGGTCGATGTCACCATCATTATCGAAGTCGGTGAAGGTGCTGCTGTAGTTGCCGCTCATGTCACTGGCCGGGTTGGTGGTCCAGTCCATGAAGTTGGCATCGTACTGCGGGATGCCGTTCCCGTCCGTGATCCAAATGTTGTTCGGACCCACATCGTTGCAGGCATACACATCAACCCGGCCGTCATTGTCCATGTCGGCCATGCTCATGCACTGAGTGAAGATGGTGGGGCCGTTCAGGTTGGAGAGCGTGAAAACGCCGCGCGAACTGATGTTGAGGAAGCGCGTGGTGCTCACCCCGGAGCAGATGTCCTTGTGACCATCGTTGTTGAGGTCAGCGATGGCCCAGCCCCACTGGGAGCCGCTGTCCACCTGACCATAATCGTAGGTGACGAAGGTGTGGTCGGGGTTCTGGTAAAGTACATAGACGTGCTTGCTCATGTCGAGCTGCACGATGTCGTCCAGCCCATCGCCATCCATGTCCGTCACCCCGACGCAGACGCCGGAGCTTGCAGAGTTGGAGAGCAGGCCGCTCTGGTTGGTGAACACCGGTTGCGCCGTGAGGGCGGCACCCGTGAGCACACCGATGAGCACAGTGGAAAGTCGCTGCATGGTCGGTTTCGGTTTGTAGCAGGTTCGGTTCGAAGGTTCTTTGCAGGGGAGGCCCAAGGTAGGGGTATGGCGCAGCCCGGCCGGCGATAAGCGGACGAAGCGGGAGATCCTACCGATGACCGGCTGTCCCAGCCACGTCGTCGGTCACCCCTTGTCCAGGCTCCGGCACGGACCGCTGGCGGCGGATGCTCTCCTCGTGCACCGCCTGCATGAAATGATCGATGAAGGCCGGGTCCAGCCGCAGGTCCCGGGCCAGACCCCGCAACCGGCGCAGGATGCGGTCGAACCGCTCCGGTTGCAGGATGGCGATGTTGTGGGCCTTCTTCAGGTCACCGATGCGTTCGGCGATGTCCATCCGGGTCGACAGCTTCTGCACGATCTCGTCGTCCAGCTGATCGATCAGGTCGCGCAGGTCCTGCAGGGCATCCTGCTGCACCGCGGCCGGACCGGGGCTCCGGAAGATCAGGCTGCGGATCAGGGTCCGGAGCGCCGCAGGCGCCACCTGCTGGTGGGCGTCGCTCCGTGCGCTCGCCGGGTCGCAATGGGCCTCGATCATCAGACCGGAGAAGTTCAGATCGAGGGCCTGCTGGGCAATGGCGCCAAGGCGGTCGGGCGAGCCGGCGATGTGGCTGGGGTCGCACAGGAGCTCCAGGCCGGGATGGGCCGCCTTCAACCGGATGGGGAACTCCCACATGGGGCTGTTGCGGTAGGGCGTGCGCTCGAACCAACTGAAGCCCCGATGGATGGCGGCGAGCCGCCGCACCCCGGCGGCCGATAGGCGTTCCAAGGCCCCGAGCCACAACCCCAGGTCCGGATTGATCGGGTTCTTGACGAAGACCGGAACATCCACCCCGCGCAAGGCGTCCGCGATCTCCTGCACGCTGAACGGGTTGGGGGTGGTGCGTGCGCCGATCCAGAGCATGTCCACACCACCGCGCAAGGCCGCCTCCACATGGTCCGAGGTGGCCACCTCGGTCATGGTGAGCAGGCCGGTGCGCTCCTTCACTTCGGCAAGCCACGCCAGGGCCGGATCGCCCACCCCCTCGAAGCCGCCGGGCCGCGTCCGCGGCTTCCAAACCCCGGCCCGGAACACGCGGACCTCCGGCACCTCCTCGGTGATCCGGTGCGCCGTGGACAACACCTGCGCGCGGTCCTCGGCACTGCAGGGGCCGGCGATCAGCAAGGGACGGTCAAGCCCAAGGCCCCATTCCGCAAAGGGCTGCACGGTCATCTGACCCGGGGTGGACATGGTGCAAAGGTACCGGCATTGCACGGCCCGGATGCGAAGGACTACTGAGCAGCGCTGTGCCCGACCACCGAAAGACCGGAGCGCGCGAGCGCCCAACCGGTGAACCGCTCCGCACCCTGTCGGTTGAAATGGCTCGCATCGCAGTAGTCATCGTCCGAACGCGGCATGGCCCGTCCATCGACCAGGGTGAAGGACAGGGGATCCAGGATCCGATGGAGCCGGTTCACATGAACGGTCCATGTCCGGTCAAGGTCCGCGCTGGCCAGGCCCGGCCGGTAGGGGCTCTGCAGCACCACCAGCCTGGTACCGCGGGCATGCAGCCACCGGGCGAACTGATCGAACGCCGCATAGCGGTCCCCGTCCAGTTCCTCCATGCGGGGCGGCGGTTGGTCGTAGCGGCCGGCCACGATGCGGTCCCGAGGCACCTGCAACGGCGCGGCCCCATGGGCATCGTAGGCCAGGTACTCATAGTTGGCGGGATCGGTGAAGCGCAGGCGATTTAGCTCCGTCTGCCGCAGCAAATAGGTCAGGTCGAGGTGCCGAAGCTGCGCCCCCAACGGGTCGGGATCATCCAGGTGGTCGGCAACGGCGGCGCTGTCCTCCGTGGTGAACGGCGAACCCGGACGGAAGTCCATCAGGTTGATCACCAGGAGCACGGTACGCGGGCGTAGGCGTTCGGTAAGCACCATGCCCAACCGCACGGACTCGGTGATGCCCACACCCCAGGCCCCGGCGTTCAGGTACCGGTCCGTGCCAAGGTGGGCCACCACGCTGTCCGAGGCCAGGTTGTTCAGCGCCATGGAGGAGCCCAGGGCCAGCACCTCGCAACCGCGCTGCGCATGGCGGCTGATGAAGCGGACCTTCTCGTTCATGGCCAGGTTGGGCGTGAGCCGCGGTGCCGGCAGGAAGTCACGGTTGATCCACATCAACACGCCCATGCCCAGCACGAAGGGTGCGATGAAGAAGGCACAACGGAGGAGGAACCGACGCATGCTTCAGAACTGGAAGTAGATGAACTCACCGCCGGTCATGGGCGCGCCCAAGGCCAGGCCAGCAAGCACCGCGTAGTACACGCCCCAACGCGCCGGACGCGGCATCAGGCCGTCCAGGTGAAGGCCATGCGCTCGTTCGCGTGCCAGCCATTCGACCAGGAACGTGACCAGGGCCCCCACGCCCGCCCAGAGCCAATGGTGCGGAACGCCGATCCCCGGCGCTGTGAACAGGCTTGGAGAAGCGATGCTGCTCAGGATCTCCATCGCCTGGCCCACCGAGGCGGCCCGGAAGAAGACCCAGGCCAGACACACCAGCACGAAGGTGACCACCATCCCCATGAACTCCGCGGCAGAAGGCAGCCAGCGGCCGTGGGCCACGGTGTCGGAGGCTGCCTTGTTGCGGTTCGCAAGGAGCAGGGGTAGGAACAGCAGCCCATGGATCGCCCCCCAGACCACGAAGGTCCAGTTGGCACCGTGCCAGAACCCGCTCACCAGGAAGATGATGAGCACGTTGCGCACCGTGCGGAGGCGGCCATGGCGGTTACCGCCCAAGGGGATGTACAGGTAATCGCGGAACCACGTGCTGAGGCTGATGTGCCAGCGCCGCCAGAACTCGGCGATGTTCCGGCTGAAGTACGGATAGCGGAAGTTGCGCATGAGCTCGAAGCCGAACAACCGCGCGCAGCCGGTGGCCATGTCGCTGTACCCGCTGAAATCGCCGTAGATCTGCAGGGCGAACAGTACGGCGGCCACGGCGAGCGCACCGCCGCTCTGGTGGGCATGGTCGGCCATGATCGGGTTCACGATCGCCGCGCAATTGTCCGCCAGCACCACCTTCTTGAACAGGCCCCACAGCATCTGGCGCATGCCATCGTAAGCAGCCCCTTCGTTGAAGTGGCGGGCGGTGCCGAACTGGGGCAGCATGTGGCGCGCCCGTTCAATGGGCCCGGCGAGCATCTGCGGAAAGAAGCTCACAAAAGCGAAGAAGGTGGACGGATCGCGCACCGCCTTCAGTTCGCGGCGGTACACATCAAAGGTGTAACTGAGGCTTTGGAACGTGTAGAAACTGATGCCCACCGGCAGCACCAGGCCGAGCGGGCGCGCATCAATGGGTCGGCCCAGGAAGGTGAAGGCCTCGACGAAGCTCGTGAGGAAGAAGTCGTAGTACTTGAAGAAACCCAGCAGGCCCAGGTTGGCCACCAGGCTCACGGCCATCAACAGCCGGCGGCGCGGCGGCGCCTCTGCGCGCTCCAGGCCCAAAGCCACCAGATAGTCCACCCCGGCCGTGAACAGCCAAAGCACGAGGTAGCGCGGGTCCCACCAGCCATAGAACACGCAGCCGGCGGCGATCAGGAAGATGTTGCGCGCCCGGACGCTCCGCCGGAACACACCCCAGTACAGGCCGAACACCAGCGGCAGGAACAGGGCGAAGTCGATGGAGTTGAACAGCACGGGCGCAGCCTTTTCCGAACGGGGGCCGCGAAGGTCGTCATTGAAAAGCACGATCCGCAGTGAGCGGACCTTCACCGCGTACGACCAACGGCGGTGCATCTTCGCACTGCGCCATGAAGCCCATCCGCATCCTCATCGCCGATCCCCTCGACCTGGTGGCCGACGGACTTCGGTTGCGGCTGGCCAACACGAAGGACTTCCACATTGTGGGCCACGTGCGCGATGGAAAGCTGCTGTTCGAGCACCTGCCCACCCTGGCCCCGGACCTGGTGCTGCTGGACGTGTCCCTGCCGGGCATCGATGGAATCGATGCCACCCGTCGCCTGCATAAGCGTCATCCGGGCCTGCGGATACTGGCACACTCCATCCGCATGGAGATCGAGTACGTCAACAGCATGCTGATCGAAGGGGCCAGTGGGTACATCTCGAAGAACGCCCCGGCGGAGGAGCTGATGGCCGCCATGCGGAAGGTGATGCAGGGGGAGCGTTACCTGGACAGCAATGCGGCCGCCAGCGTGGCAGGGGGATACCGGTACACGGACAAGCATCCCGACGGGGAGTACATCGGGCTCACGGAACGGGAACGCGAGATCATCCGCTTGGTGGCGGCCGAACTGACCAACGATGAGATCGGCGCGCAACTGCACCTGAGCACCGAGACCGTGAAAACGCACCGGAAGCGCTTGATGACCAAGCTGAACGTGCGGAGCGCAGCGGGCCTGGTGAAGTACGCCATGGACCGTTGCTGGATCTGAACCGACCGGACACGACAACCCCACTTTGTGGGTATTGTGGCAGCTCCCGGGCGCGGGGACTTTTGGGGTGCGCATTGCTCGAAGCGTGCCCACCATGGAAAAGCAAAGTTCCCCACTGCAACACCCGACCGGTCGCAGGTGCGCCATCACCTTGGAAGCGGCGGTCCTCATCGCGGCCCTCGGGCTGCTCAGCATCGCGGTCTTCGCCGGCGATGGTATTCCGCCTTCCATGATCACGGTCTCCGGCCAGGTCCATGCCGCCGGCGAAGACCTGTCGGATGCGTTGCTGGTGGTCGAACTGAACGGAGGCGCCTGTCTGCGCACGGAGCTCGATAAGAAAGGCCGCTTCCGCATGGAGGTGCCTGCGGAAGGCCTGGCCCGCATCGTCCTCATGAAGCCCGGCTACCTCACCAAGGAGCTGTTCATGGACACGCACCACGCCATGCGGAGCACCAGTGCACGGGAACGGAACAGGTCCCTGCGGTTCGATGTGGTGCTGGAGCGGGAGGCCGATCATCCGTGCGAGCAGCACCAGGTGCCTGCCGGGTACATCGCCTACGCAACAGGAACAGGGGCGTTGCGCATCCGGCACGATGAGCGCATGGTTACGCGGGAGGGGTCACAATGCCAGCAGGAGCCCTGAGGCAAGGAGCGGATCCTTCCCCTCACACAGCATCGGGCGAAACCGTGCCCACCAGCAGGGGGCAGGTCACCTGCCGCAGCACCCGTTCGGTGGTACTGCCGCGCAGGGCGTCCAGAAAGCCATCGTGGCCCCGGCTGGCCATCACCACCAGGTCCATGTGCAGTTCCGCCGACACGCTGAGGATACCCTCGACCACATCGCCCGAACGGACATGTTTCGTGATCGACCTGATCGATCGATGATCCAGTGCGGGCACCGGCAGCTCATCCTCCCCCACGTGGAGCAGATGGACCTCCAACCCTTCCGGCGCGAGCAGTTCGGCCATGCGCACAGCCTCCCGGGTCGCGGCGCGTGACTCACGCGGGTCGCCCAAGGCCACCAGCACACGCCGCAGGTCCACCCGGCCATCGTGGGCACGCACGAATCCCGCACGGCCCACCGGCAGGAGCAATGTGCTGCCACCTGCAGCCCTGGCCAGGGGCTCGGACACGGAGCGGGCTCCCCACACCGTGCGGCCTGAGCGTTGATGGGTGGTCAGCACGATCAGGTCCGTGGGGTGCCGGCCCAGGTAGTTCAGGCAGGCCTCCACGGGGTCCGATCCATCCGCCACCACCTTCTTCACCCCGATACCGAGCGTTCGCAAGCCCGCCGTATCGTGCTCATGGGCCAGCATCCCCCATTCCGCCAGCGTCCGCCGGCTTTGTGGTAGGTGGTCCTGCAGCGCCTCCGGCGCGGAGCTCACATGCAGCACGGTAAGGGACCCGCGGGCCGCCACCGCGATGCGCAACGCATGATGGAATGCCGGCAACCCGTCCGCGCCCAGGTCGGTGGGATGAAAAATGTGCTTCACGATCAGCAGCAAGAACGGCCCCTGCCCGTGATCTCCGCCTGACATTGGTCAGAAGGGGAAAGGACTGTCGGATGTCATGCTTGGCATGCAGGCCCTTCGACACCTTTGAGAAAATACAGGTGCGATGAGAACATGGTTGAGCATTGTGGCTTTCCTGTGCTTGCTGATCCCCGGGGCCATCGCCCAAGAGGGGCCGACCACCACGATGGATGCGTTGGCGACCGTTCGTCTGGATGGATTGGACGAGGCCCAATGGACCCGCATCAACAGCCAGGTGCTGAAGGAGGGCAACATGCACGTGGAGTACTACTGCCTCCGGACCGGTGTTCTGGTGTTGCGCATCCAGCCGGTGCAGGTGCATGAGAAGGCGGACGTGATGGCGATCGTCAAGCGGATGTTGCGCGATGCCGGCTGGAAGGGACCGGTCGAATTCCTCGACATCCACGTGCAGCAGCACGGCGGAAGCAAGTGCTGAGGACCGCCTGAACGCACGGGGCGCGATGGTGGTACCATCGCGCCCCGTGGTCGTCCCTTGGCGGGCGCTGATCAGCGCCGGGTGAAGGGCAGCGTGGCCGTGCGGCCGTCGGAAAGCTCGAGCTGCAACAGGTAGGTGCCCGAAGCGAGACGCTCCACATCGATCACCGTGATGGTACCGTTCGTACGGCCGCTCAGCGCCGCGCGGCCCGCCATGTCGCGGATGATGAAGGTGCTGCCGGCCACATCCGTGGGCAGTTGCAGGCTCAGTTGTCCTTCCGTGGGGTTCGGCCAGGCACGCGGCCCGCTACCCATGCCCGAAGAGCCCACCAGCGTGCTGATGAACACGAACGGCTCCGACAGGCTGGAGCAGCCATTGGCGTCGGTCACTTCCACCGTGTAGGTCCCGGCCTGCGTGGGGAGCAGGTAGTACTCCACAGCGTCCGCGATCGGCGAGCCATCGAGGTACCATTGGAAGGTCCCACTGCCCGTGGCGAGGAGCGAATCCGCGTTCTGCGAGATGACCGGCTGCTCCGGCAACGGGTTCACCACCACATCGGCCGTGCCCGCGCTTGTGGCCGAGCATTCCCCACCCACGGTCACCGTAACGCTGTACGCACCGGC
>JAXLVG010000023.1:0-50629 GCA_046329115.1 Flavobacteriales bacterium | reverse complement strand
TTCAGTGATCACCTCCTCGACAAGTATCCAAACCTTGCCGCTGCGATCCTAAAGTCCTTTGTTGGCGCGGCGCGCGTGCGCACGCGCGGGAGGGGAAACAGCGTGCAGATCGTCTCCCCTCCTTGCCGATCGCGCACCGCGCATTTGGCGGGGCAAAGCGATCGGCTACCCAAAGGAGGGGCTGGGGGAGGTTTCCGAATTGCCCATCGATCATTCCCTGAGTTGAAACCACCCCCGCCCCCTCCTTTGCTGGCGCGGCGCGCGTGCGCACGCGCAGGAGGGGAAACAACGGGCCCGATCGCTACCTTCGGGTCATGAGCGAACGAACGGTGAAGCGGTGGCGGCTGAAGGCGCGCCCCGAGGAAGCGGCCGTGCAGGCCTTGACGAACGAGCGCTGTCCACGTGAGGTGGCGGCGCTGCTGGTGCAACGCGGGATCAGCACACCCGAGGAGGCCTCGCGCTTCTTCCGGCCGGACATCCATCTGCTGCACGACCCCTTCCTGATGAAGGACATGGATAAGGCCGTGGAGCGCATCGAACGGGCGCTGGGTGATGGTGAGCGCATCATGATCTACGGCGACTACGACGTGGACGGCACCACCAGCGTGGCGCTGGCGTACGGCTTCCTTTCGCGCTTCACCGGCAACCTGGTGCATTACGTACCGGACCGTTACGCCGAAGGCTACGGCATCAGCACCGTGGGCATCGAACGGGCACACGCCGATGGCGTAACGCTGATCATCGCGCTGGACTGCGGCATCAAGAGCGTGGACAAGGTGGCGCACGCCAACACGCTCGGCATCGACATGATCATCTGCGACCACCACCTGCCCGGTGCCGAGCTGCCGGCAGCGGTGGCCGTGCTGGACCCCAAGCGCCCGGACTGCCCCTACCCCTTCAAGGAGCTCAGCGGCTGCGGCATCGGCTTCAAGCTGATGCAGGCGGTGGCCGAGCACAACGGCATGCCCTTTAGCGAACTGGAGCCGCTGCTGGACCTGGTGGCCATCAGCACCGCCTGCGACATCGTACCCGTTAACGGGGAGAACCGCATCCTGATGCACCACGGCCTGCGCCGCCTGAACAACGGCCAGCCCCGGCCGGGCATCCAGGCCATGCTGGGGGTCACCAACTTCACCAAGCAGCTGTCGGTGACGGACCTGGTCTTCACCATCGGTCCGCGCATTAACGCCGCGGGCCGCATCGAGCATGGGCAGCAGGCGGTGGAGCTGCTGCTGAGCCGCGACCGCCAGCAGGCCGAGCAGATCGGGCTGCGCATCGACCGCAACAACAGCCAGCGGCAGGACCTGGACAAGGAGATCACGCGGCAGGCCATGGAGCAGCTCACCACCGACGAGCAACTGCGCGAAGCCTGGAGCACGGTGGTCTTCAACAAGGACTGGCACAAGGGCGTGGTGGGCATCGTGGCCAGCCGCCTTGTGGAATCACACTACCGCCCGACCGTGGTGCTCACCGAGAGCAACGGCAAGGCCACCGGTAGCGCACGCAGTGTAAAAGGCTTCGACGTGCATGATGCCATCAGCGCCTGCGCCGACCTGCTGGACCAGTACGGCGGCCACATGTACGCGGCCGGCCTCTCGCTGCCCCTGGAGAACGTGGTGGCCTTCCGCGAGCGCTTCGAGCAGGTGGTGCGCGAGCGGCTGCACCCCGACCAGCGCACGCCCGAGGAGGAAGTGGACGAGGTGCTGGACCTTGAACGCGTAACGGACCGGCTGGCCCGCGCGCTGCACCACATGGCCCCCTTCGGTCCCCAGAACATGCGCCCCGTGTTCGCGTCCATCGGGGTGGTGGACAGTGGGCGCTGCCGCATCGTGGGCGAGGACCACCTGAAGCTTGCGCTGCACCCGCCCGGCGATCCCGGCCGCACCATCGACGCCATCGCCTTCCGCCAGGGCAGGCACCTGGACATGGTGAAGCGCGGCGACCCGTTCAGCGTGCTGTACACCATCGAGGAGAACGAATGGCAGGGTCGCCGCTCGCTCCAGCTCAACATCAAGGACATCAAGCCGGGCGTGGTGAACGTGATCGAGGAGCCGGTGGCGCTACAGGCCACGGGCGCTGCGTGACCGCGATCGAACCATCCGCACCGGATCCCGTCCAAGCCCGCGAACCACCCCCATGCGCCGAACCGCCCTCCTCTCCATCCTCGCGTTCCCGATCCTCCACGCTCACGGCCAATCCCCCACGTGGGCGGATGATGTGGCCTGCATCGTGTACAGCCACTGCACCAGCTGCCACCATCCCGGCGCCATCGGTGGGGAGCACCTGGACCTGATGACCTACGCGGCGGCAGCGCTGGATGCCGAGAGCATCGCTGAGAGCGTGCAGGACCGCAGCATGCCGCCCTGGCCACCGGACCAGGCTTATCGGGCACTGGCGCATGCGCGCACCATCAGCCAGGAGGAGATCGACATCATCGCCGCGTGGGCGGCCGCCGGGGCCCCGGAGGGCGAGCCGGGCAACGCACCGCCGCCACCCGTGTACACCAACGCAGCGGAGATCACCGCACCCGACGTCAGCGTGATCATGGACGAGTACGTGATCCCGCCGATCAGCACCGACCTGTACCGCTGCTTCGTGCTACCCACGGGCACCACGGCGGACCACTTCATCCAGCGGTTGGAGGTGATCCCCGGCAACCGGCAGGTGGTGCACCATGTGCTGGTCTACCAAGACACCACCGGTCAGGCGGCGGCGCTGGATGCGGCGGACATCGACCCCGGCTACACGGCCTTCGGCGGCATCGGGGTGAACGATGCCAAGCTCATCGGCATCTGGGTGCCGGGGTCCCCGGTCCTGAGCACGCCGGCCGGCATGGGCATCAAGCTGTTCGCCGGCGCCGACCTGGTGATCCAGGTGCACTACCCCGCGGACAGCGATGCGCAGAGCGACAGCACGCGCGTGAACATTGCATACGCGCCACCCGGCTTCACACGCGAGATCGCCATCGCACCGGCCCTCGACCACCTGATCACGATCACCGATGGTCCGCTGATCATTCCGCCCAACGAAGTGCGCACCTTCCATGCGCAGTACACGATACCCATCCCCGTTGCCGTGACCGCGGTGGGCCCGCATGCCCATCTGCTGGGCCGGAGCATGCGTTCGTGGGCCATCACGCCGGCACAGGACAGCGTGCCGCTGATCAGCATACCCGACTGGGACTTCCACTGGCAGGGCATGTACGAATTCCGCAACCCCGTTTACCTGCCCGCGGGCACGGTGCTGCACGGCGAAGCCACCTACGACAACACCACGAACAACCCGGAGAACCCGAACGATCCCCCGAACTGGGTATTCCTGGGCGAGGGCACCACCGATGAGATGATGCTCTTCTACTTCGCCTACACCTTCGGCTTCCCAAGCGACACGCTGATCGTGGTGGACGACGGTTCACATCCCGCACACCACGCGGACTGCACCACGGACTTCAACATCGGCATGGCGGAGCGGCCGGCAGGCAACTTCATCCGCCTGGCGCCGATGCCTGCCACGGATCATGTGCAACTGCTGGGCGCAGCCGCGGGCGATGAACTGCTGCTGCGCGACCTGCAGGGCCGCCTGGTGATGCGGCAACGGCTGAACGGCACCTTGACGGAGTTGTCCGTGGGATCGCTGGCGCGCGGTCCCTTCGCGGCCGAAGTGCGCAACACGCGCGGTGTGGCGATCCACCGCAGCATCCTGCTCCTCCAGTGATCGGCGCCACCAACGACGAGCATTACATGCGCATGGCCCTGCGCGAGGCCGAGCGTGCGTTCGCGGCGGACGAGATCCCCATCGGCACCGTGATCGTGGCCAACGACACCATCATCGCGCGGGGCCACAACCTCACCGAGCGGCTCAACGATGTGACCGCGCACGCCGAGATGCAGGCCATCACCGCCGCGGCCGAGAACCTGGGCGGCAAGTACCTGCACGACTGCACCATCTACGTCACCGTGGAACCCTGCGTGATGTGCGCCGGTGCGCTCAACTGGGCCCATGTGGGCCGCATCGTCTTCGGCGCGTTCGACGAGAAGGCCGGCTACCGCCGCATCGGCGGAACGCTGCTTCATCCGAAGACGAAAGTGACCGGCGGCATCCTGGAGGCCGAGTGCGCGGACCTGATGAAGGCTTTCTTCAAGAAGAAGCGGGCGTTGTAGAGGCAGCGTTCCATGCGGTGGGTACGTCCATGGTCCAAATACGCGGTCATGAAGCACTTCTCCACGCTCGTACTACTGCCATTGGCCATGATGGTGAGGGCTCAGGAGCCGCTCACATGGCATTTCACGTTCGATGCGGATGCCGACCGGTCCCTGGACAGCCTGCACGGGTGCTGGCAGGTGGGCGCACCGCAAAAGGCAGTGTTCGATTCGGCTTGGAGCGCACCGAACGCACTGGTCACGGACACGTAACAGCCTTACCCTGTTGGTGGGATCAGCTATGCTGATTTCAGTGTTCCCGTCAACTGGTTCGGTGAGTTCATCACCTTGAGCTTCCGGCATCGACTGGCGATCGACCCTGGCGAAGGATACGGTTGGCTGGAATGGTTCGACCCCGTGATGGCGGAGGACTGGGTGCGCGCGGACCCGGACAGTGGCTGGACCTCCGGCTACATCGGCTGGAACGGAGAAGGCCTCAATACCGACTCGGGGCTGGTCTTCACGGGTACGAACAACGGCTGGGGGCTGGTGGAGCTGGAGTGGGTCTGCATCGGATTGCTGCACGACCCCGGCGAGCGCGATGAGTACCCGGACAGCATGCGCTTCCGTTTCGGGTTCCGGTCATTCGCGAACACGAACGGCCGGGATGGCTGGATGATCGACGAGCTGGTCGCCAGCAATCTCGGTTGCATGGGATCGGTGCACGAGCCGGCAGCGATGGAGCTCGATGTGTACCCGAACCCCACCCTTGATCAACTTGTGCTTGAGCGGACCACCGCCGATCCGCTCCTGCTGCGATTGATCCGCTCGGATGGTGCGGTGGTCCGGCAAGAGCGGATGACCGCTCCCCGACATGCGTTGGACGTGAGCGACCTGGCGGAGGGAGCCTACCTCCTGATCGCCTCGGAAGGTGCGCTGCAACGGAGCTACCGTGTGCTGATCCAGCGTTAGCGGCGCGCACATTCCGGCCGCCGCAGCTTCCGCTGCGCCGCCAGTTCCTCGTTCAGCGCCACCGCCTCCATCACCAGCCGTTGGAACGCGGCCTCGTTGAGGCGCGCAGGGGGCTCCGGGGGCAGGTAATGGCGGATCAGCTTGTGGTCCGTGGTGGCGAAAAGTCCCTCGGGATCGAGCATGTGCACCCCGTTGCAGAAGCCGATCACCAGACGCCCCTTCTGGAGCGCGAAGTAGACGAGCCAGCCGTGGCGGAGGTAGAAGGGCGCACTCTTGAACATCCAACGCTCGTCCATGCCGGGCGCCGCGTCCAGCACCAGTTCCCGGAGGCGCTGGGCGCGTTCGGCCCACGGCTCCGGCACCCGATCGAACCAGCGTTGCACCTCCCCGGCCATGGCAGCGTTCCGTGGGCTTAAGGTAGGTGAACCGGCCACCCCCCTGCGGCGTTCTACCTTTGCCATCCAAGCAACCCGAACCATGTATCCCCCCGAACTCGTAGCGCCGATGGCCGCCGACCTGGTGAACGTCGGCTTCCAGGAGCTGAAGACCCCCGACCAGGTGGACGCCGCCCTTGCCAGCCCGGGCACCGTGCTCTGCGTGGTGAACAGCGTGTGCGGCTGCGCCGCAGGTGCCTGCCGCCCCGGTGTGAAGGCCTCGCTCGCCGGCGCCAAGCGCCCGGACAAGCTGGTGACCGTGTTCGCCGGTGTGGACACCGATGCGGTGATCCGTGCCCGCCAGCACTTCCTGCCCTACCCGCCCAGCAGCCCCAGCATCGCCCTCTTCAAGGACGGCAAGCTGGTGCACTTCGTGGAGCGCCACCACATCGAGGGCCGCACCGCCCAGATGATCGCGGACAACCTGCAGATGGCCTTCGAGGAGTTCTGCTGAGGCCCGCGCACATACCCGAACGAAGAAGCCCCGCCGATGGCGGGGCTTCCCTTTTTCTGCGGTAACAGGCTTACACCACGCCCTGGTCGAGCATCGCGTCGGCCACTTTCACGAAGCCGGCGATGTTGGCGCCCTTCACGTAGTTGATGCCCTTGCCCTCCTTGCCGTGCTTCACGCAGGCGGCGTGGATGTTCTTCATGATGGTGTGCAGGCGCTGGTCCACCTCCTCGCGGGTCCAGCTCAGGCGCAGGCTGTTCTGGCTCATCTCCAGGCCGCTGGTGGCCACACCACCCGCGTTGCTGGCCTTACCGGGGGCGAAGGCCACGTTCGCGGCGTGGAACACCTCGATGGCCTCGGGCGTGCTGGGCATGTTGGCGCCTTCCGCCACGTACTTCACACCCTTCTTCACCAAGTCCTTGGCGTTCTTGCCGTCCAGCTCGTTCTGCGTGGCGCAGGGCAGGGCCACATCGCACTTGGCCACCACGTCCCACACGCGCGCGCCCTTCTTGTAGGTGACGCCCTTGAACTTCTTGGCGTACTCCTCGATGCGGCCGCGCTTCACGTTCTTCAGCTCCATGAGGAAGGCGAGCTTCTCAGCGTTGATGCCCGCGGGGTCGTAGATGCTGCCGTCGCTGTCGCTGGCGGTGACCACCTTGGCACCGAGCTGGGTGGCCTTCTCGATGGCGTACTGGGCCACGTTGCCGCTGCCGCTCACGGCCACGGTCTTGCCCTTGAAGCTCGTCTTGTTGTGCTTCATCATCTCCTCGGCGAAGTACACGCAGCCGTAGCCGGTGGCCTCGGGACGGATCAGCGAGCCGCCCCAGGTGGCACCCTTGCCGGTGAACACGCCGGTGAACTCGTTGCGCAGGCGCTTGTCCTGGCCGAACATGAAGCCGATCTCACGGCCGCCCACGCCGATGTCGCCGGCAGGCACGTCGGTGAACTGGCCCACGTGGCGCCACAGCTCCGTCATGAAGCTCTGGCAGAAGCGCATCACCTCGCCATCGCTCTTGCCTTTCGGGTCGAAGTCGCTGCCGCCCTTGCCACCGCCCATGGGCAGCGTGGTGAGGCTGTTCTTGAAGGTCTGCTCGAAGCCCAGGAACTTCAGGATGCTGAGGTTCACGCTGGGGTGGAAGCGCAGGCCGCCCTTGTAGGGACCGATGGCGCTGTTGAACTCGATGCGGAAGCCGCGGTTCACCTGCACGTTGCCCTTGTCGTCCACCCAGGGCACGCGGAACATGATGGTGCGCTCGGGCTCCACCATGCGCTCCAGGAGCATCTTGCCCTTGTACTTGGGGTTCGCCTCGATGAAGGGGATCACCATCTCGGCCACTTCGTGCACGGCCTGGAGGAACTCCGGCTCATTGCCATTGCGCTTCTTCACTTCAGCCATGAAGGCGTCAACGGCCTTGTTCGACTTTGCCATCTCGGGGGATGTTAGGTTGTGCTTCCGTTCGGGGAAAAGCGCGGCAAATGTAGGATCGTGCCGAACGTGCAGGGCCTCGTCCGCACGCAGCGTGAACAGGTGGTGGTGAATGGCCCGGGACCGGCCTTACCGCGCCTTGTCCTCGTCGGTGATCACCCCGTTGCCGGCGTAGCGGCCCTGCTCGTAGATCTCGATACGGACCAGTTCGCCGGCCTTGCTGTAGCGGTAGTACTTGCCGTCCCACAGGCGGCCGTCCTTGAACTCGCCCTGCTGGGTGATGCGGAGCTGCTTGTCGTACAAGGTGTTGAAGCCGTTCCCGCGGAAGAGCACTGCATTGGTCACCTCCTCGGGCTTGCGCTCCGGCGCCGGCTTGGCGTCGGGCGGCGGCGGGGGCGGCGGGCTCACGCGTGCCGGCTTCACGTAGCGGCTTTGCGCCTCGTTGAGCTCCCCGCCGTTGAACACGGCCACCTGCTGCAGGTCGCCGTTGGCGAAGTAGCGTTTCAGCGTGCCCTCCTCGCGGCCCTCCTTCACGGTCACCTCCACTTCCAACTGACCGTTCTCGTGGTAGTACTTCTGAACGCCATCACGCACGCCATAGGTGTTGAAGACGAAGTCCTGCGCGAGCTGGCCGTTCGGATGCCAGCGCTTGAACCCGCCTGTGTTGCGGTCGAGGTCCCAGCTGCCCTGCTCCTCCGTGCGGCCATCGGGGTAGTAGGTGGTGTAGGGTCCCCGGGGCCGGCCGGCCACGTAGGTGATCTCGCTCATCAGCTTCCCGTTGGGCCAGTAGCGGCGCCAGGTGCCCACGCGCTTGCCCCCGGCGTAGCGCCCTTCCTCGATCAGCTGGCCGTCGGTATAGTCGGGCTTGTCCTCCTTCGGTCCCAGCACCTTCCACCAGCCGTCCTTGCGACCCATCGCATCCAGCCGATTGATGGTATCCGCCTGAATACCAACACCTTGCCCCTGTTCGGCAGCATGCGCCGCCAACAGGATGAACAGGCTGAGGGAAAGGAGGAGAAAGCGGGGGGACATGATCCGGCACGGCGTTCCAAGTGCGGAACGCGCACGCGAAACGCATCCGGGCGCCTCCGGGTTTCAGCGATACCGCCCGCTCAAGCCGGGATCGTGCGCTTGAGGTTGACCATCATGTCGTCCACCATGGCCCGCAGGTCGTACTGAGGCTTCCATCCCCAATCGGTGCGGGCGGCGCTGTCGTCGATGCTGCGCGGCCAGCTGTTGGCGATGGCCTGGCGGTGGTCCGGTGCGTAGGCGATGGTGAAGCCCGGAATGTGCCGGCGCACCTCGGCGGCGATCTGCTCGGGGTCGAAGCTGAAGCCCGCGAGGTTGTAGCTGTTGCGCACCTTCACCTGCTCCGCCGGGGCCTCCATCAGCTCGATGGTGGCGCGGATGGCGTCGGGCATGTACATCATGGGCAGCGTGCTTTGCGGGCCCAGGAAGCTGGTGTAGGTGCCGTGCTTGATGGCCTCGTGGAAGATGTGCACCGCATAGTCCGTGGTACCACCGCCGGGCGCGCTCTTCCAGCCGATGAGGCCGGGGTAGCGGATGCTCCGCACATCCACCCCGTAGCGCTGGTGGTAGTACTGGCACCACCCCTCCCCCGCCAGCTTGCTGATGCCGTACACCGTGGTTGGTTCGGTCACCGTGCGTTGCGGGGTCATGTCCTTGGGCGTGGTGGGGCCGAACACGGCGATGCTGCTGGGCCAGTACACCCGCTTCAGCCTGCCTTCGCGCGCCAGCTCCAGCACGATGAAGAGGCTCTCCATGTTCAGCTTCCAGGCGAAGGCGGGGTCCTTCTCGGCGGTGGCGCTCAGCAGGGCGGCGAGCAGGTAGACCTCGGTGATCCCGTGCTTGTCGATGATGCGCTCGATGCCGCGGCGGTCCATGGCGTCCACCATGGCGAAGGGCCCGTCCTGCTTCACCTGGGGCTCCTTGATGTCGGAGGCCACTACGTTCTCACTGCCGAACCGCGCGCGCAGCCCTTCCACGAGCTCAGTGCCGATCTGGCCGCTGGAGCCGATGACGAGGATCTTCCTGGACATGCATTGACCGCCGAAGCCAATAGGGCGAAGGCGTGCGGCGAAGCTATTTCGCTCAGGGGAACGGCCCGAAGCCCCGCCGTACTTTCGTCCCATGGACAGCCACCGCCTCCGCAACCTCCACCGTTCGGATGTTCTCCGGGCCAGGTTGGAGCACGAAGGCGCCCCGCGCACCACCCTCTCGTTCTACCGCTATGCGCGGCTGACCGACATAGAGGACCTCCGCAACACCCTCTACCGGGAATGGGAAGCGCTGGGGGTGCTTGGCCGGGTCTACATCGCCCCGGAAGGGATCAACGCGCAGGTGAGCGTGCCCACAGCGGACCTGGACCGCTTCCGCCAGGCCTTGGATGCGCGGGAAGCCTTCGCCAAGGTGCCCTGGAAGATCGCGGTGGAGGACGATGGCAGGAGTTTCCTGAAGCTGATCGTGCGGGTGAAGAAGAAGATCGTGGCCGATGGACTGGCCGACGATGCCTTCGACGTGACCAACGTGGGCGAACACCTGGATGCCGCTACCTTCAACAAGAAGATGGAGGAAGGCGCACTGGTGATCGACATGCGCAACAACTACGAATGCCTCATCGGGCATTTCGAGGGCGCCTACCTGCCCAAGGCTGACAATTTCCGCGGCGCGATCGAAGAAGTGGTGGATACGCTTCGACGGGCTCAGCGTGACAACGACCAGGAGATCCTGCTGTACTGCACCGGCGGCATCCGCTGCGAGAAGGCCAGTGCCTACCTCAAGCATCAAGGCTTCACCAACGTGAGCCAGTTGCACGGCGGCATCATCGACTATGCGCGCCAATTGAAGGCCGAAGGCCTGAAGAGCAAGTACCTCGGCCAGAACTTCGTGTTCGACGAGCGGCTCGCCGAGCGCATCACGGACGATGTGGTGAGCACCTGCATGCAATGCGGCACCCCCAGCGACCGCATCACCAACTGCCACGAGGCCACCTGCAACATGCTGCTGGTGCAATGCGAAGCGTGCGCAACGAAGTACGCCGACTGCTGCTCCCCCAGCTGCCGCGAGATCCACCAACTGCCGATCGAAGCCCAGCGCGCCTGGCGCAAGGGCCGCAGCACCCGCAGCACGAAGACCAAGGCCATCAACGACCCCGAAGGCCTGCGCCGCCGCATCCGCGAAGAGGAGGAATTGCTCGCGCTCAACGGCACACTGCACCCTGAACTGACAATGCTCAACCCTCGACCGACAGCGGGCGCGTAGGCTTGCACGACGGCCAACTGACACCTGACAACCGACAACTGAGACCGGCCCCATGCCCATCTACCACTCCCTCGGTAAGATCCCGCACAAGCGCCACACCGTCTTCAAGAACGGCAAGGACCGCATCTACTACGAGCAGCTCTTCGGCACCATCGGCTTCGATGGCATGAGCTCCCTGCTCTACCACATCCACCGCCCCACGCAGGTGAAGGCCCTCGGCAAGCCCAAGGACCTCACGCCCAAGATCGCGGTGGAGAAGAACATGCGCTCCCTGCGGTTGCACGGCTTCAAGGCGAAGCCCGAGAAGGACCATCTCGTGGCGCGCAAGCCCATCCTGGTGAACAGCGATGTGGCCATCGTGCTCGCCGCGCCCCAGGCGAAGAGCGTGGATTACTTCTACAAGAACACCGACTGCGACGAGGTGATCTTCATCCACAAGGGCAGCGGCACGCTCCGCACCTTCCTCGGCAACATCGACTTCAAGTACGGCGACTACCTGGTGATCCCCCGCGGGATGATCTACACCCTGGAGTTCAAGGACACGGACAACCGCCTCTTCATCGTGGAGAGCCACCGGCCCGTGTACACGCCGAAGCGCTACCGCAACTGGTTCGGCCAGCTGCTGGAGCATTCGCCGTTCTGCGAACGCGACATCCGACGTCCGAAGAAGTTGGAGACCATCGATAAGAAGGGCGACTTCGTCATCAAGGTGAAGAAGCAGGGCCTGCTCCACGAGCTGGTGTACGCCACGCACCCCTTCGATGTGGTGGGTTGGGACGGCTACAACTACCCCTACGCCTTCAGCATCCACGACTTCGAACCGATCACGGGACGCGTGCACCTGCCGCCGCCGATCCACCAGACCTTCGAGACGGACGCCTTCGTGATCTGCAGCTTCGTGCCGCGCCTGTACGACTACCACCCGCAGGCCATCCCCGCGCCGTATAACCACAGCAACATCGATGCGGACGAGGTGCTCTACTACGTGGACGGCGAGTTCATGAGCCGCAACGACATCGGCCCGGGCCACATCAGCCTGCACCCCGCCGGCATTCCGCACGGCCCGCACCCCGGCGCCATGGAACGCAGCATCGGCCAGAAGGAGACCAACGAGCTTGCGGTGATGGTCGACACCTTCCGACCTTTGATGGTGACGGAGGAGGCCCTGAAGCTGGACGATGGCAAGTACTGGAAGAGCTGGCTGGAGTGACCCCAACCCTGAAAACCGAACGACAATGGCAACCGGACTGAAAGACGTCGATTACGGCCTGGAGAAGATCATGAAGGAGGCCGAGGACTTCCTTCCCCTCTGGGGCACGGACTACGTGGAGCTCTACGTGGGCAACGCCAAGCAGAGCGCGCACTACTACAAGACCGCCTGGGGCTTCCAGAGCGTGGCCTACGCCGGCCTGGAGACGGGTGTGAAGGACCGCACCAGCTACGTGCTGCAGCAGGACAAGATCCGCCTGGTGCTCACCACCCCGATGACGCCGGACAGCCCGATCAACGAGCACCTGCGCAAGCACGGCGACGGCGTGAAGGTGATCGCCCTGTGGGTGCCCGATGCGAAGAAGGCCTGGGAGGAGACCACCAAGCGCGGAGCCAAGAGCTTCATGGAACCGGTGCGCGAGGAGGATGAGCACGGCTACGTGGTGCGCAGCGGCATCCACACCTACGGGGAGACGGTGCACATCTTCGTGGAGCGCAACGAGTACAAAGGCCCCTTCATGCCCGGCTACAAGGCGTGGAAGAGCCACTACAACCCGCCGCCCACAGGCCTGAAGTTCATCGACCACATGGTGGGCAACGTGGGCTGGGGCGAGATGAACCACTGGGTGGATTTCTACGCCCGCGTGATGGGCTTCGCGCAGCTGGTGAGCTTCGACGACAAGGACATCAGCACCGAGTACACGGCGCTGATGAGCAAGGTGATGAGCAACGGCAACGGCCGCATCAAGTTCCCCATCAACGAGCCGGCCGAGGGCAAGAAGAAGAGCCAGATCGAGGAATACATCGAGTTCTACAACGGCGCCGGTGTGCAGCACATCGCGGTGGCGACCAACAACATCATCGAAACGGTAAGCGCGCTGAAGGACCGCGGCGTGGAGTTCCTCTACGTGCCGCCCACCTACTACGACGACGTGCTGGACCGCGTGGGCGAGATCGACGAGGACCTGGCGGTGCTGAAGCAGCACGGCGTGCTGGTGGACCGCGACGACGAGGGCTACCTGCTGCAGCTCTTCACCAAGCCGGTGCTCGACCGCCCCACGATGTTCTTCGAGATCATCCAGCGCAAGGGCGCCAAGAGCTTCGGCAAGGGCAACTTCAAGGCACTGTTCGAGGCGATCGAACGCGAGCAGGAGAACCGGGGGACACTGTAAGCGCGAACCGAACGACATGAGCGAAGGGCGTCCGTTGGACGCCCTTCGTCGTTGGGGGCTGCCGCTCACGCCATTCGCATCCGGCGCCCACCGCGGAGGACGAGTCCCAGTAGGACGAGCGCAAGCAGGCACAAGGTGCCTTCGATCACCAGCCATTGGCTGCCGAAAGCACCCAGCGGCCCTTCCATGGAAATGGTCATCAGGCGCGAGACCGCGTACATGCCCCAGAAGAGCGCGATGAAGCCCAAGGCCGCCTTGCGGTCGGTGAAGGCCAGGTAGAGCAGGACGCCGAGGATGGCGATGCCCACCCCGCCGTACACCCCGCGGATGGAACTGTAGGCATCGGTGTTGTCCAGCTTCACCTGCACGAGGTCCATCACGGCCTGCGGATCGCTGAAGGCCATGAAGCTCACGGAAAGGATGCCCAGCACCGAGGTGCCGATGAGTGCCCAGGTGGCGATGGAAAGAAGGCGGTTGGTGCGCATGTCGATCATGTTGTTGGCCTGTGGCCGCAAAGCTCCGGCCGGCCCTTTCCCCGATCACTTGACCCACATCAATAACGCGCGACCCACGTGGCTCCCCATTGCGAGCGGGGAGCGGCGGCGCTCCTTTACGCCCGGCTGTTGCAGCTCGGGGTCAGTGCTGGATGCAGAAGCAACCGAAAAGGGAAAGACCCCGGAACTCCGGGGCCTTTCCCTTGGAGCCAGCCGCCTCAGCGCTGCACCATCACCTTCACAGCCTGCTGTTCACCGTTGCGCGTGGCGATCAGGTAATACGCACCGGGGGCCACATCGCCCAGGTCCATGGAAATGCTCCGCTGCCCGGCGATGATGAACGGCGCCACCACTTGGCGGCCCAGTCCATCATTCACGGTAACGCGTATCGGGGACCCATCGTTGCCGGCAGGGATCAGTTGGAACACCCCGCTGTTCGGGTTCGGCTGCACCGTGAACCACCCGGCAGCGGTCCCATCGCCGCTCGTGATCCCAGTGCTGAAGTCCACCATCACCGTTGTGCAGCTGGTGAGCTCGCACGCACCGGCGGTGGCCGTAACACAGAGGTCGACCGGACCCGGAACATTGTTGGCCTGGGTGACGATCACGAAGGCCGAGTTGTCGCTGGTGGTCCAGCCGCTGGGAAGCGTCCACGAGTAACTGTTGGCGTTCGCCACGGGCGTTACCACGTACGCATTGGTGCTGTTGCCCAGGATGGACGTGCTGCCAGAGACCGTGCCGATGGTCAGCGTGGTCCCGGCGCAGATGCAATCGGCACCGCGCACATCGTTCACCGTGCAGGCCACCCCGTCATCGCAGGGCGAACCCGGAAGCGCAGTGCCGCCTGCGGTGCCTTCACAATCGATCAACGCTCCGGCACAGGCGCAATCCGCCGAATACACATCGTTGCCGGTGTTGACATCACCGTCATCGCATGCCGTTCCCGGCTGTGCAGGACCACCGGCCACGCCTTCGCAATCGTTGGCCAGGACACCTGCGCAGACGCACATCGCATTGTACACATCGTTGCTGGTGGCGCTGTTCCCATCGTCACAGGCCGCACCCACCGTGCTCGATCCTCCGGGGATACCCGCGCAATCAATAAGCGCACCGGCGCATTGGCAGTTGTTGTCGAGCACATCGTTGCCCGTGGTCACATCGCCATCATCACAGGGGAAACCGGGCAGTGCGAGGCCACCCGCCACACCGTCACAATCGATGAGCTGGCCGACGCACGCGCAGAAGGGGTCGTACTGGTCGTTGCCTGTTCCGGCATCATCATCATCACAGGGGCTGCCGGGTTGCGCCGTACCACCCGGCACACCAGCGCAATCATCGGCCAGCACACCGATGCAGGCGCACGCGGCCGTGAACGTGTCATCCGTGCTCAGCGGGTTGTTGTCGTCGCAAGGGGTACCGGGCAGTTGCCCACCGCCGGGGGTGCCTGCGCAGTCATAAGGCGATCCGACGCAGACGCAGTTCGGTGCATACACATCATTGCCCGTGGCCGCATTGGCATCATCACAGGGAGCACCGGGTTGCGCGGTGCCGCCTTCGACCCCTTCGCAATCGATGGCGAACTGACCGGCGCACATGCAACTACTGTTGAACACATCGCCGCCGCTGAGCGGATTGCCGTCGTTGCACGGGGTGCCGGGCAAGGTGGCACCACCGATCACACCCGCACAATCGATGAACTGGCCAAGGCAATCACATCCTGCACTGTACGCATCGCCACCCGTGGACGCGTTCCCGTCGTCGCAGGGCGTTCCCGGCACAGTGGTACCACCAGGCACGCCCAGGCAGTCATATGCGATGCCCAGACATTGGCAGAGCGCTGTATAGACATCGTCGATCGTGTTCGGGTCACCATCATCGCACGGCGTACCGGGCACCGCCTGACCACCCGGGGTTCCGGCGCAATCCGCAGGTTGGCCGATGCAAAGGCAGTTCGCATTGTAAACATCGTTGCCTGTCTGCGCGTTCCCATCATTGCATGCGGTACCCGGCAGTGCGGTACCATTGGGCGAGCCTGCGCAGTCCAACGGGGTGTTCGCATTGATCACCACGGCGTAGTCCTCGGTCTCGCCGGCGTTGTAATTGAAGCAGGCATCGAGCGGGACCGGTTCCCCGGTGATCGGCGAGACCCCACGCACCCGCAGCACGGTTCCGCCCAGGGCCGCCGCATTCGGAACGGTGAACGCGATGTTCTGTGCTCCGCTTCCGACGTTGGTGAACTCTCCGAGTTTCTCCACCGGCTCGAATGCGCTGTTCCGGTTGTAGTCGATCCATGCGGCATAGATGGTGCCGGTGCGGGTTCCCGGTGTAATGGTGATGAGGTGCTGCGCGTTCCGTGAAAGCGGCGTGCTGATCTGGCCGCTGTAATCCGTGTACGTCGGACCAGCCACACCACCGGTACCGGTACTGTTGATGGTCGCCACCTGGACGCCATCCACATAGTCGCCCTGTGCGGTGCCCACCTGGCTCACCGGCGCGCAGTAACTACCGAAGTTGCCTGCCCCGTAGTGGGCCGAGATGGTGATGTAGGAACGGATATACGGCGGGTACTCCTCGTCACACTCCGAATACAGATAAAGATTGATGTTCGGGAAGTCGACCACACCCACATTGGGCTGTGTGAGCGCGAGGTTCGTATTGATGCAGGTGCCACCGGGAATGGCGAGCTGGATCCCAAGGTCGTTCGAGTTGAGCGTATTCCCGAAGGCCTGCATCACCGCACCCTGGGAGTTGGAGACCGCCGCGAACTTCAGGTAGTAGGTACGCGTGGTGTCGCTGTTGTTGCAGAGGATGAGCGGGAAGTTGACGGCCGTGCCGATGGGCGCTTCATTCACCGTCATGGAGGTCTGGCCCGGTGTGCCCACGGAGATGCCGGGGTTGTCCAGTTGGTAACCACCCTCGTAGCGGCAGCTGGTGCGCGAGTTGGCCGAATCAAGCGTGAAGGTGTAAGTACCATACATATCATCGGCACCGACACGGACATTGAAATTGTCATACACATCATCATCCTCCAGGTGATAGAGCATGGTGTTGGTGTTGGTATTGGAAGAGCTCACGCCGCTGCCGTACTCCTCGCGCATCTTCACCGATGCGCCTCCGCTCACGCCCGAGCCGCCGATCTTCACGCCGAACTCGAAGCTCAGACCCGCTTCCAGTGAAACGCTGTAGTCGATGCTGCGCTTGACCGATGTGGTGCGGGTGATGCCGTACTCCGCACCGAGGTTACCACCATTGAAGGAACGGTTGATCACGAACGGAGACGTGGCCTTGAGGGAGTCGTTCAGGGCGAGGGTCTGATACCAAACGCTCAGCTGCTCTTCCGCCTGGTTCCGTACCACTGACCCGATCGGCAGCAGGGTGATGTCCTGTTCAAGCTGAGGGATCAGCAGATCATGGATGTAACTGGCCGTGTACGTGTAGCTGTTGTTCACCTGCACGGGCACGGTGGCGAGGTAGGCGGTCTTGTTCACGGTGCCACAATCCGGCCGTTCGATCACCTTGCCCACGCCGTACGCATAGCGCACAGCGGTCATGATGAAGAGATCGTCCGGCGTTCCGCTGTTGGGCGTGGTGACCTCAGAGGTGGTCTCCAGGCAGGTCTCGTACTCGAAGAGCGCCGTTTCGGACTGGGTCGCGCTCAGGCTCACCCCGACCTCCGCGAAGATCTCGTACTCCACTTCCACACCAAGGCCGAATGATCCTTCCGCCCCGATCCGGGCCTTGAAGAAGCCATCTTCCGCCATGCCGGTGGTTACCGAGCGTGTATTCCCATAGCACGCGCCATTCCCCTGGCTGAGCTTGCTGTAGCTGGCACCACCGGGCGGATCGCGCAGTATGTAAAGGGGCAGGGCTGGGGCATCGTAGTACCCGAGCGCATCCGTCAGCACCGCACCCACCATCACCACCTTGAACCGGATGTCGGCATAGGGCGTGCCGCCGAGCTTGTACCTCAGGCCGAACTCACGCACCCCATTATTGGGTTCGCTCCACGCGTCACCCGCCTGGTGGGTGATGGTAAGGTAGTCCTGGATGCTGATGTCCGTGATCCCGGGGATACCACTGATGGAATGTGAATTGAGGGTGGCCGTACAGCTGGGGCAGTACTGCCCGTCCACGAAGACGTCATAGTTCGGCGTGGCGGTGTTGTCGGAGGCGTAGGTGAAGGCCACGTTGAACGATTGCTGGCCCTTGCCCGCAGGCAATGAGTAATAGTTGGCGATGGTACCGTAGGTGCTTCCCCAAGGGGCCGAAGGGTCGGCCATGGTGAAGCGGTAATTCAGCACACCACAGGAGGGTCCGGTTGTGCCGAAAATGGTGAGAGAGGTCCCATTGATCCCAGCAACGCTGCCGTTGACGGGCTGGCCGATCTGGTTGGATTGGCCCAGTGCGGCGTTCGCCGCAAAGCCCAGCAACAGGGCCAGGACCGAGAGATGTTGCGTACCGTGTTTCATGGCAGGAAGGGGTTGGTCCTTAGGAATGGACCAAATGTGACCTCCACCATTCACCCCACACCTCGTGGAAATACCGGTTCTGTGTACCCGGCGACCCTGACCGCACAACGGCCTGGGGTAGCGGCACCGCACAAGGCGGGCAGCCAGTTCCAAGGCATACCCCGGTCGCCCTCAGCGCATGTCCCGCTCGCGGAGCACCGCTTCGACCGCCTCCTGCAACTGCGACGGTTTGAACGGTTTGGGGATGAACCCGTTCATGCCCTCCAGCGCACAGCGCTCCAGTTCGGCCTTCATCACGTTCGCGGTCATGGCGATGATGGGCACCCGGGAAGCACCGTTGGCCAGCGCCCGGATCGCGCGCGTGGCCTCGTACCCGTCCATCACCGGCATCTGCACGTCCATCAGCACCACATCGTATCGGTTCTCCTTCACCAGTTCCACGGCGCGCTCACCGTTCTCTGCGACATCCACCTGCGCACCAGGGAACAGGTCCGCAAGTTCCGCTTGCGCCACCATCACATTGATCGCATGGTCCTCCGCAAGCAGGAACCGCAGCGTGGACGGTGACGTAGCCTTGGATACCTGAGGTCCGGACATCGCTGCCACCGGCATGGACCCGCCCTCTGCGGAGATCCTGTACGGAATGCAGACCGTGAACACGCTTCCCCGACCTGGTCCGCTCCGCACCTCGATGGTCCCGCCCTGCATCTCGACCAGTCGCTTGCTGATGGCCAGGCCGAGCCCGGTGCCGCCGAACCGCCGCGTGTGGGTGGCATCCGCCTGGGTGAACTCCTCGAAGATGCGCGACACCCGTTCCGGCGGAATACCAATGCCCGTATCGCTGACCGCGCAACGGAGCATCACCCGTTCGCCGAGCCGCTCCCGGACATCCACCGACAGCTTGACCGTGCCATGCTCTGTGAACTTGATGGCATTGCCGACGAGGTTCATCAGAACCTGGCTCAGGCGCACCGGGTCCCCGATCAGCGTGTCGGGCACGGCGGGATCCACGCTGGCAGCAAGACGCAGGCCCTTTTCCTCGGCCCGGAAGCGGAGAACCTCGAGCAGACGGTCCACGGACTCCCGCGGTCGCATCGGCACTTCCTCCAAAGGCAAACGACCCGCTTCGATCCTGCTCAGGTCGAGGATATCGTTCACGATGGTCACGAGGTTCTCGCTGCTGCTGGCGATGGCATCCAGGTAGTGCTGTTGCGCGGGCAGATGTTCTTCGCGACGCAGTACGCCGGCGAGGCCCACGATGGCGTTCATCGGCGTGCGGATCTCGTGGCTCATGTTGGCCAGGAACTGTCGCTTCACCTGTTCGCTGCGCTCTGCGCGCTCCTTGGCCGCAACGAGTTCGACCGTGCGCTCGGCAACGGTCCGTTCCAAGTTCCGTTTCTGCTCATTGAGCGCGCGCATGTACAACAGCACGGCACCTCCAAGGGCGAGCACGCAGAGCGCATAGAACCAGCCAGTGCGCCACCATGGCGGCAGCACCGTCAAGCGGAACGAGGTTCCAACGGGGTCCCAGACGCCATCACGGTTATCACCCCGCACACGGAACGTATAGTCGCCCGGATCCAGGTTCGTATACACCGCACTGCGGTCCGTACCCGCCATGATCCAATCCGGATCGAAGCCCTCCAGCTTGTACTGGTACTGATGCCGCTCGGGCGCGGCGAACTCCAGCGTGGCGAACTCGAAGGTGACCATGTTCACACGGTGGGGGATCGACATGGCAGTGCTCATGTAGGCGGGCCGCGTCAGCGGTGCATCGGGCGCCCGGGTGTCGATCGGCCTGTTGATGAGCTTGATCCCTGTGATGCGGATCGGAGCGGCCGAGCTGTCGTCAACGAGGTCGGCGGGTTTGAAGTAGTTGAAGCCCTGCACGCCGCCGAAGAAGAGGGTGCCATCGGGCAGCTTGCAATGGGCGTAGCGATTGAATTCATCCCCCTGCAAGCCGTCGCTCGCGTCGTAGTTGCGGAAGCGCCCTGGACCGGAGCCGTTCGCGACCGCCGGATCGAATCGTGATAGTCCCTTGTTCGTGCTCAACCACAGGTTTCCACGCTCATCCGCCTCGATGCCATACACCACATTGTTCGGCAAGCCATCCTTGGTGGTGTAGCACTCCACCTTTCCGGAGCGCTTGTCCAATTTGTTCAGTCCTCCGCCGTTGGTGCCCACCCACAGGAAGCGTTCCGCGTCCCGGATGTCAGGTGCGATGTCGTATACGATGTCCGAGGACAACGACAGGGGATCGCGGGCATCGTGTTGGAAATGCTGCCACTCGTTCGTGTGGCGGTCAAAGTGCAACACGCCGGCAATGGAGCCGAGCCATACGCTCCCGTCCGCATCCAGGTGGATGGCATGGATGAACTCACCGCCCGCGCCGCTTGTTCGCATGGGGAACGGATGGTGTGCATAGAGACCGGTCCGGCGATCGTATCGGCCGAGCGTGTGGGCACTGGCGAACCAGATGAGCGAATCACCGGCCATGATGAAAGGCCAGCTGTAGTTCTCCTCAGGAAAGGCGGCCACGCTGGCCGGATCGCGTTGCTGGCGGTGCAATGCGCCTGAACTCAGGTCGTAGGTGACCAGCCCCGCATGGTTGAACCAGTAGCGTCCATCGCCACCATCGGTCATGTGGTACTGGCCGGTGCTGAACGGGGCGAAGACCGCATCGCTGCGCACGGCGGTCTCAGGAACGAACCGCACGGAGCGCCCCGAGGTGGGATCGAACTCGTCGATGAACACACCGCCCTTGCGGCCGATGAGGACATGGCCCGAGCGCGTGGGCCGCATCGAGGAGCAGCTCGCGGTCCTCACCGGATTGAAGCGTTGGCTCCGCTCATCGAAGGTGAGCAGGCCATATCCCGAGGTGCCGATCCACATCAGGCCGTTCCGATCGCGGTAGGCACATTGAAGGATGCCCGCGTTGGTGCCGAGATCCGGGTCGACCGGGACCACCCGTTCGATGGTCCTGGAGCGTGGATCGAAGCGGTGGATGCCGAAGTAGGCGCTGATCCAGATGCGCCCCTGGCCATCGAGCGCAGGCATGCCGCAGCGCAGGTCGGTATCGCCGTGCTCCGGATCGCGATGATCGAGCAGGCTGGTCACCCGGCCGCTCGCGGGATCCAGGGTCACGATACCGAGCTTATGGACACCGTAGACCACGCCGGCCACCGTATCCTCCACTACCACCATCGCGGTCAGGTCCATCACGTCGCGCTCACCGAGCTGGTCCCGTATGGGGTGATCCAGGAGCACGGGCACGAAGCGCTCCTCCCCGTTCCGTTCCGGTCGCACGCGATAGCTGCCTCCGGCCTGTTCGCTCACCCACAGGGTCCCGGACCGGTCCATGGAGATCCAGGTGGGACGATCCAGATATGTGCGCGTGGTGCATCCTCGTGGCGGCGCACCGCCCTGGTCGCTCAGCGTGATCTTCACCACGCCTCGCATGCGGGACACCCACAGATCACCGTTCCTGTCCTGCACCATGCGGTGCGTAAGGCCCGCGCTGGGCGTGGTCTCGCGCAGCACATGCACGAAACGTCCGGTGGCCTGATCGAACACGTCAACCCCGCGTTCGGTGCCCACCCACAAGCGCCCTTCGCGGTCCTCGAAGAGCATGAGCACATTGCTGTCGCTCAAACTGGTGGTGTCCTGGGGATCATGGCGGAACACATCGAACCGATAACCATCGTAGCGGTTCAATCCGTCCTTGGTGCCGAACCACATGAAGCCGAAGCGGTCCTGCACGATGGTGTGGACCATTCCCTGTGATAATCCGTCCTCGATGGTGAGCGCACGAAAAGGCAGGGCGACCGTATCGACCTGTGAGCGCGCGGCGGATGCGACGCACAGCCACAGGAGGAGCAGCGCCGCGCGGATCATCTCAGGGTGTATAGAGTCCTTTCGTCAGGGCGTACACCACCAGTCCGGCCACGTTCCTCGCTCCCGTCTTCAGCAGGATGTTGTTGCGGTGGAACTCCACGGTGCGGGGGCTCAGGAAAAGTTTGCCGGCGATCTCCGTGGTGGTCATCTCCTGGCAGATGGCCCGGAGCACCTCCAGCTCCCGCTCCGTCAACGGATCCACTTCGTTGAAGACCGGTTTGACCTTCGCCTTCTTCACAAGCCCTTGCAGCATCTCACGGCTCACAATGTCATTGAAGAAGTAGCCACTGTCCTTCACCGAGCGGATGGCGTTCTCCAGCTCATCGGGCTCGGCGGTCTTGAGGACATAGCCGTTGGCTCCCAGCTCCATCATCCGGATGATGGACCGCTCATCGTTATGGGTGCTGAGCACGATCACCTTCACCTGCGGGTGCTCCTCGCGGGTCCTGCGCAAGGCCTCCACGCCGTCCATCACGGGCATCTCCAGGTCCAGCAGCACGATGTCCACCTCGTTGCCCTTCAATCCCGTGAGCAGCTCTGCGCCATTGGCGCTGTCGAACATCACCTGCACATCCGGCATGTCGCGCAGCAACAGCACGAACGCGCGACGGAAAAGCGGTTGGTCATCGGCGATGGCCAGGCGGATCATGGGCTGTCCGGGGGTGGGGGCCGCAAGATCCGTTGGAGCGTTACCCCCGCCCCCCGTATTTCCACCGGTTCTGGCCATCCGCTACCGGGGGGTGTGGTGGGGAAGGGACGCACGGAGCTCTTCGGCGAGTTGCGGAACGAGCGGTAGCAGGGCCTGCACCAGGTCCGCACGCACCACCGGCGGTAGGCGCCGCGCTTCCAGGTCGATCTCGACAAGGAGCTCCAGCACCCGCTGCGCTCCCACGTAGTGCGCGTGCGGGCGCAGGTCGTGGGCAGCGTGCGCCAAGGACCGGGCATCACCCTCAACGCTGGCTCGTTCCAGCGCCCGATACAGCTCCGTGCTATCCGATAGGTATTGCTCGATGAAGGTGGCCATTCTGGACCGATCACCCTTGCACAAACGCTCCAGGTAACGCAGGTCGGCCAGGGGCGCATCCATATGGCCAATGTAAGCGGCCTCCGGCGCAGTGTGCCGGCTGCTTCCAAACTCCTTGCTCCAGGGCCTGGCCGATCCGCAGCGGACCGATCAACACTGGAACACGTTCAACCACGGAGCGCATCCACTGCCCCCGGTATCTTCGCGGCCCTTCCGGGCAAGCCCCGGAGGCCGCGACCATGTACCGTACGCACACCTGCGGCGAGCTCCGCCTCGCCGACGCTGGAAAGACCGTGACCCTCGCCGGATGGGTCCAACGCAGCCGCGACCTCGGCGGCCTGACCTTCGTGGACCTGCGCGACCGCTTCGGCATCACGCAGCTCAGTTTCAACATGGAGCGCGACAAGGGGCTGTGCGAGCAGGCGCGCCAACTGGGCCGCGAGTTCGTGGTGCAGGCCACCGGCATGGTGCGCGAGCGTGAGAGCAAGAACGCCAACATACCCACCGGCGAGATCGAGCTCGTGGTGACGGAACTGAAGGTGCTGAACGCGGCCAAGACGCCACCCTTCACCATCGAGGAGGAGACCGACGGCGGCGAGGAGCTGCGCATGAAATACCGCTACCTCGACCTGCGCCGCGCCAACGTGCGCCGCAACTTCGAACTGCGCCACCGCATGGCCATCGAGGTGCGCAACTATCTCAGCGCACAGCATTTCCTGGAGGTGGAGACGCCCGTGCTGATCAAGAGCACGCCGGAGGGCGCGCGCGACTTCGTGGTGCCCAGCCGCATGAACCAGGGCGAGTTCTACGCGCTGCCTCAGAGCCCGCAGACCTTCAAGCAGCTGCTGATGGTGGCCGGCTTCGATCGCTACTTCCAGTTGGTGAAGTGTTTCCGCGACGAGGACCTGCGCGCCGACCGCCAGCCCGAGTTCACCCAGATCGACTGCGAGATGGCCTTCGTGGAGCAGGAGGACATCCTGAACACCTTCGAGGGCATGGCGAAGCACCTGTTCCAGGCCATCCACGGCATCACCTTCGACAGCGCCTTCCCCCGCATGTCGTTCGACGAAGCCATGCAAGGCTACGGCTGCGACAAGCCTGACCTGCGCTTCGGCATGAAGTTCCATGAGCTGAACGACCTCGTGCAAGGGAAGGGCTTCAAGGTGTTCGATGAGGCCGAGCTGGTGGTGGGCATCAACGCCGAAGGCTGCGCCGGCTGGAGCCGCAAGCAGACCGATGCGCTCATCGAGTTCGTGAAGCGCCCGCAGATCGGCGCCACGGGCATTGTGTTCGTGAAGTGGACCGAGGAGGGCCTGAAGAGCACCGTGGACAAGTTCTTCACGCCCGAGCAGCTCCAGCAATGGGCCGCACGCTTCGGCATGAAGCAGGGCGACCTGCTCTGCATCATGGCGGGCAAGGCGGACAAGACGCGCAAGCAACTGAACGAACTGCGCCTGCACATGGGCGATCAGCTCGGCCTGCGCGACCCCAAGGTGTTCAAGCCGCTCTGGGTGGTGGACTTCCCGCTGCTGGAGCAAGACGAAGAGACGGGCCGCTGGCACGCCATGCACCACCCCTTTACCGCGCCGAAGCCTGAGGATGCGCAGAAGCTCTTCGATCAGCAGGACCTCGGCAGCGTGCGCGCCAATGCCTACGACCTGGTGATCAACGGCACCGAGATCGGCGGCGGCAGCATCCGCATCCACGACCGCACAATGCAGGAGGCCATGTTCCGCGTGCTCGGCTTCACCGACGAGGACGCGCGCTACAAGTTCGGCTTCCTGATGGACGCCTTCGAGTACGGCGCGCCCCCGCATGGCGGTGCGGCCTTCGGCTTCGACCGCTGGGTGAGCCTCTTCGGACACCGCACGGACATCCGCGAGTTCATCGCCTTCCCGAAGAACAACGCCGGCCGCGACATGATGATCGACGCACCCAGCCGGATCGATGACGAGCAGCTGAAGGAGCTGGGGATCCGGACGACGTGATGAAATGATGAGATGATCAGACGATCAGATGATGAGGCAGCTCAACATCCTCTGATCATCTCATCTTCTGATCATACGATCCCCGCAGCGTTCGGAACAAGCTATCCAGCGCCGGCGGTGTTACCGTCAACGGCCCCAGGGCTTCGGCTTTGGACGTGGCCGTGGCGATGCGTTCCTTGGTGAGCGGGTGGCTGCTGAGGAAGGCCATGCCCTCGGGCACGTCCTTGGCCTCGCGGTCCAGCAGGTTCAGCAGGTCCACCATGCCCTGGGGATCCACGCCGTTCAAGTGCATGCGCCGCTGGCCCGTGGTGTCGGCCTCCGTCTCCAGATCGCGCGAATAGCTCAGTCCGCGCAGCTCATCCCCCTTCTGCGCCAACACACCGGTGATGCCACCGAGGTCGCCCAGCAGCAGTGACAGGAACAGCGTACCGGACATATCCCGCGCGAGGGCGCGTGTGCTGTGCCGGCGCTCCACGTGCGTGCCTTCGTGCGCGAGCAGCGCGGCCAGCTCGCCCGGCTTCTCCATCCGGTCCAGGATACCGGTGTACACCACGATGTGCCCGCCCGGCAGGGCGAACGCGTTCACCTGCTCATCCTTCACCAGGTGCAGCTTCAACTTGAAGGAGGGCGCCAGTGCCAGTGCATCGCCGAAGGCCTGGAGTTGGGCAGACCCCTCCTCGTCGATCGCGAGGGTGCCACGCATCTGCTGGAACATGGCATCACCGAAGGACACGTCCGTATCCGGCGGCAGCCGCATGGCGAGGCGTTCGCTCACCCAAGGCAGCACCCACAGGTACGCCGCCACGCAAAGGGCGATGAACCCCAGCGGCAACGCCAGCGGGATGGTCAGCAGCCAGGGCACCCGGTCCGAGGGCGCCTTTTTCAACCGCTGGGCCTTGAAGTGCTCCTTCCATGCGGCCACTGCCCCCGGGTCACGCACCAGCAGGGTGCACGGCGGTGTGCCGTGCAGGATCCGCAGGGCTCCGGCGCTGATCTCCCAACCGTTCCCGTTCGCACGCAGGTTCCAGTGCTCCGTGCGGTCCGGCAGGCGCACCTCCAGCACATCGGCCGAGGCCCATTGCACCTGGGCCTTGTAGGGCTTGGAGGCATCGGGGCCGTAGTAGGTGGCTTCGATCGGTCCGTTCATGGTACGCTGTGGCCACAAAGCTAGGTCCACCGCGAAGCCTGCCTACCTTCCCCGCCATGCGCACCGCCCTCCTGCTGCCCTTGTTCTCGGCCTTGTACACCGTTCATGCCCAGGATGCTGCGACCGCACCGGTGGATACCGCAGCGGCCATCGCCGCGATCGAGGCGCGCATGACCGCCGTGGACCAGGCCCCCATCGGTGCCGTGTTCTCCAAGGTGGCCGGCCAGGAGATGGCCGTGCGGCTCTGGCCGGACTCAGCACTGCCCGACGGCGAGCTGGAGCGCTATGAGCTCTATGTGAACCCGGACGGATCGGTGGCCGGCATGGGCGTGTACCCGCGCAGCACCAACGGCAACGTGCTGGAGAGCGCGAGCCACTACTTCGATGAGCAGGGCAACACCGTGAGCGTGTGGTTCCGCATGAAGTGGCTGGACAGCGGCTGCACTGATTCGATCGCCGTGGAAACGCGTTACGTCTACTTCCATCCGCCCGGACAGGAGCTGCTACAGTACGCCACGCTCCGCGATGCGTTCGGCAACGACCTGGACGGCGAACGCTGCCGCTTCCCGGACATCGAGCGGCACTTCGAAGCGTACTACCACCGGGACATGCTCCTGCTCTTCAAGCACATTCCGGAGCAGTGAGCTCGGCCCTGGGAGGCGCACTATTGCTGGCGGTGCTGGCCATCTTCATGGTCACGCTGGGCCGGGAGCTCTTCGACCTGTTCGGCCTGCTGCATCTGTGGCTGGCCCCCTTGAGCCGCGCCGACCGCGCCATTCTGGAAGGCACCGCGCCTTACTACCGCCAGCTACCGCAACGACAGCGCCGGCGCTTCGCGAAGCGCGTGAAGTACTTCCTCGCGGAGAAAGAGTGGGAAGGCCGGGACATCGCGCTCACCCGGGCGATGCAGGTGCGCATCGCCGCCACCGCCGTGCGGCTCACCTGGGGCTTCGACCTGCTGTTGCTGCTGCACTTCAACCGGATCGTGGTGTATCCCACGGCCTACCGGGACCCGGCCACGGGCCGGCGGCACCAAGGGGGCGTGGCACCGGGACGGCGCTCCATCCTGCTCGCCTGGGACCACTTCGAGGCCGGGGAGCAGGATCCGGCAGATGCGCGGAACCTGGGGCTGCACGAGCTGGCACATGCGCTCTGGCTGGAGGACCGCATCCCGAACGAGGAGGACGAGCTGTTCGACCCGGCCACCATGGCGGAATGGAGGCAGCTGGCCGAAGCGGAGGCGGCCGCCATCCGCAAGGGGCAGGGGCGGCTCTTCCGGGCTTACGCGGCCACGGACCAGGCCGAGTTCTTCGCCGTGGCCGTGGAGTACTTCTTCGAGCAGCCGGTCCTGTTCAAGGAGCGGATGCCGGACCTGTACGGATGCCTGGCCCGCCTGCTGCGGCAGGATCCGGCGGACCCGGCGGTGGCTCGGACCGCTTGAAAACGCGAAGCCCCGCTTGTGGCGGGGCTTCGGACTCCGAGTTGGCCGACCAGGGCTCGAACCTGGACTCTTCTGAACCAAAATCAGACGTGTTGCCAGTTACACCATCGGCCATCAGGTGTACCTGGCTTCCCCCGGAATGGTCCCGGCGAAAGCGGCGCGAAAATAGAAAGATCCGGAACACGGGCGACGGAACACCTGTGGGCCGCGGCGCCCTTCCTACTTTCGCCGCTTATCGCACCCCCAGCACCGCATGGATTTCAAGCGTTTGAACATCGTCACCGGATGGCTCGTGTTCCTGGTGGCCACCTGGACCTACGTAAAGAGCATTGAGCCCACGGCAAGTTTCTGGGACTGCGGGGAATTCCTGGCCACGGCCAACAAGCTGCAGGTGGGTCACCCCCCCGGGGCCCCGCTCTTCATGATGCTCGGCCGCGTGGCCAGTGCCTTCGTGGCGGAGGACCAGGTGCCGGTGGCCATCAACACCCTGAGCGCCCTCTGCAGCTCCTTCACCATCCTCTTCCTTTTCTGGAGCATCACCCACATGGCCCGCAAGCTGGTGCTGCGGAATGAAGGGACCGAACTGACGCCCGGCCAGCTGATCGCCGTGATGGGCAGCGGCCTGGTGGGGGCCCTGGCCTACACTTGGAGCGATTCCTTCTGGTTCAGCGCCGTGGAGGCCGAGGTGTACTCCATGTCCTCCTTCTTCACCGCCATCACCTTCTGGGCCATCCTGAAGTGGGAGAGCGAGGCGAACGAGGCGCACAACACCCGCTGGTTGATCCTGATCTGCTACCTCCTGGGGCTCAGCATCGGCGTGCAGCTTCTGGGTCTGCTCTGCATCCCCGCGATCGCCCTGGTGTACTACTTCAAGCGCTTCCCCACCACCACCAAGGGCGTGCTCTACACCCTGGTGATCAGCGCGCTCATCCTGGGGGCCATTCAGGCCGTCATCATCCCCGGCGTGGCCAAGGTGGCCGGCTGGTTCGAGCTCCGCTTCGTGAACGACATGGGCCTCCCCTTCAACACGGGCAACTTCGTGTACGGCGCCTTGCTCGTGGGCCTCACGGTATGGGGTGTCATCTGGTCGCAGCGCCGCGGCCGCGTGATCCTGAACACGGTGATCATCGGCGTGGCCGTGATCCTCCTCGGCTACAGCACCTACGCCATGACGGTGATCCGCAGCCTCGCCAATCCGCCCATCGACGAGAACAACCCGGAGAACGTCTTCAACCTGGTGAGCTACCTAAACCGCGAACAGTACGGCGACCGCCCGTTGCTCATCGGCCAGTTCTGGGACAGTGAACTGAGCAGTGAACGCGGCGACGGATCGCCCGTGTACACCGCCACCTACAAGGTGATGAAGGGCTCCAAGGTGGACAAGCTGTTCTACGACGGCTGGAGCGCCGAGCACTACATCGACGGCAAGGCGGACCTGCACATCGAGCATGAGTACATCATCACCGATGCGCGGAAGGGCACCGAGCCCATCTACGAGCCGGAGTTCACCATGCTCTTCCCGCGCATGTACAGTTCGCAGCCGGACCACGTGGACCAATACAAGAGCTGGAGCGAGTTCCGTGGCGTGCCCATGCGCACGGTGGACCGGGAGGGCAAGCCCACCACCATCTACATGCCCACCCAGGGCGAGAACATGCGCTTCTTCCTGAACTACCAGGTGAACTACATGTATTGGCGCTACTTCCTGTGGAACTTCGCCGGTCGCCAGAACGACATCCAGGGACGCGATGGCAACATCCTGGAGGGCAACTGGTACACGGGCCTGAAGTTCATTGATGCCGAGCGCCTGGGCAACCAGGACCACCTGCCCGCGAGCATGACGGCGAACAAGGGCATGAACCGCATGTACATGCTCCCCTTGGTGCTGGGGCTCATCGGTTTCGTGTACCAGCTCGTGCGGCACCTGCGCGACTGGTCCATCGTGCTGCTCCTGTTCTTCTTCACGGGCCTGGCCATCGTGATCTACCTGAACCAGACCCCGAACCAGCCGCGTGAGCGGGACTATGCGTATGTGGGCTCCTTCTATGCCTTCGCCATCTGGATCGGGCTGGGCGTAATGGCCCTGTACGATGCGGCGCGTTCACTGACGCGCACCGAGCTGCTCTATGGCGTGGGCGGAGCGCTGGGCGTGGGCCTGCTCAAGTACCTGGTGGAATCCATCAGCGGCGACGACCATTCCGTCTCGTACAGCCTCTTCTACATCGGCGGGGTGGCCGGCCTGGCGCTGGGGCTGCTGCACCTGCTGCGCGGCGTGAAGGACGACCGGGTGCCGGCCGTGCTCGCCACCGTGCTGGGCCTGGTGGTGCCCGTGGTGATGGTGAAGGCTGAGTGGGACGACCATGACCGCAGCCACCGCACGCCCGCACGCGACCTGGCCGCCGACTACCTGGAGAGCTGCGCGCCGAACGCGATCATCTTCACGAACGGCGACAACGACACCTTCCCGCTCTGGTACGCCCAGGAGGTGCAGGGCATCCGCACCGATGTGCGGGTGGTGAACCTCAGCCTGCTCAACACCGATTGGTACATCGACCAGATGCGCCGCCGCGCGTACGAGAGCGACCCGCTCCCGATCGGTCTGGCCCCCGAGAAGTACCGCCAGGGCACGCGCGACATCGTTGCGCTGATGCCCAAGGACAAGACCACGTACATGGACCTGAAGAAGGCGATGGCCTTCGCAGCCGACGACCGCAACATGCGCCCGCTGTTCGCCCGGGGCACCAAGGACGCGTACCTGCCCTCGCAGAACTTCCTGCTCAAGGCCGACAGCGCCTTCGTCTTCGGGCCGGACGGCATGCTGACGGCCAAGGACACCGCGGACTGGACACCGGAGGTGAAGTGGAGCCTGAAGAAGCAGTACCTGCTGAAGAACCACTTCACGGTGCTGGACATCCTCGCCAACAACGACTGGAAGCGGCCCGTGTACTTCGCGGTCACCACCGGACCGGACAGCTACATCAACCTGCAGAACTACTTCCGCCTGGAGGGCCTCGCCTACCGCCTGGTCCCCAAGTTCGCCAAGCAGGCCAGCCCGAACTCCTATGGCTCGGTGGCCACGGACATCATGTACAACAACGTGATGACCAAGTTCAAGTGGGGCGGCATGGACAGCGAAGCGCCCATCTACGTGGATGAGAACTGGCTGCGGATGGCCACGAACCTCCGCCTGCAGATGGCCACGCTCGCCGATGCCCTGGTGAAGGAAGGCGACAAGGAGAAGGCGCGGCAGGTGCTTGACCTGTGCATGGAGAAGATGCCCGAGCGCAACATCCCCTACGAGCGCATCATGCTCCCCATCATCGAGGCGTACTACGATGCGGGCGACACGGCCAAGGGCAACGCCATCACCAAGCGCCTCTTCGACATCATGGAGGAGAACATGTCCTACTACCTGAGCCTGGAGCCCCGCTTCGCCGAGCGGGTGGGACCGGACATGAACATCACGCACATGGTGCTCGAGCGGATGGTGCAGACCACCTCCCTGGTGCAGAAGCAGGCGGAGCTCGGCAAGGAGCTGGAGCAACGCTTCAACGAGATCGAGGCGCTGTACCAGGCCAAGCTGGAGGAGATCGAGACCCAAGGCCGGCGTACCAGCAAGGTGCGCTTCTGAACGTCATGCGCTTCCGGGTCGTATCGAAGACGATCTCCTGGCTACAGCAGCTGGACGGCCGGATGCTGTGGCGTGTGGACCCGCCGCCGGGTCGCGGCCCGGTGGGGCGCAGCGTCTACCTCACCTTCGATGATGGACCGATCCCGGAAGTGACGCCCTGGGTGCTGGACACGTTGAAGGAGCTCGGTGTGAAGGCCACCTTCTTCTGCATCGGCCAGAACGTGGTGAACAACCCGGCCATCTTCGAACGCCTGAAGGCCGAGGGGCATGCCGTGGGCAACCACACGTGGGACCATCCGAGCGGATGGCGCACCAGCGCGCGCTCCTACTACCGCACCGTGCTGAAATGCCAGGCCGTCACGGCAACGGACATGTTCCGCCCGCCCTACGGCCGCATCACCAACCGGCAGATCAACGCCCTGCGCAAGCGGTTCCAGGTGGTGATGTGGGATGTGCTCGCCGGCGACTTCGAGGATGGCATGACCGGTGAGGATTGCGTGGACGTGGTGATGCGCCGCACGCGTCCGGGCAGCATCATCGTGTTCCACGACAACCTGATCAGCCAGGAACGCATGCGCCATGCGCTCCCCATCGTGGTGCGCCGTCTGCTGGCGGACGGATACCGCTTCGAACTGCTACCGCACACACAGGCCTGAACCCCGGTGGCCCGCAAGACCGCCCGGAAGCACGTTCAACGGCTGTCGACAGACGTGACCGTCCATTCCACGCGGCGGTTCTGCGCATGCTCCGCATCCGTGCAGTTCACGCCGGGCGCGCAATGGTTCAGCAGGCGCGTGGCTCCGTAGCCCTTCACGACGAGGTGCTCCTTGGGAACGCCTTTCGAGCGCAGGTATGCACCGATCACGTCGGCCCGCTTCTGCGAGAGCTTCAAGGCCTCGGCCAGGTCGCCACGCGCATCACTGTGCACGGCCACCTCCACATGCACCGCCGGGTTCACCTGCAGGCGATCGGCCAGCACATCCAGCTCGGTGCGGGCCACCGGGTCGAGGTCCATGCGGGTGTCGATCCAGCGCTGATGCTTCAGCGGGATGGGCTTGCCCACCTGGATCTCCTCAAAGGAAAGATCGGCCGCCTCGTTGAGGTCGATCACCCCGCGCGCCATGCCGGTGGTGCGCACGGGCAGGCTCAGGCTGAAGAAGCCCGGCTTCTCGAACAGGACCTCGAACTCCTCGTTCGCCTGCATGCGGAAGCTGAAATCCCCGCCGGGACCGGTGAGCTTCTGCTCGGTCGCGAAGCTGCCCAGGTTCACCACGCTCACGTTCATGCCTTCGATGAAGCCCAGCTTCTCCTTGTGCCGCACGGCCCCGCGCATCCAGATGCCCGCATCGGGCACCAGGTGGATGTCGCGCGCGACGATCTGTTGTTGCTCGATGGTCTCGGTGCTCAGGTGCTGCTCCCCGTCGAACCGGCCCTTCATCCGCGCACGCACCGTGTACTCCTGATCACGGTCCACCACGAAGGAGTACTTGCCCTTCACATCCGTCTGCTTGGTGCCGAGCACACGTTGCTGCTTGTCCAGCAATTCCACCTCCACCTCGGAAACGGGCTGGCCGGTCTCATCGTCGATCACGGTGCCTGTGCAGAGGTAGCGCTGCTCCAGCGGCTGGTGCATGGTGAACGCATAGATGTCGTCATCGCCACGCCCGCCCGGCCGGTTGCTGGTGAAGTAGCCGCTCTTGCCGGCGGCATCGATGATCAGTCCGAAGTCGTCCTTCGGCCCGTTCACCGGAACGCCCAGGTTGATGGCGACGACATGTCCGCCGTCCTCCGTCCGTGGCGAGGCGAAGATGTCCAGTCCCCCCAACCCCGGTTGCCCGTCGCTGGCGAAGTAGAGCGTGCCGTCCTGTGCGATGAACGGGAACCCTTCATCGAACGGCGTGTTCACGCCGGGACCCAGGTTCACGGGTTCGCCCCATCCCGCACCCACGCGCCGGCAGACGTAGAGGTCCGTGCCGCCCAGCCCACCGGGCATGTCACTGGTGAAGTAGATCGCCTTGCCGTCCGTGGACAGGGCCGGATGCCCGACGGATGTCTCGGTGCTGTTCAGGGGGAAGGGGTCGGCCCCGGAGAAACCATCACCCACCCTGCGTGCACGCAGGATCGAGAGGCTGCGCACGCCACTGCTCCCCCGGGAGGGATTGTTCCGGGTGTACCACAGTTCCGAACCGGTGGCATCGCACACGGCAGGTCCTTCATGCAGCGGGCCGTTCACATCACCCGCCAAGGGCTGCGGATCCAGAAGGTCACCGTTGGGCAGGCGTTGGGCCACGTACAGGTCGAGGAACGGCTGCCCATTCCATGCCGCGGTGCGCCGGATGCCGTAGCTCTGCTTGCGGCTGCTGCTGAAGATCACGCGGTCCGGACCGCACCAGGTCGGTGCCATGTCCGAGAACGGCGAACTGATGGGCAACAACCTCACGGTGAAGCGGTCCATGGAGAACGTGAACTTCTCCGCGAACTGGGTGATGTTGCTGTGGGCCTGCCCGCCGGCCGGACCGACGATCGCCAGGTAGCGGTCCATCCACTCCTCGGCCTCCTGGTACTTCGCGTTGCCTTTCAGTGCCTGCGCGTACCGGTAGATATCGATGGGCTCCCGGTTCAGGAACTTCACCACCTGGGCGTACCACACCTCGGCGTTCTCGGTATCGCCGAGCTTCATGTAGCACTCGGCCAGCCGCTTGGTCACATGCTGGTTCACCGCGCCCAGGTCCGCCGCCAGCCTGTACTCCCCGATGGCGGCGGCATAGGCCATGCGCTGGAAATGCCGGTCGCCCTCGCGGGAATGCGCATCGGCATTGCCACCCTGGGCACAGGCGCCTGGCCGCCAAACCAGGCAGAGCAACAGTGGAAGGAGGATGCGCAGCTGGGCCATCAGAAGAACCGTGGCGAGATCGTCCGCCCCGTGTTGAAGTTGAGATCGTAGGAGATCATCACCTCGTGCGTTCCGGCGTTGTAGGCGCCGATGCGCGTGGTGGTGAGGTCGAAGGCATAGCCCGCGCGCAGCTGGTCGTTGAACCGGTACTGGGCCATGAAGCCCATGCCGCTGGACAAGCGGTACATGGCCCCGAACCACACCTTGTCACGCAGCAGGAAGTTCGCATTGAGGTCCACGGAGAGCGGTGCACCCTGCACGGCACGCACCATGAAGCTCGGCTTGAAGCGCAGGTCCCGGTTCACATCGATCACATACCCGCCGATCAGGTGATAGTGCCGGAACTCCTTGCTCACCACCACGGTGCCATCGCTGCCGATGGTGTTCTCCAGCAGCCGGGGTGCACTGAGGCCCACGTAATGCCGCGGCGAATGCCAGTACAGGCCGAAACCGAAGTTCGGCAACAACTTGCCGCTGATGTTCAGGTTGGCGCTCTCCACCTGCACGGTGCTCAAGCTGGCCAGGTCGGCCTGGTACAAGCCCACCCCGCCCTTCAGGCCGAACGCCAGGCGCGAGCGCTCGCCGGTGCGGATCCGATAGGCCGCATCCAGGAAGGCGGAGGTCTGCTTCGCCGGACCGATCACATCATGCACCACCGACCCGCCCAGCGCAAGCGTACGTCCGGGGAGGGGCGAGTGCAGCACCAGGGTCTGGGTGTTGGGGGCCCCGGCGAAGCCCACCCACTGGTGGCGGCTAAGTGCCATCATGGTGAACACGTCCGCGCTTCCGGCATAGGCGGGATTGTAGGCCAGCGTGTTGAACATGTACTGGCTGTACAGCGGATCCTGCTGGGCCGATGCGCCGGAAGGCCGCAGCGCAGCAACCGCCAGCAGCAGCATCGCCGCCGACCAATGCATCCGGTGTCCGCGCAGGCTGCTCATCGGTTCAGGTGGACAAAGCCCTTGATGACGGGCGAACCATCACCGAGCTCCAATACATAGAAATAGGTACCGGTGGGCAGGTCGCCCGGGATCAGCGCATCGGCGGAAGTGCCGTCCCAGCGGACCGCACCATTGTCATAGCCTGCGGCGCTGTACACCTCCACACCCCAGCGGTTGAAGATGTCGATCGTGTTCAGGGGATACCCCTCGATGCCGGGGATGATGAAGGCATCGTTCACCCCGTCGCCGTTGGGCGTGAACGACTCGGGCACAAAGACGGGTTCGTCGAAAGCACAGGGGCTCACGCCGTCCAGCACCTGCGGGCTGCAGTTGTTGGCATCATTCACGGTCAGCGAGAACGGCGCACTGGTGATGATCGGGTCGCTGGTGAACACGAACGGTGCCGTTGTGGTGAGCGTACCGGAGATGCCGGTGACCGCATAGCTGGAGGGATCGCCACCTTCGATGGTGACGCGCACGGTGTAGTTGCGGTCCACCTCATTGCAGATCAGCGTCGTATCCACGATCCGCACACCGTCCACCACGCTCAGTTGCAGGCCGGCCGCATCCGCACCGCAACCCGTAACGGTCACGGTATAGGTGAAGGCGTAGGTACCGGGGCCAAGAAGGGTCAGGTCGGCAACGGACCCGGTCAACGCGCCGGAACCACCGGGGTCGGACCACGCTCCATCCGGCTGAGCACCGACACCGAGAATGCTGTTCAGGTCCAGTTCACCGGTGTTGCACGCCTGGAAGGTCACGTCCGGCCCGGCCTGCGGCGGTTGGTTCACGATGATCGTGACCGTCGCGCTGGAATCGGCGCAGGGCGGCGCTCCCTGCAAGGTGTAGAGGAAGGTGCCCCCGGTGCCCGCAGCCGGGTTGAAGAACGTGCTTACGGGATCCCCGTTCTCATCCGTCCAAGTGCCGCCTTGTTGCGGCTGACCCGGCAGCACGCTCAACAGGTCGAAGCCCGGGGCGTTGGAGCACACGGTAAGCAGCGTATCGCCACCTGGATCGGGGAAGGCCGCGACCACGATGGCCAGCAAGGACGACGCCTCTCCGCAGCCGGGATCCACCACGGTGTAGCCGAACTGGTAGGTACCTCCGGGCACAAGCAAGGTCGCGTCCAGGATGCCGTCCGTGGTGTCCAGCAGAGCACCGGTGCCCAGCAGGTCGGACCACACACCGCCAAGGCTCGGGGCTCCCCCAAGCGAGTTGAACAGCACATACGCCGCGTCCCCTCCACAGATGGTGTCCTGCCCACCGATCCCTGGGTCCAGTCCGGCCCCGACCTGCACCGTCACGGACGCCTGGTCACCAGGACAGGGACCATCACCCGGAAGCAGGTAGTTGAACACATAATTACCCAGGGCCAGCACCGTGGCATCCAGGACTCCGTTCTGCAGTGCCGCGCCCACACCGGTCACGTCCTGCCAGGTTCCGCCAGCTTGGGCTCCGGCCCCGAGCGCAGCGAACAGGTCCACCGCATCGTTGGTGTTGCACACGCTCAGGAGGGTGTCCAGGCCGGCATAGGGCGCAACGGTCAGGTCGATGGTCAAGGTCGCCGAAGCCGGTTCACAAACGCTTCCATTGGTCACCGTGTAGGTATACACACCACCGGCATCGGAAGCCGGATCGAACTGCGGGCCGTGCGGCAGAAGATCGGGCCCGATCCATGAACCACCGGTCTGCGGACCATTGGACAACTGGGAGATCAACGGGAACGCAGCACTGCTGCTGCAAACGCTGATCGAATTCGGCGCACCTGCATACGGCGCCAGGTCCTCCGTCACCTCCACCGTCGCCGAGGCGTTCGGGCAAGCACCCGAGCCCAACACGGTGTAGGTGTAGTCGCCCGGGGCGTTGGTCAACGGGTTGTACGTACCGGAATGGGGCCCGCCGAAGCTCCAGCTCCCTCCCGGGTCCGGTGATCCCTGCAGGGAGTTGAAGAGCGCAACGGGATCGTCGTTCGAGCAGATGGTCAGCGCTCCATCGGCACCGGCATCGGGGGCGATGCTCAGGAGTATCTGGAGGGTGGCACTGTCGGCGGCGCAGTTCGCATCACCCGGCACCACATAGGTGAACAAGCCGCCTGCGCCGGAGCCCGGGTCATACTGATCGGGATGTGGAAGACCGTTCGGGCCGAACCACTGGCCCCCGGTGTCCGGTCCTCCAGCCAGAAGGTCGATGAGCTCGAAGGGGTTGGCATTGCTGCAGATGCTGGCCGTGCTGGGTGAACCGGCGTCGGGCCCGGCGACCACGGTCACCTGCACATCGACGGAGTCGCCAGGGCAGTTCGCACTTCCTGCAAGGACGTACCGCAGATCATACGTTCCCGGTACGGTACCGGTGGCATTGAACACCGATCCCGCAAGCGCGCCAGTGGCATCCAGATCGCGCCACACACCACCCGGCTGCGGGTTGCCCAAGAGCAACGGAAAGAGATCGGTGCTGGTGCCGTTGCAGAGCTCGATCGCGGTGGTGGCTCCCGCATTCAATGCGCTGGTCACTGTCACGGTCACCACGGACTGGTCCGGCACGCAGGACCCTGCACCGGTCACCGTGTAAGTGAACGTGTACACACCGGGAGCGACCGCCGATGCATCGAACACGCCGTTCACCTGCCCGGCGCCGCTCCAGGTACCGTTGAGTTGGGGCGAACCGCCAAGACCGGTGATGAGCTGAACAGCGTTGTCATTGACACATGCGCTCAGGGCCCCGTCGATACCGGCGTTCGGTGCGGACACCAAGCTGATCGTCACCGTGGCCGAATCGCTGGTGCACGGTGCGAACCCGACCACCGTGTAGGTGTAGGTCCCCACGGGATCGTTCGCTGGATCGAAGGTCTGACCATGCGGAGCACCGTTCGGCGCCCGCCACGTCCCGCCGATGTTGGGTGCGCCGCCGAGCATGTTGAACAACAGTACAGGCCCGGAATTGCTGCAGATCTGTTGGGCCGTGGAGATGCCGGCCTCCGGCGCGGTGGTCTCGATCACCGTGACCGTGGCGGTATCGTTCGAACAGGGGAACGCACCCGCGATCACATAGGTGAACACCCCGTCCGGCGTGTTCCCGGGGTCATACACGCCGGAAGGGAACGGTGTGCCCGCGCGAGACCAGGTGCCGGTGGCCATGGGGTTGCCTCCGAGCACGCTGATCAACGGGAAGGTGCCGGGCTGGTCGCTGCACACTTCCAGGAAGCCGTCCGCACCAGCGTTCGGCGCCAGGTTCTCGATCACCTGGACCTGCGCCGTGGCGCTCGGACAGGGGGCCTGGCCGGCCACGGTGTAGACGAAAACGTTCGATGCGTCGAACTGTGGACAGTAGAACTCCGAATGCGCACCACCGCCAAGCAGCGTCCAACTGCCGCCTGGCATGGGCGTACCGGTCAATGAGTTGGCCAGGGGCACACATGCCTGATCGCTGCAGATGGGCAGGAAGCCCGGGCCACCGGCCGATGGCGCCTGATTGACGACCACGTTCACGAAAGCGCTGTCCGCCGGGCAAGCCCCCGATCCAGCGCGCCGATACTTGTACTGACCAGCAGGGTCGAGACCTGGCTGGAAGATGCCGGTGTGCGTCTGGCCATTCGGCTTGAACCATGCCCCACCCGGTTGCGGCGTGCCGGACAGGAAGGGGAACAGTGCTGCGGACTGGCCCGTGGAACAGAAGGTCGCCGAACCGTTGCCGCCAGCGTCGGGTGCCTGGCTCAGCAACACGGTGACCGTGGAGGAATCCGCGGTACAGACACCGGTGCCGGACACCACGTAGGTATAGACGTAGGTCCCTGCGACGTTGTCCTCCGGCACGAAGAACCCTGGCACGGCCTGACCCTGCAGATACCAGGTTCCGCTGAGGCTTGAAGGCGGCGGGGCGAAAACGTTGACAAGGACGATCGTACCATCATCCGTACATGCCTGCACCGTGGTGTTGTTGCCTGCGAAGGGGGGGGCCACTTCCGCGACCACGACCTGGGCGGTGGCGTTCGTGCACGGCGCCGCGCCCGTGACCGTGTAGGTGAACGTGCCCTGGTCGTTCAATGTCGGGATGTACACGCCGCTGAACCCATTGGACCATGTGCCGCTGGGGTCCGGGTCCCCGCCAAGCACATCCAACAGGTCCAACGCACCGGCGTTCGCGCAGATCTGCACGCTGTTGGAGATCCCCGCGTCCGGCTGCTGATTGACGAAGACCGTGGCGACTGCTGTGTCGTTCACGCACGGGCTTGTTCCGGCCACCGCATACTCGAACACATGCTCCCCTGGACCATATATGAGCGGATCGAACAGCCCGCCGACCACCTGCGTACCACTGGTGTCCGTCCACCACCCGCCGCCATCCGGTGTTCCGTTCAGCACGGACGAGAGCGCGAACACCGATGAAGTGGTACAGACCGTGGTCGCACCGTCGAGCCCGGCAGCAGGTACGCTGTTCACCACGATCGCCAGCGTCGCGGTCGCGTTCGGACAAGGGGCCGCACCGGCTACCGTATAGGTCCAGATGCCCGGCACATCAATGCCCGGCACGAACGTGGCACTGTGCGATGCTCCACCGGGGGTCGTCCACGTCCCGTTCAGGGCTGGAGCGCAACCCAACTGCTGCGTCATGTTGAACTGTGCACCGTTCGAGCACACGGTAAAGCTGGAAGAACAGCCGGCGTTGGGTGCAGGGGTTTCGGTCACGGTCACCCTGGCCGTATCGGACGGACAGGGGCCGGAGGCCTGCAGGATGTGCAGGTACACGCCCGGGTTGTTCACATTCGTATTGTAGACCCCGCTGAAAGAACCTGGCGGGGAGGTCCGTCGCCAGGTGCCTTCGGCCGTTGCATCCGTTAGGAAGGGGAACAGTGGAACAGTACCGGCGTTCCCACACAGGGGAACGGAGACATCCGATCCAGCGAACGGTGCATCCACCACGGTGACCGTGGCAACTGACGAATCGGATGGACAACCACCGGATCCAACAAGCACATACTGGAACTGGTATGTACCGGAAGCCAGGGTGGACATGTTGAACGGATTGACCACCACCTGTCCCGATGGGAGCTGCTTCCAAGTGCCACCCTGTTGAGGCGCTCCGCCAAGGCCGCTGAACAGATTGAACGCCGTGTTTGATCGGCATGCCTGTACAGTACCATCGGAACCCGCATCCAAGGCGGCCGTGATCGTTACCCGCACCTCCGCCTGGTCGGGTGGACATTGGCCGTTGCCAGGCAGGGAATACCGGAAATCATAGTTGCCCGGTGCAACACCGGTGCAGAAGAAGGTGCCGGCGCTGAGGGAACCGGGGTTGATGTTATCCAAGGCCGTCCACGTGCCGCCGGCATCCGGCCCGCCTCCAAGGCCCGGGAACAGGGGCACGCTCGAGGTGCCCGAGCAGACCGTGATCGTACCGTTCGTTCCGGCATTGGGCGCCGGATTCTCGGTCACCACCACGTTCGCGCTCACATTGGGGCAGGGCGCCGTGCCGGTGAGCGTGTACGTGAACGTTCCCGGATCGGAGGACGCCGGGTTGTACACCCCGGATGGATCACCCGGGCTCCATGTGCCACCGGTATTGGGCGTGCCGCCCAATCTGCTGAAGAGGTTCAGGGGTGGTTCCGTGCTGCATAGCGTGACCGAACCATTGCTCCCGGCGTTCGGCAGTGCGTTCTCAACGACCGTTACCGAGGCGGAAGCGTTGATGCAGGGCGCAAGACCGGCCACGGTGTAGGTGAACACGGAGGGCTGCCCGGAACCCGGGTCGTAATTGCCACTTCCCGGCGCCCATGTGCCACCCGCGTCCGGTGAACCATCCAACACCGTGATCAGGCTGAAGACCGGACCATTGCTGCAAACAGTGGTGTCGTCACTGATACCCGCGTCGGGTGCGATGTTGACGGATACTTGAACGAAGCCCGTGTCATTGGTGCACGGCGCCAGACCCGTGACCACATACTTGTATGTGCCCGTTGCGTTCGTGGCCGGATCGAACAGCCCCCCCGGGAACGGTGCGTTGGTCGGCCCCAACCACGTGCCACCACCATTGGGCGAACCGCCCAGCGATGCGATCAATTGGGCGGGAGCACTGGTGCTGCACAAGGTGAGCGTGCCGTTCGTACCCGCGTTCGGCGCCTGGTTCTCCACGACCGTGACCGTCGCTGAATCCGCCGGGCAGGGTGCGTTCCCCGGAACGACGTAGGTGTACACGCCTGCCGGATGGTTCACATTGGCCGGATTGTACACACCGCCGATCGTACCGCCGGGCGGGACCGGCTTGTACCAAGTACCACCGGCTTGAGGCGTTCCCCCGAGGTGCACGAACAGCGTCTCCGGTGCCGCGTTGGAACAAAGGGTCACCGACCCATTGAGCCCAGCGTCCGCTGCCTGCACCTGGGTGATGGTGACCGTGGCGGTGGCGTTCGCACACGGAGGAACACCCGAGACGGTGTAGGTGTAGACACCCGGCGTATTCGTGCCTGGCACGAACACACCGCTCGGGAACGGCTGGCTCGCCGGGTCCGACCAGGACCCACCCGCTTCGGGTGTACCGCCCAAGCGCGAAAAGAGGTCCACGTTGGATCCGATGCTGCAGACCGTGCGGGACCCATTGGTGCCCGCATTGGGCGCCAATACTTCCGCCACATCCACAGTGGCACTGGAGGCCGGACATACACCCGTGGCCGCCACGGTGAACGTATAGGTCCCGGGCAGATCCGTGGGCGGGTCATACTGGTTGCTCGTGATGGTGCTCGGCCCGGTCCAGGTACCCGAGGCGGTGGTGCCAAGCAGGGTCCTGAGGTTCACACTGGCGCCGTTACTGCATACCACCGTGTTGGTGCTCGTACCTGGCGAGATGGCCGTCTGCACCGTGACCGTGACCGTGGCTGATGCCTGAGCGCAGGGGGATTGCCCTGCCACGCGATACGTGTACACACCTGGCGCATCCGTACCCGGTATGAACTGCGCGCCATGGGGCTGGTTGGTGGGACCGGTCCAGGTGCCTCCTGCATCCGGTGTACCACCGAGCACGCCGAGCAGATCGAAGGGCAACGCCGTGGAGCAGACATTGATGGACCCGTTGCTGCCCGCATTGGGCGCTTGCACGCGTGTCACCGTCAACCGCGCGGTGTCGTTCACACAGGGTGCCGTGCCGGCGACCACATACACGTATACGCCGGAGATGTCCGTCGATGGAACGAACTGATCGCCGTGCGCCACCCCGTTCAACGTCCAGGTCCCTCCGGCCTGGGGCGACCCCAACAACCGCGATCGCATGCTGAAGGCCGGTTCATTGGAACAGACGGAAGTGGCGGCATCAAAGCCGGCCTCCGGCGCCGTGATCTGGGTGACCACCACGTTGGCCGAAGCATCAACACAGGGTGACACTGCGGGCACGGTGTAGGTGTAGGTGCCCGGTACCGAAGTGCCTGGTGTGTAGATGTTGGTGACCAGGTTCCCGGCCAGACGCCACTCTCCGCCTACATCGGGCGACCCGGCCAGCAACGAGAACAGGTCGAACTGGGCCGCATCGCTGCAGACCGTGGTGCTGCCATTGCCACCAGCGTTCGGTCCCGTAGTGATCTCAGCGGTCCAGCCCGCGGCCACCACCGTCGCATTGCTCGTCCACTGGAACGTGAGGCAACCGCTCGCGTCGGTGGAAACGAAGGACTGGCCCAACAAGGAGCTTGCACCCGACCCGGTCGCCAGCAAGGCTCCCGAGGTGTTGGCGCCGTCATAGATGTTCAGCACATCATCCGTTCCGGGGGCTACGCTCCACGCAGTGAAGGTGATGCTGGAGAATGGCCCCGCGCCGGGTCCGCCCGTCGGGCAGAGGGTGGCCACCATGACCTCGTTGTTGCCATAAGCACCACCTGCGCCTCCACTGTCATGAAAAACACCCGAGCAGGTCTCCCATTGTGCACCATCCGCCATGGTAAAAACCTGGCCCGAGACCGGAGCCGCGGTTACCAGCGCAAGGAGCAGGACCAGGAATTGGGTCGCGCGGACAACAATGACGGATGAGGCGGAATGAAGCACGAAGAGCACCTTGGTAAGAGGCGTCGCAAGTTAGCCGTTGGGTCGACGGAAAGCTATTGGGCCCAGGCGCAATGGACCGACCAGCAGCACTGATCGACGAATCCATCAAGAACATCGACCAAGCACGCCCCACAGCCCTTACGAAAGCATGCCGGCCACTACCTACTTCTTGTAGGTCAAGGGGTTGGCGTGGCAGCCGGCTTGGCGGCCGGCCGCGCCTTGTTGAAGGTGATGCCCAGCATCACCTCGTGGGTTCCGCTGCTGTACCGGTTCAGGTTCGTGGTGGTGGCGTCGAAACTGTAACCGAACTGGAACATGCGGCGCATCCAATACCCCACGGTGAAGCAGACCGCGTCGTTGGTCCGGTAGGTAGCACCGAACCAGATCTGCTCCTTGTACCGGATGGTGGCCGTGAGGTCCACCTTGGCCGGCACAGGGTCCACATACTTCAGAAGGAAGGACGGTTCCAGCCGCAGATCATCGCTGAGGTGCAACCGGTACCCGCCCATGGCGAAGTAGTGACCGGCCAGTTCGCTCATGGAATTCTCCGCTTCATCGTAGAACCAGATCCGGTTGCGCAGCAGGTGAGGGGCCGAAGCGCCCAGCCACCAATTGTCATGATAGGCGAGCACCCCGAAGGTGGCATCCGCCACGGTCCGTCCGCGCAGCTGGCCATCCAACAGGGGGTCCCAACCATCGTGGAAAGTGACCTTGGCCCCGTCGATCAGGAACTGCTGCACGCCGAACGCAAGACCGAATCCAAGGCGCACCTTGTCATTGATGGCCAGGTGGTAGGCATAGCTCGCTTGCGCGCCGGTCCTGCGCGTGGGTCCGACGTGATCGGTGTAGATGAGCCCCCCCACACCCATGCTCTTTGAGAGCGGCGTGGTGACACCGAGCATGAAGGTGCGCGGTGCATCCTGGATGCCCACCCATTGGTTGCGGTGCGCGCTGCGCATCTCAAAGAGCGGGCGGCTGCCGGCCACCGCAGGGTTGTACAGGTAGTCGTGGCTCACGTACTGGGTGAGCTGTGGCAGCTGCTGGGCCCACGCCCGCGAGGCCGTCAGGAACACCGCGACGATCGCGATCGGTCGGAGCATGTTCTTCATGTGTTCAGCGGATCACGGTTAGAGGACCGGTGTAAGGCTCTGGGAAGCGGGGGTCGTTCAGTTCGATGGCGTAGTAGTAGGTGCCCACCGGAACAAGTCCGCCGTTGTATGTGCCGTCCCAAGGCACGGGATAGCCATCGCTCGTGAAGAGCAGCTCGCCCCACCGGCTGTAGATCTCCACGCGGCAATCGGGGAACAGCGCGATGTTGTCGATCTGCCACGCATCGTTGTGCCCATCGCTGTTCGGACTGAACCCGGTCGGAATGACGATCTCCGGCACCACGGTGATCAGCACGGAGTCCACATCGGAGCATCCGGCATCCGTGGTGACCTGCAGTACGAACCAGGTCGTGACATCCGGGGATGCGGTGGGGTCCAGCACGGTCGGCGAGCTCACCAGGGAATCAGGCGACCACAGGTAGGTGCTGCCCGGTGGGCCGGGAACACCGGCCAGCGTCACTGTTGCGCCGATCAGGATGGACTGGTCCGGCCCGGCATCCGCCACTGGCAGCGCGAGGATGTTGATCAGCACGGTGTCCTGGTCGGAGCAGGGGCCTGATGTGGCCGTGAGCACCACGGTATACGCCCCCGGTTGCAGCGCACCCAGGTCCAGTGTTACGCCTTGTCCCAACGGCGCGCCCTGACCATCGGTCCAGGCGAAGCTGGTGGCGCCCTGACTGGCGGAGGCGTTCAGGATGATGGACGGACCGGCGCACTGGGTGATGTCCGGTCCGGCATCGGCGAGAACGCTGTTCAATGCAGGCACGGTGACGCCTTGCTGCAGGGCGCATCCGTTGCCATCGGTCACCGTAAGCAGGTAGTCGCCAGGTGCCAGGTCCGAAAGGTCCTCCTGATCGGAGGTGAACCCACCCGGACCGGTCCAACCGAACAGCAGCTGACCCGTTCCGCCCGAAGCGCTCACCTGAATGGCCCCGTCGGCCGACGTGTTGCACGCAGCGGGAGTGATGCCGTCCACTTGGATCGACAAGGCCGGCGGATCGCTCAGTGTGAAGGAGAACGTCGTATCACAACCCACTGCATCGGTCACCGTGACGGACCAAACACCCGGACAAAGACCACTGGCCACCGGGTTGCCGTCGCCGCCGGGCGGGAAGGGCTCCCAATCATAACCATAGATGCCGATGCCGCCCGTTGGGGCCAGGGTGATGGAACCGTTGCATTGGCCGTTGCATAACACATCCGAGATCACGGCGTTGGGGCTGATCGGTGTGTACGGCAGGATCGTGAACGGAACAAGGGTGTCACAACCAAGGGAGTCGGTGATCACAACGGTCCAGTTGCCCGCGCAAAGTCCGGTAACCTGCGGCTGACCCGCGGCGAACACGTTCCCACCGGCATCGAGCCATGCGTAATCGTATCCACCCGCACCACCGGCAGGGTTCACGCCCGCCGTTCCATCGCACGGTCCATTGCAGGTCTCCCCCAGGAAGACCAGTCCCGGCACGATGGGCAGGCCCTGGCCAACGGTGAAGGGCCGCTGGCTCTCACACCCGTTCGCATCGATCGCGGTGAACACATAGTCACCCGCGCACAGTCCACCCAGGATCGTGTCCCCCTGGGCGATCACCGTGCCCACCGCATCCGTCCAGGTCGTGGTGTAGCCACCGGTCCCGCCGGTCACATCCGCCACCGCCTGGCCGATGCAATCCCCGAAGCAGAGATTGTCCGACACGGTCATGGTGACATCCAGCAGTTGCGGGTCGCCCAGCACGTACACGAAGGCCGTGTTGCAGCCGTTGGCATCGGTCACGGTCACGGTCCAGGTACCCGCACAGAGGTCCGTGGCGAGGCTGTCGCCCTGTCCGTTCGGGGGTACGGGATCCCAGGTATAGGTGTAGGCACCGGTACCGCCGGAGGCCTGCACCGTGATCGAACCATCGCACACACCTGCGCACGAAATGCTGTCCACCACGGCGAGCACGCTAAGCGGCGATGGTCCAAGGATGAGCACGTCCTGGGTGATCGAGCATCCGATGGAATCGGTGATCAGCACGGTGTATCCGCCGGGGCAAAGCCCGGATACCTGGACGGTGCTGTCCCCTTGGACGGGATCCGGCGACCAATCGTAGGTGTACGGAGCCACGCCACCGGAGGGCGAAACCACGGCGGTACCGTCGCAACTTCCCGCACAGGATTCCGGCGTGGTGCCCAGGTTCGGCTGGATCGGCTGCGGTTCAGCGACGATCGCCGTGTCGATCGTGATACAACCGATGCCGTTGGTAACGGCGACATAGTAGGTGCCTGCACAGAGTCCGGTCAGGCTGTCGCCGCTCTGGCCGAGGTCCACGCCTCCGACATCATACCAGGCGATCGTGCACGTGGGCTCCGCGCAGTTGAAGGCGACGGATACGGTACCATCACAGAATCCCGGGCAGGTCACCAGATCGTTCGTGATGCTGAGCACTTCACCATCAAGGTCGCTGATGGCCACGGTGGCCTGCACCTGGCAGCCGTTCGCATCGGTCACCAGCAGATCAATGAATCCTGCACAGAGCCCGCCTTGCAGGCTGTCCGTTCCGAGCACCCCACCGTTGGCGGTCCATGCATAGAGGTACGGCGCGGTGCCACCGGTCGGAATGGCCGTTGCGGTACCGTTGCACACACCACAGGTGCTCTGGGTCGTGAGCGTCGATAGCGTAAGCGCCAGGGGCTCCGAGATGATCTGTTGCAGGGTGACCGCACAACCAAGGCTGTCCGCCACGGTCACGCTCCAGTCCCCGGGGCAAAGCACGCTCGCGGTGGATGTACCCTGACCATCCGGAGGCACGGGGCTCCAAGCATAGCTGAACGGTCCGGTACCGCCGGTGGCGATCACAGTAGCCGTACCATCGCACGCGCCGTTGCAGGTCACATCCGCACCGCTGATCGAGGCTTGCACCGCGGCGGGCTCCAGGATCAGGACGGCGATGGTCGTATCGCAGCCGGCGGAATCCGTGATGAGCACGTTCCACACACCGGGACACAGTCCGGAGGCTTGTGCCGTGCTGTCGCCCACCGGCGGATCGGGGCTCCAGTCGTACGTGTAGGGGGCAGTACCACCGCTGGCGAGCACGGCCGCGACCCCGTCACAAAGTCCGTTGCAGGTCACGGGGCTTGTCGTGAAGGCCACAGTGATCACCTGTGAAGGCACCACGGACGCCGTATCGACCACGGTGCAACCGGCACCATTGGTCACGGACACATAGTACTCCCCTACGCACAGATCGGTCAGCGTGAACTGGTTGCCTGCCAGGATCGTACCCTGCTGGTCGAACCATTGGATGGTGCACGGGCCATCCGTGCAATTGAAGGAAACCGCCACCTCACCATCGCAGGTGTTGTTGCAGCTCGTCTGACCATTGCTCACTGTGAGGGTCTCACCGGTGGCATCACCGATGGGCACCGTGATGGACGTCGCGCATCCGTTCGCATCCACGAGGTCGGCCGAATAGATGCCGGCGCAAAGACCGGTCACTTGTGGGCCGTTGCCGACCACTGCTCCAGCACCGTCGGACCAGATCACATTGACCTGCGGTGTTCCGCCCGTGATATCCAAGGAGGCAGTGCCATCGCAGACCTGGCAATGGCTCAACGTCGCCGTGGCCGATACCACCAGCGGTGCGGGCGCTGTGATCACAAAGGACACCGTTGTATCACAGCCTTGCGCATCCACCAGGAGCAGATCGTACGCACCAGGACAGAGCGGCCCCGTCAGCAGCGCATTGGGACCATTGGGGGGCACGGGCGACCAGACGATCGTGAGGACACCGCTACCACCACCAGGCTGCACGGCGATCGAACCATCACACGCACCTGCACACGTCACGTTCGCCACCTGTGCGGCCAACGTGATGGGTGATGCACCGATGATGAGCACATCCACCGAGACCGTACACCCATTGGCATCGGTGACCGTGGCCGTGTACACACCGGGACAGAGGCCGGAGACCTGGGGCGTCCCCTGCCCTTGCGGAGGCGCGGGCGACCAGCTGATGATGTACGGGGCCGCACCGCCGGAGATTCCCAGGGCCGCAGAGCCGTCGCACACGCCCGCGCACGAGGTCGGCTGGGTGGTGAACTGCACCTGCAGGGGATCCGGAACGATCACCTGCGCGGTATCGATGCTCAGGCAGCCATCACCGTTGGAAACGCCCACGATGTAGATACCGGCACAGAGGCCGGTCAGCGTATCCGATCCAGCGAGCAGGACAGCGCCGCTGGCATCGTACCACGTGGCCGTGCAAACGGGAACGGAACAGTTGTAAGAGACCGTCACCGACCCATCACAATCACTTGGACAGGTCACTTCATCGTCGCTGGCAAGGATGACCTCACCCTGGCTGTCGGTCACCGGAACAGCGAGGACCTGTTCACAACCGAGCACATCGACCACCGTTACCTGGTACACACCCGCACAGAGGCCAGTGAGCAGCGGATCGGTGGTGGTGACGTTCAGCGGCGCACCCCAGGTGAATGTGTAGCCTCCACCACCGCCCGTGGCCTGCAACTCCACCTCGCCGATGCACTGCTGGCAATTGCTTGGCGTCACTACTGGCGAGACCAGCAGGGGCGCGGGATCATCAAGCTGGAAGGTGATGACCGTATCGCAGCCCGAACCATCCGAGATCGCAACGGTCCAAACTCCGGCGCAGAGCTGTGCCACAGTGCCTGTCCCCTGCCCCACCGGTGGTGCGGGTGTCCAGGTGAAGGTGAGCGGTCCGCCCCCACCCGTGGCGTTCAGGTCGATCGAGGCATCGCAGGCCCCGGAGCAGACCACCGGGCTTACGACCGGCGCCACGTCGATCGCGGCCGGCGCACCAATGGTCACTTGGGCCGTTGTATCGCACCCGTTGTTGTCGGTGATCACCACCGTGTAGTCACCGGCGCAGAGCGCTCCAGGGGTCTGGGTGCTGTCACCGCTGCCGGGATCCGGGCTCCAATCGAAGGTGTAGGGCGCCTCCCCACCGAAGAGGTCGAGCACCGCCGAGCCATCGCACAGGTTCCCGCAGGAAGCATCCTCCGGTGTGATGCCCGTTGTGATCGGCTGGAAGGGCAGCACCGTGAAGGACTGTGTGGTGTCGCAACCGGCCGTATCCGTTACGGTCACCGAATACGTAGTGCCCGCGCACAAGCCCGAGACCGCATAGGTGCCTTGACCCGTCGGGGGTGGCGGCTGCCAGAGCACCGAATAGCCGGGGGTTCCGCCCACGGGGAAGATCGCGGCCTCACCGGAGCAGGCATCGTTGCAGTTGGCTGCGGCCACGCCCAGGGACAACTGGATCGGGAGCGGCTTGTCGATGATGAAGTCCAGGGTGGTGTCACAACCTGCGGCATCCGTGATGATCACGGACCATTGCCCCAGGCAGAGCCCGCTCACCGTGTCCGTGCCCTGGCCGATGGGCGGCTGCGGCATCCACTGGTACGTGTATCCGGGGGAACCACCGGTCGGGGAGACCGCTGCGGCGCCACCGCACGTGCCCGGGCAGGGCGAATCGTACTTCACCAGCCCGGCGTCGATCGGCTGCTCCGGAAGCACGGTGAAGGTCCAGACCGTATCGCAACCCGCGGCATCGGTGATGGTCACGCTCCACGTACCGGCGCATAGCCCGGAGACCGCATTGGTGCCCTGGCCCACCGGCGGGTTGGGCGACCACGCATAGGCATAACCGCCCGCGCCACCCGCAGGTTGCACGGTGGCCGTACCATCACACGGGCCATTGCAGGTCTCGTTCGTGAACGAGCCGTTCGGCAGTATCGCGCTCGGTGCGTTCACCGTCATCACCAGCACGGTATCGCAGCCGGCCAGATCGCTGATCTGCACGGTCCATTGGCCCGGGCACAGGTCCGTGATGTTGGTACCGGAGCCTCCCGGAGGCGCCGGTGTCCAGGAGAAGGTGTACGTCGGCAGGCCGCCCGTAACGACCAGGTCGATGGCCCCATCGCACAGGTCGAAGCAGGAGGCATCGAACACCGTGGGCGTGGCCTGGATGCCGCTCGGGGTGGTGATGATCAACTGCAAAGTGGTATCGCAACCCAGGCTGTCCGTGAGCGTCACGCTCCACACGCCCGGGCACATGTCCGTGGCGGTCTGGGTGCCCTGACCGTTGCCCGGCTCCGGTGACCAGACGATGTCCACGGGACCGGACCCACCGGTCCAGCTCACTGTGGCTGTTCCATTGCAATCGCCACCGCAGTTCGCCGGCGTGGTGGTGATCTGGGGAAGCAGCGGGGCCGGTGCGGCGATGGAGAAGCTCAGCAGACTGTCGCAACCCGCATCATCGGTCACCAGCAACGTGTACGCACCGGCACAGAGCCCGGTGGCGTTCGGTGTACCCTGTCCACCGCCAGGCGCAGGGCTCCATGCATATGCATAATCGGGTACGCCGCCGGTCACGTTCACGGAAGCCGTTCCGTTGCAGGCGTCCGCACAGGTCACCTGCTCCAGGGTGAGCACGGGCACCAGGGCCGGAGGTTCAGTGATGGTGAAAACGAGGA
>JAXLVG010000022.1:0-50895 GCA_046329115.1 Flavobacteriales bacterium | reverse complement strand
AGTGCTCTTCCGGCGCTCGGTGCTGCTGCAGCGCGATGGCGATGTGGTGGACCTGGACGGGGCCTCCGAAGTGGGCTTCCCCGCCGTGGCCGGTGATTACCATGTGGCCATCCGCCACCGCGGTCACCTGGGCGTGATGACGCAGCTCCCCATCCTGCTCAGTGCCACGCCCCTCCAACTGCGCTTCACCGACCCCTCCTTCCCCACGCACGGGAACGACGCCCAACGCAGCGTGGCCGGCGCCATGGCCCTCTGGTGCGGCGATGCCAACAGCAACGGCACGGTGAAGTACACCGGCGTGAACAACGACCGCGACCCTATCCTGGTGACGCTCGGCAGCACCACGCCCAACAAGGTGATCAGCGCCGAATACCGCACCGAGGACGTGAACATGGACGGGCTGGTGAAGTACACCGGCGCGGACAACGACCGCGACCCGGTGCTGATCACCGTGGGGGGAACCACGCCGAACGAGATCCGGGTGCAGCAACTGCCCTGAGCCCCGGTCCGGGGGTGGAAAACTCGTCGAACGGCCCTTTGTATTCATCGATGAAGCGCGTAGCTTCGTCGACGTAAATGATCCGCTCGTCGCGCTCATTGACCATGGTGCCCCTGCTGGCCGCTGCGCTGCGGCTGGCGGCCCAGCCCGGTGCGTTGGACCCCACCTTCCTGCCGATCGATGTGAGCACGGGCCAGCTGAGCGGCTTTGACGGGCTGGTGCAGGTGCTGGTGGGGTGCCCGGACGGTAAGGTGCTCGCCGGTGGCAACTTCACCCATTGCAATGGCGTGGAGCGCAACGGCGTGGCCCGGCTGAACGCCGATGGCACACTGGACCTGGCCTTCGACCCCGGCTTCGGCGCCAACGGCATGGTGTGGTGCATGGCCTTGCAGCCGGACGGCCGCGTGCTGGTGGGCGGCGGCTTCACCTACTTCGACGGGGCACCGGCCAAACGCCTGGTGCGCTTGAACGCGGACGGCTCCGTGGACACGGACTTCAGCGTGGGCGGCGGCTTCAACCACGATGTGTTCAGCGTGGCCGTACAGGAGGATGGGCGGGTGCTGGCGGGCGGCGACTTCAACCTGTTCATGGGCGAACCGCATGGGCGGCTGCTGCGGCTGGAGGACGATGGCGCCTTGGACGCCAGCTTCGACCCCGGCACCTGCCTGGGTGGATCGGTGAACGCCCTGGCCGTGCAACCGGACGGCCGCATCCTCATCGGCGGCAACTTCAGTGAAGTGCAGGGCCAGTCCATCAGCGCGGTGGCGCGCCTGCACCCGGGCGGGGAGCTGGATGCGTCCTTCAGTCCACCGGTGTGGTCCTTCTCCATGGTCACGGCCATCGCCCTGCATGCGGACGGTGCGGTGGCGGTGGGCGGCATGATCCCCAACGGCGTGGTGCGGCTGCAGCCGGACGGCCACCCGGACCCCGGCTTCAACACCAGCGGCCCGGGACTGGGCGGCTGGGCGCCGATGGTGAACAGCCTGGCCGCGCTGCCCGATGGCGGCATCCTGGTGGCGGGGCGCTTCACCGCCTACAACGGCATGCCCTGCGGCAATGTGGTGAAGGTGGCCCCCAACGGCGAGGCCGACCCCACCTTCAACACCGGTACCGGCACGGACGGGGAGGTGTTCGCGCTGGCCATCACCCCGGACGGCCAGGCCGTGATCGGGGGCTTGTTCGACCATGTGAGCGACCAACCGCGGCCGCGCATCGCCCGCCTGCTGCTCACCGACTTCAGCACCGGCATGCCCGATCTGGCGACAATGGAACTGGAGGCATGGCCCAACCCCACGGAAGGGATGGTGAACCTGCGGTGGGAAGGGCTTTCCCCGACGGAGGCCGAACTGTTGGCCCCCGATGGACGCCTGCTCCAGCGCATCGCCCTGGGCCGGGGCCTGGGTACCGTTGACTTGGGCGCCCTGCCCAGCGGGACCTATCTGCTGCGGCTGCACGCGGACGGCGGCTGGCGGACCCTGCGCCTGCAACGCGCCTAACCTCCGCACGGGATCGGAACGGCCCGGTCCACCCCATCTGCGGCCCCATCCTTCAACGCGACCGGTCGGGCGCAGAATTCACACGGTGTTGACATTCCTTTCTTGTTGAGTTCCAGCCCGCAGAGCGATCTTTGCACCGCCTCGGGAGAGGTGTGTGGACCATGCTGGCGCAACGCTTACGGACCTTGTTCATTGGGCTGCTCGTTATCGGGAGCCAAGCGTTGAATGCACAGACCGTTCTCTACGCAGGTGACGTTGCGGTGATCGGCGTGAACGCCAACAACCAATGTGGTGTTTGGCCATCGCAAAGCGATGAATTCAGCTTCGTGTTCTTCAAGCCCATCGTTTTCGGCACGACCGTGGACATCACGGATTGTGGCTATGAGCGTTTGAATCCCGGTCAATGGGGTGATACAGAAGGGGTCTTCAGGATCACCCGAACTGGCGCTACCCTCGTAGCCGGCAATGTAGTTACCGTTAATGTAAATGGAGCTACAGGTGCAATCACTTGTTCTCCAGGATGGACTGTGACGGTTACAGGATTCGTGACAGGTGCAGGTGGGCATCCGAACACATTTGACCTAAACTCTACAGGTGGGGATCAAATCATTTTCTGTCAGGGAGGAACATGGGTGAACCCATTAGGTGCGGAGAATATGACCTATTCGGGAACAGTGCTCTACGGCTTCAGCACGGTTGCGCCGCCAAACGACTGGGTGGCCTTCGCCAATAGCACACAGCGTTCCAATCTGCCACCGGGCCTGCAATGTTTCAGTATGGCCCCGACAACCGCGTCGAATTGGACGAAGTATGTGCCTGTTGAATATCCTGGATTACTTGTCCCGCGAACGCAACGCCAATGGATCCTCGATATCGATGACCCAATGCGATGGACTAACTACCCCAACTGTACCGCGTACAACACATTGGACAATACAGCCCCAGCCCCATACAGTCCGATGTGGGTGGGCGCTTCGATAACTGTTGCTGCTGGGGGCTTCGTGAATGGCCGATGGACCGGTGCGGTAAGCACGGATTGGTTCAATTGCAAGAATTGGGACGATGCAGAAGTTCCCATTGCAAGCACTCCGGTGCTAATCAATCCGCTCTACGCCACCAATAACTGCGTAGTAGGAGTCAACGTGAGTCCACCAACAGCTGTGTGTTCGAGCATCCTTGTGCAATCAGCCGGCGCAGCCCGCACACTGACCGTTCAGAACGGAGGAACGCTGCAGGTGGGTGGCGGCATCACGGTGACCAACACGGGTTCGGTGTCCGCATTCAACGGCGTTGTGCTCGGCAACGGTGCAACGAACGGCAACCTGACAGCCGGTGCGCTCACCCTTACGGGCAATGGAGCGTTCAAGGCGGGTTTCAGAAGCGAGCAGCCCGGCAGCACGGCATCGTTCGCAGGCAACATCACGATCAACGGAGGCGGTGAACTGGACCTGCAAGGCGTTGGGACTGGAGGAACGATAAGTCTCACGGGCAACTTCATCAACAACGATGCGGCCACGGCTTTTCAAGAGGCGAACAGCACCGTGATCTTCAACGGCAACGGTGCCCAGTCCATCAACACGAACGGCTTCACCGAGGACTTCGGCAGCATCACGCTGAACAAGAGCGGCGGGGACCTTACCCTGAACGCACCGGTGGTGATGAGCGGAGCGCTGACACTGAACAGTGGGCGGGTGATGACGAGCGACCCGGGCGGGCTGTTGACGTTGACCAGCACCGCGACCACTTCCGGCGCCAACGATGCGGCACCCAGCTTCGTGCACGGTCCCATGGTAAAGGTGGGCACCACGCCCTTCACCTTCCCGGTGGGCAAAGGCTCGGACCTGCGCGAGGCATCGATCAGCAACGTGAGCGGCGGCGCCACCGATGCCTTCATCGCGGAGTATTTCCCGGCGGACCCGCACGTGGCCGTGGGCTCCCCGATCGAAAGCCCGCCGCTGGACCACATCAGCTATTGCGAGTACTGGCGCATCGACCGCCGCGTGGGCATGCCGAACGCGCGCATCAGCCTGACGTGGGAAACGCCGGCCAGCTGTGGCGTCACCGCGCCGGCCGACCTGCGCGTGACGTGGTGGAACGGCCTGCAATGGCTGGACCGCGGCAACGACGGTGCCTGGACGGGCAACGCGATCGCCGGAACCCTGACCCAAGCGGACGCACAGCAGATCGCCTTCGCACCGGGCGGCTATTGGACGCTGGGCTCCGTCTCCTCGGACAACCCGCTGCCCGTTGAGCTGCTCTGGTTCGACGCGCGGCCCGAAGGGCGCATGGTGCGGCTGGACTGGGCCACGGCCACGGAACGGAACAACGAGCACTTCACGATCGAACGGTCAGCGGATGGCGACCTCTTCACCGAGTTGATGCGCGTACCCGGTGCGGGAAACAGCACGAGCATGCTGAGCTACACCGAGCTGGACCCGCATCCGTTGCCGGGCCTGAGCTTCTACCGCCTGCGCCAGACGGACCTGGACGGCACGAGCGCCGTATCCGCGATTGTACCGGTGCGCATGGCCGGCAACGGAGCTGCCGGGCTGGTGGTACTGACCGGTGCCGATGCGGTGGTGGGCCTGCACGACATGGCCGCCGGTAGTGCGGTGGACGTGCTGGACATGACCGGACGCGCGGTATGGCAGGGCCGCACCGAGGTGGACGGCCGGGCCGAGGTGCCTACGGCCTACCTGGGCGCCGGCGCCTATGTGCTGCGCGTGAGCGACGGGACCCGCGCGTTGAGCGCTCCGTTCGTCCGCTGAGCACCTCGTGCGGATCGCTTCGGCGGACCGTTGGGCGGCCCCGAATGCCTTGTCGCGTTGAAGCGGACAAACCGGTCCGACGGACCCACCCGTACCCTTTACCGGAGCCGCGCGGATCGTGGATAACTCAAGCTTCATGCGTGGGTAGATCCCGGTTACTTTCACGGTCCTTTTTTCGCACCCTATCCCACCCACCATGAAACGTCCTGGACGATCCCTTTGGAGGCCTTTGGCAGCCGGCCTTGCCCTTGTGGCCGCAGTGCCATTCGCCACCGCACAAACGAACCCTGCAGCGCAGACCCTGCCGTACACGCAGGACTTCAGCACGCTGGCGCACACCTCCACGGCCTACCCGGCCGGTTGGCAGGGCTGGACGATCAGCGCCACGCCTGGTGGCGCCTTCAACACCACCGGCCCAACGGCCGACCGGACGCTGACCGCGAGCAGCAGTGCGAGCACCACCAGCGGCAACGTGCACAATTACAATGGCACCATCGGGTTCCTGAACTCCGGCTCGTTGGACCTTACGGTGTGCCTTGCCCTGAACACCACGGGCAATTCGAGCGTGCAGGTGGCCTATGACGTCATGACCATCCGCAACCCTTACGATGGATCGGCGAACACGCGGATCAACGAAGTGACCCTGCAGTACCGGGTGGGCGTGACGGGTGCATGGACGACCCTGACCGGCATCGAGTACCAGAACAACACCACGCTCCAGACGGGTGCCGGCGTCACCACGCCGCAGAACCCGCAGACCAAGTCCATCACGCTGCCGATCGCCTGCGACAACCAACCGGTGGTGCAGCTGCGCTGGGCCTCGCGTCAGGTGAGCGGCGGCGGCAGCCGGCCCAGCTTCGCCGTGGACAACCTGAACGTGACGGGCTCCCCGCTGTCGAACACCTCCGTGGCCTTCACGGCCGCGTCGAGCACGGTGAGCGAGGGCGTGGGCACCACCAGCCTCACGATCGCGATCAACAACCCGAGCACCACGCAGGCCACCACGGTGGACGTGGCGATCACGGCCGGCAGTGCGGCCCGCGTGAACGGCTACACCACGCAGACCGTGACCTTCCCCGCGAACAGCGGTTCGAACGAGAACGTAACGATCACCGTTACCGATGATGCGGTGTACGACGGCGGTGGCGCGGTGACCTTCACCCTGCAGAACATCAACGGCGGCCAGGGTACGCCCGGCATCGGGGGACCTTCGAGCCATGTGCTCACCATCACCGAGAACGAGCCCTCGCCCCTGATCATCAACGAGGTGGATTACGACATGCCGGGCGCGACCGACAGCCTGGAGTTCGTGGAACTGAAGAACACGGGCCTCGTGGCCCTGGACCTCGCCGGTTTCAAGATCGAACTGGTGAACGGTAACGGCGGCGGCGCGGCGGTGTACACCACGGTGACCCTGCCGAGCTTCTCCCTGGCGCCGGGTGCGTACTACGTGGTGGGCAACGATGCCTCCATCCCGAACATCAACCTGGTGACGGGCGCGAACACCAACTTCATCCAGAACGGCAGCCCGGACGCCATCGGCCTGCGCGATCCGAGCAACACACTGATCGACGCCGTGAGCTACGAGGGCAACACCGGCGCCCCCTACACCGAAGGCACGGGCATCGCCACATTGAGCAGCGACGATGCCACGGAAGGCATCGGCATCAGCCGCTTCCCCGATGGTGCGGACACCGGCGACAACAGCGTGGACTGGAGCCGTCGCTGCCTGAGCCCGGGCGCTGCGAACAACAGCAGCCAGATCAACTGCATCTGCGCACCGCCCGAGGCCACCGCCATCGCGCAGTGCGTGGACGACTTCACCTGGGAGATCGTGGTGACCGTGACCAGCACCGGCAGCGGTGCCACGGTGAGCATCACCAACAACGTGAACGGCAGCAGCCACCTGAACGTGGGCGTGGGCAGCTACACCGTGGGGCCCTTCCCGAACAACACCGTGGTGGATGTGCTCGTGGCGCATCAATCGTTCGCACAGTGCAACCTGCCATTGAACGGCTACTTCAACAACTGCCTCCCGGATTGCAACAACGTACCCGGCGGTCCGGACATTCCGGGCGCTCCCTGCGACGACCTGGACGCGGGCACCATCAACGACGTGTGGAGCCCCGCCTGCATTTGCGCGGGTACGCCGATCCAACCGATCGTGGGCTTCATTCTGCCCACCAACACGATCAATGAGGATGGTGTGGCCATGACGATCGGCGTGGAGATGGACATCGCCCCGGCGGCCCCGGTGGTGGTGGACATCACCGACCTGCTGACGGGAACGGCCACCAGCGGCGCGGACTACACCGCCCTGGGCACCGTGCAGCTCACCTTCCTGCCCACGGACTTCTATCCGAACCTGCAGACCTTCAACGTGCTCATCAACGATGACACGGATTTCGAGTCCACCGAAACGTTCACCCTCTCGCTGTCCATCAATACAGGCACGGCGCTTACGGGTACGAGCAGCTTCACGGGCTTCATCACGAGCGATGACCTGCCGGGCCTGCGCATCAACGAGGTGGATTACGACAATGCGGGCACGGACAATGCCGAGTGGATCGAGCTGAAGAACACGGGTGGTTCGGCGCTCGACCTGAACGGCTTCGTGGTGCAACTGGTGAACGGCAACGGCGGCGGTGCGGCGGTGTACAAGACCATCGTGCTGCCCAGCTTCGTGCTGCCGGCCGGTGGGTACTACGTGATCGGCAACAACGCGGCCATCCCGAACCTGAACCTGCTACAGACGCCCGCCACGGACATGATCCAGAACGGATCGCCCGACGCCATCGGTCTGCGCGCGCCCGACAACACGCTGATCGATGCGATCAGCTACGAAGGCAACACGGGCGCGCCCTACACCGAAGGCACGGGCCTTCCGGTGGCGCAGTTCGATGACAACCTGCTCGCCAGCAAGGTGATCGCCCGCTACCTGGACGGCAACGACACCGATGACAACAGCGTGGACTGGAAGGTGTGGTGCGCCACGCCCGGTGCCAGCAACGGCACGGTGGACGCCGATGGTGACCTGACGGCCGACTGCATCGACGGTTGCCCGACGGATGCGAACAAGATCGCTCCGGGCGTGTGCGGTTGCGGCGTGGCGGACGTACCCACCACCTGGTATGCGGACACGGACGGTGACGGCTTCGGCGACCCGAACGCGGGCACCGCGGGCTTCACCTGCGTGCAGCCCCCGAACACGGTGGCGGACAACACGGACGACTGCCCCAACACCTTCGGCCGCATCGGCGACACCTGCAACGATGGCAACCCCTTCACCACGGGTGACGTGCTCCAGAACGACTGCAGCTGCGCCGGCACCCCCGTGCCCTGCGACAACTGGACGCTGAGCTTCACCACCGACGGTGCCGGCAGCGAGACCACCTGGCAGATCGTTGACGCGACCAGTCCCTTCATCCTCGCCAGCGGCGGCGGCAGCTACGGCAACAACACCACGGTGAACGAGACCGTCTGCGTGCCCCAGGGCGCCTGCTTCCGCCTCACCGTGAACGACGCCGGCAACAACGGCATCACCGGCGGCGGCTGGACGCTGACGGACAACCTCGGCCGCCTGATCGTGGACAACACCGGCAACGGTGGCGCCTTCACCAGCAGCTGCACCACCGGCGAGCCCTGGTGCAGCCAGCCCAGCAGCGCGCAGACGCTGATCGCCAGCAGCTGCGGCCGCACCAACTGGCTGCCCAACGAGGTGATCATCGCCAGTGCTGACGCCGCCGTGAGCGGGCAGTGGGGCATCGGCGACCAGACCGACGACGGTTACCAGTTCTGGTTCGAGAACCCCGTGGGCGGCTACACCCGCCGCATCTTCCGCAACCACGCCACCAGCGGCGGTAACGGTCCGGCCAACGCCCTGCGCGCCTCCAAGCTCGCCCTGGCCTCCATCGTCACCAACCCGCTCCCGGCCAACACGCTGCTCAACGTGCGCGTGCGCAGCCGTGTGAACGGCGTGAACGGCAACTGGGGTCCGGTGTGCCTGTTCATGATCAACCCCACCAGCTGCACGCTCACCAAGCTGAACGACGATAGCAACAGCCCGAACTTCAGCTGCGGCGTGACCGGCAAGGTGGTGGGCGCCAGCGGCAACGCCGGCAAGCTCTTCGCCAAGGTGGTGTACAGCGGTGGCAACCCTGCCACCAACTACCGCTTCGAGTTCGTGAACGCCGGTGCGGGCTACACGCGCCAGATCAGCGTGGCCAGCGCCGGCCTGCTGCTGGGCAACTGGGCCACCAACCCGCTGCTGTGCGGCACCAACGTGTACGATGTGCGCGTGGCCGCGAGCTTCGACGGTGGCGCCACCTTCTGCCCCTACGGCGATGTGTGCACGGTGGAGATCACGAACAACAACGCGACGCCGCTCTGCACGCCTGTCGGCGAATTCACCGGTGGCGAGGGCGACCGCGTGGCGGATGAGGTGATCGCGCCGGAGTTCCTCCTGTACCCGAACCCGAACCGTGGCGAGCAGCTCTTCGTGAGCCTGACCAACATCGCCGCCGACGTGAACGTGGTGACGGTGGACCTCTTCGATATGTTCGGCAAGCGTGTGATGACGGCCACCCTGCCTGTGCAGGACGGTCTGCTGCAGAACAACACGATCGCCATCAGCCGCGACCTGTCCGCAGGCCTCTACCTGGTGAACGTCACCGCCGGTGACTACACCACCACGGAGCGCCTGGTGATCCAGCGCTGATCCGAAGACCATTGATGCACGAAGCCCCGGCCAATGGCCGGGGCTTCGTGCTTGGTGGTGCCTTGTGAGCGGTAAAGCGCTTCGACGCGCTCAGCGTGACAGTGATATTGAAGCGTGCACTTGCAGCGGTCACCGCCCGCGATCCCGGGTCAAGCCCGGGATGACATTCTTCATGGAAGCCGCGATCGGCGGGCTCTGCCCGCCGATCGCGGCTTCCACACCGGTGTCACCCGGCCTTGAGCCGGAGTCGCGGAAGAGTTCCTGGACAACAGTGGCATGAGGATCGTTAATGCGGATCGCATTTCCACTCCCCTTTATTCTATGACAGCTGCAAGTGGTTTGTGGTGTATGGTTCGTTGCGACGGAGAACTGCACAGACCCGGTGTATGAGCTTGTTCCGTACAGCGTTGAGCACGAGAAGTGGCTTCTTGCCCTCTGCGAGTTTTCGCTGATAGTATTCTTGAAGCTCTCCGGCCATTCGCACCGCTCGCATGGCGCCCATGTGAAGCAAGCATTTTAGTCGTTTGTTGGCCCGGTGCGAGACACGATTACGCCCCCGAACACTTGATCCCGAGCTGTACTCGAAGGGGGCACATCCTGCATGGCAGGCCAGTGCCTTGGGGTCGTTGTAGCGTTGGAAGCCATCGGTCACGGCCAGAAGATGACAAGCCAGTTGCTCCCCCACCCCGGGCACACTGCGCAGCAGCTCATGCTGCTTCGCGATCTCCGGGTTGGAACGCACCTCGGCGGTGATCAGTTCATCCACGCGCGCGATCTGCTTATCCAACAGTCGTTGTACTTGCTGGTCCATCCGGTCGAACTCAGCCTGCAGTGCGCGGTCCGCATATCGGTTCAGGTCGGTGACATGCGCTTTATTGCGCCCCCTGTCACGCACAAGGAACTCCCTTCGCGCCAGGAGTTGTTTGAGGCGCTCCAGCTTCAGATACCCGGCATGGAAAAGGCGAGCCTTGTGGTGGAACAATCTTGCATACTCAGCTATTCGCTGAGCATCCACTTTGTCACGCTTGCCCCTCTGCATGCCCAGGCTCTGCTGGATGTCCAAAGGGTTCGCAACCCATGCAGCCCATCGTTGGAGCACCACCAGTTCAAGCAGCATGCGCGAGTAATGGCCCGTATGCTCCAAGCAGAGCAAACATCGGGTCATATCCAGCTTGAAGAGGTTCTTCCAACGCTTGAACAATCCCAGTACGGCTTTGCGTTCGTTGGCAACGCACACATGCTCTAGCAACTCACCTTGCTTGCCTCGTAAAGCGAAGTCCAGTGTCGCCTTACTTACATCGATGCCGATCCAATGTTCCATCTTCGTGTGTCCGTTAGGTGTGACTGTTGACCACTGGAGGGACTGAGCTTCAGGTCTACTGCTCAATGACTCTAATAGGCCTTGTGCCTCATCATCTATTCGAGCCTTGGACCCGAGTAGACCAGGGGTACCGATAAAGGGGATAGGCCTTTAACCTTCAACCCCTCAAGGTGCGCCCCTGGTCCTGCTCAGCTCTCTTCAGTGGTCTATCGGTTGGTAAGGAACTTCATCCTAACCAACGGTAAGTCTAGAGCCGCCCCCTCGTTGTTCCTCCCTTCGGTCGGCGAGGGGGACAGATCGAAGCGATCCGCGCACATCCATCATTGCAGCGTGCATAGGCAGCGACCGCCCGCGCTTCCACCTATCCCCCTCACGGGAGTGAGGGGGCTGGGGGAGCTGTAACGCGCGGGCCAAGAAGGGTGTGCATGGAGATCATCGAAGCGGATCGCGTTTCCACTCCCACTCCCCCCCTCGCTTGGGCGAGGGGGATAGGTCGAAGCGATCCGCGCAGCATGCTCATGCCGCGACCGCCTGCGGACGGGTCGCGGACAGGATCGCCAGCCGTTCAAATGCGAAACAGCCTGGTGGATCGTTGAACTTTGCACGACCCTGAACGCTCCGCCATGCTGCATGCACGCCCCCTTGCCTGCCTGCTCGCCTTGAGCTGCATCGCGCTACTGCGGGCCCAGGAACACCCCTTCATCGCGGCCTACACGCTCACCGAACAGGAGGCGGCCGTGCGCATCGACTGGACGATCCAAGGCGGGAGCACCTGCGATGGACAGGCGGTGGAGCGTGCGGTGAACGGTGGTCCGTTCGAGGCGATCCATGTGATCGAGGGGATCTGCGGCGACCCCACGGTGGCACGTCCATACACCTTCACCGACCTGGATCCCGTGGAACTGAGCACACTGCACTACCGCGTGCGTCTCGGCACGGATGGCTACACCACCGTGAAGGAGATCCGCTTCGAGCAGTTGGTGACGAGCGCGCAACGTGCGTTCCCCAACCCGGCGGAAGAAGTGATCGACCTGCTCTTCGCGCTGCCGCCCACCGCGCGGATGGACGTCCGGGTGCAGGATGCGCGCGGCCGCACAGCGTGGGAGCGAACGAGCATTATCGGTGCGCGCGTGCAGGTGGACCTGCGCGGATGGGCGCCGGGCGTGTACACCTACGTGGCCATGGGCAATGGGCAGCGCTTCAGCGGCCGGTTCGTGCGGCGGTGAGGACAGCCGCCGATCACAAGCCAACGGCAAAACACCCCGAAGCCGGCGTGGTCTTTCCGCTACGCCGCCGCACCGGCCACCACTTGATCCAGCCTTCACGCTGGCGACATGCACACGTAGTGCGCCAACGCTCCCTTCGCGCCATGAAACGCAAGGTGGAGATCCTCGTGCTCAGCGACCTGCATCTGGGCACCTACGGCTGTCGGGCGGAGGAGTTGCTCAACTACCTGCGCAGCATCTCGCCCGGCAAGGTGATCCTCAACGGCGACATCATCGACATCTGGGCCTTCAACAAGCGCTACTTCCCCACCAGCCACATGCGCGTGGTGAAGAAGCTGCTGAAGTGGAGCGGCAAGGTGCCCGTGTACTACATCACCGGCAATCACGACGAGGCCCTGCGGCGCTACAGCCCCGCGCGGCTGGGCAACCTTCGCCTGGTGGACCAGCTGAGCCTGGAGATCGATGGACGCCGGCATTGGTTCCTTCACGGCGACATCTTCGATGCCACCATGAAGAACGCCAAGTGGCTGGCCAAGCTGGGCGGCTTCGGCTATGATCTGTTGATCCGCATCAACCACCTGGTGAACGCCACGCTGGCCTTCTTCGGCAGACCGCGCATGAGCTTCAGCCGTAAGGTGAAGAACAGCGTGAAGCGCGCGGTGAAGTTCATCAGCGACTACGAGACCACCATGGCGGAGATCGCGCTGAACGATGGCTACGATGCCGTGGTGTGCGGACACATCCACCAACCCCGCATCGGCGAGGTGCGCACAAGCAAGGGCGCCATCACCTACCTGAACAGCGGGGACTGGATCGAGAACCTGAGCGCCCTGGAGTACAACGAAGGGCGCTGGAGCCTGTACCTGCATGAGACGCTGCAGCTGCACGGTATTACGGAAGCAGAGCTCGCCGTGCGCGCCAACTGAAGCGGCGACCGCCCCCAAAGCGGCGGGGGACCCTTGCGAGCCCCCCACCTGTGCTGAGGCCGGCCTCTCGGCCGGAATTGCCAAACGCTCAGCGTCGAAAGGTGCTGCCGGCCGGGTTAAGTGGACGTGAGGGCAAGATGACCGTTGCGCGACGCGGATGCACGCACACTGAGCGAAGTCCTTGCCGAAGCGGGGTTCATTGGCCAACTTGCATACATGCCCGCGCAAAGGCCCACCGCGCCCGACCTGCACGATCGCCTCGTGCTCGACTTCCGTCGGCGCACGGCCGAACTGCTGGGGGCCTGCGACCGCTGCTCGAAGGAGGCAAGTGAGCCGGAGGTGCATGCTGTGCGCCTGGCCGCCCGGCACCTGCAGGCGGTGGTGCACCTGCTGGGTGCCATGCACCCGGATGTGGAACTGCACCCGTTCCGCAAAAGCCTCCGGCGCATCCTCAAGAGCACCGGTGAACTGCGGGATCTCCAGGTGCACATGGCGCTTCTCGCCACGCGTGCACCGGCCACCAGGTGGCAGCGCAACCTGCACACGTACCTGGCGGCAGAACAAGAGAACGCCCAGCGGCTGGTGCAACGCTCGTTTGGACGCATCGACCGGGCCGCGCTCCTGGCAACGGCGGCCTGTGCATGGCCCCCACCTCCGCCCGGACGCGTGCGCACTGCTGCGCGCGCCGCACTGCGCGAGCGGTCGGCCAAACTGCTTCGCCGCGTCCGCGCGCTCCGGACGAACGAGCGAAGCACGCTGCACCGCGCGCGCATCGCGCTGAAGCGCTACCGTTCACTACGCCTGCTGCTGGCCGATGACCACGACCAGCGGGAAGCCCGGGCAATGCGCAACCTCAAGCGCCTGCTTGATCGGCTGGGCGATTGGCACGACCGGTCGGTACGTATCGAGCACATGGCGCAGGTGATGAACAAGGGAGCATTCTCCGCAGAGGAACGTCAGCGTGCGCAACGCTCCATCAGCATCGAGCAGAAACTCCTGCGCACCGTGGAGGAACGACTGATGCTGGACCTTGCACGGTCCGTGGGTGTACGTGCATCCGCGGATGGGCGTGGAGTTGCACCCCGTGCGCGGAAGGTGCGTGGGGCGTAGTGCGGCGATGCGGCACAGATCGTCTGCCTAGGACCATCGGAACGGGACACGGCTCATGCTTCGACGCATCCGTGATCAACGCTCAACGGAGTTCGTTGGCCCAGGCCGGCAGAGGTGATGGCGAGCCGCGAACGCGCCCGGGCCTTCAAGGACTGGTTGGACGGGGTACGGTGAGCGGCGATCAACGTCGCACAGGTTTCTTGCCTGTGCACCTGCCAAGCACAGGCGGGACGCCTGTGGGACGCTAAATGCACGTGCGCTGGTCCATGTCGCTGGACGACTGTTCAACATGACCGACTTTATCCACTTCGCGCTGTTCGATCGATCTGGATCTGGCATGTAGAAACAAGCGCTCGATCTCCGATCCTTTGTATGCGCAACCGCCCGAACAGCCGACATGGCACGCAAGGCAAAGAAGAGGTCCAGGAAAGCAACGGTCTCCAAGGCTACGTTGCATGACCTTGTGCGCATGTACACTGTCCACTACGATCAGACCAGTGTCCGGGTCCGGAAGGCAAAAGTGGTCGCGCCGGAGACCATTGACCATTGGCAGGACACCGATGTCTTTCCGAAAGAGACAATGAACTCTGCCGCAAGGACAGTTGATCCGGTCCGCGTGTTCAAGGTGAACGGCTCGAAGTACAAAGCCTTTGCCCGAAAGGCGTTCAACACGGGTGGCAGATCGATCGTGAATGCGGCCGATCCCTTTGGGACCTCAGGTACCACAACTAACGCCCCGGAGCGTAAAAAGGTCTTGGTGGCCCGGCCGGTCGTGCCTCGCGCCTCGAAGAACGGACCCTGGCGGATGATACCGGTGCTGGGTGTTCTCATCGGCTTCTTGATGGCGGTCTTCAGCGCGGTCCGTGCCGAGGTGGACCGTTCCCGCCTTCCCCTCTGGGCGCAAGACCTGGAATTCGATGAACTGTTCGAGGAGGTCACTGAAGAGTACGATCTACCGCACGAATTCGACTTCGAGGATGGCGATCCCTTCTGGGAGGACAGGTACCCTGGCGGTCGTCACCACTATTACGGCTTTGACAACATCGACGAAGAGCGGTGGCCCCAGCCCCCCTGCATCCTTTTGGCTGATGTGGTGCACGATGCACCCTCATTACCGCAGTTCGTGGTGCAGGCCCACAACTGGGTGGTGCCGCGGACCCAGGGTCATGCACGCGCGCAGAAGCGCCCCGCGCTCTTCGCACGACCACCGCCGTACCGGCTTTCCTGCTGATCCGTTCCCTTCCTCGCTGCAGCAACGGCCTTCGGGTCCGGCTGCGCCAGCTTGGCCCGGACCTGCCGCTCGTCCGCAGGGCTCCGGTGGTGCGCACGGTTGAGACCGGCCACCGGGAACGGAGCACCGCCGTGCGCACAACGCGCCCGGACCGGACGATCCATCTCGCACAACAACACTGAACCGGGTCCCGCACGGCGGGATCCACAAGCCGACAAGGCCATGTCATTGCTCGTTAAACACATCTCGCGCGCGAACGCCACACAGTTGGTGGAGCGCTGCCTGTTCATCGAAGAACGCCTCACCGGGAACGCGGCGTTCCCCACCCTTGTACCCAGCCTGGCGGAGGTGGCCGCCAAACGCGAAGCGCTCCAGAAGGCCATCACGGAAGCGGCCGACGGCGGCCGCACCGCCGTGGCCAACCGGGAGCGCCGCCGGCGCGAACTGAAGCTGCTGCTGGACGCCCTGGCCGGCGACGTGAAGAGCCAGGCGGGCGCCGATGAGGAGAAGATCCTCAGCGCGGGCTTCTACCTGCGCGCCGGCAAGCGCAGCGCCGAGGGCATTCCCATGCCCCTGCGCCTGCGTGCCCGCATCACCGAGCAGAACGGTGAAGCACGGCTGGATTGGGCCAAGACCGTGGGCGCCGCCATCTATGTGGTGGAGCACAACGGGGTTTCGCCCGATGATGCCACCGCCTGGAAGCAGGTGGCCGAGACCACGCGCATCCGGCACGTGGTGGGCGGCCTCCAAGGCGCCCGGGTGCACTGGTTCCGTGTCCGCGCCATCGGCACCCTGGGCAAGAGCCCGTGGAGCGACGCGGCGCACACGCTGGTGCGCTAGGTGATCACCCGCGCCTGGCCATGCAGGCGCTGGAATCAATGCGGCCCCGCTTCGGCGGGGCTGCGTTGTTCGGGGGTATTGTTGGAGCGCAAAGCAGCCCCTTAGGAGTTGACATAGGCGATGGCACTGGTCAGACTGTAGTTCCCAGAATGAACAGGTGATCACCAACAGCATTTCTGCTCCAGCCCAACAGAGGGGAGCTCCCCAGAATCTCTAAAGCAGGAGCACCAAACAAAGAGCACTCTTCGAGGAACCCTGCCAAGCATTGGACGGTCTTTCGAGCAATACGGTCAGGTTGCTTGCGCACTACCAGACCGTTCATGCTCCAGTGCTTTCATGATGTGCGCGGAGAACATCGGATAGCTCAAACTACCATCATCCAAATGACTCGCAAACTCCTGGATAAGCTGCCTAACCATCACGAGATCCTCACGATCTGGTCGATCCAAGAGCGATACTGACTCTTGAAGTTGCCGTTGCACCATCTCAACTATGTCATTGCGTCCATATCGCCGCCCAAGTCGATGCAAGAACTTCACAAGCGTCAAAGCATCAAGGACCGGATAGAACCTGCGCAGATGGATGCCAGCGTCATAGAGCATTGCATTGGCAGCGATCAAAGCTCTTTCAACAAGTCCGACACTCGATGGGGGGTTATCTCGCACCTCCTGCACAGGAAAATGGTCCATCGCGAAGTTGACCAGTAAACTACAGTCGGTGTGTGAATAGTTCAAGCGGGTATAGTGCGCAGCCGACATCACGAACTCAAGAACGGCCTGTCCTATGCGCGTGTTCTTGTACTTGCTGAAGGGTGCGAATCTGTCCATGACAAAGGGTCGGTCAACCGGTGCACCAGCTATGAAATCACTCTCCATGCGTGCGAGCTCGATCAGTGCACTTGCTGTGATTGCGGCCTCTACTAAATCCGTAGACCCGCTATAAGCCACCTGTCCTACCTGTGCAGGAACCATCAGTTCCCGCCATCTTGCGATAGCCGCATAATGCTCATCGCGGTACTTGCGTAAAGCACCTGGGCTTAGCCTTCTCCGCATTGGATGCTGACCACTGGCATCAGCGTGATGTTCGAGGCATAAGAAGACGAGGTTGTCAGCGATCGTATTCGCGGGATCACCATCCAGATGATGGATCTGGTCGCCACGCCTCTTACAAACACAGCATTGAAACCGCGAGAGGAACATCACATGATCCTCTTCATTCACGTTCCGCTTTCGTCGCATGCTCATTTCCGAATCTGCTTACGGTTCTCCCCCCGGGCCGCCACAGCTTTAGCGAAGGCGCCCACCATATGACCCTCATAGCGCTCGAACAGGTGGCCGGCACCGGGGATCAGTTGCGGACGGCAGCACTCGTCCACCACCTTTTCCAGCGCCTGGTGTGTCTTGAGCAGGGCGGGCGGCATGGTGAGCGGGCTAGCGCAACTTGGTGTGGTTCAACTGCCCTTCGCGATGGGCATCGATGGCCGCCGCCTGAACCTCGGCTTCAGGGCTGTTGGCGTCGTACGGCAACAGATACCAGTCCACGATCCGAAGGTCATCAGGCCGCCCTATGTCCACGATGCCGAAGAAGGCGCCTTCCTGATAGAACTTGACATAGCGCCAGGCATAGAGCGGCCCAGGAAGTTCCAATTGCCAAACTTCGTCCGGCTGGCTGAACAGCGCCTCGAGCAGTTCGACCCACTTGAACTTGTCAGCTTCGCCAATGACACGCGCGAACACATCCGCGTGCAGATGAAGTGGCCCACCGAAGTGGTTGAGAAGGATCTTCACATCCATGGCCGCATTCTCGTTTTCGGTTTCTCCCCTCGGGCCGCCGCAGCCATAGCGGAGGCGCCCCCCCAACAACCCCTTCGTATACTCCTCATACAGCTCGAACAAATACTCCCCCCGCCTCACATCGCCGCCCCGGTCTCCGGAACGGGGAACGGTTGTGCCCTGTAGCACTTGTCCAGCGCCTGGTGGGCCTTGAGCGCCGACCAGGGCGCTCAGGCCACCGCGCGCTTGGTCCGGCGCGGCAACGGCCGCGCGGGTCGTGTGAGCATGCGGCTCATGGTGCTCAGCAGGAAACCGCGCAGGCTCAAGTGCTCATCCAGGTCCGGCCATGCCACACCGGCCCCGTCCGGCAGCAGTTCATAGCGGCTCAACTGGGCCTCGCTGGCCTTGGCCAGGCGCTTGAAGCTGTCCAACGGGAATTCCAAGCGGCCGCTGCTCAACATCACCAGCAGCAGGTTCGCATCCTTGATGGCGTGAACGGACGTGATGCGTACACCATGCTCCCGGATCAAGGCATTGACGGGGTCCTGGATGATCGGCTTTCTGTTGCTCATGGCTTGAAGTGTGTGTTCCACGCGGTGATGATGCGCGCCTTGTTGGCCTTCACCAGTTCTTCCGCTCGCCGGACCTCCTGCACTTTCATGCGTCCATTGTCATCCGCGAGCATCACCGGTTCAAGCCAATACTTCACCATTCCATCCCCTTTGCGCACATGCACGTGCATGGGCTCGTTGTTCTCGTTGCTGAAGAAGTAGAACGCATAGCCCTCAATGTCCGGTTTGATCGCCTTGGGTGCCATGCGCGTGCCTCAAAGTTAAGCCCCCTCATTTCTTCCGCTCCCGCTTCGGCTTCTCCCCTCGGGCCGTCGAATCCTTGGCGGAGGCGCCCGCCAACAACCCCCGCGTATACTCCTCATACAGCTCGAACAGGTACTCCACCCTCTTCGCATCGCTGGTGAACGGCTGCGGGCGGTAGCACTTGTCAACTGCCTTGTCCAGCGACTGGTGGGCCTTGAGCAGGGCGGGCGGCATGGTGAGCGGGTCGTACAGATCGGCCAGGGAACTGCCGGGGAACTGCGCCCGCGCATCCAACACCCCCTGCGCCGCCGCCTCCACCGCTGCCTTCTGCTCGGCGCTCGGTTGCTGGGGCCAGGGGAAGTTGTTGTAGATGGCTGGTGAGTAGCTGATGTCGCTCTTCATCCGTCCGCATACCACACGGGTCCAGGCCATGTGCATTAGCGACTGGACAAGACCGAAAGAGAATAAGTCTGCATTGGGCACGATCTGCAGCTTATTGCTCGCAATGACATCAGGACCGAGAAAGCCAATTGGAATATAGTCTCTGTTCTCTGACGAGACTTCAGGGATGATCAAGTAGCTCGTGTCTGGTTGTCGGTCTTGTGTGAAAAGAGTAGGTGTCTTTGCAAACGACCGTACTGAAGCTGTCGGACTGCCTTCCCTGAAATCACGAACAGTCTGAAGATGGCGGGTCACTATGGGAAGACCACGCAGATCTTGAGGCGATGCATGTTTCAACCAGAGGCAATGACGCTGTCTGCCTTCGATGAACTCTTGCGCACCAACGAACGGTCTGATCCACTTCATTGCTTCCGGCTCCTTGACCCTGATCTCATTGAACTCCTCATCGTCGAGTATCAATCCACCGCCATCCGTTGGCTGGCTTCCTTTGAAGAGAGGCTGCTTGAACCAAATCGGCTCCCCTCTTGACTCGAGAAATACATCACTAGCATCGAGGAGGTATGAGTTGATCCTTTTCACCTCGTTTGACTTCGATTCACGTGACGACTTATCCGTCTCGTAAAGCAGTCGCTTTCCGGGTTCACCATACTTGAAGCCAATAATGACTACATGCACCTGCGCAATTCCACGTGCCTCATTGCTCCACTTGAACGTGCGATAGGCGAAGGTCTTCTCCATGCCCATCGAGTTCAGCACGCTCCACATGATGGCTGGCTGTTCACCTTGTACGATTGAGTTTGTCGATACAAAGGCAACTTCTGTGGTACCACCTTTGATTAAATCGGCCGCCTTCTTGAACCAACATGTAACGAAATCCAAGCGACCGTATCGTCCGGTCTTGCCCCAGACGTTCTCGTGGTCGGCCTGCTGTGCTTTCGTCCGCCACTGGTGTCCAATGAACGGCGGATTCCCCAGGATGTAATCGTACCGCTTGCCTTGCGGCAGCAGGCTTTGCCAATCGGTGCGCAGGGCGTTGGCGTTGGCAATGGTGGCGCTGCTGCGCAGGGGGATGCGCACCATGTACTCCCCAAAAGCGGCGCTCACCTCCTGGTTCAGCTGGTGGTCCGTGAGCCACAGGGCCACCTGCGCGATCTGCGCGGGGAACTCGTCCAGCTCGATGCCATAGAAGCGGTCCACGTTCAGGCGCACCAGGTGGTCCACGTCCATCACCTGCTGGCCCTTCTGCAGCGCACGGATCACCTCCATCTCCAGGCGCCGCAGTTCGCGGTAGGTGATCACGAGGAAGTTGCCGCAGCCGCAGGCCGGGTCCAGAAAGCGCAGCTCGCTCAGCTTCTGGTGGAACTTCTCCAATTTGGGCTTGCTGCTCTTCACCTGCGCGAACTCGTCCCACAGTGCATCGAGGAAAAGCGGCTTGATGAGCTTGAGGATGTTCTGTTCGCTGGTGTAGTGCGCCCCCAGGTTGCGCCGCTGCTTGGGGTCCATGGCGCTTTGGAACAGCGCGCCGAAGATGGCCGGGCTGATGCGGCCCCAGTCCAGCGAAGCCAGTTCCAACAGCGTTACGCGCATGGCGCCGTCCCACTCGGCCAGGGGTAGCTGCTCCACGAAGAGCTTGCCGTTGATGTACTTGAAGTCGGCGAGGCGCTCGTCCAGCGTCTTGGGCCGCTTGTCCTCGGCGGTGTTGAGCAGCTGGAAGAGGCGGGCCATCTGGGCGCCCAGGTCGCTGCCGTCCTCACGAGTCTGGTCGGTGATGAAGTTGTAGAAGGCGTCACGCTCGAAAATGCCGGTATCGTCCGCGAAGAGGGTGAAGAGCAGGCGCACCAAGTAGAGCTCCAGCGCGTGGCGCTCGGGGCTGCCGGGCTCGCCATCGTAGCCGGTGGCCTTCAGCTCGTCGTGCAGGCGGCCCATCAGCTCGGCCGCGCGGATGTTCACGGGGTCCTGCTCGCGCACCGTGCGCACCTCGTAGCCCGCGATGAAGTCGAAGACCTCGATGCGCTGCGGCAGCTCCTGCAGGGTGAGCTCGGTCTGCGTGCCTTCCACCAGGTTGTAGAGGACGAAGCGGGCGAAGTCGCTCACCAGAATGAAGCGCGGCTTCTCGTTCTCCTTCACACCGTGCAGGTAGTCCACCGCTTGGATGGCAGCCTTGTTGAGGTCCTTGCCTTTGCTCTTGTGCTCCACCAGCAGCGTGCGTGGCCAGAAGAAGTCGATCTTGCCCAGGGCGTTGTCGAGCTTCTTCACGTGCACCTCGTAGCTGCCCACGGAGCGGGCCTGCACGCCGAAGACCTCGAAGAACTTCAGCCAAAAGGGCTTGGCATCGGCCTCTTCGTTGTGGGCGTGGGCGAAGTCCTTGGCAAAGCGGGTGGCGCGGGCGCGGATCTCGCGGCGGCTGAGCGGCATGGGGTGAAAATAGGGTCGCGCGGTCAACCACCCGGGGCCCGGGTAATGCAAGGCCGGGCACTGCGTTCAAGGTCGCACAGGCATCTTGCCTGTGCATCTGTCAAGCACAGGCGGGAAGCTTCGTTCAACGTCGCACAGGCATCTTGCCTGTGCACCTGCCAAGCACAGGCGGGACGCCTGTGGGACGTTAACTGCGGCTACCTTCGCACGAGCGCCGCGCGCTGGACCACCTGACAAGGGTGTACGCGGCAGGGCCGAAGAGGTCTAGAGATCCAAACGGCGCGCGGCGCTTGCTTTTTCCGGCGGTCCCACCTGCACGCCTGCCACCACACCGGCAGGAAGCCGGTGGCCCTTGGGGCCCGCGCGGTCAGGCCGGGCGCGTCCCCTGCCCCATCTTCGCGCTCAGCCATGGCCGCCATCGCCTACTACCTCGCCCTGCCCTTCATCTACTTGATCGCGTGGCTGCCCTTCCCCCTGCTGTACCTGCTGAGCGATGGGATCCGGCTGGTGGTGTATGACCTGCTCGGCTACCGCACGGCGGTGGTGCGGGAGAACCTGCGGAAGAGCTTTCCGGAAAAGAGCGAGGCCGAGCGGCGCGCCATCGAACGTGCGTTCTACCGGTGGCTGTGCGACCTGATGCTGGAGACCTTGAAGACGCTGACCATCTCTGCCGCGGGGGTGCGCGAGCGGGTGCAGGTGGAGGGCGAGGAGGTGCTGCGGAAGTACCACGCGCAGGGCCGCAGCGTGATCCTGGTGATGGGGCATTGGGGCAACTGGGAGCTGGGCGGGGCGCGCTTCGCCAGCCTGGGCCTGCACCAGCTGTACGTGATCTACCACCCGCTGGCGAACCCGTACTTCGACCGGCTGATGCACCGCATGCGCACACGGCTGGGCAACCGGCTCTACGCCATGCACGAGGCGTCCAAGGGCATGCTGCGAGACCGGGACCAGGTGACGGCCACGGCCTTCATCGCGGACCAGACGCCCCCGCCGGAGCGCGCGTACTGGACCACCTTCCTCAACCAGGACACGCCCGTGTTCCTGGGCACCGAGAAGATCGCGCGCAAGCTGGGGCACCCCATCGTGTACGTGGGCATCCGCACGGTGGGCCGCGGGCGGTACGTGATGCGCTTCGAGGACCTGGTGCCGGAGCCGGCGCGCACGGCGGACGGGGAGATCAGCGAGCTGCACACGCGGCGCCTGGAGGCCGACATCCGCCGCGATCCGGCCCACTGGCTGTGGAGCCACCGGCGGTGGAAGCACAGGCGACCGAACACCTGATCGGCGTCATGCGTTCCGCATTATACATTTGACCGTCCCGGGTGCAAGACCGGGCCTTAACGCGACATGTTGGAAGGAAAAGACCTCATCCTTGCCACCCGACGTTTCGCCCACGAAACGCGCTGGAAGAGCTGGTGGCACGTATTGATCACGTTGGTGGTGCTGGGCGCCGGTTACACGGGCGTGTTCCTGCCTTCCCCCCTGTGGGCCAAGGCCTTATGCAGCCTGCTGGTGGCCCTTACCCTGGGCCGGATGTTCGTGATCTACCATGACTTCCTGCACCACAGCATCCTGCAGCATAGCAAGGTGGCCAAGGGCATCTTCACGGTGTTCGGCTGGTACATGCTGGCCCCGGTGAGCATCTGGGAGCGCAGCCACAACTACCACCACGCCCACAACAGCAAGCTGTACACCAGCAGCATCGGCTCCTTCCCCATCGTCACCAAGGAAAAGTACCTGGCCAGCAGCCGGGCCGAGCGCACCCTGTACATGTTCGTGCGGCACCCGATCACCATCGGGCTGGGCTACATCTTCATGTTCATCTACGGCATGTGCATCCGCTCCATGGTGAACAACACGGGCAAGCACTGGGACAGCATCATCGCGCTGGTGTTCCACTTCGCCATCGGCACGGGCATCTACCTGCTGGCCGGCACCATGGGGCTGCTGCTGGGCTTCCTCATCCCCTTCACCATCACCCTGGGCCTGGGCAGCTACCTCTTCTACGCCCAGCACAACTTCCCGGGCGTGAAGTTCACCGAGAAGGACGGCTGGACCTACCACGATGCCGCGCTGAAGAGCAGCAGCCACATGAAGATGAGCCCGGTGATGCGGTGGTTCCTGGCCAACATCGGCTACCACCACATCCACCACCTGAACCCCCGCATCCCCTTCTACCGCCTGCCGGAGGTCTACGCGGCCATCCCGGAACTGCAGCAGGCCCAGACCACCAGCCTGCTCCCGTGGGACGTGCTGAAGTGCCTGCGCCTGAAGGTGTGGGACCCCGTGCAGCAGCGCATGATCGGCCGCCGCGAGATCTATGCTGTTGGTTGAAGGTTCCGGGTTGAGCGTTCCATGTTGAGGGTTCCGGGTTGAACGTGCAGCGTACCGGAACTCGGAACGGACAACGGAAAACCGTCAACGGACAACCGTCAACCGCCCACCGGCACCCAACACGCCCCTGACCAACGGCAACCGCGCCCCACGAGCGGCGCATGGGCGCGTGAGGCCTGCGGATACCTTCGCCGCATGCTGGTCTGCGAGAACATCGTTAAGCGCTACGGCGCGCACACCGCCTTGAAGGGGGTGAGCATGGAGGTGCCCGCGGGCAGGGTCTTCGGGCTGCTGGGTCCCAACGGCGCGGGCAAGACCACCCTGATCCGCATCATCACCCGCATCACCGGTCCGGACGAGGGGCGCGTGCTGCTGGACGGACGGCCCATGACGGCGGAGGACGTGGCACTGCTGGGCTACCTGCCCGAGGAGCGGGGCCTGTACAAGAAGATGAAGGTGGGGGAGCAGGCCGTGTACCTGGCGCGCCTGAAGGGCATGGACAAGGCGGAGGCCGTGAAGCGGCTGAAGACCTGGTTCGAGCGCTGGGAGATGGGCGGCTGGTGGAACAAGAAGGTGGAGGAGCTCAGCAAGGGCATGCAGCAGAAGGTGCAGTTCGTCACCACCGTGCTGCACGAACCGAAGCTGCTCATCCTGGACGAGCCCTTCAGCGGCTTCGACCCCATCAACGCCGACCTGATCCGCAACGAGATCCTGCGCCTGCGCGGCGAGGGCGTCACCATCATGCTCAGCACCCACGGCATGGCCAGCGTGGAGGAGCTCTGCGACCACATCGCGCTGATCAACAACGCCCAGGTGGTGCTCGATGGGCCCGTGAAGGAGATCCGCCGCCGGTTCAGCGACCAGACCTACCGCATCGACCTGCGCGGGCACAAGGTGGCCTTCGCCAATGCGCTCGGCTTCCATGGCGAGCTGCTCGACTTCACCGAGGACGACGGCGTGGCCACCGCGCGGGTGCGCCTGCTGCACAATGCGAAGGTGAACGACCTGCTGCGCAGCACCCTGCCCGCCGTGGAGATCCTGGGCGTGCACGAGGAGGTGCCCCGCATGCACGACATCTTCATCCGCGTGGTGAGCGAGAAGGACCCGGCGCAGGTGCACACGGGGATGACGGAGTAATACGCCATGTGCTCATGCCACCATGAGCACATGCGCACATGAACACATGAGCACATGAACAAGATCGGCCTCATCATCTGGCGCGAGTACATCACCCGCGTACGCAAGCCCAGCTTCCTGATCATGACGGTGCTGGGTCCGCTGCTCATCGTGGGCGGCGTGTCCCTGGCGGTGCTCCTGGCCATGCAGGAAAAGGGTCCGCAGGCGGTGTACGTGTACGACGAAGCGCACCTCTTCACCGGCAAGCTCACGCCCAACGAGGACCTCGGCATCACCTACTTCTATTCCTACGAGAACCTGTCGGACTCCGTGTTCAAGGAGAGCCCGTACACCATGATGATCTACCTCAACGAGAAGATCATCACCAACGACCAGGCGCAGGTGTTCTACAAGGACCTGCCCAGCCAGAAGGTGCAGAACTACGTGAGCAACGACCTGGAGCAGGTGCTGCGCAAGGCCAAGCTGGCGCTGGACAGAGTGGACGTGAACAAGTACGATGCCTACAGCAAGCCGCTGAAATTCGAGCTGTACGACGTGGACAAGGGCGGCAAGAAGTCATACGAGCAGGTGAAGGCCGGCCTGGGCTTCGCTTGCGGATACCTCATCTTCCTGTTCATCTTCCTGTATGGCGTACAGGTCATGCGCGGGGTGATGGAGGAGAAGCAGAACCGCATCGTGGAGGTGCTGGTGAGCAGCGTGAAGCCCTTCCAGCTGATGATGGGCAAGATCATCGGCATCGCCATGGTGGGCCTCACCCAGTTCCTGCTGTGGGTCACCATCTCCACCGTGCTGGGCAGCGTGGGCCTGGGCATGGCCAAGGACCGCATGACGGCGCTGGCGCAGGACCAGGTGCCGGCGCAGGTGAGCACCCAGGTGCAGCAGCAGCTGGCCATGGACCGCAACCAAGCGGAGGCGGGCGAGAAGGCCGAGGAGATGAAGGCCTTCTTCGCCATCTGGGAGGAACTGCCCATCGCCGCCATCGTGGGGCTCTTCATCTTCTACTTCCTCGGGGGCTACCTGCTCTACAGTTCGCTCTTCGCCGCCATCGGCGCCGCCGTGGATGCGGAAACGGACACGCAGCAGTTCATGCTGCCCATCACCATCCCCATGATGATCGGCATCTTCATCGCGCAGACGGCCGTGTACAATCCGGACGGGCCGGCCGTGTTCTGGAGCAGCATCGTCCCCTTCACCAGTCCCGTGGTGATGATGATCCGCATCGCCACCGGCAACGCCTTCGAGCACGCGGGCCAGCTTGTGCTGAGCATGGTGCTCCTGGTGGGCACCTTCGTCTTCACCACCTGGCTCGCCGGCCGCATCTACCGCACCGGCATCCTGATGTACGGGAAGAAGGTGAGTTGGAAGGAGCTGGGGAAGTGGTTGTTCTATAAGGGGTAGTACCTGCGCACAGTCCAACGCACGACAATCCCCACGCACGGCCCTACGCGCATCAGTGCCTGCGCACGGGCCAACGCGCGACAGTCCCCACGCAGAAGCCGGCGCACGACAGCGCTACCGCACTGGCTTACGCGCATCTGTGGCTCCTCGCAGCACTGTCCACTGTTGCGCGAGGAGTTGTGCGTCGGCACTGTCCACTGCGCTGGCGGGCTTTGCGCGGAAGCACTGTCTACTGTTGCGTGAGGGCTTCGCGCGGGGGCACTGTCCACTGTTGCGCGAGGGCATTGTGGGGTAGCACTGTCCACTGTAGCACGGGGGGCATCGCGCGTCGGCACTGTCCACTGTAGCGCGGGGGGCTTCGCGCAGGGGCACTGTCCACTATCGCGCGGGGGGGCTTCGCGCGTCGGCACTGTCCACTGTCGCGCGAGGGCATTGTGCGGGGGCACTGTCCACTGTGTGGGCGTGCCGAGCGCGTGAGCACTGTCCACTGGCCCAAGGTCGGCAGGACAGCGAAGATCTCTACATTACCGGAACAACGATCGCCGGGAATGACGTCAACATTCGAACAATCCAAAGCCTGGCAGCGAGCAGGAGACCTGCTTGCATTGCTGGAAACGCATTTCGGGGACAGCAAGCGCTTCTGGTTCAAGGACCAGCTGCTCCGCGCCTCCCTCTCCATCATGAACAACATTGCGGAAGGGCATGGACGACCGACCGTGGCCGATCGCAATCGCTACCTCGTGATCGCCAAAGGGTCGTGCAATGAAGTGCGGTCCATGCTGCACCATGCGCGGCGGATGAACTACATGCCAGCTGCGGACGTGGAGATCGCTTTCGGCCTGGTCCAGGAGATCGGAAAGCTGCTGCATGCCTACATGAGCCCGGCAGCACGCCGTTTCGGCCACGTGCCCGGATTCTCTGGTCTGCTGCTCCTTTCAAGCTGGTTGGAAGTTCTCTGGATGCGCCTGCCCTCCGGAAGTTGACGTAAAACCCGACAGATCGTAAGTGCGTAAGCACTGTCCACTGTGCGGGCGGGCCTAGCGCGTAAGCACTGTCCACTGTCGCGCGAGGGCATCGTGCGTAAGCACTGTCCACTGTCGCGCGAGGGCATCGTGCGTAAGCACTGTCCACTGTCGCGCGAGGGCATCGTGCGTAAGCACTGTCCACTGTCGCGCGAGGGCATCGTGCGTAAGCACCGTCCACTGTCGCGCGAGGGCATCGTGCGTAAGCACTGTCCACTGTCGCGCGAGGGCATCGTGCGTAAGCACTGTCCACTCCACCGTAAGCTTGTACGCCAACGACCATCCCACATGCCCATAGCGATCCTCGACCTCGGCACCAACACCTTCTGCCTGCTGATCGCCGAGCGCAGCGAGGCGGCGGGGCTGCATGTGCTGCACAGCGAGGAGCGGGCCGTGTTCCTGGGGCGCGGCGGCATTGAGCAGGGCCGCATCACCGACGAGGCGATGGCGCGCGGGCTGGCGATGGTGGGCGAGCTGAGCGCCGAGGCCCGTGCGTACGGGGCGGAGCGTGTGCGCGGCTTCGGCACCTCCGCCCTGCGCAACGCACGCAACGCGGACCGTTTCATCCAAGAGGCACGGACCCACCACGACGTGGAGGTGCAGGCGATCCCCGGTGAAGAGGAGGCCGCCCTCATCCTGGACGGTGTGCGGCAGGCCGTGACCTTCACCGGCAAGCCCATGTTGGTGATGGACATCGGCGGGGGCAGCATCGAGTTCATCCTGGCCACGGACAAGGCGCTGATGTGGAAGCGCAGCTTCGAACTGGGCGCCACCCGCCTGCTGGAGCGCTTCCATCCGTCGGACCCCATCACCCTGGAGGAGCACTTCCGCATCGGCGCCTACCTGGATGCACAACTCGAACCGCTCTTCGCCGTGATGGACCGGCACTGGCCCACCACGCTCGTGGGCAGCGCGGGCGCGTTCGACACCCTGGCCGCGCTGGTGGCGGAGGAGCAGGGCCCGCCGCTCGCACCCGGTGCGGTGACGAGCACCTTCGATCACGGGGTCTTCGACCAACTGAAGGAACGCCTGCTGTACACCACGCGGGCCCAGCGCGCCGCACTGCCGGCCATCCCGGACTTCCGGGTGGACACGCTGCCGCTCGGGTTGATCGCCATCGAACGCGTGCTGCTGCACGGCATCGAGGAACTGCGGTGGAGCCGCTACGCACTGAAGGAAGGGGCGGCGTGGCGGATGCTTGGCGGCGGGCGCTGATCGCCACCGCGTATTTTTCCCCCATGCAGCGCACGCTCCGCGACCTGGTGATCCGCTTCATCCTGCGCCCCCGCAAGGCGTTGAAGGAGGGCGAGGAGCCGTCATCCTACAAGCTCGCCAAGGGCTTCCGCGACCTGAAGCTGAGCGCGTGGAACGGCGCGAAGGACACGCTGCTGATCGGGCTTGGCGTGTTCAGCGCCGCCTTCGGCCTGGAGAGCTTCCTCTTGCCGAACGACTTCATCGACGGTGGGGCCACGGGCGTGGCGCTGATGATCACCGCGCTCACGGACTGGCCGCTCTCCCTGCTGCTGATCGCGGTGAACGCGCCCTTCATCTGGCTGGCCTACCGCATCCTGGGCACGGGCTTCGCGGTGCGCACGCTCGCGGGCATCGGCGCGCTGGCGGTGGTGACGGCCACGGTGCACATGCCCGAGGTGACGCACGACAAGCTGCTGGTGGCCGTGTTCGGCGGCTTCTTCCTGGGCGCCGGCATCGGCCTGGCCGTGCGCGGCGGGGGCGTGATCGACGGCACGGAAGTGCTTGGCATCGTGATCAGCCGCAAGCTGCGCACCACCGTGGGCGACATCATCACGGCGATCAACGTGGTGATCTTCAGCGTGGCGGCCATCCTGCTCGGCGTGGAAACGGCGCTCTACTCCATGATCACCTACCTGGCCGCGAGCAAGACGATGGACTTCGTGATCGAGGGCATCGAGGAGTACACGGGCGTCACCATCGTGAGCTCGCACCACGAGGAGATCCACGACATGATCACCCAAGAGCTGGGCCGCGGCCTCACCATCTACCAGGGCAAGCGGGGTGTGGGCAAGACCGGCGTGCGGCACGATGTGGACATCCTCTACTGCGTGATCACGCGCCTGGAGGTGAGCCGCCTCACCGAAGCCGTGGAGCGCATCGACCCGAACGCCTTCGTGGTGATGAGCAGCGTGAAGGACACCACCGGCGGCATCGTGAAGGTGCGGAGGCATAAGCACTGAGGGTGGTTCCGGGTTGAGGGTTCCGGGTTGAGGGTGCAGCGTGCCGGAACTCGGAACCCGGAACCGGAACTCGGAACGCATTCTGCATTAGCTTCGGGTTGCATGTGGTTCGCACGGAAGGGCCCTGGAGGGACTCTCGGCAGACAGCTGACGCACGTAAAAAGCCGAGCGCCGGTCGGGAGAGCAGGTAACTACGATCACCAAACTTTGAGGCCATGCGTGCACGTGTCCATTATCTGCTCATGATCTTAATACAAAGTGTGGCGATGCGTGCCCAAGATCCGCAGTGGATGACGCATTTTGGGAATGCAACTGGCTACAGCCTTCCGTTCATTCTGAGTGGTGACGCACAGGAAGGACTTTATGCCTTCGGGGTCTTTGGAGGGTTGCCCATAGTGATCGGATCTGACACTGTCGCCCCAGCCGGAGCCGAAGATGTCATGCTAGTGAAGCTAGACACCGCCGGCAATGTGCTTTGGGTGCGCACTGCCGGTGGTGATTGCCCGAATGATAGTGAGCTATACAACTCGATTGCCGTTGACCCCTCTGGAGACCGTGTAGTGGTCACAGGCAACCATAACTGCAATGTGATCTGGTTCGGCAACATTTCAGTCGCTGGTTCGGGCACGACCGAACCGCGCGATGCCTACATCGCCGCCTACGACTCGGCAGGTACCGTGCTGTGGGCAGCCAGTGCCCAAGGCTTCGATGTGCGGCCGGGCGAGGTGCTCCTGGACGAGGACCACAACACCTTCTGGTTCGGGGGGGCGGTCACCATGTCCGCGGTCTTCAATGCGGATGTGCCGGTGGCCGTACCCGCCGGTGGATTCGTGGCCAAGTATTCCCCTTCGGGCGACCTGCTGTTCGCGGAGCGCTGGCTCACCAACGGCATCATCAGCGACGCTGATCAGTACGGCACCAATGCGTGGGTGCTTTGCGGCAGCGGCCGCACAGGTGCGGAATTCAACGGAGTACCATTGGGCCTTGCTTCCGCGTACCGGGACGGTTGGCTGGCGGCGGTGGATACGGGTGGCTCGGTCATCTGGAGCGTATCCATGCGCTCGGATACAAATGCCTATGCGTGGCGATGCGCCAGTGGTCCGGATGGTGATGTTGTTGTCTATGGCGGTTTCCAGAACATCGTTGTGTTCGAAGACGACACGGTTCACGGGACCGGCTTCAACCGGGATGAGTTCTTGGCCTCCTACAGCAGTGCTGGGGCATTGAACTGGTCGCGGTCACTGAGCGGAACCGGTTATTCCACAGTTTTCGACCTTGAACGGGCCCCCGATGGCGACATCTACATCCTGGGCGAGTTCGAGGGCGAGTTGGTGCTTCCGGGCATGTCCCCGCTTACGGCCAGCACCCCCTTGGACATGTTCGTGGCGCGGGTCGATCCGGCGACGGGCCTTTGCCGATCCGCATACCACTATGGCAAGGTGGGCAGTTTCTACGAGCAGAGCTACGGTTCGGTCTGGCCCACGGCCAATGGTCTGTACGTGTCCGATTGCTACGATTCCACCTTCACCATGGGCACACATGTGCTGGAACCCAGCGGCCCGGTGGCCACGGACATCTTCATCGCCAAGTTCGACAGCCTTAGTGGCTTCACCGGTATTCAGTCCATGCCCCTGCAAGAGGGCACCTTGCACATCTACGCCAACCCCAACAAAGGCACCTGCACCATCGACCTGCCGCCGCAGCTGCGCCTTACCAATGACCTCCTGCTTTCCATTGTGGACCAGACCGGCCGCGTGGTGCAGCGCATCCCCATCCGTTACACCGCCGAAGGTGTGGCCATCGACATCCGTGCCGAGGCCAAAGGCATCTATCACGTGGAACTGGGCGATGGCGAGCAGCGGTATACGGGGAGGATCGTGTTTGAGTGAGGTGGGCGTGCGTTCCGGGTTCCACGTTCCGGGTTGAGCGTGCAGCGTGCCTGAACTCGGAACCAATGCTCGTTCCATGCTCCTTGTTCCGGGTTGAGCGTGCAGCGCACCGGAACTCGGAACTAGGAACTCGGAACCCGGAACTCGGAACAAGCACCGGGAACCTGCCCCCATTCACGGGCACATGGCCTCATGCACACATGGGCACATGTGCATTTGCGCTCCCCCCTACTCCTCGCTATAGCTGTCCGGCTCCCGCTTGGGCTTGGCGGTGAGCACACGCCAGAAGAAGTAGAGCGTGACGGCTGTTACGGTGAGCACGGAGCCCAGCATCAGGATCAAGGCGTCTGTCTTCATGGCTTGATGTGGTCGAGCAGTTTCTTCCGCTTCAGGTAGGCCACGCGCACGAACCAGCTGGTGGTGGCGAAGAGGGCAACGAGGATGCCGCGGCCCACCCACACCTGCCAACCCACGGGCTTGGTGATGTTCTCCCAGATGGACGGCAGGGAGTTGAAGAACACGAAGGCGAGGAACAGCGGGGTGATGTACTGGATGACGAACCGGAAGAAGCGCGGCACGCGGATGTCCGCCCCGTGGTTGATCTCCGCCCAACCCTTGTCCATGCCGAAGATCCAGGCGAAGAGGATGGTCTCGAACAGCGCGAAGACCACGAGGCTCACGGTGCCCGCCCAGTAGTCGTACTCATCGAACACCCCCTCGTTGAACCAGAGCACCGTGGGCAGGCCGAGCACCAGCACGATGAGGCCGAAGAACCACGCGGCCGGCTTGCGCTTCCAGCCGAACTCATCCTCCAGGAAGCCCATCACCGGTGTGCCCATGGCCAGCGAGCTGGTGATGCCGGCGAAGAAGAGCAGGCCGAACCAGCACACCCCGGCGATCATGCCGAGCGTGGGGCCCCATTGGGTGAAGAGGTAGGGCAGCGTCTTGAAGCCGAGGCCCAGTCCGCCGGTCTTCGTCAGTTCCACCACCTTCTCCACCCCGAGGTAGCCGATGCTGATGGGGATGATGATGGCGGCGCCGAGCACCACCTCCACGAACTCGTTCATCCAGCCCGCGCTCATGGCGTTCAACGCGATGTCGTCCCGCTTCTTCACGTAGCTGGCGTAACAATGGATGCTGCCCATGCCCACGCTCAGCGTGAAGAAGATCTGCCCTGCGGCGGCCAGCCACACCTTGGCGCTCCAGATGCTGGAGAAATCCGGGGTCCACAGGAAGTTGAGGCCCATGGTGCCGTCGTACACGGCGCCATGCTCACCGGCCTTCAGCGTTACGCCGCGCACGGCGAGGAAGATGCCGAAGAGGATCAAGAGCGGCATGCCCACCTTGGCCACCTTCTCCACACCACCGCTCAGGCCCTGGGAGAGGATCCAGGTGTTCAGGAACAGGCAGAGGAGCCAGAAAACGATCGGCTCGAACGGGATGCCCGTGGTGGAGGTGGACACACTGATGTAGTCGCCGAAGAAGGAGGCCACCTGTTCGCTGGTCTGCCCGTTGAAGGAGCCGGCGATGCTGTGCCACACGTAGCTGAGCGTCCAGCTCTCCAGGTAGCAGTAGTAGGCCGCCACGGCGATGTTGGTGAAGATGCCGAACACGCCGATGTACTTCCAGAGCGCCCGGCGCGGATCGAGGCTGTGCAGGATGAAGGGCGTGCTGTGGTGGCCCTGGCGCCCACCGAAGCGGCCCATGCCCCATTCGATCCAGAGCAGGGGGATGCCCATGAGCAGGAAGCACACGAGGTAGGGAATGATGAAGGCCCCGCCCCCGTTCTGGATGGCCTGCACAGGGAACCGCAGGAAGTTGCCCAGGCCCACGGCATTGCCGGCCATCGCCAGGATGAGGCCCACGCGCGAGCCCCAGGATTCGGTCGTGCCTTTGCTCATGAAAAGAGGTAAGGCCCCGAAGCTAACAGGATGCCGCTGAGCACCAAGCCGTCCGGAGAAGCGGACTGACCATGGTCAATTCCGCTGGGGAACGGCCCGTCTACTTTCGGCCCCGATGCGCGCGATCGCTGCCCTTCTGGCCCTGTGGCTCATCGGCCTTGCGCTGGCCCCGGGGTTCATCGTGGCGGACTTCCTGGTGGAGCGCGAGCGGATCGACCGCGAGTTGTGCGTGCAACGCCTGGTGCCGGAGGAGGTGCGCACCTGCCACGGCCAATGCTACCTGATGCGCTCCTTGCGGAGCGTTGAGCAGCGCGAAGCGCAATTGCCCGACCAACTGCGCGAACTGCGCCTGCCGGAGTGCGTGCTGCAACAGCCCGTGCCGTCCGTGGCCGAAGTGCCATCCATCCGGATAAGCACCGGTGCCTATGCGGAAGCCGGTCCGCTGAGCGGCTGGCGCTCCCTGAGCGAACCCGTGCCCTGGGGTTGAACGTGCCGATGGACCACACGGCCGGTCCCTTGTGAACACGTTTCCTTCAACCCCTACCCATGAACAGGATCATCCTGCTCGGGGCGCTGCTTACGCTGGCGCTCCCGGGCCTGGGTTGCGATCAATGCGGTTGCGGTGCCCTGCTGGGCATCCAGCCCTACGACCGCGCCCACAGCTTCGGACTTCAATACCGCATGCGCTACCTGGATGGCGATGTGCCCGGCCCCACCACCATGCTCATGACCAAGCACGGGGGGCACACGGCCACCACCACCGATGCACCCGCCAGCCACTACCGCGAAGTGTACACCGCCATCGACGTGCGCGGCCAATACTGGCTGGGCCAGCGTTGGAGCCTCTTCGGGGTGGTTCCGCTGGTGAACAACTACGCCGCCGTGGATGGTGTGCGCCAGGCGGACCTCTACGCCGTGGGCGACCCGCAGGTGATGGTGCGTTGGATCGCTGCCAACACCCGCTTCCTCGTGCTGGACAGCACCCGGACCCGGCACCGCCTTACGCTCGGCGGAGGCGTGAAGCTCCCCTTGGGCCGCCATGACATGGAGCAGTACGGGCAGGAGCTGCCGCACGACCTGCAACCCGGCACGGGCACCTGGGATGCACTGGCGAGCGCGGAGTACCTGGTGCGCGGTGCGCGTTGGGGAGGCAGCGTCACCGTGTTCGGGCGCGTCAATGGTCCGATGAGCTCGGGCTACCGCATGGGCCACAGCGCCTCCACGCTGCTGGAAGCGTTCCGCTTCGTGGACATCGGTGCCTTACGCCTGCTTCCCTCGGCAGGAGCCTACATGGAGTACGCGGGTACGGACCGGCTGGACGGCACGGCAGTGACCGGCACCGGCGACCAAGTGCTCTTCTCCCACGCCGGCGCCCGCCTTTGGTGGCGGAGCCTCGGCCTCTCCCTCGCCTGGCAGCATGCCCTGGCCAGCAACAGCGGGGAGCTCATGGTGCCCAACCGCGAACGCATCGTGGCGGGCATCACCTACAACCTCAACAACAACAACAACAACTGAACATGCGATACAAGATCACCGCGCTGGCCCTCGCCGCGCTGGCCTTCACGGCCTGCAAGAAGGATGAAGAAGCACCGCCCGATGACCACAGCCACGACCCGGCGACCGCCAACGTGTCCCTGGGGTTCTCCCTGATGCAGGGGGGAAATGACTACACCCTCGATTCCCTGCTCACCGACAGCCTCGGCCACAAGATCAAGCTGAGCAGCCTGCGCTTCTTCGTGAGCGGCATCCACGCGGAGGACGACGCGGACGTGATGGTGGGTGACTGGGACGATGCCTACCTGCTGGTGGACGCGAACAACGCTTCCAACACCTTCGCGCTCGGCTCCATCACCGCGGCACACATCCATCAGTTCCACTTCGCCCTGGGCCTGGACAGTGCCACCAACCACGCCGACCCCACCGTGGCCGAAGCACCCCTGAACGACGCCACCATGCACTGGAACTGGAACCCCGCCGCGGGCTACAAGTTCCTGGTGGTGGAAGGGCGCGTGGACGACGATGGTGATGGTGTGGTGGACGCAGGCGATCCGGAGATCGTGTACCACTGCGCCACGGATGCGCTGCTCACGGAAGCGCATGCCCACGAGGACCATGCCTTGGCGAACGCCGAGAACTATGTGGCTCCCGTTCACGTGGACCTGTCGCTGCTCTTCGCCGGCATCGATGCGGTGACCACCACGAGCGGCATGGGGGCCGAGGCGGTGAACCTGCGCCTGATGCAGAACCTCGCCGGCTCGATCGACGGCGCGGAGTAGGCCACTCCATACGGACGCAAGCACAAGGGGCCGCCTCGATCGAGGCGGCCCCTTGCCGTTCGTTCAGCCCACTACGGCAACTGCTGCGTGCGCACGTTGTTCGGCGTGGTGCCACCCACGGTGGTCAGCACGGGATCGCGGTCGTTGTCCTGGCCCACGTACTTCACGGAACCGTCCAGGTTCACATCCCCGGGCAGGTAGCCGGCCACCGTGCTGTTCGGCGTGGTGCCGCCCACAGCGGTGAGCAGCGGGTCCCGGTCGTTGTCCTGGCCCACGTACTTCACGGAGCCATCAGGCAGCACTTCGCCGGGCCAGAGCGTGGCCACGGTACCGTTGATGCGGCGTGCGTTGGTGCCGTAGGTGGCGGTCGCAGGATCCCGGAGGTCCAGGGCGGACGTGGCGTTTGTGAGCCCGATCGGCGCGGCGGTCATCGTCCCCAGGTGGTTGCGGTGCTTCACCGCAACGTGGTAGTTGCCGTCGGGTGCCAGGAAGGCGATGGGCGAAGTGCCGTTCTCCGCCACCACATCCCCATCGCGCTGCAGCAGGGCGGGCCGCGTGGCGATCACCGTGGTGGGCGTGGTGGCATCTCGCAGCTCCACCTGCACCCAGTCCACGATGGCATCGTTGCCCGTGCGCGCGAGCACGCCGTTCTGCACGGCCTCGCCACCACCGCCGGCGGCCTGGGCGTAACCGAGCGCGGTGTACGGCTCAAGCGTGGGGATCAACCCCGCCGCGCGCAGCCCGTCGTTCATCTGTCCACTGCCCGCATCGAAGGGGCCGTCCAGCATCATCCGAAGCGCGAGGCTCACGCCGTTCCGCGTCAGTTCGATGTTGTCCAGGTACAGGTTGTTGCCAAAGCCGCAGACCCCGACGAAACGCACCTGTACGCGCTGACCGTCGTACGCGCTGAGGTCAAGGTCGTTCAGGCGCCATTGGGCGCACGCGGACGGTGCGTAGGAGGAGGTGGTGATGGCCGTTGTGGCCAGTGTCGCAGCGCTCTGCTGGAACACGGTCGTCCACGTGGCGCCACAGTTGGTGCTCACATCCACCCGCAGGGCATCCACGTAACTGCTGCTGTACTGGGCGTATGCATGGTGGAAGCGCAGGCGTGTACCCGCCGAACCGGCAAGGTCCACCACCGGACTGACCAGGCGGTCCTCCTGGCCGTTGGCGTTGTAGCTGTAGTAGTTGATCGTCCAGGCGCGCGTGGCGGCGCACAACGGGCCGTTCGTCACGCTCACATTGGACCACGTGGTGCCATTGTCCGGGTTCTGCAGGGCCCAACCGGTAGGCACGGTGGAAGCGCTCTCCAGGTTCTCCAGGTAGGGCGCGTTGTTCGCCGCCGTGTTCGTGAAGTTGTAGCTCACTTGATCATCCCCGGTGAACTGATCACCGGCGAGCTGTGTGGCCACCTGCATGGTGTGCACGCCGACGGAGATCGCGGGCAATGGCGTGCTGAAGGTGAACGTGGCGGAGGCCTGGCTGGCCAGCGTACCGGTGAAGGTCTCCACCACGGCGGGCGCCCCGTCCAAGCTGTAGCTCACGGGGAAGTTCGACTGCGCCAGGATGCCGGTGTTGCGCACCACCACGGTAACGTTCGCGCCGAGCGAGCACTCGTTCACCGAGGGGCTCGCGGGGTTGGTGACGCTCGCGATGGACACGCTGTTGTTCACCGGCAGGTTGAAGGCCTCCACCTGGTCCGAGCGGCTGCTCGTGCTGCCCTGGGTGGCGCTGTAGCCCAGACCGCGGCGCGCGAAGGCGGCCCAGATCAGGTTCTGGTTGGCACCACCGTAGCGGATCTGGTCGGCCTGCAGGATCGCGTTGCGGCCGTCCACGAAGCCCGGGTTGCAGGCCGTGAGCTTCAGGCCGTCCACCACGAGCTGCATGGCGATGTTGTTGCCCCCCGTGCCGTTGTAGAGGTCCGGATCGAAGCCGTACTGGTCGATCAGGTCCCAGGTCATCTCCCACAGCATGGTGCACCACACGAAGCCGATGCCGTGCGGCTGGGATACACCGCTGTTCGTGTTCGCGTAGGTGTAGTTGTTCACGGCGAAGCTGGTGCTGTACGGAGCGGGTCGGATGCCGACGCCGTTGGTGGGCTGGTTGAGCGCGTAGGTGCCCACACCGCGCAGGTCCGTGCGGGTATCCCCCGGCTCGATCGTCATCACCATCCCGAACCAGTCGCTCCAGCCCTCGCCCATCTGCTCGGCATTGAACAGGCAGTTCACGTTGCTGGGTCCGCCCACCAGGCGCGTGCTGATGCCGTGGGTGTACTCGTGCGCGATGATGCCGTTGTCGAGGTCCCCGTCCCGATCGGGCGTGGGTGCGTTCCAGAGGTACATCTGCATGCGGCCGCTGCTGCCATCGGCCGGCGTGCTGAAGTTGGCGTTGTTGGTACTGCTGCCGTCCTGCGCATCGGCCACCACGTAGTCGTTGCCGGCACCGCCACGGCCGTAGTTGTTGCTCTGGAAGTTACCGCTCACCTCATCGAAGCCGTATTCGTACCACACGTCATGCATCAGGTTGTTCCAGTAGAACAGGTTGGTGACGGCTGCTGCCTGGTAGTTGATGGGTTCCTGCGCGAGGTTGATGGGGAAGTCGAAATCCAGCGTGGCACCGCCATCGGGACTGGCCCCGGTGCCGTTGTTGCCATCCACATCCTCCATCGCCCAAACGTTGTTGCCACGGGTGATGGTGTATTCCGCACCGGCCGCACCATTGGTATCGTGCCAGCCATAGGGCGAGGCCACCGGAGCGTTCGCCCACGGTGCGTTGCGGATCGCGCGTGCACCGTGGCTGGGGCTCTCCACCGGGGCCGGGTACACGTTGTAGTCGTTCGGTGCGGCCGGCATCGGGGCTTCACCTTGCTCATGCGGATGCGCGACCACCGCGTCACCGAGCCCATCGAAGGCGCACTGCGACGTCCAGTCGTTGCGCTCCAGCTCTTCGCCGCTCTGCGCGTCGATGCGTACGTTCCACCAGTGCTGTCCGTCGGGGTGGTGGTAGTTCACGTTCCACACCAGTCGGACCCCGTCGTTCCAGCGCATCCACATCAACTGGGCGAACGCCTCGTCGCCATGGAAGGGTGTGCCATCGAAGCGGGTGACGTGCGCAGCCTCGTCGGTCGAGACGACACGCGGTGCCGGAAAGGAAAGACCATCCTTCAGCAGCACACGGGTCATCGCCTCGCGGGCATCGAAGGCCGGGGAAGGGTTGGTCGCGAACTTGGCCAGACCATTGGCGAGGCTGTGCCCCAGGTGGATGATGGAACCGTCCGCACGCTGGTGCACGGCCACTTCGGTGTTGAACACGTCCAGGCCGGACCATTGCTGTCGGAGCCAGGTTTGGCGAACGCCGGTGCCGGCATCGGTGTACGCATCGGCCACGCGCAACTGGGCGATATCGGCTTCGGCCACGCCGGCCCGCAGGAGCTCAGCGCGGGCAAGGGACAGTGGGTCGGTGGCGGCTTGCTGTGCGGCGAGCGGGAAGGCCGCCGCGATGGCAAGGCCAAAAAGCAGGGTTCGGGACATGGTTCGGGTAAAGGGGCTGGGAAACTACCGCATTGGAGGACGGAGCGCCAGTGCAGGATGCCTTTCGGCTGGGGATCCTGACCGCCGTCAGCGTGTACGCAGGCCCATGCCCGCAGGGGTGGCCGCGTAGGCGCACAAGGCCTCGCGCACCCGCACCAGTGACGGGCCGCCCGCACAGGGACCGTGCCGCACAACGGGGTTGGTGAAGTAGCGGGGGATGCTCAGCAGGGCCAGGGCCCGTTCCACATGGCAGGCCCAGTGCCCCGGATCCAGCCCGAGCGCTTTGGCCAGGGCCTGGGCGTCCATCACATGGCCTGCGCCGGCCACGTAGCTCGCTGCCACGAAGGCGAGGCGTTCGGAAGGGTCGGGCACGGTAACGCGCCAGGCGCTGTCCAGTTCGTCCAGGTAATGCGCTGTGGCCAGCAGCTGCGCCCGGGGATCGTCCCGCGTCTCCGCTGCGGGGAGCGTGTCCGGATCCGAACGGAAGAGGATGGCGGCCAGTGTCAGGTGATCGGCCCCACGCTCCACCGCGCAACGGCAGCCGGGCAGCACGTGATCCCTGTCGAGCGTCGGTAAGGTGCTATACGCGCTCATCAGCATGGTGATGGCCTCCTTCTCCTGGGGGTCCGCCAGGTGGTCATCCAGCCGACGTCGCAAGGACCGCGCGTTGGTGCGCATGCCGAACACAAGCGGAACGGGCTCGGCCAGGGGTTCGCTCATGGCGAGCTGCGGCAGCCCGCCGAGGAAGTACGACGCCGAAGCATCGGTGATCACCGCGGCACGCACCCGTCCCAGGGCCACGTTCACCACCGGGGCATCGCCATACCGGCCGGTATCGGTGAAGAGCACGCGCTCGCCGCCACCTTGGGTGACATCACCCGGCAGCATGCGTTCGGCCGGAGCGAAGGGCGACCAGGTGCTCACCCAGGCGGAATCGGGGTCCGCGCCGTCCACAGGTGCGATGGCGCACAGGGGATCGCCACGCAGCGTGAGCAGCACCGGGGAAACGAAGCGGTACGGGAGCGATGTGCCCATGGACCGGGCCAGTACCGAGCGGCCATTGAGCTGCACCGCAGCGATGTCACCCCGGCCGCGTTGCAGCCAGGTGAGCACACTGTCCGGATGCGGCACGGGGACCGCCTTGATGGGGATCTTCTCCTTGCGGGCGAAGCGCTCCAGCACCTCGTACTCCAGACCCGTTTCCACCATGCCCACGCGCTGGTACACCATGTGGTGGTCCATCACCAGCACGCGCAGGGTGTCGGCGCGGATGGCATCCAGGTCACGGCTCACCATGCCATCGGCGAAAAGACCGGAACCGGGTCCTTGCGCATCGGGCCCCAGCAGCAGCACGGCGCCCATCACCACACCTGCGGCGGCCATGCTGACCAGGACGCGTCGGCGGGTGAGGATGGTGGGCTGCTTCACGCGGCGAAGGTGGTGAACCGGGAGCAACGGTTCAACCGGTCCATTGCCGTTCCGGAACGGCGCGCCCTCAGACGCTCCAATGCCGCACGAACGCGCCCTCCGGATCGTACATGCCGGCCTGCCGCACCGGATCGAAGCGGCGGCCGGCACGTGGATCATTGCCCACGCCGGCCAGGTATTGCCAGTTGCCCCAATTGCTGCACGCATCGTGGTCCAGCAGGTGATGCTCGAACCAGTACGCGCCCAGGCGCCAGTCCAGCCCCAGGTCGTGCACGAGGTGGCTGGCCACGTTCTGCCGGCCGCGGTTGCTCATCCAGCCCGTGGCGGCCAGCTCGCGCATGTTCGCATCGATGAAGGCCTGGCCCGTGCGCCCCGCGCACCATCGGGCGAACCGCTCCGCATCGCGCGAGGCCGGTGGCGCAGCGCCCTGTATACCCCGATGCTGGTACAAGCGTGCACCATGCCGCGCGGCATTGAACTGGAAGAAGTCGCGCCACAGCAGCTCGAACACCATCCAGTACGTGCTTTCGTTCGCGCCGTGCGCCTGCTCGTGTGACCGCAAGGCGGCGTACACCTCGCGCGCGCCCAGGCTCCCCTGTGCGAGCCAGGGGGAGAACTTGGTGCTGTTGTCCGCACCGAGCAGGGCGTTGCGCGTGGCCTTGTAGGTGGATGGCGCGGAAGTGGCGAAGTAGTGCCGCAGCCGTTCGAGCCCGGCCGCACGCCCGCCGCGGAAGTGCAGCACGCCACGCGGGTCGGATGGCAACGGTTCAAAAGGCAGGAAGGCCTGCTGCGCCCATCCCTGCGGAGTGGACAAGCGCGTGGGCGCATCCACCGGTGGTCGAACGATGAGGTCGCGCTCCACCGCCTGCCGGAACGCAGTGAACACGCGCGGCAGGTTCTGCACCGGAAAGGGCAGGTCGGCCGGATGCAACAGCGTGTTCGGCGGGTGCAGCACGGTGCGCACCACCGCCATCACCTGCCGCACGTGCACCTGCTCCTCGTGGCCATAAAGCACCTGCACGTGCACGGCCTCAGCGGACCAGGTGCGACAGAGCGCACGCATCACGTCCGCCGGGTCCCCCACTTCCACGCGCAGTCCGGAGCCCAGCGCCAGCAGCGCCTGATGTAGGTCCTGCAGCCCTTCCCACAGGAAGGCGCGGCGCCGGTGCCCCGAACGCGCGAAGCCGAACGGCCCCTCGTGGTGCTGGACCGGGTCCACGATGTACAGCGGCAGCACCTCCGCATGCTGCTCCACCGCGGCACGGAGGGCCGCATTGTCCACCGTGCGCAGGTCGTTGCGGAACCAGAGGATGGCGCGGCTCATAGCTGCTCGATGTCGTTGAGCAACCGGTCCCCCTTCTCCAGTAGTGCCGTACGCGTTGCGGGATCCATCCGGTCCCAGGTGCGGTACACCATGCCCATGCGCTGCAGCACGCCCGGACGTGCATCGGGCCCTTCCAGCCGCACACGGTTCCGCACGTGGAAATGCCAGTACAGCGCATTGAAGGGGCATGCGCGGGGACCTGTGCGGTCCTTCACATCGTAGTGGCAGCTGCCGCAATGGTGGCCCATGCGATCGAGGTAGGCTCCGCTGCTCACGTACGGTTTAGTGCCCACGATGCCGCCATCGGCGAACTGGCTCATGCCCCGTGTGTTCGTCACCTCCACCCAGTGCAGCGCATCGATGTAGATGCCGAGGTACCACGCATCCACCTCGTCCGGGTCCACGCCCGCGAGCAACGCGAAGTTGCCGGTGACCATCAGGCGCTGGATGTGGTGCGCGTAGGCGTGCTGCAGGCTCTGGCCGATAGCGTCGCGCAGGCAGGCCATGCGGGTGCGGCCGGTCCAGAACCAAGTGGGCAACGGCCGGTGGTGGCCGAAGAAGTTGCGCTCCGCGAAGCCCGGCATGTGCGCCCAGTAGATGCCGCGCATGTACTCGCGCCAGCCGATGATCTGGCGGATGAAGCCCTCGGCCTGCGGCAGGGAGATGCGCTCCGGATCGGCCCGCCAGGCCTCCTCCACGGCCCTGCACACCTCCATGGGCGAAAGCATCTTCACGTTCAGCGCGAAACTGATGCGCGAATGGTAGAGTGACCATTGCCCGGGCATCAACGCATCCTGGTACATGCCGAAGCGCGGCAGCAGGTGCGTGCAGAAGTGATCCAGCAGCTGCAAAGCCTCGGGGCGATCGAGCGGCCAGATGAAGTGGGCCTCATCCACGGAACCCATCGTGTCCACCCCGCAGGAAAGGAGCATGGCCTGCAGCTCCCGCAGGTCGTGATCGAAGAGCAGTGGCGGCGGCGCGAGGTGGGCTTTCGGTGGCCGCGCCCGGTTCTCCGCGTCGAAGTTCCAGGCCCCGCCGGTGGGCTGGTCACCGTCCATCAGCAGGCCGGTGCGTTGGCGCATGTCCCGGTAGAAGCGCTCCATCAGGAACTGGCGCTTGCCGCGGAAGAGGTCGGCGAGGTGGGTGCGCGTGGTGAGGAAGTGCTCGGTGCCCGCCACCTCCACGATCATCGACCGATCGCGCTGGAGCGTCAACAGGTGCTGGTCCACGCGCCATTCATCGGGTTCCTGGTAGGCCAGCACCGTGGCACCGGTGAGGCGCTGCACCCAGGCGAGGTTGGCGGCGAAGCTGCCCTCGTTCCGTGGATCATCCAGGGTGATGTAAAGCACGCGGTGCCCCTGCCGCCGCAGGTGCTCCGCGAAGCGCCGCATGGCCCCGAAGAAGGCGAGCACCTTCTGGACGTGGTGGCGGACATAGCCGGTCTCGGAGGCCACCTCCATCATCACGTAAAGCACATCGGCATCGCGGCGGGCGAACCAGCTGTGCGCGCCGTTGAGCTGATCGCCCAGGATCAGGCGGAGCGTGCGGGCCGGCTGCGGTTCCGTTGACATTTCTCGCTGCAATACTGCACCTGCTCCCACACGCGCTCCCACTTCTTGCGCCACGCGAACGGCCGGCCACAGGTGATGCAGATCCGCTGGGGCCGCTCGCTCGGGGGGCGATGGCGGGGCATGGGGAAGGAACACGGCACGCCGTGATCTGTTCGGACCAGAACCAATGCGACGCACGCGCGTACACACGCGCATGCCCGCACAGGCGACCCTGTCCTTTCCTTCGGCACTGGCGCGTTGGCGCACGAGCGCCGCGCGGCCGGCGCAGGCGCCCAGTTGGAACGCGGAGCTGGAGCGGATCGCCTGGCGCTTCCACACCACCGGAAGCTGGGTGGCGGGCATCCTCAACCTCTGTTTCATCCTGAACGATGTGGCCGTGGTGCCCGCGCTGGCGCCGCGCTTCGCGCTGGTGCGTTCGGTGGTGAGCACGATCATCATCGCCCTGCTCCTGTTCCGCAGGCATTGGCGCTGGGGTCCGCACGCCTTCGTGTTCGTGCCTTACGTCCTGATCAGCGCGGAGAACGCCTACATGTGGGCGCAGTTGCCGGTGGAACTGTTCCGCGTGCACGCGCTGGCCTATGCCGTGCTCTTCGTCGGGGCCTCGATGATCCTGGTTTGGCCGCTGCGTTGGTCGCTCGCCATCGCGTCGGCCACCCTGCTCGCCAACGCCTGGTCCCTGAGCAGCACTTCCGCGCTGGCCTTGCCGGAAGTGATGGTGAACGGCGGCATGCTCCTCACCGCAGTCATCGTCATCGCCACGCTGCTCGGCCATACGCGCTACCGCCAGACGCGGCGGGAGGTGATCCTGCGCGAGCAACTGGAGGCCCGCACCACCGAGGCCCGGGAACAGCGTGAAGTGATCGAGGCCGCGCACCGGGACCTCACTGCGAGCATCCGGTACAGCCAGCGCATCCAACAGGCTGTGATGCCGGACCACCATGTGCTCACCGGACATGTGAAGGACCATTTCATCCTGCACCGCCCGAAGGACATCGTGAGCGGTGACTTCCACTGGTGCGCGCACGTTGGCGGGCGCACGGTGATCGCCGCTGCGGACTGCACCGGGCACGGTGTTCCGGGAGCGCTCATGAGCATCCTCGGCAGCACGCTGCTCCGCTCCATCGTGAACGAGGTGGACGGCACCCGACCCGCCTTGATCCTTGACCGGCTGCGCGACGGCATCATCGCCGCACTTGGGCGGCAGCGGGGCGAAGGACCCACGGACGGCATGGACATCGCCCTGTGCGTGATCGACCGGGAGGCGCGCACGCTGCGGTACGCCGGGGCCTACAATCCCCTGTACCGCGTACACAACGGCGTCCTGGAGGAGCTTGCGGGCGACCGCATGCCCATCGGACCGCACGTGGCACCGGTGGGTCCGTTCACGGAGCACACCATCGCGCTGCAGGAGGGCGACATGTTCTACCTGTGCTCGGACGGATTCCAGGACCAGTTCGGCGGCAAGGACGATCGCAAGTTCGGGCGCGCACGGTTGAAGGAGCTGTTCCGCAGCATCGCCACCGAGCCGTGCCGCGAGCAGGAGCGCAAGCTGCTGAACGCCCTGGAGCTGTGGCAGCAGGACCGGCCGGCCCTCGACGATGTGCTCGTGATCGGCTTCCGTGTGTGAGCCTTACGCCAGGATGAGCCCTTCCTTGGGCTCCCCGAAGGCGACCGCTTCGCCGCGTTGGTGGCGGTGCCCGATCACCCAGCAAAGCCAGGCATCGGCCTCATGCCGGTCCGAAGGCGACGGCGGCGGCAACAAACACATGCCCGCCATCAAGCGCAACTTGTGGCGAGGAATGGCGCGACCGTGCGGGATGCGGAGGAACTCCCAGCTGCGCCGGATCAGCGCCGCCGGATAGGCCTCGTGCACGGCGATGCCCTGTGCCCGCCAGCGCTCCGCAAGGCGGATGGCGCGTGCAGTAAGGCCTCCGAGGAACATGGGGCTCATGCCGCCGGTCTGGTGGTCCGCCAGGCGGAAGAAGTGATCATCGCCGCGGCCGAAGTAGGCGGCCGGCAGGCTGAGCGGTGCATCGATGTAGATGGCCTTGGGTGCGAGCTGCGCCACATGGTCGATCAGCCACGCATCGCCATCGGCGCCCTTGGTGCTGCGTGCGAAGCGGAAGAGCCCGCGCTCGCGGTGGCACACGGCCGTGTTGCCCGAGGAACGTGCCCCCAGGTCGATCCCCACGATGCCGTCGTCCGTCGTCATCAGATCGCGCTGAGGCCGCCATCCACCCCGATCACCTGCCCCGTGACCCACGATGCCTGCGGTCCTGCCAGGAAGAGCGCCATGGCCGCTACATCATCGGGCTCCCCCACCCGCTTCAACGGATGCCGGTCGGCGGAGGCCTGTTCGCGCTCGGCCGTGCCGAGGAGCTTGGCGGCAAGCGGTGTGCGCGTAAGGCTCGGAGCGATGCAATTGACGCGCACCAAAGGCGCCAGCTCGGCGGCCAGTGCACGCGTCAATCCCTCCACGGCGCCCTTCGCCATGGCCACGCCCGCGTGGAACGGCATGCCCCGGCCGACCGCCACCGTACTGAAGAGCACCACACCGGCACCCGGATGGCGCTTCAGGCGATCGGCACAGGCCTGCACTGCACGGAACGCACCCACCGCGTTCACTTCGAGCGCGGCCCGCACCTCCTCCACACGCAGCGAGCGCAAGGGCTTCAGGTCGATACTGCCGGGGCAGTAGACGAGCCCCGAAAGCCGCTCCGGCAGTGCGTCCACCGGTAGACCGTCCTGCACCACATCGCACACCAGGTGGGCCTGCACGCCCGGCACGGCCTCCGCGCGCCGGCCTGCGGAGATCACAGGCAGACCAGCGGCGAGCGCCTGTTCCACGATGCGGCGGCCGATGCCACCGGTGCCGCCGACCACCAACAACGGAGCATGTTCCATGCCCGCAGGAACACCCGGCACGGCGGCGGTGTTCACGGTCGCGGCTACTTTGGCCGCATGACGCAGGCGCTCCACACCCGACCCTTCAATGCGGCGGTGCTTGCCGCTGGGTTGGGCTTCTTCGTGGACGCCTTCGACCTCTTCCTCTTCAACGTCTACCGGATACCCAGCCTCACGGAACTGGGGCTGAGCGGCGATGCCCTGCGCGTGGAGGGCGAGCGCCTGTTGGCGTGGCAGATGGCGGGCATGATGCTGGGCGGCATCCTCACCGGGGTGGTGGGCGACCGGCGCGGACGCGTGGCGGTGCTCTTCGGTAGCATCCTGCTGTACTCGCTGGCCAACATCGCCAACGCCTTCGTGCACGACGTGGAAGCATACGCGGTGATCCGCTTCCTGGCGGGGCTGGGCCTCGCGGGCGAGCTGGGCGCGGGCATCACGCTGGTGGCCGAAAGCATGACGGTGGAGCGCCGCGGCTACGGCACCATCCTGGTGGCCACACTGGGTGCGTTGGGCGCGGTGAGCGCCGGATTGGTCGCGAACATCCTGCCCTGGCGCACGGCCTTCATCGGCGCCGGCGGCGCGGGACTGTTGCTCCTCCTCTTCCGCATGCGGAACATGGAGACGGCCATGTTCCGCAAGGCGCAGGGTTCCGGCGCGCGCCGCGGTTCGTTCGGCCACCTCTTCGCGGACCGCGGACGCGCCCTGCGCTACCTGGCCTGCATCGCCATGGGCGTGCCCATCTGGTACAGCGTCGGGCTGCTGATCACGTTGTCACCGGAGATCGCACGGGATCATGGCGTGACCGGATGGCAGCTGCCGTGGGCGTTCACGCTGTTCCAGGTAGGCATCACTGCCGGGGACCTGGGCACGGGCATCGTGAGCCAGCGCTGGCGTACACGTCGCCGGGTGATCATGGCCGGAATGATGCTGGCGATGCTTGCCACGGCGGTCTGGCTCATCGCCTTCGCACAAGGCATCGGCAGCTATGCGGCGTGCTTCGCCATGGGCCTGGGCTGCGGTTACCTGTCGGTGTTCGCCACGGCAACGGCGGAGCACTTCGGCACCAACCTGCGCGTGCTCGTGGCCGCCACGGTCACCAACTTCATGCGCGGTAGCGTCACCCTGCTGATCCCGTTCCACCAAGGCGTTGAACGGTTGATGGGCTGGAGCACCACGCAGGGCTTGCTCTTCACCGGGGCGCTCGTATGGGCGCTGGCCGTGCTGAGCGCATGGTGGTTGCCGGAGACCTACGGCCGCGACCTCGACCACACGGAGTAGCCGACGGGTCAGGGCAGTTGTTGCACGCGTACCGCGTTTGGCGTGGTGCTACCAACGTTGGTGAGGATGATGTCGCGGTCGTTGCCTGCGCCGGTGTACTTGATCACGCCGTCGAGGTTCACATCGCGGTTGTCGTACACATTGATGAGCACGTTGTTCGGCGTGGCGCCGCCCACAGCAGTGAGGATCTGGTCACGGTCGTTCAAGCTGCCCACGTACTTGATCGTGCCATCGGCCCGTGCTTCTCCGGCCCACAGGCATTGCACGGTGCCCTTCAGCACGCGCGCGTTGGTCCCGTAAACCGCCGTGCTCGTCTGCCGGAAGTCCACAAGCGCGCTGGTCGGGTCGGAGCCGATCGCCACCGGCACTGCGGTCATCACCCCGAGGTGGTTGCGATGGCGCAGGGCAACGTGGTAATTGCCCGGGGACCCTGGCAGCCGCAATCCGGTGGTACCATCATGCTCCACCACATCACCGTCGCGTTGGAGCAACCCACCTGCGCTCGTGATCACCTGCGCGGGGTTGGTGGCGCTGCGCAACTCGACCGTGACGCGGTCCACGATGGCGTCGTTCCCGGTCGCGAAGAGCAAGCCGTTCGCGATGGTCCCGCTGGTGCTGGCAACAGGGATCAAGTTCTGCGCCCGAAGCGCATCGGTCATCAGCGTGCCACTGGGCAAGGCGCCATCCAGGGCACCACGCACGGTAACACCCACGCATGGCGTCGGTGTGCCGGAGAACACCTTGCTCTGGGCGCAGATGGCATAACCACCTTGCGTGTGCTGCGGGAACTCCAGCGTGTGGTTCCCCGTAGGCCACAGCGCGTTGGTGCGGTACGTGTTCGGCGCCACCAAGGTCCAGCCCGAAGCAAAGGGCAGATCGGGACCGCCATCAATGCGGTACGTGGGCGGCGTTGGCAGGTAGGGCATGAACAGCTCCACCACCGCACCGGGCGGGTTGCATTGCGGCACGGTGTTCCAGTTCCACGCGGCAACGCCGATGAAGGTCTGTGGATAGGTGGTGAGCTGGGTCGCCGTGCAGCCCGTCGCATCCGTCACGGTCACGCGGCTCTCGCTGGTCCAGGTGAACAGGTCCACCGGCAGCTCCACGGTGAAGTAGCCCACCGGGTTGCCCAGTTCCTGATGCACCACCTGCCACTCACCGCGGAACACCTCCACCGTGATGTCGAACGGCGCCACACCGGACCACACCGTGGCGAACACACCAACGGTCTGCTGGCATTGCATGTTGATGGTGTGCTGGGGGACGAAGGTGCACTGGGGCATCACCTCGCTCGCTGCATGCAGGAGCGCATAGAGCGCGAGGGAACGGCGGATCATCGTGGTGTCTGCAAGGTACGGACGTATGCCCCTGGTCACAGGGAAGCCCCTGCAAGCAAGACGATGAACGAAGCGACGGTTGCCCGGAGCATGGCGTCCGGGCGGGAGCGATACGCTCGTGATGAGGGTTCTCAGGGCAGCTGCTGCAACCGCGTGGCGTTCGGCGTGGCGCTGTCCAAAGCCAGTGGACCAGGTCGCTATTCTGCGATGAATGGAACAGTTGTCGTTCGCCTGCCATTGGAAAGTCGCAGCAGGTAGGCGCCGGGAGGCCATGTACCGCGCTCTAGCACGATGCCTTGGGTGGAAAGAAGAGAGGTCGCAGCCTGCACCACCCTTCCTTCCAGGTCCAGGATGTCCACGCGAACAAGGCCATCGACCCCGGGCCATAGCACCGTGGCCTCTGCCCGCATAGGAACAGGGAACAAACTGGCCCCGGGGATCCGGACCCGCTCCTCGAGACCGATCGTGTTGCCGGTATTCCTGGACCACGCGACCTTGTCGTCAAAGGAGGAGCCGGAAAGGACATCGGTCCTTCCGTCCGCATCCACATCCACGGGCACGATCACCGCCAGGCCGTGGATACGTGTATCGATCACATGGGCGATCGCGAAGTCCCCCACTCCGTTGTTCTCGTGCCACAAGAGGTTGTATCCCTGTGGGGAAGCAGTGATCACATCCATGTCACCATCCCCATCCAGATCCGCTGCGCTCACCGCACTGGCTTCACCGATCTGGAACGCGATGTTCAATTGTACGCCGAAGACACCGCCCCCGAGGTTCTCATACCAAACCACCTTGTTCTCGGAGGAAATGGCAGCTAGAAGATCCGGGTCACCGTCGCCGTTCAGGTCGGTCGAGAACACGCACTCGGTGTTGTCCGCAATGGTGGAGATGATCTGCTCCGGGCCGAAAGCGCCAGTCCCATCATTCGCGAACCAGGCGAGGTTGGTCCACTTGGTCCCCACCACGTCCTGGTCACCATCACCATCAACGTCCGCCACGTAACTGAACCCATCGTATCCGTTGCTGGCGATGAGCTGTGCACCACCGAACACGCCGTTCCCGGAGTTGGCGTACCAGACGATGCCGGTGGAACCGCCGACGCCCGCCACGAGGTCCAGATCCTGGTCGCCATCCAGATCGACGGCAGAAATGCTCCATCCTTCCGACGGGAAGGTACCGACGACCTGCTCCGGTCCGAATTCTCCATTACCCGAATTGGCGTACCAGGTCGCCTTGTGGTCAGCCCTGGAAATAGCCACCACGTCCGGGTCGCCATCCCCATCCAGATCGCCCACATCCACCATGGTGTTGCTGCTGGTCAATGTGGCGATCGTGCGTTGCGCACCGAAAGCGCCGCTCCCATCATTGGCATACCAAGCGATCTTGTTCGCATCAGCAGAGGCGGTGATGACATCCGTATCACCGTCGCCATCGAGGTCAGCGGATACTGCCCATCGGACCCAGTTGTTCTGCGTAGAGATGAGTTGCTGACCGCCGAAACCTCCCGAACCGTCATTCATGTACACTGCCACCTTGTCATCCTGTCCGGAAGCCGAAAGGATGTCCACATCGCCATCACCGTCCAGGTCCGCCGGGGTGACCATCTGTACACCGTTGGTCTGTGCGGTGACGACCTGTGCGGACCCGAACGCACCGCCCCCCAGGTTCGGGTACCACACCACCTGGTCGTCATCGTGCGCCCCCCCGAGCACATCCGGGTCGCCATCACCATCCAGATCCGCAGCATCGGTCCAGCTGGCACCCTGCGCCTGTGCGGTGATCAGTTGCTGAACTCCAAAGTCTCCGGAACCG
>JAXLVG010000021.1:0-54303 GCA_046329115.1 Flavobacteriales bacterium | reverse complement strand
TTCGTGCGAACGAAGGGGATGCAAAGCCGCGCGGCGCGGATCGTGAACCGGTGACCGGTCACGCGCTACTCGCCGCCCCACGCGCAACCCCAGGGGAGCGCGTGCAGCCAGGGGAGGCGCAGGGGGGCGTGCTCGCCGCGGCACATCCACGCGCCCTCGGCGAAGGCGCTGTGGCCCTGGGCGCGCAGGTGGGCGCAGGCGGCGGTGTTGTCCGCGGGGAGCAGCAGGCCGGGGTGGTGCGCCAGGTGCCAGCGCTGCAGCTCGGCGCCGATGTGCGGGGCCTGCGCGATGATGAGGCCCGCGCCCAGCGTGGGCAGGTAGAGGCCGCGCACACGCGCCTGCTCCGCCCACACGTGCGCGAGGTGCGTGTGCTCGTGCAGCAGCAGACCTTCCACGGTGCCCAGCGCCTGCGCATGCAGGTGCAGCGCGGCCAGCCGGTGCGTGGCGTCCAGGGGCACCACGTGCGCATCGCTCGCGGCTTCAACAGTGCCGCCGCTCCAGTGCTGCACGGCGCCGATGGACACGAAGCCCATGCGCTCCAGGGCGGGCAGGTGCACGGGCGGGGCGATCAGGTGCACGGCCGCGCAGCCCGCGCGCGCAGCGGCATCGCACAGCGCGGCGAGCAGCGGGTCCGCGTGCGCGGGGGGGGCTTCGTGCACCCAGCGCAGCGCGGTGATCCAGGCGCTGGTGCCCTGGGGTACGGCGGTGCCGAAGCCCTGCACGGCCCCTGCGTGCACGGCGGCGAGCGCCACGGCACCGGGCGTATGCAGGTGCCAGCGGATGCGCCCCAGCAGCGCCGCGCGCTCGCCGGGCCAGGCATCGGGCCAGTGCGCCAGCAGCGCCGGGGTGAGGGGGACGATGGCGATCACAGGCAGTGGTTGAGATCGGCGTGGTAAGCCAACACCGCTTCCAGGTATTCGGCGCCGTACACGAGCAGCACATGGCCGTCGGGGGCCAGCACCACGTCCACCACCACGCGGCCCAGGTCCTCCACGTGCAGCAGGCAGCTGTTCAGGCGGCCCAGGCAGGGCGTGCGCTCGGCCGCGGGCAGGAAGTTGTGGTACAGCTCGCTGGTGCCGTAACGCATGGTGCAGCGCCGCAGCGCGGCCGTAAGCCCCGGGGCCTTTGCCTCCAGCTGTGGTGCGGCGTGCACCAGGGCGCTGGGGTCGTGGGGCATGCCCTGCTCGGCGAGGTACCAGGCCAGATATTCCTGTTCGTAGCGGTAGTGCAGCTGTGCGATGTGCATGGTGGGTCCGTTCTTCACCGCCCTTACCCCGGGCCGCCTTGCGGCAGCTCCGGGGCACAGGGGGTGTGGAGTGGAACGTGGCGCGTTCGCTTACGCGGCCTTCGCGCTGGCGGCATCGCTCACCGGGCTGGCACCGGCCGCACCCAGGGCCACCACCCGGAAGTGGTACACCTTGTCGCTCTCCAGGCCTTCCACCACGTGGCGGTTCTTGCCCGTGTACAGCACCGTGCTCCAGTTCGCCGGATCGTTCGGGTCACCGGAGCACTGCTCCAGGCGGTACATCAGCCGGGCCGGCACACCGCCCCAGATCACGTCGATGCGGCCCGGGTACGGCGTCACCAGCGCGCGCACGTTCTTGGGCGCGGGCAGCTCGCCCACCGGCTGCGGGCTGCGGCGCACCCCCAGGCCCGCGCTCAGGATGGTGTCCTTGTCGCCCTTGCTGGCGCCCTGCACGTAGCCGGCGAACACCTCCGTCAGGTTGCGCAGCTCGGCGAAGGCCGAATCGCGCAGGTCCTTGTCCGCCCGCCCGCGGTTGAAGGCGTACGTCTGGTTGGCCGCGTCCAGCGCGTCCGTGGCGGCCTTCAGCTCCGCCAGCGTGGGCGTGGGCGAGGGGAAGGCCGCGTTGCCCGTGGTGAGGGTGATGCAGTTCCGGACCTTTTCCACCAGGGCCGTGGGGGTGATGCGGGTGAGTCCCGCAATGACTTGGTACCATGCTTTCTGCATGTTGAGGGGGCCTGTACTGTGCCCAAGTATTGGTTTGGCCGGTTCATCGCGAAAAGGGCCCCGGCCGTTCCAACCGGTGTCGCTGTGCACAGCTACACGCCGTGTCGCCGCCCACAGCGACAGGACCCGCCCCGGAACCCCGTGCGGCAAGGCTTTCCGAAGGGGGCCATTCCATGCGAAAAAAGAGGCCCTGCACGCGCCGCAGGTATAAAGACCCACGCTGCAGGTATAAAGACCAACGCCGCAGGTATAGGGACCTACGCCGCAGGTATAAAGCCCCACGCCGCAGGTATAAAGCCCCACGCTGCAGGTATAAAGACCCACGCCGCAGGTATAAGGACCCACGCTGCAGGTATAAAGACCCGCGCTGCAGGTATAAAGACCCGCGCTGCAGGTATAAGGACCCGCGCCGCAGGTATAAGGACCCACGCCGCAGGTATAGAGACCCGCGCCGCAGGTATAAAGACCCACGCCGCAGGTATAAGGACCCGCGCCGCAGGTATAAGGACCCGCGCCGCAGGTATAAAGACCCACGCCGCAGGTATAAGGACCCGCGCCGCAGGTATAAAGACCCGCGCCGCAGGTATAAAGACCCGCGCCGCAGGTATAGAGACCCACGCTACAGGTATAAGGACCCGCGCCGCAGGTATAGAGCCCCACGTTGCAGGTATAAGGACCCACGCCGCAGGTATGAAGACCCGCGCGCCGGGAATCGGTACCTCCGCTACCGGTATATGGACCTACGCACCCGGTATCGGCACCTGCGCCACCGCCAGCGACACGTGCGGCACCGGTATGCGCACCCATCCACCGGGTACAACCACGCGGGCCATGGGGGCAGGGTACCTGTGTACAGGTACCGGTGGCGGCCGGTCGGCAGGGCAGGCGCACTCCCCGGCCACCAGGCGCTGGCGGTGCTCAGGGCTTGCCGCGGCTGCCGTGCGCGGCCAGCAGCCGGGTCAGCTCGATGCGCGTGTCCACCCCCAGCTTCGCGAAGGTGCGGCGCCGGTACTCCACCAGCGTGTGCAGGCTCAGTTGCAGCCGCTCCGCCATCTGCTGCTCGGTGAGCACCTGCGGCAGCATGGCCAACTGCACGTATTGCCGCTCACGCCCGCTCAGTTTCGCCAGCAGCTCCGCCACGCGCTCCGCCTCCGTGGGCTCCTCGGCCCGCCGCAGCAGCCGCGCGTCCAGCCACTTGTTGCGGAACATCCCGCCCGTGCGCACGCAGGCCAGGGCATCGTGCAGCTCCGTGTAGCCGATGCTCTTTTCCAACAGGGCATGCGCACCGCAGCGCCACACCCGCACGGCCACGTCATCGTTCACCAGGTAGCTGTAGGCCACCCGGCGCACCTCCGGCTGGTGCTCCCGCATCCACGCCAGCGTCTGGTATCCGTCCATCACCGGCATGCAAAGGTCCACCAGCGCGATGTCCACCTGTTGCGTGCGCGTGGCCGCGATGTAGGCCTCTCCATGCTCGGCCATCACCACCACGCGGTGCTCCGGGCTGTGCTCCACCATGTCCCGCAGCCCCACGGTCACCATCGGGTGGTCCTCCACAATGGCCACCCGCACCGTTCGCGTATCGGTTCCATCCATGGGAAAGGGGTTTTACCGATTGCGCTAACGAAGGAAAATAGCTCGGCGTATATGTGCAAGCGGGCACGTGCCTTTTGATCGGTGTTCGTTACGGGTCAGAGGGTGGTTGTTGTCCTTCGGCAGGCTCAGGACATGGTTGTCGGTTGTCCGTTGACAGTTGTCCAGGCTGCCGCAGGCGGAAAGGCCGGGGGAGGGGGGGAAGTGTGCATGCGGAGCAGTGAGGTGTGAACGGGCACTTCACGGCTCACACCTCACTCCTGGAGCTGGTCTGCCGACGGCACTGCTTCACACACCAAGGTCATGGGCACAACCTGCGGTTGCGGAGTGTGCGACACGATTGGGGCGGGTTGGTGGCGGGCCGGCGGAGGGGGGACTGCACTTTCGATCCGGCTTCGGAAGGAAGTGGTGGCTTTAGCTGTTAGAGCTGGCTGCACTACCCATTGGTCTTCGACCGCAGGGACCTTGACCGATCCGTCATCATGGAGGATGTACAGTGAACTGGCCATCGCTGCAGTGACAATACCATCCATGGTGGTGGTCATATCGTTGTGACCATCTACCAAGTAGATTTCAGCACAACTGTTCAACCATGAGCACCATCCTGTTGACCTGGAATCCTTTGAAGTATCACTTTGATGATCTGGATGACAGGATCCTCCAGGTCGCCGACCATGGTAGTTGTGGCTATCGCTGGAGCTGTTATCGAACACGTGCGACCAAGGCGGGAGACCGGTTCTATCTTCTTCAGTTGGGCCGAGGGCCCCATACGGGCATCATCGGGTCCGGTGAGGTAACGTCCAACCCGTTCCGTGGAACACACTGGCACGCACCTTCCGCGAAGGCTTGGTATGTGGACATCGAGTTTGAAACACTTCTGCAGCGGGACTCCCCGAAGATCATCGACATAGCGGAGTTGCAACGGCGATTCCCCGAACAGCATTGGACCCCGCAGTCCTCTGGAACAGCGCTCATGCAAGCCTACGAGAAGCCCGTGGCGCGGCTTTGGAGGAACCGACTAGGAGCCAAAGACACCGGTGGTACAAGGGAGTACAAGCGGTTCCATCAGCACCTCATGGAAGGAGCACGGAACCTGATCACTGCTACCGTGGTAGAGCGCAACCAGGCTGCACGGTTGCGGTGTATCGAGCAACACGGGATAAGTTGCGTTGTGTGCGGTTTTGATTTCGAGAAGGTCTACGGAAGGATCGGCCGGGGCTTCATTCATGTACACCATTTGAAGCCGCTGGCTTCCAGTTCAAAGCGGCATCGTGTGGATCCCGTGGAAGACTTGCGCCCAGTATGCCCGAACTGTCACGCCATGCTGCACAGCGGGAAGCAACTACGTAGCGTTGCGAACCTTAGGAACCGGATACGTGGTCGAAAGATGTAGAAGTGCCGTCACTTCAAAATGGCGCCCAATGCAATGAGCGACCCTTGCGTCAGACGAGCAGTCCCACGGGACTGACTGCCTGGATGCGCCAGTTCTTAGGTACGGCTCAGCTTGCTCATCAACTCACCGTGGTTGCGGTAAAAGGTGCTGGCGAATCGTTTGGCGCTGGCACGGCTGGCAGCAGGGGTGCTCACTGCCTTGGGTGCTTTGCCGGTGGTCTTCTTGCGCGGAGCCATGGTTGAAGAGTATGCGTTGCCTACTCCTCCCCAACTTCGCCACCATGGTCGGCTGGCACATCATCTTGCGGCGGAAAGCGCACGGCACAAAGGGGGAGGAACTGGCCACCTGGCAGGCTGGTGTGCACGGTCTTGCCTGGCTGGATGCGTTGATGGCACAGGGCGAGGCCGAGCAGTTGCACGGCGATGGCTTTCCCAACTACTACCGCGTGCGGGCCGGTGCCTTACTGCCCGTGTTGGAGCGGATCCTGCTTGAAGCGCACCCTGTATGGCGGCAAGGCAGCGCGGATGTGATCCACCCACACTGGAAAGGCCGCACAACGGTGAACAACAAGGCCATCGACCGATGTACACCGGCGGAATGGCTTGAACTGGAAGCTTGGGACGAAAGCTGATGGTCATACCCAGGATGCCGCCGGAACTGCCATGGCATACCACACCCGTGAAGCAAGCTGGCCCGCCGACCTTGACGCCTTTGGCCTTGTGCCTTGTGACTTGAGTCTTGCCCAAGCCAACCAACCTTAACTCCTTGTGCCTTGAGACTTGTTTCTTGAGTCTTGTTTTGGCCTTGATCCCCAGCTCCTTACCCCGCCACCCCCGTAATATTACGGATGCCCGCCCCCGTAATTCCCGCAACCGGACTTTGAACGCTGCTGCCGAACTTCGGCCGGAACACCTCCGCCAAAGGCGGCCAAATGGACCTGCGACCAACACCTTACCCCGGAACGGACCGCCGCCGCTTGAAGGCTGCGGGCCACCGGGCCTTGGGGGTGTCTTGTCCTGGCAGGGGTTGACACAACCAGTCAACCAATCATGGGGATCTCAAGAGAGTTCAGGGAACGGAACCGATACTCGGAGGCATTGAAACGGCAGGTGGCATTCGAAGTGATGAGCGGCACGCTGACCAAGAGCGAGGCTTGCCGGTCTTACGGCATTGTGAGCGTTCGGTCCGTGAACCGGATGATCGACCGGTTCGGAGCGGGTATCTTGTCCGAACATAAGGACCTGCTTGCTCAGATGGGTAGACCGAAGAAGAGGACAACGCCTTCCCAGACCATTGAAGGCGAGGCGGAAGAGGCCGAACGCCTGCGCCAGGAAGTGGAACGATTGCGCAAGGACCTGCGCGCCGCTGAGCTGAAGGCCGAGGCGTATTCCATGATGATCGACCTGGCCGAGAAGGAGCTGAAGGTGGCGATCCGAAAAAAGTCCGGCACCAAGTGATCCGGGAGATGAAGAGACAGCATCCGGATATGAGCGTGCAGGAGCTGTGTCGATCCCTTGGTGTGAGCAGGCAGGCACACTACCGTCAGGCTCATCGCAGTGAGCGTGTTCTGCAGGGACTGACGGAGGTCGTGGAACTGGTGCGTGGCATACGGGCCACCCAACCCAAGCTGGGAGGTAGCAAGTTGTACACGATACTGGCCCCACGGATAGCAGCACTTCCGGTATCGTTCGGCAGGGACCGCTTCTTTGAGCTGCTCAGCCGCGAAGGACTGACGCTGCGCAAGCGCAAAAGGCGCGTTCGCACCACCATGAGCCGTCACGGACTACCCGTGTACCATGACCTGGTCAAAGGCCGGCAGGTGAACGCGCCCGGACGGGTATGGGTGGCCGACATCACCTACTGGCCTGTGCGAGAGGGGTTCTACTTCATCTTCCTGATCACCGATGCGTGCTCACGCAAGATCATTGGCCATCAAGTGGCCCGGGGTATGAGCGGTGAACATGCACTGGCTGCCCTGCGCATAGCGCAGAATAACAGTCCGCACGACTTGAACGGCATCATCCATCACAGTGACCGAGGCAAGCAGTATTGCTTTGGGCAGTACGTGCGCCAGCTCATGCAGGCGGGCATGCAGGTCAGCATGACCGAGTCCTCGGATCCCAGGGACAATGCTGTAGCCGAACGCGTGAACGGCATCCTGAAGAACGAGCTGCTAGCCCACCACAAGGTGCATGACATCGACCAGGCACGACAGCTCCTGGATGATGCCGTTCACATCTACAATACCCAACGGCCGCACCTGAGCTGTGATCTGCAGTACCCGGAACAGGCACACCGGTTGGACCATGGCCTGAACCGTCGTTGGAAACACCGCCCCTATAAGGGTACTGTCAACCTGCTTCAGGATGAACCGGGCGTTGTAAACTCACCGCAGGAATAATGACCATTAACCGTCAACCTTTTTCAGGACAACACAGCTCGGAGGCTTATAGGCTTAATGGCCTAAAGGCTTACCGGCCTGAAGGCTTAGAAGCCGCCGTAGGCGGAGCAGCTTTGGGCACAAGGGCCTCTAGGCCTCAAGGCTTACAGGCCAAGAGGCTTGAAGGCCTAAAGGCTTACCGGCCTGAGGGCTTTAAGCCGCCGGAGGCGGAGTGGCTTTAGGCTCAAGGGCCAACAAGCCTCTGAGCCTGGACCTTGACCGCGGTCTTAACGCCTCTTACCAGCCCGTCTTTCATCTCGGGTGAAACGATCAAGCCTTGAGCATTCGCTTATGAACGTCTTCGAGACCCACGGCAGAATTGTCGGCGATTACGCCTCCTACATCCGAAGCTTCCTGAACATCGCTGACAAGGCCATCAGCGATGTCGTCGAGCAAGAGCTCGATCGCGGAAAGCTCTGGCCCGACCCGCTGCTGCAGTTCAACCCGGCCTATGAGATGGCCGGTTCCGTTGAGGCCCTTGCCGCTCGCAAGCTGCTGCACCCCGACATCCCCAAGATCTTCAAGGGGTACTCGCTTTACAAGCACCAACAGGAGGCCATTGAGCTGGGTGTGAACGGGAAGGACTTCGTGGTGACATCGGGAACGGGCTCTGGTAAGTCTTTGACCTATATCGGTACCATCTTCCATCACCTGCTCACGAACCCGGTCGCCAAGGGCGGGACGGCGGTGATCGTGTATCCGATGAACGCGCTGATCAACTCCCAGGAGGAGGAGTTCAAGCGGTACAAGAAGAACTACGAGGACGAAACGGGGAAGCCTTTCCCCATCACCTTCGGCAAGTATACCGGGCAGGAAAAGGAAGAGGAGCGCAAGGGCATGCGCGAAGCACCTCCGCAGGTGCTGCTCACGAACTACATGATGCTGGAGCTTCTGCTGACGCGCATCAAGGAGCGCGGCATACGCGATGCCATCTATGCGAACCTGAAGTACCTCGTCTTTGATGAGCTGCACACGTTCCGTGGTCGCCAAGGCGCCGATGTGGCGATGCTCATCCGGCGCATACAGGCGCAGTGCGCCCATCGCTTCAACTGCGCCGGGACCTCGGCTACCATGGTATCGGTGGGGAGCGATGCCGACCGGAAACAGCAAGTGGCCAGTGTCGCTTCCACGCTCTTCGGGCGTGCCTTCCACCCCGCCCAGGTGATCAATGAGACCCTTCAGCGTTCACTGGACCATAGCAAGGGTTTGCCCAGCAAGGAGGAGCTTGCAACGGGTATGGCCAAGGGCATTGGAGGGCCTACTGATGCCGAGGCGCTGAAGAAGCATCCCGTGGCCATATGGCTCGAAGCCGAGGCCGCCTTGGAGGAAAAGGACGGACTGCTCACCCGCAGGAAGCCGAAGCGGCTTGGCGAGGTGATCGATGACCTGCATGCTGCATCAGGTGTGGACAGGGAGGCGTGCAAGCAGTTCCTGGCCGCACTGCTGGAGTGGATCAGCGCGGTGAACATCCACTTGCGGAGCAATGGTCAACGCTATACCATCCTGCCGTTCAAGCTGCATCAGTTCATCTCCCAAACGGGTGCGGTCTACACCACCCTGGACCGGGACGAGAACAGGTACATTACCCTTGAGCCTGGCTTCTATAAGCAGGATGACCCGGACAAGAAGCCGATCTACCAGAACGTGTTCAGCCGTGCGAGCGGCCATCCGTTCATCTGTGTGACGTGGAACGGCGATAAGCTGGAACCACGGGAGTTCCGGGATAGCTCTACCGATGACGACGATGACGACCACACGATGGACGGCTACCTCATCGTTGGCGAGGAGGTGTGGGACCCCAGGACCGATGTGGACTTCCTGCCGGATTCATGGTTGCGTCAGACCAAAGAGGGCAAGGTGCCCCGTACCGAGAAGAAGGACCAGTTCCCCATCCTCCTACACTTCGACGAGTACGGGAATTGCAGCACGACCGACAAGCTGAAGTGGTGGGGCTGGTTCATGCGCAAGCCCCTGCTGTTCGACCCCACAAGCGGTGCCTTCTACGACAGCAAGACCAACGAGGGCACCAAGCTCACCAAGCTGGGCAGTGAAGGGCGCAGCACCTCCACCACCATCACGGCCTTCTCCATCCTGAATCAGCTGGATGGTGCCGGGTACAGCCGAAAGGATCAGAAGCTTTTGAGCTTCACGGACAACCGGCAGGATGCTGCATTGCAGGCCGGGCACTTCAATGACTTTGTGCAGGTGGTGCAGTTGCGTGCCGGCATCCATAAAGCCCTTCGCGATGCGAAGGACAACCAGTTGAGCTACACCGACCTGGGCAATGCGGTCTTCCAGGCGTTAGGCCTGCCCATGTTGGATTTCGCCAATACGAACGTGGAGCCACCCCTGGTGACCCTGCGCCGCCGTTATGAGGACGCATTCAAGGATTTCCTCTTCTACCGCGCTGTGGCCGACCTGCGCCGCAGCTGGCGCATCGTGCTGCCGAACCTGGAGCAGTGCGCGTTGCTGGAGATCGCCTACCGTGACCTGTCGGAGATCGCGGCTGAAAGCGCGTTCTGGAAGGACCTGGTCATCTTGAACGAGCTGGAGCCAGAGGAAAGGGCCTGGTTCATCGGGGTGGTGCTTGACTACTACCGGTTGGAGTATGCCATCGAGAGCCGCAACTACCTCGCCCATGACAAGATCAAGGAGAACGAGAAGCTCTTCCGCGAGTTGTTGCGTGCACCTTGGACATTGGATAAGAGCGAGCAGATCCGCGAGCCGTTCAGCATCCGGTTGGACCCACTACAGCGCCAGCGCGATTCACAGACCAAGAGCATGGGCGCGTCCAGCGCCTTGGGCAAGTTCATCAAGCTGTTCGTCCGCAACAAGAAGTTGAAGGTCGATCTGCGCGGTGACAATTACCGGGAGTTCATCCTGGCGCTGATGGACAAGCTCGCTCAGGCGCAGTACCTCCACGTGGATCTGGCCCGCAGCGTGGACAATGAAGAGGTTCCCATTTACCGCCTTCGGATAGACACCATCCTCTGGCGCCTGGGTGATGGCGAGAACGCCAAGCCCGAGATCATCAAACGCCGCTCGTATAAAGACCAGAAGGCCAGGCCGAACATCTTCTTCCGGGACCTGTACAAGCGCGACCTGTCGCAACGCAAGCGCCTACGGGGCGAGGACCACACGGGTCAGCTCGGAACGGACCTTCGCATCGAGCGCGAAGAGAAGTTCAGGGAAGGCGAGATCAGCGCCTTGTTCTGCTCGCCCACCATGGAGCTGGGCATCGACATCGGGGGCTTGAGCGTGGTGCATATGCGCAACGCACCGCCGAACCCGGCGAACTATGCACAACGCAGCGGTCGTGCAGGCCGAAGCGGGCAGGGGGCCTTGGTCTTCACTTATTGCTCCAGTTACTCCCCGCACGACCGGCACTACTTCAACGAGCAGAAGGAGCTGGTGGCCGGTGTGGTGCAGGCACCCCGCCTTGACCTCCTCAACAAGGAGTTGCTCACGGCGCACTTGAACGCACTGGCGATAAGCGAGATCGGTCTTCCTGGCCTGGAGGGCACCGAAGAGAGCAAGCCCTCGCTCATGAACTTCGTGGACGAGGACCAGGAGGGCATGCCGTTACTGTCGGAAGTGCGCAGCGGCTTGGCGATTCAGCCGAAGAAGTTCGCCGACCTGAAGGCGGCCTTCACCCGGGTAATCGCGGACATCAAACCGCAGCTTGCCCAGAAGGCCGACACCTGGTACAACGACCAATGGGTGGAGCGCACCCTCAACGACATCGCGAACAGCCTCGATGGGTCGCTGAACCGTTGGCGGAAACTCTTCAAGGCCTCCCGCTTGCTCCTCAATAAGGCCACCATCAAGCTGGACAGCGGCATCCTGGAACCGGACGAGTACAAGAAGCAGAAACGGAATGTGGACCATGCCACGCGCCAGCTGAATCTCTTGCGCAACAACACGGGCCGCAGGTCCACCGAGCTTTCGGAGTTCTATCCCTATCGCTACCTGGCAGCCGAAGGCTTCCTACCGGGCTACAACTTCACCCGCCTACCCATCCGCATCTACCTCCCTACAAGCGATGCAACGGGTGAGTTCATTTCACGGCCCCGTTCCATCGCCCTGCGCGAGTTCGGCCCGATGAACCAGATCTACTATGGCGGGCGCAAGTACCGCGTGGCGCAGGTGGTGGTGCAGGATACCGATGCCGCATTGTCCGAGGCCAAGGTGAGCACCAAGGCGGGTTACTTCCTGGACAGCACCCAGATGCACCTGGAGCTGTGTCCCTTCACCGGGGCCAACCTGAGCGACAACGCCAACCGGGAGAACCTCCATCACCTATTGGAGATGGCCGAAAGCCGTGCCGAGGAGGTGGACCGCATCTCCTGCGAGGAGGAGGAGCGGATCTCACGGGGCTACGAGATCAACACCTACTTCACGGTGGATGGTGGCCAGATGGACCGAGTGAAGAAGGCCAAGGTGCGCAGCGATGTCAACACCATGCTCAACATGGAGTACATCCCGGCAGCGCGGCTCATCCACGTGAACAAGAAGTGGCGGGCCAATTCCGCCGAGGGTTTCCCATTGGGCATGACCACCGGCGATTGGCGGGCATCCATGCCGGCACCGGATGCGGGGCTGAAGCAGGACTACCAGCGCGTGAAGCTCTGGACGAGCAACCTGGCCGATGCCCTCTACATCGAACCGGTGCAACCGCTGGGGTTGAACAGCGAAGGGGTGGTGACGCTGCAATACGCCATCAAGCGTGCCATCGAGAACACCTTCCAGGTGGAGAGCAACGAGATCGGCGTGGTGGCCATCGGCGACCCCAAGGCGCCCAACATCCTCATCTACGAGGCGGCCGAAGGAAGCCTGGGGATCCTGTCGCAGTTCGTGGAGAACATCGATGTGTACCACAAGGTGGTGGATGAGGCGATCGCGCTGTGCCGCTACGACGAAGCCGGCTACAAGGGACCGGCGAGCTACGATGACCTGTTGAGCTACTACAACCAGCGCGATCACAAGATCATCGACCGCCACCTGATCAAGGATGCGCTACAGAAGCTGAAGGCCTGCACCATCGAGATCCAGGCGAACCAGCAGTTCGCGGACTACGAGGCCCACTACAAGGCCATGCTGCGCGGCAAGGACCCCACATCATCCACCGAGGCGAAGTTCCTGAAGTACCTCTATGACAATGGGCTGCGCCTGCCGGATGCTGCCCAGAAGACCGTGGACGGGCTCTACATCCAACCGGACTTCTACTACGAACCCCGCATCTGGGTCTTCTGCGATGGCACGCCCCATGACGACCCCAAGGTGCAGGCGGATGACAAGCTGAAGCGCCAGGCGATCAAGGCCAAGGGCGATGAAGTGCTGGTCTATTACTACAAGGACGATCTTGCGATGCTCACCACCGAGCGCAACGACATCTTCAAGAAAGTGCGATGAGCGAGCAACGAACACCGGGATCGCTGGTGCGCCTGCGGGGGCGCGACTGGGTGGTGCTGCCCAGCGAGGACCAGGACCTGCTCGTCGTTCGGCCCCTTGGCGGGTCGGATGACGAGATCGCGGGGATCTACCTGCCGCTGGGGATCCCGTTCGACAAGCCGGAGAAGGCCTACTTCGATCCGCCGACGTCGGAGGATATCGGCGACATCGCCACCGCACGGGTGCTGCACGATGCCGCCCGCCTGGCCTTCCGCAACGGGGCCGGCCCCTTCCGTTCACTCGCCAAGCTCAGCTTCCGCCCGCGCAGCTACCAGATGGTGCCCCTGATCATGGGCCTGCGGCAGGAGCGCCAGCGTCTGTTGATCGCCGATGACGTGGGTGTGGGCAAGACCATCGAGGCCCTGCTCATCGTGAAGGAGCTGTTGGAGCGTCGGGAGATCAAGCGCTTCGCCATCATCTGCCTGCCCCACCTGTGCGAGCAATGGCAGCAGGAGATCCGTGCGAAGCTGGACCTTGAGGCGGTGATCATCCGCAGCAACACCCAGGCGCGGCTGGACCGCCAGATCCAAGGCGATACCAGTGTGTACGAGTACTACCCGTACCAGATCATCAGCATCGACTACATCAAGAGCGATGCCCGCAGCGATGTGTTCGTGGCTCAATGCCCGGAACTGGTGATCGTGGATGAGGCCCATACCTGCGCCAAGCCATCGGGTGCCGCACCCAGCCAACAACAGCGCTTCCACCTGCTGAACCGCCTGGCCGGCAAGCCGGGCCAGCGCCTGGTATTGCTCACCGCCACCCCGCACAGCGGCAAGCCCGAGGAGTTCCACTCGCTGCTCGGCCTGCTCGACCCCAAGTTCGAGACCCTCGACCTGCCCAATGCCAGCCAGGCCGAGCGCAAACAGCTGGCCGCGCACTTCATTCAGCGCAAACGGGCGGACGTGGCCCAGTGGATGGGGGAGGACACCCCATTCCCCGATCGTGAGGCCACCGAGTGGGCCTATGACCTTAGCAACGACTACCGCAGCTTCTTCCACGACATCCTCGCCTTTGCGCGCAAGCTGATCGCGCCCGATGCCGAGGGCCGTGGACACAAGCGCGTGCAGTACTGGACCGCGCTGGCCCTGTTGCGCGGGGTGATGAGCAGCCCGGCGGCGGGGATCGAGATGCTGAACACCCGGCTGGATGGACTGTCGCCGGTTGCCGACGCGGACGAACCCGATGCCGAGAATCCTGTGCGCGACACGGAGTTCGGTTTCGAGGGTGATAACGCACCCACGACGGTGCTGGAACACACGGATTGGACAACGAACCAGCGGCAGCAGCTCAAGAGCTTCGCCGACCGCCTGGAAGGGCTTTCCGGCTTGTTCGCGGACAACAAGCTGAGCAGCGCCGCCACCATTGTAGAAGATTGGCTGGAGGACGACTTCAACCCAGTGATCTTCTGCCGCTACATCTCCACCGCCAAGTACGTGGGCGAGTACCTCGATGCCGTGCTGAAGGAGAAGTTCCCGGATGCGGTGGTGAAAGTGGTGACCAGCGAACTGCCCGACGATGTGCGCCGCCAGCAGATCGAGGACATGGGTAAGGCCAAGCGCCGTGTGCTGGTGGCCACCGACTGCCTAAGCGAGGGCATCAACCTGCAGCAGCATTTCACCGGGGTGCTCCACTACGACCTGCCGTGGAACCCCAACCGGTTGGAGCAACGTGAAGGCCGGGTGGACCGCTTCGGTCAAGTGGCGAAGCAGGTGAAGGCCTGCCTGCTCTTCGGCGCCGACAATCCCATTGATGGCGTTGTGCTTGATGTGCTACTGCGGAAGGTGCGCGAGATCAAGCGCAGTACCGGTATCAACGTGCCCTTCCCGGAGGATGCGCAGAGCATTATCGACAGCATCACCCAGGCGCTGCTGCTCAACCCGGGCAAGCGGGTGAACACCCAGCGGGATGACAGCCAGCTGAGCATTGAGTACGTGGACCTGGATGAGGCCACCAAGGCCAAGGGGCGTGTGAGCCGCAAGGTGGATGAGGCCGCTGAGCGCGAGAAGGTGTCGCGCAGCATTTTCGCCCAGCACGCCATCAAAGCCTCGGAGATCGAGGAGGACCTGCGTGCCGTGGACGAGGCCATCGGCGATCCCAAGGCTGTGGAAGAGTTCGTGACCAATACCCTGAACAGCCTTTTCGGGGTGCAGGTAACGCCGGACCGGAAGGGCTACAAGCTGGTGACCGCCAACCTGCCGCCGCAATTGCAGGAGCTCGTCCCGGACGGCACCTCGGTGAAGATCAGCTTCGTGAGCCCCACGCCCGAGGGCTACCACTACATCGGCCGCAACCACCGGCTGGTGGAGCAGCTGTGCCAGCTGGTGATGGCCAACACCATCAACCGGTTGGACAAGCGCGCTGCCCGGGCGGCCGTGGTGCGCACCCGTAGCGTGGGCACCAAGACCACCCTGCTGCTGCTGCGCTGCCGCAACGTGATCGAGCAGAGCAGTGCAGGGCACCGCATCGTGGCCGAAGAGATGTTGTTGTGGGGCTGGCAAGACGCACCCACCGAGCGCGCCTACGTGGACCACGCTGATGCGAAACGGTTGCTGGCCGAAGCACGGGCCAGCAGTGAACTGAGCATGCAGGCACGCGCCACCTTCCTGAAGGACGAGCTGGAACTACTGGACGACTTGAAGGCCGAGTTCGACAGGGTGGCCGAGGAACAGAGCGCCAAGCTGGTGGCCGCGCACGAACGCTTCAGCGCCTTCCTGGACAAGCAGAAGTTCCAAGTGGTGCACCCGGTGCTGCCCATGGACCTGCTGGGGGTTTACATCTTGTTGCCTGAAGCCGCTCGGTAACCCATGGCCCTACCCATCAACATCAACGACCTGCTCCATGGCCGCTCCGTGGAATGGGAGCGGCTGGAGTTCAAAGAAGGTTGGAACCCGGAGGATGTCCTGCACAGCATCTGTGCCTTCGCCAACGACTTCCACAATCTCGGTGGCGGCTACATCTTCATCGGTGTCGCGGAGCAGGATGGTCAACCTGTCCTTCCGCCGATCGGTATCTCCCCAGGGAGCATCGATGCCATACAGAAGGAGATCCTCAACTTCGGGTACAGTGCCATACAGCCACAGTACCATCCGGTGGTGGTGCCACACATTGTTGGCGACAAGACCATCCTGGTGATCTGGGCGCCTGGCGGCCAGCAAAGACCATACAAGGCCAAGCAGTCGTTGGCGAAGGACGAGCAGCGCTATCGCTATTACATCCGGCAGAACTCCAGCACCGTGGTGGCCCAAGGCGACTACGAGACCGAATTGCTCTCGCTTGCCGCACAGATCCCTTTCGATGACCGGGTGAACCAGCGCAGCACGATCGATGACCTGGACCGGGAGCGGATGATCGCTTTTCTCGGCGAGGTCGGCAGTGACCTGATGGACGAGGCGCCCGCGTTGAGCACCATGGAGCTCGCCAAGCAGATGCACATCGTGGACGGCCCCTCCGAAGCACCTTTCCCCCGTAATGTAGGCCTGCTCTTCTTCGGCAAGGACCCGCAAGAACACTTCCGCGAGGCGCGCATCGAAGTGGCTTGGTTTCCCGATGGGCCTGCCGGCGCCACCTTCACCGAAAAGGTATTCACGGGACCGCTGGACCGCATGCTGCGCGAAGCCTTGGACTACATCCAACGCAACTACCTGCACGAGGTGGTCATCAAGCATCCGGACCGTGCACAGGCCACGCGCGTCTTGAACTATCCCTATGACGCCATCGAGGAGGCTCTCGTGAACGCGGTATACCACCGCAGCTACGAGGTGCGTGAGCCCATCGAGGTGCGCATCACGCCGGAGGAGCTAACCATCCTGAGCTACCCCGGTCCGGACCGTTCCATCAACTTGGAGCAGTTGCGTGCGGGCCGCGCCGTGAGCCGTCGTTACCGCAACCGCCGCATCGGGGAGTTCCTGAAGGAACTGGACCTCACCGAGGGCCGCGCCACCGGCATCCCCAAGATCATCCGCACCATGCGCGAGAACGGCAGCCCCGAGCCGCAGTTCGAGACCGAGGATGAGCGCACCACCTTCCTGGTGCGTCTGCCTGTGCACAGCCTTGCACAGGGCAGTACCGACCAAGCCACCGACCAAGCCCATGCGCTGAGGACCAGTCTATTAGGCGAGCTAGCCGCCGCGCTGGGCGCGCCCACCGACCAAGTCACCGACCAAGTCGCTGACCAAGTGGTGCGCATGCTTCAGCTCGCTGGGGTGGCACCAGCAAAAAGCGAGGAGTTGATCGATGCGGCGGGCTTGGCCCATCGACCCCATTTCCGCACTCAGTACCTGGTCCCCATTATGCAAGCCGGCTGGCTGGTCCGCACACACCCACAGCCCCGCCACCCCCAGCAGCGCTACAAGCTCACCCCCAAGGGCCAAGCCTGGCTTGATCGCTTCAACGCCATTCCCAAGCCATGATCCACCCCTCCATCCGCATCGAAGGCGCCATCCTCAGCCCCGACCTGCTCGACCGGGTGGAGGAGGCCGTGGGCCAGAAGCCCGCCGACTTCGGCCTGGACAGCGGCGCCAAGGTGAAGGACGAGATCCTGCGCGCCTGGGCCGATGCCCAGGACTACTGGCGCATCTTCCAGCGCAAGCTCGATACCCTCAAGCCCGACAGCCCCGCCACCACCGAGACCCGCAACCTGTGGATGGTGCCCCTGCTGGGCCTGCTGGGCTACCAGCTGGACTACCAGCAGAAGGGTGCCGAGCTGAACGGCAAGACCTACCCGCTGAGCCACCGCACCAGCAACCGTGCCCACACGCCGGTGCACATCATCGGCTACCGCGAGCCCAGCGGACTGGACCGCAAGCCCGAGCGTGCCCAGCTGCGCATGAGCGCCCACGCCATGGTGCAGGAGTACATCAACCTGCACGACGAGCTCTATGCCGTGGTGAGCAACGGCCGCCTGCTGCGCCTGCTGCGCGACAGCAGCCGCCTGGTGAAGCTCACCTACCTGGAGTTCGACCTGGACCGCATCTTCACCGATGGCCTGTTCGCGGACTTCGCGGTGCTGTACCGCCTGCTGCATGCCACGCGCCTGCCCGCCAGCCACGATGCCGCCGCCGAATGCCTGCTGGAACGCTACCACCAGGACGGGCTGGACAGCGGCGCCGCCATCCGCAGCGGTCTCAGCAAAGCAGTGGAAAGCGCCATCGTCGCGCTGGCCAACGGCTTCCTCCAGCACCCGGACAATACCGACCTGCGCGAGCGCATCGCCAACAAGCAGCTCAGCGAGAAGGACTACTACCAGCACCTGCTGCGCCTCATCTACCGCCTGCTCTTTTTGCTGGTGATCGAGGAGCGCGACCTGGTGTACGCCCCCAAGGCCGACCGCGCCAAGCGCCGCATCTACATGGACTTCTACAGCCTGCAGCGCCTGCGCCGCATGGCTGAGAAACGCTACCTGGCCGACAAGCGCAAGCACGATGCCTGGCTGGGCCTGCAGGCCACCTTCCGCCTGTTCCAGGCCAACGGCCCCGGCCACAAGCTGGGCATTGCCCCGCTGGCCGGCGACCTCTTCGGGCCCAACGCCCTGGGGCCGTTGGAGCAGTGCAAGCTGGACAACGATGTGCTGCTGAGCGCCCTGCGCAGCCTGGGCCTGTACCAGCACCCCGCCACCAAACAGGTGATCCGCGTGAACTACGCCGCCCTCAACGTGGAGGAGTTCGGCAGCGTGTACGAGGGCCTGCTGGAATACGAGCCCCGGTTCACCGAACACAGCGCAACGAACATCGAGTTCGACTTCAAAGAGGGTGATGAGCGCAGCAACACGGGCAGCCACTACACGCCCGATGACCTGGTGCAGCCGCTGATCAAGCATTCATTGGACCACCTCATTGCGGAACGCCTGCGTGAACCGGAACGCTTCTTCACCAACGCACAAAACTCTTCGGCTGCACCCGTACCGTCGACCCACCGGGTCGACTTACCGAAACTCCAGGAACGCGCGTTGCTGGGGCTGCGCGTGGCCGACATCGCGTGCGGCAGCGGGCACATCCTGCTGGCGGCCGCGCGCCGCATCGCCACCGAACTGGCCGTGGTGCGCACCGGCGAGGACCAGCCCAGCCCTGCCGCCTTCCGCGAGGCCAACCGTGATGTGATCCGCCACTGCATCTACGGCGTGGACCTGAACCCGCTGGCCGTGGAGCTGTGCAAGGTGGCCCTGTGGCTGGAGGCCCACGTGCCCGGCGAGCCCCTCAACTTCCTTGACCACCGCATCAAGTGCGGCAACGCCATTGTGGGCTATGCCACCAAGGCCGAGGTGGACAAGGGCGTGCCCGACGAGGCCTTCGCCAAGCTGCCCGGCGATGAACCTGAAGTGGCCAAGGCCTTCCGGGATCGCAACAAGCGCGAACGCGCCCAACGCACGCAGCTGCAAACGGTGGAGAACCCCGAAGTGGAGCAGCACCTGCAGCAGGTGCTGGCCGAACTGCGCGCCGTGGACGGCCTGCCGGAGCACACGCCCGCCGAGGTGGAGGCCAAGAAGCAGCGCTTCCAGCGGGCCATGGACCGCCATGCCTACCAGCTGAACCAGCTGGCCGCCATCCCCATTGCCCAGTTCTACACGCCCAAGACCACCGCGCACAAGGACCACCTGATCACCGATGCCGGCTTCCGGGGCTTTTGGGTGCAGGGCAAGCCGCTGCAAGGCCAAGCCACCGCGCATGCCTGGGCCACCGCTGAACGTAAGCGCTTCTTCCACTGGTTCATCGAGTTCCCCGAGGTGATGGCGCAAGGCGGCTTCGATTGCATCCTGGGGAATCCACCTTACTTGGGTGGGCAGGCGCTAAGCGGCACATACGGCCATGAGTTTTGCACGTACGTGAAGTGGAAGTATGTACCCACAGGCCTTAGTGAGCTCGTGGTCTATTTCCTGCGGCGCATCTATGGCTTGTTGAAGCCGAAGGGCTTCACGGCTTTCATCACCACGAACTCCATCAAGGATGGCGACGTGCGCAAGGATGGCTTGGAGCAGGTGATCGCTGCCGGTGGGGCCATCAACTTTGCCGTACGAGGAATCCGATGGCCAGGTCGAGCCAACTTGGTCGTTTCATTGGTCGGTATTCACAAAGGCGCTTGGTTGGGGAAGGCCAATCTTGATGGGAAGGATGTCGGTGTGATCAATGCCTACTTCGACGATTCGATAGAGACTGGAGAGCCTGAGGATATAGTTCAGAATGCAGGCCGTTTATACCAAGGTTCCATTTTCCTTGGAGATGGATTCCTCCTGACGCATGATGAAGCAGCTCGATTGGCGCGCATCAACGAACGCAATGCCGAAGTGCTATTCAAGGTCATCAACGGCCAGGAGCTGAACAATGAACCTAGTCAACAAGCGCAAAGAAGCATCATCAATTTTCGGGATTGGGCTGAAGAGCGAGCTCAGCAATACAAAGAACCATTCGCGATTGTCAAAGAGCTCGTAAAACCAATTCGAGCCACTCAGAATCGAGAGCGTAATCGAGATGTTTGGTGGGTATATGCAGAACATCGCCCAGGCCTCACTCGCGCATTAGAGGACGTCACTCACTGCTTCGCTTCTGCTGCCACGACCAAGTATCTCAACTTTTCAGCCGTTCCGGCAGATTGGATATTCACACATGCTCTGTTCGTCTTCACCACTGACCGCTGGGACCACTTCGCCGTAGTGCAATGCACCTTGCACGAGGTCTGGGCGCGCAAGTACAGTGGCGCATTGAAGCAAGACCTGCGCTACTCGCCCAGCAAGTGCTTCGACACCTTTCCCTTCCCCGCCGGCCAATGGCAAACGCCCAACCCGGCGCTGGCGGCCTTGGGTGAGCGCTACCACACGCACCGCAAGGAGCTGATGAGCCACAGCTGGCGCGGGCTTACGGATGTGTACAACCTCTTCCACAGTCAGCCACTGCGCCCCGCCACCGCCGAGGAGCTGGCCCTGCCCGATGCGGCCTTCGAGAAGCTGCTGGGCAAGGAGGCCAAGGCCCTGCGTAAGCACTTGCAGAACCCCAAGGCCCCGGCCGATGTGGAGGTATGGCCCTTCAACCGCGTGGTGGAGGGCGTGCTGCGCCTACGCCAGCTGCACGTTGAGCTGGACAACGCCGTGCGCGATGCCTATGGCTGGCAGGACCTCAACCTGGAGCACGCCTTCTACGACGTGGACACCCTGCCCGATAACGACCGAACGCGATACACCATCAGTCCCGCTGCGCGCAAGGAGGTGCTGAAGAGGCTGCTGGCGTTGAACCATGAACGGGCGGCGGAGGAGGCCAAGGCCGGGCCTGTGAAGAAGACGACGAAGGCGAAAGGCGGCGATGGGAATGTGGTGAGTGAGCCGGCCGGGGAATACCGAACGGGGTTGTTCGCTGCAGCAGAGGATGAGGCGGAGGAAGTGGATGAGGACGTCCCGAAGAAGCGCACCCAACCCGCAGCCAGCGCGCCCGACCGTAACCGTCCGATCGGCGATACGGAACGCGAAGAGGTCCTCCAGACCATCCGACAGGTCTTCAGCACTGGTGGCGCACGCGACCGGGAGACCGCCCTACGCGACATCAGCCAGGCCCTCGGCTACCAACGCTTGGGTAAGAACGTACGGGCTACGCTGGAGGGCGACCTGCTGGCGGCCGTACGTCGCGGTGTGTTGGAGAACACGCCGGAAGGCTACCGCCTGCTGGCCCGCACCTTCGACGAGTACCACCGCGACCACCTGAAAGCCAGCTTCCTCAGCGCCATCGGACGCACCTGGATGGAACGCGAGGAGGCCATCCGCCTCCTGGCCCGCCACCTCGGCTTCGCCCGCACCAGCCCCGAGATGCAGGAGACGGGCCGGTCACTGATCAATGGGTTGATCAGAACAGGGGACCTGGAGGTGGATGGGAGGGAGTTGGTGAGGAGGGTGGGGTGATGGGGCGAGCTATTGGAAATGATGAAACTAATGAGGACGGAAGGATGGCACTAGCGCAAGAAGTACTTGATAAGCTCAAGGCGCGCCATGATGTGTTCGTGCAGGACCATCCCGCGCTATTGGAAAGGCGCCGTGAGCAGATCAATGAGTTCGTGCCCATTGCGAAGCGGTTGTTGGTGGCTGTGCTTGGCCGCCCGGACCTGACGGCTGCGCACCTCTCTTCGCTCATTGCGGTATTAAGCGCGAGCGCGTCGAGTAATCTCCTCCTTGAGCGCATACCGTCCCTTGTTGTTGACAACGATGAAAAGGATGCCATCCTTGGTGCATTGGCCGAAACGGATCACCGTGGGCTCACACGGATGGCCAAGTCCAGCGTCGGTCCAAGAGTTGCGCGGGAGGTGGCCGCGATCCGCGCCTTCGTGCTGGGCGCACAAGGCCTGAAGACTTCCACAGAGGCCGCGGAACATGTGAGGCGCTTCGACCAACGCCGGATACCCGAGTTCAAGAGCGGGGTCTATTCACCATGGCTCTATTACATGCGCCCCGATCTGTTCCCCATCGCCAACGGGGCAGTGAACGGATCATTGGAGGAGATCGGTGCGCCAACGAGCTATCCGCAGTTGGTAGAGGCCCTGCATGAGCTCCTTGGGGCCATAGGCGAGCACGATGCTGGGATCCTTGATCGTATCCTCTACGCCAACAATGAGGAGGCATCTCTAGCTGTCATCAAGGACCTTCGCAAGATCAAGTGGTTGAAAGAGATCCGTCGCGAGCACTGGGAGCTTTTCTTGGACGCGAGCAAGCGGTTATTGATGGATATCGGCATCGGTCCAGATGACAAGCGCCTGGTCTTCAACGTTCGTGATGATGCCGAAAAGAGGATCCACCTGACCTTAGGGAAGCGCCTGCATTTAGGGATTGGTTTGGATGGAGGCCAGCGGATCTTGATCCTGCTGAAGCCGGGTGCACGGCAGCGCTACCCGAACATTCCGCTCCAGAGCGTGCCCTATGAGCCGTTCAAGGATCCGCCTTGTGAACACTGGTGGTTGAGCCTGGCTGAGGCCCCACGGTGGCTACACGAGCTACAACAGGAATTGACGGAATGCGCCCTTGAGAACCAAAAGGGTGATACGTCGAATTATCGGAAGCACCATGTACATGATCTCTATCGCCTTGCGATGGAGCCGGATTTCCGCAGACAGGCACTGGACTATTTGCTGAAGGGTACCGGCGCCTGGCCTGGTCGGATCAGTTCGGACGAACGAACCCAAGCGGCAGTGATCCATGCCTACCTGCTTGAGGGCAAGGACCAACGCACCATCGAACGGGATATCATGGGCCTCTATGCCGACGGTACAGGCATCGGTCGCGAAGCGGGCAGAGTGCTGAGCACCTTCGACATCGGTGAAAGCAAGAAGCGGGCGCTCGTGGGCAACAGCTTTTCATCCGAGTATGCGACGGCCTCCGTGAAGTACAAACGCGGATTGGACTTGCTGGTCAAGTACTACCCTCATCTCAAACAAGGTTCATCAGAACCAAGAGCAATGGAACTGAACACCATTCTATACGGGCCACCCGGAACGGGTAAGACGTACGACGCCATCGCTTATGCGGTGGCGATCATTGACGGTCGCACGGTGGATGAGACCCGAGCGCTGGGCAGGGCTAAGGTGCGCGAGAAGTTCAAGGCCTATCTCAGCACCAACCAGGTCCGTATGGCCACCTTTCACCAATCATTCTCCTACGAGGACTTCATTGGTGGCATCAAACCCCAGTTGGTACAGGAGGAGTACGCTTCGGACACAGAGGAAACGGAAGTGTCGGTGGCTCCGGATCTGCAGTATGAGTTTTCCCCCGGTCAGTTCATGCGCCTTTGCACGTCCGCAAGAGCCGCCAAGCGGTTGCGGGAGAAGGAAGGGACCTCAACGCCAGTGATCTCGGGTGTCGACGACATGAACCTCACGTTTTGGAAGGTCGCACTCGGGGCCTCCAATGATGAGGCGGAGGATGAGATATATGACTACTGCATGGATAAGGAGGTGATCGCTGTTGGTTACGGTGGCCAGTTGGATTGCCGACAGGCCACGACATATAAGGCATTGCGTGAAGTGTTGGAGAAGAATGGTCTGCAGAAGCGTGATGGCCGGGTCGAAGCGACATTGACCTGCTTGAACTACTTGCGACTCGTAATGAAAGAGGGCGATGTGGTTTTCGTATCTTCAGGCAACAGCTTGGTGAAGGCCATCGGCGTGGTGTCGGGTGAGTACTTCATGGACAAAGACGCTTCGATACGTTACAAACAGTTCCGCAAGGTCAAGTGGTTGTACAAGGATCTGGAACTACCCGTCCAGGATTTCTACTTCAAGGACTTCAAGATGGGAACTCTGTACCGCTTGAAACCGGAGAAGATCAAACGCGAGTACTTCCAGGCAAGGTCTGGTGGCACACCGAACACCGAAGCGGACCGCTTCGTGATGATCATCGACGAGATCAATCGCGGAAATGTGGCCGGGATATTCGGCGAACTGATCACCTTGATCGAGTCCGATAAGCGCGAAGGAGCGAAAGAGGAGGCGGTGGTAGATCTTCCATACACCAAGCAGCCCTTTAGTGTGCCCGACAACATCTACTTGGTAGGCACGATGAACACCGCCGATCGAAGCGTAGAGGCGTTGGATACGGCTCTCCGCCGCCGCTTCAGTTTCGTGGAATGTCCCAGCGCCCCGGAAGAACTGAAGAACGAGAAGGTCAAGGGAGTGGACCTGACCGCCCTCTTGACCAAGCTCAACGCCCGCATCGAGATGCTACTGGACCGGGACCACCATATCGGTCACAGCTACTTCATGAACTGGCCGGAGACGGACAAGGATGGTAAGGAAAAGCCTATGTCTGATGACGAGAAAGAGGTGAAGCTTCGGGCAGTGTTCAAGAAGAACATCATCCCTTTGTTGCAAGAGTACTTCTATGGGGACCCCGTAAAGGTCGGGATGGTCCTGGGCGCTGGCTTTGTAGAGATGCGACCTGAAAAAGAGGTGGCCTTTGCCGGGGACTTCAAGTTCGAGGACATCGACGCCAAGCCGCGCTATGAGTTCATCGACCCGACATCGATGAAGGACGAGAAGTACGTGGTGCCAATTGAAGCCTTCGAAAGACTGGCGAAAGGTGAGTAAGGTCATCACGGTCTTCGAGCATCAGCGCCTGGAGGTCGGGGTCGAGTATCCCGTTTTCCGGGATGTTCAGCGTGCCAGTAAGGGCCAGATCGCGAAGACGGAGATCAAATTTGTCGAGTTCAGGCAAGAGCACTTCAATGCGCTGGTGAAGTACAATGAGCAGAACGAAAGCCGCTTCTTCACCGTCGGGTACAGCAAGATCAAGTTCAACCAGTACGTCGGTGTCATAGCCGTGCGAGGCCTCACGGTGGAGATCCTGCCCAAAGCCGATGGCAACGACGACGAGGCCAAGTGGCAACAGGCGTTGATCGACATGCTGAAGGTGGCGCACGGACTGCCGCTGCATGAGTCGGGTCATGCCCAACTAGCATTACGCCGCACTTCGGTATTGGAGTACTTCCTGCGTCTGTTCGTAGAGGAGGTGCAGAAGCAAGTCCACCAGGGTTTGGTGAAGCGCTACCGGCAGAAGGAGGGAGTGAGTACAGCCCTGAAAGGCCGCCTCGACTTGCCGCGCCACATCCGCCATTCAATAGTCCACAAGGAACGCTTCCATGTCATTCATCAGGTCTACGACACGGATCATGTGCTTCATTCCATCCTGAAGAAGGCCTTGGTCGTGGTGGAGAATGTGACGCATGATCCGCTCACCATGGGCTTGGCGCAGGACATGCAATGGGCGTTCGAGCATGTGCAGGACAGGCCCATTACCGCACAGACCTTCGAGCGCATCGCACTGGACCGGAAGACCAAGAGCTACGAGAACGCCCTACAGTTGGCCAAGTTGCTCCTGCTCAACTACGCACCGGACGTGCGATCCGGGAAGGAGCAGATCTTGAGCTTGTTGTTCGATATGAACAAGCTCTTCGAGGTGGTCGTTCTCAGACTGTTGCAAAGGGCCTCTCAAGGCAAAGACATCACCGTGTCCGGTCGCAATCGTCAGGTCTTCTGGAAGGGTCAACCTATCAAACCGGATCTCGTTTTCAATCGTGGTTCTGGCCCTCCGTTCCTCATCGCGGACACGAAGTGGAAGGTTCCGAAAGGCGGCAACGCTGATCCTGGTGATCTGAAGCAGATGTATGTGTACAACGCGCAGTGGAATTGCGCGCGGAGTCTGCTGCTCTATCCCAGTCAAATAGCCACCGATACAGGGCATCACATTCCCCCCGCAGAGTCCTTCAGCAGGCAATCACATGGTTGCTCAATGGGGTACGTCCAGCTATTCGATCCGGTCAATGGCGGTCTGCGAAAGGATGCCGGTACTACGCTGCTTGCCTCATTGTTGGCTTGAGTCCGGTTGACTGGCCAGCGATCATCCGTGTGAACTGTTCTTCCACGGCAGCAAGTACTCGATGTCCTCGCGGTTCGCGAGCACCCGGACGGCGGTGAATGCATGCAGCGCGCGTTGCAGGTCCTGCTCCAGGTCCTTGCGCACCCTCTCTTGCTCGGTGTGCGCGCTCATTACGCCGTACTGTTCCAGGAAGTAAGCTTCGTTCAGCGCGAATATGGCCCCAACGCCATCCGGGAAGGGGTGCTTCTTCCATTCGGGCTTATTCAACCGGGTGCGCATGGTCTCGGTCACCGCAAAGAGCACATCGAGGTGCTTCTTGTAAGGGTCACCGAACAGGCTTTGAACTTCAACGCATCACCCTTTTCGCGCAGCTTGTTGTTCAGATGCAATAGCGCCGACATGGTGCGCTCGTTCACCTGCCCCGGCATGGGTACTTGCTGCACGGCTTGGGCTAGCTGTTCCTCGGTGATCATGTACGGTCCAAGGGCTGCCCACTTCGCCTTGTTCGTTGCACCAACGCCACGGAAGGCATTCTGGAAGAACGCGATGGTGCCAAGAAGTGCACCGATAGCAGTAAGCCAGTCGAGCCAATTCATGGATCGAAGATCGTGCACGTTCGCGGCGTTCGTTATTGGATCGCCCACTCCACCACCACAAAGTCCTCCGCCGCGCACCCGCAGGCCAGGGCCGCCTGGTGCCAGCGCAGTTGCGTGGGGCGGATGCGGTCGCTTCCCTTGCGCTTGCTCTCGGCGAAGACCAGTCGGTGGCCGCCTGCGGCATCGCGGGTCCAGGCCACCACATCCCAGCAGCCGCCGTAGGTGCCGCCGTTGGCGGCGGCGATGGCGCGGAGGCGCGCGTTCACCCAGGGGTCGGCGATGGGTTCGTGCACTTGCGCCTTCGGCCCGGCGGGATCCCAGCTGCGCCAGAGGCGCGGGTTGCGGCCGTGCTGCCAGGTGATCACCCAGCGGCCCTCCCAGCCGGCAGCCTCGAACAGGCGCAGGATGGCGAACTCCGCGAACTGCGGCCGCCCGTCCACCAGCAGCAGGGGCTTGTTGCCGTAGCGGTGCACACCGGCCGTGGCAGGCGCGGCGGGGAAGGAGAGGCGGCAGCACTGCAGGGAGTGCAGCTGGCCGCCGTGTGCGATGTGCAGCGCGTCCGTGGGGTGCAGGGCGGGCGGTAGCATGGCGCGGGTGGCACGTATCAAATGGCAAGTAACAAGGAACAAGTGACCCGGGGGCAAGGTGGACCTGTGGGCGGCGGGCCGCGAACGGCGCGAAGACCGTGAGCGCCCCTATCTTTGAGCGACAACCCATCGGCCATGGTGCATACGGTGACCAAGCGGACCTCGAAGCGGCGGGCAGGCGCTGTGTTGAAACGGGCGGCCAAGCGCGCACGGCGGCCGGGCGCCGACTTCAGCGACCTGGTGGGCACGGCCCCGCTGCACAAGGATCCGGTGAAGTTCCAACGCGCCCTCCGCAAGGAGGAATGAGCGCGTCCGCATCAATACGAACATCCTGCTGTACATCCTTGGCGGGGACCGGGGGCTGGCTTCGCTGCTGAATGGCAAGGATGTGGTGGCGAGCGCCATGGTGCGGATGGAAGCGATGGTGTATCACGGTCACGATCGGGACCACCTGGGGCAGGTGAAGGTCTTTCTGGACCGGTGCGAGGTGGTGGAGATCCATCGTTCCGTTCAGGACCTGGCGGTGGAGTTGCGCCTGCGCCACAAACTGAAGTTGCCGGATGCCGTGATCGCAGCCACCGCAGCGCATCTGGGGCTGCCGCTCCTTACTGCGGACAAGGCCTTTGCGAAATTGAAGCCGGCGTTCGAAGTGGTGATGTACGGCAGGTAGCGGTCGGTCAGATCACGCTTCCACGTTCCGCGCGCGTACCGTATCTTCAAGCAGCCGCCGGAACGATCGCGGTGCCTTGGTCGATGCCCCGGCGGCGAGAACGACCATGAACGAACGCCGAACCTTTCTGAAGAAGCTGCTGGCGCTGGGCGCGCTGGCGGCCGGTGGTGGCGTGCAGGCCGGACCGCCGGCGAAGACGCGGCCGGTGGTACTGCGTGCGGCCGTGCGCGGCCACCGCTACCACGACGGGCCGCGCGTGGTGCACCGGCTGGCGCCGGGCGATGCGGTGCGCCTGGTGCGCGAGCCGGAGAATGAGCACGACGACAGCGCCGTGGCGGTGCACTGGAACGGCGCGCAGCTGGGCTACCTGCCGCGCGAGCAGAACGGGGTGGTGGCCACGCTGCTGGACCAGGGCGTGCCGCTGGAGGCGCACTTGGTGAAAGTGGATGCAGCGCATGCATGGGAGCCGTGCGCGCTGGAGGTGCGGCTGGCGGCGTGAGGGGAGAGGGGCTGTCGCACACCACCGCATGCATACCTCACCCTTTCCTCCGGCCCATGCGCATTCAGCGCACGTGCGACGAGGGCAGCGCCCACTCCCCGCGCGCAGGCCTCAGCGCCCCACCACGAACCGGCCGTAGCGCAGGCCGGCCTCGGTGCCCAGTTCCAGCACGTAGGCGCCGGGCGCCAGGGCGGCGGCATCCAGCTGCAGGCGCTCGCCGGTGCGCGCCACCACGGGCAGTGCGGTCACGCGCCCTTGCACATCGCGCACGCGCACGGTGCGCAGGGCCAGGCCGGCCGGCAGCTGCACGCTGAGCGGTCCGGCGGTGGGCGAGGGGGCGATGCGCAGGGCATCGCCGGGGGTGGCGGCCGCGGCCACGCCGGTGTGGTCGCCCAGCTGGCCGTTCTCGTAGATGCGCGCGGCGTACACGTCGCTCTGGTTGCTCCAGAAGGCCACCACGCCGCCGGCGCCGTCGGGCAGCTTCACCTGGTCCGCATAGAAGGGGTTGAAGGCGGCGGTGCAGAAGGCGGTGGGTGCGGCCCAGGCCTGGGTGCCGTCGCCCAGGATGCGTTGCGCACAGAAACCCGGTACGGTGGCGTCCATGGTGACGATGACGGCATCCCCGTTGCCCGGTACCACGCCGGGCGTGGGGATGTAGCTGTTGGTCTGGATGGCGGGCAGCCCGTCCACGGCCCACTGCAACTGGCCGTTGGCGCCGAAGCGCTGCACGTAGACGTCCGCATTGTTGGCCGGCGGCCGGTTGTCCGCCCAGGCCGCCACGTACGCGTTGCCCGCGGCGCAGAGCACGGGCTTGTCCTGGCTGCTGGCAAAGTCGCACAGCACCAGGGGCGCGGCGCCCCAGGGGAAGGCGCCGCTGGTATCCAGCAGGGCCATCTCCAGGTGGCCGGGCATGTTGCGCCAGGCGGTGATGAGGGCGTTGTTGGCCCCTGTAACGCTGCCGAAGGCGTAGTTGAGCCCGCTGCCCAGGGAGCTGTTCACGTTGGCGGCCCAGTGGTTGGCGCCGGTGCTGTCCACGCGCATGGCGCGCAGCTGGGCGCCGCTGCCGTTGCCCTCGCGCCATTGCACCAGGGCGCCCAGGGCGCCATCGTCGAACACCTCGAAGGGGCCGTAGGTGGCACCGGGGATGGCGTAGCCATCAGGACCCCAGGGCAGGTCGCCGGCGTTGCCGATGCGGGTGCAGTTGACGCCATTGGAGCCGCCGAAGTAGGTATCGTACCAGGCGATGATGGCGCCGCCGCCGGCGGAAGCGCAGGCGTCCAGTTCGCTGATGCCGAGTATCGGTGAACCGCTCTGGGCGATGTGCGTGGGCTGCGCCCACACCGCGGCGCCGTCCGCATCGAAGGCCTGCGCGCTCAGGGTGTCCTGGTAGGTGGCAGGGCGGTGCACGTAGGCCACCAGCAGGTCGCCGTTGTCCAGCACGGCGGCGGCGTACTCGGCCACGGTCTCGCCGGCGGGGGTGAGGAGGGCCTTGCCGTTGGCGGTCCACAGCGCGAGGCCATCACCGTCGTACCGCTGGCCGTACACCTGGGCGTTGGTGCCGTCCGCGCGCTCATCGAGCCAGAGCACGAACCAGCCGCCGCTGCCATCGGGCAGGGCCGATACGCCGCTCTGCCCGTTGGCGGCGTTGCACACCACGAGCGGGGCGGCGGGATCGGTGGACCATTGGGCGTGCACCGAAGCGGTGAGCGCGAGCGCGAGCAGGAGGGTGGAGCGGTGCTTCATGGTAGCTGGGCTGAAGCATCGAAGGTAGTGGAATGGCGGACGGTGGCGGGAGGTGGTTATTCACCGCTTCCGGGTACCACCGGCGCGAACGGCGGAAGGGGAGCTGCCGCCGCCTGCGTGGCCCGTGTGCATCCGGCCACGGCCATACCGATGCGCTTCATGCAGTTCCGGAATTTCCGTGGCACGCTCTGCCCGGCAGCCTGACAACGGACAACCGCCAACCGCCAACCGACAACCGACAACGGACAACCGTCAACCGTCAACCGTCATCGGACAACCATGCACCCGTCTCCACCCCCCACCATTCCCACACGCGCCCGCGCACCCAAGGTTGTGCACACACCGGATGGGGGCAGGTTATTCTCTGTACCTATGCCCTAAGCGCATCGCGGCGGACGGCCGTTGGGGTCAACCAGGCCTGCCCGGCAACGCACGGCGCGCGCAACCACCAACACCCTCATCCCCTCATGAACCGTTCCCTTGCCCTCTTGCTGCTGTCCACGCTGGCCTCGGCCGCCCTGGCGCAATCGTTCAACCCCGAGATGAACGCCACGGATCCGAAGCAGTTCGGCGAGCCGCTGAAGACCACCCTGGTGACGCCCGACATGGAGAAAGCGGGGATCGCGCCCGTACCCATCGAGATCGCCGTGATGCTGAAGAAGCCGATCCCCATGGGCTGCCAGTACATCCACCGGATCACCAACACCTCCACGGACCGCACCATCAGCCTGAAGGGCTACACCGTGCCGGACGCCAAGTTCAACGAGAAGCTGAAGCCCGGCGCCACCATCGAGCTGCTCACCAACACCATGAGCCGCTGCGGCGAAACGAAGGAGGAGAAGAAGGAGCGCGGCTGCATCAACTGCCAGCCCAGCATCAACTTCACGGAGATCGAGGCGAAGTAGGGGAGCGTGTGCGCAGGTGCGCATGGTTCCATGTGCCCATGGGTCCATGTGCTCATGTGCCCATGTGGTCATGTGCCCATGGCAGGGGTGAGGTGTGAGCGGTGAGGTGTGATTTGTGAGGTTGGATCACTTCACACCCCACACCTCCGCATTCAAACCTCACACCTGTCCTTCGGCCCCCGCTGCTGGCGGTGGTGTTCCGCGCTCAACGGTCGTTCGGCTCACTTCTGGCGGAGGCCTTTGGGCAGCAGCAGCAAGAAAGGCACGCATTGGTCCATGTCGATCCCGTTCCACTCCGGCCCGAGGCGGCGGAGCGCATCGTAGTACTGTTGCAGGTGGTTGCGGTAGTAGAGCTCGCTGTTCACGAGCCAGGCGGCAGGCCCCACGTGGCGGGCCAGGAACCATTTTTCCAGCAAGCGGCCCGTGCGCCCATTGCCATCGTTGAAGGGGTGGATCTTCACGAACTGCAGGTGGAGCAGCGCCGCGTAGTAGAAGGCTTCGGTGGGCGTGAGCGTGGCCGTGTCCAGGGCCTTCACCTCGCGCATCAGCCGGTCCATCAACTTCGGCACATCGGCGGCCGGCGGCCCTTCGTAGATCTTGTAGCGCCCCTGGATGTTGCTGCCGACCACATACACAGGTCCGGTGCGCCATGCGCCGGGCGTCCAGCCCTTTTTCCCGTAGATGGTGGCAGCGAGCGTGGCATGGGCCTTCAGCAGGCTGGTCCTGGTGAGCGTTGTGCGCTGGGCATCGCCGTAGGCCCGCACAAGGTCCTCCACCTCCTGCACGTCGCGCGTTCGGCGCTTGCCGTTGCTGGTGGCTTCAACGAACTCATCCAAGGTTACCCGGCTCCCTTCGATCTGGCTGCTGGCCACAGCTCCGGCGATGGTGGCCCAGCGCGTTGCGTCACCCGTGCGCGCACCCTTCCGGGCCAGACGCGCCAGGTGCTTCTCCAGCGTGAGGCGCTGACGTTTGGTGTAGACGGGCAGGTAGCGCGGGTCCAGCAGGGTCATGGCGTGGGCAATGCGGTTCGGCGCTCCATCCACGTACGGTCCTTGCCGGTGGTGCGGTGGCGCTGGCGGTGCGGCCCCCTTGCGCCGGGCTTGCCGATCTGGTTCCCGTTGACGAGTAGCCTCATGCCACCTTGGACACGATGGAGGTGCGGCGTTCGCCTTCCGCAGCGAGGGCGACATACTGCATCTCCTGTAGGATGTACTTGCCGATGAAGGGATCGAGCGCTTCCGGTGTGACCAACTCCACGTTGCGGCCGAGCAGGTCCTGCAGCATGCGGGAAAGGCCCACGAGGTTTTTCAGGGTCTTGCGCCCGGGATGGAACTCCAAATAGAGGTCCACATCGCTCTGTTCGGTGGCGGTATCGCGTGCAAAGGAGCCGAAGAGGCCCAGGCGGTCCACACCGAACGTGCGGATCTCTGACGCATGCGTGGCCAACGTGTGCAACAGTTCCGAGCGGTTCCGCACCATGTTGCGAAGGTAGCAGGAAGGCCGGTGGCGCGGATGTGGGCAGGGAAGGGGCAAAGTGACGTTCCATGTGCTCATGTGCCCATGTGCCCATGGTTGCATGTGCCCATGGCAGGGGCAAAGGGCAAGGCACCCAAGTACCAATGCACCAAGAGCAACAAAGGCAGTTCGTAAGGCGTGCACGGCCAGTAGCCAGCAGCGAAAGGCCAGCAGCCATTTCTACCGAGGACCGAAGGGCAGGTGCAGGTGCAATGCGGCAGGGATTCATTCACCATGGACCAGTCGCCATTCGCCAAAGGAGCAACGGAGCAAGTGCAGGAGCAGCCGCAAGAATGCTCCGGCCCCTCACCCTGCTGCTTGACCTTTGATACGTGCCACTTACTAGTTGATCCTTGACCCGCGCCTCCGATCTCCAAGGCGATGATGTGGTGCAGCTCGTGCTGCAGCTCCAGGATCTCCATGGCACGCTCTGCCCCCCCAGCCTGACAACCGACAACCGTCAACGGACAACCGTCAACCGACAACCGCCAACCGCCAACCGCCAACCGCCAACCGCCAACTAGTCCCCCTCACTCCCGCGTTCCCCCCCCCGAACCAATCCCCCCGCCCCCGCGTTGAACGGCGCCGACCCACGGTGCCATGCGCATACCCCTTATCGGACTGTTGCTTCTTCCGGGCCTGCTGCACGCGCAGGTGATCGACCTTACCTGGCCGAACCAGCCGTGCGCCACGGTGCTCAACTGCGACACGGGCTGCACGGCGTGCAACCTGCCGGCTGCGCAGGGGGCGGCCCTGCTGGTGAACGCGCCCGTGTTCCTCGGCGTGGACGCGTGTCCGCACCCGGTGGCGGTGGGGGACAACGCCGTGCTCACCTACGGCTGGCCCGCTGACCCGGATGACGCCCATGCGGTGCTGGTCACGGGCCTGGCCTTCACGCCCACGCGCATCGACAGCCTGGTGCTGCACCACCGCCGCGGGGCCGATGGGCCGGTGCGCCTGCAGGTGCGCTACGGCATCAACGCCAACATGCCCACCACCGTGATCGCCGACGTGCCCGTGGCGGACAGCTTCCAGCCCACCGCCCTGGCGGACCTGGGCACGGTGGCGCCCGAGCCCACCATGGTGTACGGCTACTTCAGCCTGCTGCTGCAGCCCTACAACGGCCTGGGCGGCAGCTGGGACCTGGACGCGCTCCGCATCGTGGGCACCCCCGTGGCCACCGCCGTGCCGGACCTGGTCCTGCCCACCGCCAACCGCACCCTGCCCCGCTTCGACGCCCTCGGCCGCCCCGTGCTGGACCGCCGCAGCATGCACGATAGCCGCAGCGTGCACCTCTACTTCGACGGCACCCGCCGCGTGGTGGTGGAGTAGGGGGTGATGGCCGCAGCGCACCACCGAAAGTGCGTCGCCAGCTGTGGGAGCTGTTCCGCAAATGCGTTGTCCACAGATGACGCAGATGTCACAGATGGCCCCCCGCATTGAACTGTGTTCATCCGTGGTCAACTGCATTCCGCGAGCCCGCGAACCGTGTTGAAAGTGGTGTTCATCTGCGCCATCTGTGTCATCTGCGGAAGTCCCCTCGGCGAGCCCGCGAGCCGCATTCCTCCGCGCCCTCAGCCCCTCTGCGGTTCCCCGCATTCAGCGAGCCTGCCAGCGCATTCCTCTGTGCCCTCTGTGGTTCCCCGCATTCCTCCGCGCCCTCAGCCCCTCTGCGGTTCCCCCGGATCAAGCGCCCCCGTGCACCGCATTCATCTGCGCCATCTGTGTCATCTGCGGAAGTCCCCTCGGCGAGCCTGCGAGCCGGAATTCTCTGTGCTCTCTGTGGCCTCTGTGGTTCCCTGCATTCCTCCGCGCCCTCCGCCCCTCTGCGGTTATCCGCATTCCGCACCACCGCGCGCCGCATTGATCTGTGTCCATCCGTGTTCATCCGTGGTTGAATTGCATTCAGCGAGCCTGCGAGCGCATTCCTCTGTGCCCCTGCGCCTTCGCGTAGCCGCTTCGGCGAAGCAAGGTCTGTGGCCTCTGTGGTTCCCCCGCATTCCGCCCGCCCCATCCCCAACCAGTCGTTTCTTGCACCCGCAACCCCGATGGACCCCTCCGCCACCGACATCCGCTTCAAGAAGCCGAGCTACCCCATCGGTGAGGGCCTGGCCCGCTACCTGCAGCACCACGGCCGCGGCAGCGCACTGCCCATCGCCTACGCGGACCTGCTGCGCCACGACGGCCTGATGGCCCGGCGCGATGCCGAAGGCCGCGAGACCCTGTGGACCGCCGTGATGCTGCGACCCTCCGACATCGAGGAGACCCACGAGCGCCTGGTGGACCTCTACCAGCTGCTCATCGCCGACGGGCGCCGCCTGCCCCACCTCGCGGTGGCCGGTATCGACTTCTGCGCCTACGGCAACAGCCAGCCCTTCCGGATCAAGATCCAGAACCAGATCAACGACAACCACGACTACTACTACATCAAGAAGGCCGATGCCAGCCGGGTGTACGGCCTGGAGCTGGAGCACCTGCTGAGCCCCAACAAGATCAACTACACCGTGGAGGGCGGCACCCTGGTGGAGGAGCACATCATCGGCGTGCCGGGCGACGACTTCATGAAGGACCCCGCGCACTACGGCGGCAACTTCAACCCCGTGCGCCTCTGCAAGGAGTTCGTCAAGTTCAACGAGCGCTGCTTCGCGCGGCTGCTGGGCGACATGCGGGCCTACAACTTCGTGGTGGACGTGATCCAGGACTTCGACCAGGTGCAATACCGCATCCGCAGCATCGACTTCGACCAGCAGAGCTACGAGGGCCGCCACCGCATCTACCTGCCGCAGTTCTACAAGGAGAACCTGCCCTACGTGGAGCTGTGCCGCCGGCACATCGGCGCCGAAACGGCCGAGCAGTACGCCCACGAGGAGCGTTCCCTGCTGCGCAAGCGCTACCGCCTGGCCGAGGATCAGCTGCGCGAGCTGCTCGGCGTGATGAAGCAGGACCGCATCAGCACCGATGCCCACCGCGCCCAGTTGCGCGAAGAGCTCGCCGCCTACCACCGCCGCCCGGAGTTCAACCACTGCACCACCATGGGCGACATCCTGGAGCTGCAGCTGGCCACGGTGCTGGCCCTGCCGTGAAAGGGAGAACGACCGCCTTCTTGGACTGCTCAGGAATGTTGGAGTTGCGTCCGCCGCAATTCGGTTCGACGGGCTCGCCGTGACAGTTCAGGGAGAGCGCTCATAGCACACTGCCAATGCATTGTCACGCTGAGCTCGTCGAAGCGCAATTCTTCTATGCACGCTGCAAACCGGTTCGACGGGCTCACCGTGACAGTTCTGGGAGATCATCATGGCACGCTGCCTATGATTTGTCACGCTGAGATCGTCGAAGCGCGATACTTCTATACACGCTGCAAACCGGTTCGACGGGCTCACCGCGACAGTTCTGGGTGATCATCATTGCACGCTGCCAAAGAGCTGTCACGCTGAGATCGTCGAAGCGCAATACTTCTATGCACGCTGCAAACCGATTCGACGGGCTCACCGCGACACTTCAGGGAGATCTCCAAAGCACGCTGCCATAGCATTGTCACGCTGAGCTCGTCGAAGCGCGATACTGATCTGTGATCCGCCGCAAACCGGTTCGATCGTCTTCCGTGACTTGGCATAGGTGGGAATGTTCAATGGATTACCTTCATGGTGTGAACCACAACTACTTCGTCTACATACTGCGCTGTGCGGATGATAAGTTCTATGTGGGAGTTACGAACAACGTCGAGCGGCGATTTACCGAGCACCAGGAAGGTCATGATCCGGGCAGTTTCACATACAGCCGGCGTCCGGTCGCATTGGTGTTGGTGGAACGCTACCAAGACGTACGGCAGGCCATCGCGCGCGAGAAGCAGCTGAAAGGATGGGGGCGTGCCAAGAAGGAGGCACTCATCGCTGGCAATGAAACGGCATTGAGGTTCCACGCCTTGGGCCATGAGCGGCGCACATGGCCACCATTGACCCCGGAGCAACGAAAGCGAACAGGAAGCGGTTCGGAGGGCTCACCGTGACAGTTCTGGGAGATCATCATGGCGCGCTGCCTATGACTTGTCACGCTGAGCCCACAGAAGCGCGATCCTGAAGTAGTGTCCCTTGAGCGCCGCAAACCGGTTCGACGGGCTCACCGTGACAGTTCTGGGAGATCATCATGGCACGCTGCCTATGAATTGTCACGCTGGCCCTCCGAAGCGCGTCCTGTGCTTCAACCCAGATGTGCTCCCGCCCCCCTGTAACACCGAACGCATCGTTCGTCGCCCGTTTGCGTATACCGGGCGCCTCCGCTTGGGGAATGGTCGCATCCGCGTTGTGCACCGGCCCCGGCGGGATTATCTCTGACACATGAACCGCTTCGACCGGCACCTCCGTTCGCTCCTGGCCATCACCCTCCTGGGCAGCTCCACGCTGCAGCTCCGGGCGCAACTGCCCACCTCGGTGGACATCGACCTGGCCACGGATCCCTCGGCGGACAGCCTTACCGTGAAGGTGCGCGCCAACGGCGCCTCCTTCGGTGAGCTGATGACCGCGCTCACCTTCACCATCCAGTGGCCGGACGCTTCGGGCGCCAGCTTGGGCGCGCGCACCGTGCCCTGCCAGGGGGCCGTGCCCCTTTCGCCCACGGCCACGCAGGTGGTGGGGGCCTGGCGCTACAAGACCTACAACGCCTTCGGCCTCGCCCTGATCCAGGACGAATGCGCGGCGCTCGCCTGGGCGCAGGGGCAGTGGATCACCGTGATGCGCGTGCAGGTCACCGGCAATACGGGCTGCACGGACTTCAACATCGTGAACGACACGTGGACGGCCGCGAACAACCGCGACTTCTACGTTTCGCTCAATGGCTTCGACCGCACGGGCACCATCGAGCCCACGCCAGACCAGCTGGGTAACTGCGGGACGGACTGCCTCGGCGTGGTGGGCGGCAGCGCGCTGCCCGGCACCGCCTGCAACGACAACAACGCCTGCACGCTGAACGACCTCTGGAGCGCCGCCTGCGTGTGCGCGGGTGTCGTGCAGGACACGGACGGCGATGGCGTCTGCGACGCGAACGACAACTGCCCGAACGTGGCTGGTCAGCAGGGCTCCGCCTGCAACGACGGCAACGCGTGTACCATCAACGACGTGCTGAACGCGAGCTGTGTTTGCGCGGGCACGTTCCAGGACACGGACGGCGACGGCATCTGCAACGCGAACGACAACTGCCCCAACCTCGCGGGCGTGCAGGGCGATGCGTGCAACGATGGCAACGCGTGCACGATCAACGACGTGATCACCGCCGCCTGTGTGTGCGCGGGCACCGTGCAGGACACCGACAGTGACGGCCTCTGCGACGCCAACGACCCCTGTCCGCTGCTGGCCGACCTGTTGAACGGCGACGCCTGCGACGACGGTAACGGCGCCACGGTGAACGACCAGGTGGTGAACTGCGTGTGCGCGGGCACCCTGCCCAACGACTGCAACGGCGTGCCTGGAGGCCCCGCCCAGCCGGGCACCGCGTGCGACGACAACAACGCCTGCACGCTGAACGACCTCTGGAACGCGGGCTGTGTGTGCGCAGGTGTCGTGCAGGACACGGACGGCGACGGCATCTGCGACGCCGACGACAACTGCCCGAACCTCTCCGGCCAGCAAGGCGATGCCTGCGATGATGGCGACGCGTGCACACTGAACGATGTGATCACGACGGGTTGCGCGTGCGAAGGCACCGTGCAGGACACTGATGGTGACGGCCTCTGCGATGCCGACGACAACTGCCCGAGCCTCTCCGGCCAGCAAGGCGATGCGTGCGACGATGGCGATGTGTGCACGCTCAACGACGTGATCACGGCGGGTTGCGTGTGCGAAGGCACCGTGCAGGACACGGACAGTGACGGCCTCTGCGACGCCAACGACCCCTGTCCGCTGCTGGCCGACCTGTTGAACGGCGACGCCTGCGACGACGGCAACGCCGCCACGGTGAACGACCAGGTGGTGAACTGCGTGTGCGCAGGCACCCTGCCCAACGATTGCAACGGCGTACCCGGAGGCCCCGCCCAGCCAGGCACCGCCTGCGACGACAACAACGCCTGCACCCTGAACGACCTCTGGAGCGCCGCGTGCGTATGCGCGGGTGTCGTACAGGACACGGACGGCGACGGCCTCTGCGATGCGGACGACAACTGCCCGAACCTCTTCGGCCAGCAGGGCGATCCCTGCGACGACTTCAACGTGTGCACGGTGAACGATGCGATCACGGCCGGCTGCGTGTGCGCGGGCACTGCGCTCGACCAGGACGGTGATGGCATCTGCGACAGCGAGGACGCCTGCCCCGGCACCTTCGGTGTGCCCGGCGATGCCTGCGACGACGGCGATGCCAACACGCAGAACGACGTGCTGGGCGCGGACTGCAGCTGCCAGGGCGCACCGCTGAACGACGCCTGTGCCGATGCCGCCACCATCGCGGTGCAGGCACCGCTGGATTGCCCGGCCAACGCCACGGCGGGCACCACCACCAACGCCATCAGCACCGGCGATGCGCCCACCTGCGCGCCGCAGGGTCCGCTGGCGGATGTGTGGTACACCTTCGCCGCGGATACCAACAACGCCGTATCCATCACCCTGGGTCCGTTGGGCCTGGCGGACCATGGCTTCGCGGTGCTGGACGCGTGCGATGGGGCGGAGCTGCTGTGCGTGTACCAACCGTCCACCGCGGTGGAGCTGCCGGTGGAGCCCGGGCTCACCTACCTGGTCCGTGTGTTCGGTACGGCCACCGGCGCGGGCGCCTTCGAGCTGTGCGTAGCGGCGGGCCTCAACACGGCCGTGCGACCGCACACCGCGGGTGAGCTGGTGCTGGCCCCGAACCCGAGCGAAGGCACGCTGCGCTGGCAATGGCCCGGTGCCGCCGGAACGGTGCGCTGGCAGGTGCGCGATGCGGCCGGTGCCCTGGTGGCCTCCGGCAGCGTGGCCGCAGCGGAGGGGTGGAGCGCGCCGGCGAACGTGCCCGCCCTGGTGCCCGGGGTCTACCTGGTGCGGCTGGAGTCCGATGGCCAGCGCGTGGAGCGCCGGTGGGTGGTGCGCTGATGCGCCGCCTTAGCGAATGAACCGCAGCGTTGTGGAGCCCACGCGCAGCAGACCGGGGCCAAGGCCTTCGGGCAGCGCGAGGCCCTGCGTGCGGAAGCTGCCTTCCCACACCTGGCGGCCGGTGGCATCGTAGAGCACCACGGGCACGGCCCCAGCAGGCTCCGGGCCATAGAGGTGCCCATCGTACACCCACCACGCGCGCTGCGTGCCCGCTTCCGCGTGGATGCCGGCGGTGGGGCCCCAGAGGCTCTGCACCCACTCCGGATGGTCGATGAAGGGGTTGCGGTTCTGCTGGATGCCGTAGATGGCGTTGTTGCGCGCCGTCTCCTTGGGGCTCACCGGATCGGCCAGGTGCCAGGCGAGCAGCTGGTTCTCCGCCCAGATGGTGAGCTCACCGGCCGCGAACATGGGGCTGCTCCAGCCGGCGGCCACATCGCTGTAGCGCACCACCATGTAGAAGTAGGTGCGGGCCAGGTCGCCCTTGTACGCATCGATGGGTTCGCACACGGTGCCGTTGTAGCCCGGGGTGGTGCTGCTGCCGGTGCGGGTGTTGTTCTGGCTCACCCAATCGGTGGCGCCCACCTCGCCGTAGGGCAGCTCGCCGCGCTTGTTGTTCACGAAGCCGTCCACCGGGTACATGTGGTGCAGGTCGCTGTACATGGGGTACTCCCCGTTGAACCAGCCCTGCGGCACGCTGTGCTCCCGGTTGTAGCAATCGCCCTCGCTGTCGTATTGCCCGCACTGGTCGGTGCCGAAGGTGTAGGTGTACGGGGGCGTGCCGTCCGGCACATCGCTGTAGATGTCCCACACGGTGCCGTTCTGCCGGGCGTCCGTCTGGGGGAAGTAGCTCCACAGGGAACCGTACTGCTGTACGGTGTGCGGACTGATGATGTCGTGGAGGGCGGCCTTCAGCGGTTCGCCGGAAAGGCCCATGGCAGGGTCGTAGTAGCCGGGGGGCGGCTGGGCCACCGCCGGAAGCGGACAGAGGAGCAGGAGGTACCGGAGGCGGGGGAGCAGCATGTGCGCAGCGGGGGTCACTTGTTCTCCACCGGCAGCCCGTCCTTGCGCCAGGCCTTGATGCCGCCGAGCATGTCGTGCACGTTGGTAAAGCCGGCGGCCTTCAGGTCGTGCAGGGCGCTTTCGCTGCGGCCTCCGGCGGCGCAGTACAACAGCACCGGCTTCGTCTTGTCCAGCTTGGCGGCCCCGGCCAGGAAGTCGCCGTTCACGTAATCGATGTTGCGGGCGTTGGCCAGGTGGCCGGTGGCGAACTCCTCGGAGGTGCGCACATCCACCAGCTGCACGCCGGGCTTGGCCAGCGCGGCCTGGAAGTCCTTCGGGGAAAGGCGATCGGCCTGGGCCGCCACGCTGAGGGCGGAGAGGAGGAGGAGCGGGGCGAGGATGGCGCGCATGGGAGCGGGGTTGGGTCCGCGAAGATCGGCCGATCGGCGGCAGTTGCGCATCAGGCACCGGATCGGCATGGTCCGTGCGTCATCCTTTCGCACATTTGTAACACAAACCCCGAAAGGTCCCCCCATGAAGAACCTGATCCGTACCGCCACCCTGGCCCTCGCCGCCGTGGTGAGCTCGTTCGCCGTTGCACAGAACACTCAGCCCGAGGAGTCGGTGACGCCGGCCGCGCAGGAGCGTCCCGCCCCCGCCAAGGCCCGCCCCACGCTGGATGCCCGCGAGCAGGCCGTGATGCAGAAGCCCGTGGCGGACGGATTCCAGCCCATGAACCTGGGCCTGCTGATCAAGCGCCTGGAGCTCACCCCCCAGCAGCAGGAGGAGGCCAAGCAGCTGAACGCGCGCTACATGAAGATGCACCGCAGCCTGCCGGAGAACATGCCCATGGACAAGCGCATCCCCAAAGTGAAGAGCATGATGGAGGAGCGCGATGTGGCCTTCAAGGCCTTCCTCACCAAGGAGCAGGTGGAGACCTATGGCACGCTGCTCACGCCCACCGGTGCCAAGGTGTCGCCCACGGCCGAGCCGGCGAAGTGATCCCGAACGAATTCCAAGGAACGCCTCCGCAAGGGGGCGTTCGCTTTTTGCAGAAGTCGGCTCTGGAGCGGTAGGCCTGGGAATGATCGCGCGACTCCGGCGCAGGGCCGGAGTGACAGCTGTGAAGGAGCCGGGATCGGCGCGCAAGCCCGCCGATCCCGGCTCCCATGAGGTATGTCATCCCGGGCTTGCCCCGGGATCGCGTTCCTTCACGAAGTATGTCATCCCATGCTTGACCCGGGATCGCGGAACCATACGCCCCTTTCAGCCAACGCCGCAACAGCGGCCGCATGGCGTTTGGGCACCCTCAGAGGTCCTTGCGGCCGAGGTCCTCGAAGTCCAGGTCGTTGAAGGAGGGGCCGCCGCCTTCGTCGCCACCGGGCTGGGGCTCGCGGGGCGGGGGTGGGGCGCTGGGCTCGTGGATGAACTCCCCGCTGCTGCGCAGGCGCTCGATCTCCGCGAAGGCATCGTTCAGCCCGTCCAGGAACTTGTCGAAGTCCTCCTTGTAGAGGAAGATCTTGTGCTTCTCGTAGGTGGCCGAGCCGTCCTCGTGCGTGTGCTTCTTGCTTTCCGTGATGGTGAGGAACAGGTCGCGCCCGCGCGTGCTCTTCACATCGAAGAAATACGTGCGCTTGCCGGCCCTTACAGCCTTGGAATACACATCCTCGCGATCGTCCGCCATGGTACCGGGCAGGCCTCGGGTTAGCCGGAGCCTCACCCAAAGGTAACCGGGTCCGCCGGTCGTGCAAGTCCCCCGGGGTCAGGGGCTGTTGCGCGCCTCCTCCAGCAATTGCTCCTCGTACAGCCGGGCGTAGGGCCCGCCCCGGCGCAGCAGCTCTTCGTGCGTGCCCTGCTCGGCGATGGTGCCCTGGTCCAGCACCAGGATGCGGTCCGCACCCTTCACGGCGCTGATGCGGTGGCTGATGATCACCGTGGTGCGGCCGGCCATCAGGGCCTGCAGGCGCTGCAGGATGGCGGCCTCCGTGGCCGTGTCCACCGCGCTCAGCGGATCGTCGAACACCAGGATGCGCGGCTCCGTCACCAGCGCCCGGGCGATGCTGACGCGCTGCTTCTGGCCGCCGCTGAGGGTGACGCCCCGTTCGCCCAGCAGGGTGTCGTACCCCTTGGGGAAGGCCATCACGTTGCTGTGCACCTGCGCCGCCCGCGCGGCCTCCTGCACCCGCTCGGTGGCGGCCTCCGGCGCGTCCAGGCTGAAGCCGATGTTGGCCGTTATGGAGTCGCTGAACAGGAACACGTCCTGCGGCACGAAGCCCAGCGCGCTGCGCAGGTGCGCCAGGTCGAACCGCTGGATGGGGATGCCGTCGATGCGCACCTCGCCGGCGGTGGCATCGTGCAGGCGGCCGATCAGCTCGGCGATGGTGGTCTTGCCGCTGCCGGTATGGCCGGTGATGGCCAGCGTGGTGCCGGGCGCCACGGTGAAGTTGATGTCGCGCAGCGCGGGCCGCTCGGCATCGGGGTATTGGAAGGAGACGTGGTCGAATTCGATGCGGCCCTGGATCGGCGTGGTGCGGTCCGGCCCGCTGGCGATGGCGGGCGGCGTGTCCAGGAACTCGTTGATGCGCTGCATGCTGGCGGCGGCCTGCTGCACCTGCGAGGTGATCCAGCCCAGGCTGGCGAAGGGCCAGGTGAGCTTGCCCACGTAGATGACGAACTCGGCGATGTTGCCCACGGTGACGCCGCCGGTGCCGTGCACCAGCATGCGCCCGCCGATGAAGATCACCAGCACCGTGCTCAGGCCGATCAGCAGCATGATCACCGGCATGAAGAGGGCGTCCACCCGCGTCTGGGCAAGGCTCAGGCGCTTGTAGTCCTCGGCGGCATCGCGGAAGCGCCGGGCGGAGGTGGCCTCCTTGGCGTTCGCCTTGATCACGCGGATGCCGCTGAAGGTCTCCTGCGCGATGGTGCTCAGCCGGCTCTGGCGCACCTGCACGTCCAGGCTGCGGCGGTTCATCAGGTCGCTCACCCAGTAGATGGCCAGGCTCAGCAGCGGCAGCGGCGCCAGCGCGTACAGCGTCAGCTCCACGTTCACGTCCAGCATCACCCACACGATCATGATGCTGAGCACCACCAGGCCCAGGATGTACATGATGGCCGGGCCGATGTACATGCGCACCTTGCCCACGTCCTCGCTGATGCGGTTCATCAGGTCGCCGGTGCTGTTGCGCTTGTAGAAGGCGCGGTCCAGCCGCTGGTAGTGGGCGAACACGTCGTTCTTCAGGTCGAACTCGATCAGGCGGCTCACCACGATGATGGTCTGCCGCATCAGGAACATGAAGAAGCCCTGCAGCAGGGTGAAGGCGATGAAGAGCACGGCGTACATGGCGGCGAGCCAGCGCACCTTGCCGCGCAGGGCCTCGTCCGAGTTGGGCCCGGCGAGGTGGGCGTCGATGTCGAGCCCGGTCCAGCCCGCCCAGTCGTACAGCAGCGCGGGGCGCTCGATGCGGCGCTCGGCCTCTGGCAGCGCCTGCTGGTCCCAGGCGGCCTTCAGGTTGAACGCGGCGCGCACCGTGCGCGGGGCCAGCACCTGGAACCAGCTGCTGAGCACCACGAAGACCACGCCCAGCACCATGCGCCCCCAGTAGCGCTTGAAGTAGGGGTTGAGGGCGAGGAGCGCGCGCATGCGAAAGGGCGGCGAAGGTAGACGCCCCCCATCCCGGCGGCATTGAACTGGTTCAGTCCGTTGTGGCGCAGCGCGAGGCCTTGGCGGCCGCTACATTTGCGCGCCCCCATCAGGCGGGCAACACCACCGGGTGCACGTTCTTGATCGCTTGAAGCCGGGTCCCCAGCGGACCACAGGACCCGCCCCGGGAATGGAGCGGCGCGCACCGTTCATCGGATCTTCACGTCAACCTCGCGGCGATCGGCCCATCTTCGGCGCCGCCAACGAAACCGCAGCAGCATGTCAGTAAAGACCGCCACCGCCACCGGGCACGAGAGCGTGCTCGGCCGCATGGAGGAGCACGACCACGAGGAGGTGCTCTTCGCCTTCGACCGCACCACGGGCCTGCGCGCCATCATCGCGGTGCACGACACCACCCTCGGGCCGGCCCTGGGCGGCACGCGCATGTGGCCCTACACCAACGAGAACGAGGCCCTGCGCGATGTGCTGCGCCTGAGCCGCGGCATGACGTACAAGAGCGCGCTGGCCGGCCTGGACCTGGGCGGTGGCAAGGCCGTGATCATCGGCGATGCCCGCACCCAGAAGTCCGAGTCCCTCTTCCGCCGCTTCGGCCGCTTCGTGGACAGCCTCAACGGCCGCTACATCACCGCCGAGGACGTGGGCATGAGCACCACCGAGATGGTGAACATCCGCAAGGAGACCCGCCACGTGGCCGGCCTGCCCGAGGAGATGGGCGGCAGCGGCGACCCTTCACCGGTGACCGCCTACGGCGTGTACTGCGGCATGAAGGCCGCCGCCAAGACCGCCTACGGATCGGAGAAGATGGCCGGGCGCCGCGTGGCCGTGCAGGGCGCCGGCAATGTGGGCCGCCACCTGGTGGGCCACCTGGTGAAGGACGGCGCCACCGTGTTCCTCACCGACATCCACGACGACAAGCTCGCCGCCATCAAGGCCGAGCACCCCTCCATCACCTTGGTGGCGCCCGATGCGGTGTACGACCTGGATGTGGACATCTACTCGCCCTGCGCCCTGGGCGCCACGGTGAACGACGATACGCTGGCGCGCCTGAAGTGCAGCGTGATCGCCGGTGCGGCCAACAACCAGCTGGCCGATGAGCGCAAGCACGGGCAGGCGGTGATGGACAAGGGCATCCTCTACGCGCCCGACTTCCTCATCAACGCCGGGGGCATCATCAACTGCGCATGGGAGCGCAAGGGCTACAACCGCGCCGCGGCCCTGCGCCAGACGGAGGACATCTACAGCACCGCCCAGCGCATCTTCCAGCACAGCAGCTCGGCCAACATCCCCACCTACCTCGCGGCCAACCAGGCGGCCGAGGAGCGCGTGCGCAGCATGCGCCAGGCGGGTCTTCGCTTCTGAACGGAACAGCATGCTCAACCGACGTTATCTGCGCATCAAAGTGTACCAGGCGCTCTACGCGTTCTGGCAGGGGGAGGACGCGAGCGCCGCGCGGATCGAAAAGGAACTGCTGCTCAGCATCGAGCGCACGCTGGACCTGAACGTGCAGCTGCTGCTGCTCTTCGGGGAGCTGCGCCACCTGGCGGGCAACCGCATCATGGACCGCAAGCAGAAGCGCCTGCCCACCGAGCAGGACCTGAACCCGAACATGCGCTTCGTGGAGGACCCGGTGCTCACGCGCCTGGCCGAGAGCCCGCGCCTGATGGACGAGGCCGCCAAGCGCAAGCTGGGCTGGATGGGGCACGGCGAGCTGATCGCCAAGCTCTACAAGCAGATCGAGGAGAGCCCCGAGTACCAGGCCTTCATGGCCGGTCCGCCACCCACCTTCAACAAGTCCCAGGCCTTCGTGGAGAAGCTCTTCGTGGACCACATCGCCCAGTTCGAGCCGCTGCACGACCTCAGTGAGAACCGCAGCATCTACTGGCTGGAGGACCTGGACCTGGCCTGCTCGCTGGTGAAGCGCACCATCAGCACCATGAAGCCGGACGACCAGGACCTGGTGCTCACCGACCTGGACCGCGAGCCCAAGGAGGACCATGAGTTCGTAACGCGCCTGTTCCGCGCGGCGGTGGAGCAGGGGGAGGTGAACGAGCAGGCCATCGGCGAGAAGGCCGCGAACTGGGACACCGAGCGCATGGCCGTGAGCGACATGATCCTGATGAAGATGGCCCTGGCGGAGGTGAAGACCTTTGAGGAGATCCCCACCAAGGTGACCATGAACGAGTACATCGAGATCGCCAAGGCCTACAGCACGCCCAAGAGCAAGGCCTTCATCAATGGCATCCTGGACAAGCTCTTCATCGAAGGCAAGGAGCAGGGCGCCATCCGCAAGGTGGGGCGCGGTCTGCTGGAGGAGTGAACCACCGATGCGCACCACTGGAAGATCCATTGACGCTGCGGCCTCGAGGCCAGCAGCCAACAGCCAGCAGCCAGCAGCCAGTAGCCAGCAGCCAGCAGCCAGTAGCCAGCAGCCAGTAGCCAGTAGCCAGCAGCCAGTAGCCAGCAGCCAGCAGCGCATTCCGCATTCGCTCCTGCTGCTCGCATTCATCTGGGTATTGGTGCCCGCCTGCCGTGTGACCGACCACAGCGAGCGCGACCCCAAGGCCATCACCACCGAGGTGCTGGACGATCCCGCGAGCGGCTACGCCGCAGGCGACACGTCCGACCTGCCGCACATGGCCTTCGACAGCATGGCCCTCAACTTCGGCCGCATCGCCCAAGGGGCCCAGGTGGAGCGCACCTTCCGCTTCACCAACGATGGCGGTTCCACCCTGATCATCACCGACGTGCGCAGCACCTGCGGCTGCACCGTGGGCAAGGACTGGCCCAAGGAGCCCGTGGCCCCGGGCCAGGGCGGCACCATCACCGTGCGCTTCGACAGCGAGGGCCGCGGCGGGCACATCGACAAGGCCGTTACCGTCACCGCCAACACGCGGCCGCCCACGCAGGTGCTGCGCCTGATCGGCGAAGTGGTGGCCCCTCCCGGTGCGGCGGTGGTCGAGTGAGCAGCGTTGCGCATCTTCGCGCCCCCGGCCCTTGCGGGTAACCAGAACCATCCATGCACAGCATTCTCCTCCAGGCACAAGGTCAGCAACCCGGACTGGGTTCCATGCTCATCCCCTTCGCGCTCATCTTCGTGGTGATGTACTTCTTCATGTTCCGTCCGCAGCAGAAGAAGATGAAGGACCAGAAGAAGTTCCTCGCCGCGCTGGAGAAGGGCACCAAGGTGGTCACCATCGGCGGCCTGCACGGCACCATCGTTGAAGTGAACGAGCAGACCGTGCTGCTGCAGGTGGACACCAACGTGAAGCTGCGCTTCGACAAGAGCAGCATCGCGCTGGACGCCACGCAGCGCCTGGGCCAGGAAGGTGTGAAGGCCTGATCGGGCCCGGAACCTCCGGCACCCCATGTACGCGGTAGGCCTCACCGGTGGCATCGGCAGCGGCAAGAGCACCGTGGCCGGCATCTTCCGGGTGCTGGGCGTGCCGGTGTTCGTGGCCGATGAGGAGAGCCGGCGGCTGCTCGCCACCGATCCCGCGGTGATCGCGCAGGTGAAGGCCGCCTTCGGCGAGGCCGTGTACCCGCAGGGCACCCTGGACACCCGGGCACTGGCCCGCATCGTGTTCAACGACCGCGCCGCGCTGGAGCGCCTCAACGCCATCGCCCACCCGGCGGTGCGCGCGGCCTTCGCACAGTGGGCCGCCGCACAGCAGGCGCCCTACGGGGTGGTGGAGGCGGCCCTGCTGGTGGACACCGGCTGGGCCGACCGGCTGGACCGCCTGATCACCGTGACCGCGCCCGAAGCGCTGCGCATCGCCCGCGTGATGGCGCGTGACGGCGTGGGCGAGGAGGAGGTGCGCGCGCGCATGCGCAACCAGGTGGCCGAGGAGCAGCGCCTGGCCCGTGCGCACGAGGTGGTGGTGAACGATGGGGAACAGCTGGTGATCCCGCAGGTGCTCGCCATCCACGAACGGATCAACACCCTCGCCCGGCGATGAGCGGCCAGCGCGACCTGCCCCTGTCCATGGTGACGCTGGTGTTCGGCGTGCTCAGCATCCCGCTCGCCTTCGCGCGGCACCTGTGCGTGCCCGCCACCATCATGGGCCTGCTGGCCATCGGCTTCCACCTGTGGGGGCGCACGCGCGGCAGCGGCTACGCGCAGGCCAGCCTGCGCCGGTCGCTGTGGGGCTTCCGCCTGGCGCTGGCCGGCACCGCCTGCGCGGTGATCATGTGGGTGCTGTGGTGGACCAACGTCCTGCTGGCGTGACCGGCACCGTACCGGCCTTCCGATAACTTCGCCCACCGATGCGGGCGATCACCATCCTGGAAGGGCAGGCCTTCGGGCTCACGCTCCAGCGCCTGTGCCATCAGTTGACGGAGGACCAAGGCCTGGCCGGCACCGCATTGATCGGCCTGCAGCCCCGGGGCGTGCACCTGGCCCGTCGCATCAAGGCCATCCTCGCGGAACTCTACCCGGACGAGCACCCGGACTACGGCGAGCTCGACATCACCTTCCACCGCGACGACTTCCGGCACCGCCCGGTCACCGCGGCCGCGAGCACCACGGAGATCGACTTCAGCCTGGACGGCAAGCGCGTGGTGCTCATCGACGATGTGCTCTTCACCGGCCGCACCATCCGCGCCGGGCTGGACGCGTTGCTGCACTTCGGCCGGCCCGCTTCGGTGCAGCTGCTCGTGCTCATCGACCGCCGCTTCAGCCGCGAACTGCCCATCCAGCCCGACTTCGTGGGGCGTTGGGTGGACAGCATCGACGGCCAGAAGGTCACGGTGGAATGGGCCGGCACGGAAGGCAAGGACCGTGTGCTGCTGCACACCTCCCCGCGTCGCGACGGGATCCCTTCATCGGCAGCGGTACCCACTTGACCATGAGCACCAACGAACACCACGGCACAGCGGCCGGTGAGCGGCTCAGCGTGGACCACCTGCTGGGGATCGAGGACCTCACCGTGCAGGACATCGAGCTCATCTTCCGCACGGCGGACGGGTTCAAGGAAGTGCTGGCGCGGCCCATCAAGAAGGTGCCCTCCCTGCGCGACATCACCATCGCCAACCTCTTCTTCGAGAACAGCACGCGCACGCGGATCAGCTTCGAGCTGGCGGAGAAGCGGCTCAGCGCGGACATCCTCAACTTCAGCAGTTCGAGCAGCAGCACCAAGAAAGGGGAGACGCTCATCGACACGGTGAACAACATCCTCGCCATGAAGGTGGACATGGTGGTGATGCGCCATCCCGACCCGGGCGCCGCGCTCTTCCTGAGCCGCCATGTGAACGCGCGCATCGTGAACGCCGGCGACGGCACGCACGAGCACCCCACACAGGCCCTGCTCGATGCCTACAGCATCCGCGAAAAGCTCGGCCGCGTGAAAGGTGTGAAGGTGCTCATCGTGGGCGACATCCTGCACAGCCGGGTGGCCCTGAGCAACATCCACTGCCTGCTGAAGCTCGGCGCCGAAGTGATGCTCTGCGGCCCCACCACGCTGATGCCCCGGCACGTGGAGGACCTCGGTGTGAAGGTGGAGCACGACCTGGACAAGGCCCTGCGCTGGTGCGACGTGGCCAACATGCTGCGCATCCAACTGGAGCGGCAGGGCGGCGACGGCATCGCCAACTTCCCCAGCCTGCGCGAGTACGCCATGCTCTTCGGCCTGGACAAGGCGCGCTACGCGCGCATCGGCAAGCCCGTCGTCATCATGCACCCCGGGCCTATCAACAGGGGGGTGGAGATAACTTCCGATGTGGCCGACCACGCCTCCAGCATCATCCTGGACCAGGTGGAGAACGGCGTGGCTGTAAGGATGGCGGTGCTTTACCTGCTCGCCGCGCGCATTCCCCGGCCTTGATCGGCGCGGGGATCGAACGATTAGGCCCGCTGGAACGCGCGATTATCTTTGGCGACATCCGGTATCAAGCAAGCCGCCATGAACTTCACCATTGAGGACAAGGGCAAGTACACGTTGGTCAAGAGCAACGTGGACAAACTCGACACCACCTGCGCACCCGAGCTCAAGAGCGAGCTGGTCTACCTGAACAAGACCGGTGTGCGCAACGTGATCATCGACCTTGGCACCACCCGCTATTGCGACAGCAGCGGCCTGAGCGCGCTGCTCGTGGCCAACCGCCTCTGCAAGAGCGTGGGCGGCACCCTGGTGGTATGCGCCTTGCAGGAGCCGGTGCTGAAGCTCATCCAGATCAGTCAGCTGGAGAGCGTGCTCTCCATCACGCCCACCGTGAACGAAGCGGTGGACCTGCTCTTCATGGAGGAGATCGAGAAGGACGTCAAAAAGGACCAGTGAATGAAACAACTCGCCGCGCTTTTCGCTTTCACCGCCGCCCTCGGCGCTTCCGCCCAGTGCGTACCCAACCAGCTCTACGCTGACAGCGTGTACGGCGTGTGGCCGGACACCACCGAGAACTTCGCTTCCGGCAACCTGGGCATCTTCTATTCGGACACGCTCAACATCCTTGTGCCTGCCGATGCCGGCCTGATCAACGAGACCTACGCCGGTTTCGTGATCGATTCGGTGGCCTTGAACGAAGTGACCAACCTGCCGCCCGGCCTCAGCGTGGAGTGCAACTCCCAGACCGGCGCGCCATGCACCTTCCTGGCCAGCCAGCTCGGATGCGGCCTCATCGAGGGCACACCCACGCAGGTGGGTACCTACGAGATCGAGCTCGCCGTTACCGCCTACACCAACCTCGGCGGATTCGTGATCCCGGTGCCGCAGACCTTCGGCGGGTACTCGATCACCATCGGTGAGAACAACACCGGTGTGCTGGAGGCCCGCGTCACCAGCGCCAACGTGCGCATGGTGCCGAACCCCGCCAGTCAGCGCGCCAACCTGGAGTTCACCCTGGCCCGCAGCGGGCAGGTGAAGTTCCGCCTCTACAACATGGTGGGCGAGCAGATGCGCAGCGCCGTGGTGGACGGCCGCACAGGCCTCAACACCATGCCCGTGGACGTGAGCACCCTGGAGAGCGGCGTGTACCTGTACAAGCTGCAGGTCGCCGGGCGCACCACCACCGGGCGCCTCGTGGTCAACCACTGATACCGAACGCTACACCCGAACAAGGCCCTCCCCACCGGAGGGCCTTTTCGTTATCATCGTGCGATGCGCTTCGAGGTGATGCCCCTTGGCACCGGTGCGGCCCTGCCCGCGCAGGGGCGCTTCCCCAGCGCGCAGCTCGTCAACGTGAACGAGCACCTCTTCCTGGTGGATTGCGGCGAGGGCACGCAGGAGCGCCTGCGCATGGCGGGCGTCAACTTCAACCGCATCCGAACCGTGCTCATCAGTCATCTGCACGGCGACCACTACCTGGGCCTGATGGGCCTGATCAGCACCATGCACCTCAACGGTCGCACGGTGCCCCTGCGCATCCACGGTCCCGCACCGCTGAAGGAGATCATCGACCTGCAGTTGCGCGTGTCGCAGACGTGGCTGCGGTACCCGCTGGAGTTCCAGCCGCATCCTGAACAGGAAGGCGCCGTGCTCGTGGCCACGCCGGAAGTGGAGGTGATCGCGCTGGAGCTGCGGCACCGGCTGCCCACCACGGGCTTCCTGTTCCGTGAACGTCCGCGGCCCCGGGGCTTGCGGCGCGAACGCGCGGCCGAGATCCCGCACTTCATGCGCGCCCGCGTGAAGGCCGGGGAGGACCTGGTGTTCCCGGACGGCCGCGTGATCTCCAACGCCGAGCTCACCACCGACCCGCCGCCGGCGCGCAGCTATGCCTATTGCTCGGACACGGCGCCGCGGCCGGAGCTGCTGCCGTTGATCACGGGCGTGGACCTGCTGTACCACGAGGCCACCTTCACCGAGGAGCTCGCCGCGCGCGCGAAGGAGACCCTGCACAGCACCGCCCGGCAGGCGGCCACCGTGGCCGAGGCGGCCAAGGTGGGCCAACTGTTGCTGGGGCACTTCAGCTCGCGCTACAAGAACCCGGAACCCTTGCTGCGGGAGGCGCTCGCCGTCTTTCCGCGCACGCGCATCGCCCAAGAGGGCGCCACCTACGTGGTGGGCGATCGACGATCCGGTGACGATCGGGGATGAGCCGGCATCGCTCCGGGGGGTACATTCGCGCCTGTTTAGAACGATCCTAAACGACCATGCCCGTCCGTGTCCTCATAGCCGATGCCAGCGAGATCGCCATTCTGGGCCTGCGCTGCATCCTGGGCGACGTGCCGCGCGTGGAGGTGGTGGGCGAGGCGCGCGATCCGATCCAGCTCATGGCCTCCATCGTGCGCGAGAAGCCCGATGTGGTGCTGATCGACCACACCGCGAAGGGCTTCGGCCCGGAGGCCATCCGCGATGGGGTGGCGCGCAGCAAGCGGGTGCGCTTCGTGGCCATCACGCACGACCCGGGCCGCATGGCCATCATGGGCGCGCTGCGTGGGGGCGTCACCAGCTACATCAAGAAGGATTGCGACACGCGGGAGATCGTGGACGCCGTGCTGCGCACCGCGGACGGCGATCGCTTCTTCTGCGGACAGATCGTGGAGGCCATCCAGAAGGCTTCGATCGACCTGCACAAGGTGATCGACGGTCCGCTCACCTGCGATCCGGTGGTGATCACCAAGCGCGAGGCGGAGATCATCGCCCTGATCGCCGAAGGCGCTTCCTACACCCGCATCGCCGCGCGGCTGAACCTGAGCGCGCACACGGTGACGAGTCACCGCAAGAAGATCATGCAGAAGCTCGGCATCAACAACACCGCCGCGCTGGTGCTCTATGCCGTGAAGAACGGCCTGGTGAGCCCGAACCGCTACCTGTTCAACGCCTGATCCGGCTGGCCCGGGGGTGGTAAACTTGCCCCATGCCGGGTCAGGTGATCGCCGACATCGGCGGGAGCAATGCCCGCTGGGTGCTGCTGCATCCGGATGGGACTGCGGCGCCGGAGGTGCGCACGGCGGGCCTGAACCTCGCTACCGGTACCGGTGACGCGGCCATCGCACAACTGCGCGCCCTGCTGCAAGCCGATCCCGACCTTGCCGCCGCGGATGCCGTGCATGCCTATGCCGCCGGCGCCGGCTCGCCTGCGCGCGCTGCCTCGCTGCAGGCCTTGCTGCGTGCGTGCTGGCCGCAGGCGATGGTGGCGGTGGAGAGCGACCTCACCGGCGCGGCCCGGGCCCTCTTCGCGAACGCGGAAGGCGTGGTCCTGATCCTGGGCACGGGCATGAACGCGGGACACTGCGTCAACGGGCGCATCGGCGAACGCATCGTCTCCTTGGGCTACATCCTGGGCGATGAGGGCTCCGGCACGGACCTGGGACGCACCCTGCTCGTGGCCGCGCTGCGCGGCACGATGCCTGCGGACCTGCGGCAAGCCCTCCTTCCGGAAGGCATGGACATGGACCGGGTGGTGGAGCACCTGTACCGGGGCTCCACGCCGCAGGCCTGGCTGGCCGCCCATGCGCGAACGCTCGCGGAGCACCGATCGCACCCCTTCGTTGCGCACATGCTCGCGGACCGCTTCGGCGCACTGGCCGCGCGCCTGCGCGAGGACCTGCCCGCTGCCCGCAGCGTGGAGGTACGCGCCACGGGCGCTGTGGCGCATGCGTTCCAGGACGAACTGCGGCGTGCGCTCGAAGCGTGCGGACTTCGGCTTACCGAAGTGTTGGAGGAGCCGATGCCGCGTCTGCTGCAGTATCACCGCGCAGTTGTGCGGTGACCAGCGGCGTGCTGCCGAGCACCAGTTCCCGCAGGCGCGCGAACGCCGCCTGGTTGTCCGGACGCTCGATGGTCTGCAGCACCTGTGCCTTCTCCACGGCCGTCAGGTGCCAGCTCAGGCTGATCTCGTCGTTCTCATCGTGCCGCAGCGACAGGTCGATCAGGTCGATGGGGAAGTCGGCCCAGGCCTCCGCCTGTTTCACCATCAGGTCGTAGTCCTGGTCCTGCGCGCGCACCAGGTTGCCGTACACGC
>JAXLVG010000020.1:0-58890 GCA_046329115.1 Flavobacteriales bacterium | reverse complement strand
GAACTCATCCCGGTTGAAGCCGGTCCCGTGAACCGTGTCGTCTTCGAACACAACGATGTTCTGGAAACCGCCATAGACAACAACATCACCATCCGGACCACTGGCGCATCGCCACGCATAGGCATTTGTATCCGAGCGCATGGATACGCTCCAGATGACCGAGCCACCCGTATCCACCGCCGCAAGCCAACCGTCCCGGTACGCGGAAGCAAGGCCCAATGGTACTCCGTTGAATTCTGCACCTAAGCGGCCGCTGCCGCAAAGCACCCACGCATTGGTGCCGTACCGATCAGCGTCGCTGATGATGCCGTTGGTGAGCCAGCGCTCCGCGGACAGCAGGTCGCCCGAAGGGGAATACTTGGCCACGAATCCACCGGCGGGTACGGCCACCGGCACATCCGCATTGAAGACCGCGGACATGGTGACAGCCCCCCCGAACCAGAAGGTGTTGTGGTCCTCGTCCAGGAGCACTTCGCCCGGCCGCACATCGAAGCCTTGGGCACTGGCTGCCCACAGCACGGTACCTGCCGAGTCGTAGGCGGCGATGTAGGCGTCGCGCGGTTCGGTCGTGCCCGAACCAGCGACTGAAATGTTGCCGAACCAGATCACATTGCAGTTGTGGTTGCCCATGACCACCACCCGGTCTCCGGAGGGATCTACGGCGACCGAGTTGCGGAGCTCACTATCATTCGGGCAATCACCACCGGCAGTGCGCACCCACAGCACATTGCCCGCCGTATCCAACTTCGCCAGCATCACATCCCTGTCGCCGGCTTGGTCAATGGTATACGGCCCGATGACCATAGGCGGTCCTGCGAATGCGCCGAACGCATACACCTCGTTCTGCTCATCCCCGGACAACACGAAAGCTCTGCTGCCAGCACCTGTGTTCCCGTAGTGCTCCAACCAGACCGGTTGTTGTGCGCTCAGGCCGAGAGCGGTCGCCAAGGACACAGTGAACACTGGAATGCGTAAGTTCATGCTCCTAGATCTTTGTGATCGTTGTGATCGATTCGCCATCAACGGTAGTAACATGAACCGTATAGTCGCCTGCGGCCCACGTTGAAACATCCAGCACATGAATGGATGATGAAGCGGTGCTCTTGAATACGATCGCTCCAGCGGAATTGGTAACGATGCACTGCCCTGCGCCATACCTCAAGACAACCTGCAAAGCGGTTGTACACGGGTTGGGGAACACCCTGATCTGTGGATCCCGCTGTTCAAAGTTCAACAGGAGTTTCTTCTGGATGGCATCCACACCACGCACCTTTGTTCGCGTTCCTTGCTGACCGAAAGGTGCCATACCGTCTATAACATCAACACATTCAAGAAAGGTCGCTTCGGTGAATAGATGGACCTCCGCGCCCTGTTGCGCGTGGAACTCCTGCTGAGCATGCACCTGGTCACGAGCCTTGAAGTCAGCGATACCTCCCGAATTCACATCCCCTTGCACCAAGACATCGGTCAAGGTCAGCGTGCTCCACGCCGAATGAACCTCAATGCCGGTCATTGGTACGGTGTGGTCTGTTACCGCATCATCCATGATGAGTCGATTGCGTTGTAGAGCGATCCACTCATCGTCCGACGGCCAAGGGACCCCATTCTCATCGTCATATATGCGATGCTCTGAACCAAACGCATCGATGAACAACCGTTTTGCTTCTGGGGTTGCCACATAAACGTCATTGGTCGCATTACGCGAGTGTATGATAGCATCGCCGGTCAGGTTGGTCGTGTTACGTTCCCAGAGTGATGCTCCAACATTTTCATTATCTGTCTCATCTGCCGTTCGATAGAACCACTCCACGGTTGCCAAGGCATGGGGTATCGGCTCGCCGGTCTCCTCATCCATAATGGTGTATTGGCGGTACACCTCCCCGCCGGTGTTGTGCCAGCTACCATAGTTGGTGGGGGGAGATGGCAGTTCCGTTGGCGCTTCACCAGGATCATAGCCCGCGAACGTGCTCACGGCGATCTTGTCCCGCCAGCGTTTGGGTTCGCTCCATTCGGGCAGAGCGCAAGGCACTTGTGGTGCCACAATGGGTGCGTGGTTGCCGAACTTCAGCAGGCCGAAGAAATTGCCTTGCAACCACTTTTCCGGCTCATTCGGGAACTGGTCCTGGATGTTCAGGTCGGAGAACCGGGCATTCTGGAAATCCCACCACGAATAGCCTGAGCCTCGATAATCCCTGACGGCGTGAAGGCTCAAGTCAGCGAAGGCCGCCTGCTCTTCCTCCGTACCACCCGTCCAGGGCATGGCATCGTATACCGGGTCGGGGTCCAGATGGTTCCCGTTGCAGTTCAGAGTGGCGTCCAGAGGGTCCACGTTGTCATTCTCAGCGATGAAACCTGTCTCCCCGATCAGCCATGGCATGGGACAGTCCGCCCCAAGCCAGTAGAACTGGGCCTTCAGCGATTCGTTCGCAAGGTCGTTATCGTAGTTGAAGACCACTGCCGGAGCGGGATAGTGATGAGGGCTGTAGAAGTCCAACTTCATAACGGCCGGATCCCACGAGCTGATCTCGTGGTAACTGGAACCGCCCAACGTGACCAGATGCAGTGGGTCCGCTTCGCGTATGGTATCATACCAACGTTCCGTGTATTCGCAGACCTGGGCCTTAGTCAAACCGGTCAGGTGTCCCGCTGTCCAATTCGGTTCGTTCCAGAGGTCGTAAGCGATCAAGCCCGGCTCATCCCTCAACTCGTTTGCCAGCCTGCCCAAGTACTTCCGGTACAACTCCACGGCTTCTTCATTCTCAGCCAGCGTTAGCTGATACCAGGACTCGCCATTGTTCGGGTCGCCGTCGTCAACGTTGTAGTCTTCAGCGCAGAGGAGTATTGTTTTGAGCCCCGCATTGTCGGCGATGCTGATCACGGTTCGCAGGATCTCGAAGTAGCGTTCGGCTAATGGTCCGGAAAAATCGGGAACATCCAAGAAGCCAGCATAGGGTGGAGGCCATTCACCGTTATTGTATCGGAGTTCGAGCCGGTACTTCTGCTCCCCGCCGGGTCCCTCTTCGCTCATAAGCGGCGGGCAAAGGAGTCTGATGGCATTGAACCCCATGCTTACGAGCTTTTCGAAATGGATCTGGAGCTGGTCCGTGCAGCTTGGCTCGTTGTTGCATTCATAATGCGAGAACACGTTCGCATCATAGTGGGTCGCGGGGGAGAAGTAGAGATCGCTCGGTTCCACGCTTCCAGGCACGTTGCTCACCAATTCCACCGAATAGTTCATCACTACCGGATAGAAGGGCTCTCCATCCAGCATGAACTGGCGGCCTTCAAGCGTAACGAAGCCGGATTGGCCCCAACTGCCGTGCACAAGCGCTATCACTGCGGTGATGACGCCTGTAGTTCTTGGTAAGCTGCCCGTGTTGCGCATCTTCAGGGCTTTTGCAGTGCGGCTACACGTTCCTTCAACTGCATCACCTCTTCCCGCAGCTGCAGGATGTACAGCTGTTGTTCTTCCACCGTGCGCAGCAGGCGCAGTTGCAGGTCGCCCACCTCCACGCCTGCGTTCGCATCCACCTCGGCCGCCGAGGGCATGTGCGGCAAGTGCCCATGGGTGTCGATATAGCCCGCCACCTCCTCCAGGGACAGCAGTGCATAGTCCTTCCGGAACACATAGTCCGGGAAGTTGTTGGCCGTCACCTTCACATCGCGGCTCACGATGCCGCCTTCCACATACAGCTTGTACAACGCGCTGGTCTGCGGCACGGCATTGCCGATGAGCACGCGGCCTGCTGCGTCCACGCGTAAGCGGTTGATCCCCGCCACGTGATCCCAGAGGAAGAAGTCCTGGCCACCGGTGCCATCAAAGTCGCAGCCCAGGGCATAACGGCCGTCAGGGCCTTTCATGAACCGGATCTCGCTGTGGGCGTTCGCATCGCTTCTATCGTTGGTCAAGCGCAGCCCGCCCCGTTCATCCGTGTGGTGCACATCAAGTACGTCCACCGGCTGGCCGTTCCCGAGGCCGAGTCTTCCTCCGGTGGTCAATCGCATCCGTTCCACGGCGTCCGTCACGAAGATCAGGTCGAAGGGTACGTTCGTGCCCAGCCGGTTGTTGGTGTTGTCCACGTTCACATTACCGCCGAGGAGCCAAGGCATGGTGGTGCACACCTCCTGCCCGTTGGCCTTCTTCAGCACACCCTGCCCATCCACATACAGTAGGCCGCACCCGTTCGCCGCCAATCCCGGTACCTTGATATCCCCGCCTGCCAGCAAACGGAAGCGTTCAGCCCCATTGCTCTTGAACACCACATCCTTGTTATCGCTCGTGCCGATGTAGTGCGTGCCGGGCACTGTGCCCGCATTGCCGCTCTTCGTCCAGTCGTCACGCTCCGGCTGGGTGAGCACCAGGCCACCGCTTTTCTGCAGGCAGCCGTTCGCATCGGTGACGTAGACCTCATAGCTGCCAGCGTCGAGCAGTGTGCGGTCTTCGGTAGTGGCACCGTCGGACCATAAGTAGGTGTAGGGTGTAACCCCATCGCTGGCGGTGACGGCGATACTGCCATTGAAGCAACTGAAGCAGCTCACGTTGTATCCCGTCCCGTACACCTAGGGCACGGCGTCCACGAGCAGTTCATGCGGTTCCGTGAGCGTGCGCTCGGCGCGTGCTTCGTTCGCATTGGCATCGCGGACCACCACCGAAATAAAGCCAGCCCTCAGGTCGGTAACGTCTTCGGTGGTGGCGCCTGTGCTCCATGTATAGGTGTACGGTGGTGTGCCCCCGCTAACGCTCAGGTCGATCGCGCCATCAGCGCCACCGAAACAGGAAATGTTGTAGCCGTTATGGTCGGATGGCGCAACATTAAGCGTGAGCTGACCGAACACGGAGGCTGCGGCGAACAGACCAGGAACCACCGGCCATATACGCTTGTGAATGGGGTTTCTTGGAAGGCGCATGGGCAATTGCAACACGATGTTGATGCTGGCTTCCCGCTCACGACCGCTGCGAGCAGCGGCCTTTCTCCGTGAAAAGAACGTGATACAGAGGTAGGGAATAGAGATCACATCTCCAAATCCGCAGGACGTGAGATGGGGTAGCGCTACAGGTCTGAGGGGGGCGGCTTCCGGGTTCCGGGTTCCTGCACCCTCAACCCGGAACTATCAACTTGGAACTTCGCCCCTCGCGGCCCGATCCTTGCCCTCCCCGCACGGTTACCTTCGCCACCGCGATGCTCCCCATGCGTTCCCTGTTCCTCGCCACCGCCTGCAGCTTGGGCCTTTGGGCCATGGCCCAACCGCCCGCCGCCATCAACCAGAAAGATGCCCAAGGCCGCAAGCAGGGGCCGTGGGAGCGCACATGGAAGGACAGCCAGCAGCTGCGGTACAAGGGCCAGTTCACGAACGACAAGCCCGTGGGCACCTTCACCTACTACAGCACCGACGGCAAGGTGGAGAGCGTGGTGGACCACTACCCCACCGGCGGCGCGGCCCATGGCCGCCACTTCCACCCCAACGGCAAGCTGATGGCCGAGGGGCGCTACGTGGGCGAGCAGAAGGACAGCGTGTGGAACTACTACGATGTGGAGGGACGCCTGCGCAGCACCGAGCGCTGGGCCAAGGGTCTGATGGACGGCGACCAGGAGGCCTTCTTCGCCAACGGCGCGGTGGCCGAGCGCTGCCGCTGGAAAGCGGGCAAGCGCAACGGGCCCTGCGAGGAGTTCTTCGACAACGGGCAGGTGCGCCGTTCGATCCCCTACGTGAATGACGTGGCCGACGGCGAAACGAACGTGTACTTCCTGAGCGGCAAGCGCGAGGAGAGCGGTCGCTATGTGAAGGGCCAGCGCCACGGACCGTGGTTCATCTACAACGAGGACGGCAGCGTGCGCATCCAGATCCTCTACGAGAACGACCAGTACGTGAAGGACAAGAAGGAGAACGGCGTCTTCAAGGAGTACTACGAGGACGACCAGCCGAAGAGCGAGGTGACGTGGAAGGACGGCAAGAAGCAGGGGCCCTTCAAGGAGTACCATGCGAACGGCCACTGGGTGGAGCGCCCGGTGAAGGTGGGCCCCGCTGAACGCCCCAAGAGCGACATGGAGCGTGTACTGGAGGGGCAGACGGTGAAACGCGAGGGCACCTACGTGAACGACCTGCTGGAGGGCGAGGTGAAGGAATATGATGAGGGTGGGCGGTTGGTGTTGAGCAAGCGATACGTGAAGGGTGTTGAAGAATGATCAACGTGCAGTTGCTTGTTGTCGGTTGTTGGTTGTCAGGCAGCACGCGGCGGATCCATCTGACAACCGACAACTGACAACCGACATCCGACAACCGCTCCCCAACCCATGAGCAAACACGGACGCATCCTGGTGGCCATGAGCGGTGGCGTGGACAGTTCCATCGCCGCGCTGATGCTGCATGAGCAGGGCTACGAGGTGATCGGGGTGACCATGAAGACCTGGGACTACGCCGAGGCCAGCGGGGGCAAGCGGATCACCGGTTGCTGCGACCTGGACAGCATCAACGATGCGCGCGAGCTGGCGGTGAGCCGGGGCATGACCCACATCATCCTGGACATCCGTGAGGAGTTCGGCAGCGCCATCATCGGCAACTTCACCAGCGAGTACATGGCGGGCCGCACGCCCAACCCCTGCGTGCTCTGCAACACCTTCATCAAGTGGGAGGCGCTGCTGAAGCGGGCGGACATGATGGACTGCGAGCTGATCGCCACGGGGCATTACGCCAAGGCGCGCAAGGAACTCGTCACCGCGAGCGGCGTCGAGCGGTGGATCGTGAGCAAGGGCCGCGACCACGAGAAGGACCAGAGCTACGTGCTGTGGGGGCTGGAACAGAAGAACCTGGCGCGCACCCGCTTCCCGGTGGGGGGCTTCCGCAAGAGCGAGATCCGCCAGATGGCGTTGGACAGCGGCTTCCCCAACCTGGCCCACAAGAGCGAGAGCTACGAGATCTGCTTCATCCCGGACAACGACTACCGGGGCTTCCTGAAGCGCAAGGACCCGGAGGCCTTCGAGCGGCTGAAGCATGGGAAACTGGTGGGCACGGACGGGGCTGTGCTCGGCGAACACGACGGCTACCCCTTCTTCACCATCGGCCAGCGGAAGGGCCTGGGCATCGCCACGGGCACGCCGTTGTACGTGACCGATATCCGGCCGGAGACCAACACCGTGGTGCTGGGCGGCAAGGAGGACCTGGCCAAACAGACGGCCTGGGTGCGGCAACCGAACTTCCAAAAGGTCGTCAACCTGCCGGACGGCATGGAGGCCACCGTGAAGATCCGGTACAAGGACCGGGGCACCCCGGCCACGCTGCACATGGACGATGAACGGGTGCGTGTGGAATTCCATGCCCCGGTGCGGGGCATCGCGCCGGGCCAAAGTGCCGTCTTTTACGAGGGCGACGATGTGATCGGCGGCGGTTTCATCGATCGCGAACGCACCACGCCATGAGAACCTCCTACCCCGCCCTGCTCCTTTGCACCGCCGCCTGGCTGGCCGTCGGCTGCGCCAAGGACGAGCCTGCCCCGGTGGACCTGGGCTTCGACTACTTCCCCACCACGGTGGGCCGGTGGATCGAATACCAGGTGGACAGCCAGCGCGTGCACATCGAGGGTGGGGACACGGCCCAGCTGGACCTGAGCTACGCCCTGCGCGAGGTGATCACGGAGGACTTCACCGACCCGGAAGGCCGGCCGGCCCAGCGCATCATCCGCTACACGCGCGATACCGCCGGCAACTGGCAACCCAAGGACGTGTGGTGGCAGGTGCGCGAGCAGCGGCACGCCGAGAAGACCGAGGAGAACCTGCGCCGCGTGAAGCTCCTCTTCCCACCCAGGGAGGGCGAGGAATGGAACACCAACGCGCGCAACACGGCCGATGAATTCGACCTGGAGTACACGGCGGTGGACGAGGCCTGGTCCGTGAACGGGCTCTCCTTCCCCAACACCGTGGTGGTGGAGGGCACCTACCCGAACAATTTCATCTTCACCAAGCGTTATCGTGAACGCTATGCGAAGGGGATCGGCCTTGTGGACCGCGAGGTTGACAGCGTGGAGAACCAGCCCGGGTTCAGCTATGACCGGTGGTACCTTCGCCAGACGGTCACCTCCTACGGGCCGTAGGGCCATGCGCCACCTGCTCCTCCTGCTGCTGTTCGTACTGGCCCTCTCGGCCGATGCCTCGGCCCAGACCGCGCCCGCTGCCTACTGGGTGCAGTTCACCGACAAGGCGAACACCCCGTACAGCCTGAGCGAGCCGGAGGCCTTCCTTTCCCCCCGCGCGCTGGAACGCCGCGCCCGGCAAGGCATCGCCGTGGATGCGCTGGACCTGCCCGTGGACCCGGCGTACATCCAGCAGCTCCTGGCGGCCGGCCAGTTCCAACTGCTCGGCGTGAGCCGCTGGTTCAACGCGGTGACCATCGGCAGCACCGACACGCTGGCCCTGGACACGATCGACCAGCTGCCGTTCGTGGCCGCGATGCGCCAGGTGGCGCGGCCGGTGCAGCCCCTGCAGCGCGATCGAAAATGGGACCTGCGCGCGTACGGTACTGCCAAGGGCAGCTACGATGCGGTGTACGGTGCCGGCCTTGGCCAGATCGCCATGGTGAACGGCCACCTGCTGCACAGCCTGGGCGGCGCACGCGGTGAGGGGATGCTCATCGGCGTGCTAGACTCCGGATTCGACGGCGCCGACTCCATCGATGCCTTCGCCCCCTTGCGTTCGCGCGGCGGCATCCGCTTGACGCGCGACCTGGTGTGCCCGCACTGCGATGTGTACCAGGAACACTGGCATGGGCGCTCCGTGCTCTCGGTGATGGCCGCGGACCGGCCCGGGCAGCTCACCGGCACCGCACCGCACGCGGACTACGTGCTCGTTCGATCGGAGGATGTGCACAGCGAATTCCCCATCGAGGAGGACAACTGGATCGAAGGCGCGGAGCTGCTGGACAGCCTGGGCTGTGACCTGCTGAACAGCTCGCTCGGCTACACCCAGTTCGACGACAGCACCATGGACCACACCTATGCGGACCTGGACGGACAGACCCTCCGGATCAGCATCGCCGCGCGCATCGCTGCGCAGAAGGGCATGATCCCGGTGATCAGCGCGGGCAACAGCGGCAGCTCGGACTGGTACCACATCGGTGCGCCGGCCGATGCCTTCGACGTGCTGGCCGTGGGCGCCGTGGGCACGGTGCGCGAGAGCGCCCCCTTCAGTTCCCGCGGACCTTCGGCGGACGGGCGCGTGAAACCCGATGTGAGCGCAACGGGCTGGGGCTGCATCGGCCTGAGCCCGGACGGCAGCAGCGTGGCCTCCATCAACGGCACTTCCTTCTCGGCGCCCCTGGTGTGCGGCGCCACCGCCTGCCTGTGGCAGTTGCATCCGGACCGCAGCAGCTTCGAGATCATGGACGCCGTGCGCCGCAGCGCGAGCTGCGCACAGACCCCGAACGACAGCCTGGGGTACGGCATTCCGGACTACTGGCGCGCGCACCTGCTGCTCGGTGGAACGGACCTCACGGGTCTGACCGCCGCGCGCTTCTTCCGCACCTATCCGGTGCCGTTCACGCACCATCTGGACCTGGAACTGTTCACCGGCGATGCCACGCAGCTCACCATGGAGCTCTGCGATGCCATGGGCCGCCAGGTGGCCGAACGCATCGTGAACGTCGTGCCCCGCACCTACCAGCAGGTGCGTTTCGAGGATCCCGCCCTGCTGGACATCGCGCCGGGCGTGTACGTGCTGCGTGCGTCCCTTGCAGGCCAGGCCGGCCTCACCACCCGCGTGCTGCGCAGCGCGCGCTGAACGGCTATGTCGCTGCCGCGCGCACTGCCACCGCCCGAGGAGCTGCTCGGCGCCTATGCACATGGACTCTTTCCCATGGCCCACGACGATGGCCACCTGTACTGGCACGATCCCGACCCACGCGCCATCTTTCCGCTGCAGGACATCCGGCCGAACGCACGGCTGAGGCGCTTCACCCGGAACGAAGGCTACCACTGCACGGTGGACCGCTGCTTCACCACCGTGATGGCGTCCTGCGCGGACCGGCCCAGCACCTGGATCACGCCGGAAATGATCGCCGTTTACACCGCACTGCACCGGGGGGGCTACGCACATTCGGTGGAGACCTGGCATGGGGACCTGCTCATCGGCGGCATCTATGGGATCTCCATCGGGGGCGCCTTCTTCGGGGAGAGCATGTTCAGCCGTGCGCCCAACGCCAGCAAGGTGGCCTTCCACTTCCTGGCCGCACATTTGCGGGAACAGGGCTTCAGCCTGTTCGACACCCAGTACATCAACGACCATACGCGCATGCTCGGCGCCCTGGAGATCCCGCGCGAACACTTCCGCGTGCTGCTGGCCGATGCGTTGCGCCGAAATGTGAGCTTCTGACCATGCGCCACCTGTTCCTCCCCGCCTTGTTCACGCTCGGTTCCGCGCACGCGCAATCCACCTTGAACGTTGAGGTGATCCTGAACAAACCGGATGCCGGCGGCCAGCTGATGATGCTGCTCTGTCCCTCGAAGGAGGCTTACAACGACGAGGTGGGCTGTACCCCGAAAATGGTGAAGGCCGATGCCCGCACCGTGCGCGTGACCTTCCCTGATGTGAAGCCCGGCACCTACGCGGTGAAGGTGTTCCACGACATCAACAGCAACGGCAAGCTGGACACGAGCTGGATCGGATGGCCACAGGAACCCTACGGCTTCAGCAACGATGCGCCGGTGAACATGGGGCCACCCTCGTTCAAGCTGGCCGCGATCACGGTGCAGGAAGGCGCGCAGACGTCGCGGATCGCCTTGCGCTAGTCCTCCTTCTTCCGCACGAGGTACAGGACGCCGTTGTGGTCGTCCGTGAAGAGGAACGCATCCACCGGATCGAAGGCATCATCGCCGGTGATGACCGGAAGGATGTCGCACGGGCGGCCATAGCGCTCGCCCTTGTTCAGGAAGCCGGTGACCACCGGTGTGGGCTTCTCGCCCTTGTGCACCCGCATGATCGCGTAGCCTTTCGCCATGGGCACGATGCTGCTGCCGTGGTACGCTACGAGGAAGCTGTTCTCCAAGCGTAGGTCCGCGAACTCGCTCAGGTAATGGAAGCCTAACGGCGCCACGTGCGGACCGAGGGCCACGTAGGCAGGCTCCGGTGATCGCAAGCGCATGTTGGGCTTCGCGAAGGCCGTGTCCAGGAGCACGCTGTCGCCGACCTGGTAGAAGTAGGGCCAACCGTAGAAGCCGCCCTCCACCACCCGCACCAGCTTGTCCTCCGGTGCTTCGGTGCCGAACTGATCGCTGCCCATCTCGGTGGCGAAGAGCGCGTTCCCCACCCAATGCAGGCCGACCGCGTTGCGCAGTCCGGTGGCATAGATGCGCTTGTTCTTTCCGTCCGGATCCATCTCGATGATCGTGGCGCGCACCTCCTCCTGCTCGATGCACGCGTTGCAGCTGCTACCCACGCTCACATACAGCTTGCTCCGGTCCGGTGAGAAGGCGATGCTGCGGGTGAGGTGCCAGCCGCCGTATTTGTAGCTGAGGCCATACGACGGGAAGGTGTCCAGCACCTCCGGAGCACCCAGGTCCATCGCGATCGGATCGTTGTAGGGGTAGCGCAGCAGCTTGTCGGTGGTGGCCACGTAGAGGTAGTGCCGCGCGGAGTCCGTGTGGACGAGCACCTGGTTCGGGTTCCGCAGCCCGCTCAGAAGCACGCGCCGCTCCGTGTAGCGGCCGCTGTCCGCATTCCAGCCGCTCAAGAGGTACACCTTGCCCTGCTTGTTGTCGGTGAGGTCGTGCATGTCCGTCACCAGCAGCTGATCGTCCGGCAAACGGCACATGAAGCGCAGGCGTTCGAAGCCCTCCGCTGCCACCTTCAGCTCGCAGCCTTCGGGGATGTTCAGCGTGAAGTCCAAGCCCTTTGCCAGATGCACCCGGGCCGGAACAAGCTTGATGGGACCGCCGACATACGGGAGCGAGTCGAGCGGCATGCCCTGCGGACCATCCACGACCGTGCTGGTGTCCGATAGGGCCGTGCTGTCCTGTTGCTCGATGGCGGGCGCTTTGCCTTCGGGTGATGCACACCCGGCCGCGACGGCCATGATCGTCAACAGACCGCCGATGACCTTCACGGCCCTCATCGTGCGTTGCGCACGATCACGGGCTCCACCGCCTGGCGTTCGCCCAGGTAGCGCTGGTAGGTCTCCGTGTACCCGGCGCGGTGCGCGAGCACGTCCCGGCCCACGCCCAGCAAGGCCATCACGGCATCGGTGGCCTCGCGCAACCCGTTGCTGCCGCCGCTGTTGGACGTAACGATGTCCACCTCGCCGCGTGCGATGACCTGCTCCACGAGCCAGGCCGTCACCGGACTGCCGATCATGATGCGCAGACCGCAGCGGGCCGCCACCGGCAGGTCCAGCACATCGTCGAAGAAGAAGGCCACCTCATCGGCCTGCAGGCCGTGCTTCGCGAGGAAGGCATCGAAGGCCTCGGGCTTGTTGGTGAAGCCCATGAACACGCCGTGCAACCGCTCGCGCTGGGCGAAGCGCTCCGCATACGGGTTGTGCTGGCCGGTGATCACCGCGGCCTTGGGCAAGTGCCCGTTCCGCATCCACAACGCGAAGCGCAGCAGGTTCACGCCCATGCTGCCCACCTCGCTGAAGGGGCTCCCTCCGTCGGCGTCCTTGAAGCCGTCGTTGAACACACCGTCCCAGTCGAAGAGCACGGCCTTGGTGCGGGCCAGGCGACGCAGCAGCTCGGTCTCCGGCGCGGTGGTGCGGAGGCCGTTCGTGGTGAAGACCTTAATACTGGACATGATCGATCAGTTGCAAGGCAATGTGTATGCTTGAACTACTCGGTTATATCCATTCGCCTGCTGGATGTACCAAGCAGAATAATCCTCAGGACCGGAAGATGCCTCCGAAACGCTTCGACTGAAGCTCCTTCGCTTGTCGCTCTGATCGGCAGCTTCGGGCAGCGCATCGTAGAGGAAAACGACGTTCCCATCGACCATGGTAAAGCCCAACGCGTTCGCGGTGAATCCACTAGTGCCAGTGAACTGGAATACGCCTGTCTTCCATTGCCCAAGTAGCCAGAAGTCTGGATGGTCATCCCCAAGACAATCCTTCTCGAAAGCAATCAGTGAGTCGAGCAATCGCGTAAGACCAGCGTCCAATATCACCTCACTTAGACGGATGGTTAAGATCCGTTCGTATGACCCGGATGTGGAATCGATAGCCTCAGCATGGTCAGCACTATGCACTTGTGCCACATCCGCATCCTGCGGCGCAGAGTAGCTCCCATCGTCCTTCGTTGGTCCTTGGTCCGATTGCCTCATCTCGGGGCTTGAACAAGCAACCAGGAACGCGAAAATCGACGCTCCCTCTATCCCAAGAACACGAGCACGACCTCTCACCCCGCGATCGCCTTCATCAGGTCCTGGATGTCGAGCATGCCGAGCTGCTTGCCGTTCTCGCTCACGCTCAGCGTGTCCACCTTGTGCTCCTTGAAGGCCTTCTGGGCTTCGTCGAGCAGGGCCTCCGGGCTGATGGTGAAGGGCGTGTTGAACTTCAGCGTGCTCAGCTTTTTCGCGAGGAACTTGTTGCCCTCCTTCTCGATCCCGCGGCGCAGGCCTCCGTCGGTGAAGACACCCACGTTCTTTCCTTTTCCATCAACGACCATCACGGCACCGAAGCCATGCTTGGTCATCTCCACGAGGGCCTCGCTCACGGTGGCGCTGTCCTTCACCACCGGGTTGCTGCGCGAGAGCACGTCCTTCACCTTCATGGTGATCAGGCGCGTGTCCACGTAGAACTGCTTGGTGCCGATGGCCGTGAAGTGGTTGTCGGTGAGCTGCTTCATCAGCTTCCAGGGTACGGTGATGGTGTGCACCCCGAGCTCCACGGCATTGCGCACGTGCTCCACGGTGCGCACGCTGCTGAACATGATCTTGGTGTCGTAGCCGTAGTAGTTCACGGCGCGCACGCACTGCTCCACCAGGGCGAGGGCGTCGTGCCCCTGGTCCTGCAGGCGACCGACGAGCGGGCACACGTAGGTGGCACCGGCCTGCATGGCCATGTAGGCCTGCTGGATGGTGTACACCAGATGCACGTTAACCATGATGCCCTCGTTGCGCAGCATCTTGCAGGCGCGCAGGCCCTCCAGGCTCACGGGGATCTTGAAGACGGTGGTCTCCTTCTTCAGGCCCATCTTCAGCTGACGCTTGGCCTCCTTCACCACCTCCTCGGCGGTCTCGCCCAGGGCCTCCACCTGCAGGATGGGGACCTTCTTGGCAAGGTCGAGGATCATCTTGTCGATGTTGGTGACCCCACCCCGGTGCATGAACGTGGGGGTGGTGGTGAGGCCGGTGAGGAAGCCGAGCTTGAAGGCTTCATCGATCTCCTTGATGTCGGCGCTGTCGAGGTAGAGTTCCATGGTTCGGAGTGTGTCGGGGCGACCATATGGTCGCCCGTACTTTTATCTATGGGGTTACAGTGACGTTGCGATGCTTCACCTCCACGGCGTGAAGATCGAGCAAGGGTTTGAGGAATTCCTCCAGGTCGTACACGCAGAGCTGGCTGGCGGCATCGCAGAGGGCTTTGCTGGGGTCGGGGTGGGTCTCGATGAACACACCGTCCACACCAGCGGCCACGCCGGCGCGCGCGATGGTGGGCATCACGTCGCGGTTGCCGCCGCGCGGGTCGGCGCTGGGGATGCCGTACTTGCGGATGCTGTGCGTGATGTCGAACACCACGGGGTACCCCGTCTTCCGCATGTGGTAGAAGGCGCGCGGGTCCACGATCAGGTCGTTGTAGCCGAAGGTATAGCCGCGTTCGGTGAGGATGATCTTGTCGTTCCCCACGCTCACGCACTTCTCGGCCGGCTTCACCATGTTGTCCGGTGCGAGGAACTGTGCATGCTTCAGGTTGATCACCGCGCCCGTCCTTGCGGCCTCGGTCACCAGGGTGGTCTGCATCACCAGGTAGGCCGGGATCTGCAGCACATCCACCACTTCGGCGGCGGGCTTGGCCTGACTGGGGTAGTGGATGTCGGTGAGGATCGGGAAGCCGAAGTCCTTCTTGATGCGGGCCAGCACCTTCAAGCCTTCATCCAGGCCGGGGCCCTGGTAGAAGTCCACGCTGCTGCGGTTGTCCTTGGTGAAGCTGCTCTTGTAGATCACGGGCACCTTCAGGCGCTCGCTCACCTCCTTGAGCTTCTCGGCGGTGCGCAGCATCACGTCCTCGGTCTCGATCACGCAGGGGCCGGAGATGAGGAAGAGCTGGTCGGAGCCGCAGGCGATGTTGCCGACGTTGACGATCTTGGACATGCAGGTGCTACGCGTTAGGCCGGATGGGAACGGGCGCAAAGCTACCCTTTGGCGGTGGCTCCCCTACTCCACCACCGCCCGCAGTACCCGGTTGCCGTTCAGGTACCCTTCCAGCAGGTCGCCATGGGTGATGGGCCTCACCCCGGCCGGGGTTCCCGTGAAGAGGAGGTCGCCGGGCTCCAGCGTCATGTACCGGGACACGTGCGCGATGAGCTCGGCCACGGTGAAGAGCATGTCGCGCGTGTGGCCCTTCTGCACCAACTGGCCGTTGCGCTTCAGCTGGATGTCCATGTTCTGCAGGTCAGTGCCGGCGGTCATCGGCAGCTCCACTTCTCCCAGAACGGCGCTGCCGTCAAAGGCTTTGGCCTTCTCCCATGGCAACGACTTCGCCTTGAGCTCCTCCTGGACATCCCGGGCCGTGAGGTCGAGCCCCAGGGTGTAGGAAGCCACGAGCCCCAGGGCCATGTTCACGGGTACGTTCTTCGCGTAGCTGTCGATCATGACCACGAGCTCCACCTCGTGGTGGATCGTGCCGAGCAGCGGGTTCAGCCGGATGAGCTGTCCCGGGTACAGGCAGGCGGTGTTGGGCTTCAGGAAGAACACGGGCTCCTTGGGGGCCGCGTTGCCCAGTTCCTCGGCGTGTGCCCGGTAGTTGCGACCGATGCAAATGACTTTCATGGAGCGCTTTTTCCGTGGTGATCAGTCCTCCAGACGGGCCAGTACGCCCCGCATCACGGCCAGCGTGCTGCCGGGGAGCTCCGCCTTGGTCATCAACCATTGCAGGTATCCGGGATCGTTGCGGCCGATCTGTTCAAGGGGCCAGTTCATGTACTTGCCGAAGCCGAGGCACACCTCCCCCTTCTCGTTGAAGCGCAGCTTGCCGGCCGCGTCCGGCGTGCGGTCGCGATCGCCACTGAACTCACCGAGCCCACCGATGTCGTGGGGCAGTTCCGCGTAGCGTTCCAACTGGGCGAGCAGCACATCGGTGGTAGCCTCCACATCGGCCAGGGCATCGTGCGCGCCCACATGCTCGCGGCCCAGGAAGAACTTCACCGCCGCGCTCAGGTCGCGACGCTCCATCCGGTGGTAGATGCGCTGGGCATCCACGATCCGCACCTGATCGATGTCCCAGGTGTGGCCCACGCGGAACAGTTCCTCCATCAGGAAGGGCACATCGAAGCGGATGACGTTGAACCCGGCCAGGTCGCAGCCGGCCAGCTGGCCGAGGATCTCCGTGGCCACATCCTCCAGGCGCGGGGCCATGGCCACGTCCAGGTCGCTGATCCCGTGCACGGCGGTGGCCTCGGCAGGGATGGGGATCCCGGGATTCACCAAGGTCTGGTAGCGCTCCCGCGCGCCGTCTGGCGCCAGGCGGATGATGCCGATCTGCACGATGCGGTCCCGGCCGATGCGGGTCCCGGTGGTCTCCAGGTCGAACACCGCCAGCGGGCGTTCCAAGGTCAACAGCATGTGCCGAAGTTGCGCAAGAAGAAGCCCCCCGCGTTGGCGGAGGGCTTCCAAAGTTGTCCACGATCGTTGCGATCAGTGCACCTTCAACTTCACGAACTGGTACTTGCCGTACTTCTCGGTGTTCTTGTAGTCGCCCTCGTAGCGCGGCCCCTGCACCTTGTGCGTGACGGCCTCCAGCATGAGCTTCGCCCCGTCCTTGCCGCGACCGTTCACCGCTTCCAGCAGGCGCTTGCGGGCATCCTCCATGCGCTGGTTGCTCAGGTTCTCGTTGGTGCCGAAGGTCTTCGTGGGCACCCGGCTGGCACTGGCCTCGATCACGATGCGGGCCGAGCCATCCTTGTCCATCACACCCACCACTTTGTCGATGAACGACTTCCAATCCGCCTCGGCCTGGTCGATGTCCTTGATGTTGTAGGCGTAGTACTTGGCGTACTCACCCACGTAGGTGGCGTCCGGGGCCACGTGCTTCTCGCCCTTCTCCTTCAGCTCCTTGTCGGTAAGCGGCTTGCCATCCGGCCCCATGTCGCCTTTGCCGAGCTTGCCGTCCTTGCCCGCCTTCTCGCCCTTCTCCTTGCCTCCGGGGGGCGCCCCTTTGGGCAGGTCCACGATGCTGGCGGGTCCGGCAAGCGACACCGGGTTCAGGTAGATCTCCTTGTTGATCTCCTGGTAGGTGCTCTCGCACTCCACGAAGATGTCCTCCGTGTGCACGGTCTTGTCGTTCACCCGGTAGTCCAGGTTGTACTCCTTGCACGGCGGCAGGATGGCCACGTACACGCCATCGCGCTGACGCGGCTTGTAGGTCTTCACCTCCCCCGTGCTCTTGTCCGTCACGTAGAGGATGGTGCTCGGCGGAAGCGTTTCGCCCGGGGGCGGAATGATGAAGCCCTTCAGCACGGTAAGGCCTTCAGCCTCCATGTTCTCGGGGAAGTCCACGAAGTAGATGTCCTTCTCCCCGTAGCCACCTTTCTTGTCGCTGGTGAAGTAGCCGCGCCTTCCGTCCGCCGTGGTCACGAAGAAGAGGTCGTCATCCACCGTGTTCAGCGGATAGCCGATGTTCACGGGCTTGCTCCAGTTGCCATCGTCCCCCATCTCCGTGGTGAAGACATCGAAGCCGCCCATGCTGTTGTGCCCCTTGCTGGCGAAGTACATGGTGCGCCCGTTCGGGTGGATGAACACACCGTCCTCGTCGTACGGGGTGTTCACCATCGCCCCCAGGTTCTGGGCCTTGCTCCATTCACCGGTGGGCAGCTTCACCACGCGGTAGAGATCGCGCCCGCCCTGTCCGCCTTTGCGGTCGCTCACGAAGTAGAGGGTGTTGCCATCGGCCGTCACGGCGCAGTGGGTCTCCCAGCTCTTGGTGTTCACATCGCTGCCGATCAGCACGGGGTCGCTCCACAGTTCGCCGACCAGCTTGCTCTCGTACAGGTTGCCATCACCGCCGTCGTCGCGGTAGATGAACAGGTTCTGCCCATCGGCCGACACGTTCACCGTGGCCATGTGGCCCGTGGGGGGGTTGATGTTGAGCACCTCGGGCTTCTGCCAGTTGTTGTTGCGGTCCTTGTAGCTCACATAGATGTTCTCGAAGGGCAGCCCGGCGAGCAGGTCGATCACGCCGGCGTTGCTGCTGTCCGGACGAACGCGGCGGCTCGTGTAGAACATCGCGTTCCCGTCCACGCTCAGCACCGGGCTGAAGTCCGGATGGTCGTTGTTGATCACGGCCCCCACGTTGCTCACCGAATAGTTCTTCGGCTCCGCCATCAGTGCGCGGGCGTTGGCGGTCTGTTCGATGCCGCGGGTGGCCATCGCCTTCAGCTCGTGCTTTTCGTCCACCTCGGCGGCGAACTTCCGGTAGAACTCATCCGCCTTGTCGAACTGCCCGTTCAGGTGGTACGCCCTGCCCAGCCAGTAGTCCACTTCCACCGGGGCGTTCTTCTCCGCCGGGTCGAAGGGATCATAGCCGGCCATGTTGAAGCCGCCATAGCCACCGGCGCGCTTCTCGGCGGCCTTCTCCAGGAACGGAAGCGCCTTCTGCTTCTGGTTGTACGAGTTCATGTAGGCATAGCCCAGCTTCCAGTTCAGGTTGCTGTTCTCCGGCTGTGTCTGAAGCAGTTCCTGCCAGATCTCCGCCGCCTGGTTGTGGAACTTCTCCTCGGTGAGCTTGTTCGCCTCCTCGAACTTCCACGTGAAGGTGGTGTTCTCACCTTGGGCCATGCCTTGTAAAGCCCAGAGGGAGAGGAACATCGAGGCCAGTACAGCGTAGCCGTTTCTCATCATGGAATGCGGTTTCACCCCCCTAGGAGGCGGCTAAAAGTAGAATTTTTCCCTCCCCTGCTTCCCTGTTCAAAACTCGTGGTCCAACGGCCACGCCTCGAGGATGTCGGCCACACGCCGCACGAAGCGTCCTCCCAGCGCACCGTCCACCACGCGGTGGTCGTAACTATGGCTCAGGAACATCATGTGCCGGACGGCGATGACATCGCCCGTGGGCGTCTCGATCACCGCCGGCTTCTTGCGGATGGCGCCGGTGGCCATGATGGCGACCTGCGGCTGGTTGATGATCGGGGTGCCCAGCACGTTGCCGAAGGTGCCCACGTTGGTGATGGTGTAGGTGCCGTTGCCGATCTCGTCGGGGCTGAGCTTGTTCTCCCGGGCCCTGTTCGCCAGGTCGTTCACCTTCTTCGCCAGACCCACCAGGTTGAGCTGGTCGGCGTTGCGGATCACCGGCACGATGAGGTTGCCCGAGGGCAGCGCCGCAGCCATGCCGATGTTGATCTCCTTCTTCTTGATGATGGTGTACCCGTCCACCTGGATGTTGATCATCGGCATCTCCTTGATGGCCTGGACCACCGCCTGGATGAAGATGGGGGTGAACGTGAGCTTCTCCTTCTCCCGCTGCTCGAAGGCCTTCTTCACCTTCTCGCGCCACAGCACCAAGTTCGTCACGTCGGCCTCCACGAAGCTGGTGACGTGCGGACTGGTGCGCTTGCTCATCACCATGTGGTCGGCGATGAGCTTCCGCATGCGGTCCATCTCCATGAGCTCATCGCCGGGTGCGGGGATGAGCTTGGGCGCGGGCGGTGCCGCAGGTGCGGCGGCAGGTGCCGGGGCCGGAGCAGCCGCCGGAGCGGAGGCGGCAGTGGATGCCGGGGCAGGTGCCGGTGCCGCACCACGCGTGGGCAGGTAGTCCAGGATGTCCTTCTTGGTCACGCGTCCACCTTCGCCGGACCCGTTGATGGCCTCCAGCTCGGCCAGGCTGACGCCCTCGCTCTCGGCGATGTTGCGGACCAGCGGGCTGTAGAACTTGCCGCTGGGACCTGTGCGGGCCACGGGTCCGCCGGCCGCGGCCGTGGCGGCCACTGCCGGTGCGGCGGCCGGCCTGGGCGCGCCGTTCGTGGCCGGGGCGGCCGCAGGGGCGGCCGGTGCAGGGGCCGGGGCCTTGGCGTCCGCCGCGGTGCCGATGTGGGCGATGGGCTGCCCCACCTTCACCACGTCGCCATCGTTCACTAAGCGTTTCAGCAGGATGCCGTCCTGGGGGGCGGGCACCTCGCTGTCCACCTTGTCCGTGGCGATCTCCACGATGGGCTCATCGGCGGCCACCGCCTCCCCTTCGTTCTTCAGCCACTTGATGATGGTGGCCTCGGCCACGCTTTCGCCCATCTTGGGCAGGAGGATCTCGATCTGTGCCATCGTTCGTGCGCCTCCCGACCGAAGCCCCGGAAGCGGTGGCGAATGTACCAGCGGAACCCGGTCCCGCGCGCACGAGCGACTAACCGCCCAGTTGGCCGAACGCTTTGCGGATGAGCCGCAGATCCCAGCCCACGCGGTAGTCCTTCGCGTAGGTGAGGTTCATGCGCTGCACGGTGGAGGGGGTGGGTGCAAGGCCATCGGCACGCACGGGATCGAGCACGCCGGGCCGCAGCCGCGGCAACCGCACGCCCTTGTCCGCCTGCGGGAAGTAGCCCACCCAGCTGGCCCGGCCGACCAGCACATGGCCGATGTTCTTCAGGAATCCGGCCCGGTCGTGCATGGTCCAGATGAGCACGGGGGACACCACCAGGAAGAGCACGGACAGGACCACGTCCAGGATGCGTTTGCGGCGGCGCGCGGCGGAACTGCTCACCGCATGCTCCTCCATGATGAGGAGATCCTGCAGGCTCTCGATGCTGCTGGGGCCGATCACGAACTCCGAACCGGGCTGAGCGATCTTGAACATGGCCCCGGTGCGCTTCAACTGCTCCATCAGTTCGATGATGCGCCCCCACTTCAGGTCCTTCGCGCAGAACACCACTTCGTCAATACCGTGCTTGCGGACCTTCTTGCGGATGGCTTCCTGCCCTTGGGAAGTGTTCACTTCAGCGGCCGTCATCTGCTCCTGGCGGCCAAGGCCGAAGTGCGTTTGCCACAGTAGTGCGAGCGCGTGCCTGTTCTCTTCCGCGCTGCCGATGGAAAGCACACGCTTGCGGTCAAGTGTGCGCAAGGAGTAAGGCTTGATGCGCAAGAAATGAAGAAGCAGCCGGGCAAGAAGCCCCGCCACCAGGAGCATGCCGGCGAAAAGAAGGCTCCAACGCACCGCGTACCATGGCCAGAACGCTTCACCCGGAAAGAGCCAACGCGATCCGTAGAACATGGCGAAGGACACGCACACAGCCTTGATCACATTGCCCAGTCGAACAGGCAGGTCGTACGCGCCCATCAGCCCGAACGAGAAAAGCATGACCATCGAAGCGGACAGGTGCCAGCGGTTGAACTCCGGTGGACCGCCAGCGAGAACGAAGGCCAGGGCAAGTACCGAAGCGAAGGCAACCAGGTCCACCATCGGCAGCAGCGCCCGCTTCAGGAAGCGCGACACGATGGCACCGGCCGCGCTCAGGTAGATGCTCGCATTGATCAGCCCGGCCAGCAGGTCCGGGCGCTTACGCGTGAAGTGCTTCTTCGCGAAGATGGCCATCGCGTTGTAGAACACGAAGACGTAGTTCACGCTGCTCTTCTTCGTGCTCTCGCCCTTGTAGTGGATGATGCGCGCATCGGGGAAGTACCAGTTCTCGTAGCCGCCGAGCGTGATGCGGTAGCTGAGGTCGATGTCCTCGCCGTACATGAAGAAGCTCTCGTCCAGCAGACCCACCTGGTCCAGCGTGCGCTTGCGCAGGAACATGCAGGCACCGGAGAGGATCTCGATGGGCGCGGCCTCGTTCTCCGGCAGGTGGCCCAGGTGGTAACGGCCGAACACCTTGCTGCGCGGGAACAGGCGGGTGAGCCCGATGATCTTGTAGAAGGCCACGGCCGGCGTGGGCAGGCCGCGCTTGCTCTCGGGCAGGAACTGTCCCGTACCGTCGATCATCTTCACGCCCAGGCCTCCGGCCTTGGGATGCGCATCCATGAAGGCGACCACCTTGCGGAACACGTCCTCGCCCACCACCGTGTCCGGGTTCAACAGCAGCACGTATTCCGCGGCGCTCTCGCGGATGGCCTGGTTGTTCGCCCGGCTGAAGCCCACGTTCTCCTGGTTGGCGATCAGCCGCACCTGCGGGAACTTGTCGCGCACCATCTCCACGCTGCCGTCCGTGCTCTGGTTGTCCACCACGAACACCTCGCCGTCAATGCCCTTCAGCGCCTCGAACACCGTGCGCAGGCACTGCTCCAGGTAGGCCCGGACGTTGTAGTTGACGATGATGACGCTGAGTTTCATGTGCTCATGGGCACATCCCGCTTGCGGGATGTCAACCTCGCTTCACGCTTTGCTCATACGGCTTCCGGTCCATGATGCTGCGGCCCAAGGTGACCTCGTCCACGTTCTCCAGTTCGCCGCCCACGCTGATGCCCCGCGCGATCTGGCTCACCTGCACCCCTTGCTCCTTCAAGCGCCGGTTCAGGTAGAAACCGGTGGTGTCCCCTTCCAGCGTGGCGCCCAGGGCCAGCACCACCTCCAGCACGCCGCCCCTGGCCACGCGCTCGAACAGCTGCCGCGTGTTCAGGTCCTCCGGACCGATGCCGTCCATCGGGCTGATCACGCCGCCCAGCACATGGTACAGTCCCTTGAACTGGCGCGTGTTCTCGATGGCCACCACGTCGCGGACGTCCTCCACAACGCACACGGTGGCGCCATCGCGGGCGGGGTTGGCGCAGATGTGGCACACCGGCTCATCGCTGATGTTGCAGCACTCACTGCAGTAGCGCACCTCCTCGCGCAACCGGCGCACCGCCTCGCTGAAGCGGACCACTTCATGCGTTTCGCGGCGCAGGAGGTGCAGGGCCATGCGCATGGCGGTGCGGCGCCCGATGCCAGGCAGCGTGGACAGCTGGTCCACGGCGTTCTCCAGCAGGGTGCTGCTCGATGCCATCGGCGGCAAAGATGGCCCCGTTCGTCATAGGCGCTGTGCTTACCCCCTCCGGCTTCGCATCTTCGCGGCCCGCCGTCAACGCCGGGCCACTTGCGGCCCCGTTGCGGCGGCACCATCCGATGCGCACGATCCTGATCCTTGGCGCCGGCCGCTCGGCCCCCGCGCTCATCCATTACCTCATCACCCACGCCGACCAGCAGGAGTGGCGGATCACCGTGGCCGAGCGCGACCTGGCCCACGCCCGTCGCCTGGTGCACGAAGGCATCACCGTGGCCGAGGCCGTGCAGCTGGACGCCACCGATGCGGAGGCCTGCGCGGCGCTCATCAGCAAGCACGACCTGGTGATCAGCATGCTGCCCGCGTTCATGCACATGGATGTGCTGAAGGACTGCCTGCGCCTGAAGAAGCACGTGATCACCCCGAGCTATGTGCCGGCGGCCCTGTGGCCGATGGATGCCGAGTTCAAGCAGGCCGGGCTGATCGTGCTGAACGAGATGGGCCTCGACCCCGGGATCGACCACATGAGCGCCATGCGGATCCTCGACCGGATCCGGAAGGAAGGCGGCCGCATGGAGGCCTTCGAGAGCTATTGCGGCGGACTGGTGGCCCCGGAGAGCGACGACAATCCGTGGGGCTACAAGTTCAGCTGGAACCCGCGCAACGTGATCCTGGCCGGGCAGGGCGGCGCTGCGAAATACACCGAGGACGGTGTGACCCGCTACATCCCCTACCATCGACTGTTCCAGCGCACGGTGCAGGTGGAGGTGAAGGGCTATGGGCTGTTCGAAGGCTATGCCAACCGCGACTCGTTGGCGTACCGCTCGCACTACGGCATCGATGACATCCCCACGCTGAAACGCGGAACGCTGCGCAAGGCCGGCTACTGCACCGCGTGGGATGCCCTGGTGCAACTGGGTTGTACGGACGACACCTACACCATGGAGCTCGGACCGAAGAACACCTGGCGCGAGTACATCGACGCGTTCCTGCCGCACGATGCGATCCGCGGCACCCGGCTCAACCTGGCCTACCACCTGAACCTGGACCCCCAAGGCCCGGTGATGGGCCGCCTGGATTGGCTGGGGCTTTTCGAGGACACGCCCATCGGCATCGAGGGACGCTCACCGGCGGCCATGCTGCAGCACTTGTTGGAGGACAAGTGGAAACTTGGGCCTGAGGACAAGGACCTGGTGGTGATGTGGCATCGCTTCCGCTACAGCGTGGAGGGTGTGCACCAGGAACTGCACGCTTCGCTGGCCGTGTGCGGCAAGGACAGCGTGCACACCGCCATGGCCGCCACCGTGGGCCTGCCCATCGCCATGGCCACCAAGCTCGTGCTGAACGGTAAGATCCCTGAACGCGGCGTATTGCTCCCCCTGCGACCGAACATCTACGACCCCGTCCTCGACGAGCTGGAGAAGCACGGCATCGTGTTCAATGAGGTGGAAGTGGAGATGTAGCTCCATGCGCCTGCTATCCGGGATAATGATCATCCTGTCCTCCGCATGCACGGCGCAGGACCTCCGAGAGGACAGCACCCGCTACGCATGGGCGGAGATCTGCGACACGACCTCCAACACGTTGGACTATGCGAAGTGCATTTGCGATCAATATGCCATCGCAGATCGAATGCTGGCACTTGAGCTCGGCCGGGTGATGGGCAACATCAATACGGACCTGGCCCACTTGCGATCCCAAGAGCCACATGATACGGTTGAGATCGGCCGCCTCACCGAGATCCAACAACTACTTCGAACCTCCCAATCGCACTGGGAAGCTGTTCGCGAGAACGACCAGAAGGCCGTCTTCACCATGAACATCACGGGGTCCGGACGCACGGCGATAGCATGCTTCGAAGCAACGCTGGAGACCTTTGATCGTATCCGCAGACTTCAAGAGATGAGCCCTTGAAGGTGCTCAGAACTTCAGCATGAAGTCCTTGAGCAGTGTGCGGTAGGCCTCGGTGAACGCACCGGGCGCATGCTCCACGGTGAGCTCCTCCTCCACCGCGATGCCACCGCCACGCACAAGTTCGAGCAGCACACGCTTGGGGGGACGCCCTTCGAGGTAGCGCAGCACGCAGCGCCGCTCCACACCAAGCCAGGCTGACTCGGCCAGCTCCAGCAGTTCCGCCTCGCGGTTCAACGGGATGATGCAGGCGAAGCGTCCGTCGTCCGCGAGCAGCGTACGCACCGCCTCCACCAATTGCGCGAAGGTGAGTTCGCCACCGTGCTTGGCCACGCCGGTGCGGGCATCGGGTGAGTCCATCTCGCCCGCGTAGAACGGCGGGTTGCAGAGGATAAGGTCGTAGGGGTCGCTCGCGCGCAGGCGGCGCACGTCCATGCGGTGCACGCGAACACGATCGGCCCAGGGGCTGGCGGTCACGTTCTCCGCCGCCTGCACCGCCGATGCGTCATCGATCTCCACCGCATCGATCCACGCCCCGAGGTTGCGCTGCGCGGCCATCAAGGCCAGCAGGCCCGTGCCCGTGCCGATGTCCAGGATGCGCTTCGCGCCTTCCACGTTCGCCCAGGCGCCGAGCACCACGCCATCGGTGCCCACCTTCAATGCGCAGCGGTCCTGGTGGATGGTGAACTGCTTGAACTGGAACATGGCTTACGCGCAAAGGCCTCCGCGTGGCTCTGAGCCGAGAGACACGAGCTGCGAGCTTGTTCCAGCGGAGCCAAGCTCGCAGCTCGTGGCTCGAAACCCGTGGCTATGCATTCCGATAAAGATCGATCAGCCCCTCGGGCGTGCGGATGGTCATGGTGCGCTCCTCCATGTCCAGGTCCACGATCATCTCCTCCACCAAGGGCACCATCACCTCCTGCTCACCGTGCAGGATCACCAGCACCGGATTCCGCGGCGTGCCTTCGATCGCGGTCACCTCGCCGAGCTCGCCATGCTGCTCATCGCGCACCACCAGACCGATGAACTCCTCCGGATCCCAGCTTTCATCGCTGCCGTCCACCAGGTGCCCCGGCGGCGCATAGATGTCGCGCCCCACCAGGATGGCGGCGCTCTGCGGGTCGTCGAAGTCATCGAACTTGATCAACGTATCGCGCCCCTTCTCGTAGAGCTTGGTGAAGAAGAACGGCACACGTTGGCCTTCAATGTCCACGAAGAGCGAACCGGCATGGACGATCTCATCGATGTCCACGTCCTCGAGGTGAACGGTGAGCTCGCCCTGGTGGCCCCAAGGCTTCCCGAGCTTACCCAACCGATGCAGGCTGTCCAGGTCCATCCGCGGACCAAGTTATCCGCATGGCGGCTTCGGGTATACTTGTCCACGATGGCGCGCCCCAGGGTGATGGTCACCGGCTGCTTCGACCTGCTGCACAGCGGGCACGTGGCCTTCCTCACCGAGGCCGCCACCTATGGCGAGCTGCATGTGTGCATCGGCAGCGACGCCACGGTGCACGGGCTGAAGGCCCGCTGGCCCATCAACGACCAGCAGGAGCGCCGGTACATGCTGGAGGCCCTGCGCTGCGTGCACACCGTGCACATCAACAGCGGCAGCGGGCAAATGGACTTCCTGAACGAGTTCGCCGCGATCAAGCCGGACATCTTCGTGGTGAACAGCGACGGCCATGCCGAGACCAAGGCGGCGCTCTGCGCGCGGCACGGTGTGCGTTACGTTGTCCTGGAACGCATACCGCACGCCGGACTGAAGCCCCGCAGCACCACCGCCCTGCGCACGGAGTGCACCATCCCCTTCCGCCTCGACCTCGCCGGCGGCTGGCTCGACCAGCCCTTCGTGTCGAAGCACCACCCCGGCAGTGTGCTCACTGTGAGCATCGAGCCCACGCACGACTTCAACGACCGCAGTGGCATGAGCAGTAGCACGCGCCGCAAGGCCATCGCGCTGTGGCGTACCCACCTGCCCGACGGCGACCGCGAACAGCTCGCGCAAGTGCTCTTCGCCTTCGAGAACCCGCCGGGCACGGTGGAGATCAGCGGCTCGCAGGACAGCATCGGCATCGTGTACCCCGGGCTGAACCGGCTGCACTACACCGGCGGCTACTGGCCCGCGCGCATCGACAGCGTGAACGACGATGCGGTGCTCTCCTTCGTGGAGGAGCACCTGCAGCTGGTGCCGCTCGGTCCGCGGCAGGATGGATACTCGGTATTGAGCGACACCCGCATCGACGCGGCCGGTGCGAAAGCCCTCGCCGATGCGGCCGACGCCTGCTGGAACGCGATCCTCGCGCAGGACGCCGCCGCGTTCGGTGCCGCGTTCACTGCCTCGTTCGATGCGCAGGTGGCCATGTTCCCGCACATGGTGGACGATGGCATCCGTGCCACCATCGCCGCGCACGCTGACCATGCGCTGGGCTGGAAACTGAGCGGTGCGGGCGGCGGCGGCTACCTCATCCTGGTGCGGCGCGAGGACCTACCCGGCGCACTGCGCATCAAGATCCGGCGCGGGGCGTACTGAGGAGAGAAAAACACAGATGAACACGGATGGACACCGATAACTCCAGCGGCCGCTTCCATCTGTGTTCATCCGTGTCCATCCGTGGTTAACTCAGTCATGAACAGCAACCGTGTCGCCATCGCGCTTGTCACGAGCCTCTTCTTCCTGTGGGCGCTGGCGCACAACCTCAACCCCATCCTCATCCCCCACCTGCGCAAGGCGCTCCAGCTGAACGACCTGCGCAGCGCCCTGGTGGACTCGGCCTTCTTCATCGCCTACTTCGTGATGGCGCTGCCCGCCGGTGCCTTGATGAAGCGCTATGGCTACCGCATGGGCATCGTGGGCGGGCTGCTGCTCTTCGCCACCGGCACCTTCCTGTTCTGGCCCGCCGCCACGCTGCGCAGCTACCCCTTCTTCCTCGGTGCGCTCTTCGTCATCGCCAGCGGCCTCACCTTCCTCGAGACCGCGGCCAACCCGTACATCAGCGTGCTGGGCGACCCGGCCACGGCCCCGCGCCGGCTCAACTTCGCGCAGGCCTTCAACGGGCTTGGTGCCTCGCTCGCGGCTTTGCTGGGCGGCCGGCTCATCCTCAGCGGCACAGCGCTCACGCCGGTGCAACAAGCCGCGATGCCCGCGGCGGAGCTGGACGCCTACCTCGCCAACGAGGCCCTCGCCGTGCGCGCGCCCTACCTGGTGATCGGCCTCGTGGTGCTCGCGGTAGCCGTGCTCTTCTTGCGCGTGCAACTGCCCGAGATCGTGGAGGACGACCACCGGACCGACGCGCGCGACACACGTGCCTGGAGGCGGCTCCGGTTCGGGGTGGTGGCGCAGTTCTGTTACGTGGGCGCGCAGGTGGGCGTGGCCAGCTTCTTCATCCGCTTCGCGGGGCAGGTAGCGGGCTTCGGGGAGCAGGCGGCCGCGGACCTGCTCGCCACCGGGCTCCTCCTCTTCATGGTCGGCCGCTTCGTGGGCTCGGCGTTGATGCGGTGGATCGGTGCGCCCACCCTGCTCGCGGGCTGTGCGCTGACGAACATCGTGCTGGTGGCGGTGGCCGCTTCCTTCTCCGGGGCGTCGGCGGTGTATGCGCTGCTCGGTGTGGAGCTCTTCATGAGCATCATGTTCCCCACCATCTTCTCCCTCAGCCTCGACGGGCTCGGGCGCGACACCAAGCTCGGCAGCTCGCTGCTGGTGATGAGCATCGTGGGCGGGGCCGCGGTGCCGCCGCTCATGGGCGCCATCAGCGACCGCCACGGCCTGCAGCCGGCCTACCTGGTACCGCTGGCCTGCTTCGTGGTGGTGCTGCTCTTCGCCCGGTCCATGTCCAAGCCGCTGCGCCCATGACCCACTGCTACGCCCTCGACCTGAAGGACGATCCGGCCCTGATCGCCGCGTACGACGACTGGCACCGGCGCGTGTGGCCCGAGGTGCTGGAGCACCTGCACCGCTCGGGCATCCGGCGCTGCACCATCCACCGCGCGGGCAACCGCCTCTTCATGATCACCGAGAGCGATGCGCCCGTGGCCACGGATGGCGGTGGCGCTGCGCTGCCGCCCCGCGTGCAGGCCTGGGAGGACCTGATGGCCGGCTTCCAGCAAGCGTTGCCCTTCGCGAAGCCCGGGGAGAAGTGGGTGCATATGGAGCGCATCTTCGATTGGCAAGCCGATCGTTGAGCAGCCGCTTGCTCCGCTTCGCCACCTTTGCCACCATGCGCTTCATGCTCCCCTTCCTGTTGCTGTGCACCACGGCCTCGGCCCAGGTGGACCTGATCCCCGCACCGGCGAACCTCGACCTGCAGCCCGGTCGCTTCGACCTGGACCAGCCGGTGACCATCGTGGTGGACAATGCTGCCATCCTGCCGGAAGCGGAAATGCTGCGCAAGGTGCTTTCCAACGCACTGCCTTCAGAACCGGACGTGAAGGTCGTCCAAGGTCCTGCGCTGCCCAAGCGCACCGTGTTCCTTGCTGTGCCCTCCGATGCCGAGCTGCCGGCGGAAGGCTACAAGCTGCGCATCAACCCCGAAGGCATCAGCCTCAGCGCTGCCGACCGGGCCGGCCTGTTCCGCGGTATCACCACCCTTGAGCAGTTGTTGCCGGGAAAGGCGGATGCACGATCGCTACCCTGCCTGAACATCACGGACCACCCCCGCTTCCCCTGGCGCGGTATGCACCTTGACGTCTGCCGACACTTCTTCGATGTCGTCTTCGTGAAGAAGTACATCGACCTGCTGGCGCGGTACAAGATGAACACCTTCCACTGGCACCTTACCGAGGACCAGGGATGGCGCATCGAGATCAGGAAATACCCCAGGCTCACGGAGGTGGGCGCGTGGCGTAGTGGCAGCCAGGTAGGTCCCTACAGCAGGCGGCAGTACGACAGCACCCGCTACGGTGGCTTCTACACGCAGGAACAGATCAAGGAGGTGGTCGCCTACGCCGCAGCGCGACATATCACCGTGGTGCCCGAGATCGAGATGCCCGGCCATGCACTGGCAGCGCTCGCGGCCTACCCTGCGTTGGGCTGCACCGGCGGGCCGTACGAGGTGCAGAAAGGCTGGGGCGTGTTCGACGATGTGTTCTGCGCGGGCAACGACAGCGTGTTCACCATGCTCCAGGATGTGCTCACCGAGGTGATGGAACTCTTCCCCGGACAGTACATCCACATCGGTGGCGACGAGTGCCCGAAGGAGCGCTGGAAGACCTGTGCGAAGTGCCAGGCGCGGATGAAGGCGAAGGGGCTGAAGGACGAGCACGAACTGCAGTCCTATTTCATCCAGCGCATCGAGAAGTTCGTGAACGGCAAGGGCCGGAAGATCATCGGCTGGGACGAGATCCTGGAGGGTGGGCTCGCCCCGAACGCGGCCGTGATGAGCTGGCGCGGCACCGAAGGCGGTGTAGCCGCGGCGAAGGAGAAGCACTTCGCGGTGATGACCCCGGGCAGTCACTGCTATTTCGACCACTACCAGGGCGACCCCGCGAACGAACCGCTGGCCATCGGCGGCTTCACCACTGTGCAGAAGACGTACAGCTACGAGCCTGTGCCGACCGAGCTGAACGCGGAGGAGGCGAAGTACATCCTGGGCGCGCAGGGCAACGTATGGACCGAGTACATCCTCACCCCGGAGCATGTGGAATACATGGCCGCGCCGCGGATGCTCGCCCTGGCCGAAGTGCTGTGGACACCGAAGGATCTGCGCGATGAAGCCTCGTTCGTGCGCCGGCTGGAACGTGCGTTCACCTGGGCCGGAACAGCGGGCATCAACTTCAGCCGGAGCATCTACAACGTGGGCTACCGCATGAACGGGAGCAAGAAGCGCGGCCTCGTTTACGTGACGATGGAAGCCGCGCCAGGCCTCGGTGAGATCCATTTCACCACCGATGGCAGCGAACCCGGAGCGGGATCACCGCTTTATGTGAGCCCCGTGGAAGTGAACGCGAGCGGCACCCTGAAGGCCGCGCTGTTCCGCGACGGTCAGCGGCTGGGCCCGACCGGTTCGCGTGCGTTCAACTTCGACCTGGGCACCGGCCGCGCGATCACCGTCCAACCCGCACCGAACGACCGGTACGATGACGGCGGTCCCTTCGCGCTCGTGGACGGCATCTCCGCCGGGGACAAGCGCGTGAACCACGAGTGGCTCGGGTGGCGCGACGGGCGCATCACCATCACGGTGGACCTCGGCGAGGAGCGCGCGTTCCGCCACGCAGGCATCGGTGCGCTGGCCGAGCGGCATTCGTGGATACACCCGCCCCGCCGCGTGGAGGTGGCCGTGAGCCCCGATGGCAACAGCTTCACCTCCGTCGGCAAGGTGACGCCCCCAACGGACAAGGACGGTCAGCTGGAGTTCGCCGTGAACGGCGATCTGCGCGGCCGTTTCGTGCGATTCACCGTGGATGTGCTGGAGCGCATACCCGATGGCCACGCCGGTGCCGGCAACCCGCCGTGGACCTTCCTGGACGAGGTGCACATCCGCTAAGCAGGACCCATGAAAAGCAAACGGCCCGCGATCGATGATCGCGGGCCGTACGTGTTCTGATGGATGTGCTTACTCGGCAGCAGGCGCTTCGCCCTCGGCCGGAGCCTCGGTGGCGGCCTCAGCAGCGGGAGCTTCGGTGGCCGAAGCGGCCGCCAGCTTGGCGCTGATCTTCGCGGCCTTCTCCTCGGCCTTCTTCAGCTCGGCCGCCACACGATCGCGGGTGGCCTTGTCCGTAGCCTCGCCCAGCTTGGAGCGCTTCGCCTCGATCTTGGCGTTCTTCTCGTTCATCCAGATGTCGAAGCGACGCTCGGCCTCGGTGGCATCGAAGGCGCCCTTCTTCACCCCGTTGAGGAGGTGGTTCTTGTACACCAGACCGGTGTAGCTCAGGATGGCACGGCAGGTGTCCGTGGGCTGTGCACCCTTCTGCATCCAATCGAGCGCCTTGTCGCGGTCGATCTCGATGAACGCAGGGTTGCGACCCGGGTCGTAAGCACCGATCCTCTCGATGTACTTACCATCACGGGGTGAACGTTGATCAGCCACTACGATGTGGTAGTAGGGCTGGCCTTTTTTGCCTTTACGCTGAAGGCGGATGCGAGTCGGCATGTCGCGGTTGTTTGGGTTTTTCCAGAGAAATGGGCCGCGAAGATGGGGATAAATGGGGTTGGTGACGCTGGTGCCGGGTGAATGGGGACGCAGCCCCGCCAATTGCTTGGTTAGCCAAACAAGCATTTCGTGCGTGATCCCCGATCGGCCTCTTCGCCGAAAAACGACCTAGATGCCTGTCCATCTGATACTTATGTAAGTCCTCGAAAGAACCACTTGCTTGCTTGGCCAAGCAGCCATTGGAACACGTACGTTTGACCTATGCCGACCCTCCAAGCCTCGTACGACACCTGCCTCTTCCATGCCGCCTCGGCCCTCGCACGCTCCCTCACACGCCTCGCGGACGAGCACTTCAAACCCTTGGAGATCACCTCCACCATGGGCTTCCTCCTGATGACCGCCAATGAGGCACCCGGCATCCTCATCTCCGACCTCGCGCTCGTGCATCACCTGGACGTCTCCACTATCTCGCGTGCTTTGGACAAGCTCGAAGCCGGCGAGTTCGTGAAACGCGAAGGCACGCACAAGAACATCCGTGTCTTCATCACGCCCGCTGGAGCGCGGAAGGAAGCCGACGCCCGCAGCGCCTGGAACAAACTGCGGCAGGCCTATGGGCTCATCCTCACAACACCCGGCGCACTCGACCTGGCAGCCCGCGCTGCGGAAGCCGATACGCAGCTCCGCTCTGCCGCCGCCCTGGCACGGAAACGTTCCACCGTGGCCCCGAAGCCCCATGCCTGAGCATCGCGCACATCGGGACACACCGCATCCGGTGGGGCAATTCGTGCGCAGGGCCGTGCACGTACTTGTCCTGCTCGGGCTTACCTGCGGCGCGCATGCCCAGTTCAGTGCGTTCGTCCGCAAGCTCCTGATCGGTGACACGCTCGCACCACCGAACCACGACACCAGCTATATCGTGACCTACAGGCAGAAAGCCACGCTCAGCCTCGTCACCAGTTACCGGTTGGCGTCACTGGACATCGGGGACACCAACGACCGCACGCTCACCTGGTCCACCAACAACGCCACGCAGTATGGGTTCGCCCTCGACTACAGGTGGCTCTCTGTGGAGGCCACCTTCAGCATCCCCGCGCTTGACCCTGCCGATCCGCGGTACGGCCCGACCAGCTCGAAAGGCGTGAGCCTTGGTTATACCGGCCGTCGCCTATGGGCGCGGGGCTTCTGGAACACCAGCACCGGTTTCCATGCCGAAGAACCCGAGCTGATGGTGCAGGACTGGGCCAGCGACCAGCCGTGGCCCTATCGCCGCGACCTGACCATGGAAACGTGGATGGCCTCCGTGAACTATGCCCTGAGCCGGAAGAAGCGCTTCTCCCAGGTGGCCGCCATGACCCAGATGGAGCGGCAACAGCGCAGCGCCGGAACTTGGGTGCTCGGGTGTGCCTTCTGGTGCACACGCATGGATGCGGACAGCACGCTCGTTCCAACGACCGGTGAGCTGGCCTTCCCCAACGAGGCACGGATCGTGCGTGCACGACGCATGTTGATCGGCGCGACCATCGGCTACACGCACACCTTCGTGCTCTGGCATCGGGGCTTCATCCACATGGCCCTGCTCACGGGTGCCGCCTCCAGCGATCAAGTGCGTCGACTTCAAGGGGGCCGGGATGAGCCCGCTGAACAAGGTATCAGCAGCCTCAGCGAACTGCGACTTGGAGCAGGGTACAACGGGGACCGATGGTATACGGGGCTTACCGCAGCGTTCCACTTCAACGCGGACAGCGATGAGGACCGCGTCAGTCTCGGATCGACCTATGGAACGGTGCGCTTCGCCCTGGGTTACCGCTTCGGCCGGCCACGCATCAACGGATTGAACAAGTTCGGACTATGAGCCACCCACGCCCTTCGATCTCCCCTGGTCCATGTCCGCGCGGGCTCCTGCACATCCTGGCCCTGTTGGCCACGAGCATGCTCCATGCGCAACCGTTGCATCGTACGCAGCATTTCACCCGTGCCGATACGCTGCGCGGATCCATCGGTCCGGAGCGGCGTTGGTGGGATGTGCTCCACTACGACGTGAGCATCCGGCCGGACCTGGCAACCAAGCGGATCCAGGGGACCACGGTGATCGGTTTCATCGCGCTGGAGGACGGGTTGCGCATGCAGATCGACCTGCAGCAACCGTTGGAAGTGGACTCCGTGACGGCCGATGTGAGCCGCTTCCGCAACGGGAACTTCACGATCGTGGACGTGAAGGCCTACACCGAGCGCGAAGGCAACGTGCTGTGGGTGGACCTCCCGCAGCCGTTGAAGGCGGGCGAGGCGAGCACGGTGCGCATCACCTACCACGGCACTCCATGGGAGGCTGTGCATCCGCCGTGGGACGGTGGCTGGATCTGGAAGAAGGACGCGCAGGGCAACCCATGGGCCAGCGTGGCCTGCCAGGGACTTGGCGCCAGCGCATGGTATCCCTGCAAGGACCATCAGAGCGACGAGCCCGACGATGGTGCCGCCCTGCACATCACCGTAACGGACAGCCTGCAGGCCATCGGTAACGGGCGCCTGCGCGACGTGGTGAGCAACGGTGACGGCACAAGCACGTGGAACTGGAAGGTGACGCAGCCGATCAATACATATAACCTGGTACCGTACATCGGCCGCTACGCCCACTTCAACGAGGTCTACAACGGACTGGATGGCCCGCTCGACTGCGACTATTGGGTGCTCGCTGCCAACGAAGCCAAAGCCCGCGAGCAGTTCAAGCAGGTGCCGGCCATGCTGAACTGCTTCGAGGACCACTTCGGCCCCTACCCGTTCTACAAGGACGGCTACAAGCTCGTGGAAGCACCGCACCTGGGCATGGAGCACCAGAGCGCGATCGCCTATGGCAACGGCTTCCGGAACGGATACCTCGGCAAGGACCTGAGCGGCACCGGCGTCGGCCTGAAATGGGATTTCATCATCGTCCATGAGAGCGGGCATGAGTGGTTCGGCAACAGCATCACCACCGCCGACATCGCGGACATGTGGGTGCATGAGGGCTTCACCAACTACAGCGAGACCATCTTCACCGAGTGCCAGCAAGGGAAGGAAGCCGCTGAACGGTACGTGCAGGGCTGCCGCCGGAACATCGCGAACGACAAACCCATCATCGGTCCGTACGGGGTGAACCAGGAGGGCAGCGGCGACATGTACTACAAGGGCGCATCGCTCCTGCACATGATCCGCCAGTTCACCGGCGACAGCACGTTCCATGCGATGCTCCGCGAGATGCACGTGCGCTTCCGCCACAAGGTGACCACCAGCGCCGAGGTGGAACGGTTCATCAGCACCTTCTGCGGCATGGACCTCACCAAGGTCTTCGACCAGTACCTGCGGACGACGAAGGTGCCCGAACTGCAATGGACCATCCGCAACGGGCTGTTGTGGACGCGATGGGCGAACACCGTACCCGACCTGAAGATGCCCGTTCGGATCAGCGTGGGCGGACAGCCCCAACGCACCATCTCCGTCGGCACGGCATGGTCCGCACATTCCGGCAAGGTGGCCGAGGACGCCACGCTCACCGCCGATCCAGGATGGTACATCAGCACGACACGGACGAGCCCGAAGGCGTTAAAGCGGTTGAAAGACCCGAAGTTCGGAACGGGAACCCCGGCATTCTGAATCCGACCATGGAACATCCTCCCACCATCACGCACCTGGCCGTGCTCACCTCCGGCGGCGATGCCCCCGGCATGAACGCCGCCATCCGCGCCATCGTGCGCACCGCCGCCTTCCATGGCATCCGCGTGAGCGGGGTGATGGACGGCTATGACGGACTGGTGAAGGGCAACTTCATCCCCCTCGGACCACGCGATGTGCGCAACATCGTGCAACGCGGTGGCACCATGCTGCGCAGCGCGCGGAGCGAGGCCTTCCGCACGCCGGAGGGCCGGGCCACCGCAGCGGCCAACCTGCGGGCGGCCGGCGTGGACGCCTTGATCTGCATCGGCGGCGGCGGCACCCAGACCGGTGCGCACCAACTGGCCGCTGAACAGGGCGTGCGGCTCATCGGTGTGGCCAGCACCATCGACAACGACCTAGGCGGCAGCGACCGGACGATCGGCTTCGACAGTGCCTGCAACACCGCCCTGGAGGCCATCGACCGCCTGCGCGATACGGCGAGCAGCTATGGCCGCATCTTCTTCGTGGAGGTGATGGGCCGCGACACCGGCTTCATCGCCATGCACACGGGCATCGCCGCCGGCGCAGAATACGTGCTGGTGCCCGAGCGCCGAGAGAACGTGGATGAGCTGGTGCGTGCGCTGGAGAGCCGCAACACGGAGAAAGGCAGCTCCATCGTGGTGGTGGCCGAGGGCGACGAGGCGGGCGGAGCGATGAAGCTCGCCCAGCGCGTGAAGGAACGCTGTCCGCAGTTCGACATCCGCGTGAGCGTGCTGGGGCACCTGCAACGCGGGGGCAACCCCACCATGGCGGACCGCCTGCTGGCCGCGCGACTGGGTGCCGGCGCCGTGGAAGGGCTGATCGCCGGCCGGCACCATTGCGTGGTGGGCGTTGTGAAGGGCGACCTGACCTACACCCCGCACGCGGAAGCGCTCGCGCAACGCAAGGACTTTGAACCCGACCTGGACCGCCTGGTCCGCATGCTCGCCATCTGAACCATGTCCCGCATCCTGACCATCCTGCTGGCGCTGTGCTCACTGCCTGCGCGACCGGCGGAGATCCAGCTCAGCTACAACCTGGCCCCGCCCGAGGCGCAGGCCGCCATCGCGCATGCCGCCGGCATCTGGGAAGGCATCCTGGTCTCCCCCGTTCCCATCAAGGTGCTGGTGAACTGGGTGCCCATGGGCAACACCGCCCTCGGCGTCACCTTCCCCAACGGCCGACGCGACTTCCCCGGCGCTCCTGTACCGAACACCTGGTACGCCACCGCACTGGCCAACGCCATCGCGGCCACGGAGCTGAACCCCGGCGAGAACGACATCGATGTGTTCCTGAACAGCCAGACCGACTGGTACTTCGGCACCGATGGCGCCACACCGGCCGGACAGCAGGACCTGGTGAGCGTGGCCCTGCACGAACTGGGGCATGGTCTCGGCTTCGTGGGCCTTGCGAAGAAGACCGGCACCGCAGGATCCTTCGGCCTGCTGGAGCTGAGCGACTTCGCGCCGCTGTTCACCACCTTCCCCTGGCCCGCACTGGACACGCTGCCCGGCATCTTCGACCGCTTCCTGATACATCCGCAGGACGGTGCGCTCGACCTGATGGAGAACCCCGGCGATGCGCTGGGCGAGGCCATGACGAGCAACCAACTGCGCTGGTCCGGGCCGTATGCGCTGGAAGCCAGCGGCGGCGCTCCCGTGCGCATCTACGCGCCCGCCACCTTCGCACTGGGCAGCAGCTGCGTGCACCTGAACGAGAGCAGCTACCCCACGGGCAACGCCAACGAACTGATGACCCCGTTCAGTAGTGCCGGCCATGCAAGCCATTGGCCGGGACCGCTATGCCTCGGCATCTTGAAGGACATCGGCTGGACATTGGCGCCGGACGTGGGCCTCGCCGAGATGAATGAGCACAGCGAGTTGCGACGCGCCGCACCGAACCCATGCATGGACGAGCTCCGTATGCACCCCGCACCGCCCGTTGGGCGGGGCATCCGGGTGCTGGACGCACAGGGCCGCCAGCGGATGAACAGCGCATGGAACGGCGCACTGGATGTGCACCAACTTCCAGCCGGAACCTACCTGATCGCAGTGGAGGGGATGCCCGTTCCCACGCGCTTCATCAAGCTTTGATCGCATGGGGCAGCAGCATCGCTACCGCGCAGAGATCACGTGGACGGGCAACCTTGGTACCGGCACGGACCATTACCGCAGCTACCGGCGCGAGCACACGGTCCGCATCACGGGCAAGCCGGATCTCCTCGGCTCAGCGGACCCGACCTTCCGCGGCGATCCGAGCCGGCACAACCCGGAGGAGCTCCTGCTCGCCGCGCTGAGCGCCTGCCACCTGATGAGCTACCTGCACGTCTGCGCGATCAACGGCGTGGTGGTGACGGCCTACGCGGACAACGCCGAAGGAGCCATGGAGACCTTTCCCGACGGCAGCGGACACTTCACGGAAGTGGTGCTCCATCCGCGCGTGACGGTGCGTGATGCCGCCATGGTCACCAAGGCCATGGAACTTCATCATCAGGCCAACACGCTGTGCTTCATCGCCAACTCGGTGAACTTCCCCGTGCGGCACGCACCGGTCGTGGACGTGCGGTCCACGTGAACAGGGTCATGAGCGCATGGTCCGACCGGACCGTCACGAACGCCCGCGCTCCCGATCGAGCACCGGGTAGATGCTCGAGTAGTTCATGTAGATGTTCAGCAAGCGGTAGAAGAGCACATCGCCCAACACCTTGCGCAGGATCCGGCCCGGGCGGATCCGGCCCTTCTGCTTCCACTGATTGTTGGCGTCGTGCACGGCGAAGTTCCGCTCGCGGTGGTACGTGGGGATCACCAGGTGCTCCTTGGGCAGGATGTGGATGTCATCCCCCACCGTCTGCGCCCGGTTGTTCAGGTGGAACTCGGGAAAGTGCCGCAGGAAGTACTCCGTGACCAAAGCGTTGTTCACCACGGGACCCTCCAACCGATCGTACTCGGCCATAAGCGCCTTCAGCAGCGGGTGGCCCGGCGCGGAGGCGATGAAGCAGGTGGACAGGAACGCATCGAACTCGAAGGACCACATGCACCGGTGCGTCAGCAGGGGCTCGATGCTCTTGTTCATGAAGACGTCCGTGTCCAGGTACACGCCGCCGTGCCGGTGGAGGACCATCACGCGGGCGTAGTCACTGGCGAAGGCGAAGCGCCGCTCCGCATACATGCGCGCCATCCATGGGTGGGCGGAGATGTCCAGGTTCTGCTCGTTCCACTCCACCACCTCGAACCCCGGCATCAGCCGTCGCCAGTTCGCGATCACCGCCTCCATCCAATCCGGCTTGGACGCCCCCCCCAACCACACGTAGTGCAGCACGCGCGGGATGCCGCCCGCGGTGACGCCCACGCTCCCCGCATCGGGAACAGTGCGTTCGACGGTGGCGGTACGGGCTTCCATGGCGGCCGAGGGGCGCGGAAAAAGGGTCGCGAATGTACGGAAGTACCTGGTCGCCATAGGCGTAAGCGATGCGCCGATCTGTGGAGAACTGTCTTGGTCACCCGCCCGCACACCCTTGCATCGTTCCGAACGCAGGTCAGGACAACCGTCCGGACGTTCACTGCACAGGGGATGCCCCTTCAACCCGGCTCCTGACCTTACCGTTCGCCCTCCCGCCCCTTTTGTTTGAAGCCGATGCGTTTCCGGGGTGGCGTCGGAGGATCGAGCAACCCGTTGATCAGGTCGTAGACTTCCTTGAACTGCTTGTCGTACTTGCCTTCCAGTTGCTTCAACCTGGCCATGATGGCGGCGTGGTTCTTCGCCATATGCCGCAGTTGAACGAAGGTGCGAACAATGGCCACGTTCACGGCCATGGCCTTGCGACTGTTCAGTACGCTGCTCAACATGGCGATGCCCGCCTCCGTGAACGCGAACGGGGTGGTACCACCCAGGCTCCTGAGCGATGGTATCACACCTTGTGATACCAACAGGGCCGCTTCCTCCTTCGAGAGCTCATACATGAAATCCTCCGGGAAACGCACGCGGTTGCGACGAACGGCCTGCTTCAGCACGCGGGTCTCCACTTCGTAGAGCGCGGCCAGATGCACGTCGAGCATCACGCGCTCACCCCGCAACAGCACGATGTGGCGAACGATGCGCTCGGTCACCACCGGTTGAACGGCCTTGCTCACCGGCTTGGGCATGGAGCGAATGTATCCGGAGCCATGGTATCACAGTCTGTGAGACCATCGCAGTGCTCGGTTGCGGACCCGAAAGCACAGAAAGCCCCGCTGGTGTCGGTCTGCGGATCGTATCACGGATCGGGATACCATCGATGAGCGTGGGGTGCAGGCGAAGACCTGGAACTGAGTGGGCATTCGGTGTGCACAGGAACAGAAGCGCGCCGGTCGATCACATGAAGGTCCTTCGAAGAATAAATTGGCCCCATGCCCGCGCGCTTCCATTGTGAAGGAACATTCGTACTCGCGTCAAGAAGCCTATTCATACTTGGCGGAACCATCCTGGAAGGCGTCGCTCGGATCGGGATGAAAGTGCTGATACCCCTGAACCGACACACCTCAATGCACATGACCGTAGACGCAGTTGAGTTCATGGACCCCGGCGGTAAGGTCGGACTGTGCATCAAGTACAAGAACCAAGACGAACTGGATCTGATACAGGCATTCAACATCGGCGACGAGGAACTGGAACTCATCGACTGATGTCGAGCGGCTTGCTCTGTGGAAAACTGCCCCACCTCCCCTCCGCCCCACGCAGGTAGCTTCGCGCTCCTGCCATGACGAAGTTCAGCCACCTCCACGTCCATACCCAATTCTCGCTCCTCGATGGCGCCGCCGCCATCCCCGCCCTGTACAAGAAGGCTGCGGCCGACGGCCAGCCCGCCATCGCCATCACCGACCATGGCAACATGTTCGGCGCCTTCAAGTTCGTGGCCGAGGCCGGCAAGCACAAGAACGACGACGGCACCCCCAAGGTGAAGCCCATCGTGGGCTGCGAGTTCTACGTGGTGGAGGACCGCTTCAAGAAGACCTTCACCCGGGAGGACAAGGACAAGCGCTTCCACCAGCTGATGCTGGCCAAGAACGCCCAGGGCTACCGCAATTTGAGCAAGCTCTGCTCCCTCGGCTTCATCGACGGGTACTACAGCAAGTACCCCCGCATCGACAAGCAACTGATCGTCCAGTACCATGAAGGGCTGATCGCCACCACCTGCTGCCTGGGCGCCAGCGTGCCGCAGGCGATCATGCGCGCGGGCGTCAACGGCGACCTGACCAAAGCAGAGGCCGAGTTCAAATGGTGGCTCGATCTCTTCGGCGAGGACTACTACATCGAGCTGCAGCGCCACGGCCTGCCGGAGCAGGACCAGGTGAACAAAGTGCTGGTGGAGTGGGCCCGCACATACAATGTGCCCATCATCGCCAGCAACGACAGCCATTATGTGGACCAGGAGGATGCCAACGCGCACGACATCCTGCTCTGCGTGAACACCGGCGAGAAGCAGAGCACCCCCAAGGCCATGGACGGCGATGAGGAGGGCAGCCAAAAGGGCAAACGCTTCGCCTTCCCCAACGACGAGTTCTTCTTCAAGACCCAGGCCCAGATGGCGGCCACCTTCCACGATCTGCCCGAAGCGCTGGACAACACGCAGATGATCGTGGACAAGGTGGAGAACCTGAAGCTGAAGAAGGACATCCTCCTGCCCAACTACCAGATCCCCGAAGGCTTCGCCGACCAGGACGAATATCTGAAGCACCTCACCTACCAGGGCGCCATCAAACGCTGGCTGGGCGAGACCGGTGGCGGCATCGACTCGCTTGACCCGAAGATCAAGGAGCGGCTCGACTTCGAGCTCTTCACGATCCGCACGATGGGCTTCGCCGGCTACTTCCTCATCGTGCAGGACTTCATCAACAAGGGCCGCGAGATCGGCGTGCTCATCGGACCGGGCCGCGGATCGGCGGCGGGCAGCGCGGTGGCCTATTGCATCGGCATCACCAACATCGATCCGATCAAGTACGACCTGCTCTTCGAGCGCTTCCTGAACCCGGACCGCAAGAGCATGCCCGATATCGATACGGACTTCGACGACGAGGGCCGGCAGCGGGTGATCGACTACGTGGTGGAGAAGTACGGCCAGAACCAGGTGGCCCAGATCGTCACCTACGGCAGCATGGCCGCCAAGAGCAGCATCCGCGACGTGGCCCGGGTGATGGACCTGCCGCTGAGCGAGGCCGACCGCCTGGCCAAGCTCGTACCCGAGCGTCCGGGCATCGAGCTGGAGCGCGTGCTGCGCGCACCGCTGGACGGCGAAGGCAGCTTGAAGACGAAGGAGAACCTGAACAGCGACGAGATCGCCAATGTGAAGCAGCTGCGCGAGATCCTCGAAGGCGGGGAGCTCACCGCCGATGTGCTGCGCGAGGCGGAGAAGGTGGAGGGCTCCGTGCGCGGCACGGGCGTGCATGCGGCCGGCATCATTATCGCGCCGAGCGACCTCACGGAGATCATCCCTGTGTGCACCTCGAAGGAATCCACCCTGCTGCTCACACAGTATGATGGCAAGGTGATCGAGGACGCGGGCGTGATCAAGATGGACTTCCTGGGGCTGAAGACGCTCACGATCATCCGCGATGCGCTCCGGATGATCGATGCGAACCACGGGATCCAGATCGACATCGACGGCATACCGCTGGACGACCCGAAGACCTACGCGCTCTACCAGCGCGCCGAGACGAACGGCACGTTCCAGTTCGAAAGCGCCGGCATGCAGAAGTACCTGCGCGAGCTGAAGGCGGACCAGTTCGGCGACCTGATCGCCATGAACGCGCTGTACCGGCCGGGTCCGCTGGAATACATCCCCAACTTCATCAAGCGCAAGCACGGCCTGGAGCCCATCGTGTACGACCTCCCCGAGATGGAGGAGTACCTGAAGGAGACCTACGGCATCACCGTGTACCAGGAACAGGTGATGCTGCTCAGCCAGAAGCTCGCCGGCTTCAGCAAAGGCGATGCCGACGTGCTGCGCAAAGCGATGGGCAAGAAGGATCGCGCCACGCTGGACAAGATGAAGGGCCGCTTCCTGGAGGGCACCGCCGCCAAGGGGCTCGACCCGAAGGTGTGCGCCAAGGTGTGGACCGACTGGGAGGCCTTCGCGCAGTACGCCTTCAACAAGTCGCACTCCACCTGCTACGCCTTCGTGGCCTACCAGACGGCGTGGCTGAAGGCCAACTACCCGGCGGAGTACATGGCCAGTGTGCTCACGCATTCCGGCGGGCAGATCGACAAGATCACCTTCTTCATGGAGGAGTGCCGGCGCATGGGCATCCCCGTGCTCGGCCCCGATGTGAACGAGAGCCAGCTGCAGTTCAGCGTGAACAAGCAGGGCCAGGTTCGCTTCGGCCTGGGCGCCGTGAAAGGCGTCGGCGAGTCCGCCGTGCAGGCCATCATCGAGGCGCGCAACGCCGATGGTCCCTTCACCAGCGTGTACGACCTGGTGCGCCGCGTGAACCTGCGCGCCGCCAACCGCAAGGCCCTGGAAAGCCTGGCCTACGCCGGTGCCTTCGATAACCTGAACATTCAGCGCGCCGCGTTCTTCCACAGCGCCGGTGAAGGCAAGCCCACCTGGATCGAGACCCTCACCCGCTACGGCCAGCAGCACCAGGACGGCGAGGACAGCAGCCAGGTGAGCATGTTCGACATGGTGGCCGACGCCAACGCCGGCATTCCAGAGCCCCCCGTGCCGCAGATCGACGGCTGGAGCGCACTGGAGAAACTCCACCACGAGAAGGAGGTGATCGGTTTCTACCTCAGCGGCCATCCGCTTGACGACCACCGGTTGGAGATCAAGCACCTGTGCAACGCCACCCTGCCGCAGTTGCAGGACCTGAAGCCCCTTGCGGGCCGCGAGCTCTGCTTCGCTGGCATCATCACCAAGGCCGAGCACCGCATCGCCAAGAGCGGCAAGCCCTTCGGCAGCTTCAGCCTGGAGGACCACAGCGGCACGCACGACTTCATGCTCTTCAGCGAGGACTACCTGAAGTACAAGCTGTACCTGGTGCAGGGCACCACCCTGCTGGTGAAGGGCCGCGCCATGGAGCGCACCTGGGGCCGCGACGAGGGCCAGCTGGAGTTCAAGATCAGCAGCATGGACCTGCTGAGCGATGTACGCGAGAAGCACTTCACCAAGCTGAACGTGCGCATCGAGGCCGAGCGCGTGAACGACGACCTGACCCGGGAACTGGCCGCATTGCTCAAGGAGCACCCCGGCAAATGCAAGGTGAACGTGAGCCTCTTCAGCGCGGCCGAGAACGTGACGGTGGACGTGCCCGCCAAAGGGGCCAGCGTGGCCGTGAGCGAGGGGTTGATGCTGCGGCTGGAGGGGATGGCGGATGTGGAGGTGAAGCTGGGGTGAGGCGCCCATAGCTGCCCAACTGTCAGGCCATTTCGGCCCGGCCCGGAAGTTGACCTGGGGCAGGGCGACCGAACTTCGCACCGGTTGAAAAGTTGGACCAGTTCAATGGCCGTGGGCCGGAGCCACATCCAACTTTGCCGGCCGAACGAACGGAAGTACAGTCATTAACCTCTAATGCGGAGACCCGGTCCTCCGCTTCCAACACACCGGGCATACAATGGCACTCGAATTCACCGACAGCAACTTCCAGGAACTGGCCCTGAACAGCGACAAGCCCGTGGTGGTGGACTTCTGGGCGGAATGGTGCGGCCCCTGCCGCATGGTGGGTCCCGTGGTGGAGGAGCTGGCCAAGGAGTACGACGGCAAGGCCGTGGTGGGCAAGCTCAACGTGGACAACAACCCCCAGGTGGCCATGAAGTACGGCATCCGTAGCATTCCCACCATCCTGTTCATCAAGAACGGCGAGGTGGTGGACCGCAGCGTGGGCGCCGTGCCCAAGGCCATGCTGGCCCAGAAGCTGGAAGGGCAGCTCGCCTGAGCACCTGACAAGAAGATCGAACAAGCCTCGGCCCCAGGCCGGGGCTTGTCGTTCTTTGTATACCCGCAGGACCCGGGCGAGCGCGGCGTGACGCTTCGACGGGTGAAGCGCCGCAGCGGAACACATGCCCATCGACAACAAGGAGATCCAGGCGCTCAGCCAGCTGGAGTTCAAGGCCCGGCAGGTGGTGGAGGGCTTTCTTGCGGGGCTCCACAAGAGCCCCTTCCACGGCTTCAGCGTGGAGTTCGCCGAGCACCGGATCTACAATCCCGGCGAGAGCACCCGCCACATCGACTGGAAGCTGTATGCGAAGACCGACAAGCTCTTCGTGAAACGCTACGAGGAGGAGACCAACCTGCGTTGCCAGTTGGTGCTCGACGCGAGCTCCAGCATGTACTACCCGCAGGTGAAGCCGGGCGACCCGGATGGCTTGAACAAGATCCGTTTCAGCGTTTACGCAGCCGCGGCCCTCACCCAGCTCATGCGCAAGCAGCGCGATGCCGTGGGCCTCACGGTCTTCACCGATGCGATCAAGGTGGTGGAAGAGGCGCGGAGCAACGCCGTGCACCTGAAGCATGTGATGACACACCTGGAGCACCTGCTCGCCAAGGACGCCCCGGACCACGGCCAGCGCACCTCCGTGGTGGAGGCCCTGCACGACATCGCGCACCGTGCCCCCCGCCGATCGCTGGTGGTGATCTTCAGCGACATGATCGACAGCGGCACGGACCAGGCCGCCATGTTCGATGCGCTGCAGCACCTGCGCTTCAACAAGCACGACATCATCCTCTTCCACGTGGTGGACCGGCGCAGCGAGCTGGACCTGCAGCTGGAGGACCGGCCCTACGCGTTCGTGGACCTGGAGACCGGCGAGCAGGTGAAGGCCCACCCGACCGAGGTGCGCGAGGCCTACCGCACCGCCATGGCCGAGCACTGGCACCAACTGAAGCTGAAGTGCGGCCAGTACCGCATCGACCTGGTGGAGGCCGACATCAACCAGGGCTTCAGCCCCATCCTGTTGGAGTTCCTGCTGAAGCGGGCGCGGTTGTATTGAGGTTCAGGGGTGCTGTTCCGGGTTCCGAGTTCCGTGTCCGGAACCATTAACACGGAACCCGGAACGATCAACATTCCACCTTCCCCTTGCACGGATCCCGAACACGGCTACATTTGCCCCGCTTTTGACGGGAGCCCCGGTTCCCTGAAGAGGCCAACGGTCCGGTAGTTCAGCTGGTTAGAATGCCGGCCTGTCACGTCGGAGGTCGCGGGTTCGAGTCCCGTCCGGACCGCTTGAGATCAAGAGCCCACCAACCGGTGGGCTTTTGCTTTTTCTTCCGCCCCAGGTCGCACACCAGGTGCTGCCGATCAGAACCTACTTTCCGGCACGTGCGGACACTTCTCCTTATCCTGCTGCTGGGCCTCACTTACCATCTGGCCGCCCAGGACGCATCGCTCATACCTGCGATACGCAATGACCTGCGTGCAGCCACCAACGACACGCTCCGCGCCGATGCCCTTGCCCGCCTCTGCTTCAACCTGATCCACTCCCGGCCCGACAGCGCGCGCCTCTGCGGCGAACAGGCCCTTGCCCTGGCCACGCGCATCGGCAACCAACGGGCCCTGGGCGATGCACACAACAACCTGGGCTGGCTGGAGACCCAACAGGGCCGTTTCACGGAGGCCGATGCCCATTTCACCGCGGCCCTGCAGCACTTCACGCGCATCGGCAACCCCGCGTTCACCTCCGTGACCCGCTCCAACATGGGCTGGCTGGCCGACAAGCAGGGCGACCGGGCGGCGGCGCTGAAGCACTTCCAGGAGGCCCTGAAGGATTCGGAGGCCGCGAAGGACACCGCCAGCACCGCCATCCTGCTCTATTCCATCGGCACCACCTACAGCAAGATGCAGGCGTACGACCGTGCGCGCTCCTTCATGCAACGGTCCATGGAACTGGAGGAACGCCTCGGGCGCACCGGCAAGCAGGCCAACTGCCTGCTGGCCATGGGCAACACCTGGCGCAGCCAGGGCGACCCGGCCCAGGCGCAGGCGCTCTACGCCCGCGCCGACCAGCTCTTCCGCAGTAGAAGGGACCACTACGGCGCGGGCATGGTGCAGGAGAACAGCGGCGACCTTTTTCTGGAGAGCGACCCGAGGAAGGCCCTGCCCTACTACCAGCGCGCCCTGGCCCATTACGACACCTTGGACAGCCCCGCGGACAAGGCCTACATCCTGCAGCGCATCGGCCTGGCGTACACGGGCATGGACCGGTATGCCGACGCAGAGGCCAGTTACACGGCGTGCATGCAGCTGGCCACCTCCACCGGCAGCACCGAGCTGGTGATGGACCTGCACCAAAGCCTGGCCGAACTGGCCGTGAAGCAAGGGAAGAGCGATGTGGCCATCGGGCACTACCAGCACCACATGGCGCTGAAGGACAGCCTCCACGGCGCTGAGGCCCGGCGCGAGCTCATGCGCCTGCGTGCCACTTTCGAGACCGAGCAGGCCGAACGGGAGAACGCCCTGCTGAAAGCGGAGAACGCCTTGAGCCGTGCCAACGAGGCGAAGCTGAAGGCACGCTGGACCGCGGCCGCTGCGATCTCCCTCGGGCTTGTGGCCCTGCTGGCCCTGCTCTACCACAACTACCGGCAGCGCGGCCGGCACACCCGGGAAGTGGAGCGCTTCAACGCCGAGCTGCAGGCCCAGCGCGACCAGGTGCAGCACATGAACGACCTGCTGGAACTGAAGGTCCTGCGCAGCCAGCTCAACCCCCACTTCATCCACAACTGCCAGAACAGCGCGGTGGCCATGGTGAAGGAAGGCCGCCATGCGGAGGCGCTGGCCTACCTGCAGGGCCTGAGCAAGCTGATGCGCATGGTGCTGGAGCACTCGGTGAACGACCGCATCACCGTGGAGGAGGAGATGGCCTTCCTGCGGCTCTACCTGGAACTGGAATCGCTCCGACTGCCGGGCTTGCAGTTCGAAGTGGACGCCGATCCCCAACTGCTGGACGACGAGGCCGAACTGCCCGCACTGCTGGTGCAGCCCTTCGCGGAGAACGCCCTGTGGCATGGGCTGGCGGCCAAGGAAGGTCCCCGGCAGCTCAGCATCCACTTCGGCGCCACGTTGAAGGGCCTGCGTTGCACCGTGCGTGACAATGGTGTGGGGCGGCAGGCGGGCGAACGGACCGACGGCCAACGCTCCCTGGGCACCGAGCTCACCAACGAACGCCTGCAACTGCTCACGTACCGCCTGCAGCAAAAAGGCCGCTTCATGATCCACGACCTGAAGGATGCGGCGGGCGATCCTGCAGGAACTGAAGTAGTGATCGAGCTGGAGGGCTGACGTGCCCGGATGACGACCTTCTCCATCGCACCATAGGTCGACCCAGTGGGTCGACGCAACATGTGCTATTGTCCAGATCCTTTCCCGAACTTGCCAGCATGATCCGTACCCTGCTGGTGGACGATGACCCGGCGGCCCGCAGCTATCTGCAGGGACTGCTCTCCGATGCACACCCCGAGGTGGAGGTGATCGGAGAGGCATCCAACATCGGTGAGGCCCAGCGGCTGATCGCCGAGCTGAAGCCGGCGCTGGTTCTCCTGGACGTGGAGATGCCCGGCGGCAGCGGTTTCGATCTGTTGCGGGAGCTTACGCGCTGGGACTTCGAGGTCATCTTCGTCACGGGCTTCCAGCGCTATGCCATCCAGGCCATCCGGTTCAGTGCGCTGGACTACCTGCCCAAACCTGCCCAACCCGATGAGCTTGCCTTTGCCCTGGAACGCTACAAGGAGCGACATGGCGCCGGGGTTGACCGCGCCAAGCTGCAGGAGCAGTTCCTCACGAACATCGCGCAACCCCGCGTCGAAGGCTTCCGCCTCACCATCCCCCACGGCGACCGCACCTTCTTCGTGGCGCCCACGGAGGTGGAGCGGTGCATGGCCGACCGCAACTATACCTGGGTGCACCTGGTGCACGACCGCCGCTACCTGCTGGCCCGCACGTTGAAGGAGTTCGAGGAGATGCTCACGCCCTTCGGCTTTTTACGCATCAACCGCAGTGCCCTTGTCCGCAAGGACACCATCCTACGCCTGCACGATGGGCATGCCGAGCTGAAGGACGGCGACAAGCTGGAAGTGAGCCGTCGGCGCTGGCCGGAGCTGAAACGGACGTGGGCGGCATAGTCGCACCACTGGATCACCCGATCCACCACTGGATAGGAAGGCCTGGGACCAAGGTGGCTCACACGTTCACCTTGGCGGTTGAAAAACCTGAGCCATGCGCGCACTCTACACGCTTTCAACTTCCCTCCTGCTCCTTACCACCCACGCCCAGTGGCCCACATCGCCGAACGCGCCGCTGGTGATCTGCAATGATCCGAGCGACCAGCGGTTCATCGGCTTCCTCCCGGATGGGAGCGATGGCTGGATCGCGCTGTGGACCGATGACCGCGTGACCGCATTGCGCTACTCCATCTATGGGCAGCGCATCGATCCGCAGGGCAACCTGCTGTGGGAGCCCAACGGCCGTTTGCTGCAAGAGGTGCCCGGGCGCAGCATCAACTTCGTTGGAGCGAACCGCATGAGCAATGGCAACCTGCTGCTGGCCTATGCCTGCGGAGCGAACCATCAGACGGCCGACACACTGCGCGCCATGGCCATCGATGTTGATGGCGCACCGGTCTGGGATGAACCCACCTTGCTGGCCCAGCCCGGACTGCTGCCCGGCGGCGGAACCGCCAACGGGCATTACTACCCCCGCGTAACGCCAGTGCTCGAAGGCGTATTCGTGGGCTGGGGGACCAACCCGATCGGAGCGGCGGACTATGTGCACGTCGCACGCATCCTGAATGATGGCACGAACCTGATGCCCGTGCAAGGTGTGGAGGTGACGAGCTTGAACAACTCGATCGTCACCGGTCCATGGTCCATGCGGCACGATCTGGCCGGCGGCCTTCTCTTCGAGGAGCGATGGGGGAACGGCGCCGGAGCCCCGCTATATGCCATGCGTGTGAACGAAATGGGGACGCAGCTCTGGCCGAACCTGCTGCAGGTGAGCGCCAACAGCAACGGGTTGGGCTACGAATGGAGCTCGGCGATGGCACCCAATGCGCGCATGAACTCCGTTTGGGGCTATGGCTACGACCTGCGCATGGCCGTCTACGATACCACCGGTGTGCTCCTCAACACCAATGCACCCATCGATGTGTGCATGCAGGCCGAGGTGCAGGAGAACCCCTTCGTGGTGCAGTCCGCGTCGGAGTCCACGGTCTTCTGGGCGGACAACCGCAGCTCCGCGGGCAATGGGCGGCAGGTCTTCATGCAGCGCTTCGCTGCGGACGGCACACCCGTGCTGGCCGCGGACGGTGTACTGGCGATGCAATGCGACGGCAATCTCAACGGCTTCCCGCGGGCCATCGTGGCCGAGGATGAAAGCCACATTGTTTCCATGTTCACGGGTGCGAACCTGAGCGGGGGCACGGCCGGCTTCCGTGTTGGGCGGGTCACCAATACCGGCACCAACCTCTGGAGCGATACCACGCGCTTCTGCATCCCCACCCTCGGCCCGAACGGAGGCACAGCTTATGGCCTCGCCAGCGATGGCGATGGCGGAGCCATGTCCATCTGGTTCAACTGGGAGAACAACGCGATCTATGCCGCACGGCTGGATCGTTGGGGCCGCATGGGCGATTTCACCGCCATCCAGGAGCCGGAAGGCAACTCGATCATCCCTGCATATCCGAACCCTACCGCTGACCGCATCACGTTCTCCGTACCCGTGAACGAGCGGATCCTGGGCATCGAGCTGATGGACGTGCGGGGTGCGACCGTCGCTGTTCCGCCGGCTGAGCGCACCATTGCCACCGACGCCCTGGCAAGCGGGCTCTACTCCGCGCGCATCCGCACGAACAGTGGTGTGCATGTAAGCCGGTTCGTCAAGCAGTGAACCGCTCTTTCGGCAAGGCCGAGCTCACCTCGAACCGCCAGCGGGCGCGGCCGGTCCATTGCCGATCCATAACCTGAGACCTTCACCCATGGAACGCTCCGCCACCATCGTCTGCGCCCTTGCAACGTGCCTGTTCCTGCTGGCCCTGCCAGCCAACGCACAACAGGAAGGATTCGTGACCAATCACGGCCAGGTCCGCGACCAGGACCTGAAGCCGGTGCCCCAGGTGAAGTACATGCTCGCGCGGCCGGGCCTTAACGTGCGGCTGCAGAGTGATGGGGTATCGTACGATACGTACACGGTGGAGGATGAAGTCACCACGGACCCGGAGCAATTGGATGAAGGCTCCGGACGGACCTTCCGCTTCCATCGCATCGACCTGCGCTTCGTGAACAGCGATCCGCATGTCGTACTGAAGCCTGATGGCACGAGCGAGGACCACTTGAACTTCTACTCCGAAGCCATGGGTGCGGGAGTCGCGACCAATGTCCGACACTGCTCCACGATTACCTACACCGGTCCATGGCCCGGGATCGATATGCGCTGCATGCTTGATGACGACCGGTTCAAGTACGAGGTCATCGTGCATCCGGAAGGCCGCTTGAGCGATGTACGCTTCAAGGTGGAAGGAGCGGGACTTTCACTGGACACGGACGGAGCACTGGTTTTCACGTGGGAGAACGGACGGATGCGGGAGGTGCTGCCGGCGAGCTGGACCGAAGTGAACGGCCGGAAGACCCGCGCCGATGTGCGATACCGGATCCATGAGGATGGCTCCTTCGGATTCGTTCGCGCGGATGATCGGCCGGGCACCTTGGTGATCGATCCCGTACCTGTGGTGACCTGGAGCACCTTCTACGGTGGAAGCCAGCTAGACAACATCGCCGGTGTGACGAGCGATCCATCGGGCAATGTCTACGCCACGGGTGAATCGTATTCGGCCAACAACATCGTCACCACCGGCGCGTTCGACCAGGTCTATTCGGGTTACCCCGCAGCGATGCTCGTGAAGTTCAGTGCGAACGGTATCCGCCAGTGGGCCACCTATTTCGGCAATGATGGCGGGAAGCCCTGTCGTGCGGTCACCTGCTCGGCGAACTCCACCAGTGTGGCGATCGCCGGATACACGAAGAACTCGGGCCTGGGCACGGCAGGAACCTTTCAGCCCGCCCTCGCCGGCACGCTGGACGGGTTCATCGCCCGCTTCAGCAGCGCCGGAGCCTTGCAGTGGTGCACCTACTATGGAGGCTTCGCCTACGATATGATCCATGACATCTCCATGAACGAAAGCGGCGTGAGCACCGTGGTCGGAAGCACCGATAACGCCGCGGGGATGTCCACCACGGGCGACATCACCTTCGGCGGCGGAACGGATGCCTTCGTGGCCCGCTTCGATGATGCCGGTGGGCGGATATGGAGCACGTACATCGGCGGCACCCAGGACGATGAAGCGTTGGTGGTGAGCGTGCGCACCGTGTTGGGCATCACCACAATCGTGGTATCGGGCACGACCTCATCACCAGCAGGTGTGGCCACCACCGGTGCCTGGGATACCACCTTGGGAGGCGCTTCCGATGCCTTCCTGGCGCGATTGAGCGTCTCCGGCCAGATGCAGTGGTGCACCTATTTCGGCGGTCCGGGTTCCGAGACCGGTGTGGGCGCAGCATTCCTCGCCTTGGACCGCATCGCGCTTGTGGGGCGCACGACATCCGCCACCGGGCTGGGAACCTCCGGCGTGGCGCAATCCACCCCGGGATACATCGGCGGCAGCGTGGGCGATGGCTATCTGGCCTCCTTCTCGATCAGCGGCACGCGCCAATGGGCCACCTACGTCGGCAGTTACTACACCGCGGTCGACGACGTGGTCAATGATGTGGTGGGCACCAGCGATGGCACCGCGATCATCACCGGCGGTGCAGGCGGCTCGCTGGGCACTTCCGGTTCGTGGGACCCTACGTGGAACGGTTCGCAGGATGCCTTCGTGGGCGCCTATTCCAGCAGCGGGGCGAAGCTCTGGCTGGGGTACATCGGCGGCGATCAGACCGACCAAGGCGCTGCGGTGAGTTTGCGCACCAGTGGTTCGGACATCACCATCATCGTTGGAGGGTTCACGTATTCAGAGACCAATGTGGCCACCAATCCTTCGCATCAGTCATCAATCGGCGGATCCCAGGACGGGTTCGTCACCAGGCTCAACTGGAACACGGCCAGCGGCATGGTCGCCCTCGACGACCCCTCCACGGCCACACCCGATGCACGCATCACCGTGAGCGGGAACAACGTCCGCGTGGAGTACACACCACCCATCGGGTCGGGCCTCATCAATGTACACGTGTTCGATACGCAAGGGCGGCATGTACGTACAGAACAAGATCCGCACGGGGTCTCGTTCAACGGCTTGGGTGCCGGGGCGTATCTGCTCGTGATCGAAGACGGGGGCAGACGATCATCTATGCGGTTCGTGGTGCCGTAAGCCACCCGTCGATCGCTTCCAGGAAGGCCTTGCCGAACCGGGCGGCCTTGTGGTCCCCCACCCCGTTTACCTGCCGGAACTCGTGGATGTTCCGCGGCATCTTCTCGGCCATGTCCACGAGCGTGGCATCGCTGAACACGATGTACGCGGGCTTCTTGAGGTCGGCCGCCAGGCTGCGGCGCAGGGCCTTGAGCGCGGCCAGCAGGTCGGCGCTGGCGGGTTCCGGCTCGGCCACGGGCGTTGCCTTGCGCACCTTGGATCGTTCCTGCCGCTCCTTGATGGTCTCCGGTGACACCAGACTGACCGGGCGATCCCCGCGCAACACGGCATCACCGGCCGGGGTGATGCGCAGGTGATAGTGGTCGGCATAGGCGATCTCCAACAACCCCAGCTGCAGGAACTGCTGGATGAACATCATCCATGCGAAGGCGCTGGTATCGTGCCCCGCACCGAAGGTCTTGATGCGCTGCCAGCCCTTCTCGCTCACCTCGGGGGTGTGGGTGCCTTTCAACACGTCCACCAGCACGCTCATGCCCAGCTGTTGACCGCTGCGCGCCACCGCGCTCAGCGCCTTCCGGGCCAGCACGGTGCCGTCGAAGTAGCGCGGCGGGTCCTTGCATACATCGCAGTTGCCGCACGGTTCCGCACGCTCCTCGCTGAAGTAGTTGAGCAGGATGGTGCGGCGGCACACCTGCGCTTCGGCGTATTCCTTCATCCGCTCCAGCTTCGCGATCACCACTTCCTTGTAGCGCGCGTCCGTGATCTCCTCGGCGAAGTGCATGTGCGTCTGCACGTCGGCGTAGCTGTAAAAGAGGATGGTTTCCGCCGGCCTGCCATCGCGCCCTGCACGACCGATCTCCTGGTAGTAGCCCTCCACCGTGCCGGGCAGGTTGTAGTGGATCACGAAGCGCACATCGCTCTTGTCGATGCCCATGCCGAAGGCGATGGTGGCGCAGATCACATGGAGCTTGCCCTGGATGAAGTCGTCCTGCACGCGGCCGCGCTCCTCCGGCTCCAACCGCGCGTGGTAATAAGCCGCCTTCACCCCGATGCCCTGCAGCTTCTCCGCCAGCTTCTCCGCACCCGCCCGGCTGTTGCAATAGATGATGCCGCACTTCCCCGCATGGCGGCCAACGATGCGCTCGATGGCCTTCCACCGGTCCTGCCCGGGCAGCACGGCCAGCGACAGGTTGGGCCGGTCGAAGCTGCTGATGAACACCCGGTGATCGCGCAGGCCCAGGCTCCGTGCGATGTCCTCGCGCACGGTGCGGTCCGCCGTGGCGGTGAGCGCGATCACGGGCACGCGCGGGAAGCGCTGCTTCAACACCCGCAGGTGCTGGTACTCCGGGCGGAAGGAATGGCCCCAGGTGCTGATGCAGTGCGCCTCGTCAACCGCGAAGAGCGCGATGCGCAGCGCGGCGAGCTCGTCCAGGAACCCGAGCTGGAACAGCCGCTCCGGCGAGACGTACAGCAGCTTGATGCGGCCTTCGCGCAGTCGCTGATGCACCAGGCGCTCCTGCTCGTACGTAAGGGTGCTGTTCAGGAAGGCCGCGGGGATGCCGTTGCCCTGGAGGGCCTGCACCTGGTCCTTCATCAGGGCGATGAGCGGGGAGACCACCACCGTGAGCCCATCAAGCGCGAGCGCGGGGACCTGGTAGCACAGGCTCTTGCCACCACCGGTCGGCATCAGCACCAGGGCATCACCGCCGGCGATCACATGATCGATGATGGCCTGCTGTTGCGGGCGGAAGGACCGGTAACCGAAGTGGCGTTCGAGCAGCTGCAGCGGCTCCTGACTGACGAGTTCCATGGCGATCGCAGGGTGGCAATGTATCCAGTGACACGGTTGAACCCGGCCTTCTCATGAGGCCTGCACGCGAAGCGAGGCTCCTCCGCGATCGGAAGGTGACGCCCGTCACGCTTCGGCCAAGGCTCCCCGGCTATCTTCGCAGCCGTGCGCTGGCTGCTCGCTCTCCCGGTCCTTTGGGTCCAGGTATTCCTCATCAGTCCCGATCTGGTGAAGTTGCCGGCGTTGTTCAACCACTATCGCCATCACGAAGCTTCGCATCCGGACCTGGACGTTTGGACCTTCCTCGCCGATCACTATGGTGAGCGGGCGGAGTTCGAGCGCGAGCATCCGGGGCACGATGCCCTTCCGTTCCACCATCATCACAACGATGCAACGGTGGACCACTGCATGACCAAGCTCATGGCCGGTGAACCACTGGCACCCGTGAGCTTCCCCGACGAGCAAGGCCACCGCATGGTGGTCCCGCTCCCGGACGACGACCTGTCCGCAGGCTTCCGCAGCGCCCTGCTGCAGCCTCCCCGACCGCTGGCCTGAGCCCAGGCCGCGCCCTTCTGTTCCCGTTGGTCCGGCCGACCCGGTGATCCGCACCGCGCGGGGGATCGGTGTCCTTTCACTTCAATCCGCATCCCATGCTGGACCGCATCATCGCATTCTCCATCCAACAGAAGCTCGTCGTGGGCCTGCTCGTGCTGGGCCTCATCGCCTTCGGGGCGTATGAGGTCACCCGGCTGCCCATCGACGCCGTGCCCGACATCACCAACAACCAGGTGCAGGTGATCACCGTGAGCCCCGCGCTGGGCGCCGGCGACATCGAGCGCCTCATCACCTTCCCCATCGAGCAGGCCACGCGCAACGTGCCCGGCATCATCGAACAGCGCAGCTTCAGCCGCTTCGGGCTCAGCGTGGTCACCATCGTGTTCGACGATGCCACCGATGTGTACTGGGCGCGGCAGCAGGTCACCGAGCGCCTCACCCAGCTCACCATCCCCGAGCACTTGGGCAAGCCCGAGCTTGGGCCGGTGACCTCCGGTCTGGGCGAGATCTACCAGTACGTGGTGAAACCCAAGCCCGGCTACGAGGGCCGCTACAGCCCCATGGAGCTCCGCACCATCCAGGACTGGATCGTGCGCCGACAGCTCCTCGGCACCGAAGGCGTGGCCGACGTCAGCAGCTTCGGCGGCCTGCTGAAGCAATACGAGATCGCCGTGGACCCCGAGCGGCTCGGCGCCATGGGCATCACCCTCGCCGATGTCTTCGACGCCGTGGCCCGCAACAACGCCAACACCGGCGGCGCCTACATCGAGAAAGGGCCGCAGCTCCTCTTCATCCGCACCGAAGGCCTGCTGGAGGACATGGACGGCATCCGCACCATCCAGGTGAAGGTGCTGCCCGACCACACGCCCGTGCTGCTGCGCGACGTGGCCGAGGTGCGCCTGGGCACCGCCACCCGCTACGGCGCGCTCGTGCACGACCAGGAGGAGACCACCGGCGCCATCGTGATGATGCTGAAGGGCGCCAACTCCAGCGACGTGGTGGCGCGCGTGAAGGACCGCATCGCGCAGATCGCCAAGACCCTGCCGGAAGGCGTGGAGATCCAGCCCTTCCTGGACCGCACCAAGATGGTGAACAACGCCATCCACACCGTGGAGACCAACCTGATGGAAGGCGCGCTGATCGTGGTGCTGATCCTGGTGCTCTTCCTGGCCAACCTGCGGGCCGGCCTGGTGGTGGCCTCGGTGATCCCGCTGGCCATGCTCTTCGCCGTGATCATGATGAACCTGTTCGGCGTGAGCGGCAACCTGATGAGCCTCGGCGCGCTCGACTTCGGCCTGATCGTGGACGGCGCGGTGATCATCGTGGAGGCCGTGCTGCACCGCCTCCACGGCCCGCACTTGGGCGCCGGCCGGCTCGACCAGCCACGCATGGACGAGGTGGTGCGCGGCAGTGCCAGCCGCATGATGAACTCCGCCATGTTCGGCCAGGTGATCATCCTCATCGTGTACCTGCCCATCCTGTCCCTGCAGGGCATCGAGGGCAAGATGTTCCGTCCGATGGCGCAGACCGTGGCCTTCGCCGTGCTGGGCGCCGCGCTCCTCTCGCTCACCTACGTGCCCATGATGAGCGCGCTGGTGCTGAGCAAGCGCACCGATGCCCCGGCCACGTGGACCGACCGCATGATGGAGCGGTTGGGCAAGGCCTATCGCCGCTGGCTGGACCGCGCCATCGCGAAGCCCATGCGGCTGGTGGTGGGCGCGGTGGTGCTGTTGGTGGTGGCCGGTGGCATCCTGGGCTCCATGGGCGGCGAGTTCATCCCCGAGCTGGAGGAGGGCGACTTCGCCGTGGAAACGCGCCTCCTCACCGGAAGCTCGCTGACCGCCTCGGTGGACGCCTGCAAGAAGGGTGCGGGCATCCTGAGGTCGCAGTTCCCCGAGGTGTTGAAGGTGGTGAGCAAGATCGGCAGCGGCGAGATCCCCACCGATCCCATGCCCATCGAGGCCGCCGACATGATGGTGATCCTGAAGCCCAAGAAGGAATGGACCAGCGCGAAGACCTTCGATGAGCTCGCCGAGAAGATGGGCAGCGCGCTAAGCGTGATCCCCGGCGTAAGCTTCGGCTTCCAGTTCCCCGTGCAGATGCGCTTCAACGAACTGATGACCGGCGCCCGCCAGGACGTGGTGTGCAAGATCTTCGGCGAGGACCTGGACACCCTGGCGCGCTACGGCGAGAAGCTCGGCACGCTCGTGAACGGTGTGGAGGGCGCGAAGGACCTGTACGTGGAGCGCGTGGGCGGCCTGCCGCAGATCGTTGTGAAGCATGACCGCGGGGCCCTCGCGCGCTACGGGCTCGATGTGGAAGCCGTGAACGCCGTGGTGCGCACCGCCTTCGCCGGCAGCGTGGCCGGGCAGGTGTTCGAGGGCGAGCGCCGCTTCGACCTGGTGGTGCGCGCCCGGGAGCAGAGCCGCACAGCGCTGGCCGATGTGCAGCGTCTGCTGGTGCCCACACCCATGGGCAAGCCCGTGCCCTTGAGCCTGCTGGCCGAGGTGGACGTGATCGACGGGCCCAACCAGGTGCAGCGCGAGGACGCGAAGCGCCGGATCACCGTGGGCTTCAACGTGCGCGGCCGTGACGTGCAGAGCATCGTGACCGACCTGCAGAGCAAGGTGGACACGGAGCTGAAGCTGCCGGCCGGCTACTTCATCACCTACGGCGGCACCTTCGAGAACCTGATCGAGGCCAAGCAGCGGCTCAGCGTGGTGGTGCCCATCGCGCTACTGCTGATCCTGCTCCTCCTCTACTTCGCCTTCGGCAGCCTGAAGCTGAGCCTGCTCGTGTTCAGTGCGGTGCCGCTCAGCGCCATCGGCGGCGTGTTCGCCCTGTGGGGCCGCGGCATGCCCTTCAGCATCTCGGCCGGTGTGGGCTTCATCGCCCTCTTCGGCGTGGCGGTGCTCAACGGCATCGTGCTCATCAGCGAGTTCGAGCACCTGCGCAAGGGCGGGATGAAGGACGTGGCCGAACGCATCCGCACCGGCACGGCCACCCGTCTGCGCCCCGTGCTGATGACGGCCAGCGTGGCCTCGCTCGGCTTCCTGCCCATGGCCTTGAGCAACGGCAGTGGCGCCGAAGTTCAGCGCCCGCTCGCCACCGTGGTGATCGGCGGATTGATCACGGCCACCTTCCTCACGCTCTTCGTACTGCCCTCCCTGTACATGCTCGTCTTCCGCACGCGGAAGGGCTCCAGCGGCACAGCGACCGCGACCGTCGTGTCCGCCTTGCTCCTGCTCCTGGCGCCGCTTTACTCGCAGGCCCAATCCAACCAGCGCGTGCTCACCGTGGAGCAGGCGGTGGACAGCGCCTTGCGGAACAACCTGATGCTGCGCGGGGCTGTCCTGCGGACCGAGGCCGGTGAACGGATGATCGGCGAGGCCTGGGACCTGCCACGGACCGCGGTGACCTACGAGTACGGCCAGCTCAACACCAACGCCAACGACGACCGCCTGAGCATCGACCAGAGC
>JAXLVG010000002.1:0-264225 GCA_046329115.1 Flavobacteriales bacterium | reverse complement strand
GGTCCACCAGGCGTTGCCGGATGGCCTGAAGCACCTGCGCGGGCTTGATCCCACGCTCCGGGAAGACGCGGCCGCTGGTCCCCACGAAGGTGGGAACGCCCAATTCGCACAGCCAGGCCCGCAATGCCTCGGGTCCGAAGGCCTCCAGCAAGGGCCGCATGCGCTCCATCGGGGTGTACCAGCGCATCAGCTCCTCGCCGTGCACGGCGTTGGTGATGTTCAATCCGCCCTCGCCGGCAACGAGGAACTTCCGGCCGATCTGCTTCCCCTGCTCGTAGATATCCACCGCACAGGCCGGGGCGAGCACATCGGCGGCGATGAGCCCGGCGGGGCCACCGCCGATGATCGCTACGCGCGGGGGCATGACGGGCGCTCGGGCTGGGCGCGGCTCACTCCTGCACCAGCTTGTACAGGGCCTCCAGGTTCGGCGACAGGATCACCTCGATGCGGCGGTTCTTCGCCTTGTCGCTCGGATCCACCGGCACGTACTCTCCCCGCCCACCGGCCGTGATCCGCGTGGGGTCGAGCTTGCTGGACTCCTGCAGGATGCGCACCACGCTGGTGGCCCGCAGCACGCTGAGGTCCCAGTTGTCCTTCAGGGTGCCTCCGGGCAGGATCTTGTCCGTATCGGTGTGGCCCTCCACCAGAATGCTCAGGTCCTTCTCGTTCTCCACGGCCTTGGCCAGGCTCGCGAGCGCCTTCCGTCCTTCGGACTCCACCACCGTGCTGCCGGTGGCAAAGAGGAGCTTGTTGTCCAGGTTCACATAGATCTTACCGCCCTTCTGGGTCACCGTGAGGCCCTTGCCCTCGAAGCCGGTGAGCGCGGCGCTCACACGGTCCTTCAGCGAGCGCATGGCGGCGTCCTTGGCATCCAGCTCGCGCTGCAGGTCCGCCAGCTTCGTTTCGCGCTCCTTCAACGACCGGCTGAGCGCGTTCAACGAGTCCTCGCGGCCCTGGAGCTTCAGCCGCGTGGCCTCCAGGTCGGTGAGCAGCTTGCGGTTCTCGCTGCGGTCCCCCGCCATCAGCGCGTTGTACTTGTCCAACAGCTGTTGGTTGAGCTCGTTGATCTTGTCGTACTGCACCGTCATGTTCCGCAGGCTGGTGCCCAGGATGGTCGTATCCCGCTTCAGGTTGGAATTGCGGGCCGTGAGGTCGTCCATGGCGGCTTTCTGCTCGAGCATGGCGGCCTCGGCCTGCTGGGCCTTGGCCACGGCGGCGCTCTCCGATTCCTGGGTGCTGCGGTAGCGGGTCTGCAGCTCCTCGTACTTCCGGTTGGGCACACAGGCGGCCAGAAGTGCGAGCGCGATGAGGCTGAACGCAGGGCGAATGGGCATGGGAGCGATTAACTTTCGGTGTTCGCGAAGGTGCCACGCCACCCGGGCGCGGCGATGCCGGATGGAACTTTTTTTTGAACACCACGTTCATTCATCCAGAAACCCCGTCGACGCATGGAGCCGTTCATCCGCGGGCTGTTCGCCCAGGTGCCGGACGATGAAGAGGGCGCCCGCTACCGCGTGCTGGCCTATGTGCAGCGCGTGAAGCAGGGATTCGGTCAACGCAAGCTGTACCCGTACCTGCCGGAACTGCGCAGCGCGCAGCGCGACCTGGAGGACCTGTTCCGGCGGCGGGAGGAACTGGGGGCGTTGATGCCGGGGGACCTGATCGGTTGGGACGGAAGCACCGGCCGTGCCTTGCGCACGCGGACGGAGGATCCGCTCTGGCAGGTGCTGGACCAGGTCTATGCTGTCGCACAGCCCTTGTTGGAGCGCACGGCCGAGGAGGGCACCGGGCTTCGGCAGGACCTGCTCGGGCACATTCGTGTGGAACCGGTCGGCGTGCTTCCCCTGCGCACGGATGAAGGCTATCTGCTGCTGCGGCACCGGGACGAGGCGCGCGTTTACACGTACCGCGTTGGGCTCCATGTGCCGGAGGGTTCAGAGCCGCCCGAACGGGCGATGCGCACCGCCTATGTGGCCCACTATACCCTGGGCATCACCTGGCAGTATGACCACGTGAAGGCGGACCTGGTGCGGCAACGGCCCGAACTGCCGAACCCGGCCATGTTCGCCTTCTCAGCGGACGTGCCCCTTCCGGCCATCGAAACGTTCGTGCCCCTGGCCAAGAGCATCGCGCTCGACCTCGTTCGGCGGAACGTTCACTGAGCGGCCTGCGCCGCGTCCCCGGCCTCGTCCTCGATCCAAACCCGGGAGAGGTCGAGGAATTCGATCGGATTGAGCGCGAGGTCGCGCACACGGGGCTGCACCAGGTAGGCCGCGTTCTCGTGGTACAACGGAACGATGGGCATGCGGGCCATCATCACACTGTCCGCCGCAGCCAGCAGCCCGTAACGCTCAGCCGCGTTGATGGTGCGCTGTGCCAAGGCGAAACGACCGTCGAACGCAGCGTCGTGGAAGCGCGTCATGTTGATGGAGGCCGGAAGTGCGGTATCGCGCACGGCGTTGCGCCCATAGAACAGGGCGAGGAAGTTCTCCGGATCGGGATGGTCGGCGGTCCAGCCTTCGCGCCAGAAGCGCACACGTCCGTGCTCCACCCGGTCGTAGTGCTCATCCGCACGCACCATGCTGATGGAGATGGAGATGTTCAGCTCCCGTTGCAGCATTTCCTGCACGGCTTCCGCCACCTCCACATAGCCGAACCCATCGGCGTTGGCCTGCAGCTGGACGGGGGGAAAGCCCCGGCCATCGGGGTAACCCGCCTCAGCCAGCAGGGCGCGGGCCCTGGCGGGATCATGGCCGCAACCGGGTACCCGCGCATACGGGTAGTCGGTGAGGCCCGGGGCAACGATCCCATGCTCCGCGGGCGTGGCCATGCCACCGAGCACGGAGTCCACCAGGTAGCGTTGATCGATGGCCCAGGAGATGGCCTTCCGCACGCGCTCATCGTTGAACGGTGGCCGGTGGATGTCGAAACTGTAGAACTGGGTGCTCAGGGCGGGCATGCGCAACAAGCGGAACCGCAGCTTCCCGTCCGGTCCCACGGTATCGCGCAGGTCCTCCAGGCGTTGAAGGGGCAGCTCCACCATGGCGGAGAGCCGCCCGTTGAGGAAGGCTTCCGTTTCCGCGTTCTTGTCCTCCTCGAACGTGACCCGCACAGCATCGAGGTAAGGCAGCGGCGACCCTTCGTCCGTAAGGTCCCAATACTCCGGATTCCGTTCCAGGACCATGGCCTCGCCCGGCGCCAGCGGGTGCATCACGAACGGCCCTGTGCCGATGGCATGGTCGGCCGGAGATGGACCATAGGTGGTCACCAGCTCCTTGGGCCAGATCCAACAACCCTGATGTGCCACGATCTGCAGGAAGTTGGGCGTGGGTTGGGTGAGCCGGATCCGCACCGTGCGCTCATCCAGGGCGGAGATCCCCTTGACCCCTCCGGGCGGTGGGGGCGCATGGGCCGTTGCGGCATAATGCGCGTTCGCGCCTTCCACGCGGTCCTGGAAAAGCCACATCACCTGATCGCCGATGCCGTTGGTGCAAATGGCATTGAAGCAGTGCACCACGTCGGCGGCCACCAGCTCGCGACCTTTACCCTCGGGAAAAGCGGGGTCGTTGTGAAAGCGCACACCCTTGCGCAAATGGAACGTGTACTCCGTTGCCGTGGCGTTCACCTCCCACCGCTCGGCAAGGCACGGTTTGATGGACAGGTCGTGGCGGTCGAAGGTGACCAGGCCCTGGTACACCTGCGCCATGATGCGGAAGGACGCGGCCTGGGTGAGCGTGAGCGGGAAGATGCTCCGCAGCGGTTCCGTTTCGTTGAAGTTGAACACCCCGCCGTACCGGGAGCCCGTGCGGCCCGGCGTTGGGGAACCGCCGACCCCACAACCGGCGGCCAGAACGGCCAGGAGAAGCCAACGGACGGGCGTGCGCATGGGTGCGGCCAAAGTACCCTTGCGGCCGTGGGCAACGAACGCGCACTGGCGGCGTTACCAACAGGAACCTATTGATGTTCCCGGCCGCGGCCGGGCATACGGGTAATTTCCGACCCGCAACCCCGTGCACCCACCCCGGTCCTTTCGTCCCCATACGCTTGTGCTGGCGCTCCTGCTCAGCGGCCTGGCCCATGCCCAGGGCCCGGGGCTGGATGGTCGCCGCACACGGCGCTTGGTGGTGACGCAGGACACGACCCGGATCGACTCCGTGAGCATCGCGCCCGGCACGTTCGTGCTCACGCTCGCAGGCGCTCCGGTGGACACGGCCCTGTACACCGTGGACCCTTGGACGGCATTGCTGATCCGCCGCGGGCCGCTGCCACCGGACACGCTGCTGGCCACCTACCGCACCCTGCCGATGCTGTTGGCCGGGCCGTTCCAGCACAAGGACCGTGCACGCCTGCTGGACGTGCGGCCGGACCGACCGGACCCGTTCAAATACATCCCCGGGAAAAGCTCCGAGGACCCCTTGGGCATCAGTGGGCTGAACAAGAGCGGCAGCATCTCGCGGGGGGTGTTGTTCGGCAACAACCAGGACCTGAGCGTGAACAGTGCGCTCAACCTGGAACTGAGCGGCCGCCTCACGGACCGGATCCAGGTGCTCGCCTCCGTCACCGACAACAACATCCCGATCCAGGCGGGCGGCAACACGGCCGAACTGCAGGACTTCGACCGCGTCTTCATCAAGCTCTTCGACGAGCGCCAGGAGCTGATCGCGGGTGACTTCGTGCTCGAACGGCCGAAGAGCCACTTCCTCACCTGGTTCAAGAAGACGAAAGGCATCGGCTACAGCACGCTACTGGGCCCCGCCCCAACGGACAGTGCGCGTTCGGGCCCGCGCGGGTCGCTCGCCCTGAGCGCGGCCGTGAGCAAGGGCAAGTTCGCCCGGAACGTGATCCAGGGGATCGAGGGCGTTCAAGGACCATACCGGCTTTCGAGCAGCGAGGGTGGCACCTTCATCATCGTGCTGAGCGGCACCGAGCGTGTGTTCATCGACGGGCAGCTGCTCACCCGCGGACAGGAGAACGACTACATCATCGACTACAACACGGCCGAGCTCACCTTCACCGCGAAGCGGTTGATCACCAAGGACCGCCGGATCGTGGTGGAGTTCCAGTTCAGCGACAAGAACTACGCCCGCTCCCTGGTGCGCCTGTCCAACGCGTGGACGCTCGGGGCCACCGAACTGAACGTGGACCTGTACACCGAGCAGGACGGCCGCAACCAGCCCTTGCAGCAGACCCTCAGCGACGAGGACCGGCTGGTGCTCACCGAGGCGGGCGATGATCCGCTGGCCGCCGCCACCAACGGGGCCGACAGCGTTGGCTGGTCCGCCGAGCAGGTGCTCTACGCGAAGCGCGACTCGCTGGGATACGACCCCGTCTACGTGTACAGCACCGACCCGGAAGCGGCCCTGTACCGGGTCACCTTCAGCGCGGTGGGCACGGGATCCGGCGATTACGTGCAGGACCAGTTCACGCCCAATGGGCGGGTGTTCAAGTGGATCGCGCCGGACACCATCGCCGGCAACATCGTACGGCGCGGCGACCATGCACCGGTGCGTGTGCTGATCCCCCCGCGCGCGCAGCGGATGGCCGAAGTGGGGGTGCGTCACCGTTTCAGCGACCGCTCGCGCGGGTGGGTACAGGTGGCCGTGAGCGACCAGGACCGAAACACGTTCAGCACGGTGGACGACGGCGACAACTCCGGGCTGGCCCTCCGCGCCGGCGGCGAGCATGACATCCGGCTGGACCGCGGGGACACCAGCCTGCGGGTGAGCATCGGCACCGACAACGAACTGCTGCAACGGACCTTCCAGCAGTTGGAACGTTTCCGGACGGTGGAGTTCGACCGCAACTGGAACCTGAGCAACCCGCAGACAGGCCTGGCCCCGCTGGTGCCCTCGGAAGACCAGGTGCTGGCATCGGTGTACGCACGGCTGAAGGCCGGTCGCAAGGGCGGTGCGCGCATCGCGAGCTCCACGTTCCAGGTGCGGGACCAGTACGAAGGCTACCGCCATTCGGCGGAGGCCGATCTGCGCCTGGGCCGGTATGAAGTGCTCTTCGATGGAAGCGCGCTGACCTCTTCGGCGCAGGGCCTGGTGAGCGACTTCCTCCGGCACAAAGGCCGGTATGCGCGGCGCGTGGGCCGCGTGGTGATCGGCCTGCGCGACGACCAGGAGCGCAACCGCTTCCGCGCCGATAGCAGCGGGCAGCTCGTCCGCGGCAGCTACAGCTTCTACGATTGGGAGGCCTTCGTGCAGAGCACCGACACGGCCGCGTTGGGATTCCAGCTCAGCGGGGGGCGGCGCACCGAGCAGGCGCTGCGGGGCGGAGCATTGGCGGCGAGCACCGAGGCCACCGGCGTCACCGGAGCGCTCAGCCTGCGCGCGGATCCCCGCAAACGCGTAGGCCTTCGGTTCACCTGGCGTTCCCTGCGCGTGCTGGACAGCACGATCACCTCGGCCCGGCCCGAGGACACCTGGCTGGCGCGGATCGAGAACGACCTGACACTGGTGAAGGGTGCGATCCGCCTGAGCGCGTTCTATGAACTGGGCAGCGGCCTGGAGCAGCGCCGCGAGTTCATCTACCTGGAGGTGCCCGCCGGTCAGGGCACCTATGTGTGGATCGACTACAACGACAACGGCCTGAAGGAGCTCAACGAGTTCGAGGTGGCCAACTTCGGCTACGAGGCCAACTACATCCGCGCCTACACGCAGACCAACAACTACGTGCGGGTGTACAACAACCAGCTGAGCGCCTCGCTGGACCTGCGGCCCGGTGCCGTGTGGGGCGACCGGCGGGGAACGAAGGGATTCGTGGGCAAGTGGACGGATGTGGCCAGCGTGCGCACCGAACGCAAGACCGGAAGTGGTGGACTGGAGGAGGCGCTCGATCCCTTCGGCTACGACCCCACCGACACAGCCCTCGCCGCCTACAGCGCCAGCCTGCGCAACACCGTTTACTACGACCGCAGCGGCCGGGTGTGGAGCATCGACCACAGCCATCAGAGCGACCGCAACAGAAGCCTGCTGCTGAACGGCTTTGAAACACGCGAGCGCAGGACGGACATCGTGCATGTGCGCTGGAACACCACGCGCCATTGGACCCTGGAGGTGGAGGCGGAGCGCGGCCGCAGCTCCAGTTCAAGCGACCTGTTGTCCGGGCGCACCTTCGCCATCGATCAGGAGGGCGGCAAAGGCAAGGTGAGCTGGCAGCCGAACACCAGCCTGCGCCTATCCTCCCAGTACAAGTACACGGAAAAGAAGAACCGCGCGGAACTGGGAGGCGGTTCGGCCATCATCAGCGACCTCGGCCTGGAGCTTCGCTGGAACACGGCGGGCAAAGGCAGTCTTCAGGTGAATGCGAACCTGGTGGACATCACCTTCGCCGGAGAGCCCAACTCACCACTGGGGAACGAACTGCTCACCGGTCTGAAACCGGGCACCAACGGCACATGGAGCGTGTCGGTGCAACGTCGGCTGAGCGGGAACCTGCAACTGGACCTCACCTACAACGGGCGCCGCAGCGAAGGCGTGCCCGTGGTGCACGTGGGCGGCGCACAGGTCCGCGCCTTCTTCTGAACGGTGGACTACTTCAGGTTGAAGGAGGTGGAACCCACCTGGCCCCCGGCCTCATACACCTCCACGATGTACTGGCCGGTGGCCATCTTGCCCGAGGCCTTGTAGTAGATGCAGACCTCCACCGGCTGGTTCTGGTAGTCCACGTCGCGCTTGGCGCTGAACTCGCCCTCCATGCCGTTGAACTTGAAGCGGTTATCGGCCTCGGCCGCCGGGAGCACACTGCCGTCCGGACTGATCACGCGGAGGTAGAGCGTGCGGTTGCCGGGTTTCGCCGTGAGGTTCTCGCCGATGGTGAAGCAGCACTTCACCTGCTCGGCCTTGCCGGCCCGCGGGGTCTCCACCTGCTTGCCACTGCCGCGCTCGAAAATGGCCACGGCGGTCATCACCGTGCTGCGCAGCACGGAGCCGCGGGCGATGATCGCCTGCTGCTCGGCGCTTTGCTGTTCAAGGGCGACCTTCTGCCCCTTCACCTCACCGAGCTCCTGCTTGGTGCTGAGGTTCTCCGCGGTGAGCGCCTGGTTCACCTGGTTCAAGGAGTCGATGGTCTGGATGTAACCCTGCATGATCCGGCGGAGCGTCTCGGCCTCCTTCTTGGCCTTGGCCAGGCTGTAGTTGCCGTTCTTCACCTTGTCCATCAGCTCGCTGATCTGCTTCTGCTGGTCGGCGATCTGGGCCTTGTACTCCTCGCTCTCGGCGCTGAGCGTGTCGTACTGCGCAAGCATGTCCTCGAGCAGCTTCGTCACGTTGTCCTTCTCGCTGGTGGTGCTGGCCAGTTGCTGCTGAGCGAGCTGGGCCTCATCGCCCTTCTGCGACCAGAGGTAGAGCAGCACCACATTGCTGATCAGCAGCACCACCACCAGAAGGAGCAGCACCACGTTCGAGCGGTTCTTGCGCGTGTCTTGGTTCACGGGAGTAACAGGGTCCATGGGGCGTGCTCCACCCATGAACGGGCGGAACGGGGCGAAATTACCTTGGTGACAACCGGCTACTTTTCAGGCGTTCGACCGTTTTCAACAAAGTATTGAACCCATGAAGGCCGTGCGCCGCACCCTGTTCCACGATCTGGTGGGCCTTGTGCTGCCACGGTGCTGTGCGGGCTGCGACCGGCCGCTGATGCGCGCGGAGAACTGCATCTGCCTGCACTGCCTGCAGGACCTGCCGCGCACGCGCTTCCACGATGATCCCCGGAACCGGGTGGAGCAGCTCTTCTTCGGACGCTTCCCCTTCACCGCCGCGAGCGCCTTCCTGCAGTTCACCCGGGATGGCATGGTGCAACGGATGCTCCACCGGCTGAAATACCAAGGCGACCGGCCCACGGGAATGGAACTGGGGAACCGGATGGCCCTGGAGATCATGACCAGCGCCCGCTTCAGTTCGGTGGACACGATCATGGCCGTGCCGCTGCACCCGCGCAAACTGCACCAACGGGGATACAACCAGGCCCAGGTGCTGGTGGACGGCATGCGGGAGGTGTGGCCCCTGCGTGATCCCGGCGCGGAGCTCCTGCGCATCGTGCGGACCACGACGCAGACGCGGAAGGGGCGCATGGACCGCTGGCGCAACGTGGAGGACGCGTTCCAGCTGGGCGACCCCGGCGCCTTGCGCAATGCCCATGTCCTGCTGGTGGACGATGTGATCACCACGGGTGCCACCATCGAGGCCTGTGCACGGCGTTTGCAGGAAGTGCCCGGCATCCGGATCAGTGTGTTCACCTGCGCCTGTGCCTGAACCGCCGGGTATTTTCGCGGCCCATGTCCAACAGCCTTCACCTGCCCGAGACCAACGACCGTGTTGATCTTTATGCCGCGCTGGCCCCGCAGGTGCATGCGCTGCTGGCGGAGGAGCGGGATCTCATCGCGGCCATGGCGAACATGAGCGCGGCCCTGCACACCGCCTTCCGCTGGCATTGGGTCGGCTTCTACCGCGTGATGGGTGCGGAGCTCGTGCTCGGGCCGTTCCAAGGACCGGTGGCCTGCAGCCGCATCGGGCATGGCCGCGGCGTGTGCGGCACCGCTTGGGCGGAGGAACGCACGGTGGTGGTGCCCGATGTGGACCTGTTCCCCGGCCACATCGCCTGCAGCCCCCACAGCCGCAGCGAGATCGTGGTGCCTGTGCGCGACCGCAGCGGGCGCGTGGCGGCCGTGCTCGACATCGACAGCGAACGACCGGATGACTTCAGCGTGGTGGACGCGCACGCGCTGGAGCGCCTCACCGCCCAGTTGGAGCCGCTCTTCGAATGAGGCGCGCATCGGCATACGCAGGACTGCTGCTCCTGGCGGCCTGTGCACAGGTGCGTGACCCCCAAGGTGGTCCGAAGGACGTGGCACCGCCCCGGCTGCTCGGGGCCGAGCCGGCACCCGGGACCACGGGTTTCACGGCCGGCCGCATCGTGCTGCACTTCGACGAACGCATACGCCTGGAGCGCCCCAACGAACGGATCATCATTTCACCACCGCTGTCACCTGCACCGGAATACCGGGTGCTCGGCGGGAGCGACATAGAAGTGTTGTTCCGGTCGCCCCTTCGTGCGAACACCACCTATTCCATCGCCTTGGGTGAGGCGGTGTTGGACCTTTCCGAGGGCAATCCGGCCGGATCGTTGACCTATGTGTTCTCCACGGGAACAGCGTTGGACAGCCTGCGCATCCACGGGGTCGTTCGGGATGCCTTCACGGACGCGCCGGGGAAGGATGCCCTGGTGATGTTGCGCACGGACACGGCGACCGATGCCTTGCGGGACAGCCTGCCGGCGTACATCGCACGAACGGATGCGAACGGGCGCTTTGCCCTGGAGCACCTGGCCGCGGGACGTTACGGGATCGGTGCCCTGCGCGACCGCAACGCGAACTTCCGGTACGACCTGCCGGACGAGGAGCTCGGCTTCCGTTCCGCAGGCGTGCGGGCCGGGGACAGCGCGTCCGTTGACCTGCGGTTGTTCCGCGAAGAACCGGCGGCCCAGACGGTGATGGAGGCGAAGGTGACGGCGGACCGCGCATGGCGGATGGTGCTGGCGCGGCCCGGCCGATCCCTGCGCCTGCGGTCCATTGATCGCACCGGTGGCGTGCTCACCTGGGCCAGTGAGTGGAGCCCCGGCAACGACACCGTGCTCCTGTGGCCATCGGACACCACCCTGCTGCAGGACCAGCGCTTCGCGGTGTACGAGTCGGACAGCCTGCTGGACACCCTGACCTATCGAACGGACAAGCGGATGCCGTTCCTGCTCAACGCCACGCCGCGGAAAGGACGCTCCGGTGAGAACCCGGTGCTGCGCACCTCGCGCCCCGTGGCGCGGCTGTTGCGGACCACGGCCGCGCTGGCCACCGCACAAGGGCAGGAACGCATCGCCCTGAACGTGGACAGTACGGACCGGCGCACGGTGCATCTGGCCGGGGTCCTGCCCACCGAGGGCCCGGCGCGCCTTACGCTCGAGCCCGGCACCTTGGAGGACATCTACGGCGGCCGGAACGACACCCTGCGGCTCGACCTGGAGACGTTGCGCGAAGGAGCCACCGGCGAATTGCGGCTCTCCCTGCAAGCCGACACGGCCGGGGCACCGAGGGGTCCGCTGCTGCTGCAATTGTTGAACGCACAGGACGAGCGCGTACTTCAGTTGCGCGTGGACCAGCTTCCGGCCAAGCTCGCGCTCGGGACCCTGCCCACGGGCACCTACCGGTTGCGCCTGGTGGTGGATACGGATGGCAACGGGCGGTGGTCCACGGGCGTTCTGGGCGCGTTGCGGCAGCCGGAGCGCGTGCTCCGCATGGCCGAGGCCGTGAACGTCCGTGCCGGCTGGGAACTGGACCTTACGTGGGTGATCGGCCTCAATTGAGGCGCTCGCTCAGGAGGCGCATCTCCATCATCGGCGCCATCCGCTCATAGAGCATGCGGTACGTGGCCTCGGCGATGGGCATGTCCACTTTCAGGCGTGCGTTGATCTCGTGCACGCATTTCACCGCGTAGTAGCCCTCGGCCACCATGTTCATCTCCAGCTGGGCCGCCCGTACGCTGTAGCCCTTGCCGACCATGTTGCCGAACTCGCGGTTCCGGCTGAAGGTGGAATACGCCGTCACCAGCAGGTCGCCCAGGTAGGCCGGTTCGTTGATGTCGCGGTCGATCGGGTGGACAGCCTGCACGAAACGGGCGATCTCCTGGATGGCGCGGCTCACCAGCACCGCACGGAAGTTATCGCCATACCCCAGGCCCACGCTGATGCCTGCGCACACGGCAACAACGTTCTTCAGGATGGCCGCGTACTCGGTGCCGTAGATGTCATCGCTGAGGGTGGTCCGTAGGAAGCGCCCGCTGAGCGCCTGGCCCATGGCCGCCGTGCGCGCGGGATCCTGCCCAGCGATGGTGAGGTAGCTGAGGCGCTCCATGGCCACCTCCTCGGCATGGCAGGGGCCGCAGATCACACCGAAGTGCTCCTTGCGCACGCCCCAGTGATCGAACAGGTATTCCCCCACGATCTGGTTGGTCTCCGGCACGATGCCCTTCACCGCACTGAACACGGCCTTGCCCTGCAGCGCACTGCGGTCCAGTTGCTCCAGGGTGCCCTTCAAGAAGGCGGATGGCACGGCCAGGATCAGGGTGTCCGCTTCGCGCACCACCGCATCCAGGTCATCGCTCATGTGGAGCCGGCCCACATCGAACTGGGCCGCGCTGATGTAGTCCGGGTTGTGCCCGTACTTGCGGATGTGCTCAATGGTCGCGGGTCTGCGGATCCACCACAGCACACGCTCGTTGTTCCCATGCAGGAGCTTCACCAGGGCCGTGCCCCAGCTGCCCGCACCGATCACCGCCACATTGCCGATACCCATCACCAGGTCACGTTCACGGTCAACTCCTTTCCGTCGCGCAGCACCGTCACCGGGGTCACCTCGCCCTTGGTGAAGCGGCCAAGTCCTTTCATGTAGCTCATCATGTCGGTTATCCGGTGCTCACCAAGCCGGATGACGATGTCCCCGGCCTTCAACCCGGCCTTGGCCGCGGGTTTGCCATCCGTGACGCCGTCGATGCGCATGCCTTCTCCGCTGTACGCATAGTCCGGCACCACCCCCAGCGTCACCTTGAACGAAGGCGTTGAGCTGGTATCCACCGCGGTCTTCGTGAAGGTCACCCTACCACTGTCGTTCAGCGCGACGATAAGGTCCTCGACATGCCGCAGCACACGCACCATGCCATCGTAATTGATCTTCTCCTCGTCGTCGCTCGGCTTGTGGTAGTCCTCATGCGCACCGGTGAAGTAGTGGATCGCGGGCACGTCCTTCAGGTAGAAGCTGGTATGGTCGCTCGGGCCCACACCGCTCTCGGTGAGCTTCACCTTCAGCGGCTCCGGTGACGCCTCCTCCTTCCTGGGCCGCATGGGGGACTTCTTCGGCTTCTTCACCGTGGCGGTATCCGGTCGCAGGAGGTTCCAGGCGGGGGAGCTGCCCACCCCGTTGATGATCACCGTGTTCAACGAGTCCAACCGGCCCACCATGTCGAAGTTGATCATGTAGTTCAGCTCGCCGATTGGCACCGCGGGGTGCTTCGACCACCAATTGCTGCCAAGCAGGCCCATCTCCTCCCCGCTGAAGGCCAGGAAGAGGTAGTCGTTGTTCCCCGCCTTCGGCATCGCACGCAGGTCGCGCGCCAGTTGAAGCATCATGGCCACGCCGCTCGCATTGTCGTCCGCCCCGTTGTGGATGCCCGGTCCTCCGCGGTGCAGGGAGCCCTCGATGCCGTGGCCCAAATGATCGTAGTGCGCACCGATCACCACCACGTTCGGCTTTCCGTTATCGATGAAGCCCGCCACATTGTGACCGGTCAGCACGGGACGATCGATATCAACGCTCACCGAGACCGGCTCGCCATCAAGGCCCATCTTCCGCTGGCCGCTCTTCGTCAGGAAGATCACGGGCACTCCGCAGGGCTTGATCTTCTTCTTCAAGGTGCTGTCCGGGTCGGTGGCCGTGGGATCATCGTTGTAGAGCAACACGGCGTTCGCTCCCTGCGCGATGGCATCCTTGATGCGGCGGCCGAGGTCATGATGGTCCAGCCATTCACTGTGGGGATGAATGCCGTCCGGCGAACCGATGGAAATGGCCGCCGCGTGGTCCTTCACCTCGACGCCCTCGTAGTCGTTCCGGCCTTTCTCCGGCGCCAGGATACCATAGCGGCACTTGGCCAGCCGCGTGAACACCGATCCGCTGGACGACCAGGAGACCGGGTAGAAATCGGTGCCCGGATCCAGCTTGTTCCGCCCAAGCTGTGCCGCGTTCCTGGTGCCCAGGGTGGGCACCCCGTCGAACGGGAAGCCCTGAAGAAAAGCGCCTTCATCGCCTTTCGGGGTCAGGCCGGCCTCCTTCATCCGTGCGATGATCCAGTCCGCCGCCATCCGCTCATGGATGGTCGCGGTCTCTCTTCCCTGAAGGCTGTCGGCAGCGAGGTACCGGATGTCCGCTCGCATGTTGGCGATGGCAACACTGTCGGTGGCGGGCTGGGCTGCGGCCGTGCTCCAAAGCAGCAGGCCTGCCAGCGGCAAGGTGATCGTTGGGGTCATTATGGGCTGACGAAGATATCCTGCCGGACCGCGCGTCCCGGGTTCGGGGGCCGTGCGCAACTTTCGGGCATGAAGCCCGCCTGGTCCCTGCTCCTGCTGTTGTTCGCCTGCAACCCGGCCGATGAGCCTGGCCGGTCGCGGCCCATGGCCACCCCGCAGATCGATCCCGTCCGCTGGTCCGTGCTGGACGCGCAGGATCGGCGGGACACCGGGGCCTTGCTCGTGCTGCTCAAGGACAGCCTGGCGGCCACCCGCGCTCATGCCGCGCTGGCGCTCGCCTCAGTGGGCGGAACGTCCGCCGTGCCAGCCTTGCTCCAGGCCTTGTCCGATCCCGATGCGGTGGTGCGTGCGCAGGCGGCATTCGCCTTCGGCTTCTGTGGTGACAGTGTGACCGTGCATCAATTGATCGAGCGGTTCTCCGCAGAACCGGAGCCTGCCGTGCGCGGGCGGATCGCAGAGGCAGCGGGACGGTGCGGCCGCCGGAACGGCGCGGACCTGTTAGTGCGCCGGTCCCTCGCCACCCGGGCGGATACGCTCGGGGTGCTGCGCGGCCTCTTCTTCGCCACAACGAACAACTGCACGGATACGGCCCACCTCCGCCAGGCCCTCGCGCTCTACACGGCGCGCGACCCCCTGATCGATGAAGCGGCCCTGCAGGTGGCTGCACGCAGTCCTTCCGCGCTGTTGAAGCCTCTCGCGCGCAAACTCCTGGACATCGCGATGACCATCCCGGATAGCGGGTACACCGACCTGCGACTGCCCCTGCTCGCCGCACTGAGCAGAACGGGTCATGATGAAGCCTTCATCCGGCTGCAGGAATGGTTGACAAATGATCCCGATCCACGCATGCGCGTGATGGCACTGCGCGGCCTTGGTCGCTGGGAGGAGCCGAAGAAGAACGAGCTCATCTGGAAGGCCTTGCAGGACTCCAGCGGCATGGTGCGCGACCAGGCGGTGGAGGAGCTGCTGAAGCTGAAGGAGCTTCCCGATGGCCAGACCCTGTGGACCACGGCACAGGAACACGCCGACTATGCGGTGAAGATCCCGCTGTACGGCCTGGTGATGCGCCACGGGGATGAGGACACCCGCCGCACTTGCGGCCTGTTGATGCGGAGCATGGCCCAACAGGACCTGGGGCCCTACTTGGGCGCCAGTTTGACGAAGGCGCTCCACACTCGTCACGAGGACATCGACTCGTTGAAGGCCTTTGTGTTGGGGAACAGGCCAGCGGCCATCCGGCAGGCGGCACTCGAACAATGGTTCGCCGTGCGTGGGGAGTTCCTGAAGCATGCCGAGGTCGACCAACGCGCGAACGACGAATACCGCTCGTCCTTCATGCGGTCCGTGCTGTTGACCGGGGACGCAGGACTCATCGCCGCGATATGCGAGCGGTTGAAGGAGGAAAAGCCCGACTTCCTTGCGCGCTTCATGGACAAAGGGTTGGAGTCCGCAGCACGATCGGCACTGCATCCGATCCGCGATCTGGAGACCATCCAGCTCCTGGATGCGCTATGCGCCAAGCGCGATGGGTTGCCCGAGCCGAAGCACCAGGCCCCACGCTTCAACCACCCCATCGACCGGGCACGGTTGGCAAGCCTGGGCAACGCGCCTCAGTACCGGATCAATACAAGCCAGGGTGAGATCATCCTTGAACTGGAACCGATGCTGGCTCCGGGCAGCTGCGTGGCCTTCGATTCGCTGGTGGCCGCTGGATACTATAACGGCGAGTACTACCACCGGGTGGTGCCCGACTTCGTTGCGCAGGGCGGATGTCCGCGCGGCGATGGCTATGGCGGCATGCCATGGACCTTGCGCACCGAAGTGGGCATGGAGGGCTTCACCACGGGAGCTGTGGGGCTCGCCTCCGCAGGCAAGGACACGGAGAGCTGCCAGTTCTTCATCATGCTCGCCGACGCCCCGCACCTGGACGGGCGGTACACCCGCTTCGCGCATGTGGTGCGCGGCATGGAGGTGGCCTGGCGGCTGCGGGTAGGCGACCGCATCACTGCGGTCGAGCGGATGGTGCCGTAAGGCGCTCCGCAAGGATGCGCTCAAGCGCAGGAGCCAGCAGCTGGCTCACCCGGGCCGCTCCGGCGGCGGAGAAGTGGATGGCATCCAGAAAGCAGGTATCGCGCGCCCATTCCGCCCGTGCCAGGTCGACGAGCGCAAGGCGCTGCTCCGCTGCGACCTCGCGCACCGTGGTGTTGTAGCGTTCCATGACCGCATGGACCGGGGCGTCCGCGGAGCATCCGGTGGGCTGCGTGATCACCACAAGGCCGACCCCGTTCATGCGACACCGGTCGATCACGCGCATCAGGCGCTGGCGGTAGTCGGCCTGCAGCTGCGCATGCGTGTCCATGTTCAACCCGGTGTCGGTGCAGGCACGCGCATCCAGCTCCGAGCGCTGCGGTACGGCAACGCCCCTTCGGGTCAACGAACGCGCGAGCCAGGTGAGCATGCGGCTGTGACGGATCAGTGCCGTGTGCCAGGGCGTTCGGTCCGGTGCCAACATGCCCGCATCCTGTCGGGGATCCAATGGCCGGCGATCGTTCGCGCCCGGCATGAAGAGCACCAGCTCCGGGCCAAGGTCCAGCAACCGGTCCTCCAGGTAGATGGCCTGGCCCACGGCCGTGGACCCACTGACCCCGGCATTCCCCACCCACACGTGGAGCCCACGGGCCTCCAGCGCGCGTTGCAGACGCACCGGCCAGGTCTCCTCTTCGGACATGTACGGGCATTCCGTGGTACTGCTGCCCAACGCGATCACGCGCCGGTCATCACTGCCCGGTAGTGGCCCCACGAGCCCCAGCGCATTGGTGCATTGGGTCACGGAACCTCCACCCGCCACCGGCCACTCCATGCAACGTTGGACCGGGCGACGAACACGGCCTTCGTTGATGTGGAGAGGCTCCACACCACCGATCCTGGCCATGGCCTCGAGCAGCAGGAACGCCAAGGCGAGGACCCCGATCACCCGGAGCACGGAACGCCCGTACTTCATTGCCGCTCCGGGAAAAGCCGCCGCCATTCCGCACCCACGACCGCGCTGAAGGCCCGCGCGCCCCGCTCGTTCACGTGCGTGGTGTTCAGGAAGTGATCATCCGGCAGCGGATCGCGACCGTGGTCGAGCACGGTCACCTGGGGCAATGCGTCCAGCCGCTTGAGATAGCGCGTTGCTTCCGCCAGGCCCTTGTAGTTGCGGAAGCACGCCGCATGATAGGGCGCCACCACGATCACGATGGGGCGGTCGGTGCGCATCAGCAAGGCCATCAACGTGCTGTCCCTGCCGGCCGGGTCCGTCCAACCCGCCTCCGCCTGTTCCCTGCGCCGGACAAGTCGTTCAAAACGCCCGGCATCGAACGGCGTTCGATCGAACACACCACCCCGTGAGCGCGCATTGCCTTCGGCCCGTTCGCCAAGGGCGGCGCGCAGGTACTCGTCATAGAGCCCGAAATAGCGCACACCGGCGAACCGGTGGTACCACCGCAGCTCTTCACGCATATAGCGCCTGACCTCCGGATGCGCCAGGTTCGGTACGAAATGCGCCACATTGCCGATGCTGTGGCGGTACATCTCGAGGTCCCAGTTGATCAGGATCGGGGTGCGCCTGGACTTCTGGAGCTCGCGTTCGAGCATCACCTCCACCAGTTCATGTTCCGTCTTCTCGATCCCGTAGTTGTACACATGCGGGTCGATAAGCTCCGGCACGTACGAGCCTGCAGCACGGGAGGAGCCGAGGATGGGCACCTCCTGCGGATCCTCCTCCGTGAACATGCGATGAACCTTGTAGGCACCGGCCGACCGCGCGGGCAGGATGAGCAGGCGCCACACGGCCTGGTCCATCAACCAGCAGCCCGCCGCGATGGCCAGCCCTGCGGGCAGCACCAGGCGCAGGAGGAAGCGCCTAGAACTGGAAGTAGATGAACTCGCCGCCATTGCTGCCAAGGAGAATGATCAGGAGGGTCGCCGCCACGATGAAGCGACGCGGATGACGCAGACGAAGGTCGTAGGGCAGGCGGTAGCTCAGGGCAAGCAGCCCGATGAGCAGCACGCCGATCGCCGGAGTGAGCAGGCCTCCTTTGGCGGCGAACGCGGAGAGCTGAAGGCGCCCGTCAAAAAGGAGGATGCCCTTCAGCACAGCGAACGCCTGGTGGACATCCGTGGCCCGGAAGAAGACCCAGGCCAGCACCACCAGGAGCATGGTGATGCCCCAGTTGAGCACGGCACGCAGACGGGGCACCCGGTCAAGCCCCAACAACGTGCCCAGCCGGGCGCGCGGACCTGCGAGCATCAGGCCCAGCACCAGGTAGGCACCATGCAGGAAGCCCCAGATGACGAAGGTCCAATCCGCCCCGTGCCAGAGCCCGCTGATCATGAACGTGATCATCAGGTTGTAGTACCAGCGCCATTTCACCACCCGGTTGCCACCGAGGGGGATGTACACGTAGTCCCGGAACCAACTGGAAAGGGAGATGTGCCAGCGGGACCAGAACTCCTGCATCGAGGTGGAGAGGTAGGGCCTTCGGAAGTTCTCCATGAGCTCGATGCCGAGCACGCGCGCGGTGCCCACGGCGATGTCCGAATAACCGGAGAAGTCACAGTAGATCTGTACGGCGAAGAAGATGGTGGCCAGCAGCAGCGACAGACTTGAGGCGTGGTCGGCGTTGCCGTACACACTATCCACGTAGCCGGACAGTCCATCGGCCACCACCACCTTCTTGAAAAAGCCGTGGACGATCTTCACCAGTCCCCATTCGGTAGCGGCATAGCTGAAGCGCTTGGGTTCGTGGAACTGGTGCAGCAGCGCCTGTCCGCGCTCGATGGGCCCGGCCACCAACTGGGGGAAGAACATCACGAACAGGGCGAATATGCCCGCGTGGCGCTCGGCCTTCAGGTTTCCGCGGTACACCTCGATGGTGTAGCTGAGGCTTTGGAAGGTGTGGAACGACAGCCCGATGGGAAGCAGGATGCCGAGGTCGGGGACGCTGTAAGCCAGACCAGCGGCATGGAAGAGCTCGCCGATGTTCTGGTTGAGGAAGTTCCAGTACTTGAAGATGGCGAGCACCCCGGTGTTGGCGATGATGCTCGCGACCAGGTAGAGCCGCCGCCTGCGGCCGGTGCTGTCCTCGATGAGGATGCCGGCCACATAGTCCACCAGGATGGTGAACGCGAGGATGAGGATGTACACCGGCACGAAGGCCATGTAGAACCAGCAGCTCGCGCCGAGCAGGAGGATCCAACGGAAGCGATGGGGCAGCAGGAAGTACGCCGTGCACACCAGCGGGAAGAAGACCAGGAAGGCGCTGGAGTTGAAGAGCATGGACTATGTCGAGGAAACCCCAAAAGGGAGCTCGCCTGCGGCAGGCGTGCGCGAAAATGCGCAACCATTCCGATCCGCCTCCACATCTGACAAGTCAAGCCGCGCCTTCAGCCGCGAGTTGGCCGCCCTCTGTGTGTCAACATGCGGAAAACGGCATAGAGGAGGCTGACCAGTACCAAGCTCAGGAGAACAGCTCCGGTGTAAAGCGCGGCACTGAACAGGTCGGCTGGGGCCGGCTCGTTCTGGTACCAGGTCATATTCGGCTTGCCACCGATGTTCACGGGCCAGTCGTGGATCATGTAGTACCACACCACCAAACCCCCGACCGGGGCCAACATCAACATGCCCGAAGCCACCAGGAGCGCATTCGCACGTGCCGATCTAAAACCACGTTGCGCGCAACGTATGTAGGCCCACACGTACAGGGTCAGAAAGACGACAAGGCCGACCAGGATCATATTCCGAAAAGATCATCGTACAGCCTTGTGGATCTCATCTGCGTCATCCGCGACATCTGCGGACGCATTCAGCCCTCCGACCGCTCCGGCCGCATCTGCGGGAAGAGCAGCACCTCCTGGATGGCCGGGTTGTTCGTCAGCAGCATCACCAGCCGGTCCACGCCGATGCCGACCCCGCTGGTGGGGGGCATGCCGTACTCCAGCGCACGCAGGAAGTCCTGGTCGATGAACATGGCCTCGTCGTCGCCACGCTGCTGCAGCTTCAACTGGTCCTCGAAGCGCTCGCGTTGATCGATCGGGTCGTTCAATTCGCTGTACGCGTTGGCCAGCTCGAAGCCGTTCACGAAGAGCTCGAAGCGCTCGGTCAGGCGCGGGTCGTCCCGATGCTTCTTGCACAGCGGGCTCATCTCCAGCGGGAAGTCACAGACGAAGGTGGGCTGGATCAGTTCCGGCTGCACCAGTGCACTGAACAGCTCATCGATGAGCTTGCCCTTGCCCATGCTCGGGACCACCTCGATGTGGTGCTTCAGGCAAAGCCCGCGCAGGTCGGCCTCGTCCATCTCCAGCACGCTCACCCCCAGCTTGTCCTCCAGCGAACCCACCATGGTGATGCGCCGGAACGGGGCGGTGAAGTGGATGGTGTTCTCCTTGAACTGCGCGGAGGGCGCACCGTTCGCGGCGATGCACACATGCTCCAGCATGCGCTCCATGAAGGCCATCATCCACCGGTAGTCCTTCCACGCCACATAGAGCTCCATAATGGTGAACTCCGGGTTGTGCGTGCGGTCCATCCCTTCGTTGCGGAAGTTGCGGCTGAACTCGAACACGCCCTCGAAGCCGCCCACGATCAGGCGTTTCAGGTAGAGCTCGTTGGCGATGCGCAGGTAGAGCGGGATGTCCAGTGCATTATGGTGGGTGACGAACGGCCGTGCCGCCGCGCCTCCGGGGATGGGCTGCAGCACCGGGGTGTCCACCTCGTGATAACCGGCACCGGTCATGAACGCCCGCATGGCACTGATGATCCGCGACCGCTTCAGGAAGGTCTCCTTGACGCCGGGGTTGACGTTCAGGTCCACATAGCGCATGCGGTAGCGCTGCTCGGGATCCGTGAAGGCATCGTGCACGTTGCCGGCCTCATCGGTCTTCACCACGGGAAGCGGGCGCAGGGACTTGCCGAGCACGGTGAGCTCCTTCACATGCACCGTGATCTCCCCCGTGCGGGTGCGGAACATGAAGCCCTTCACGCCCACGAAGTCGCCGAGGTGGAGCAGGTGCTTCCAGACCTCATCGTAGAGCGACTTGTCGTCGCCGGGGGCCACTTCATCGCGGGCCACATAGATGCTGCTGATCGCCGGTGTGGTCGCGCAGCACGGCGAAGGACGCCTTGCCCATCAGGCGCACGCTCATGATGCGGCCGGCGATGCACACCTCGGGCTTGGGGGCCTCCACACCCTCCTGGGGTGGCGGCAACAGCAGCCGGGCCTGTGCAGCCGTATGGCTCACGGGGTACTCCGCCGCGGGAAAGGTCGATGCCCAGGGCACGGAGCTTCTGCAGCGCCTCGCGGCGTACGAGCTCCTGATCGCTCAAGTGTTGCGACATGGCTTCAATGGCCCCGATGCTTGCCACACGGGTGGTGCGGGGGCGGCGAAGATACCGGGCGCGCCGCCGTGCTAATCCCAGGTTGCCGGGCCCACCTCCTGCGCATCGGGGAAGGGGTCCGCATCGCCTGGCTGCTTGCCACAGTCCAGGTCCAGGTCCTCCAGACCGGCAGGCCGGGGAAGTCCCCCTTGCTGATCCGGATGGTGCTGTCCGCATACACCTTGTTCATGAAGTAGCCGTAGATGGGCAGGGCCATGTTCGCGCCCTGCCCCAGGTCGGTGCGGCTGAACCGCACGCTGCGGTCCTCGGCCCCGGTCCATACACCGGTCACCAGGTCCGGGGTGATGCCGATGAACCAGCCATCGCTGTTGTTCTGCGTGGTGCCTGTCTTGCAGGCCGTGGGGTCTTGATGTTCCCGTACTTGGCCCGGTTGCCCCAGCCCATGCGCAGACGCATGGCGGTGCCACGGTCGGCCACGCCCTTCAGCATGTCCAGCATGATGTAGGAGGTGCGCGGATCGAGCGCTTCCTCGGTCCGCGGGGTCACATCGTAGATGGTGTTCCCGTTCTTGTCCTCGATGCGGGTGAAGACGATGGGGGCGATGTGCACGCCCTCGTTGGCGAACGTGGCGAACGCGGAGGTCATCTCCATGAGCGACAGGTCGGCCACGCCCAGGCACAGCGAAGGCACCGGGTCCAGCGGGCTCTGGATGCCCATGTGCCGCGCAAGCACGGTCACCGCCTGCGGACTGTACTGCTTCATCAGGTAGGCCGTCACCGTGTTCACGCTGTTGGCCATGGCGCCTTTGATCGTGAGCATGCCCCCGTACTTGGCATCGCTGTTCTCGGGGCACCAGTCCGGCTGGCCCGGCGGCATGTCGAAGCAGGTCTTCTGGTTCGGTATCCGCATGCAGGGGTCCATGCCCTCGCGCACGGCGGTGGCATAGATAAAGGGCTTGAAGGTGGAGCCCACCTGGCGGCGCGCCTGGGCCACGTGGTCGAACTGGAAATGCTTGAAATCCGGGCCGCCCACCCAGGCCTTCACGAATCCGGTGTGCGGATCGATGGAGAGCAGGCCGCTGAGCAGGAAGCTCTTGTAGTAGCGGATGCTGTCGTTCGGGCTGAAGAGCGTATCGACCTCGCCCCGCCAGCTGAACACCCGCATCTTCTGCTTCGTGTCGAAGGCGGTGGCGATCTCCTCCTCGCTCAGCACGGGCCACTTGTTGTCGCATCCGCCCTTGTCCGGGTCGCAATGGAAGTGCTTGCGCCCATCGATCCGCGTGGTGGTGATGTAGCTGGCAGGCCGGCGGCAGTTGGCGCACAGCTTGCCGGTATAGGTCTTGTACCGGTCGCTGCGCTTCATGGCCGTGCTCATGATCCCGGCCACTTCTTCCTTGGTCACGCGGAAGTCGAACGGCCGGTTCTTCTTGTCCTTGATGTCCTTGAAGAACTGCGGTTGCAGCTCGGTGCTCAAATGCTCGCGCACGGCCCATTCGGCGGACCGCTGCATGCGCCGGTCGATGGTGGTGTGGATGCGCAGCCCGTCGGTGTAGATGTCGTAGGGCGAGCCGTCCGCCTTGGCGATGCGCAGCTTGCCGGTGGCGGGGTCCTTCTCGCTCAACAGGGCCTGCAACTGCCCGCGCAGCACTTCGCGCAGGTAGGGGGCCGGGCCCTCGGTGTGGTCCACACGCTGGAACCGAAGGCCCAGGGGAAGCGCCTTCACCGAGTCGCACTGGGCCTCGGAAAGGAGCCCGTTCTTCTCCATCTGGTTCAGCACCACGTTCCGGCGGGTGAGGGTGGTGTCCGGCCGGCGCAGTGGATTGAAGAGCGCCGGGTTCTTGCACATCCCCACGAGCATCGCCGCCTCGTGCAGGTCCAGCGAATCGGGCGTGGTGTTGAAGTAGACCCGCGCGGCGCTGTTGATCCCCACCGCCTGGTTGATCCAGTCGAAGCGATTGAGGTACATCGCGATGATCTCGTCCTTGGTGTACTCGCGCTCCAGCTTGGCGCTGATGATCCACTCCTGCGCCTTCTGCTTCAGGCGCTGTGGCAGCGAACGCGCCGGCTCGTGGAAGAGCATCTTGGCCAGCTGCTGGGTGATGGTGCTGGCGCCGCCCTTCTTTCCCAGGTACACCACGGCCCGCATGGTGCCGCGCACATCGATGCCGCTGTGCTCACGGAACCGTTCGTCCTCCGTGGCGATCAAGGCGTTCACCACATGCGGGCTGATGTGCTCATGGTCCACGGGGATCCTGTTCTCCCGGTAGTACTGGCCCATCAGGCTGCCATCACTGAACAGAACGGCGGTGGCCAGGTCGCTCCGGGGGTTCTGCAGCTCGGTGGTGCTGGGCAGGTCCTTGCTGGTGGCGGCCACCAACAGCAGCAGGGTCAGGGCCAGCACGGGGGAGAACACAAGCAGCCACCACAGGCGCAGGGCACCGCTCTTCAGGCTGGAGGATCGGGAGCTCATGATCAGGTTCCCTGGGCGGGGTCCGCACGTTCGATGCTCACCCCCACATCGATCACACCGGGCAGGCTGTCCACGCGCATGGCCTGCTCCAAAGTGATGGAATAACGGCCCTTGCGGGGGAACCTATTGCGCAACTTGTACAGCACATGGGCCTTGCGGTAGCTGTGGATGAAACCCTCCCCTTGGCCGTACCAGCGCCCGGTGGGGTCCGCCAGTGTGCATTCCACCGTATCCACCAGTTGTCCGCCGTCCGGGCCCTTCAAGGTGATGAAGGTGTAGATGTTGCTGTAGGGATAATCACCCGTATGGCGCAGGTCCAGAAAGATGTTGTGCGGTCGGAGGGTGTCGTCCACATCGAAGTGGAAGGTCGGGTTCCATCCGCGCTCCCAGCGCCCGTCCGGCACCTGGGCATCCTCCTGGAACAGGACGTTCTCCGCGCAGCCTGCAAGCACGAGGCACGGGAGCAGGAGCAGAGGGCTGATGCGTCTCACGCCGCAGGCGGTGTGGGAGGTGCGCCCCCCTCGCCTCCCGGAGGGCGGTCGGGACGCGGACCACGGCGGTCGCGCCCACGGCGGTTCCGATCGCGCCGGCCTTCGCCCTGGGAACGCTGTTCGCCGGATGGTCCACCACCGGGAGGGCCGTTGTCCGGCCGGGGCGGCCGTGGGCCTTGGGCCTGGGCCGGTTTCGCTGGAGACGCTCCTTGGGGTCTGGGACGCTGATCGTTGCGGCGTTCGCGATCGCGGCCTTTGCCCTTGCGCCGCCCGCCGGACCTGCCGCTCTTGATCTTGCTGTCGAACCGGGTCAGTTCATCCTCACCCCCCACGGCCTCGTACTCGGGTTCCAGCTCCACGCCCACGTTCTTGGCGGCCTCGTTCTCCTCGGCGATCTGCGCGAAGTCCAGCTCCACCTCCACCCCTTCGCGGTTCTGCGCCAGGATCTCGCGCACCCGCTCAACAGGAAGCCCCGCCATCACCGGCGCGCTGCCGGGCATCTTGAAGAGATACCACATCTTCTCCTCGAAGATGTCCGTCTTCATGTGGTAACCCGTGCCCTGCTTGGTCTTGAGCTTGGCGTTCTGTGAGGGGTAGCTCTTCACCGCCTCGATGTACATGTCCAGCTCGTAGTTCAGGCAGCACTTCAACTTGCCGCACTGGCCGGCGAGCTTCTGGGGGTTCAGCGCCAGTTGCTGGTAGCGGGCCGCACTGGTGGTCACGCTCCGGAAATCCGTGAGCCAGGTGCTGCAGCAAAGCTCCCGCCCGCAACTGCCGATGCCACCGATCCGTCCGGCCTCCTGCCGCGCACCGATCTGCTTCATGTCGATGCGCACCTTGAAGCGGTCGGCCAGCTTGCGGATCAGGTCGCGGAAGTCGATGCGTTGCTCCGCGGTGTAATAGAACGTGGCCTTGGTGCCGTCACCCTGGTACTCCACGTCGGTCACTTTCATGTCCAGCCGCATCTCGTGCACCACGGCGCGGGCGGCCAGCATCGTCTCGTCCTCCAGCTTGCGCGAAGCATGCCAGCGGTCGATGTCCTCCTGGGTGCTCTTGCGCAGGATCTTGCGCAGTTCGTACGTATCGGTGATGGCGCTCTTGCGCTGCATCTGGGCACGCACCAGCTCGCCCGCAAGGGTCACCATGCCGATGTCGTGCCCCGGAGCGGCGTCCACCGTCACCAGGTCGCCCGGGTTCAGTTGCAGGGCGCTGGCATTGCGGTAGAAGCTCTTGCGGGTGTTCTTGAAGCGCACCTCCACCGCGTCAAAGGGGGTCTGGCCGCTGGGCAGGGGCACGCCGGTGAGCCAGTCGAACACGTCCAGCTTGTTGCAGCCGCTGGTGCTGCAATAGCCATTGCTCTTGCATCCGGCCGGTTTACCGTCCGCTCCTGTTCCACAGTTGCCGCAGGCCATTCCATACGCCGGGACCGCATAGGTCCGTTCGGCGAAGCGCGAAGATAGCGGTGTGCCGCAGGGGTGGGCGACCAGGCTCGCCGGTTCTACACAGCGAAGCGTTCAGTTGCCCGTTTGAAGGGCTCCTTCTCGAAGTGCTTCGGGTCCTTCACCTTGGTGGGGTGCGTGGCGTGGTACTCGAACTCGTCACGGAAGTGGCGGATGGCGCTGGCCACGGGCCAGGCGGCCGCATCACCGAGCGGGCAGATGGTGTTGCCTTCGATCTTCCGCTGGATGTCCCATAGCAGGTCGATGTCGTCCATGCGGCCTTGTCCGTGCTCCAAGCGGTGCAGCACCTTTTCCATCCAGCCGGTGCCCTCGCGGCAGGGGCTGCATTGGCCGCAGCTCTCGTGGTGGTAGAAGCGCGTATGGTTCCACGTGCTGCGCACGATGCACTGCGCGTCGTTGTAGGCGTAGAAGCCGCCGGAGCCGAGCATGGTGCCGCTCTGGAAGCCCCCGTCGCTCAGGCTCTCGTAGGTCATCAGGCGCTGCTCGCCCTTCGCGGTCTTGAGGAAGAGCTCGTAAGGCACGATGGGCACGCTGCTGCCGCCGGGCACCACCGCCTTGAAGGCGCGGCCCACAACACCGCCACAGTACTGATCGCTGTTGATGAACTCGTCACAGCTCACGCCCAGTTCGATCTCGTACACACCGGGGCGCTTGATGTTGCCACCGGCGCTGATGAGCTTGGTGCCGGTGCTCTTGCCCACGCCGATCTTGGCGTACTCCTCGCCGCCGTCGTTCACGATGGGCACCACCGCGGCGATGGTCTCCACATTGTTCACCACGGTGGGGCACTCGTACAGGCCCTTCACGGCCGGGAAGGGCGGCTTGATGCGCGGGTTGCCACGCTTGCCCTCCAGGCTCTCGATCAGCGCTGTCTCCTCCCCGCAGATATAGGCGCCGGCGCCCACCTGCACGTGGATGTCCAGGTCATAACCGGTGCCCAGGATGTTCTTGCCGAGCCAGCCGGCGGCGCGCGCCTCGGCGATGGCCCGCTCCAGGATGCGGCTCACGTAGAAGTACTCACCGCGGATGTAGATGAAGGCAAGGTTGGCCCCGAGCGCGAAGCTCGAGGTGATCATGCCCTCGATCAGGATGTGCGGGATCCGCTCCATCAAGTAGCGGTCCTTGAAGGTGCCGGGTTCGCTCTCGTCGGCGTTCACCACCAGGTAGCGGGGCACACCGGGCGGCTTGGCCAGGAAGCTCCACTTCATGCCGGTGGGGAAGCCCGCACCGCCGCGACCGCGCAGGCCACTCTTCTTCACCTCTTCCACCACGGCCTCGGGGCTCATGGTCTTCAAGGCCTTCTCCACGCTGCGGTAGCCGCCGTTGGCCCGGTAGCCTTCCAGGCCCTGGATGCCCGGTTTGCCGTCGTGTTCAAGGAGGAGTTTGCGGCCCATCTCAAGCCGCCGAAGCCCGGCGAGGCATTTGAGGTTTCATGAGGATGTGGCGAAGGCGCTTCGTCAACGGTCGGTGTAGTTGCTCCGGGCGGTGGACGAGCGAAGCTGTTCGAGCAGCGCGTCGAACTTCTCCGGGGTAAGGTCCTCGTGGTACTTGGCGCCGCACTGCAACATGGGTGCGGTGCCGCAACTGCCGAGGCATTCCACGGCCTTCAGGGTGAACAGGCCGTCCTTGGTGGTCTCGCCCACATGGATCCCCAGTCGCTTCTCGGCGTGGGCGATCAGGTCGTCACTACCCCGGAGCATGCAGGGCGAGGTGCGGCAGATCTCCAGCACATGCCGGCCCACGGGATGCAGGTGGAACATGCTGTAGAAGCTGGCCACCTCGTACACTTCGATGTGCTGGAGGCCCAGCAGTTGGGCCACCGCGTCCATCGCGTTCACGCTGAGCCAGCCGCCGTTCTCGGCCTGCGCGATGTGCAGGATGGGGATCAGCGCGCTCTTCGTGCGCCCCTGCGGATAGCGTGCGATGATCTCCCGGCATTCCGCCAATGCGGGGTCGCTGAAGGTGAAGGGCGGCGTGCCTTCGGTGGTCGTTACGGCTTTTACGGTAGCTCCCATCTCACGCGTCGAGTTCGCCCGCGATCACGTTCATGCTGCTCATGGTGAGGATCGCGTCGCTCAACATGGTGCCCTTGATCATCTCGGGATAGGCCTGGTAGTAGATGAAACAGGGGCGGCGGAACTGCAGCCGGGCCGGGGTACGGCCACCATCGCTTACCAGGTAATAGCCCAGTTCGCCGTTGGCGCCCTCCACGCAGTGGTAGACCTCTCCCACCGGGACCTCGGTCTCGCCCATCACGATCTTGAAGTGCCAGATCAGCGCCTCCATCTGGTTGTACACCTCGTCTTTGGGCGGCAGCACCCACTCCGGCACATCGGCGGTGAAGCTCTTCTTGTCGGAGAGCTTGTCCAGTTTCTCCAGTGCCTGGCGGATGATCGAGAGACTCTCCCACATCTCCTGTTCGCGCACCATGAAGCGATCGTAGGTGTCGCCGTTCTGGCCTACCGGAATGATGAAGTCGAAGTCCTGGTAGCTGCTGTACGGGTCCGCCACGCGCACGTCGTAGTCCACCCCGCAGGCGCGCAGGTTGGGGCCGGTGAAGCCATAGGCCAGGGCCCTGTCGGCGGGGAACGGACCGCAGTTGATGGTACGGTCCATGAAGATGCGGTTGCGCACCAGCAGGTTCTCGAACTCCTTCAGGGCAGCGGGGAACTCCTTCACGAAGGCACGGATACGCTCCCAGGCCTTGTCGCTGAAGTTGCGTTCAAAGCCACCGATGCGGCCCATGTTGGTGGTGAGGCGGGCGCCGCACACCTCCTCATAGATGTCGTAGATCCTCTCGCGCCACTGGAAGATGTAGGTGAAGCCGGTGAGGGCGCCGGTGTCCACACCGATGACGCTGTTGCAGATGATGTGGTCCGCGATGCGCGCCAGCTCCATCATGATCACCCGCATGTACTCCACGCGCTTGGGCAGCTCGATGCCGCAGAGCTTCTCCACCGTCATATGCCAGCCCATGTTGTTGATGGGCGAGCTGCAGTAGTTGAGCCGGTCGGTGAGCGTGGTGATCTGGTAGAACGGACGGCGCTCGGCCAGCTTCTCGAACGCCCGGTGGATGTAACCCACCGTCTGTTCGGCGCTCTGGATCACCTCGCCGTCCATGGTCAGCACGTTCTGGAAGATGCCGTGCGTGGCCGGGTGGGTGGGGCCGAGGTTCAGCGTGTTCAGGTCCTTGTGCTCCGCATGGGGCACCAGGTCGTCCTGCCAATGGTCTTTTCTGGCGACTTGGGTGCTCATCGGCCGAAATAGCTATCGTCCTTGTCCTCGCGGGTGGGATCCTCCAGCGGGTAATCCTTGCGCAGCGGGAATGCCGGGAAGTCCTCCATGTTCAGGATCCGCCGCAGGTCCGGGTGGCCGGAGAAGCTGATCCCGAAGAAATCCCACGTCTCCCGCTCCATCCAGTTGGCCGTGGGCCACAGATCGGTGAACGTAGGGAACACGGGGTCCTTCAGCGGGGTCTCCGTCTTCAGGCGGATGCGGTGTCCGTTCCGCATGCTGTGCAGGTGGAACACCAGACCGAGCATGTCGCGGTCCGCATGATGCATGCCGCCCAACAGCGTCAGGAAGTTGAAGTCCAGTTCATCGCGCAGGTGGCGAAGCACATCGTGGATCGCCGTCTTGCGCACATGGAGAACGAGCAGGTCGCCCTGGGTGCGGCCGGCAACCACCTTCGGAGCGTCCGCCGAGGGCCGGTGTTCCACGGCAACAAGCTCCCCGAAGCGCTCGGTGAGCTTGTCGATGACCAGTTGATCGCGGTCTGTCCGGATGGTGAATGCAGGCACGATCAGTCGATCTTGTAGGTCTTCAACAGGTGCTCGTATTCCTTGCCGTAGCGGCGGCGCAGCCCTTCATTGGCCACCAGTTCCTGGATCTTCAGGATGCCATCGATGATCTGCTCCGGACGCGGAGGACATCCGGGCACGTACACGTCCACGGGGATCACCCGGTCGATGCCCTGCAACACACTGTAGGTGTCGAAGATGCCGCCGCTGCTGGCACAGGCGCCCACGCTGAGCACCCATTTGGGCTCGGCCATCTGGGTGTACACCTCCTTCAGCACCGGGGCCATCTTCTTGGCGATGGTGCCCATCACCATCAGCAGGTCGCTCTGGCGGGGACTGAAACTGAGGCGCTCCATGCCGAAGCGGGCGAGGTCGTAGTTGCTGGCCATGGTGGCCATGAACTCGATGCCACAGCAGCTGGTGGCGAACGGGAGCGGCCAGATGCTGTTCTTGCGGGCCAGGCCCACGGCATCCTCCAGCCGTGTGGTCATGAAGCCGCTGCCGCTGTAGCCCTTGGGCGGCGGCACGATGGTGGGCTTGCCAAGTGCCGGGCGCGGGGTGATCTCGTTGCTCATGGTCGGTCGTGGAGGGCTCCGTTGTTCACTCCCACTTCAGTGCGCCTTTCTTGATCACATAGAAGAAACCGGCGAGCACGAAGGCGATGAACAGGACCATCTCCACGAAACCAACAAGGCCGAGGTCCTTGAAGTTCACCGCCCACGGGTACAGGAAGATCACTTCCACATCGAAGAGCACGAAGAGGATGGCGATCAGGAAGTACTTGATGCTGAAGGGGGAGCGGGCATTCCCGTATTGCTCGATACCGCACTCGAAGTTCTCGTTCTTCACCTGGCCCGTTCGCTTCGGCCCAAGCCAGGCGGCCACGGCCAGGCCCCCGAACACAAAGCCCAGGGCGATGAAGGTCTGCAGGGCGATGGGGATGTAGTCGTGCGGGGTGCTCACGGGGATGATGGTGGGCCCATGAAGGCCCATTTGCAGGTTCGGGCAAATGTATGCGCCCGTGCTTTCGCGTGGTCATGCGGCGTTGCGGCCCTGTCCACCGGACGGGAGGACGGTCCGTTCGCGCGCGGCCTGTGCCATGGGAACACCTTGTGCACGGCTCAGTGCGTAGCACACGGGGTCGAAGTGATCGAACGCTGCCTCCTCCATGGGCTGGCCTTCCAGTGCGGCCAGGGCGTGGTGCAGTACGGCGGCAGCCTTGCGGTCCGCGCCCTGTCCACGCTTGATGCAGGTGCGGATGTAGTGCAGAAGCGCCTGTTCCACAGCGTGATCACGGCCATGGGCACGGAGGTAGCGCTCCACGTTGCGCAGGTCGTACTTGAGCAGGTCGTTCTTGCCGGTCTCCAGCAACAGCAGCAGGTTCAGCAGGCGCCCGAGCACATAGATCTCCACATGGGACTCGATGCCTCGGCCATTGAGCAGGGCCCGGCACCAGCGGAGCGCCTCTTCCGGACGCTCGGCACCCAGGCAGGCCCAGGCGGCCTGGAAACGGAGACCCGCCTTACGGATGGGGCTCAGGTGGTCCTCCAGCTCGTCCATCCGCGCGGCCATCTCCGGCAGCCGTTCCACGGCCTTGTCGAACCGCCCCATGCGGCTCAGCACGGCCAGCTCCAGGCTGGCACCCATCGCAAAGACCTTCACCTCCAGGTCCGCGCTCGGAGCCGTGGGCAACAGGGCCGGCGATCGCTTGAAGCGGCGGAGACCTTCCAAAGCCTCCTCGTAACGGCCGAGCCGCATGCGCACATAGGCCAGGTTGCTCAGCACGCTCAGTTGAAGGTGCACATCGTCATTGAAGCATCCTTCCGCTTGCTGCATAAGGGCCTCATTGGCGGCCAGTTCCTGTTCGCAGGCCACCAGATCGTTCAGGGCGAAGAAGAGCGCACTGCGCACATGGTGCCATTGGAACCTTCCGCGAGGATGCTGCGGTCGGGCCGCATCGACCAGCACGGGATCGGTCAACAAGGTGCGCAGGGCGTTCGCGTCGGCCTCGCTGCGGGCCTTGCCCTGATGGTACAACAGCATGAAGGCCCTGCTCTTCAAGGTCCAGAGGTCGTTCTCCTGCTCACACGCGGCATGCACCGCAGCAACGGCCGCGCGCCAGCGGTCCACATCGGAAGCGGTCACCCCCGCGTAATGGGCGCGCTCCATGGCCCGGCGTTCGTGGTCCATCACTTCCAGCAGGATGCTCGCGCGACCTGCGCCTTCGGCCATGGTGCGGAGCGTGCCCAGGAGCCGGTCCGCATCCGCGTGCAGACCTCGTTGATGCAGCAGTTCGATACGATGCAGGTAGCGGCGCATCCGGGCCTCCACGGAGCCGTTCGCATGGAAGGCCTCGAGGCTGGCCAGCACCGAATCGTACAAGCGGTGCTTGGTCACGGTGTAGCGCCGCAGGAAGGCCGCACCCTTGAAGTGGCGACGGATCGCCGCTTCGTCAGGAACGGGCTGCGCGGCGATCACATCGAAGAGCGCGCTGTGGATGCTGTGCCCCCCGACCATGTGACGCTCGGCGAACAGCTTGAAATACCGCCGCTCCGCGCGGCTCATGGAGCGGATGAGGCGATGCAGATGGTCGTTGCTCTCCTTGGGCATGGGGCCCCCGGAAACCTGGTAGCTTCCGGGCAGGAGAAGGTATGTGACGGGCATAAGCACCACGACCACGCTGCGCGAGGAACGGAAGTGCTCAGGAAAGGAAAGGCGGCTGCGGGAACTCCGCGCCTCAGTTATTGCGGCCGCGCTTGTTGGGGCCTTCGTTGTCGGCCTCGTCGTCCCCATCATCGCTGATGGAGCCGTCACTGGCATCACCTGCGGTGCCGTTCAAGAGCGGGTCCCGGTTGCCACCCTGAGGGCGGTCGAGCCCGGTATCGGCCGGCATCCCGGTGCTGTTCTCCATCAGGCGTTGCTCCGTGCCCTCCGCGGACTTTGCGGGGCATGCCATGTCATCATTCTTCTTCGAACACGCCGTGGCGAGCACGAGGAGGAGCACGCTGAAGGTGCGCAGGATGGACACGACGGACCTCATGATTGATCAAAAGTAAGGCGATCAACGGGTTTGCGCAAATCAGCCGCACCGTCCGTCCCCGGTGGTGCCATCGGCAGTTCGATGGTGACCCCGGTCCCGGTCGGGCGGCCTTCCGCATCATGCAGTTGTTCAGGGCCTTGTATGCGGATATCCGCCAGTTCCAGGCGCCTCAGCACGTCCGCCCGGCCCTTGGTGATCTCAATGCCCCGGGAGATGTGGTCCGCCGGGCGTCCGCTCTTGCGTTCACGGCTGGTCTCCACCCCGATACCATCATCCAGCACCTCGATGCGCACATGCCCCGGGCTGCCAGGCCCCACGCGCACGGTGACCGTTCCCGGCCGCTCCATGGGCAGGATGCCATGCCAGATGCTGTTCTCCACATAGGGTTGCAGCATCATCGCCGGCAGTTCGATGGCCCGGGTATCCACGGCAGCGTCCACCACGACCTCATAACGGAACTTGTCCTTGAAACGCATGTGCTCGAGCACCAGGTACAGTTCCAATCGCTCCAACTCCTCGGCCAGACTTGTCGTGTCGTTGCGGCTGGCATCGAGGTTCTTGCGGATGAGCTTCGCGAAGCTGGTCAGGTAGCGGTTCGCCGCGGTGCGGTCCTGCCGGTTGATGTAGAACTGGATGCTGTTGAGCGCATTGAAGATGAAGTGCCGGTTCATGTTGGCATTGAGCGCCTGTTGTTCCAGTTGCAGCATGCGCGAACGCAGCAGCAGTTGCCGCGTCTTCTCCTGGCGCTGGCGGCGCAGGGCGCGGAAGTGCATCACCGCCCAGGTGGCCAGCCCGATGGCAAGGGCGCAGAGCGCGAAGAACCACCACCTGCTCCAGAACGGTGGTGCGATGGTGAAGGCGAAGGATGCTGGAGGCCCCCAATGCACGGCATCGCGCGAGGCCCGCACCTCGAACCGGTAACTGCCGTGCGGCAGATTGGAGTAGCTCGCGAAGCGCGCGTCCGTTGACGGCAGCCAGTCGGCGTCAAAACCCGAAAGTCGGTATTGAAAGCGCACGCGGTCGGGCTCGGCAAGATCCACCGCGGTATAGTCGAAGGTGAGGTGGTTCTTGCGGTACACGAGGTCAAGGCCCACGGGCAGCCCGGACCGGCGGTCAACGCTGTCGCACTGTCCCTTCCAGTCGGTGCGGAGCATGAAGGAGCGCAGCCCGGTGATGCGGGCCTCCGGTGGTGGTCTGCGCAGCGCGGCAGGACCGCGACCGGGGTCATGCATCACAAGGCCGGCATTGGTGCCGAAGAAGATCCGCCCCCTGGCGTCCTGGTGCACAGCGTTCAGGTTGCACTCCACCCCGCGCAGGCCGTCCACCGCCGTGAAATGATCCGTGCTCCCAACGCCCAGCAACAGGCTGTCCGGGTGAAAACGGTACAGACCGTTGTTCGTGCCGGCCCAGACCAGGCCATCACCATCCACCGTCAGCAGGTCCACATAGTTGGAGCCGAAATCCGCTCCGAGCCGGATGGTCCTGGGCCGGTCGCCCGGAACAAGACAGGAAAGCCCATTGGTGGTGCCCGCCCAAACACGACCGCGGTCATCCACTGCGAGACACTGGACGGTGTTGTCGCTCAATCCATCCGCCGTGGTCCACCGCCGCGTACCGTTCTGTCCAGTGCGCACCAGGCCTTGGTCGGTGGCCAGCCAATGATCCGCACCGGCATGCGCGATCGCACGGACCGAGCGCAGCAAGGACCGGTCCTCATGGCCGATCCATTGCACCGTGCCATCGGGATGAAGCACGGCGGCACCCTCGCGTGTACCGCACCAGATCGAACCGTCCGCATCCTCATGCAGGGCCAGCACACGGGTGCCGCGCAAGGCACGCGCGCTGTCCAAAGGGGCCATACGCCCATGGACCAACCGGGCGAGGCCATCCGTGGTACCGAACCACAGTGTGCTGTCCTTCGCGGCCAGCGCGCACCATACCGTGTTGTTCGGCAGCCCTTCCAAGGTGGTCAACTGGGCCATGCCGTCCATCCGGCAGATCCCGTTGCCATAGGTGCCCAGCCAAAGGTCTCCTGCGTGGTCCGCCACCAGGGTCATCACCAGGTCGCTGCACAGGCCGTCCCCCACGGTCCAGGTCACGAACCGTTCACCGGCGTAGCGCAACAGACCGGCACCATCCGTACCGATCCAGATGCCGCCATCCGCATCCTGGAACATGCACCATACGTTGTCATTGGGCATCCCCTGGTGGATGGTGTACGCCTTCACACGCCCCTTGTCGATCACATTGACCCCGAACTTGGTTCCAACCCACAGGCGTCCATGATGGTCGATCAGCAAGGCGCGCACATTGCTCTGCAGCAGGCCCGTTGACTCATCGAAGTGGACCAGGCTTCCATCCGGCGCCAGCCCATAGAGACCATCGCCGAAAGTGCCGAACCAGAGCATGCCGGTCGCATCCACGGCGAGCGCACTGACGCTCTCAACCCCCTCCCCGAGCGGGAGGGCCTCGCAGCGATCACCGGTCATCCGGTAGGCTCCGGCGCGCGTACCCACGATGATGCGTCCGTCCGCAAGGGGCAGTAACGCACGTATGGTGGTCGCGGTATCCGAAGGGAAGCCGGGCAGGGGCTGCGGTACGCCGGTTCCGAGCCGGAAAAGCCCGGCACCATCCGTACCGATCAGCAGTTCACCGGGGTGGGGCTCCGCCAGGCAAAGGATCCGCGCATCCCTGGCCTCTGGCGGCAGGGGGATCAACCGGGTACGCTCCCCGTTGATGGCGACGAGTGAACCACCGGCGCCCATCCAGACCGTTCCATCCGCGGAACAGTGCAAGGCGTTCACCTGCGCGTCCGGCAACCCTTCCTGCAGCGCGTAGTTGCGGAACCCGTGTCCGTCGAACCGGCTGGCTCCGCCAAGCGTGCCCAACCAGAGCTGGCCGTTGTTGTCCTGTGCGATCGCGCGGACCTGGCTCTGGGCCAGGCCCTCCTTCGGCGTGTACTGCGTGAACCCGTACTGCTGGGCCTGCGTGCCGGTGGCGGCAAGCAGGCATGCGAGCAGTAAGAACCCCTTGCGCACGACCGTCAGAACGTGTTGATCATGGCGAGGAAGTCGGACAGGCGGCGGCGGCTCACGGGGATCAATGCGCCGTTGTCCAGCACGGCCATGTTGCCCTCACCCCGGCTGAAGCCCTTCAGGTGCTCCAGGTTGATGATGTAGCTCTTGTGCACACGGAAGAACTTCTTCGGGTCGAGGTTCGTCTCGAACACGCGGATGTGCTTGCTGCTCACGGTCTTCTTTCCATCGCGGGTGAAGACGGTGGTGTAGCTGTCGCTTGCCTCGAGGTAGAGGATGTCCTCGTGCTTGATGAGGACGAGCCCATCGCGGCTGGGCACGGCCACGCGGCTGCTCAGTGGCGAGGCCGGGTCGTTCATCAGCGCCTGCAGGGCGTTCACATGCTCGGCCCCGGCCGCAGGGTCGGTGTTCAGTTTCGTGAGCTTGCGCACGGCGCGCTTCAGTTCCTCGGGATCGATCGGCTTCTCCAGATAGTCCAGCGCGTTCTCCTTGAAGGCCTGCAGCGCGTACTCGTCGTAGGCGGTGGTGAACACGACGGGGATCTCCAGGTGCGCGATCGAGCGCAACAGGGAGAAGCCGTCCTCCCCGGGCATCTTAATGTCCAGGAACAAGGCCTGGGGTTGATGCTCGGCGATGAGCGCCCGGGCTTGTTCGGCACTGCCGGCCTGCGCAACCACCTGCACCTCGGGGCAGTTGTCCTCCAGCATGATGCGCAGGTTCTCCCGGGCATCCGGCTCATCATCCACGATCAGCGCACGCAGGCTCATGGCACAAGTGGTTTTTGGAAAAGTAGACAGATGCGGCCGCCGCGATCCGGCCATTGAGCGGATCGTATGCTTGGAGGAGTGAATGGGGGTACAAGAAGTGATCGCCCTGGATCGATCGCCTGTCGCGATACGTGCCTTAGTGCAGCTCGCTGAAGATCAGGAACACGAACACCAGCGGGATGAGCACGCATAGTCCGCCCGACAGGACCCACTTCCAGAACATGGATGGCTCGAGGCGTCCTGTGATCCTCAGCCCAATGCCTGCAATTGACAAGGAAAGGCCGAGGCCGACGGAAAGGACCACTGCCGCCTCAATGAATGGAAGTATGGCATCCTGCTCAGCATGAAGCACGGCATAGAGGACCACGAAGAGTCCCATGCACGCGTAGCGTGCGAGCTGAAGACGTTTCTCCATCGCAAGCATCTCTGCGGACCAGCTACCCACGCGTCGCCTCCATGAACGCCTGCACGCGCTCCCGGGCGATGGGCACACGTGCGCCGTCCTTCATCACGGCCCAATGGCCATCCTCCCGGAGGTACTCGCGGATCTGGTCGATGTTCACCAGATGCGAGCGGTGCGTCCGCACGAACTGCAGCGGGTCCAGCATGTCCTCGTACACCTTCAACGTGCGCGTGTCGAGGTAGCGGCTTCCGTCCGTGAAGTGGAGCAGCGTACAGTTCCCATCCGCCTCGAGGTGGGCGATGGTGTGCGGCTCGAACAGCTTGAAGCCGCGGGCATGATCAACAGCGAGCCGCTGTCCCGTGCCCTGCTGCTTGATGGTGTTCACCGCTGAGTGCAGATCGTTCCGGTACCGCTGTTGCTCCTCGCGTGCTCCGTGCATGAGGGCCCAGCGCTTGGCGGCTTTGCCCACGGCCGCCCGCAGCTCATCCGGGTCGATGGGTTTCAGCACATAGTCCACGGCATTGCTGTGGAAGGCCTCAACCGCGTAGTCCTTGAAGGCGGTGACGAACACGACCATGAACCGGGCATCGGGCATGGACTGCAGCAGGTCGAGCCCTTCGGTGCCACTGGGCATCCGGATGTCGAGGAAGACCAGGTCGGGGTCGAGCGCCGCGATGCGCGCCCGGGCGCTCACGGGACCGTCGGCCGTGTCCACCACCTCCACTTCGGGGCATTCCTCCGCAAGCATGAACCGCAGGTTCTCGCGCGCGAGCTCCTCATCGTCCACGAGCAAAGCACGCATGGTGGCCGCCATGGCCCCGAAAGTAACCGGATGCACGGCCCGGTAGGGGCTCCCCGTTCCTGTGTTCCCCGCGCCCGCTGCTCGTTCGGCCAATGGCTGGAAGTGGCCGTCCATCTAGTTTGGTGTTCGTCAAGCAAGGACACACACCATGGCACAACGCTACACCAACGGCCTGCCCTTCTGGATCTTCAACGACCAGGGGCATTGAGCGAGGTCGACGGCAGATCCGTCGATCGACCGATGGCCTTCGTCCGGCGACCATCCGGGCGGGCCCAAGCGGACAGCGCGCCGGTCTGTAACCAGGCCGGCGCGTTCGCGTTCAAGGACGTGAACACGAACGACCATGTCCCAGCAACAACTCCGCATCCGCATCGACCAGCTTGAGCGCCTGCTCATGTTCGACTACGAACCCGGCACGGAGGACGCCCTGTTCGACATCTGCGACCCGCAGGGCCATATCCTGAAGACGGGCGGTATCACCGGACCTGTCACCAGTGTGCGCCTGAAGGACGTGCAGGGGGATGAACTGATCCTGATGGTGCTCGATGGCGAGAACTCCACGGTGCGTCCCATCCATTTGAGCAACGCCGCCTGAATGACATCGGTGAGCGGTCCGGCGCCGCGGTTCACGCGCGCGAGCATCGTGGCGGAACGTCATGCTCCCTCACAGTTCCTTGATGCGGTTTCCACCACCGACACCGGCCTGGTGACCATCACCTATTCCACGCCTTCAAGGCCCGGTCCTGCACCGGTCCGGACCACTGCTCATTCCGAGCGGTCATCACCACCCAGGCCTGCGTAGCTTGGTGGTGGCCGGTGACCGAATGCGAACACGGCACCCGGCTTAGACGATCGAACGGGTTTTGGTTTGGTGGAACCGACGCCCTCCGGAAACCCCGGGGGGCGTCGGCGTTCAGGGGGTCCTGGTGGCGCGCTGCCTTCGCCACTCCATATCCGTGAGCGCAAGGATGAGCCCCAGCACTCCACCTCCGTAGCTGGCATTGTGCATGGCGCCAACGGTCAGGAAGGCGTGCCGGTCCGCCACGCCCGCGGGCACATACCAGCCGTTGGGGGCTTCGTCCATGAAGAGAAAGCCCGTCAGCGCCCCGGCGAAGGCGGCCAGCAGGGCCGTGGCGAACGTGATCATCGTGGCGCGCTGCAAGGCCTTGCGCATCCGGTGAGCGTCCGGCTGGAGGAGGGCCGTGCCCGTCAGGAAGAGCCCGATCAACAGCCCCACCCACCAAGTGGCCAGGAACCCGATCAACGCAACCGTGGGGCGGTGACCGCCGAACCAGGCCGGATCGAAACCGAACTGTTCATACTTGAACCGGGTGAAATACTCCGGAGAAATGGTGAAGCTGAGCTGGTCGTGAACGGCGCCATAGAGACCGGCGATGACGGGGAGCAGGATCAGTGCGACGAGCACCACCCGCAACCTCCTCATGCGGGGCTCAGCTTCAGCATGTTGCTCATTCCCTTTTCCGCGATGGGCATGCTGGCGATGTTGATCACCAGATCACCCTTCTCCACATGGCCGCGTTTGCGCAACAGGTGCTTGATGTCGGCGATGGTGTGGTCGGTGCTCACGGTCTTGTCGTAATAATGCCCGCGCACACCCCATACCAGGTTGAGCATGCACAGGATGGCCGGGTTGCTGGTGAAGGCGAAGATGTTCGCCCGTGGCCGCATGCTGCTGATCTTGAACGCGGAATAGCCGCTGTGGGTCATGGTCACGATGGCCTTCACCGGCATGGCCTCCGTCATGCGCACGGCGGCGATGCTGATGGCATCACTGATGGTGCGATCGTTCATTTCGAGCGGCGGGTTGGCCACGTTGAACATGCTGTCGTCGCTCTCCATCTCGCAGAGGATCCGGTTCATGGTGCGCACGGCCTCCACGGGGAATCGGCCCACGCTGGTCTCTGCGCTGAGCATCACCGCATCGGCATGGTCGAGCACGGCATTGGCCACATCGTTCACCTCGGCGCGCGTGGGCGTTGGGCTGGTGATCATGCTCTCCATCATCTGCGTGGCCACGATCACCGGGCGGTGACTGCGCAGGCAGCGCTTGATGATGTCCTTCTGCACCAACGGCACCTTTTCCATGGGGATCTCCACGCCCAGGTCGCCGCGCGCCACCATCAGGGCGTCCGCTTCGCGGATGATGTCATCGATCTCGTCCAGCGCCTCGGGCTTCTCGATCTTGGCCACCACACGCGCATGCTTGTCCTGCGCACGGATGATGTGCTTCAGCTCGATGATGTCGCGGGCACTGCGGACGAAGCTCAGGCCCACCCAGTCGATGTCCTGCGAAAGCGCGAAGTCCAGGTCCTCCCGGTCCTTTTCGGTGAGGCAGGGAAGGCTCACCTTGGTGTTGGGTAGGTTGATCCCCTTCTTGTTGCTCAAGCGGCCGCCGGTGAGCACCTTCAGCTTGACCTCGGTGCGTCCGTCGGTGTGCAGCACCTGCAGCCGGAGCTTGCCGTCGTCGAGCAGAACGAACTCCCCGGGCTTCACATCCTGTGGGAACTGTTGGTACACGGTGCTCACCCGGCCCGGACGGCCGATCACCGGTTCCGTGGTGATGACAAGCTCGCTGCCATCCGGCACATCGATGACGCCGTTCTCCATCTCACCGACGCGCAGCTTGGGGCCCTGCAGGTCCGCGAGGATGGCCGTGCTCATGCCAAGCTCATTGTTCAGCTCGCGGATGTTGGCGATGAGCTCCTTGTAGAAGTCGTAGGAGCCGTGGCTGAAGTTCAGGCGGGCAACGTCCATGCCGGCGCGCATCAGTTCACGGAGCACCGGCACGGATGCGCTCGCCGGGCCGATGGTGGCCACGATCTTGGTCTTCGGGTCGCTCATTGGAGGAGTTTGTGGGCTCCGCGTTCATTGCGGGCGTCCAGCGGATAGGCCGCGAGCACGAACTCGGTGCGGCGCACCTGTTCGAGGAGCTCTTCGGCAGAGGTGGGGGCGTGCTCGTCCACGATCAGGAAGAAGTCGGCCTGGCGGTGCTCCCTCAACAACACACCGTCACCACAATGGTTGTTCACCAGCACATACAAGGCCTGACTTTCCGGTTCAGTATGCTCGAACACGGAGTAGTTCGCCATGCGCTCCGGGCCGGGTTCGGTGATGTCACGGTCGCGTCGCGACAGGTTGATGCCCAACGCACGGTTCAGCGCCCAGCAGAGACGATAGTCGTTCACGTGGCAGCTGATCCCGATCAGGATGACCTCAGGGTCGGGGTCCATTTCAAGCTTGTGCCTGGCCATCGCGCAGGCGGCTAAGGTATCGCTGTTGAACGCGCAGGGGCCGTTGCTCAACGATCGCCGGGGCGGGGTGCATCACCAAGGTCCGCGCGGGGCGGAAGGGCCCGGGGTTCGGCGGGCTTGTTCACCGAGCGCGGCAGCGAGCGCCGGTCCCGGGGCTGACGCCGGTGCTCCCGACGCGGTCCATCACCGCGCTCTTCGCCATGCTCGCCCCCTCGCGGCGGATGCGGCCGGATGCTGCGGAAGGCGGCATTGGCCGCGTCCTGTTCCGCCTTCTTCTTGCTATGCCCTTTACCGGTGCCCCGCACTGCACCGTCGATGCAGGCCTCGGCGATGTAGAGCTTGCCACGGCCATGCCGGTTGGCCTCCTCGGAGATGCGGAACTCCACGCGCTTCTTCTTCTTCTGCCCCCATTCCAGCAGACGGCTCTTGTTGTCGCGGTCCTCCTGCTCCACCAGCTTCAGGTCGAAGTTCGCCTGGATCAAGGTGAGCACCGCCTTGTTGGTCTTCTCGAACCCCTTGTCCAGGAAGATGGCGCCGATCAAGGCCTCCAGGGCATTGCCCGGCACACTGGTCTCGTGCCCGCGCCCAACGTTGCTTTCCACCACCTTCTCGATCTCCACCTGCCGGGCCAGCAGGTTCAGTTGATGACGGCTCACCAGCTTGCTGCGCATGCGCGTCAGGAAGCCCTCGCCCTGCTCGGGATAGCGCGAGAACAGGAACTGGCCCACGATGGCATCAAGGACCGCGTCGCCCAGGAACTCCAGGCGCTCGTTGTTCGGCAGGTCCGGCCGGTCCTCCGGTACGGCGCTGCTGTGGCGGAGGGCCTGGCGGTAGAGGGCCAGATCGCCGGGGGTGATGCCCAGCTTCTGCCGGCACCACGCGCGGATCTTGCGTTCCTCCGGGTTCTTCGGGCGGCTGAAAAGGGAACCGAACAAGGCTCAGCGGTACTTGCGGAAGATGACGGCCGTGTTGTGGCCACCGAAGCCGAAGGTGTTGCTCATGGCAGCGTTCACCGTGCGCTGTTGCGCCTTGTTGAAGGTGAAGTTCAGCTTCGGGTCGATCTCGGGGTCGTCCGTGAAATGGTTGATCGTGGGCGCCACGGTGTCCGTGTGCACCGCCATGATCGCCGCTACACCCTCCACGGCGCCTGCGCCGCCGAGCAGGTGTCCGGTCATGCTCTTGGTGGCGCTGATGTTGAGGCGGTACGCATGCTCCCCGAACAGGCGTTGGATGGCTTTCACCTCCTGGGGATCGCCGATGGGGGTGCTGGTACCGTGGGTGTTGATGTAATCGATGTCCGCCGGTCCGATGCCAGCGTCCTGCAGGGCGTAGCGCATGCACAGTTCCGCACCCAGGCCCTCCGGGTGGGGGGCCGTGATGTGGTGGGCGTCGCTGCTCATGCCCCCGCCGATCACCTCTGCGTAGATCTTGGCGCCTCGGGCCTTGGCGTGCTCCAGGTCCTCCAGGATGATGGCCGCTCCGCCTTCGCCCAGTACGAACCCATCGCGGTCCTTGTCGTAGGGCCGCGATGCGGTCGCCGGATCGTCATTGCGGGTGCTCATGGCATGCAGGGCATTGAAGCCGCCCACGCCCGCCTCGTAGATCGCGGCCTCAGAGCCTCCCGTCACCACCGCCGGGCATACCCCGAGGCGGATGTAGTTGAAGGCGTCGATCATGGAGTTGTTGCTGCTCGCGCAGGCGCTCGCGGTCACATAGCTCGGTCCGCGCAGCGTGTGCTTCATGCTGATCAGGCCGGCGGCGCTGTCCGCGATCATCTTCGGGATGAAGAAGGGGTTGAAGCGCGGCGTGCCGTCACCCCTGCCGAAGGCGATGCACTCGTCCTGGAAGGTCTTCAGCCCGCCGATGCCGCTGCCCCAGATCACGCCAATGCGGTCGCGGTCCACAACACCATCCAGCAGTCCGCTGTCCTTGAGCGCCTCATCGGCACACACCAGGGCGAACTGGGCGTAGGGGTCCATCTTCCGCGCCTCCTTGCGGTCCATGAAGTCCTCGGGGTTGAACCCCTTGACCTCGCAGGCGAAGCGGGTCTTGAACTTGGAAGCGTCGAACCGGGTGATGGGCGCAGCACCGCTGCGGCCGCTCACCAGCCCCTCCCAGTACGCCGCGAGGGTGTTCCCGAGGGGCGTGAGCGCGCCCAGACCAGTGACGACCACACGTCTGAGCTGCATTCAGCAGACGGGTTACTTCGCGTTCTTCTCCACGTAGTCCACGGCCTGACCCACGGTCTGGATCTTCTCGGCCTGATCGTCGGGGATGGCGATGTTGAACTCTTTCTCGAACTCCATGATGAGCTCGACGGTGTCCAAGCTGTCAGCGCCGAGATCGTTCGTGAAGCTCGCCTCCATGTTCACCTCGTTCTGGTCCACACCGAGCTTGTCCACGATGATCGCGATGACCCTCGACTTGATATCCGACATGTCCGTGCGTTTTAGTGAGGCTGCAAAGGAAAGAGAAAAACGAAAGGCAAGGGCCGGAATGCCCATGGTCAGGTCTTCCCGCTGATTCCCAAGGATTGAGGTGTTGCACGAAGATCAGTAACGAACCAGGATCCGCTCCAAGGGGGCCCGTTCGAGGTCGGGCACGGAGGCCTGCGCGGCCGGAAAACCCACCGGGATCAACAGGAAGGGGCGCTCGTTGGCAGGCCTGCCCAGAAGGGTCGTGAGGAAGCCCATGGGGCTGGGCGTGTGCGTGAGCGCAAAAGCCCTGCTTGATGAATGGCCGCCAGGAGAAACCCGCAAGCGATGCCCACGCTTTCCTCCACGTAGTAGTGCTTTCGTTTCGAGCCGTCCGGGGCGAGACCGTGGACCTGCTTGAAAACGACCACCAGCCAGGGCGCTGTCTCCAGGAACGGCTTGCGCCAGTCCGTGCCCAAGGGGGCCAGGTCCGCCAGCCATTCCGCAGGCATGCGGCCATGGTAACTGGCATGCTCCTCAGCCTCGGCCGCCTCCCGGATCCTCCGCTTCAGTTCCGGATCGCCCACCACGCAGAAGGTCCATGGCTGTTTGTGGGCACCACTGGGCGCCGTGCCCGCTGCGCGCACCAGGTCCGCGATCACGCTGAACGGTACGGGCGTGTCGGCAAAGTCGCGCACCGTGCGCCGTTTGTTCATGAACGCATGAACGGCACGGGCCCGCTCGGCCAGCCCTTCCGGGGCCAGCGGCAGCGGCGAATACGGAATGAACGGATGCGTCTGGTCCATGCCACGAAGATGGCTGCCTGCTTTGGAGCATCTTCGCCCCGGTACCCGCCATGCCTGAACGCCTGCGCATCGCCATCCTTGCCTCCGGTTCGGGCACGAACGCCCAACGGTTGATCACGCATTTCCAGGGCCACCCCGGTGCGGAGGTGGTCCTCGTGGGGTGTGACGACCCGCGGGCCGGAGTGATCCAACGTGCCTGGGACCTGCAGGTGCCCTGCTACCTGTTCAGTGGAACGCAACTGCGCGATGGTACCGTGCTGCGGGAGCTGCAACACTTACAGGTGGGGTTGGTGCTGCTTGCGGGCTTTCTGCGCCTGATACCGGCCACCATGGTGCAGGCGTTCCCGAAACGCATCATCAACATCCATCCCGCGCTCCTTCCGAAGTACGGGGGCAAAGGCATGTACGGTCACCATGTGCATGCGGCGGTGATCGCGGCGGGTGAAAGCGAGAGCGGCATCACCATCCACTACGTGAACGAGCGGTACGATGAAGGCGAGCACCTCTTCCAGGTAAAATGCCCGGTGCTCCCCAACGATACGCCGGACACTCTGGCGGCGCGGGTCCACGCCCTGGAGCACGAGCATTACCCCCAGGTGGTGGAGCAGCTGGTGCGGGCCATTGGCCGTTAGCTGCTGGCCGGACGAAATTGCGCATGGCCAGCAGCGCATTCCTTTGCGCCATGGATCTCGACGTTGCGCAGATCGGCAAAGCCTTCCTGGTGCTCTTCGCCGTGATCGATGTGATCGGTGGCATTCCGCTCATCCTGCAGGTGCGGCAGAAGGCGGGGGTCATCTACCCGTTGCGGGCCACGTTGGTCTCGCTCGGGATCATGGTCACCTTCCTTTTCGTGGGGGAACAGATCCTGCGGGTGGTGGGCGTGGACGTGCGCTCCTTTGCGGTGGCCGGTTCGCTGGTGCTCTTCGCCATCGCCCTGGAAATGACCCTGGGGGTGCGCCTGTTCAAGGAGGACACCTCGGCACCCGGCCTGCCCAGCGATGACCCCAAGGTGTACAGCATCGTTCCGCTGGCCTTTCCCGTGATCGCCGGCGCTGGCACCATCACCACCATTCTTTCCCTGCGCGCGGAGTACGCCACCATCAACATCCTGGCGGCCATCGTGCTGAACATGGTGCCCGTGCTGTTGGTGCTCTTCCTGACGAACCGCATCGAGCGTGCCCTGGGCCGCGTTGGGCTGATCGTGATCCGCAAGGCCTTCGGCATCATCCTGCTGGCCATCAGCATCAAGCTCTTCGCAGGCAACATCACCTACCTGTTCCCGCACGACCAGCCATGATGGTGACGGCCTATACCGATGGCGCGGCCAGCGGAAACCCGGGTCCGGGCGGTTACGGCGTGGTGCTGGAAGCGGGCAAGCACCGCCGCGAGCTGTGGGGAGGCTTCCGGCGCACCACCAACAACCGCATGGAACTGCTCGCGGTGATCGCCGCGCTGGAGGCGCTGAAGAAGCCTGGCATGGAGGTCACGGTGGTGAGCGACAGCAAGTACGTGGTGGACTCCGTGGAGAAGGGCTGGGTGTTCGATTGGGAGAAGAAGGGCTTCGCGAAGAAGAAGAACCCCGACCTATGGAAGCGGTTCCTGGTGATCTACCGGCAGCACAAGGTGCGCTTCCATTGGGTGCGCGGGCACAATGGCCATCCACAGAACGAGCTGTGCGACCGCCTGGCCGTGGCCGCGCGGGAGCAGCCAGGCCTGCCCGCGGATGAGGTGTACGAGCAACTTGGCGAGGGCGATGGTCTATTTTCGTCGCGCTGATCCATGGCCAAGCTCTACGCCACTGTCAATGCCGGCAAGGACCCCTTGGTCCTCGAACGTGCCACCCCACATGCTCCTTGGACGATCAAGGGCCGCAGGCCGGACCTGGTGAGGACGGGCCCGGGCCAGTACAGCCTGGTGATCGATGGTCGCAGCCACCGGGTGCTGGTGCTGAAGGAGGATGCGGAAACCCGCACCGTGCGCTTGCGCATCGGCGCGCACACCTACACCGTGCAGTTGGAGGACGAGCAGGCGCACCTGATGCAGGAGCTCGGCCTGGACAAGGCCCGCGGCGCGGCCGTGAAGGAGATCAAGGCGCCCATGCCCGGCCTGGTGCTGAAGCTGCTGGTGAAGGAAGGCGATACGGTGAAGAAGAACGACCCCATCCTCATCCTAGAGGCGATGAAGATGGAGAACGTGATCAAGAGCCCAGGCGACGCCACCGTGAGCAAGGTCCACGCGCAGGAAAAGACAGCGGTGGAGAAAGGACAGCTGCTGGTGAGCTTCTAACGGCTCACTCCTCCACCAGCTCGATATCGAAGTCCACCAGGTCCACGAACTGCTGCACGCGCAGGTCGATGTCCTCGCGGCCGATCTCCAGCAGGCGCTGCACGCCGAACTTCTCGCAGCAGAAGCTGGCCAGCGCGCTGCCCACGATGATGGCGCGCTTCAGGTTGTCGAAGCTGTGGTCCTGCGTGCGGGCCAGGTAGCCGATGAAGCCGCCGGCGAAGGTGTCGCCCGCGCCCGTGGGGTCAATGATGTCCTCCAGCGGCAGGGCAGGCGCGAAGAAGACGCGGTCCTCACCGAAGAGCAGCGCACCGTGCTCCCCCTTCTTCACCACCAGGTACTTGGGGCCCATGGCCATGATCTTGCCGGCGGCCTTCACCAGGCTGTGCTCACCGCTCAGCTGGCGGGCCTCCGCATCGTTGATCGTGAGGATGTCCACGCGGCCGATCACCTTGCGCAGCTCATCCATGGCGCTGTCCATCCAGAAGTTCATGGTGTCCATCACCACCAGGGCGGGGTCGGTCACCTGGTCGAGCACCTTGGCCTGCACCTTGGGGTCCAGGTTGCCGAGCATCACGTAGGGTGCGGGGCGGAAATGGTCGGGCAGCTTTGGGTCCAGCTCCAGCAGCACGTTCAGCCGCGTCTCCAGCGTGTCGCGGTTGTTCATGTCGTAGTGGTAGCGGCCCGCCCAGAAAAAGCTCTCCTTGCCTTTCAGCACCTCCAACCCCGTAAGGTCGATGCCCCGCTGCTTCATCGCGCTCATCATCTCCACCGGGAAGTCGTCCCCTACCACGCTCACCAGGCCCAACTTGTCCAGGAAGAACGAGGCGGCCAGGGAGATGTAGGTGGCGGCACCGCCAACCACTTTGTCGGCCTTGCCGAACGGGGTTTCGATGCGGTCGAAGGCGACGGTGCCGACGGTGACGAGCTGCATGGGGGCCTGGGGTTTGGGCCGCAAAGATGAAGGAATGCGCCCGGGCTTGCACGGATGTCCATACTCCCTACATTTGCCGTCCCTTTACCGAAGGGTACCTTCCCTGGTAGCTCAGCTGGTTAGAGCACATGACTGTTAATCATGGGGTCGCTGGTTCAAGTCCAGCCCGGGGAGCAGAGCAGGGGCCGCGTCAAGCGGCCCTTGTCGTTCCCGGATGAAGCCCCCGCCTCGCTGGAAAACGGCCGTGTTGATCTGGGTGGCCATCTACCCCAGCATCACCCTCCTGTTCCTGTTGTTCGGGGACCTGCTGCTCCAACTGCCGGTGCCCCTGCGCACCCTGGTGCTCACCGGGGTGCTGGTGCCGTTGATGGTGTTCGTGCTGCTGCCGCTGTTGCAGCGGCTGTTCGCGGGGTGGCTACGGCGTTGAGCCGGGATCATCCGCCGCATCGAAGATGAACGCGTAGCCGGGGCGACCGCGGCGGCCGCTCGTTTCTTCCGGCGTTCCTGGACGGAAGGCGTAACGGGGTGGCCGGAGGCCCGCTGCTTCCAAGGCTGCCGCCACGGCCGCCTCTCGCATCCGCTCCAGCTCGGCCACCCGGGCCTGCACCACTTCCATGCCCACTAGCGCCAAACAGCGCTGACGTTCGGGCTGGCCCTTGGTGCCGGGTGCCCGCAGGTCCAGGTAGGCCACAAAGGCGGAGTCGCGGGTGCTGAGGGCCATGATCCGCGCTGAGTCCGCCGCAGTGAGCGGCCCGGCCAATGCGAGGTGCTCCCGTTTCAACAGAAAGGCGGCCAGCTCTTCCCCCTCCTCGCGCACATCCATCAGTGACACCAGTGCCACCGCCAGGTCCGGCTTGGCCGCGAGCCCTTTGGCCAGTCCGTCCAAGGCCTTCCGCTGCTCTTTGCCCAAGGCGGAGGCAAGTGCCTCGAACCGCACCTCCTCCAGATCGTCCTCGGCCCCACCCAATGCGCGTCCGATGAGCCGCCCGGGCGCGGTCACCGCTTTCACCAACAGGTTCTTCAGCACCTGCCAGACGATCGGCCATGGCTTGAACTTCGGATCGCGCACATCGCCTTCCACGGGCACGTCCAGGTCGATGTTGCCCTTCACATCTTTCAGCAGGCCCACCGCCAGCCGGAGCGGCAGCACGTAGATGTCCGGGTCATGGGTATCCACCTTGCGCCCGAGTTTCAATTGTTGGGCCTGCAGGTGGTTCTCGCTCTTCAACTGGCCTTCCTGGATCCGGGTGTGCCCGGTGTAACTGAGCGTACCGCTATTGATCGGGTGCGCGCCGTACCAACGGCCATAGGCATCCAGGTCGGCCAAGGCCATCTCCTCCACGGCCAGTGTGGCCTCCACATTGCGGAAATCCTTGGGGTCGAACCGGAAGACGCTCTGGACGCGCCCTCGTTGGTTAAGCCGCGCATCGGCCTGGAGGTCCACCGTGCCCTGGGCACTGTTCATGCGGGTGCTAGTCACGTTCAACTGGTCCAGCGTGTAGCGGAACGGCCGCTCCGGGGTGAAGTCCTCGAAGCGGAGCGTGGCATCGGTAAAGGCCAGGCTGTCGGCATTGTACTCGTTGGCCACCAGGTCCTGGCCCAGCATGCGGATGTAGTCCGCCAGCATCACGAAGACGTTGTCCTCACTGGCCGCGAGGGTCACGGTGGTGTCTCCTGCCGTGGCGGTGCTGTCCAGCTTCAGCACCTTGCTCCAGGTCTGGCTGCCGTCCGCCCATAGCTGGAAGCGGGTATGGAAGCCGTCCACCACGATGCTGTGCAGGTCGAAGCGTTCCGAGCGGGCATCCAGGGTGTCCAGCCGGATCCGCGCCCTGCGGAGACCGATCAGTTCGCCACCGTCGCCATCGGTGATGTCCAGGCCGGACACACCCAGCTCAGCGCGCACAGCGAGCGCACTGCTGTTCGCCCAACTGTCGCGCAGATGCAGGTCCAGGTCCACTTCACCCGTGAGCGCGGTGGTGTGCATGAAGTCCTGCAGGTAGGGCAGCAGTTGGGGCAGGGCGAAGGCCTGCAAGCGGCCATCGATCTCGTAGAACGACCTGTCCGTATCGATGATGAAGCCGCCATCCAGCCGGCCTCCGCTGGCCAGCGCGCAGGATAGGTCGAAGGCCATGCGGGCGCTTTCGCTGGTGATCAGGTCGCAGCGGGCGTTGAGGTCCTGGATGACCGCAGGCGCTTTGAGCAGGTCGGTGGTGTAGGCGATGCGCCCGTTGCTGAGCTGGATGTCCGCCATGGCGAACAGGACCGGGACCGTGTCCGCCGGCTCCGGCGCTACGGTATCGGTGCCCCCCAGCTCCAGCAGGTCGCTGAAGTTGAACCGGTCGCCCCGTTGGGTGATGTGCACGTAGGGGTCGTCGATCCGGAGGGCGCGGAACCGCCACGCGTTGTTCCGCCAGGCGTTCCACAGATCAGCCTTCAGCTCCACCCGCTTCCACGACACAAAGACCTCTTCGCTTCCCGGCTCATTGCAGACCACACCATGCACGCCATAGGTGAAGGTGAACGGGTTGAGGACGATGCGCTCGATGCGCACCTGCCGATGGATCCATTCCTCACTGTGCGCCTCGATGTAGCGCTTGAGCAGATAGGGCAGGAAGTAGGCGATCACCAACAGCAGGAGGGAGAGCGCACCGCCTGCCCAAAGGAGCCTGCGCAGCCAACGTCGATGTGCGGGTGCGGTCCGAGACGCCTGATCCATTTGGCAAAGGTGCCCGTAGCCGTGGGGGAAAGCAAGAAGCGGCCCCCCTCCCGGAGGACCGCTTCGCGGCAAAGGGGCGGACCGCTCAGGCCGCAGCGCGCAGCTGCTCCTGTGCCGGGGTGCGCTCCTCCCGCTTCGGGCCGATCAACTTGAAGTCGCTCAGCACGATCTCCGTCACGTAGCGCTTGATGCCCTCCTTGCCGTTGTAGCTGCGGTGCACCAGGCGACCCTCCAGTGCCACCGGGGAGCCTTTGCGCAGCAGGCGTTCCACCATCTCGGCGGTGCGGCCCCAGGCCACAACCGTGTGCCATTGCGTGTCCGTCACCTTTTCACCGGCCTGGTTGGTGTAGCTCTCGTGGGTGGCCACGGAGATGCGGGCCACCTTACGGCCCTTGGCGATCTCGCGCACTTCCGGGTCGAAACCGAGGTTCCCGATCAGGCGGACGGTGTTGTTCAGCTTGTTCATGTTCGTAGGTGTTTGGGTGTGAACTGTTGGTTTCTGCGGAACCGGCATTGGTGTCGAATTCCGCCGCAAACCTTCACCCCTCCATTTCCGTGATCCGGTCAGTATCCAGTTGTAAGCGTTCATAACCGTTGGCAAACGGTTGTTGGGCGGCGACTCCCTAGCGGCGGTGAACCGCGTATCTTCCACAAGCCCAAGGCCGGGCAGCGTTCCGCACCGGAACGCCGTCTATGAACCGGATAGGCCCTGAACGAGTTGCGTGAGCTGACCGAACGCGAGCTGGTGGAAGGTTGCCAGCGAGGGGACCGCCGTGCGCAGGAACTCCTGTACACGCGGTACGCACGGCGCATGTACGCCGTGTGCTTGCGCTATGCCCGCCACCAGCTGGAAGCCCAGGACCTGCTCCAGGAGGGCTTCATCCGCGTGTTCGGCAAGCTGGATGCCTTCCGCATGGAAGGCTCCCTCGAGGGTTGGGTCAGACGGATCATGGTACACACCTGCATCAACCACTACCGCAAGAAGGCGTTCCAGAACGAGCGCTTCGGACTGGAGCACCTGCCCGAGGGCGTGGTGGAGGCCACGGTGCTGGACGGCCTGGGGCAGGCCGAACTGATGCGGCTGGTGGGTGAACTGCCCGACGGGTATCGCATGGTGTTCAACCTCTTCGCCATCGAAGGGTATGACCATGCGGAGATCGCGGACCTGCTGGGCTGTGGCGAAAGCACTTCAAGAAGTCAACTGGCGAAAGCGCGGCGCATGTTGCAGGCCCGCATCGCCCAACAAGACCTGGCACAAAGCAATGAGCGGAGAACACCCCATTGACGAACTCTTCAGGCAGGGCCTGCACGATGCGGAGGTCCCTCCGCCGCCGGCGGCGTGGCAGGGCATCGCGCGCGCCTTGGACAGCACCGACCGGCGGAACGGCGGTGCCGGGCGGTGGCGCTGGGCAGTTGGCGTGTTGTTGCTCCTGCTTGGCGGTGCTGCCGGGTATTGGGCCCTTGCTGACCGCAAGAACGGAGAACAGCCGGTCCTTGCGGGATCAGCGCCGCGAACGGCGACCCCGACAACAGTGGGAACAGCCGCGCAGGGTCCATCAACTCACCCGGCTCCGCAACCACACAGGTCGGGATCGGCACCAACGAAGACCGCCCGAAACGAGGTGGCTCCGAACGCCGACGAAGGAGGTGCCCTCACCGACCGGACACCGGTAGCCGGCACCCCGGCGACCGGCAAGAACGCGCCGAACGCGATCGCGGCCGACCATTCCACCGCGCGTGAACCCCGTCATACACCATTCGATCCGGCAGACAGCCGTGTTGGACCACCGGTGAGCGGAAAGACCATGACCATTAGTGAACCGTCACCCCACGCGCACACTGCGTGGGGTGAGGAGACCGAGCCGTACGCACAGCACTTGAGCACGGCACGGGCGGATGTTGGCATGCCCACCCTCCAGGGCCGATCCACCCCTTTGGTCCGCTCGGAAGTCCCTATGCCCGAAGGCTTGCTGTTCGCCCCGACGGCCGTTCTTCCTACCCTTTCCGGTGCGCGGTGGTGGCTCGCCGTGCAGGGTGAACATCAGCGCGGCAGCCTGGAGTGGCGCGGCGGTGAGCGCGGTGTGGCCGAAGCACTGAACGCGAGCGAGACCTGGCTGGGCCGGTGGACATTGTCCATGGCCGTCGGGCGTACATGGCGTTCCGGTTGGGCCGTGGGCGGCGGGGTCAGCTTCAGCGAGGCACGTTCCCGCTTCCTGCGCACCACCTCCACCCCGGATCATGTGGAAACGGTGGTCGACACCACGTGGGTGGTAACACCGATGGGACAGCAGACCATGTACACCTGGAACATCGTGGAGAGCACCGTGGTGGAACCGGGCACGACCCAGGTCGCACGGGCGAACAACACATACCGCGAGGCACGCGTGTTCCTGGAGGCTGGCCGGCGGGTCTGGGCCCGTGGCCGGTGGAGCGCGCACGGCCGCCTCAGCGCCGGAGCGGCCTGGACACTGACGCGCGCAGGGAACACCCTGCAGGTCTCCCCTGACGGTGGCATCACGGTGATGGACCTGCGCGACAGGACCGGTCCGTCCGCCAGCGCCGTCCGGCCCTTCGCCGGTATCGCTGCGGAACTGAGGTTCCGCCTTTCGCCGGAGCTGGCGCTGGGTGCCCTGCCCTCAATCAACATGACCTTTGCACCCGCAACAAGCACCCACCTGTGCACCGGAGGCTTGGAGGCGGGCGGTGGCCTCCGGCTCACCTACCTGCTTCGTGCCGCACGCCCGTTGAAGCCCACTACGCCATCCGCGCCTTTGGAATGAACATGCCGCGAACTCACCTCTTTGCGCTGGCCCACCTCCTGGCCGTGGCCGCGACCGGCCAATGCCCCGGTGTGCTTCCCGGATTCGAATGGCGCAGTGTCGGCAGCAGCATTCTGTTCACCGACATCAGCATCGGCATGGTGGACCAGGTGGCGTGGAACATGGGCGATGGCACCACGCTCTATGGCTCGCCGGTGATGCACACCTATGCCACGGCCGGCATCCACACGGTCACGCTCACAGCATATTCCACCGGCTGTGCGTACCCCCTGTCGGCAACATTGGTGCATGGCGGGGTCTCGGACGCGTGCGACCACGACCTCCTGTGCGGTTCCGTGATCACGCCCGGCGGGAACAACGTGCTCACCTGCACCGATGCCAGCGAAGACGGCGGCAACCCCTTGGTGCACCTATGGCAGTTCGGGGATGGGGCGGCCGTGCTTGCCGAGGACACAAGCCACTTCTATCCGATACCGGGCATCTACGATGTGGTCCACAGCATCGGCATCCTGGACACGGCCGTGGGCGGGGCATGCACCGCAGGCCGTGTCGAGCGCATCCGGGTGGATGGCAACACCAGCACCTGCGACAGCGCCCTGTTCGTGGATGCGGTCGTTACACCCTTCGCGGGAGGGGTGCACTGCGAAGCCAATGCGGTGCCACTGGAGGACAGCGTATCGGTTCTCAGCACCACATGGTCCTATGGCGACGACAGCCAATACATCACCACCGACCCGACAGCGCAATACATGTACGCCTATCCCGGGGAGTACCAGATCTGCCTGACGGTATGGGCATATGATGAACTGGTGGATGATTCATGCTATGCCATGAGCTGTCGGTCGATCTCGGTGATCCCCGTGACGTCCGTTGCCGAACACGCATCGGCGACCCCGGCCCTGGCCTGGCCCACGCCATTCAATGAGCGCCTGGTCCTGGACGGGCCCGCGATACGCAAGGGAGCCACCTGGCGCCTGTTCGGCATGAACGGTGCGCTGGTCGATGCGGGCCGATGCACACAGGATGGACCCGTGACGATCGTCCCGGACAATACCGTCGATGGGGTATACACGCTGGTGGTGGACGGTCCGGGCGGGCACGCCACCCTGCGCGTGATGCGCTCCGAGGCAACGGCGCCGTGACAAGGGACGTCCCCTTTTCCGGATACACCGACCCATCACCATGATGAACGTGCGCTCGCTGACCCTGTTGACCGTATTTGCAGCCTGTTCCATCCACGGGGTGCCCGCCCAGGATTGTGCGGGTCTTCAGGCCGGCTTCTTCGCCAACACCTTCCCCGTTGGCGTGCAGCTCTCCAATGCCAGCACCGGTACCGGCTTCAACACGTCCTGGTACTGGTCCTTCGGCGATGGGGCCACGAGCACGGACCCACAGCCACTGCACAACTACAATGAGCCGGGCTGGTACGTGGTCTGCCTCACCGCCGCAAGCACCTATGAACAGCAGGGCGGCGGCGTGTTCACCTGCGTGGACACCCTATGTCAAGAGGTCTTCATTCCTGGTGAGGCAGGTCCTTGCGACAGCATCAATGCGTTCTTCGAGGTGGGGGTCGATGGGGCCGTGGCCTCGTTCTTCAACGTCCTGAGCGATCCCCAGTACAGCTACTACTGGCAGTTCGGGGACGGCTCCGTGGACTTCGGGCCCAACCCCGTGCACACGTATCCCGGGCCGGGCACCTACGAGGCCTGCCTGTTGATGTGGGCCTGGGATCCGCAGACCCAGGATAGCTGCTTCGCGGACCATTGCGTCGATGTGGTCATCGGTGGTGGCGATCCATGCGATCAGCTACAGGCCGGCTTCACGGCCAACGTTGGCAACGCCACCGTGTGGTTCTCCAACAATACCAGCGGCACCGGGTTCCAGACCACATGGTCCTGGGACTTCGGCGATGGCACCACAAGCACGGATGCTCAACCAACTCACGTTTTCCCAGGGCTGGGCAGCTACGAGGTCTGCCTCACCGCCACCTCCATTTATGAACTACAAGGTGGTGGGGTGATCACCTGCCAGGACACGTACTGCCAAGTGGTGATCACCGGGGTGAGCTCGCCCTGCGATAGCGTGTTCCTGGACTTTGACTGGTCGGCGCAAGGCACATCGGTCCTTTTCGAGGCGACGCCCTCACCGGGCGCGAGCTTCCACTGGTACTTCGGAGATGGGACCAACGGCCTTGGTTCGCCCATCACCCACCTTTACGAGCCCGGACAGGACAGCATCTGGGTCTGCTTGGTCGGCTGGTACGTGATTCCGGGGACGTCGGATTCCTGCGCGGTGGAGCATTGTGAGCTCGTGCAGCTCGCGTTGAGCACTACGGACACGCACTCGCGCACGGACCTGGTCGCCTATCCCATACCCTTCTCTGATGCCTTGGTGATCGAGGGCGCTGTGTTGAGCGGTCCGGCGGAGGTGATCGTGCTGGACATCGCGGGACGTCAAGTGCATTCCGAAACGGTCCGGGGTGGTGGTCCACGAGAAGTCCTTGCGCTTCCGGACCTGGCGACCGGACAATACCTGCTCCGGTTGATCTCACCAAGAGGCAACGCAAGCCTGCGGGTGCAGAAGAACTGAACAGGCGGGCACCGGGAACGGAAAGGGGCGACCGATGGCCGCCCCTTTCCGTTCCCGGCCACGTTGCGTCACTCTTCCATGGCAACGGCCTCGCTCTTGCGCTCCACCATCTCAAAGCGGTTCATCACCACTTCGGTATAGTAGCGTTTCTGACCGTCCTTCCCCTGATAGTTGCCGTGCACCAGCCGGCCCTCAAGGGAGACACGGCTGCCCTTCTTCAGCACGGCCAACGCCTCATCTGCCACAGGCCCCCAAGCCACCACGGTGTGCCATTGGGTATCCTCCTTGGTGCGGCCCTGGCCGAACTCGAACCGCTCGGTCGTGGCCACGCTGAAACGCACCCGGCGCTTGCCGCCTTCGAATTCGCGCAGCTCGGGATCCTTGCCCAGGTTCCCCATCAGTTGCACGCGGTTCCTCATCATCGTCTCCATGTCGTTGTGTTTGTTTGGTTCAGCCGACCGGGACCCGTTCCCGGCAACGGCGCCGCAAAGGAGACCGGCCCCGGACCGGTGATCCGGTGGATAGGCGTTTGTAGCCGTTCATAGTCGGTAGCAAACGGTTGTGCAATGGGTATGGGCATGCCGGCTCCGGCCGTTCAGCGCGGCCCGTACCGCTTTGTGGGAGCCCATTATCCTGATGCCCTTCGTCTATCTTCGCCGCCCTACGAACGACCTACGAAACGTCATCATCATCATGAGCGTGAATCCGAAACGGATCCTGGTACCGACCGACTTCACCAAGGTGGCGGACTGTGCCATGAACCATGCGGCCGGACTGGCCGAGCGCATGGGTGCCGAAGTACACCTGCTTCACATTGTCGGGGATGCGGAGGATGTTCCGGAGGCACGGACGAAGTTGAACATGGAGGTCGCCCGGGCCAAGCAGCACGGACCGGACCTGACGGTGGTCCCGATCATCCGGGTGGGTTCGGTGTACGAGGATATCGGCACCGTGGCCTCCGAGATCGGCGCCGGGCTCATCATCATGGGTACACATGGCATGCGGGGCATGCAGTTCATCACCGGAAGCCGCGCTCTGCGGGTGATCACCAACTCCACGGTCCCCTTCATCGTGGTGCAGGAACGCGGCATCAAGCCGACCGGCTACCGCGAGATCGTGGTGCCCATGGACCTTCAGAAAGAGTCCCGGCAGAAGCTGACGCTGGTGAGCGACATGGCCAAGTACTTCAAGTGCCGTGTGCACTTGGTGGTGCCCAAGGAGAACGACGAGTTCCTGCACAAGCAACTGGTGAACCACCTGAAGTTCGCCAACACCTACTTGAACGAGCGGGGCATCGAGCATAGCACGGAGATCCTGGAAGAGGATAGCGATGACCTGGTGAAGGGTGTGATCCGCTACGCCACCAAGGTGGACGCCGACCTGATCTGCATCATGAACATGCTGCAGAACAGCATCTTCGGCGTTCTCGGCGTACCGAACGAACAGGAAGTGATCACCAACGAGCCGATGATCCCGGTGATGTGCATGAACCCGCTGCAAACGGGGCACACGGACGCACCGATCTGGAACGTTTGAGCGCAGGCTTCAGGCCCGCATACCGATGACGAGAATGTCATCCACCTGCTCCTGAGCACCGCGCCACTGGTTCAGGTTGTCCGTGAGCAGGTACTTCTGCCGGTCCATGGGCTGTTGGTGGATCTGGACGAGCAGTTCCCTGAACCGGCGGTACAGGAACTTCTTGCCGTTCGGTCCACCGAACTGATCGGCGTAGCCATCGCTGAAGATGTAGATCACGTCGCCCTTCCGCAATTGGATGCGGTGGTCGGTGAACGGGAGGTCGCCAAGCTCGAAGCCGCCGATCGGACGCTTGTCCGGCGGAAACTGCAGTAGTTCGCCATCCCGCACGAGGTACAGCGGGCAATTGGCACCTGCATACTCCAGTACCATGCTCTTCGGGTCCAGCGCGCACAGGGCCATGTCCATACCATCCCGCACGAACTGGTCGCGGTCCTTGTGCAAGGTCTCGAAGGAGATGCGGTTCAGGTCGCGCAACACCTCGCTGGGCCGCGTGATGCCATGCTCCTTGATGGCCTGGTTCAGCCCGTTGTGACCGACCAGGCCCATGAAGGCCCCCGGCACGCCATGGCCGGTGCAGTCCACCGCCGCGAACATCACCTTGCCGTTCACCTGCTCCAGCCAGTAGAAGTCACCGCTGACAATGTCCTTGGGACGGTAAAGAACAAAGCTCTCCGGCAGAAGCTCCCGAATGCGCTTGTCGGGCGGGAGTATCGACTCCTGAAGCCGCTTCGCGTAACGGATGCTGTCCGTCACGTTCTTGTAGAGCTCGACCACCTTGCGGCTCTGGCGCTCCACCTCCTCCTTCTGGCGCACCACCTCCTCGGTACGTTCCTTCACTTTGGTCTCCAGCACACGCTCGCGCTCCTCCAGGTCCGAGCGCATCCGCAACAAAGCCTGGCCCAGCATGTCCTCCTCGCTCAATGGCTGGTAGTCGCTGTGGTAGTCGCCTGCGGCCACTTGCCGGCTGAACTCCGTGGTGCGCTTCAGCCCCTCCAGCAGTCCGGAGAGGGCCTGGGACATGTCGCCGATCTCGTCGTTGCGGGCCGGTATGCGCGTCCGGGGGAACACGCCCCGACCCAAGGCGAGCAGGATGCTCCGCAGCCGCTGGACGGGCCGCACAATGCCCCGCACGATCAGGAAGGCGACCACAATGCCGATCACCACCAGGCCGGTGCCCAGGTAGAGCACGAAGAACTTCAACGAGTCGAAGCTGCGGATCATGCCACCGCTCAAGGCCTGGCGCTTGTTCTCCTGCATGCGCAACAGCCGGTCCAGGTCCGCCAGCACCTGCTGTGCTTGCTGGTCCATGGGTCCCCCCTCCTCCGCCAGTTCCCCCCGTTCGATCCAGACAAGGGGGTCCTTGTAGCTCTCCAGCGAGGGCAGGATCTCCTTGATGTGCCCGTGCATGATGAAGAGCTTGTCCATTTCGGAGAAGCACTTGTTCAGCAGCGCCACCTCCTCCTTGTCCCACTGCGCGCTCAGCGTGTCGATCCGATCGATGATGCGCGGAAGCTCATCGTTGGTCAGCTGGATAAGGGCGGTCTTCTCGGGCGCATCGGTACGGCTCTCGGTGAGGGCCCAGTGCTTGATGAGCATCTGGGCGTTCAGCACCAGGTTGCGCAACCGCACCAGCGCATCCACGCTGGGGCCGTACACCTGGTTGATCTGGTCGTTGATGGTACGGCTCCGCTCCAGCGTGGAGTTGGTCAGGAGCACCACCAACAGAGCGAAGAAGATGAACAGGCCGAAGCCCATCCCGATCCTTCTGCCAATGGTCAACCTGAACCGCATGCCCTGGATCACTTGTCCTTGGGCGGCACCTCGTTATCCAGCTGGTCGTAGAGGAACCGGTAGTGCTCGCTCTTATCGGTCTCCTGGAGGCTGTAGTGGATGCCCTCGAGCCCGAGCAGGGTCTCCCGGCGTTTCGGGTTCATCTCGTGGGCCTTCTTCATGTAAGGCAGGGCGAGCGTGAAGAACTCCTTGGCCACGCGCTGGATGTCGTTGAGGTCGGGGATGGTGGTTCCCACGCTGATCCGCTGGATGTTGTATACGCCCCGGTTGTAGTACAGGGTGGCCAGGTTATAGTTGGCCCCGTAGTTGTTGCTGTCCAGCGCGAGCACCTTCTTATAGACATCCACCGCCTTGTCGAAATAGGCCGTCTGCTCCCGCTCCTGGTTGTAGCGCTTGGTATACACCGTGGCCAGTGCGTTGTTGAACTCGATGTCACGCTCGAGGAAGGCGTGGCCTGGATCGATCCGCAGCAGGTTCTCCTTGTAGCGCGCATAGAGCCGGATGGCGCGCTCGTCCTGCATCTCGTTCAATGCCCGCGCCGCATCATTGTACTGCGTCTTGCAGAGGAAGTCATAGGCCTGCTGGCTGCTTTGCAGGTATTGCCGGGCGGTGTCCAGCACCGTGCTGGTGAACAGGCTGGCCAGGGCCTCGTCGCGAACGGCATCCGCCTCCTCCCCGGAAGGAAGGCCCTTGTAGATGTCCTTGAGAATGAATCCGCGCAGCACCCAGGCCTCACTGCTGCGCTGATGCTCGGGTTGCCGGACGACCTCGTCCAGAATGGCACGGGCCCCGGCGAGGTCGCCACTTTGGTATTTGCGGTTGGCCTCCGCCAGGGGATCCTGCTGCGCATGCAACGCCGGCACGCAGGCGACAAGCGCGAGGCACAGGGACAGGATATGGTGCCGGGTGCTCATTCCTGTGCTTTGTAGGCCAATTGGACGAGCGTGCTTCCCACCTCGAGCTTATGCTTCCGGGCGTTCACCACACTGATCTCGTACTTCAGGGTGTTCGCCACGCGGACGAAGTTGACCACAGCGCCATCCTCCATGGCATCCGGATACTCCGTGACGAGCAATGTGCTCTGCTTCTCAAGCTTCTTATAAAGTGCCGGCAACATGGCCAGTTCGGACTGACCGACGAAAAGAATGTGGCAACGCTCCACCTCCGTGGTGCGGGCCAGCTTGCGGACCTCGATGGCCTGCATGCCGATGGACTTGCTGGCGTACTTCTTCACCAGTTCCTGATAGAGGTTGCTGCTGCCCAGCACGCTGATGATGAAGGGACCTGATTTCTGTGCCGGGTCCTTCCACTCGACCAGCTTGGCGATGTTGTAGATGTAGCTGGCCTGAACGATCGCCGTGGTGTCCTTGTCCGCCTCGCGGGGGTCGCTGGCGGAGGCGAGCACGAGCGGCAGAAGCACGAGCGCGAAGAGGCGCATGCCCAAGGCCGCAACGCCATGTCTGCGCTTAGATTCGTCCCTCAAGGTTCCAACTTCCATGCTTGCTCTGCTCCGGCAAAGTAGAGGCCTGTGCCGGCCCGCCTCGATCCTGGCCCTCCTCTTCTGTTCACATGCCCCTGTTCGTTCGCAGCGCATGGATACGGTCCGCCTCCGCGCCATCGACGAACTGGCCAGGCAGGGCTCCGGGGGCTTCGCCTGGCTGGAGCACAGCACACGCACCATCGGGCACCGATTGACCGGCTCGGACAACGGCCGGCGGGCCGAAGCGCACGCTGACAGCCTTTTCCGGGTCGCGGGGGTGCCCACGGTCGGCATGTTGCCCTTCCGTGCCCCCGCTTGGCGCCGCGGCAGTCTTGAGGTGGAGCTCCAGGTCGGCCAGGGCGAACGGTCACGACTGGACGCAGTGGCCCTGGCCATGACCCCGGATTCCGCATTCGTGCAGGCCGACGTGATCGACCTGGGGAACGGACTGGCTGCGGACCTTCTCAAGGTCGGCGACGGGATCAAGGGGCGCATCGGTTTGGTGAACCTGCAGCTCGTGGATGCCGCCAGTGGAACGCCCAACCTTCACCGCAGCGAAAAGACGGCCCTGGCCATCCAGCACGGTGCTGCCGGCGTTCTGTTCGTGAACAATGTGCCCGGACACGTTCTCCTGACCGGGACCGCATCGGTCAGCAGCACGGCCGTACCGATACCGGCCGTCTGCATCAGCCACGAGGATGGTGCGATGCTACGGACCACCCTGGCCTCCGGCAGCAAGGTGAGCGTCACGATCCGCATGCGCAATACCAGCTCTACAGTAGAGGCGCGGAACGTGTTCGCGCGCATCCCGGGAACGGAGCATCCGGAAGAGGTGGTGCTGGTCGGCGGCCACCTGGATTGCTGGGACCTTGCGACCGGAGCCACTGACAACGGACTGGGGGCCTATTCCATCCTGGACATGGCGCGCTGCCTTTCCGCGCTCGATGCACGGCCGGCCCGTACCATCGAGTTCGTGCTGTTCATGGGCGAGGAACAGGGCCTGCTGGGCAGTTCCGCGCTGGTGGCCGAGCGCAAGGCGAACGGAACGCTCGACCGGATCAAGTGCATGGTGAACCTGGACATGAGCGGCCATCCGCGCGGATCCAACGTGTTCGGCCCGGCGGCGCTATGCACCACTGTCAAGGAGGCCCAGGAGGCGATGCGCACGCTCGATACCACCTTTGCGGCAGCGTTCTCCACGGCCAGCGGCCTTCACAGCGACCATCAGCCGTTCATGATGCAGGGGATCCCGGTCATCGCCCCCATCTGTGATCTCGGCGAGCACGTCTACCACTGCTACCACAGCAGCTGTGATGACGTGGGTTTGGTGGAGCCTTCCGCCATGGTGGACAATGTCCGACGGGTGGGGCAATTGGTCTGGTGCCTTGCCAATGCGCCATCACTGCCGGCGGGGTTCACCGACAACGAGCTGCGCGAGCGACTAAAGGCGGATGGCCTGGAGGAAAAGCTCCGGCTGCAGGGCGAGTGGCGCTGGTGACCCGGCTCAGGCCGCCTCACCGCCACCGTTCACCCTGCCGGCCATCCCCTCAAGGTCGCGATCGAACAAGTAGAGGCCTCCCTTGTCCGTGCCGATCAGCGCCAACTTGTCTATCAGCGTACGGGCCAGGGTCTCCTCCTCGATCTGCTCGCTGACGTACCACTGCATGAAGTTGTGGGTGGTGTAGTCCTTTTCCTTGAGGCACAGGTCCACCACGAGGTTGATGGAGGCGGTGACGTGGGTCTCGTGCTCCAGAAGGACCTGGAACACATCGGTGATGGACTTGTAGGCCTTCTGCGGCTGCTTCAGCGCGGGGATCACGGCTTTTCCGCCGCGGTCGTTCACATACTTGATGAGCTTGAGCATGTGGATGCGCTCCTCGTCGCTGTGCTTGTACAGAAATGCGGCCGTGCCGCTCAGGCCCGTGGTCTCAGCCCAGCTGGCCATGGCCAGGTAGCTCTGGCTGCTGCTGGCCTCGATGCCGATCTGCGTGTTGAGGGCGTCCTCGATCTTCTTGGAAAGCATGGTGGGCGTGGATTGTGCTGCAAAGCTAACGGGCAGGGCACCCTTACGGTTCGGCGCGGGCCGATTCACTTGGTGTTGAACTGGTTCATGGCATGGCCAATGCCCATGAGGCCGAAATCAAGCACCGCATCGGCACACTGTTGGGTCCGGGCTTCGAGTGCGGCGGCTTCCTCCTTGTTCCACGGGCTCAGCACATAGTCCGCCTGGCGGCCGCGCGCAAAGTCGCTGCCGATGCCGAAGCGCAACCGGGGAAAGGTCTCCGTACCGATGGTCTGAATGATGCTCGTAAGCCCGTTGTGTCCACCGGCCCCGCCGCTCGCACGTAACCGCACCTTCCCGAACGGCAAGGCCAGGTCGTCCGTGATCACGAGCACCCGCTCGGAAACGATGCCTTCCTGCTCCATCCAATACCGCACGGCCTTGCCACTGAGGTTCATGAAGGTCTGCGGTTTGATGCAGATGAACGAGCGGCCCTTGTGCCGGAAGGTGGCCAGGTCCGCGTACCGGTCCGGCGCAAATGCCACGCCGTGCGCTGCCGCAAGCCGGTCCAGCACCAAGAAGCCGATGTTGTGCCGCGTGTTCGCGTAATCGGGTCCGGGATTGCCGAGGCCAACGATGAGGTAATTCATGCAATGTGCGAAAGAAACACACTAACCCAATATCCAAGCTCAAGTATAGACAACGACTACACTATTCTAATTATTCCCGGCAATCGGGCTCTCGCTTATGGACCATTGTCCAACAATACGCAATCCGCAAAGATGCATAACTCAATGACCCCCTTAGCAGTCCATAGCCCTCCTGCTGTGTTCCTTTGAAAAGTAGATAATCCCCGGCTATCGTCTGTGCCGCCAAGTTCACGGTCGCACCAACCAAAAGACCACCACCATTCTTCAAGAATGGCAAGAACCGATCGACACTAACCCCGACCTGAGCGGCCATAGTGGTACTACCATTGTTAAAATCCAGAACCGCCTGCCCATATAGCGTTGTATCCCTAAAAATCGGTCCAATCGCAAAAGTCGTTGTCATTTCAGTAACCCCTCCTGAAACGCTCAAATCCCAGAACCCATTATCGGAACATGGCAATCTTCGGCCATAACTTAATGTCCAACGTCCAACCGGACCTATGGAGCTCCATATCAGGCGGTCTCTGAATTGCGGCACCATAAGGGGTTCGCCATTTTCTCGAAGTACTGTGCGGGCGGAAAAATCGACGTTCAAATGCGCCCGAATGAATCCGCCCGCAATATTAAAGCCAATTACATGCTCTCGCCGCATCCCACAACGGTATCGATATGCTCCCTCGAGAGAAAGCATCGACATAACCCCAGAGGTTATTGTGATATCATGGCCTTTCAAGACGAATTGCCTTATTGGGGGCTGGATGCCACCTAGCATACCAACCGCGAAGAGATGGCGCGGCGAACTGTCCTGAGCCTCCAACGGCAGTGTCGAAACACTTGAACCCAGAGCTGTTATTAAGGATGCGACGAGATTCCAATTGAATCTAATCATCAACCATGATTTCAGCGTTCCGCTAATACTCGAACTTGTGAATCAAATCAGAGGGGCCCGATGAATTCGGGAAAAGATAAAGTGCCTGCGCCTTGCCAGATTCGAAAGTCTTCTCCCCGTCCGACCAGTTCTGACTTACTCTCCGAGATCTTCTCCTTTTTGGTTCTTTAACTTTCGCATAAGTACCCATAAAGTCGCATTTATCGCTGCTGTAAATGCCATAATCGCCATTTACTTTCACACCAATACGTGTTCGGTTTCTCCGCCACACCACCTTACGCCTGTACATTTTCATTTTTGCCACCGTCCTTGTAGAGCCTCCCCAATAATTCCAACGCAGTTTATACGCCATCATCCGGTTACTGTCATTATAATATAAGTGCAGGTAGTCCACTTGATGATTCTTGCACTGCGTAGAACCATCATTGTAAAGCACCTTGTAGAGGGGGTTACCAAGACCGGATAGTATACTATCCAGCGCTTCGCAGCTACCGCCAGGGATTACCCATGAATCTCCATTGACATCCGTTAAATATATGGTACTATCAATCCATATCGCGCCATCTTCACTGCGTAGTGTTTCCTCAATCTCGTCATCAAAACTATTGTCCTGGTCTGGATTGGTGGACGGGTCGGCTCCAGCGGCGAGCCATTGGTCTTCATAATCCGCTTGGACCCTGCGATATGAGTCGAAGCCCTGAAAGTTTTCAAAGTCTATAAGGGTCTGTGCATCGTTGAAACCAATACTATCAGCGAGGTCATTATATTCTTCTTCGGACAAATTTGAATGAGCTGAAATGAAACTATCAATGTACGCCTCTTGTTCCGATTCCAGACAGTCGTAAATCTGTTGATACTGTGACCAAGAATCAAATCGCAAAATGCCACCACAAACCTGTGGAATATTATGGTAGCAGAGTGAACTTCGTATTCCATAGTTATCCTGAGCGCGCAAATCGCTGCGCGCATTCTGTTCTTTCCGACAAGCAGCCGCGGTGGTAAGGACAATTACCTCGAAGAACTTCACCACCTGCTTATATCTCATCTGTAACTTGTGTTTCCTCAAGACTAAGGTCGTTGATGGTCTCTAACCGCCACTGGGAAGACCAATTTGAGTCGTATCCTTGGACTCTTACTGGGTCGATTGTGTGGGCGGGGTCACTAATCTGCACGACTGACTTGCAAAAGAAACAAGCCCCGGGGTTGCCGGGGCTTGTTGCGAAAGGTGCGGGTGATGGGTGCGGCCGGCTTACTTCTTCGCAGCAGGCTTTGCAGCCTCGGCCTTCTTGGCATCCGCAGCAGGGGCGGCAGCCGGAGTGGCGGCCGTGGTGGCGGCAGGCGCAGCCTCCTCCTTCTTGGCCATGCGCACGCTGGCCACCACGTCGTTCGGCTTCTCCGCGATGGTGATGCCGGGGAACTTGAGGTCGCTCACGTGGATGGCGTTGTTCAGGTCCAGGTTGGTGATGTCCACCTCCAGGTGCTCGGGAAGCGCGTTGGGGAGACCCTTGACCCGCACCTTGCGCATCGGCTGGCTGAGCAGACCGCCCTTCTTCACGCCGGCGGCCTGTCCGGTGAGCTTGATCGCCAGGCTCACGCGGGCCTGCTTGTCGTCGCTCATCTCCACGAAGTCCACGTGGAGAACGCGGTCGCTCACGGGATGGAATTGCTTGTCATGGATCAGCGCCATGCGCTTCTGTCCATCGATGTCGAGCTCGATCCGATAGCTCTCCGGGGTGAAGACGAGCTTGCGCAGCGCGGCTTCTTCCACGCTGATGTGCTCAACACTGGAGCCTCCGTAGAGCACGCACGGTACGCGCTTGCTGCGCCGCAACAGGGCGGCGTCCTTGGTGCCTTGGGCGGTGCGCTTGGTGGCGGACAGTTCTACCTTCTTCATGCTGTTTGCGCCGTTGAAGCGCTGTTGATTGGTGTTTTGACGGTCTTTTCGTCTGGGTGACGCCTGGTCGTTGTCAGGCGATATGGTTCAGGCAATGATGAAATGGCTGCTGATGCTTTCGTGGGCGCGCATGCGCTGAATGACACTGCCGAAGAGCGGCGCCACGCTCAGCTGCTCGATCTTGGATGTCTCGGCCTGTTTCTCCGCGCTGATGGGAATGGTGTCCGTAACGATGAGGGAGGTGAGCGCGCTCCGCTCGATGCGCTTGCATGCCTCGCCGCTCAGCACGGCGTGCGTGCAGATGGCGCGGACGCTGCTGGCGCCCTCGGCCATCATCATGTCGGCCGCCTTGGTCAGGGTCCCGGCCGTGTCGCACATGTCGTCCACCAACATCACGTCGCGGCCCTTCACGTCGCCGATCACCGTCATCTTCTCGATCTGGTTGGCCACCTTGCGCTGCTTGTAGCAGATGGCCATGTCCACGCCAAGGTGCTTGGAGTAGGCATTGGCCCGCTTGGTGCCCCCGGTGTCGGGTGCCACCATCAACAGGTTCGGCAGGTTGAGCTTCTGGATGTAGGGAATGAAGATGCTGCTGGCGAACAGGTGGTCCACCGGAACTTCGAAAAAGCCCTGGATCTGGTCCGCGTGGAGGTCCATGGTCATGATCCGGTCCACACCGGCCGCCGTGAGCATGTTGGCCACCAGCTTGGCGCCAATGCTCACACGAGGCTTGTCCTTGCGGTCCTGCCGGGCAAAGCCGAAATACGGAATGACGGCCACAATGCGCTTTGCGCTTGCGCGCTTGGCCGCATCGACCATCATCAGGAGCTCGAACAGGTTATCCGCCGGGGGGAAGGTGCTTTGAACGATGTAGACCACATCGCCGCGTACGGTCTCCTCGAAGCTCGGCTGGAACTCCCCGTCGCTGAAGCGGTTAAGCACCACTTCGCCCAACCGCTCTCCGCTGAAGCTGGCGATCTGCTCCGCCAAATGCTTCGAGGCGGTGCCACCGAAGATCTTGATCGGGTCGGTCGGGACGTTCATGGCAGCGTTGGGCACGAAAACCGGAAAAGGGCTGCGAATGTAGTGATCTTCGGTGTTTTCAACACCTGTTGGTGGACGGGGTGCTTGGCAGCACGGTTTGTTCCCACCTTCGCCTCCCAGAGCGGCCGACGAACGCGGAAGTGAGATGGTGGCAACGGACCAGGACAAGCATCCCTCCCCGGGGTCGGTCGAGCAGGCCGTTCTGGCGGCCATACGGAAGGCCGGCCATGCTGGCATCACCAGCCAGCAACTTGCTTTGCAGCTGGGTTACAAGGAGAAAGGTCGGCGATACCTGGTGTATGATGCACTGGAAGCCTTACAGGACAAAGGATCGGTGAAAAGCGGGAAAAAGGGTCGCTACCACAGCGCACGGCAACGCAACGAGGCCGAGGGCACCATCGACATCATCGCCAGCGGCGCAGGGTATGTCCGCATCGAAGGTGGGCGGGAGGATGTGTATGTGCATGCCCGTGATGTGGGCATGGCCCTCCATGGCGACACGGTGGAGGTGCGCATCGGCGGTACGCGCGGCATGCGCCTGGAAGGCAAGGTGTTACGCGTCATCTCCCGCCGGCGGGAAGAGTTCGTGGGCGTGGTGCACAAACACCAGGGCCGACTGATCGTGGTGAGCGATGACCAAAAGGTCCAACGCCCCTTCTTCATACCCCCGGCCGACGCGCAAGGGGCCACAGAAGGCGACAAGGTGATCATCGGACTTGGTGAATGGAAGGATGCCCGGGATATGCCCCGGGCCCATGTGAAACGGATACTGGGCCGCGCCGGTGAGCACAATGTGGAAATGCACGCCATCCTGGCGGAATTCGGCCTGCCGCTGGAATTCCCGGAAAGCGTGGTGCGCGCCAGCGAGGAGATCCGCAACGGCTGTACGCCGGAGGAGGTCGCACGCCGACGCGATGTGCGGAACATCCCGACCATCACGATCGACCCCGATGATGCGAAAGACCTGGACGACGCGCTCAGCCTGCGGAAGCTGGAGAACGGGCATTGGGAGGTTGGCATCCACATCGCTGATGTAAGCCACTATGTTCGACCGGGCACTGTGCTGGACATGGAGGCGGCCGCACGCGCCACCAGTGTTTATCTGGTCGACCGTGTAGTGCCGATGCTTCCAGAGAAGCTGAGCAACGACCTCTGCTCTCTGCATGCTGATTCCGACAAGCTGAGCTTCAGCGCGATCTTCGAACTGGATGACAGGGCGCGGATCAAGCACGAATGGTTCGGCCGCACGGTGATGCGGTCGCAACACCGCTTCGCGTATCAGGGCGCACAAGCCATCATCGATGGGGCGGCCCCGGAGGACGCCCCGTTCAGGCACGAGGTGCTCACCTTGCACAAGCTGGCGCAGGTGCTTCGGAAGGAACGGATGGAGAACGGTGCGCTGGAGATCGGCGGCAACGAGGTCAAGTTCAAACTGGACGAGAAGGGCCGACCTGTAGAGGTATACGAAAAGGTGATGGGCTCGGCGAACTGGCTCATCGAGGAGTTCATGCTGCTGGCGAACAAACGCGTAGCGGCATGGGTGGGGTCCTTGAAAAAGGGGGGTGTGCATCCGTTCGTGTACCGCGTGCATGACCTGCCGGACCCGGAGAAAGTGGAACAACTGCGTGCCTTGGCCAAGAGCTTTGGCCATGAACTGCGCACCACGAGTGATGAGGACCTGCCGCATGCGATCAATCGCCTGTTGCGCGAGATCAAGGGCAGGGAGGAGGAGAACATCATCAAGCAGATCACCATCCGTACGATGGCCAAGGCCATCTACAGCACGGACAACATCGGGCACTACGGGCTCGGATTTGAGCACTATACGCATTTCACCTCGCCGATCCGCCGCTACCCGGACCTGTTGGTGCACAGGGCGTTGGATCATTACCTGAACCACGGTCGGCCACTGAACAAGGAGACGCTGGAGACCAGTTGCGTGCACAGCTCACAGCAGGAGAAGCGCGCTTCGGATGCCGAACGGGCAAGCGTGCGGTACAAGCAAGCAGAGTACCTGCTTTCCCGCATCGGCCAGACCTTCGATGGGGTGATCAGCGGCCTGACGAACTGGGGGATCTACGTGGAGCTACGGGCCAACAAGTGCGAGGGCATGATCCCCTTGCGCGATCTGCCGGGGGATGCCTACCGGTTCGATCAGCAGCGGTATACGGTCGTGGGGCAGCGGACCGGTCGCAAGTTCAGACTGGGCGATGAGTTGCTCGTATCGATCCGGGGTGTGGACATGGACAAGCGAACAGTGGACCTGGGGCTTGCGGAGGTTCGTTCGAGCCAAGATGATCCACGGGCGGTGGCCGATCCGGACACCCGTGGCAAGTGGGATGAGACACGCCCTACCGGCAGCGGCAGCAGCCGTGGAGGTTCCACGAAAGGTGACAAAAAGAAGTGGGCTCAAGCGAACGAGCGGAAGCGGCGGGGCTTGGGGCGAGGGAAGCGGCGTTGATCCTGCCTGGGTGGAATGGTTCCAAACTGAGGGGCCGTCATGTGCATTCGGCCAGGCTCCTCATGGAGTCCGTTGGGGGCAGTTCTGCGGGGTGGAGATAGACTTAGGGTGAGGATCAGAAAAGTGAGGGGGGAGTTGGATATTGGGGTAGAAAAAACGGAGTTTTGTCCGTGCATATCTCAATTCTTGCGAAGAACCATGCCGAGCCTGGCGGGACGATCGTGTACCGCTACCTCTTCGCACACCGGGAGGTGTTGGAGCCGGTATGGGGGCAAATGCGGCGGGTTGTTGGCAAACGTGGCGGGCGGCCGAGCGTCTCGCGCTACCGCGCAGCGGAGGCCATCATTTGGGTATGCCTGACCCGTGGGCGGTGGATGGACCTGCCTTCGGGGTTCGTTCATGGCAAGACCGCCCACCGAACGTACAAGTACTGGTTGTCCAAGGGCTTGTGGAATGATCTGCTGTACGCACTGGCCACCCGTTCACCGACCGGCCGATCCTTGGCGTTATCGCGCTGCTTTGAGGATGGGCAGCTTGTGCGGTCGTTGGCCTTTGAGGAGGTGGTGGACCTTGTACAGGCTCCGGTGGGTGATGATCCGCACCGGACGTGGATGCTGATGCTCTTCCTCTCCCCTTACGGATCGAACAGGGTGCGGCAGCGCTCGAAACGTAGTGAGGGCCTGCCTCCCGAAGGAACTGCTACACCAGGTTGAGCCGCTTGGCAAGCTCGTCCTTGTAGCTGCCGCCGATCGGGATGATCTTCTTGTCGTTCTCGAGGATCAGGTTGGGCTGCTCGATGGCCACGATCTTGTCGATGCGGACAATGAAGGAGCGGTGCACGCGCAGGAACTCGCTTTCGGGCAGCTTGGCCTCGATGTCCTTCATCGTGCTGTGGATCGTGTACCGCGTGTTCAGCGTGTTGATCACCACATAGTCCTTGAGGGCCTCGATGAAGTAGATATCGCTGGTACGGAGCTTCACCAACCGGCTGTTGCTCTTGACGAAAAGCAGGTCCTTGCCGGCGTTCTGCCCTTCGACGAGGTTAAAAAGCAGGTCGCGCTCCTTGAGCACTTCGGCCTCTTTCTTGTGCTTGTACAGAGCCATCTCGATCGACGTGTGGATGTCGATCTCCTTGAACGGCTTGATGATGTAGCCGTAGGGCTGGGTGACCTTGGCCTTGTTCAGCGTGCTCTCATCCGCGTAAGCGGTGAGGAAGATCACGGGGATGTTGGTCTCCGCACGGATCTGTGTGGCCGCCTCGATGCCGTTCATCTCCCCCTTCAACATGATGTCCATGAGGATGATGTCCGGCATGGTCTCCACGGCGAGCTTGACCGCCTGCTCACCATTGCTCGCTGCGCCCACAACATTGTAGCCCAGCTTCTTCAGGCTGTGCTGGATGTCCTTGCTCACAATGCTCTCATCCTCCACTACCAGGACGTTCGTCTGCGCCATGACCTCGGTTATGCTTGCTTGATGATGCCGGTCCGTTCAAAGGTAAGGAAATAGCCCACCCCCTTTCCGTGACCGATGGAGGCGGTTCTACGCTCGATACGGCCGTCAAGTTGCCCGATGAGCGTATCGACCAACTGGAGCCCCAGATTCGCGTCCCGCTCAGCGTCGAAACCCTCCGGTAGTCCCGGGCCGTCATCCTCCACCAGGATCTCCACGTGCTGGTCCCGGGCGTGCAGGCTGAGGTGAATGGTACCCGCAGCACCTTCCGGGAACGCATGTTTCAGTGCGTTACTGATGAGCTCGTTCAGGATGAGGCCGCAGGGGATGGCCTGGTCCAGTACAAGCTCGACCGGCTCGAGGTCCTTGACCAGGTCGACCTTGCCGCTCAAACTATAGCTCATCATCAGGTTGCGGCTGAGGCCATCGATGTACGTGGCCAGGTCCACGTGGCTGAAGTTCTTGGTCTGGTACAGGCTTTCGTGGATGAAGGACATGCTGCGGATCCTGTCCTGGCTGTCCCTCAGGAGCTCCAGGGCCCGCGGGTGGTCGTCCACGTACTGCTTCTGCAGGTTGAAGATGCTGGAAATGATCTGCAGGTTGTTCTTCACCCGGTGGTGCACCTCCTTGAGCAGCACCTCCTTTTCGTGCAGGCTGTCGAGCAGCTTTCGCTGGCTGTCCTTCCGGTCCGTGATGCCGTAAGCCTGGCAACTGATCTCCACCACGCGTCCATCCACCAGGATCGGGTTCAGGAAGTTCTCCACCCACAAGGAGCGGCCGGCGTGGTTCTTCAGCTCCACCTCGAACTGCTGTGGATGGCCCTTCAGCGCAGCTGTGAACTTCTCCACGATCGGCTGATAGCGTCGATCGGCCACGCGATCCGTCAGTGTCCTGATGAAATCGTCTCCGATGGAGAACGCAACACCCATGGCCCGCCGGTTGCTCAGGAAGAAGTGCTCGTTCATGGATGTGATCCGGAAGTTGTGGTCGAGCGTCCAGATCATCATGTTGGCGCTGTTCTCGAAGATGGCCTTGAGGCGCGCCGCCTGCTCGCGCACCAGGTCCTCGGCCTGCTTCTGCTCGGTGATCTCGTGCCCTATTCCGAAGACCTCCTCGACAGAACCGTCAGGTTCGAACACGGGGCTCAAGAAGATCTCGTTGCAAACCCGCCTGCCTTCCTTGTCCTTCACATCGGTCTCGAAACGGAGCGCCTTCCCGCTGAAGGCTTCGGCATACTTCGCCTCCCAGAAGGTGTGGTACTCCGTGCTCGCGAACAGCTTCCTGGGCTCTGCTGGATCGGTGTTGAGCTCCGGCCGTACCCCGTACAGGCGCTCCACCATGTCCGCATATCCCCGGTTGAAGCTGGTCAATGCGATACGGCGGTCGACCGTCCAGAACATGTGCTCGGCGCTCTCGAACAACGCACGCTGCCGCGCCATGTGTTCCGCAACAGCCTCGCGCGCGGCCTCCTCCTCGGTGATGTCCCGGAAGATCGTACGCGTTGCCGTCGGTCGGCCGTTCTCGATCCGGACCGAACTGCTTCCCCGGACCAGGACCGTGCGCCCATCCTTGGCCAGCATACGGGCTGTGTAAGCGCCGATCTGTTCTCCGGCCAGTAAACGGTTCCGGATAGCCTGGATGCGTCCCCGGTCGTCGGGGTGGATGACGTCCAGGATCTTCAGACCCTTGAGGTCCGCCGTTGTGTAGCCGAGGGTATTCCTCCAGGCCGTGTTCACGAACAGGATGGCCCCAGCCGGGTCGACGCTCTGGATCAGGTCCGTCGCGTTCTCGAACAGGTCGCGGTACCGCTCCTCACTGGCCTTCAAGGCATCCTGGTCGCGCTTTGCCTGGGTGACGTCCCGGCTGACGCCCATGCTGCCGATCAACCGGCCATCCTCATCGTACATCCGAGAGGCGGTCATGAACGAGATGAAGGTCCTGCCATCGCGGTCCATGTTCTCCACCTCGCCGGCGAACGCTCCGTGCTGGTCGAGCTCCTGTTGGATCCGCTTGTACTCTTCGGCGGACGCGTAGAGCAACGTGGTCTGCTGACCCAGGACCTCGTGCGATTCATAGCCGAACTTCAAACAGGCGGCCGGATTGAACTCCGTGATGCGCCCCTGCTGGTCGACCGCGATGATCACATCAAGCGAACTGTCCACAAGGCTCCGGGCAAAGCGCCGGCTTGCGCGAAGCGCATCCTGCGTGCGCTTGTGCTCGTTGATCTCCAGCCGCAGTACCTCGTTCACCTCCTCCGCTATCCGGGCCCTGCTGCGCTCATGCACCAGTGACCTGTGGAGCCCTACATCCTGGAGGGTCACTTGTGCCGAAGGAAGCCCCTGGTGCCGCATCGGGGACACGCTCATCAACATGTCCCGCCAGCTATCGGGACCGGTGGCCATGCGCACATCCAACATCCCGGTGGATGTCCCCTGCTCGGCTTGTTGAAGTGCGCGCTCGACTTCTCCGCGGTCATCCGGATGCACTGCTCCCATGAAGCTCGCATCGCTCCAGCTCCCGCCGGGTGCTATGGCCTCCGCAGCCGCATTGGCATAATAGACCCTGTCCTTCCGCACAATAAGCGATCCATCCCTGACCCGCTGCAGCAGTTGGCGCAGATCGTTCACATCAACAGCCTGCTCTCGGTCCTCCTGCTGCGATCCGGTCATCTGAATAGCTCGAACGGTACGAACTTACGACCTGGCCTCAGGGCAGGTCACCGCCTTCGCCTCCCGGTTCATAGGGTGGTGGCAGCTTCTCCTCCAGGAGCTTGATCTCCGCACCGTTGCGATAGTTGATGACCATGCGGATGTTGCCAAGCTCATCGTAGAAGATATGGTCGCCTTGCTCAAGACCTCCGGAATAGCGGCCTTCATGCTCGAGCCGACCGTTGGGCCACCACCAGCGATGGCGTCCCTTGGGCTCGCCGTTCACGAAAGACCCGACGAAGGCACGGCGTCCATCCGGGTAGGTGAACACCCATTCGCCGTCCCGAAGGCCATCCTTGTAGGAACCCTCCTCCCGGTGATCGCCCAGCTGATAGATCCAGCGACCATCCTTGAGGCCGTCGATGTACTCACCCTGGGTGATCACCGCACCGGAAGTATCATACTCCACTGAAGGTCCGTCCTCGCGGCCTTTGCGGTAGTTCTCCTCGCGATGACGGGCACCTCCTGGGAAGAACCACACCCATTCCCCTTGTGGCAGACCATTGACGTAATTGCCCCGCTGTTCCACCTCGCCGCCACGGTGATAAAAGACCCAGGGCCCCTCCTTCCGCCCATCCTTGTATTCACCCTCGGCCCGCTTCTCACCCGTGGCATAGAACTCGGTCCATCGACCGGTGAGGGCACCCGATGTGCTGACCTGACCCTCGCTCATTCGCCTGTCTCCCTGATAGATGGCGGCTGTTGTGGGTGCTCCGCTGTCATCAAAGGACCTGAAGAGCCCTTCACGCTTTCCATCCTTCGAATAGCTCCCGACCGATGCCACTTTGCCATTGGAATGGTAGGTGTTGCGGATGGCGAGCAGCTTGATCTCCTCGGCGTCCTTCTGCACCTGGTCCTGATCGAACTTCTCCATGGTGCGGAGGGCTCCGGTCGGGTCGAACTCCTTGAAGATCCCCTGGCGCTTGTCATCCACATAACGACCTTCCAACTTCGGCTTGGGCAGCTGCCCCGGTGAAAGCCTGGCATCCGGCCAGTATTCACGCCAGATCCCCTGGCGCCAACCCCGCTCATCCAGCCGGTTGATGGTCTCCTTGGAACGCAGGAGCCCTGCCCTGTGCTCTGCGATGGTGATGATGCGACCATCCTCGGCGTATTCAACAGCCTTTCCTTCCTCCCGGCCATCCTTGAACGGAACGACCCAATGCACAGCACCACTCGGATAGTACGCAATGGTGGGGCCGTTCTTCTGGTCCTCCACGAAAGTCTCCGCGCTCAAGAGGATACCGCCTGGGCCGTACTTACGGAGCTGTCCGTTCTTCCGATCGGCCCGGTAATCGATGGTCACGGTCATGGCTCCATCGGGTCCATAAAAGCGCCAGGTGCTGTCCAACAAGGAACCGACGCGGTTGCCTTCCGCCTTCAGCACACCATCCTCATAGTAGCTCTTCCAGTAGCCCTCCGGCTTACCGTTCACCAACCGACCTTCACTGCTCACCGCACCGTTCGGATAGCGGTACTGCACCATGCCATCCGGATCAGGTTGACCAAAGCTGGCCATGACCGATCCGAACCATATCATCAACAGACACTGTATTCTGATGTTCTTCAAATGAATTGTGTTGATGTAGTATGGGCTGTTGGATCGGTGGACGATCTCCATCGCTTCCACTTGCAGGAATGGCTTTTCAAAAGTAGTCCACGGTGGATCAACGATCGGGAGACCGTTCCGGATGTGGTATCTCCCCTTGGACCAACGGATGGAACCAGGCGATCAACGATCGTGGATGGCATCCTCCACCTTGGATCGTGGATGATCCGAGGTGTCCTCGAGGGAACTTGATCGTGCGATCCCGGTTCACATGATCACCATAAGAAAACTTGCCCATCCAACTGGAAGGATCAAGGGATGTGAACAGATCGTGGATGACGGAACAGGTCCTCTTCGGGATCAACATGCGGAACCGGTTGTTCACGATCATCCGGTGAATGGATCGCGTGGCCTCTACCTTTGATCCGATCAGGGGGTGTTCAAGCCCTGGTAACCAACCCATGAGGATCAGTATTGGCAGTGACCATGCCGGTTACGCCCTGAAGGAAGCTGTGAAGGCCCACTTGCGCGAACGGGGTGTGGAGCTTGTGGACCGGGGTACGAACGGCGAAGCGAGCGTTGACTATCCTGATCACGCGCATGCCGTGGCCCGTGACGTGGCCTCCGGTGAGGCCCGGTTGGGCATCGTGCTCTGCGGAAGTGCCAACGGGGTGAACATCACGGCGAACAAGCACCCGGGCGTTCGCAGCGCGATCGCCTGGAGCGCCGAAGTGGCCCAGCTGGCCCGCGAGCACAATGATGCCAATGTGCTGGCGTTGCCAGCCCGCTTCCTGGAGACCACGGTGGCGCTTGGTATCGTGGATGCTTTCCTGAACGCTCAGTTCGAAGGTGGCCGGCACCAACGCCGTGTGGAGAAGATCGAACTACGCAGCTGAGCGCATGGCACAGCGCTACACCTTCTCGAGCATCCTGTTCCTGTTGTCCCTGCCCTTGCTGGCGCAGTTGGATGACCTGCCGGCACGGTATGCGGCCCTCATCGATCAGGCAGACCTGCGTCGCCATCTGGATACTCTGGCCAGCGACCGCTATGAGGGACGGGAGACCGGTTTGAAGGGCCAGAAGATGGCTGCGCAATACCTCCGTGAACGGTTCATGGAGCTGGGCATCCCTCCGGTCCCCAATGCGGCCGAGCGCGGACTGGCGCTGAACGGATATGAACAGCCCTTCCCGTTGGAGGTATCCACGCCAGGGGGTCTCTCGCTGGTGGTCGGGGGTCGCCCCATCGGCTTCATGCAGGAATTCTTCTACTTCCAGGAACGGGCCGAACAGTCCTTTACGGTCGATTCGGTCGTTCTTGTGGATGAGTCCTCCATTGTGGGAGCCCAGGTGCGTGACCGCGTGGTGCTGATGCTGCAAAATGAACGGCCAGGGGGCCTGAAGGGAGACCGGCCACCGCGCGACCTCTTCCAGGAGATCACCCGGAAGGGCAAGCTGGCCGAGAACGCCGGCGCCCGGCTCTTGTTGCTGGCCAGTCCGCAGGCCGGAGCCATGATGCGGCAGTATGCGCACTACATCACCACGCCACGTATGAAGTTGGTGGACGGCAAAGCCAAGGAGCAGGCTGGCCGCCCCCTGCAGGTGATCGTGATCGATGCCCCGACCGCCGAGCACATTCTGCGGCGAGGTCGCATGTCCTGGAAGAAGGCGGCCCGGACCGCGGAAAAGGGGGCGAAGCGCTTTGCCTGCCCCGTGGAACTGGTGCACCAGCCGATGCGGCAGGAGCTGCAGGGCGAGAATATCCTCGGCTATGTGGAGGGCTCGGACCGGAAGGAAGAACTGGTCGTGGTCACCGCGCACTACGACCACATCGGCAAGGATGGGGAGGAGGTCTACAATGGCGCTGATGATGATGGGTCCGGTACCGTGGCCCTGCTCGAGCTGGCGGAAGCGTTCGCACGGGCGAAAGCGGACGGGCATGGACCGCGTCGAAGCGTGCTGTTCATGCCGGTGAGCGGAGAGGAAAAGGGTCTGCTGGGGAGCGAATGGTACAGTGAACACCCTGTTTTCCCGCTGGAGAACACCGTGGCGGACCTGAACATCGACATGATCGGACGCACGGACAGCCTGCATCAGGACGCCGCGCCTTATGTGTACATCATCGGGAGCGACCGGCTAAGCACCGAACTGCACCGCATCAATGCGGATGTCAACGCGCGATACACCCGGCTGCAGTTGGACCTTACCTACAACGACCGCAACGATCCGAACCGCTACTACTACCGGAGCGACCACTACAACTTCGCCCGCAAAGGCGTGCCGGTGATCTTCTATTTCAGCGGAGTCCACGAGGATTATCACCAGCCAGGTGATGAGGTACAGAAGATCCGGTTCGACCTGCTTGAGCAGCGCGCTCGCCTGGTCTTCCATACCGCATGGGAACTGGCGAACCGCCCGGCGCGGATCCTGGTGGACGGAACGGTGGAGTGAGCCGGCAGCCGTGCGGCCGCCACCTTACGGAGCGGGTTCGGCCAGCATCCGCTCGAGGAACTGTTCGAGGTTGTGCTGGTAATTGCGATAGTGCAGTCCTGTGCTGGGGCCATAGAAGCCCGTCCGTATCCGCCGGACCTTTCCCATGCGATCGATGAAGATGCAGGTAGGGTAGCTCATCAAGTGATCGAGGAACGGAAGCTTCTCGGCCACAGACTCCTTGTTCGAGGAGCCTGCGTACAGGATGTCATAAGGGATATGCAGTCGTCGCTGGTAGCGTTTCAGCATCTCCACCGCACGGAGGGGGTCGGCTTCGCGTTCGAAGGCAACGGCCACCACGTCCAGGCCGGACGCGTGATACCGTTCGTGCATCTGTGCGAGCAAGCGGGATTCGTCCATGCAGTTCGGGCACCAGCTGCCCATGATCTGCACCATGCGCACGCGCCCGTTGAACCGTGCATCCATCAGGGAGATGGTGTCGCCGTTGAGGTTCGGCAGGCGGATATCCACCATGTCGTAACCCTCCTTGAGGAAGGTCAGCGAGTCCGGATCCCGAAGTTGGAAGTCAGGATCGCGCACGGCCTGCCAGTGCTCAACGGAGTGGATGCCGCTGCGGAACTCTCCGACGAGGGAATCGTTGCGCAGCAATGCTCGGAAGAGGTAGGCATGCGAGCCGTCGAAGGAGGAAAGCAGGAACGAGTCCGCCCGCATGCCCCCTTCAAGGAACCGATGATCCCCGGTCTCGGTGCCGAAGGTCCCGGTAACGCGGTCTGCGGACGCTTCGAACAATCCAACGGCGTCGTAGGCGTCCGGTGTGCCGGGTGCGAAATGGCATGCCCATGTGCCGGCGACCCGCTCATGACCGTCCGCCTGCCCAGGGAATCGGGGCGCCCGACCGGCCTTGGCGGCAAAGGGAATGCTGTACGTGGGCCCCTTGAGGTAGTTGAACCACTTGCCGCTGAAGGCGGTGTCCCCATGGAGCTGCCCAATGAACTCGGAGTCGAACAAGGGCATGTGCACACGGATGGAGTCCCCATCAATGCGCAGTTCATCCACATCGATGGCCTCGGCCCCATTGTGTATGCGCAGGGCCTGACCGCGGATGCTATCGGTGATCACCTCGAACGTGAAGGGCAGTATGACCGGTCCGGGATCCGTGGAGGTGCGCAGGTCCAGTTCCATGCGCCAGGGCCCCGGACGCAATCGGTCGTGCGGTGGTGCATTGTGAGGCTCTCGGGTACCGCAGGTGGTGAAGAGGGCCGCTGCAATAGCGGTGAGAGGCCCCAAGAGCAGCGGACGCATGGCGGCCAAGATATCCCGGGCCGGGATAACAGCTGGGAGATACGCCCTGAAGCTATCCGTCAGACGTCGAAACGGATGCCCTGTGCCAGGGGAAGGGAAGAACCGTGGTTTATCGTGTTGGTCTGGCGGCGCATGTAAACCTTCCATGCGTCGCTTCCACTTTCCCGTCCTCCACCGGTCTCCTTTTCGCCGCCGAACGCGCCACCGATCTCCGCTCCGCTGGTGCCGATGTTCACATTGGCGATGCCGCAGTCGCTGCCCAACGCGCTCAGGAAGCGTTCGGCCTCGCGCAGGTCGGTCGTCATGATGCTGCTGCTCAGGCCCTGTTTCACGCCGTTCTGAATGGCGATGGCGTTCTCCAGGGTGCCGTCGTAGCGCAGCAGGTACAGGATCGGTGCGAAGGTCTCGTGCTGAACAATGGGCATTTCCGGCTGGGCCTCTACGATGGCTGGCTTGACATAACAGCCACTTTCATAACCCTTCCCGTTGAGAACGCCGCCGGGAACGACGAGTGCGCCACCTTGCTCAACGGCCGCCTGCAATGCGCTCTGGTATTGGCCCACCGCGGCCGTGTCGATGAGCGGGCCCATGTGATTGGTCTCGTCCAGGGGGTCGCCGATCCTCAGTTGTGCGTAGGCTTTCACGAGCTTCTGCTTGAGCGCCTCGTAGACATCCGGATGGATGATGAGCCGGCGTGTGGTGGTGCAGCGCTGTCCAGCCGTGCCCACGGCGCCGAAAAGCGCGGCCCGGAGCGCCATGTCCAGATCCGCCTTGTCCGAGATGATGATGGCGTTGTTACCACCCAATTCCAGCAGGGCCCGTCCGAGTCGGGCGCCCACAGCGGCACCTACGGCCTTGCCCATCCGGGTGCTCCCGGTCGCGCTTACCAGTGCAATGCGCTCATCATGGGCCATCCACTCCCCTACCTCCCGGCCACCGTTCACGATGGTGCTGACCCCGTCCGGCACATGGTTGCGGGTAAAGACCTCGTTGACGATGTGTTGGCAGGCGATGCTGCACAGTGGGGTCTTCTCACTGGGTTTCCAGATGCAGACATCCCCACAGACCCACGCCAAGGCGGTGTTCCAGCTCCATACGGCAACGGGGAAGTTGAATGCGGTGATGATTCCTACCACTCCGAGCGGATGCCATTGCTCGTACATGCGGTGGTCCGGACGCTCGCTGTGCATGGTGAGTCCATGCAGCTGGCGGCTGAGGCCGACGGCGAAGTCGCAGATGTCGATCATTTCCTGCACCTCGCCGAGGCCTTCCTGATAGCTCTTGCCCATCTCGTAGCTGACGAGCTTGCCAAGGGCCGCCTTGTGGCGTCGCAGTTCCTCTCCTACCTGGCGAACGACCTCACCCCGCTTCGGTGCTGGCCATTTGCGCCATTCCAGGAAGGCTCGATGCGCCCCATCCACCAAGGTGTCATACTCGGCGCGCGTAGCGGTTCCAACTTCCCCAATGAATGCGCCATCAACAGGAGAGAATGAGCGTACGGAAGGGCCACCCCCTTGGACAGACCGTTTCCCAAGCCAAAGGCCAGGGGCGTTGGTCGGAATGTTCCACGTGGCGAGCTGATCGGAGATCCGGGATGCTGCAGGTGCTAGGGTGGCCATGTTTTCGGAAAGTGGCGGCAAAAGTAGACACACCCGTGCGCTGTCGCCTGTGCATGGTGGTTAAGCGGCTGAATATCAGGTAATTGTATTGGATGGGGTGTGGGTGTGTTTTTTCCGGTTCAGGTTCTTCGAACTCCACCGAAGTGGCTGCCTGGTCCATAGGGGGTGCAGAATGCTGGAAATGCCCGGAAAAGTGGGTTCAGGACGGTTCTGCTTTTCGCGCCAGGTAGATCGTGCTTGATGTTGGCCTTGAGGTCACAAGGGCGATGAGGTTGCTCACCATACCGATGAAGCCTCCCTTGAGAACAGAGACGAGGGGGCCTGCCCCTTTGCCTTGTTCGCTAAGGATGGAAACGTAGGGGGCATCGAACCACATCGGACGGGTCTTGAAGATCTTGAATCCGGTGCGTTCGAGCAGGTGGGTCAGGTCCTTTTCAGAGAAGTGCGTCAGGTGGCGAGGAACGTCCCAAGCCGCCCATGCTGGGCCGAAATGGGTGGCGTCCCAGGAGGAGCGGTTGGGCACGGCAATTACGAGCAGGCCATCGGCGTGCAGGTGTTTACGGATACTGGAGAGCGTCTCGGCTGGCTGGTGCATGTGTTCGAGGACGTGCCACATCGTGACCACGTTGAACTGCTCGGACAGAGGGATCTCTGACAGCTCGGTATGGACCTGTGCATGAGATGTCACCTTGGCGACCGCTCCCGCTTCCTGGCTGGGTTCTACACCCGTGACCTTGAACCCGCGCAGGGCCGCATGCTGTAGAAATGTGCCTGTGCCGCAGCCGACGTCGAGCAGCTTGCCCGAATGGTGGGTTTGTTGTATGAGTCGAAGCTTCTGGTCAACTGCAATTGAACGCACCTTGCGGTAAATGCGTGCAACGAGCCCTTTGTCCTGGTTGGTATGCGATATGTATTTGTTGGATCGGTAGAATTCCCCAATAGCTTTTGGTGAGGGTCTGGGGTTGGTGAAGTGGGCGTCACAGTTCGTGCATCGAAGGATGCAGAACTCGAGTTGGCTGACTGTGGTGTCTACGGTCCTGAACGCCTGGGTCTGGCTATCTGCTCCGCATATTGGACAGTTCTGGATGTGGTCTTCGTAGGCGTGTTCCACGTGGAACGATCGCGATGGGTCATCTGCCCAGGTAGACGAGTAGGACATGTATGTCGGATGGGGTTACCCCGCTTATGCGGGCTGCTTGGCCAATGGTCTGTGGTCGAACTTTTTCGAGTTTCTGGCGCGCTTCGATGGATAGGCTGGATAGCCGGCTGTACTCTGTCTCTGGGGGGAGCAGGATGTGCTCGAGTTGGCTGAGGCGGTCGGCGGCTGATCGTTCGCGTTCTGTATACCCGCGGTACTTGAGTCTGGTCTCTGTTGAGCGGATGGCTTCCTCGGCCAGGTCGTGTGGTGTGCTTTCCCGTACCGCTAAAAGGCCCGGGGAGAGCTGTTCAATGTCGTCGATCTGCAGCTGTGGACGCGCAAGCAGGTCCGAAAGTCTTGTCCGTTGGTTGACCGGGGATGTTCCACGTGGAACGATCACGGCGTTTATCCGTTCAGGTGTCTCCGATTCGCTGGAGAGGCAGCTTTCCACATGCGCTGAAAGCTGTTTTTTGCGCTCAAGTCGTTCCGCTCTGGTTTCCGAGGCGAGACCGATGGAGAGTCCAAGCGGTGTGAGGCGCTCGTCCGCATTGTCCTGACGGAGGAGTATCCTGTACTCCGCTCGGCTGGTGAACATGCGATAGGGCTCCTCTGTGCCCTTGGTGATCAGGTCGTCGATCAGTACGCCGATATAGGCTTGGTCACGGCTCAGTACGATCGGCGGCTCACCCTCGATCTGCCGGGCGGCATTGATGCCCGCCATCAGTCCCTGGCAGGCCGCCTCTTCATATCCGGTGGTGCCGTTGATCTGCCCGGCGAAGTACAGTCCCGCGATCAGCTTGGTCTCCAGGCTATGCGATAGCTGGGTGGGTGGGAAGTAGTCATACTCCACGGCATAGCCGGGCCTGAAGAACCGCGCTTGCTCGAGCCCAGGGATCTTCCGCAGGGCGGCGACCTGGATATCTTCGGGCAGGCTTGTGCTGAATCCGTTCACATAGGTCTCGACCGTGTCCCACCCCTCCGGTTCTATGAAGATCTGGTGGCTGTCCTTGTCCGCGAAGCGGCTGATCTTGTCCTCAATGCTGGGGCAGTATCGGGGCCCATTGCCGCGAATACGGCCATTGAACATGGGGCTACGGTCGAATCCCTGGCGAAGAATGTCGTGCACCTCTTCCGAGGTGCGCGTGATCCAGCAGCTCAGTTGTTTCTCAGATCCTTGATCCTGAGGGAGAAAGCTGAATCTGCCCGGGGGCGTGTCCCCTGGTTGCTCCTCCATGAGCGCGTAGTTGATGCTTCTCCCATCCAAGCGTGGCGGCGTTCCTGTCTTCATTCGCCCAGCTTCGAAGCCAAGGTTTCGGAGCTGTTCCGTGATGCCTGTGCTGGCCCGCTCTCCAGCCCGGCCTCCTCCTATTTGGCGTTCGCCGATATGGAGCACCCCGTTCATGAACGTGCCGGAGGTGAGGATGACGGAGCGGGCGCTTATGCGCACCCCATTGCTCGTTACAACACCCACGCACTGTTCGCGGGGGCCTGTCCCTGCGGCCACCATGAGCTCGGAAACGGTTTCCTGCAGGAAGTGGACGTTGGGGTTCGCCTCCAAGAGGCGGCGCCAGGTCCGCGCAAAGAGGTCCCGGTCATTCTGGGTGCGAGGGCTCCACATCGCCGGCCCTTTGCTCCTGTTGAGCATGCGGAACTGGACCATGCTGCGATCGGAGACAATTCCACTGAGGCCCCCGAGCGCATCCACCTCCCGCACGATCTGCCCTTTTGCCACACCGCCCATGGCCGGGTTGCAGCTCATCTGGCCGATGGCCCCCAGGTTCATGGTGATCATGAGCACTTGCTGGCCCATGGTGGCTGCGGCTGCGGCTGCTTCGCACCCGGCATGCCCTCCTCCCACGACCACCACGTCGTATCGTTGGTTCATGCTATTCCGGACTTCGTTCCACGTGGAACGTTCGTGTTTCCCCCGGCACAAACAGCCGAGGAGGCGGCAAAGGTATCCCGCCTCGACTAAGCGTTGGGTCAATGCTTAGGTGGCGCTCTTTCGGGAGGGACCCGCTTCCGTCATTGTGCCCGAAGCACTGCTGTGCTTAAGTTTCTGCCATGAGAGCTTGTTCTGCGTCCTGGTGCTTGGCCTTGGGTGTACTGTTGGCTGGATGCCACGGGAATACTGGTGAGGAGCCGGTCGGCAACAAGGTGCCGCAAGAGGAAGGGCGTTCCAACATGGCCTACCGATGGGGGACCATCGCGCTGGATGCCATGGCCCGCGATACCGATCGCAATCGTCCGCGCCCACCTGTGGGGGCGCGTTTGTTAGCCTTGCCGATGATCGCCCAGTTCGATGCGTGGACGCGCTTCGACAGTGTGGCGGAGCCGGCCTATCTGCGAGCGGACCGGCTGCCTCAGGAGGCACGCACCTTGGCCGGGAAGAAGGAGGCCATCAGCTACGCGATGGCCCGGAGTCTTCAGGTCATGTTCCCTGCGGATAGTGCCGTTTTTGCGGACTCCCTGCGCGCCATGGGCTATGACCCGGCCAACGTGACGCTGGACCCGGCCACGCCAGCGGGTATCGGCAACCTGGCTGCGACGGCCGTACTGTCCGCACGCCAGGAGGACGGGAGCAACATGTTGGGCGAAGACCCACGGGCTCCTCGTCCGTATGGTGATCCCACCGGCTACACGCCGGTGAACCCTTTGGATCGCCTTGTTGATATCGACCGATGGCAACCCAAAACCTTCATCCGGGAAGATGGAACGACCTGGGCTCCTGGGGCACTGGCGCCCCATTGGGGAAGCGTAACGCCGTTCGCGCTGGATAGTTCCTCCCAGTTCCGGAGCGCGCCACCGCCCAAGATGGGGGACCCGGTCCTTGAGAAGGAGATCCGGGAGGTGGTGGCTTTGCAGGCCGCCTTAACGAACGAGCAAAAGGCCTTGGTGGAGTTCATGCGGGACGGTCCGCACAGTGTTCAACAGGCGGGGCACTGGCTGATCTTCGCCCGCGATGTGAGCCTGCGGGACCACCATGATCTGGACCAGGATGTGAAGATGTACTTTCTCGTCACCATCACGGCGATGGATTGCTTCATTGCCTGCTGGGATACAAAGTACTTCTATGACAATAGTCGGCCCTATCAGCAGGTGCATCATCTTCTCGGGGATGAGGACATCATCGGTTGGGGGGGGCCGCACAAGGGCATGGTGCACATGAAAGGGCGGGATTGGCGTCCCTATTCCCCGGATAGCTTCTTGTGTCCGCCGTTCCCGGCCTATCCCAGCGGGCACAGCACGGTAAGCGGAGGCTGTGCGGAAGCGCTGAGGCTTTTCACCGGCAGTGATACCTATGGCGTACAGGTCCGGCTGCTGCCTGGATGGCTCACGGAACCGGGCATCACCCAGGACAGCATCACGCTGACCTTCCCCACGTTCACCAGTGCAGCGGAGCAGGCCGGGTTCAGCCGTGTCCTGGGCGGGTACCACATCATGACCGACAATGTCGAAGGCTTATCGATGGGCCGGAAGGTCGCCGGTGTGGCATTCGCCAAGTATGAAGGACTGGTCTCCGGACGACCCCAAGGTGCCCGTTAGTGAACCCACCTGCGGTCTCTTCCCGTATCAACCATACCAACTCACACACTGCTCTCATGGAGGTCCGCCGTATCGATGCAAGTGAACTGACGCATGAACAGTTCATTGAAGAGCACTGGAAGCCCGGTATCCCCTTGGTCATCAAGAACGCCACCCAGGTCTGGGGGGCGTACAACACGTTCTCCCCGGATTGGTTCCGCAAGCACTTCGGCGACCGGCGCACCCAGGTGGATGGTCGCACATATACCATGTCGGAGATCATGGACCTGGTGGAGGGGAAGGATACCAGCCGACCGGTCCCGTACCCCTGCAAGTTCCACATCCCAACGCAGCTTCCCGAGGTGCTGCCGATGGTGACGCCGGTGAATCTGGGCTTCGCCAAGCCGAACTGGCTGGAGAGCTCCTGGTTCAAGCGGGGGTATTGGGGCAGTGCCTTGGAGCTCTTCATCGGCGGTCCGGGCGGGAAGTTCCCCTACGTGCACGTGGATTACTACCACCTGAGCGCCTGGGTCAATCAGCTTTATGGCCACAAGCAATTCACCGTGTGGCCGCGGGGCCAGGACGAGTGCCTGTATCCGGAGCCCGGTGACAAGTGGAAGAGCAGCATTCCCGACATCGAGAACGTGGATCTGGACCGCTTTCCGAAGTACCGGAACGCCACGCCGATCACCTTTGTGATGGGCCCCGGCGAGACGTTGTACATACCGGTCGGTATCTGGCATACGGCCAAGAGCCTGGAGCCCACCATCTCTGTGGCCTTCGACCTGCTCAACGACCGCAACTTCCCGGCCTTCATCAAGGACGTGTGGACCTTCAAGAAGCGCGAAAGCACTTTCAAGGCCGTGGCGGCCACGGGCTATGCCGCGCTTTCAGGTGCCATGTGCCGGTTGGGCGACATGGTGGGTGTTGAGCGTGTGAGCGTGCACAATTAAGCCGGGATACCTTTGGCCTTGATGATGGTCAGGGCCGGATATCGCGTGCGTCGATGCTTGGGCGTGCTCTTCGCCACACTGTGTGCGGTCATGTTGACCGCCCAGGTGGTAGTAATGCCGGACAGCATGTATTTCCGGATGGTCGATGAAGCCACGGCCACAAAGGCCATGCGCTTTGACCTGACCGCGTACCGCGATACGTTGCGCGCGTACCGCGATGCGCTTGACGCCATGTCCACCGGCATCGATGCGAGCAACCTCGCGGGTGAGGCCCGGCGCTCACGCCTGGGCCTGCTCCGAGAGGACCTGCGCGGCCTGGACACGGAGCGGGCGACCCTTCGCAAGCGGGTGAAGCGCCATACGGCCACCCATCGCCAGAACGCCACGGATTGCGGCCTATTCGTGGCGCGCATCCGGCAGTTGAGGGGGCGTTTGTCCGCGGAGGGCGTCAGGCTGCCCCGGTGAGGCTTAATAGTGCGCGAGGTACTTGTCCTCCTGCGCGCGCATGGCCTTGCGCAGTGCGGTCGTCTTGTCCGAATGCCCCAGCAGGTGCAGGAGCCCATGGACCATCACCCGGCGAAGCTCACCCTGCACGGAGGACTCGTAGTGGCCCGCGTTCTCGCGGATCCGGTCCAGGCTCATGAGCACATCGCCGCTCACCTCCGTCCCCCGGGGGCCTGAACCGGAGCTCCCATCGAAGGTGATGACGTCCGTGAACTCATCGTGCCGCAGGAATGCGCGGTTGTACTTCAGCAGCTCCCTGTCGCTCATCAGCACGTAGTTCAGGTCGCCGATGCGGTGGCCATGGTCCCTGGCCACGGCGGTCAGCCATGTACGCAGGCGGTCGCGGTCCCTGTAAATGGACGGCACTCCACGCGACAGGAAAGTGATCACTCCTTGACCGGCTGGATCCCGAACGCCATGGAAACGGTGGCACCGTTGTGCGAGAACTCGACGGCATCGGCGAGCGCCCGCATCAGGAAGACACCGCGCCCGTGGGGCTTCTCGATGTTCTGCGGATCGGTGGGGTCGGGCAGGTTGTTGAAGTCGAAGCCCGGGCCTTCGTCGCCCACCACGAACACGATGCGGTCACCTTGAAGGGCATACCCCAAGCTGACGTTCTTGCCCGGGTCCAGCCGATTGCCGTGGTGAATGGCGTTGTTCACCGCCTCGGTGAGGGCGATGAGGATGTTGCCATAATGGCTTTCGTGCACCCCATGTTTCTGGCATGCCTCGTCGATCAACTTCTCAGCCAGCGCAATGTTCTCCGCCTTGGCGGGGAAATCGATGCGCTGGGCGAACTGCACGTCCTCGATCAGTGCTCCCATCGGATGGAACTCAGGGTCGGTCAAAAGTATCGAAATAGCGATCGACCCTGCCCTTGTAATAGGGCTTCAGTCCCGGCGGCACGGTACGGAGCATCTCCGCCTGTCGCTGACGCGACCGCTGCTGCTCGAAATAACGCACTGGGTCGGGGTGCGGGGTCTCACGGCCCTCGTTGCTTTCCCGCTTGTTGTCCAGCTCGCGCTCCCGCTCGGCCTTTTCCGCTTCCAGCAGCCGCACCATGATGTCCTGCTGGCGGCGCAACGTCTCCTGGGTGATGTTCTTGTTCACGATGTCCTTCTCCACCTTCTCCATCTCCTCGGCGAGCTTGTTCAGCCCGTTGCCGCTTCCCTTGCCGTCCTTGTTCAGTTCCTGTGCGGCGCGTTGCATCTCCTTGCGGATCGCCGCCTGTTGCGCGGCCAGTTGGGCCAGCTGCCGGCTCATCCCCGGCATTCCTTCGGTCCCCGGCTTGCCCATGCCCGGGTTCTGCTCACCCGGCTTGTCGCCCTTCTGTTTGCCCTTCTCCAGGGCCTTCTTCATCTCCTCCAACTGCTTGGACAGGGCCTGTTGGTTGGCGCGTGTCTGCGCCATTTTCTTGCTGTCCCCGGGCTTGCTGCCCTTGCCGCCCGGCTTGGTGCAGTTGCCGCTGCCGGGCATGCTGTTCTTGTTCTGTTGCTGCATCTGCTGCAAGGCCTCATCAAGCAGCAGGGCCAGGTTGTTCAGGCTGGTCATGGCCCGTTGCTGCTTGTCCGCGGCCTGCGGCTTTCCGCGCTGATCGGCACGGCTCGTGGCCAGGTGGTCCATGGCCTGGTCCATGTTGCTGTTCACGGCGTTCATCTCCCGGTTCACGGCGGCTTGCAGCTGGGGCACGCGCTTGCTCAGTGCGAAAAGGGAATCCTCCACCACACGTGCATCGTCGCGGAGCTTCTTCTGCTCCCGCCCGATCTCCACCAGATGCGGGTCGCGCGCAGCCGTGCGTCCCAGGTCGTTCATCACCGCTTCCTGGTCAAAGCTCAGCTGAACGATGTTCTCCAGCAGCTGGCGCAGGGCGTCCATGTCCTCCTCCTGCTGCTCCTGCTGGTTCTGCTGCATGGCGCTCTTCATCTGGAAGGCCATCTGCTCCATGCCCTCGCCCGCTTTCTGCTGCTTCTCGCCAGCGCCCTTGTTGTCCTTCTTCTGCATCTCCTGCTGGCTGTCCTGCTGGTCTTTCTGGATCTCCTGTTCCTGTTCCTCTGTCTTGGGGAGATCCATGGGCTTCTCCAGCTCGCTGTTCTTCTTTTCCAGTTCGTCCATCTGCTTGCGCAGGTCCTCGAAGGCCTTGTTCAGCTCCTCCTGCTTGCGCTGTTGTTCGGCGTTGTCGCCCTTCTGGTCCCGCGTTTCCTCGGCCAGCTTCTTCTGGTCCTCGGCGAGCTTCTCCAGTTGCTCTGCGATGTCCATGGCCTTCTGCTCGACCTCCAGCTGCTTGAACTGCTCCATGGCGCGGTCCAGCTCCTTCTCGATGTCCTCCTGGCTCAGTTTCATCTCATGCACCTTTTGCTGGAGAGCGTCCTTGTCCATCTTCTCCATCAGCTCCTGCACCTGGCGGTAGATCTCCTTCATTTCCTCACTGAGGACGTTCTCGAAGAGCTCCTGCACCTGCCGCTGTTTCTCCATCAGGCGCTCGTCCATTTCGCGGAAGCTCTGCTGCTGCTGGTTGTTCTCCTGGAACTGTTGGGTGGTGCGCTCAATGCGTTGTTGCAGCTCCCGCTGGCGCTCCAGCATGTTCTCGAGCTTCTGCCGGTCCTGCCAGTTCATGTCCTTCTTCTCCTGCAGGTCGCGCCGCAGCCGTTCCAGGTCCTTGCGCAGGTCCTGCGCTTCGTTGATGCTCTCGCGCAATTGGTCCTTGATGGCCTCGGCCTGCGCATCCTGTTTCTCGGCGAGCTCCTTCAGCGAGGGGGCTTCGAAGAGCCGTGTTTCGCTCCGTGCGCTCTTGCTGCCGTTCACACCATCGTTGTCCCAGACCTCGAACCAGTATTCCAGCTTGTCGCCGGGAAGCAGCTGAAGGTCCTGCAGGTCCCATGCGTGGTAGAATTCCTGGCGGGTGGTGGACGGGTCGATGGCGATCTCCACGGAACCCTCGCGCGCCCCGGGCTGCACACTGTCTCCGCCCGCGCTGAACCCGTACCGGAACACGAGGCGCTTGAACCCATGGTCGTCGCCGATATCCCCTCGGAAGTACAGTTGCTTGGGGGAGAGGCTGTCCACGCGCTGCTCCGCCGTGATCGTGGGATAGAGGTCGGGGACCACGTCCACGCGATAACGCAGGGGGGATGCGGATGAACGCCCATTGCTCCGTGGATCGACCGTGTAGGTGCGTCCCTGGAGGAAGCGGCGGGTGGCCGTGAAGCGCTGCCCGGCGGCCGGCTGAAGCGCGAGGGTGGTGTCATCAAAGGCGAGCAGCAGTTCATCGGCGCTCCGCGTGGTGGCCGTCCAGGTGATCCGGGTGCCGGCCGGCACGGTCACGTCGCCCTGGCCATGGTCCGTGGCATCGGGCATGCCCAGGTACGGCGGGTATTGCAGGTGCAGGGCCAGGTCCGTGAGCACCGGGTTGCGTTCGGTGTTCAGCAGGTACGGCCGGCTTCGGAAGCCCTCGGCGGCAAGGGTGAACTCCACCGGGGCCTGTACGCTCCGGAAGCGATGTGTGAAGCGCGCGCCCTCCTGCTTCACCAAGGGAACGCGGCGGCCTTCCACTTCCAGCTCCACCCGTTGCGGGATGGTCGACCCCTGGAGCTCCACATGCAGGTCGAAATCCTCCTGTTCGCGCACGGAGAGCACGGTGTCGAGGACAACGAAGCGGAACGGCGCCTCCGGTGCGAATTCGCGACCGTGGCGGATGATGCGCTTGGTGGGTTCGGTGATGAGGCTGGGGGCGGCGAAGAGCAGCACGAGCAGCACCGCCAGTGGGGGCAGGGCGTAGCGCAGGTAGCGCCTGTTCCGCGCCAGGTCGATGGCGGCGGCGAAGGGCACCGGTGAAAGCTCGCGGCTCCGTTGGGCGATGCTCGCTTCGATGAGCTCGCGGTTCACGAAGTTGCTGTTGGCCTGCTCGCGCAGCTGCAATGTGTTCAGGAGCTTGTCCTTCACCTCGCCGAAATGCATGCCCACGATGGCCGCCGCCTCGTCATGGCCGATGATCCGGCCGAGCCGGAAGAGCTTGAAGAGCGGGATGATCACCAAGCGTGCAAGCACGGCGACACTGGCGATGACGAATCCCCAGAAGAGCAGGGTGCGCATGGTGGTGCCGAATCGGCCCACGTATTCGCTGAGCGAGATCCCCAGGAAAAAGAGCACCAGCAGCCCAACGCTGTACAGGCCTCCACGGATCACCTGGTCCTTGTAGTACTTCCGGATGAAGGCATCCAGCTTACCGATCAGCAGGTCGTAGTCCGAGGCCATCGTTTCGGGGGCGTTCAAGGAACGCGACCACAAGGGATTGTCGGCCTAAGGTAGGGGGTACAGCGGGGGCCTGCCTGTGAACAGATGTTAGATCCAAGCAGGCCGATGTGGATGATCCCTGCTCCTACCGGGGTAGGGGAGGACACCTTGGACGCCGCCTATTTTGCGCAACATGCTCCGCCAGCCGCTGTTGTGGACGATGCTGTTGCTGTCGCCGTGGGCCCGGTCACAGGGCCTGCTCTTCGATCGCATCAGCATGGTGGACGGTCTGCCGAGCGAAGAGGTGAACGTCCTCTTCGAGGACAGTTCCGGCTTCATTTGGGCCGGCACGGGCGATGGGCTTGCCCGACTGGAGGGGACCCGGGTACGCGTGTTCCACCACGACCACTACGACAGCACCAGCCTGGCGCATGATCAGGTGAACGGCATCGCCCAGGATGCCGCTGGTGGGTTGTGGTTCGCCACCATGGATGGTCTGGCGCAGTTCGATGCCGTCAGCGGCCGATTCACCAACTGGCGCATCCGCGCGGTGGGCAACGATGCGCGGCTGGCCAATCGCATGCACCAGGTGGTGCCGGTGGCGGACAGCCTGTTGTGGGTGGTCACCGAAGCGGGGCTGTACCGCTATCGCATACGCGAGGGAAGCTTCCAACACATGCAAGGCGCGCCGCCCGGCAAGGGTCCTGGCGGAATGGTCATCAACAGCTCGGCCCTCTGCTGGGACGCCCGGCGGGCGACGCTCTGGGTGGGCACGCTTCAAGGGCTGGCTTCCTGGAACGCCCGAACGGACGCATGGACCGACCATCGCACCGCGCGCGAACAACCGTGGGCCAATACTCAGCCGACCGACGCGCCGTTGATCCATGGGGACTCGCTCTGGTTCCTGCGTCACAAGCCCTATGTACTGGTCGCCTACGATCTCCGGGGCCGTGTGCTGCGCGAGCAACCGGACGTGGAGGATGTGCCGAACCGGTTCGGGTTGCGGTGCCAGGCGATCGATCCGGACGGAACCCACTGGTTGTCGACCTGGACCCATCGGTTGTTCCGTCGGCAACCCGGTGGCACATGGCGAGAAGTGCGTAAGGAGAGCAACGTGCCCGCCAGCATCACGTCAACGCACATCGGTGGCATGCTCAGGACCAGTGGCGGCGAGCGGTGGTTCGCCACGTCCCGCGGCATTGCGATCCTTGGTCGGGCCGGTGCATCGTTCGAGCGGCTGCCGTTCAACGCCAATGGCTTCAGCATCATCGCTGTTCGCCCCATCGGAAGGGATACGCTGCTGGTCGGTACCGCCGGTGGCGGTGTGCACATCTTCGACATGCGCACCGGTTCATCCGTGCAACATCGGATGCCATTCCAGGATATGGCGGATGGCGCCGGGCTGCTGGCGAACATGGTGAACGAGATCAGCACGCAGCGTGATGGCCGTGTGCTTGTGTGCACGGATCGCGGGCTGGCCGAACTGGACATTGTGCACGGGACGTATCGCCCCATGCTCGAGGTCATGAAGGGCATGCCCTCGGAGGGGCGGCTTCATTTCTCCTTCGCGGAGCGGGAGGGGAGCAACATCTGGTTGGGTACCTGGGAGGACGGCCTTTGGCTGTATGACACCCGATCGAACACCCTCCTCCGAACGGATACCCTGCCGCCGCCAGATGGAAGACTGCCAAGCCCGATGATGCTGTCATGGGTAACCGCGCGCGATGGGCGCTCCTGGGTCGGCATGAACGACGGTGGCGGCCTTGCCGTGCGCGGACCCGGTGGCTTCCGGACCATGACCGATGAACGCGGGGCCAATGCGGGTGGCGTTGTGCGTGTGCTGGCAGAGGGACCGGACGGGCGCATTTGGATGGGTACGCACGAGCAGGGCATCGCGGTGTACGATCCAGGCACCGGCGCCATCCGGCATTACACACGCCGGGACGGCCTGCCGGGGCTGCGCATCATGGCCCTGCATTTCGCAGCCGACGGCACCCTGTGGGCGATGACCTCGCAGGGCCCGGCCTTCAAGGCTCCGCAGTCGCCCACGTTCAGTACCCTGCGCCTGCCTGCCGACCTGGCCGTTGAGCGCAACCTCGGGCCCATCGTGCAACTGGCCGATGGACGACTGGTCATGGGACTGGGTGAACGCTTGTTGGTCCATGACCCCTTGGCGGCCCGTGAGAGCGCTTCTCCCGCCTGTGTGATCACGGGCTACCGGGTGAACGCCGCCGCCATGCTGGGCCCGCCACCGCCACTGGAGCTCGCAGCCGACCGCAAGGCGCTCACCGTGGAGCTGGGCGTGGTCGGCGGCCCCCACGGCCGCCCACCCCGGTTCCGCTATCGGCTGATGCCGAACGACAGCGCCTGGCAGGAGATCGGCACCTCGCAGCGGATCGACCTGTTCGACCTGTTGCCCGGTACGCATCGTGTCGAAGTGCAGGCGAGCGCGGATGGCGTGCACTGGGATCCGCGGTCCGCGATCGCCGCGGTGAAGGTCCTGCCACCGTTCCATGCCACCTGGTGGTTCCGCTCCCTGGTCGCGGCCGCCATGATACTGGCCGTGTTCCTCGGGTTCCGGTCCTACCTAACCGGCAGGCTTCGCCAGCAGCGCGAGGCCTTTGAACGCGAGCAGGCCATACTGGCCGAGCGCATGCGCATCGCCAGCGACATGCACGATGATCTGGGGGCGGGGTTGAGCGCCTTGAAGCTGCGCAGCGAGATGGCGCTACGGGTGGAGCGGGATCCTGAGAAGCGCGAACAGCTCGGTTCGTTGGCACGCACGGCCGGAGAGCTCATCGGCAACATGCGTCAGATCATCTGGACGATGAACACCGACCAGAGCAGTCTGGCCGACCTCATCTCCTATACCACCAACCATGTACGGTCCTATTGTGCCGAGAACGGCCTGGCGGTGCATGTGGACCTGCCTTCGGCATGGCCTGCGATCGAGCTCAGCGCGGAGCAGCGCCGGAACATCTTCCTGGTGGTGAAGGAGGCGTTGCACAATACGGTGAAGCACGCCGGGGCCCATGCTGTGCGGCTTTCGGTGGATCTTCGGGAGGGGCTGCAGGTCACTGTGGAGGATGATGGTGTGGGCCTGCCCAAGCACGCCCAGGAAAGCGAGGGCAATGGCCTCCGGAACATGCGCAAGCGCATCACGGCACTGGGTGGCGAACTGGAGATGAGCAGAGGGCCGGACGGGGGCACGGTCATCCGGTTCCGTGTGCCCTTGAACACCCCTAACGAAGGTTCTATTGTCAGGTCGCCTTCAAGCAGGGATCTTCGCGCTCAATGAAGAAGACCGTCATCCGGGTGAGCATCGTGGAGGATGATGGGATCATCCGGGAAACGCTCAGGGCGCTCTTCACCTTCGAGGAGGGCATGGAGCTGTTCACGGTGCACAGCACCGCGGAGGACGCTCTGGTGCGGCTCGGAGGCAACTGTCCGGATGTGGTGATCATGGACATCAACCTGCCCGGCGCCAGTGGCATCGACTGTGTGCGGCAGATGAGCCAGCGCTGCAGCGGCGCCCAGTTCCTGATGTACACCGTGCACGACGATGATCATCGTGTGTTCGAAGCGCTCAAGGCCGGCGCCAACGGGTACATCCTCAAGAGCAGCACGCCGGACCAGATCCTCGAGGCCGTGCGGGAGCTGCATGCCGGAGGCAGTCCCATGAGCGCACATGTGGCACGCCGGGTGGTGGCCCATTTGAGACCCGAACGCACGAAGGGACTTGCCGATGCCGGGCTCACCGAACGCGAACAAGCCGTTCTCTCCCTGCTTGCCGACGGACTGCTCTACAAGGAGATCGGCGAAGCGTTGGGCATTTCGGTAGGCACGATCAAGCAGCACATCCACCGGATGTACGAGAAACTGCATGTGCAGAATCGCACGGAGGCCGTGAACCGGTATTTCGGGCGTTGACCGGGTGCAGCCCCCGTCAACGGGCGATGATCAATGGTCGCCGGACCACCCCGGAAGGAGTGCTCCCTTCTACCAGGTACAGACCGGCGGGCAGGCCGGAAACGTCCCAATGCACCGTTCGGCCAGCAGGGGCGGACACGCGTCCCGTCACGGCGCGCCCGGTGACGTCCATGACCTGGATGCTACCGGCCCGATGCATGGTCACCGCTACGGGCCCGGTGGCCGGGTTGGGGTGGATGGTCATCAGGGATGCTGCTGCGGCGCGCACAACGGCCGCGGTCTGCAGGAGCAGGTACTCGGCTTGGAGCAGGCACCCGTCGCTGTTGGTGGCGATCACCGCATACAGACCGCCGTTCTCCGCGATGATGAAAGGCCCGTCCGCTCCGGCGATGGGGTCCCCGTTCCATGTCCACTGATATCCTGTAAGGCCGGTCTCCGTGTACAGCACCTCTCCGCTCTGCGCGATGGTGATCGTCGGGCAGATGACCACCGTATCCGTGGAGGCCAGGCATCCATAGCCATTGTTCACCGTGGCCCACCAAGCGCCGGTGCTGTCCGGCCCCCAGCACGCAAGCCCGCCGGTGAACACGGTGTCGCCATCGTTGAACCAGGTGATGGAGACCAGTCCGGTGTCGCCCACGCACAGGGTGCCGGCCACCGTATCGTACACCAGCACCGGCTGCGGCACCGGATGGATCACCACGGTGTCCGTATCGTTGAACACCTGCTGTGGTTCGATGTCGATCACAAGGCTGCCGGACGTGCCATTGCCCAGGGTGAAGGGCAGTGTGCCGCTGATGCCGGCGGGGATGTTGTACGTGCCGAGGTCATCGTCCTGGCTTACCACATCCTCATCGAAGAAGGCGATGGAATACGGAGGCAATGCGAGCACACGGCCAAGTCCTGTCCATGCGGCGCTTGTGCTGTTGTCCCCGCTGCTGCTCGTCCATGTGTTGCCATTGCCGTCCGTCAGCACGAAGTAGAGGTCCGGATCGCCGGTGCAGGCACCGAACAGGCTTGGCTCCTCCACATCGCCACACCAGTTGTCGGACACGCCATCGACCGTAACGGCATTCAGCACGGCCCCGCCGATGGTGGTCTGCAGGGCGATGGTGTAGGTGCCGGGTTGGGCATAGGTGTGCGCCACGTTCGCAGCATCGCTCGTCTGCCCGTCGCCCAGGTCCCAGGCGTAGCTCACCGGGGCGCCCTGCCCATCGATGGAGGCGTTCAACTGCACCAAGGTGGGGCCGCAACCGGTGGTGGGGGTGAACGTGAAGCCGTTGTTGGCGCCTGTACCCGGCAGTACGGTGAGGGGCAGGCTGAACTGTTGGGGCACGTTCAGCGTGAGCCCGTTGAACTCGACCTGGGCCACGATGCTGATGGTGATCGCATAGGTGCCCGCGCTCAAGGGCGTTCCGCAGATCCGGGCGCACCCGAACGCGCTCTCCTGCGGGTGGTAGATGCCCGAGGGCTCGTTCGGCTCCAGGGCGAGCCCATACGGCAGGCCACCCACACCGGTGATGGTCATCAACAGGAAGTCGACGTTGAAGCCGGTGCCCGGATCATCGAAGTTGGCCGGCAGCCAGAACGTGATGTCCGCACTGTAGGCTGAGCCGGCCGTGGCCTGCGGCGGCTCGGCGGGGCAGAGCGTGGGATACGCAGGGTCGGCGAAGCAGTCCACGTTCACCGCGCAACCGGGGCATTGCGCGGACGAAAGGATGGGTGACAGCAGGAGCGCGGCCATCGCCGCAGCGCGAACGAACTTCATGTGGTCCGGAGCTTCTTCAGGGCCTTCTCGATGCGCTTCTTCTTGGCCGCCGAAGGCAGTTCCGGCAGCCGTGCCTCCAGGATGGCGCGCATGGTGGGCGCATCGGGCGGCAGGATGATCGAGGCCACCAGTTCCGCGTACATGGGCAACTGGTTCGTGGGGGCCGTGCGCAGCTGTTCCATCAGCAACGGCATGGCAGTACGCGCGAAGCGCTCGTGCGCGGCGAGCTTGGTGAGCGTTTTCACCGCGTGGTCGCGCGTGATCACCGTTCCGCGCTCCACGGCGGCCATGATCTGGGGCAGGATCAGGAAGACCGCATCGGGTTTGGTGGTGGCGATGCCGTCGATCGCGCACATGGCGCCCCACACGAGCCGGTTGTCCGGGTTGGTGAGCAGGTTCTTGAACTGTGCGATGAACGGGGCGATCAGGTCGGGTGCACGGTAGCCCACCTCGTAGAGCACCTTGAGCGCATCGCTCTTCAGGGCCTTGTCCTTGCCGTTCAGGATGCTGATGAGCTCGCGTATGGCTGCACTGTTGTGCTCCCGGGCGATCGCCTCGGCGAGGGCGATGTTGGGCTGCTCATCCGGGACGCCGAGCGATGCGGCGAGCTGGGGCTGAATGCTCATGGCGGTACCGAAGTTGGTGGTCGGCTCCGAAAGTTCCGGTCAGGAGACCCCGTCCGCGCGCATGGGGGAGCCCCTTCTTCCCCCGTAGGCTGTTGATAGCGCCCCGCTCCAGCCCGGACCGCCCGCGCCGGTGCCCATATCCGGTGCGATCCCCGAACCTGCTCCGGAGTACTTTTCCATCCTTGTGGATGACAGCCCATGCGTGTGCCCGGCATCAATCTGTTCCTGACCGGCACCCTACTGTTCCTCTTCACCATGGCATGCACACATCGGCAGGACAGGCGGCGGATCATCTTTTTCGGGGATTCCATCACCCAGGAAGGGGTTGAGCCTGGCGGCTACATCGACCTGCTCAACGGCCTGTTGCAACGGCACGGGCTGGATGACAGCATTGCGTTGATCGGAGCCGGCGTACCTGGCAACACGATCAACGACCTCTATGCGCGCCTTGCCACCGACGTGCTGGCAGAGGCACCGGAGATCGTGGTGATCTACGTGGGCATCAACGATGTCTGGCACAAACGGACCTACGGTGCCGGAACGGATGCCGCTGTGTTCGAACAGCGCTACCAGGACATCATCGATGCGCTCGCCGAACAGGGCATCCGAACGGTGCTCTGCACCCCCTCGGTGATCGGTGAACGCGGCGACAAGGCAAACCCGCAGGATGAGGACCTCGACCGGTACAGCGACATCGTGCGCGCATTGGCGCGGAAGAACGGCCTGGCGCTCGTGGACCTGCGGACCGCGTTCCTGGAACATGAGCGCAGGAACAACCCTTCGAACAAGGAGACCGGCGTTCTGACGACGGACGGCGTACACCTGAACGCGGCCGGCAACAGGCTGGTGGCCGAGGCCATGTGGAGCGTGCTACAGGGCGAGTTGGTACGGTCTCATAGACCCGCTCGTGAGCGTTGATCGCACACAGGTGCCACGCCCGGTCACTTCGGAACGTACCGCGTGGTGTTGGGGTGGAAGGTGCGCCAGCTGTGCCAGAACTCCTGGTAAACAGGAAGAGTCGCTTCTTTCAGCGAGTGCGAACCCTTTCCGTCATGGTAGCTGGCGGTACTGAATGCAGGGTATTCTGTATTGAGCCAGTGGGCAGCTATACGTCTCGAGTTGAAATCGACCCCATTCACACTTATCAAAATGGAGTCACCTGCTAACGTGTCAATGATCGATCCTGTACGCATGAGGTAGTTCCAGTCGTACGCCCGCGACAAGCCCTTGTGCATGGTGCCCACCACCCAGCTTTTCGCCTGCCAGCTGGCCGTGTCGCGGCCCTCGAGCGAGGAGACCATGGTGCCCTCGTCGTAGTCCTTCAGCCCTTCATATTCCTTGGTGAACGCAGGATCGGGCTGCATCACCAGCCCTTGCTGGTGAAAACGTGTGAAGGCGCCGCGCGTCATTTGTGAGCACGGCACCTCGGCCAGCAGGGTGCCTTTCAGCGGTCCGGCCACGCATTCACCGTTCACCTGCCGCCACCAGCTGCCCGTGCGGTTGTCCTCGAACATGGCGTTGAAGTGGTCCATGCCCACGAGGCGGAAGGTCTCCGGCGCGCCGTTCACCACCGGGCTGAAGGCGCGGCCCGTGCGGCACACGGTGCAGTAAGTGATCATCACCGCCTCGCCGCCGATGGTGTCGAGCACCTGGTGGTGGTAGCCGATGAGCTCGATGGGGTAGGCCCGGGCCTCACCGTTGCGCTCCACCGCGATCACCAGGTCGGCCGCGTCACCCGTGTCCTGCGCCACGGCCGCCATCACCTTGTGCTCCACCGGCAGGAACATCTTGTCGGCCATGAACTTGAAGTTGAACAGGTAGAACACGGTGGCGGCCAGGGCCAGCGGCAGCAGCACCGCCGTGCGCCTGCCCCAGCCCCCGATCCGCAGGTAATGGAGCGAGGGACCAACCACCAGCGCCAGCCCCAAGAGCCGCAGCCACCACACGTTGTGGTGCAGCCAGTACGCGATGTTCACCTGCCGCAGGTCCGTGGCCACATCCTCCTGGCTGCCCGGAAAGGGCATGATGTAGTAGACCCGCAGGACCTCGGGTACAATGAGCAGGAGCAGACCCAGGAGGAAACCGGTGAGGCGCATGACCACGAAGTAAGGTCATGCGCGGCCTCGTCAAAGGGCGGTCACCAGTTCCGTGAGCGGCTGCCGTGTGCGGGGGGTGAGCTCGCGTGTGCGGAACGGTTCGCCCAATTGATCGGCCGTGCCCAGGTAGCCCAAGGCCAAGAAGCAAACGATGCCCTCGCGCGTCGGGTCGATGCCGAGCAGCTCTTCCGCCTTCGCACGTTCGATACCGCCCATCAGGTGGCCGTAGATGCCCATGCTCACCGCCTGGGTGAGCAGGTTGGCGTTGGAGAGGCCGACATCGTGCGCCCAGGCCGTGTTGGGTGATCCGTCGCGCGCCAGCACCTTGATGCCGCTGCACACCACCAGCGCCGCGGCCTCGCGGGTCCAGGGCTGGTTACCCGGTTTCAGGCATTCCCAGAGCCGGTCGAAGGCCGGGGTGCCACGTAGCGCGTAGCGGTACCGCCACGGCTGTTCGTTCATGCTGCTGGGGGCCCAGGCCGCGGCCTCCAGCAGCGTCAGCACCACCTCGTGCGTGAAGGGCTCCGCGGCGAACGCGCGCGCGCTGAACCGGTCCCGGATCAGCGGATGCACGGGGTGCGCGGTCTGCGCGCGCTTCAGGTCCTTGGTGTCCTCGGGGCTCACAGTGGTGTGCGGCATGGCGAAGATGAACGTTCGCACGCCCGGCTTGTTCGTTCAGGAAAGCTGCATGGGTACGTCCATCAGCAGGAGCTCGGCCCCGGCGCTATCCGCCTGCACCTCCAGCCGCTCCACCGCCTCCAGCCCAAGGCCATCGCGCTCCTGCAGGCTGATGCCGTTGAGGGTGACGGCCCCCTTGATCACAAAGGCGTACACGCCATTGCCCGCGCGCTTCACCGCGTAGGTGGTGCGATGGCCGGCGTCGAAGGTGCCCAGGTGGAACCAGGCGTCCTGGTGGATCCACACCCCCTCGTCGTTCGCGTCGGGGGAGAGGATCTGCTGGAAGCGGTTGTGGCGCTTGCTCACGTCCAGCGTGATCTGGTCATAGCGCGGTTCCACGTTGCGCTTGTTCGGGAACACCCAGATCTGCAGGAACTTCACGGTGGCGTCACGGTTCCGGTTGAATTCGCTGTGCCGGATGCCGGTACCGGCGCTCATCACCTGCACGTCGCCATGGCGGATCACCGCCACGTTGCCCATGCTGTCCTTGTGCTCCAGGTCGCCCTCCAGCGGTATGGAGATGATCTCCATGTTGTCGTGCGGGTGGGTGCCGAAGCCCATGCCGGGCGTCACGGTGTCATCGTTCAGCACGCGCAGCACCCCGAAGTGCATGCGCGCCGGGTCGTGGTAGCTGGCGAAGCTGAAGGTGTGGTGGCTCTTCAGCCAGCCATGGTCGGCATGGCCGCGGGTGGCGGCCCGGTGAAGGACCGTGTTGGCCATGATGAAGGGGTTTTCCGAGGGCAGGTGTTCGGTTCCAACGATCGGTACTTCCGAGGGGGCGGCACCCCGTACGGCAGCCCCGGTGAGCGCGGCGGCGCCGGCCCCCAGCAGGCTTTTGCGGAGAAAGGTGTTGCGGTCCATGGTCGTTCCGTTGCTGTGGAACAAAGGTGCGGATGCCTGCGGGGGCGGACCATTGAACTGGAATAAGGCCCGCCCGCTTGCGGCCGTCCGTTCCCCTCCACGTGAACGGATCGTCAACAAGGGGTAAATTCGCGGCCTGCCTGAGCCGGGGGGACCCGGTGCCGCAAGGACGAACATGAGCAAGACCCTGAAGACCCCGGTCGTTGATGTGAACGACCTTCCCTTGGTGGACGAGCCCGAAATGCGACAGTTCGTGATGCACGTGGGTGAGCTCCGGGCACGGATGGAATACGACCGCCACGGCGACCGCATCTTCCTCACCCGCACGGAAGTGCCCAAGCAGCTTCAGGAGCAAGGTGTGGCCACCGTGCTCACCGAAAAGACCCTGAGCCATCTGGAGGCTTCCAAGATGAAGCTGGTGCCGCTGTGCCCGAAGGTGAAGGACTTCCTGCGCCAGAACCCATCCTGGCAGCGGTTGTTGCTGAAAGGCGTGCAATTGCGCTGATCGCCCCAGCTACTTTCGTGACCCATCATTCACCGGGGGCTGCGGACCGTTCGTTCAGGCGATTCCCTGTCCTTCCGGCTCTGTTCCCCGTTCATTCATCAGAGCGTTCATCATGAGCGTACGTGTTCGATTCGCGCCAAGCCCCACCGGCCCCCTGCACATGGGCGGTGTGCGCACGGCGCTCTACAACTACCTCTTCGCCCGCAAGCATGGCGGCCAATTCCTGCTGCGCATCGAGGACACGGACCAAACGCGGTACGTGCCCGGGGCGGAGGAGTACATCAAGGCCTCCCTGGAATGGTGCGGCCTGGTGCCCGACGAAAGCCCCTGGGTGGGCGGCCCGGACGGACCCTACCGCCAGAGCGACCGCAAGCAGCTGTACAAGCAGTATGCGGATGAGCTCATCGCCAAGGACAAGGCCTACTACGCTTTCGACACGCCGGAGGAGCTGGAGGCCATGCGCGAACGGCTCCAGGCCGCCGGCGTGGCCGCGCCGGCCTACAACGCGGTGACCCGCGAGCACATGAAGAACTCGCTCACCCTGAGCGCCGACGAGGTGAAGGCCCGCCTGGCCAATGGCGATCCGTACGTGGTACGCCTGAAGGTGCCGCGCCATGTGGAGGTTCGCTTCGAGGACCTGATCCGCGGCTGGGTGGTGGTGCACAGCGCCAACATCGATGACAAGGTGCTCTTCAAGAGCGATGGCATGCCCACGTATCACCTGGCCAACATCGTGGACGACCACCTGATGCGGATCACCCACGTGATCCGCGGGGAAGAGTGGTTGCCGAGCGCGCCGCTCCACGTGCTCATCTATGAGGCGTTCGGCTGGGAACGCCCCGCCTTCGCCCACCTGCCCCTCATCCTGAAACCCGACGGCAACGGCAAGCTCAGCAAACGGGACGGGGACCGTCTCGGTTTCCCGGTGTTCTCGCTGGATTGGGTGGACCCCACCACGGGCGAGAAGAGCAGTGGCTACCGCGAGAAGGGCTACTACCCCGAGGCCTTCATCAACATGCTGGCGCTGCTGGGCTGGAACCCCGGAACGGAGCAGGAGGTGATGAGCCTGGAAGAGCTCACGCGCCTGTTCGATCTGGACCGGGTGCACAAGGGAGGCGCCCGCTTCGATCCGGAGAAGACCAAGTGGTTCAACCAACAGTACCTGCGCATGCGTCCCGATGCGGAGCTGGGCGCGCACCTGCGTGAAAAGCTCGCGGCACGCGGGATCGCCACCACGCTCGAACGGGCGACGGCCGGCGCCGCCTTGTTGAAGGAGCGGGCCACCTTCGTGGACGACATGTTGGAGGGGACCTACCTGTTCACGACGGGCTCACCGTTGCAGGAGAACCCGGCCGCACTGGAGGAGTTGCGGAAGCGGTGGAAGCCGGAGGCGGCCCCCGCACTGGAAGCGTACATCGAGCAGCTGCGCGGAATGACCGCGCTGACCCCGCAAGGGCTGGAGGTCGCGTTCAATAATGTGCTGCAGACCGCAGGCCTCAAAGTGGGGCAGGTGATGCCGCTCTACAGGTTGTTCGTTGCGGGCCGTATGCAGGGCCCGGGCATGTTCGACGTGAGCGCGCTGCTGGGCCGGGACGAGGTGATCGCCCGCCTGCAGGCGGGGCTTGAACAGGTGCGTGCATGGGCCTGATCCAGGTGAACGGTATCCGGGTGTTCGGCTACCACGGGTGCCTGCCCGAAGAGGGGCGCATCGGCGGCCGATACGTGGTGGACGTGGAGGTCCGTGGCGACTTCAGCGCCGCCGAGGGGTCCGACGCGCTGACGGACACCGTGGACTATGGGCGTGTGACCGCATTGGTGAAAGAGCAGATGGCCGTGCGCAGCAAGCTCATCGAGCATGTCGCCCGCCGCATCCTGGACGCGCTCCGCGCGGAATGGCCCGGCCACTTGCAATGGCGCGTGGTGGTCACCAAGGAGCACCCGCCGGTGAACGGTGCGGTGGACCGCGTGGCCTACATGGTGGAAGGTTGATACCCGAACGGAGGCACAACCCCCTATCTTCGCGCCGCCTTCAAGGGTCACGTGGCCGAGTGGCTAGGCTCAGCTCTGCAAAAGCTGCTACAGCGGTTCGACTCCGCTCGTGACCTCCGAACGATCCCCGCCCTGGCGGGGATCGCTTCTTCCGGGTGCTACCTTTCCATACCGATCGGCCCCGATCCGCGTTACTGCAACGTTCCGCCGTGCCCATGCGCATCCGCACCACCCTCCCGCTCCTGGCCTTCCTGGCCACCGCATCGGTCATCAGCCCGCCTGCACATGCGCAAACGGCCATCGGCCAATGGCGGGACCACTACCCCTACCTGAAGACGCTGGCCGTGGTGGAGGGCGGTGGCAAAGCCTATTGCGCCACGCGCAACGCGGTCTTCCGGGTGGACCCCTCCAGCGGGGAGATGCAGCGGCTGACCAAGGTGAACGCCCTGAGCGATGTGGACATCACCAGCCTTGGATGGAACGATGCCATGGGCGCATTGCTCGTCGGTTATGGCAACGGGAACCTGGACATGGTGCGCGGGGACCAGGTCATCAACATCGGTGACATCAAGCGCAGCAACATCATCGGCGACAAGGGGGTGCGCGGCTTCCTGAACAACGGCGATCGCGTGCAGGTGGCCTGCGGCTTCGGCGTGGTGGTGGTGGACCTCGCGCGCGTGGAAGTGCGCGAGACCTGGATCATCGGTCCGGGTGGCGCGCAATTGGGGGTCAATGCGCTCACCTACTACAACGATTCCATTTACGCGGCCACCCCGCAGGGCCTCTTCGGGGCCTCCCGGAACAACCCCAACCTGGCGGCCTTCACCAGTTGGAGCAAACGACTGGACGTGCCCCGCCCCAATGGACCGTTCACGGACCTCGCTGCGGTCGGAGGCCGCTTGTTCCTGAACTGGGACCAAGGCACGCCCGGGGTGGAGCAGGACACCATCTATTACTGGGAGGGCGGTTGGAACGTCCTCGCGGACGCGAACGGACGGGATGTGCGCACCCTTTCGGCATCACCGGACGGACAGCGGCTCGTGGTGGCCATGTGGTTCGAGCTGCGGCATTATGACCAGTCCCTTGTCCGTGTGTTCCAAGGGAACGCGGGGTTCATCCTCTCCGAAGGCACCGGTTCCGTGAACGGTGGCGGATGGGTGGCGACCGAGAACCTGGGATTGGTGCGGTTGAACGGGGATGGCACCAGCAGTACATACGCCCCCAACGGCCCCAAGACCACCGGGGTGGTGGACATGGACATCCAACAAGGCTGGCTGCAGGTGGCGACCGGTGCCGTGGCCGGGAACTGGACGAACACGTACGGCCACCAAGGCATCCACTTGTTCCGTGACGGGGCGTGGACCAGCGTGCAGGAGCCGGACGACCCGCTGATGCTGGGCGTGAACGACTTTGGCGGCGGCGCGGTGGACCCCATGGCCGTGGCGATGGACCCCGAGGAGCGGGGCCATGGTTATACGGGCAGCTATGAGGAAGGCGTCCTCGAATGGCGGAACGGCGTGGTGCAGGCCATCTGGAACGCCACGAACAGCACCCTGCTCACACGGGGCGACCAGGACAATGGTATTGTGGACGTGACCGGCCTGGACTTTGACGAGGACGGCAACCTGTGGGTGGCGAACGCCAATTGTTCCAAGCCCATCGGCGTGCGCAAGAAGAACGGCGAATGGCGCTCCTTCAGCCCGGGGAGCGTGACCGCCGGCAACAACCTGGTGGGCCGCATCCTGGCGGCGACCAACGACCTCAAGTGGCTGGTGCGGCCGCGGGGCAATGGACTGTTGGTGTTCTCCGATGGTGGCACGATCGACGATACGGGCGACGATCAGTACAAGGTGCTCAACACCTTCGAGAACCAGGGCAAGCTGCCCACCCTCGACGTGTTCGATGTGGCGGAGGACCAGGACGGGGAGATCTGGGTGGGTACGGGGAAAGGCGTGGCCGTCTTCTACAATGCGGATGCAATCTTCAGCGGGGAGAACTTCGACTGCCAGCAGATCCTGATCGAACAGGACGGCAACGTCCAGATCCTGTTGGAGACCGAGGTGGTCAGCGTGATCACGGTGGACGGGGCCAACCGCAAATGGCTGGGCACGCAAACGAGCGGTGTCTATCTGGTGAGCCCCGATGGAACGGAGCAGATCGCCCACTTCACGGTGGAGAACAGTCCGCTCCCGAGCAACAACATCACCAGCATCGCCATCGATGGGGAGACCGGCGAAGTGTTCATCGGCACGGACCAGGGCATCATGGGGTACCGGGGAGGGGCCACGGAGGGGGCACGCAGCGCCTCGTGCGCCTCGGTCTTCCCCAATCCGGTCCGTCCCGGATATCAGGGATCGGTGGCGATCACGGGCCTGGTGGCCGACAGCGATGTACGCATCACCGACATGGCCGGTAATCTGGTGTACAAGACCACATCCCTTGGTGGCCAGGCCATCTGGCCCGGCACCGATCTGGGGGGGCAGCGCGTGGCGTCCGGGGTGTACCTGGTGCTGGCCACTTCCCCCGGGGGCACATCGAGCTGCAACACCAAGGTGATGGTGGTCCGATGAGGGCCGCGGCAACGACCCGCGCATGACCTCCGGATACACGAACAGCGCTCCGCAGATCACCCGCGGCATTGTGCTGCGCACCATCAAGCACACCGAAGGACGGTTGATCGTGCGCACGTGCACCGAGCGGTTCGGCACGCGCGGCGTGGTGGTGCGTGCAGGGCGCAAAGGCACGGCGCAGGCGGCGCTTCAGCCGTTGAGCCGTGTTGAGCTCGTGGTGGTGGCAAGCGAAGGCCGCGAACTGCTCAGCGCGCGCGAGGTGCGGATCGAGCGCCCGTACATGAACCTTCCCACCGACCCCGTCCGAAGAGCGCTGGCCCTCTTCATGCAGGAGCTGCTGCTGCATGTGCTCCGGGAGGAGGTGGCCGATCAGGACCTCTTCGCGATGCTGGAGGCGCTCATGGAGGAGCTGGACACGGGCGCGGACCCGGCCGGTTACCCCTTGCGCGCCATGGTGGCCCTGCTGGCATACCTCGGCATCCATCCGGACACAGGAGGACCGGACGAGGACGTGTTCGATCTGCTCGAAGGACGCTTCCGCAGTGGCGCACCACCGCACGAGCACTGCATGCCGGCGCAGCGTGGCAGGGTCTTCAAAGCGCTGCTTGCCGGCTCCCTGGAGGACGTTGGTGCGGTGGTGCCGTATGACCTGCGCCAGTCCCTGCTGAACGACCTGAACACGTATTACCGGTTGCATGTGCCCGGCTTCGGCGAGCTCCGAGCGCCGGGTGTGTTGCACGCCGTGCTGGCCTGACGCAGCCCCGGGGGCGATATCTTCCGCCGCGCGCACCGTCCGCTCCGCCCGTCGTTGTGCGCGTAACATCCATGCCGAACGAACATCCCGCCCCGCCGGTCGCCGAGCGGATCGATCACCCCATCACCGCCCACAGCCATGTGCGCAACGACCCTTGGGCGTGGCTGCGCCTGAGCGAGGAGCAACGCGAGGCGGATCCGCCGGACGCGCACACGAAGCGTGTGATCGCGCATCTGGAGGCCGAGAACACCTATGCGGAGCACTGGCTGGCGCCGGTGAAGGAGCTGCGCGAACGCCTGTTCCTGGAAATGAAGGCCCGCGTGAAGGAGGAGGACCTCAGCGTGCCGTACCGCGAGAACGGGTTCTGGTACAACCAGCGCTACGACAAGGGCAAGGAGTACGCGGTACAGCTGCGGGCACCGGTGCGCCCGGACGGTTCAGTGCCCGAGGCGTATGACGTGCTGCTGGATGAGAACGTGCTGGCCGAAGGGTGCGAGTTCTTCGACCTCGGCGACTTCGATGTCAGTCCGAACAACCGCCTCTGCGCGTACAGCGTGGACACTGTTGGCCGTCGGCAGTACACCATCCGTTTCCGGGACATCACCACCGGCGGTGACCTCCCGGATGTGATCACGAACACGAGCGGAGGTGGTGCATGGGCGGACGACCGGACCTACTTCTACAGCCGGAAGGACAGCACCCTGCGCAGCTACAAGATCCTCCGACATGTGCTGGGCACACCCGAGTCCGCGGACGTGGAGGTGTTCCACGAGGCCGACCCCGCCTTCGCCTGCGATGTGTTCAGGGACCGCAGCAACACCTACGTGGTGATCACCACCGGCAGCACGTTGAGCTCTGAGGAGTGGCTGCTGCCGGTGGACGAGCCCAACGGCACGTTCCGTGTCTTCCTTCCACGCGAGCGGGAGCATGAATACAGTGCGCAGCACATGGATGGTGTATTCTACATCCTCACCAACTGGCAGGCCCGGAATTTCCGGCTGATGAAGAGCCATGCGATCGGTGTGCCCAAGGAGCGCTGGGAGGAGGTGATCCCGCACCGCGAGGATGTGCTGTTGGAGGACGTGGAGCTGTTCAAGCGCCACCGTGTGGTGTCCGAACGACGCGAGGGGCTGACCCATCTGCGCATCACGGACACGGAGCAAGGGGCCGAGCACGAGATCCGGTTCCATGACCCGGCCTATGTGGTGTACAGCGGCACCAATCCCGAGGCCGATACGGAAAGCCTGCGGTACGGCTATACCAGCCTCACCACCCCCAGCAGCATCTACGAGCATGACATGCGCCTGCGGACGGACCGCCTGTTGAAGCAGCAGGAGGTGGTGGGCGGCTTCGACCCGGCGGCCTATACCAGTGAACGTGTATGGGCGGTGGCCCGCGACGGGCAGCGGGTGCCCATGAGCATCGTGTACCGCAAGGGAACCCCGATCGACGGTTCCGCGCCCTTGCTGCTCTACGGTTACGGGTCCTACGGCATCAGCATGGAGCCGGTGTTCAGCAGCGCACGCCTTTCGCTCCTTGACCGCGGATTCATCTATGCGATGGCCCACATCCGGGGAGGTGAGGAGCTCGGGCGGCGTTGGTACGAGGAGGGGAAGATGGAGCACAAGACCAACACGTTCACTGACTTCATCGATTGCGCGGAGCACCTTTTGCGGCAGGGCTATGCGGACCCCAAACGGCTCTTCTGCATGGGGGGCAGCGCCGGCGGCCTGCTGGTGGGCGCCGTGGCGAACATGCGGCCGGATCTGTGGAACGGCATCGTCGCCGAGGTGCCGTTCGTGGACGTGGTGACGACCATGCTCGATGAGAGCATTCCGCTCACCACCGGGGAGTTCGATGAATGGGGCGACCCGAAGCAGAAGGAGGCCTATGAGCGCATGTTGTCCTACTCACCCTATGACAACGTGCACGATGCGAAGTACCCGGCGATGCTCGTGCTCACCGGCTTCCACGACAGCCAGGTGCAGTATTGGGAACCGGCCAAATGGGTGCAACGCCTGCGTGAGCATCAGCAGGGCGATGCGCCCATCCTGTTGAAGACGAACCTGGACGCCGGCCACGGCGGCGCGAGCGGGCGCTTTGAGCGACTGAAGGAGGTCGCCCAGATCTATGCCTTTCTGCTGATGCGGGCAGGGATGGTGGCGGGTGCCTGACGTGCGCGATCAGCTGGCGATGCGCTCCACCAGGACGATCTCCTCCGGCTGCATGTCGATGACGCTCACCGGCCGCTGCGGCTCACGTTGAAGACGCTCGTAGTCGCGCACGCTGGCGAAGAAGAGCTTGCGGTCGCCGGCCACTTCAACGTCCCAAATGACACCGTAGACCTCCTTGCCGCTGCGCAGTTTGAAGCGGCAGTGCTTGTGCGCGTAGGGTTGGATGCGGGCCAGGTCCATGACGGACGATCGACGTGTTCGACGTCGTTTCGTGGAAGGCAATCTAGACGACGAGGGGTGCCGCGCGCACGCTGAATTATCAACAACGCCCGACGACCACACCGGATGAACGGGGCGGCACCACGGTTTAGTACCTGAGCGCCAAATGGGGCGGAGCGGTGTGCCCTTGTCGAAAAATCCGGAGGGGATCAGCCCTTCTGCACACCCACCTTGATCCGCTTGCCGACGGCGAGCTTGCGCAGGTTCACGTCGCCGTTCAACCGCTTGATCTCGTCCACGGAGATACCGGGGTAGCGTTGCGCGATCCCCCAGAGGGTATCACCGGGCTGGACCGTATGGTAGATGTACTCCACGGCCGCCGGTGTTCCCTGTACGGTCCGTTCATCCGGCTTGGGCGGCGCTGCAGGGGCGGACGAGCTGGCCGTTGCCTTGCGGACCACCAAGCGCTGTCCGGCGCGCAGACGATCGCTCTTGAGGCGGTTCCATGCCCGCAGGTCGCCTACGCTCACGCGGTGCTTCCGGGCAATGGAGCCCAAGGATTCACCGCGCCGCACCACATGTGTTCGGGTCGGGCCGGCTTCGTTGCTGCGTGTGGCGGTGGCCGTCGACGCCAAGGGCGCCGGTGTGCTCATGTCCGGTACATAGCTGTACTGGATCACGTTCTCCTTGTCGATGAAGGACGTTACCAGCGTACGGGGCAGGTACAGCGTGGAGGGCTCCTCCAAGTCCGGAACGATGCCACGTTTGAAGACGGGATTGAGCTCGATCAGTTCGGTGGCCGAGCCGCCGGTGATCTCCGCCAGCTTGTTCAGGTCCAGTGGATAGCACACCTGCACGGTGTCCACCTCGTAAGCGCAGTAGTTGGGGATCACCGGGTAGATGTTGTGGTCCGCAGCGTGGTTGAACACGTAGTTCACCGCGATGAAGGCGGGCACGTAGCCGCGGGTCTCGCGGGGCAGGTGGTTGTACACCGCCCAATAGTCCAGCGTGCCGCCGGCACGGCGCACGGCTTTGTTCACATTGCCCGGCCCGCAGTTGTAGGCCGCCAATGCCAGCTCCCAGTTGCCGAAGATCCGGTGCAGGTCCTTCAGGTAGCGGCATGCGGCATCGGTGCTCGCATACACGTCGCACCGCTCATCCATGTAGCTGTCCACGTGGAGGCCGTACATCTTTCCGGTGCCCACCATGAACTGCCAGAGGCCCACGGCGGCGGCGCGCGAGCGGGCGCCCGGGAACAGCGCGCTCTCCACCACGGCGAGGTACTTCAGTTCGTGCGGCAGCCCATGCCGGTCCAAGGCCTCCTCGAACACGGGGAAATAGAGCTGGGCCAGACCGAGCATGCGGCCGGTCTGCTCGCGTTTGCGCTGGGTGTACAGGTCCAGGTAGGCCTGCACGGGTTCGTTGTACGTGAGCTTGAACGGGGTACGTTCATCCAGGATGGCCAGGCGCTGCCGGTACACCTCCGGCGTGTAGCGCGGCGTGTCACTGGGGGCGAACCCGTTCACGTTCAGCGCATTGCGGTCGGCAACGAACGGGTCGTTCTTCAGCCAGGGCAGGTTGCTGAGCTCGTCGATCCGCTGGAGCACGGCATCGTCGGCGGAAATGGGGGATTGTGCCCACAACAGCAGGGGCAAGAAGCTGGCCAGCAGGGCAAAGGAGTGTCGTGCCATGAGCAGGCGAAAAGTAGCCTTGATACGTGCGGGAAAGGTCATTGTTCCGTCGAGCGGTCAACGATCGGATGTGAACGGACGTGTCGACGAATGCTCCGGGCCATTCGACGGGCGGGGTCCGGTATCGACGACGCTGAAACGTTCAACGAAGCGCGGGGACCAATTCGTGCGCCAGGTCCAGCAGCCGCTCATCGCTGAAGGGCTTGGCCATGAGCTGGATCCCGAACGGGAGTCCATTGCTGTGGCGCCCGGCCGGCACGGAGACCGCCGGGGTGCCGGCGAGGTTGGCCTGCACGGTGAAGATGTCCTGCAGGTACATGGCCACCGGATCCGTGATCGCGCCATGCCCGAACGCGGTGGTGGGGCAGGTGGGGGTCACCACGACATCGAACTGCACCAATGCCTTCAGGGTGTTCTCCCGGATCAGGCGCCGCACGCGCATGCCCTGGGCGTAATACGCGTCATAGTAGCCTGCGCTCAGCACGAAGGTGCCCAGCAGGATCCGGCGCTGCACCTCCGGGCCAAAGCCTTCGGAACGGCTGCGGCGGTAAGTGTCGTCCACGCCCTTCGCTTCCTTGCTGCGGTGCCCGTAGCGGATGCCGTCGAAGCGTGCCAGGTTGCTGCTGGCCTCCGCCGTGGCGAGGATGTAGTAGGTGGGCACCAAGTGCTCCAGCAGGGGCAGTTCGATGGCCTCCACGCTGTGGCCGGCGGCCCGCCATTGCTCGATGCGTGCAAGCAGGTGCGCCTTGATCTCAGGGTCAAGTCCATCCCGCTCCACGCATTCGCGGTAGTACGCGATGCGGAGCGGTTGCCGGTTGTCGGTTGCCGGTTGGTGGTGCCCGATGGGTCGATGGCTGCTGGTGTTGTCCAGCGGATCGTGCCCGGCGATCACGCGGTGGACCGCCATAGCGTCCTCCACGGTGTGCGCGAACGGACCGATCTGATCGAAACTGCTGGCGAAGGCGATGAGGCCGTAGCGGCTGACGCGGCCATAGGTGGGCTTGAGCCCGACCACGCCGCAGAACGAGGCCGGCTGCCGGATGCTTCCTCCGGTATCGCTGCCCAAGGCGGCGTGAACGATGCCTGCGGCCACACTGGCGGCCGCGCCGCCGCTGCTCCCCCCCGGCACCTTGGTGGGGTCCAGCGGGTTGCCCACGTTGCCGAAGGCGCTGTTCTCGTTGCTGCTGCCCATGGCGAACTCGTCGCAATTGGTGCGGCCCAGGATCACCGCGTCGGCGGCGAGCAGGCGGTCCACCACGGTCGCGCTGAAGGGGCTCACATAGCCTTCCAGGATGCGCGAGGACGCGGACACCCGGTGCCCGCGATAGCAGATGTTGTCCTTGATGCTGATGATGGCCCCGGCCAAAGGGCCGGCCTTGCCTGCGGCGCGCCGGGCATCCACCTCGGCGGCCTTGGCCAAGGCGCTTTCATCGAAGAGCTCGAGGAAGATGTTCAGGTGAGCATGCTCACGGGCGCGGGCCAGGGCGGCCCGAGTAAGGTCCACCACCGTGGTGGTGCCGGCTGCCAAGGCGTCCTGGGCCTCGCGCAGGGTACGCGAAGGGGGCATCATCCAAGGCCGGCCTACTTGTTCTCGTCCTTCTGGTCAACGCCGTCCTTGGCGTCCTTGAACTCCCGCATGCCGCGGCCCAGGCCGCGCATCAATTCAGGGATCTTCTTGCCGCCAAAGATCAGGAGGATCACCGCCACGATGAGGATGATCTCCGTTGTACCCAGTTTGCCCATGGTGCGTGCGGCGCGGGAGCGATTTGGACGTTGTTCCCGGGCCGATGCGAAGGTAGGGCTTCGGCCGGGTGCTCAGCGTTCGCGGTAGATCCAGGCCCCGGGGTCCACCTTCACCAGTTCACCCTCCGCGGTGATCTTCCAGATCTCCACGTGCGCCGTGGAGCCATCCTCGTCGGTCATCACGGTGCCGATGGTCTGCTTGGTGTCCACCTTCTGGCCTTTGCTCACGCTCACCTCGCGCAGGTTGCTGTACACGCTGCGGTAGGCGCCGTGGCTGATGACCACCGCCTTGCCGGCACCGGGGATCACGATCACGCTGCTCACCTCGCCGCGGAACATGGCCCGCACGTCCGCCCCCTTCTCGCAACTGATGTCGATGCCGTTGTTCTCCACGGTGATGCCCCGCAGCACCGGGTGGGCATGTTTGCCGAACGAACCCGTGATGGTGCCCTTGGCCACGGGCCAGGGCAGTTTGCCTTTGTTCTTCTCGAAGTCGGCGTTGAGCTCCTTGGCCTCGGGGGTGAGCGCCGGGGCACTGCGCGTGGCAGAAGTGCCGGCCGTGGAAGCTCCGGCCTTGCCGCCCTTTCCCCCCTTGCCTCCCGAGGAGCCCTTGGTGCTGGCGCGGATCTCGTCCTCGATGGCCTTGCGGATCTGCGCGGCCAGGTCGCGTTTCTTCTTCTCCTGCCTGCGGAGCGTCTCGCGCAGTTTGCCCTCCTCGCGCTGCAGGCTGGTCAGGGTCTTCACCTGTTGGTCCTTGTCGGTGGACAGGCGTCGCTTCTCCTGCAGCTGTTCGCTCAGCAGGGAGACCTTCTCCTGCCGGCGCCCCTTCAGCTCTTCCACGCGGGCGCTGAGGCTGGTGCTGGTCTCAGTGATGAGGGCGGCCTGTTGCCTTCGTTGCTCGGCCAGCTGGTCCAGGTACCGGCTTCGGCGGAAGGCCTGGGAGAAGCTCTCGGCGGCGAACACGTAGCTCAGGCGGTCCAGCGCATTGCGGTTCGCGTAGGCGTACTGCACCATGCGGGCATAGGCCTCCTTCAGTTGCTCCAGGTCCTTCCGCAGGGAGCGCACCAGTTCCTCATTGCTGGCGATCTCCTGCTCCACGCGGAACACCTCGCTGTTCATGGTGCCGATCAGCTCCTCGCGCTGGCGGATCTGCGCCTGCAGCAGTTCCAGCTGGCGTTGCGTGGCCTTCTGCTCCTTCTCGCCGGCAGCGATCAGCGAGCTTGTCGCCTTGATCTGGCGGTCGAGCTGGTCACGCTTCTTCTCGAGCTCCTTGCGGCTCTGTGCCCGTGCGGGTGTCGGTGCCAGGAGCAGGGCCAGCAGCAGGCCGACGAGCAGGGCCGCCGGGCCGGAACTACTCCAACGGCGTGAACTTCTCCGGAATGCGGAAGGTGAGCTGCAGGGGCCCCTCGAGGTTGATGCGGTCCAGTTCAAGGGTGGCTTCCGCGCGGCGCGCGGGATCCGACAAAGAAAGGCTGAGGCGGCTGGGCAGGGAACGGCCATCCACGGTGGTTCTCTCCAAATAACGCACGTCCGCCTGTTGATCATGCGCCAGGTCCACCACCAGCACCCGGGTCACCTGGAAGCTGTCCGGCTCCACCCAGTACTTGTACACCACGGCGTCCCGCTTCTCGGCCCGGCGCAACGTGCGCTCCAGCCGGCGCTCCTTCATGTCGCGGTCATCGGGCAGGGTGTCGTCCGGGGCCAGGTCCTCTGCGGCCCGGCGGAAGCGCCGGCGCTCCTTGCTCGTGAGGGTGTATTGGCCATCCTCACGTTCGCTCTTGTACTTCTCCCCGGGGTCCAGGCCGAAGGGCAGGCCGAGCAGCGCATCCTGCAGGAGCCCGAGGCTTGGGGCCATGCCGAACTTGCGGCGGGCCTGGGCCGTGTCGCCGAGCCAGTAGTGGTCGCCGAGCTTGTCCAGGACCTTCAGCGAATCGGGCGTGAGCACGGCACGCGCCACCTCGATGCCCAGTGCGGGCACCACGCTGATCCAGGTGGCGCTGTCCAGCACACAACGCAGATGCGCCTTGAAGCTGCGCGAACCGGTGCTGTCCGTGAGCTCCACGGAGGCCTTCGCGCTGTAGTACCGGACATCGATGATCCTGCGGGCCTCGAGCTCCTCGATGATCCGTTCGGGTCCCCGGGCCGGCAGCTCGCGATCGAAGCGCACCACCTCGCGGATGGGCTTGCAGCCCCCGAGCAGGGCCAGGCCGCAGGTCCACGCCAGGTGTGCAGCCTTCATTCCACCAGGCGTCCTTCGGTGATCTTCCGGTCGATGAGGTCGCTGGCCCCGCCCAGGTCGCGGGCCTTGCGCCACTGCTCCAATGCGCCGGCCGTGTCGCCCGTGCGGAACAGGATGTCCCCCAGGTGCTCCACCAGCACGGCCTCTCCGCTTCCTCCGGCATCGAGCGCTTTGCGTTGCCAGATGAGCGCCTCATTGTACTTGCCCTGCTTGTAGAGCACCCAGGCGTAGGTGTCCAGGTAGGTGGCCACGCCCGGCGAGAGCTCGTTGCAATGGCGGCTCATCTCGGCGGCCTTCTCCAGCTCCACGCCCCGTTCGCTCAGGTAGTAGGCATAGTTGTTCAGTACGGTGGCGTCGTTCGGGTCGATGGCGAGGGCATGGTCGTAGGCATCGTCGCTCTTGGCGAAGGCGCCCGCTGCGTTGTAGGCATCGCCGAGCGAGCTCCAGAACTGGCCTTCGAGCGGCTTGTTGTCCACCACCAGATCGCGCCCGGTCACCAAGGCTTCGATCGCCGCCTCATGCTGCTTCAGCTGACTGAGCGCGATGCCGTGGTACAGGTGGAACTCCGGTTGCGTGGGGAAGAGCTCGGTGGCCTTGGCCGCATGCTCGCGCAGGGAGGTGTAGTCGTTCAACTGGGCATCCAACTGGAGCAAGGCGGCCCAGATGGGGAACTTGTCCTGTTCGTAGGTGACGGCTTGGGCGAAAGCATTGCGGGCCTCGGCGAACTTGCCTTCGCGGCTGTAGAAGTCCCCTTCGATGCTGTACGGCTTGCCGCTTTGCGGATGGGCCTTCTTCAACTCGTCGATCAGGCGATGGCTCTGCTCAACCAGCTCTTCGCGCCCTTCCGTGCCCGGTTCTCCGGTCATTTCATAGATGCCCAGGAGCAATTGCATCTTGGGGTCGATGTCCAGGTCCGGGTCGGCGAAGGCGACCCGCAGTTCCTGGAAGCCTTGCGCACGGCGTCCGGCGTTGTAGTGGAACTGGGCGAGCGCGATCCGGGCCATGCTGTCGTCCGGGTCCAGGGCGATGGCCTTTTCGTACAGCTCCAGCGCCTTGGCGGTATCGCCCTTGCTGTCGTACACCTCGGCGAGCATACCGTAGTACTGGGTCTGTTCCGGGTGCGCGGCGATGGCCTTGGTGAGCAGATCACGCGCGTCATCGAGACGGCCGGCGTTGGCCAGCATGTCGTATTCGCGCATCACCAGTTCCTCGTTGCTGCCGATGCGCTTCTCCAGGTCGCGGTACACCTGCCGGGCCTCATCCAACTTGCCCTGCCGCGCCAGCGTGTTGGCCAGGCCGAAGTACACCTCGTAACGCTCCGGCCATTTTTCAAGGATGCCGCGGTAAGCCTTGGCGGCGCCATCGAGGTCGTTGAACTGCAGGCTGAGGTCCGCGAGCAGGAAGCGGTACCAGATGTTCTCCTTGTCGGTGGCCACGGCGCGCTTGGCCAGGGCCAGGGAGGCCTCGGCCTGTTGCGCCTGGTTGTAGAGCTTGCTCAGCTCGAACATGCTGGCCGCGTTCAGCGGGTCCTCCTTCAGTGTGGCCTCGTAAAGCTGGATGGCCTTGGGCAGCTCACCGCGAAGCTTGGCCTCGTTGGCCTCCATGAACAGCCGCATCACCTTGGCGCGCTTGTCCTTGCCGCCGGCCGCAATGCGTTGACCGCCCTCGTGGTCGATCGCGGGGGTACGCTCGGCCACGGGCTTGGCGCCACCGCAGCCGGCGGCGATCAGCAGCAGGGCCGTGAGCGGAAGGTGGAGCGGAAGGCGCATGGTGTCAGTTGAGCTGTGCGTCGGAGATGAGACCCTGGTCGCGCAGGAAGGTCAAGATATGCCGCGCTTCGGGCTCGTCGATGCCGACCCCAAAGGTCACACTTCCCATGCCATGGTCGAAGCGCAGGGTGCCGGGCCGCGTGCCGAAGCCCTGGCGGCTTACCATGCCGAACGGCGCCGACTGGTCGGTGGCCTGTACGCGCAGGCGCCGCACGTCGTTCATGCGGTAGGAGCGCAGGGTGGTACGGAAGCGCCCCGGAGTGGTGATGCTCAGGGTGTCGCGCGTTACGGAGATCACCTCTTTTCCCGCGAACATGAGGTAGAGCGTACGGCCCACGAACCACAGCCCGGCGGCCCAGCCGCAGAGCCAGACAAGCATGAAGCCCCGTGCGAAGAGGGGCATTCCGGGCTGGAAGAGGTTCGCCAGGGCCATGCTGCCGCCGAAGGCCCAGCCGCAAAGCCACACGCTCATGAAGCCCGCAAGGATCAGGTTGCGCTGCGAGGGGATGGTGATGAGCGCCCCGTTCAGGGTGGTGGTGATGGTGGCCCGGCCGCTTGCCGGGGGCACGTAGGCCATGGTGCTCAGCCCAGGGTGCTGTCGTCGCTCAGGCTCAGGTCCAGCGCGTGGCCCTTCACCTGGGCGCGCTCGCCGACCATGCTGTTGTCGATCACGGCGTCCTGCACGCGCACCCCGCCGCGCAGGATGGAGTTGCGCACCACGCTGTTGGTCACGGTGCTGCCTTTCTCGATGGAGACGTACGGACCCACCACGCTGTTCACCAGCGTCACCTCATCGCCGATGAAGCAGGGTTCGATCACCACGCTGTTCTCCTTCTTCACCGATGCGCTCACAAGACCCTTGTCGCCCTTGATGAAGCCGAGCACCTTGGTGTTGGTGTCCACCATGGCGTTCTTGTTGCCGCAGTCCATCCACACGTCCACGCTGCCGGCCTTGAAGCGCGCGCCCTTGCGCTTCATGTTCTCCATGGCGTTGGTGAGCTGGTACTCGCCCTTCTCCTTGATGTCGTTGTCGATCAGGTACTGCATCTCCTTGCGGAGGCGCTCCCCGTCGGCGAAGTAGTAGATGCCGATGATGGCCAGGTCGCTCACGAACTCCTGGGGCTTCTCCACGAACTCGGTGATGATGCCGTCGCTGTCGCGCTTCACCACGCCGAAAGGCTTCGGGTCCTCCACCTTGTTCACCCAGATCACGCCATCGCAGTCCTTGTCCAATTGCAGCTGGGCACGGAACAGGGTGTCGGCGAAGGCCACGATCACGCGGCCGCTGAGGGCGCTCTCGGCGCAAAGGATGGCGTGGGCGGTGCCCAAGGCCACTTCCTGGTAGTGGATGCTGCCTTTGGCACCCACGCGCTTGGCGATCTCCAGCAGCTCGTTCTCCACCTTCACCCCGAAGGCGGGGCTGATGACGAAGGCGACCTCCTCCACGGGTTCACCGGCCACGGCGGCCAGGTCCTCCACGAGGCGTTGCACGATGGGCTTGCCGGCGATCGGCAGCAGGGGCTTGGCGGTGGTGTGGGTGTGCGGACGCATCCGCTTTCCCATGCCCGCCATGGGGACGATGATCTTCATTCCAGTTGGTTCTCGCTCAGCGGGTCCCGGTATGCCCGAAGCCGCCCGCTCCTCGTTCAGTGGCGCGAAGGTCCGCACTTTCCGCGAAAGAGATCCTGAGATAGCGCGCCACCACAAGTTGGGCAACCCGTTCCCCGTCCTTCACCTCGAAGGGCTCGACGCCGTGGTTGATGAGCAGCACGCCCACTTCGCCGCGGTAATCCGCATCAATGGTGCCCGGACTGTTCAGCACCGTGACACCATGCTTGAAGGCCAGCCCGCTGCGGGGACGGACCTGGGCCTCGGTGCCTTCGGGCAGTTCCAAGTAGAGGCCCGTTGGGATCAACGCGCGTTGGCCAGGGGCGAGCACGATCGAAGCATCGAGGTTCGCGCGGAGGTCGAGGCCGGCACTGTGCTCGGTGGCGTATTCGGGCAGGGGGTGCTTGCCCTTGTTGATGAGGCGGACGGGCAGGGTGTCCGTGGTCGAGGGGGTCATGGGGTCAAAGGTCGCAACGGATCCGGAGTGCGCTAGCTTTGCGCAAGTACCATGAACCACACGCTACAGATCATCATCGAGCACGACAAGGACGGCTACTTCGCCTATGTGCCCGAGTTGAAAGGTTGCCACACCCAAGGCGACAGCATGGAGGAGGTGATGAAGCACATCAAGGAAGCAATCGACCTGTATCTGAGCACCCTGCGGCCTGCAGAAGTGAAGCGAATGCTGAAGAAGCGGGTATACACTACTTCGATGCCCGTTACCCTTGGCTAAGCAGGTCGTGCTTACGGCCAAGGAGGCGGAACGCCTCCTGTTGAAAGCGGGCTTCGTGTGGGTGCGGACAGCAGGAAGTCACCGGATCTATATGAAGATCAATGTTCGGGTCGTGCTGCCATTCCATTCCGGAAAGTCGTTGCACCCGAAGATCGTGAAGGAGGTGTTGGACGCGACCGAAGGGGCCTGATCACCCTGCTGTCGCACACAGCACGGCCTGCTCCAGCCGCCAAGCCACCAATAGGTAGCCCCCGGAGCGCGCTCCAGAACACGTACTGCCCTGCGGGTCACACCGCGTGCACCTGCTTTTCCGACAGGCAGGACCGAGTGCTATTGCCTTGGATCATCCCCTTGGGGATCATTGTACAGCTCACGCTCAATGCGGTCGCCCATGCTTCTCCCTTCCTGCTTTGCCTGCTCGTCCAATAACATGGTAGCGATCGTCTTGGCTGCGACCTTGCTTATGCCATATACAGAAGCAGAGCCAGCATACATGCGAATGTGCAGGTCGGCTCCGAAGATCGACCTATCGACCTTGACATGCCGCACGGAACTGAATTGGAAGGTGTCCTCGTCCTTGCTGATCAAATACCAGTTCCGCTTTTCAATATGGACCCGGTTCCTCTCAAGGTCGATTTCGATGTTCCAAGGCGTCAGCAACCCCCACAATTTCCCTCTCGTGAGCAGCCCCATGAAGGTCGATCGGGCGGAATAAGAGGACGTTGTTCCTGGCATGTTTGAAGCGGCAGTTGAAGGGCGATGTCTATGAAGTTAGTATGGCGCGCTTACCGCACCATCACCCGCTGGTTCACGCGTTGGCCATTGTTCTCGACCAGCAAGGTGTAGGCACCGGCAGCGAAAGCCGACAGATCTAGGCTGCGGGTGATCTTTGCACCACTGGCCAGGAAGACCTCCCCATGGACTTGCCGCCCTCGTGCATCGAACACTTGCATCGACACGAGGCCGGAGAGCTCCAGTTCCACTGTGAACTGGCCGTGGTTGGGATTGGGGTAGACAAGAACGCCACTTAGGGTGGACCTGACCGGTTCCTGGCTCATCCCGATCGAAACGGCGGTACACATGCCCGCCGAGTTCACGCAAGCGTTGCTGTCCAGATACGTGTAAATGATGCTATGTGTTCCTTCTCCTGCTGCGGCAGGGTTGAAGGTGGTGCCTGTAATGCCCGGGCCGATGAACACGCCACCGGCTGGGGCACCGGAAAGCGTTGTAGGACCATCCGTTGTGGTGTAGCTACTGTTGAGGCCGGTGAAGCTGACAGGGGTGGAGCTGATACAGGGTGTGTTCGTGAGGAAAAGGTCCGACACTTCTTCCTCAGTGAGCACGCGATCCCAGATGCCGATGTCATCCAGAAGACCTTCGAATGCATTGAGATACCAACCGCCCGGAGAAAGCCAATTCCCGAACACGGTTCCCGAGGAGGAAGCGCTCCATGCCATCGGCTGAAGAACGGCAGATGCCGTATCGAGAACTCCATTGAAGTACAGCCTCATTTCGGGGATTGACATATCCAGAACCGCTACAAAGTGTGTCCATTCCCCGTTGTTCAGCCCGGGCTGCGCTCCGGGCAGATCGTTCAACAAGGAAGCGCCGTCGTGTGTAGAGAACCGCCCCTCGCCGGCAAGGTCACCACGCATGGCCAAGGAGTACTTGTAGGACCAGTCAGCATCAGAACGGTCGCTGACGATGCATCCAGCGGTGGTCTGCTGGGAACTGAACCACGCGGAGATGGAATAACTGGTTATGGAAGGAGAGGCGATGAGGGTGTTGCCAACATTGATGCGGTCATTGCCACCAGCGAACGCAAACGCCGCGTTGGCGGTCCCAAAGCGATCCAGAGCCGTTAGTGGGCCGACCACTACACCGTCGTTACCGCCGCCACTCTCGTCATTGGCATTGCCGTTGAAAGGCCACCAGCCCACCAGTCCATTAGTGGGCACATAGCTCGGGGGCTGTGCGTGGATCTCGCAGGTCACGAATAACAGAGCGGCCAGTGTCAAGAGGTGTCGCATGGGGTAACGGATCAGGGTGGTGGTTAATTTCCATCCCTTGATACCGGTCGCGCGCTTGAGGTAACCTGCGGGCCTCGGTTCAATGCGCGGATCTTTCGGAACCGATGAATGCCAAGGGCCATCGTAATGGTGCCGCCCAGGAGGAGGAGCCACGTGTACCAGGTCATTCCGCTGCCTTTCCTTTGAACGGCATTCGCCTCTCCCCATACCTGCCAGGTGGCCCAGTAAAGTGGGCGCGTTTGTTCCGCGGAAGGAGCCTGTTCAAGGTAGGCGAGCTTGGCCCGTTGCAGGGCAATATCCTTTGGTACACCATCGGCAAGCGCATTCAGCAGGAAATCGATGATCTTGATGGAGGATGCTTCATCGGCGACATTCTGCGCGGCCACTACTGTGCGACTGCCGACGAAGAGGAAGGCCCGTGCGAAGGAAACGCTGCCGCTATTTCCATAAGGATAGAATGATCCGCTCCGGCAGGCCGCATGGATCACGAATGAGGGGGCGGCATGCAAGGCGAGCAGTTCGCTGGGTAACAAGGCCGCAGTCCTCTCAAACATTGAGTTCGTCAGGTACGCCATTGGCTCATCGCCCAAGAATCCGTTGCCGCCGCAATGTCCACCCCACACAAGCGTGCCGGCTTGCGTGATGCGCTGAAGAGCCGCCACCCCGGTTGTTACTGAACTGTCGAGCAGACCGGCTAGTGGGCCTTTTCGCCATTGTGCCATGGCTGCGCGGAGTAGCCGGAGGTCCGTAAGCGACCCGGACCCAGACCTTGGAGCAAGAAATAGTGTGCCTCGTTCTTCCTCTTCGCTCTTCAGCCCAGATGGGAGCAGGAAGTAAGGATAGCTGATCGCATGGTCCAATACCAGTGGGTGGCAGTGACGGATGTCAGCAGAGGCCGTATCGGCGAGCAGCGCATCGAAGCTCAGCTTGGCCATTTCATTGGTGGCGAACACATACAATCGCTGGTGACCGTGCAACACGTGCCTCGCAGGTGCATAGATCGAATCGTGAAGAAGGTTCAATGCCCGGCGTTCGAGCTTGGCATCCAGCGGTTGCGGCATGTCCAGCGCGCACGACCAGTCGCTGTTGAACCGGCATTGGCGAAATGAGAGCGAATCACGCGTAAGCGCGAGGGTGATCACGCGATGAGCCACTTGACCAAGGCCATAATCAACGCACAGCAATAGTCCGTCGTCGGGGTTCATCCTGCGCCTTACCTGGACGAGCATGTCAAGCGGTGGTTCTTCCCGCATCAATTCCGATCGACCACGAATTGACTGCGCCGTGTTCCACTCATCCCGACGGACCTTTTCCGCAGAGCGCAAGGCATGGTCGATGTAACGCACCTCGCCTGTGAGTTCCCAGAGGCGCTGGCAGGTGGCCAAGCTCGCGCTGAAGGGTGCGTAACCGTAGCGGTCTCGCGTGAACAACCCCATGGCGGTGGCCTGGCCGGTGGCATATCGTGTGAATAACAGCTCTGCGTCCTGCAGTTCGTCCAGGTAGAGCTGGAGCATCGACGTGTCAGAGCGCCACGGCTCGCTCTCGAAGACCATGGCCTTCCATCTCAACGCGGTCAGCCATGCTGGAACGAAGCGCCTATCATGCGCCTGCCATATGTCCCCAGCGATCAGGTGTTGGGCGTCCGAGAACCATCGAAATGCGCTGGCCGGTTCATTGTGGTACACCAAGTACAAGCCGTGCAGGTTCATCAAGGCAACACGTGCCAGCCGATTCCTCGGATACTCGCGCTGCAGGATCGTGAGCGCATGCAATTGCGCCTCGCGGCAGCGCTCGGCGTAGCGTTCATGGTCGTTGATCGGACGGCCCATCTGGTCCATCAATGCGTTGGAGACCGCCCGCCATACGGACGCTTCCCAATACGTGGGAAGGTCTTTCCGTGACCGCACCATGACCAATGCCGTATCAAAGTGCGCGAACATGTCGGCGGCACGCGCATCGGCGCTAGCTTGATAAGAGGCCGGCTTGATGCGATAGGCGGTCGCTAGCGTTTGGTGTATCCTGAACGCGAAGCGCCATTGACTCCGGTCGGGAGCGCGGCGGTAGCGGGCCAATGCGGCTTGGGCTTCAAGCTCAGCGCGCTCATACTGCATCACGAAGAACGCGTAGCGGGACCGGTTCACCTCAACGTGTGCACGGGCTTCCTGATCGGTCCCGCCCGATGGTCCCAAGAGCGACGCCGCGCTGTCTGTCAACGCCAGGAAGCGCTCCATGTCCTCGCGCTGATCGGCGACGGTGGCGAGCAGGATCAGCGCATCGAATCGGGTTCGGACATCCAGCAATGGGTTGGCCAGGAGATCGCGCGTCGCGCGTTCGGCGGCCATGTCATCACCGAGGCACAGCGCCTTTTCTGCCTTAAGGATGGTGCGCTCGTACTGTCCTGAAGCCAGAGCCGCCAAGAGCAGAACACCTGCGAAAAGTAGCGGACGGAGCATGCCGTGCCGGATGATATGCGGCCAGCGGAACATGGGCTATTGAGCGGGCTTCATCTTGTCCGCCAGCGCCTTCAACTCCTCCCGGTACGGATGCTCCTTCATGCCGAGTTGCTCTTGCAACAGATCGAAGGCTTCCGCGCGGCGGTCCTGTTTCATGTGCCAAAGCATGAGATGGTAGAGCGCCCTGGCCCGGTACGGACTGTTCTGCTCATCAAGCACATCTTGAAGGTGCGGCGCTGGGTCCTGGCCAAGGAGTTCGTTACAGATCCCCGCATAGAACGCGGTGGTATCGGTGCGAGGAAGTTGTTCAAGTTGTGCGAGGGCCTGGGTGTATTCACCGGCTCCAAAGTGCTGCATTGAACGGTCAAGCGTTCGCCGTGCATCTGACCCGGAGGACATGAACACGGGCAATGCCGATTCCGGAACCGCGTAGGATCTCGCCAACGTCGGGAGGTCCGATGAAGAACGTGACATGTACCATGCTGCGGAACCGACCAGCAGGAGCGCGGTTGCCGCAGCGGCCCAGCGCATCCAAATTGAAAAGCGGCCCATTGTGTTGGCCTCAGTCTGCTTCAGTAGCTCTTTAACACGCTGGTCCTCATGGTGCTGTTTGATAGCCTCGCGTGTGCTGCTGTATTTGGTCAGTCGGTCGGCGAGATCGGGATCATCCGCGAGGCGCTGTTCGAAAGCATGCAGTTCATCACCTTGCATCCGCCCTTCGGTGTATGCTTCCAGCGCTTCGATATCGTGCAGGTCATTCCGCATGCACGCTGGACTTGGGTATGGCAGCCTTGGTGATGAGCGCCGCCAGTTTGCGGAAGCTCACATACTTCATCTTCTTGGCCACGTCCGCGTTGTTGTATCCCATGATCTGTGCGATATCGGTCATGGAGCGTTCCTCGAAGTAGTACAGCCGAAGCACCTGGCGCTCTTTTTCGGTAAGAAGACCCATGCCCTGGGCAAGCACGTGCTGCGCGTGCAGCTCATCTTCCAGTCGCTCGTGCTCGGGAGCGACCGCGTCCAGCGCCTCCATTGCGGCGGTGCGCCCGGCGTGCCGTTGTACGCGGAGGGATTTCAATGCGAGATTACGACCGATGGCGAACAGGTATGTGGAGGGCTCACACAAAAGATCGTCTAGTTTCCCGGAACGCACGTTGCGGACAAAGGCTACTGTTGCTTCCTGGTAGATATCGAGCGCTTCTTCTTCGCTCAGGCCATAGGTTCTCACGGCCCAGCCAAGGAATGAGCGACGATGCTTCAAATAAAGCGCACCGATCTCCTGGTCGGTCATGGGGTCAAAGGTCGCAGTGCGGAGCCCTCCAGCCGCCACGCCACCCACAGGTAGCCCCCCAGCAGCACGCTCCGCAACACGTACTGTCCAGCGGATCCCACAGGGCCTGTCACGCCGAGCGCAGCCGAGGCGTCGCAGGCCCACCACAGGAACACGGCCCCGGCCATGTAGCTCAGCACGCGGCCCACGTTGTAGGGGATCGGGTAGTGGCGCTGCCCCCAGCCGTAGCTGATGGCCGCCATGCTCGCGTAGCAGATCAAGGTGGTCCACGCGGCGCCCATGTAGCCCATGCGGGGGATCAGCGCGAAGAGCAGCGCGATGGTGATGCCGGCGCCGATCAGGCTGATGGTGCCGCCCACGTGCGTGCGATCGGTGAGCTTGTACCACACGCTCTGGTTGTAGTAGATGCCGAGGAAAACGTTCGCGAGCATGAGGATCGGCACCACGCGCAACCCTTCGTGGTAGGCCGGGTTGGGGATGAACCACTTGAACAGGTCCAGGAAGAGCATCACCACCAGGAAGGCCGCCATGCACACGGCCACGAAGAGGTTCATGATGCGGGCGAAGGTGGCCGCGCTGTTCTTCTCCTTGGCGTGGCTGAAGAAGAAGGGCTCGGCGCCCATGCGGAAGGCCTGGATGAAGAGCGTGATGAGCACCGCCAGCTTGTAGCACGCGCCGTAGATGCCGATCTGCGCATCGGCCACATCGGCGGGCAGCAGGTACTTCAGGATCACACGGTCGGCGGTCTCGTTCACCATGCCGGCCAGGCCCGCGATCATCAGGGGCGCACCGAAGGCGAGCATGGCGCGCAGCAGGTCGCGGTTGAAGCCGCCGAACGCGGGCCATGTGGGCAGCAGCACCAGCAGCTTCACGGCCGTGCTCGCCAGGTTGATGGCGAACACATAGCCCACGCCGAACGAGGGGTCGTACACCGCCTCGATCAGCGCGGTGCTCTCACCCATGTTGTAGCGCTTCATGCAGTACAGCAGGAAGAACACGCTGAGCCCGATGTTGACGGCCACGCTCAGCAGGTTGATGAAGGCGTAGCGCCACGGACGGCCTTCCTGCCGCAGGCGCGCCATGGGGATGGCGGTGACGGCGTCGATGCCGATGATCACCACCAGCATGAGCACGGAGCTCGCATACGCGCCGTAGTGAAGCCCTTGTGCGAGCTGCCCGGCGAAGAGGCCTCCGAAGACCATGAAGGCGAGCGCGGGGAAGAAGAGGCCCCAGGTGGCGGTGGCGTACAGCACGCGCCCACCATCGGGGTTCTGCTTCACGTGGTCCTTGCTGGCGAAGCGGAAGAAGGTGGTCTCCATGCCGAAGGTGAGCACCACGTTGAGCAGCGCCGTCCACGAGTACAGCGCGGTGACCACCCCGTACTCCGCCGGCTCGAACACGTACTGGCTGGTGTACAGCGGCACCAGCAGGAAGTTGAGGAACCGCGCAACAATGCTGCTCAGCCCGTAGATGGCCGTCTGCCCGGCGAGTTTGCGGAGGACGCTCATTTATTGTCCGCAGATGGCACAGATGGCGCAGATAGTGCGGCGGGGTGCATACCTGCATTCATCTGTGACATCGGCGTCATCTGTGGACTATGCACCCATGAAGTTCGCTTTCCGTTTCTCCATGAAAGCGCTGGTACCTTCCTTGAAGTCCGCGGTGCCGAAGCACTTGCCGAACTCCTCGATCTCGCGCTGCAGGCCGTTGGCGCCGGGCTCGTAACCGGCGTTCACGGCGCGGATGGCGGAGGCGAGAGCGGTGGGGCTGTTCTTCATGATCGCGGTGGCCAGCTCGTTACACTTGGCGAGCAGTTGGTCCGGTGCTACAACGTGGTTCACGAGGCCCCATTGCAGCGCCTCGTCGGCCTTGATCATGCCGGCGGTGAAGATCATCTCCAGGGCCTTGCCCTTGCCCACCAGGCGGGCCAGGCGCTGCGTGCCGCCGTAGCCGGGGATCACGCCGAGGGAGACCTCCGGCAGGCCCATGCGCGCATTGTCGCTCGCCACACGCACGTGGCAGCTCATGGCCAGTTCCAATCCACCGCCGAGCGCGAAGCCGTTCACCGCGGCGATCACCGGCTTGCCCATGTTCTCTACATGATCGAAGAGCTTGCGCTGACCATCGGCGCTCAGCGCACGGCCCTCCTCGATGCTGAAGTGCGCGAACTCCTTGATGTCGGCACCGGCCACGAAGGCCTTGGGCCCGCTGCCGGTGATGACCAGGACGCGCACGTTCCTGTCCGCATCGGCCTCGTTCAGCGCGCGGTCCAGCTCGTCGATGGTGGCGCGGTTCAGCGCGTTGAGCTGGTCCGGCCGGTTGATGGTGATGGTGCGGATGCCCTCAGCATCGGACACCAGAAGGTTCGTGTAGCTCATCGAGCCAAAAGTACCTGCTAGGTCCGGAGCGGCAGTGCGACCACGAAGGTGGTCCCTTCGTCCTCCCGGCTGTCGAAGCGGACCGTGCCCCCCGCCTGTTCCACCATGCGCTTCACCATGGCCAGGCCCAGGCCCATGCCGCTGCCCTTGGTGGTGAAGCTGGGCGTGAAGATCCGGTCGCGCAGGTGTCCCGGAATGCCGCTGCCGTTGTCCTGCACCTCGGCGATGGCCCGATCGCCTTCGTGCCGCAGCCGCACCTCGATGCGGCCGTCGCGGTCCTCGGGAATGGCCTGCACGGCGTTCTTCAGCAGGTTGTTGAACACGCGCAGCAGGTGCTCGCGATCAGCGTGCACGGGCAGCTCCGGTCCATCGTGCAGCACGATGTCGATGCCCGGCGTTGCATGGAACACGTCGACGGCGGCGCGCGCCACTGCGCGCAGGTCCAGGGGTTCCGGCCGGGCTTCCGGCATCTGTGCGAACTGGCTGAAGGCTGAAGCCACGCCGCTCAGGGCATCGATCTGCTCCACCAGGCCGGTGCTCAACTTGTCCAGCTTCTCCTTCGCATCGGGCGCCGCCGGGTCCCACGAGCGCTGGAAGAGCTGGATGCGCAGCTTCATCGGGGTGAGCGGGTTCTTGATCTCGTGCGCCACCTGCCGCGCCATCTCGCGCCATGCGCTCTCGCGTTCACTGCGGGCGAGCTTCTCGGCGCTTGCGCGCAGCTCCTCCACCTTGCGGTTGTATACACGGACCAGCTCGCCCAGCTCGTCCTGGCCGTTGTACAGGATGGGCTCGTTGCGCGCGCCGAGCTGGATGCGCTCCAGGCCGCGGCGCAGCAGCACCAGCGGACGTGTGGTCCATGTGGCGATAAGCGCTGCGGCCACAATGCTGAGCAGCAACAGCACCACGAGCAGGTTCACCACGGCCACATAACCGGCGGCGCGCTGCTCCTCCACTTCATCCTGCCGCGCGAAGTAGGGCACGGCCAGGTAGCCCAGCACCGCGCCCCGGTCGCTCACGAGCGGCCTGTACGCGGTCCGGAAGCGGGCCTCGCCGATGCGTTCCTCCTGCACGAAGAAGCTGCGCAGGTCGTGCACCAGCGCCGTGTACGCGGCCGGGTGCATGCGCGGGGCCAGCAGGCCATTGGCGAACACCTGCTCGCGTGAGGTGGCCAGCAACTGCCCCTCGGACCCGAAGAGCGTGAGGTCGGTGCGCAGCACGGTGCTGGCGTCGTCCACAAGGTGCTCCACATCGCGGAGCATCGCCGGCGTGAGCTCCGTCTCCAGGCGCAGCATGCGGCGCAGTTCGGCCACGGCGGATCGGGAGCGTTCGTCCATGGCCTGGTCGGTGGCGGCGGACAGGTCCCGCTGGATGAGGCGCCGCGCACCGAAGGCGAAGAGGGCGATGGCGATGGCGGCCAACGCCAGGACACCGATGCGGAGCTTGGCGCCAAGACCGAGTGGTGTGGGTAGCAGTGCGTGGCGCACCAAGGGCAGGAACAACAGGGTCCCGAGCAGGGCGAGGAAGAGGAAGGTGTAGGAGAACGTGGTCACGTGGTCCGTCCAATGCGGTAGGGGCGTGGCCACCACCACCGTGGTGCCGGCCGGATCCCCGGAGGCCACCAGCTCGTACCCGTCGCGCGTCAGGGTGAGGCCCTCGGGCGGTACAGGCAGTGTCCAGCGCACAGGGAAGGCGTACGCACGGGTGCTCTCCACCAGGGCGCCCCGCTCGTAGCGCGCCCTGGCCAGCAGGTCTGTACGGCGCTCCATGGCGCGTTCACCGGCCATGAGCAGTTCGGGGAAACCGAGCCCCTCGGGCAGGATCCGCGGAAGCACCTCCACCACCAGGCGCCCGCCCGCGCCATCGCCCAGCACGCCGATGTAGAGCGCGGGGTCGAGCGGGCGGTGCACATTGCGCAGGGCCCCATCCCCGGGAACAGGTATGCCCTGCTCGAAGCGCAGGCGGAGGGCGGTGAGCGTAGGCATGTCCTCGCGGCTGGTGCTCCCGCGCAGGTTGCCGGAGCCGGAGAAGAGGTGCAGCCGCACATCGTAGTTGTTCCACACACCGGAGAAGAAAGGCTGCCGGATCCGTGCATCGAGCTCGGCGGCGCTCAGCGGCAGGGTGTCGCGCAGCAGCCGCACCACAGAGGGTTCCGCGGCCATGGCGGAGCGGCTTTCGCCGAACAGGAGTTCGATCACCGGGTCCTCGCGCGTGCTCGCGGCCTCCACAAGGGCAGCGCGGTCGCGCTCGTGCCGCTTACGGACCTGTCCGTTGAGGATGTGCACGGCGACCAATGCGCACAGGGCCACCAACGCGGCGCCGTGCCAGAGGCGCGGTCTGCTGTGACGCATCGCGGCGAGCACGAGCAACATGGGCAGCGGCCACAACACCAACAGCGAATCGTACGCGCCGAACAAGTGGTGCACAAGGTGCGCGGCGCCGAAGAGCACCAGCGCGATGATCGTCGCCGCTCGTGCGCGAAGGGCGGGCATCAACCAACGCAACCCGCCATCCATCAAGAGGAGCCACGCGAACTGCACCAGCCCCAATGCCAGCAATGCGGCACCGGAGAAGAGATCGACATCCTGAACGTGGAACAGGTCGAGCGCCAGCCGGCTGTCGCGCACCAAGGCGACCATCACCGCGTTCACCCAGGCCGCGGCGCCAAGCATGGCCGACAGAAAGAGCACGGCCCATGGCTCCGGGTGTCGGGGCGGCGCGGCCACGATCAGGCTACGCCGTGCCTGTGCGGCCAGGAAGAAGAGCAGCCCGGCATTGATCAGCAGGTCGCCCAATGAGGGCAGGAACGCCGAGGAGGCGAACAGGTCGGGGTCGAAGAGCGACAGCGTGGAAAGCCATGGCCAGGGGTCGAGGAGCATCCATCCGGCGCGCAACAGCACCAGCACGGCGGCAGGCAGCAGGAAGGCAACACGGGCACGTTGGACGGACCTTAGTTCGGCGGCGCGCCGGTGCAAGGCCAGCAGCAGGAGGATGCATCCGGAAGCGAGCAACGCCGTGCGCAACCAGGTCAACGGTCCGGGCGGAGGTGCATCGTTCGCCCATTGCAGGCGGAAAAGCACCCTTCCCTCCGGGGCGCGCAAAGCCGGACCAAGCCCCGGGCCCGGAGCGGCCACCACGCCCTTCGGTACGTGGAAAGCGGCGTCGAAGTGGGCGTTGAGGTAGCGGTTCTCGAACGGGGGCTGGTACCAGAGCAGGGCGGCCGCGGTCACCCTTCGACCGTCCGCATCGGTGGCACTTGCCCTGAGCCAGCAACCGCGGTCGTTCACGAGCGTAGTGCTGTTCTTGCTGCGCACGGCGGTGATCGGGGAGAGACCCGTCCATGCGACAAGGCTGTCACTGCAGAGCAGAAGCAGTTCCGTGCCCTCCAGTTCCCACTGTTCACGCGCCTCCTTGCTCAAAAAGGCCAAGCCAGCGGGTTGGTCGCAGGGGGCTGTGCGCCATGCGTCCAGGCAGGACCGTGCCTGTGCCTCCAGTTGCTGCTGCCGCAGTTGGATCCTTGCCTGCAGGTCGGTGGCCACGCGCTCCAGCCGGTGTTCGGGCGAAGGCTCGGGCAGCACTGCGGACACCGCCAGCAGCAATGCGGCGAGCAGGTACAGGAGGTATGCGCGGCGCATCAGGCGGTCGGCCTCAAGGGCCGCGCCAAAGTAGGCCCCGCGTGGTCCCCGGTCCGGGTCGCGCTGGGCTTTGCGTGGGTTCTCCGTTGCTGGTGCGGGGACGAAGGCTGCCAGCAGGCATACGTCGCTATCCGGTTCTGGGGGACGCGGGCGTCATGTTCACCGGCGGACCGGTGCTTGTGTGGGGGATGGTGCCGTTCTCGAAAAGGCGGAGTAAAGGGAGGACATGGTGCTGTTTTATAATGGTTATGTCCACGGATATCTCAATACTGTGGTGGTTCGGGCGTTCCTCCAGGTCGATAGTGTCACCCATCAGTCCGGCAAAGGCGTTATCGGTTGGCCGAACGTGCGCCTGTGGAATGGGGGCCGAGCAGGTGGGTGGGGCCGAGGGAGCCTGGTTGTCTTGATCAGACCCCGAAATGGTAGGCGACGCTGACCCCGAAGTCCGGAGGCTCGGAGCGGATCTCGATCGCCGGGTTGCGCCTCAGGCGGTCCAGATCATCCTTGAAGTCCGTTGGCCGCAAGGGAAGCAGGAGTTGAAGGCGCAGGAAGTTCCGGTTGTTGCGCTTGCCCGAGACCTCCACGCCAAGGCCGAAGGAAGGGCCGTAGTACAGCTTGTTGTACTCCTCGGCGTCCTCGATCACGATCACGGCGTTGTACCCGTACATGGCGGAAACGATCGGGCACCAGCGTGCATCGGGAAGTACGCGCCCCTCGGCCCCCGCGTTCAGCCCGAACCCGGCCAGGGCATAGCCACCACCGAGGAATGCGGCCAGCGGCCGGGCCGCACGGCAATGCAACTGAATGCCGATCCCGCCATAGTCAAGGCCTGCTCCCAGTCCCATGCTCCATTGCGCACCTGGTGGGGTTGTAACCGACTTCGCGGTCGCGGCTTGGTCCTGTGCGTTGACGGATATGCTCGCGCATAGCGCCAGGGCGAGAAGGGCCTTCATCGAGTGAAGGTAGGTATGTGCAGGAATGCCCGGCACACTGCGGGCTCACGGCCCGAGCCGCTCGTCAGGACGGCTTCTTGATCTCGAACTCCTCCAGGAACTTCGTGGTGAAGACGCCCTCGCGGAACTTCTCGTTCTGGAAGAGCTGCTGGTGGAAGGGAATGGTGGTGTGCACGCCCTCGATCACGTACTCGCTCAGTGCACGCTCCATCTTGGCCAGGGCCTCCTCGCGGGTGGCGGCCACCACGATCAGCTTGCCGATCATGCTGTCGTAGTTGGGCGGAATGCTGTAGCCGGCGTAGACGTGCGTGTCGATCCGCACACCGTGGCCCCCGGGGGCATGGTACGTGGAGATCTTCCCGGGCGTGGGGCGGAAGTTGTTGAAGGGGTCCTCCGCGTTGATGCGGCACTGGATGGCGTGGCGCGTGGGCTCGTAGTTGAGGCCGCTGATGGGAATGCCGGCGGCGATCTTGATCTGCTCGCGGATCAGGTCGTAGTCGATGACCTCCTCGGTGATGGTGTGCTCCACCTGGATCCGGGTGTTCATCTCCATGAAGTAGAAGTTCCGGTCCTTGTCCACCAGGAACTCCACGGTGCCCACACCCTCGTAGTTCACGCTGGCCGCGGCCTTGATGGCGGCCTCGCCCATCTTCTTGCGCAGCTGCTTGGTCATGAAGGGGCTCGGGGTCTCCTCCACAAGCTTCTGGTGGCGGCGCTGGATGGAGCAGTCGCGCTCGCTCATGTGGCAGAAGGTGCCATACTGGTCGCCGGCGATCTGGATCTCGATGTGGCGAGGCTCCAGGATGTACTTCTCCATGTACATGCCCGGGTTGCCGAAGGCGGCGCCGGCCTCCTGGCTGGCCTTCTCGAAGGCCTCCTGGAACTCCTCCTCCTTCCACACCAGGCGCATGCCTTTGCCGCCCCCACCGGCCGTGGCCTTCAGGATCACAGGGTAGCCGATGCGCTTGGCCTCCTTCTTCGCCAGCGCGATGTCGGTCACCAGCCCTTCGGTGCCGGGCACCACGGGCACACCGGCCTTGATCATGGTGGCCTTCGCGGTGGCCTTGTCGCCCATGGCCTCGATCTGCTCCGGGGTGGCGCCGATGAACTTGATGCCGTGCTGCTGGCACAGCTTGCTGAACTTGGCGTTCTCGCTGAGGAAGCCGTAGCCGGGGTGGATGGCGTCCGCGTTGGTGATCTCCGCCGCAGCGATGATCCGCGGCATGTTCAGGTAGCTCTCCTTGCTGGGCGGCGGACCGATGCACACGGCCTCGTCGGCGAAGCGCACGTGCAGGCTCTCGCGGTCGGCGGTGCTGTAGACGGCCACGGTCTTGATGCCCATCTCGCGGGCGGTGCGGATCACGCGCAGGGCGATCTCGCCGCGGTTGGCTATGAGGATCTTCTTGAACATGCTTCCTGTTTTAACCACAGAGGGCACAGAGGACACAGAGAACAGCGTTCGACGCACATACCAGGGCCCACAAGGACGAGGGGGCCACCTGTGCCCAACCGGGCCCCTCTGTGCTCGCTGAGCCCTCTGTGGTTCAACTTACGAGGGATCGACCAGGAACAGCGGCTGGTCGTACTCCACCGGCTTGGCATCGTCCACCAGCACCTTCACGATCTTCCCGTCCACATCGCTCTCGATCTCGTTGAAGAGCTTCATGGCCTCGATGATGCAGATGGCCTTGCCCTTCTTCACCTCATCACCCACGTTCACGAACACGGGCTTACCGGGGCCGGCGGCGCGGTAGAAGGTGCCGATCATGGGCGCCTTGATGGTGATGTACTTGCTATCGGCGGCCGGGGCCGGAGCGGCGACAGGTGCAGGCGCAGCGGCAGGCGCAGGTGCGGCCGCCGGGGCCGCAGGCAGGGGAGCCGGAGCGGGCATGGGCGCCGCGATCACCTGAACGGGAGCGGCCTCCTTCCTGCCGGCCGGGGTCTTGATGGTGATCTTGAAGTCCTTCTGCTCGATCTCCACCTCGCTCACGCCGCTCTTGGCCACGAACTTGATCAGTTCCTGGATCTGGGTTAGGTTCATCGGGTCGCTCATTTGGTTGAGGCTGCCCTCCCCGCAGGAAGGATCGCCAATGTAGATGTTACCGGATCAGCCGCCGTAGGCCCATTTGAGGTACACGGCACCCCAGGTGAAGCCCCCGCCGAACGCGCTCAGGATGATGTTGTCACCCTTCTTCAGGCGCGGTTCCCACTCCCACAGGCACAAGGGCAGGGTGCCGCTGGTGGTGTTGCCGAACTTCTCGATGTTCACCATCACACGGCTGTCGTCCAGCCCCATGCGGTGCGCGGTGGCGTCGATGATGCGCTTGTTGGCCTGGTGCGGCACGAGCCACGCCACGTCCTCGCTCTTCAATCCGTTCTTCTCCATGATCTCCGCGCTCACGTCGGCCATGTTGGTCACGGCGAACTTGAACACGGCCTTGCCCTCCTGGTACACGAAATGCTCGCGGGCCTCCACGGTGCGCTCGGTGGCGGGCCTGCGGCTGCCGCCGGCCTTCTGGTGCAGGTACTGGCAGCCGCTGCCGTCGCTGCGCAGGATGGCGTCGATGATGCCCAGGCCTTCGGTGTTGGGCTCCAGCAGCACGGCGCCGGCACCGTCTCCGAAGATGATGCAGGTGGCGCGGTCGGTGTAGTCGATGATGCTCGACATCTTGTCGCCGCCAACCACCACGACCTTCCTGTACTTGCCGGTCTCGATGAACTGGCTGCCGGTGGTGAGGCCGTAGAGGAAGCCGCTGCAGGCCGCGTTGAGGTCGAAGCCCCAGGCGTTCTTCGCGCCCACCATGTCGCACACGATGTTGGCCGTGGCGGGGAACTGCATGTCCGCCGTTACCGTGCAGCAGATCAGCAGGTCGATCTCCATCGGATCGATGCCGCGCTTGGCGCAAAGGCCTTGCACTGCGGCGGCGGCCATGGTGCTCAGACCCTGGTCCTTGCCCGTGAGGATCCGCCGCTCCTTGATGCCTGTGCGCTCGGTGATCCAGGCGTCGTTGGTGTCCACTAGGGTCTCCAGTACCTGGTTCGTCAGGCGGAATTCCGGCAGGTAGCCCTGCACGGCGGTGATGGCGGCCGTGGTACGCATCAGGTAAGGGCTTCGCGGATCCGGTCGTTGAGCCGGCTGGCCACGACCTCCCGCGTGAAGAGGATCATGTTCTTGATGGTCAAGGCATTGCTGATGCCGTGCCCGATGATCACGTTGCCGTTCACCCCGAGCACGGGCAGGCCGCCATAGTTCTCGTAGTTGAAGCGGTCGAAGAAAGGCTCGTGCACGCCGCGCTGCTCCAGCAGGTCGTGGAAGGCTTCCACGGCCTTCAGCACCACGTTGCCGGTGAACCCGTCGGTGACATAGACATCAGCCTTGTCGTTGAACAGGTCGCGCCCTTCCACGTTGCCGATGAAGTTGTATTGCTTCTGATCGCGCATGAGCTCGAAGGTGGCCTGCCGGAGCAGGTCGCCCTTTTTCTCCTCTTCCCCGATGTTGAGCAAGCCCACCTTCGGGTCCTCGATGTGGTAGACGTGCTTGGCGAGCATGGCCCCGAGCATGCCGAACTGGGCCAGCACGTCCGCCTTGCAGTCGGCATTGGCGCCCACGTCCACCAGGATGCCGTAGGTGCCGTTCTCTTTGGGCACCACGCTGGGGATGCACGGACGGATGACGCCGGGGATGGGCTTCACGCTGAAGATGCTGCCCACCAGCATGGCTCCGGTGTTGCCGGTGCTGGCGAAAGCGTCCACCTTGCCCTCCTTGAGCAGGTGGAAGCCGATGGAGATGCTGCTCTTCGGCTTGGCCTGGAAAGCCTTGGTGGCGTTGTCGTTGAACGTGATGTCGTTCTCGCTGGGCACGATGGTGAAGGCACCGGGGTCGGCGCCTGCCTCCAGCAGCCCGCTGCGGATGGTGTCCGCATGTCCGATGAGCACCAGGTGCACGTCGGCACCCAGTTCCTTGGCAGCCATTACCGCGGCCTGTATGGGCACGGCAGGCCCGTGGTCGCTGCCCATGATGTCCACTCCGATCCTCATGCTTCGGTCAGCCCTCGATCAAACGGGGCAACGGAGGCAAATGAAGGAGGAAGTGGCGATCATTCGGCCTTGGCCTTGGTGGCCAGCACCTTGCCGCGGTACATCAGGTCGTCGCCGACCTGGTAGGCGCGGTGGCGCATGTGCACTTCGCCGCTGTTGCTGTCCTTGCTCAGCGTGGGCACGCCGGCCTTCTTGGTGCTGCGGCGGGTGGCGGTGCGGGTCTTCGAGAATCGGCGTTTCGGATTTGGCATCGTCGTAGGGATCGTGCCCCGGAAGGGGCGGCGGTTTTCAGTTCTTTCGGGTCTTCAGCGCTTTCAAGGCATCCCAACGCGGGTCCGTACCCGCCGGGTGCTCGGTCTTGATCTGTTGCAGGGCGGCGTCCACCTCCGGATCGCACTGGCCTTCAGGGTGCACATGCCGGATGGGCAGGTGCAGACTGATGCATTCGAAGAGGTAATGGGTCAGGTTCACCTCGTGGGCATGCACGTCCAAGGCCACCAGCTCCTCGTCATCGATGCCCGATTCGTTGGTGAGCTTGAAGATCTGGCGCTGATCGCCGCTGACCGGCTGCTGCAGGGGACCGTTGCAATGGTCGCAGGTCGTGTTCACATGGCCGTCCACATGCATGTTCACCACCAGCAGGTGCTCGCTCTTGTTCAGGTCCACGTGGGCCTTCACCTGCCCGCCCATGGCGAATTCCTCCATGCCCGTGGCTTGGAAGAACGCGTCGTCCAGCACGAAGTCGAAGGCATGCGCCCCGTCCTTCAGGCCGGCGAACTGGATGGTGTGCTCGGGCAGGGACTCCATTTGGCGAAAGACCCCGGAAGGCAGATGCTTTCCGGGGCGGTCGGCAAATGTAGCCGGTTCAGGCGTTCGTGGCACGCAATGAACACCTGTTGATAACGCGGCCGCCTGTCCATTCGTGGACAGGCGGCCGCGTGCTCGGGTCCCGGGCCGGGTCGGAAGGGCCTACAGCACGCGCATGTCCGTGCGCCGGTTGCGGGCCTTGTTCTCGTCCGAGTCGTTGGGCGCCAGCGGCTTATCGGCGCCATAGCCTTTGGGCACCAAGCGGTCCGTGGCGATGCCGTTGTTCACCAAGTGGTCCACCACCGCTTGGGCGCGGGCCTGGCTCAGCCGCTCGTTGTGTTCGGCGCTACCGTCGCTGTCGGTATGGCCGCCGATCTCCAAACGGAGCTTGGGGTTCTCGTTGAGCAGCCGCAACAGCTGCCCCAGCTCGGCCAACGAGGCGGGGGAGAGGTCGGCCTTGTCGCGCTCGAAGAACAGGTTGTGCATCACCTCCTCCTTGCCGGGTTCCATTGGTTGCAGGGATACGTTGATGTTGCGCTCCAGGGCCTTGCCATCGCTGGAAACGCTGATGTTCTCCGAGTGGAGCAGATAGCCTTTGGCGCGCACGTGCATGGCGTAGCTGCGGCCGCCCGGCACCACCGCGAGGTATTCGCCGGTGCGGGGGTCGCTGTTGAACGTGGCGACCAACCGGGCGTCCTCGAGGTCCATCAGTTCAATGTAGGCCTCCAACCCGGACAACATCTTGAGGTCCATGATCTTGCCCTTGAGCAACACCGTGTTGGAAGCGCTGGATGTACCCATGGAGCCGATACCGCCCACCGAGGCGGTCTCCTCCGCTTTGGCGTCCGGCAGGATATCCACGCGGTAGAGGTCGTCCTCGCCCAGGCCATTGGGGCGCACGCTGCTGAGGTATCCGGTGGTGCCGTTGGCGTTGAGCACGAAGAAGAGGTCATCATCGGGACTGTTCACAGGCCACCCAAGGTTCTCCGGCTTGCTCCACTGCCCGTTCACGAGGGTGGTCTTGAACACATCGAATCCGCCCATGCAGATGTGGCCCTTGCTGCTGAAGTACAGGGTGCGCCCATCGGGGTGCACGAACACGCCCTCCTCGTCCTCCGGGGAGTTCACGGTGGGCCCCAGGTTCTCGGGCTCACCCCAGGTCTGTTCGTCCTCCACCCAGCGGCTCATCCAGATGTCCTGTCCACCCAGGCCTCCGGGCCGGTCGCTCACGAAATACAGCTGCTTGCGGTCGAAGCTGAACCAGGCACTGGTCTCATTGGCCGGGCTGTTGATGGTGGGGGGCAGGGGCTCGGGCTCCGACCAAACGTCGCCTTCGCGCCGGCTCTGGAACAGGTCGCCGGTGCCTTTCTGGTCCCGGTAGGTGATCAGCGTGCGGCCGTCGTTGAACAGGCCCACGCAGGCATCGTTGATCTCCGAGTTGAGCGGTGCCGGCATGGGGATGGGCGCGCTCCACCCGTCGGGCGAGCTGATGCTCTCGTAGATGTCCTCGAAATAGTCGCCGGTGGCCTTGTTGATGCGCCCGCCGGTGGTGTTGCTGCGTCGGCTGGTGAACATCATCCGGCTCCCATCCGCGGTGATCAGCACCCCATAATCGGCCACTTCGCTGTTCACGGTGGGGCCCAGATTGGAGACCTGCGCGTTCACGGGTCGGGCCTGCAGGTTCTTGCCGTTGCGGCACTCCGTGATCCGCTGGTCGGCGGTGTTGTACAGCGGCTCCGGGTCCGGCACGCGGCTCACGGAAGCGCGGTGCAGCTGGTATTCGGCCATGGCCTTGTCCCACTCGGCCATCAGCTGGTAGCCCATGCCGAGCAGGAAGTGGATCCGGGGCGTGTTGTTGTCCAGTTCGTAGGCGGCCTGGAAATAGGGCAGGGCGCGGTGATGGTACAGGCCGTTCAGCTGGCACAGGCCCATCTTCAGGTTCAGGTCGGCGTTGTCAGGATTGATGGCGTGCGCCTTGGCGAACTCCTCGAAGGCCGCAGCGTAGTGATAGCCGCCATCCTCGAACAGCGCCTGGCCCTTGCGCAGGGCGGCCTGGGCCGCCTTCAGGGCCTGTTCGTCCGGAACATGCTCCTTGTCGAAGGGTTTGTTCACCCGTTGGGCCTGCAGGGCGAGGACCAGGCCTGAACAGAGCAGGGAGAGAAGGATGCGTGTCCGCATGGTCGAGCGTGTGGGTTTTCGCAAATGCGCTGTTCATACGTGGTTCCGGCGCCGGGGTTCGCCGCCCCACCGGCCGGTAGCTTCGCCGCTCACCCATCAACGAACGGAAATGGCCAAGAAGAAGAGCGCGAAGAAGGAGGTACGCCGGTCCATCCTGGACAAGCCGGCGCTGGAGTTCATGGAGCGCTACCTGAACAATGCGAGCCCCACGGGATTCGAGTCCGGCGGCCAGCGCATCTGGCTGGACTACCTGCGGCCTTACATCGATACGCACTTCACGGATCCGTACGGTACGGCCGTGGGCGTGATCAATCCCGACGCGAAGTACAAGGTGGTGATCGAGGCCCATGCGGACGAGATCAGCTGGTTCGTCTCGTACATCACCAAGGAGGGCTTCATCTACCTGAAGCGGAACGGCGGCAGCGACCACACGATCGCGCCGAGCATGCGGGTGAACATCCACACGGAGAAGGGCCCGGTGAAGGCCGTGTTCGGCTGGCCCGCCATCCACGTGCGCACGGGCAAGAACGATCCGGTGCCCAGCATGGACAATATCTTCCTCGATTGCGGTTGCTCGAGCAAGGACGAGGTGGAGAAGCTGGGCGTGCACGTGGGCTGCGTGGCCACCTTCGAGGACGAGTTCATGGTGCTGAACGGCCGGCACTATGTGGGCCGTGCGCTGGACAACCGCATGGGCGGGTTCATGATCGCGCAGGTGGCGCGCCTGCTGAAGGAGAGCCGGGTGAAGCTCCCCTTCGGACTGTACATCACCAACAGCGTGCAGGAGGAGGTGGGCCTGCGCGGCGCCGAGATGATCGTGGAGCGCATCCGGCCGGACATCGCGATCTGCACGGACGTGACGCACGATACGCAGACGCCGATGATGAGCAAGATCCAGAGCGGTGATGTGGCCTGCGGTGCCGGACCGGTGCTCAGCTACGGGCCCGCAGTGCACAACACCTTGCTGAAGCGCATCATCAGCGCTGCGGAGAAGGAGAAGATCAAGTTCCAGCGCGCGGCGGTGAGCCGGGCCACGGGCACGGACACGGACGCCTTCGCATACGGTGCGGCCGGCGTGCCCAGCGCCTTGATCAGCCTGCCCCTACGCTACATGCACACCACCGTGGAGAGCGTGCACAGGGATGATGTGGAGGACGTGATCAAGCTGATCTACGCCACCGTGCGTTCGCTGAAGGCGGGCGAGGATCTGCGGTACATCAAGTAGCCGCCGCCGCGCACAGGGCCATGTCCTGGCAACTGGATGACAACACCCGCAGCGGCCTGCATTACCTGCTGCTCGGTGCCGCCGTAGTGCTGGGGCTGGTGGGCGTGGACGCGGCACTGGACCACTGGTTCCCGGGGCCGGGTCCGCAGGGGACCTTCGGGCATGGATACCTGCTGGACCGTCAGGATGGACCACCCTTGATCGCGGCCGGCACGGGCCGGGGTGAGCGCCTCGTCACGGTGGTGTTCCTCGCGTTCGCCGTGGCCACGGTGGTGGCGGGGGGGGCATGGCTCCTGCTGCGCCGCGCACTGCCGCGCATCAAGCCGTTGGCGATCGCCACATGGTGGGTGTGGTTCCTGGGTGTGTTGGTGGGAGGAGGGCACGCCGCACTTTTCGAGCCGCCGGTCACCTGGGTTGGGGATCGGGATGGTGCGCTGATCCTCTGGCGGCGTACCGTTCTCCTCAATGACATTCCGCTGCCGAAGAGCCGCGTGATCGAACTGGTCCCCTTCACGAACGTGCAGGAGGTGGCCGTAGTGACGGAGGCCTTGAAGGCGGATCGTAAGCGCGTGCGGATCGAGCTTCGGCTGAAGGATGGTGGAACGCGCACCCTGGGTGTGAGCGAAGCGGTGGCTGCGGACGACAGCGCCGTCACCATCTTCGCAGAGGAGCGGGCCCGGCTGGTCCGTCTGATCCTGAACAGCCATGCCCGCTGACCGCCCCATCACCCTGAACCGGTTCCTGCACGCCGTGCTGGCGCTGACCGTCATCGGCGCGCTGGTGTGGCTGCTGTACACGCTACGGGCGGTGCTGATCCCCTTTTTCGTGGCGCTGCTGCTGGCCTACCTGGTGGACCCCTGGGTGACGCGGGTGCAGCGCCTTGTGCGCCACCGCGCCGCAGCGGTCTCCATCGTGCTGGTGCTCCTGTTGGGCGCGGTGGTCGGTGCGCTGCTGTGGGCGGTGCCGATGATCGTGCACGAAGTGCACCACTTCGCCGCCCTGATGTCCATGCAACTGCCCGTGTGGATGGCGCGGGTGCAGGACGTGCCCTGGGTGCACGACCTGCTGGAGCAGGCAGCAGCAGTGGACCCGAAGCGGCTCCTCACCGGCGAGAACATCACCGGACTGGCCCGCAAGGTTCTACCGGGTTTCTGGCAGGGCATCAGCAGCGTGTTCGGTTGGATGCTGGGGCTGGTCGGGGTGTTCACCACGCTGATCTACCTGATCTTCATCCTCATTGACGAGGAGGACGTGAAGGCGGATTGGGAGAAGCTGGTGCCGCCGAAGTACCGGTCCGTGGTGGCCGGCCTGGCGGCCGACGTGGGCCAGGCCATGGACCGCTACTTCCGCGGCCAGTTGAAGATCGCCGTGATCCTCTCGGTGGTGTACATCCTGGGGTTCGGCGTGGTGGGCCTGCCCATGGCGGTGCTGCTGGGCCTGATGGCGGGCATGCTCAGCATGATCCCCTACTTCGCCTTGCTCAGCGTGCCACCCGTGATGCTCAGCGCCGGCCTGCTGGCGCTGGATCAAGGCGGTTCCTTCTGGCCGCCCATGCTCGGCGCGCTGGCCGTTTACGCGGTGGCCCAGGCCCTGGAGGGCTTCGTACTGGTGCCCCGCATCCAGGGCAAGAACACGGGCCTGCGGCCGGAGTATGTGCTGCTGGCGCTTTCGGTGTGGGGCTCGCTGCTGGGGGTGGTCGGCATGATCATCGCCCTGCCGCTCACCACGGTGATCCTGAGCTACTACCGCCGTGTGGTGCTCGGCGAGGAGGAAGCATCGTCCGGGCCGTCCGCGTCGGATACCGCGCCACCCGCCCCACCGCCCGCTCCATCCACTTGAGCCCATGAGCACGGAGCATCAGCGCCCCGACCCGTCCACTTTTGACGACGGGAACATGCGCATCACCTTCATCAAGGCACAGGAGACCTGGCCGCTCCGGCATCGGGTGTTGCGGCCGCATCAGCCGCTCGAGGAGTGCGACTTTCCGAACGACCGCAACCCGGACAGCTTCCACCTGGGCGTATTCGACCGCGGCGAGCTGATCTGCATCGGGTCCTTCTATGCGGAACGGGCCGAGGGCCTCAAAGGTTGGCGCCAGTTCCGCCTGCGCGGCATGGCCACCCACCCGGAGCATCGGGGACGGGGGGCCGGCTCCCGGTTGATGCACTTCGCCATGGACCACCTCGTGAGCCTTCGCGCCGACCTGTTGTGGTGCAACGCGCGCACCGGTGCGTTGGGCTTTTACGAGCGGCTCGGCTTCGAAGTGCAGGGGCCGGCCTTCGAGATCCCGGGCATCGGTGAGCACCACCTTTTGCAGCGCCGTGTGCCCGTGCTGGTGCCGCGCTCCTGAGCCGCCGGCTAGCTTCGGGCCCCCACACCCGATCCCGTGCAGGGTAGACCAACCGATCATCGCCCGCTCGGCGCACTGCTGCTCCTGAGCGCGGTGCTCAAGTTCAGCTGGCTGGGCGTGAACGAGCTCACGGGCGATGAGCCGTTCACGGTGCATTGGGCCGCGCGCTCACTGCCCGCGCTGTTCGACATGCTGCGCACGGAGAACAACCCGCCGTTGTACTTCCTGCTGATGAAAGCGTGGATGTGGCTGGTGCCGCTGGATGAAGCGTGGTTGCGCATGCCGGCGGCGCTCTGCAGCACCCTTGCGGTGTGGCCGCTGTACCGGCTTGCAGAGCAGCTGGCGGACCGGCGCACAGCGGTGGTCTCCGGCCTGCTCTTCATCCTCAGCCAGTATCACTATGAACTGGCGCACGAGGTGCGCGCCTACGCCCTGTTCACGCTGCTGGCCATCGCCGGCATGTGGATGCTGGTGCGTGCCGTGCATCGCCGGTCGCCGGCGCGGACCATGATCGGTCTCGCGGTGCTGAACACGTTGATGGTCTATACGCACTTCTTCGGCTGGCTGGCGATCGGCGTACAGGGGATGTGCGTGCTGCTGTTGCCCCTGTTCCGGCCCGTGCGGAAGGGGTTCCTCTTGGGCGCCCTGCTCACCCTCCTGTGCTTCGGACCCTACCTGGCCATCTTCCTGGGGCGCTTCGGCGCCAGCGTGGAGCAGGGCACCTGGGTGCCTATACCTGGTATCGAGGAGATGTACAACATGGTGTGGAAGTGGAGCAACGCACCGGTCTGTGCTGTGCTCTTCCTGCTGCTGATCGCGGCCGTGCTGGTGCGTGATCGCTTGCGGCATCCGGCACTGGCCCTCGCGGCCCTCTGGTGCCTGGTGCCGTTGGTCGGGATGTGGCTGGTATCGCAATGGGTGCCGATGTACGTGGACCGCTACCTGGTCTACGCGGCGCCGGGCTTCGTGCTGCTGGTGGGCGTGGCCTCCGGCCGGTTGGTCCGCATGGAGCCCTGGCCGGCCTGGGTGGGCGCGTTGTGCGTGGTGGCCATGGCCCTCAGCTTCGCCCCGTGGCGGAGCAATGGCCGCAAGCCCTCGGAGGCCGCGGCCTTGCTGCATCGCTGGGGGGCCGCGCAGGGGGAGGTCCCGGTGGTGGTGCGGCCTTCCTGGTACCGGCTGGAGCTTGCCTGGGCCCTTGATCCGAAGTCCCTAACGCGCAACGCCTGGGGCGATCGATGGGGCAGCCTGCTGGTCGAGTCCGCCCCCGACCCCGCTGCTCCGGGCACGAAGGCCCTGGTGTGGGTGGAAGGCCCGGGCGCGGAGCACGCCAGCGGTGGCACCGTACCCGAGCCCGCAGCCTTGGGCTATACCCTGCTGGAGGAACGGATCCTCCCCAAGGGGGTGGTCCTCCGTCGGTACGGCCGCACGGCCCAACGGTCCGTCCCATAGGATCGCCGTTCATGGATCCGCCATCGGGGGAGCGCGGCCCGGTGGCACCTTTGCGGCCCTCATCCAACCAAGAACATGCTTCGGAACACTTCCCTGTGGACGGTGCTTGGCACCTCCGTTCTGCTCGCCGCCTGTGGTGGCGCATCGGACCCGGTGGCCGACAAGGCCCCCGCGGCAACGCCTGCACCCGTGATCCCCATGCAGGATTTCTTCCGGAACCCCGAGAAGAGCGGCTACCAGATCAGCCCCGACGGCCAGTACTTCAGCTACCGCGCCCCGTGGAAGAACCGCATGAACATCTTCGTGCAGAGGGTGGGTGACACCACGGCCGTGCAGGTGACCACCGACACCGTTCGCGACGTGAGCGGCTACTTCTGGAAGGGGGATCGCCTGCTGTACAGCCGGGACATCAACGGCGATGAGAACTTCATCGTGTTCAGCGCCAGCCGCGACGGCAAGGAGGTGAAGGCCCTCACGCCTGAGAAGGGTGTCCGTGCCGGTATCATGGACGACCTGCACAACCTGCCAGGCATGGAGACCAAGGTGCTCGTGCAGATGAACCAGCGCAACCCCCAGGTCTTCGATCCCTACCTGTGCGACATCGTGAGCGGTGAACTGAAGCCGCTGTATGACAACAGCAAGGACAACTTCGAGGGCTGGATCACCGACCACACGGGGACCATCCGCTTCGCCACGAAGACGGACGGCACGGACAACGTGTTCTACTACCGCGCCAGCGACAAGGAGCCCTTCACCGAGTACATGCGCACCGGCTTCAAGGACAGCTGGTACCCGGCACTCTTCACCTTCGACAACAAGAACCTCATTGTTAGCCACAACCTCAACGGGCGCGATAAGAGCGCCATTGTGGAATGGGACCTGGCCGCCAAGAAGGAGACGAAGCTCCTGTTCGAGAACGCCGACTACGATGTGAGCGGCGTGGATTGGAGCCGCAAGCGCCAGGTGCTCACCATGTTCACCTGGGAAGGGGAGAAGTCCGAGAAGAGCATCATCGACGAGCAGACCAAGAAGCTTTATGCCTTCCTGGAGAGCAAGTTCCCGGGCTACGAGGTGGGGGTCGCCAGCGAGAGCGATGACGAGACCAAGCGCACCATCTGGGTGGGCAGCGACCGCGTGACCGGCCGCTTCTACTACCACGAGGACGGCAAGGACGAGCTGCAGCTGCTCTGCGACCGCACGCCCTGGCTGAAGGAGGAGCACATGGCCGAGATGAAGCCCATCAGCTATACCAGCCGCGACGGCCTCACCATCCACGGTTACCTCACCCTGCCCGTGGGCCGCGAGGCGAAGAACCTGCCCGTGGTGGTGAACCCGCACGGCGGTCCCTGGGCCCGCGACGGCTGGGGTTTCAACCAGGAGGTGCAGTTCCTGGCCAACCGCGGTTACGCGGTGCTGCAGATGAACTTCCGCGGTAGCACCGGCTACGGCCGCAAGCACTGGGAGTCCAGCTTCAAACAGTGGGGCAAGACCATGCAGGACGACATCACCGACGGTGTGGACTGGCTGGTGAAGCAGGGCATCGCCGACCCGAAGCGCGTGGCGATCTACGGTGGGAGCTACGGCGGCTACGCCACACTGGCCGGGCTCACCTTCACCCCCGACCTGTACGCCTGCGGGGTGGACTATGTGGGCGTGAGCAACATGTTCACCTTCATGAACACCGTACCCCCCTACTGGGAGCCGTTCAAGAAGATGATGTACGAGATGGTGGGTGATCCCAAGTCCGACAGCCTGTTGCTCCGCGAAGCCTCGCCGGTGTTCTTCGTGGACCGCATCAAGTGCCCGCTCTTCATCGCCCAGGGCGCCAACGACCCCCGCGTGAACAAGGCGGAGAGCGACCAGGTGGTGGAGGCCCTGAAGGCCCGCGGCATCGAAGTGGAGTACATGGTGAAGGACAACGAAGGCCACGGCTTCCACAACGAGGAGAACCGCTTCGACTTCTACGGGGCCATGGAGAAGTTCCTGGACCAGCACATCGGCAGCGGCTACAAGGGCGCCAAGGTGGCGGCCGACAGCACCGCGAAGAAGGCCGCCTGACCGCGACCATCGACCGGCCTCTGGGACGGCGCCCTCCGACGCGGGGGGCGCCGTCCTATTTTTCAGCCATGCAACAGGACACCTTGACCGACCTGGTGGCCCAGGAGGCCATCCGCCGGCTGCGGGAAGGTCAGGAGCGCATCCACCGCTGTGTGGGGATGCTGAACGACGACCAGCTCTGGCACCGACCGAACACCAATACCGTGAGCGTGGGCAACCTGGTGCTGCACCTGGCCGGCAACGTGGGCCAATGGATCAACGCCACCCTTGGCGCCGCGCCGGACCGTCGCCAGCGACAGTTGGAGTTCGACACGCCGGCCATGGACCGCAGGGCCCTCCTGGACCAGCTGGACAGCACGTTGGTGCGCGCGCTGGAGGTGATCCAGGGCCTTGGTGCGGCCGATCTGGAGCGCACCTGGGCCGTGCAGGGCTTCCACGAATCGGGCCTTGCCATCGTATTGCACGTGGTGGAGCACTTCAGCTACCACACCGGCCAGATCACCCTGCATACCAAGCTCCTCAAGGACGTGGACACCGGCTACTATGCCGGTCAGGACCTGGACCGGAAGGGGTGAACAGGCCACGTCCCGGGCGGAATTCACGTCTCCTTCATGTACGAGTCCAAGGAAAGGCCGTGGATCGGCGGGAACGATATGGCCCTCAGGGTGTTCCGCAATGACCACATCCTTAACTTGGACCGCTTGCCAGAACCGACCATGAACGCGATCCGATCCGCAGTATCCATCAGTGCGCTCGCACTCGCTTGCGCAGCCAGCGGCCAGGTGGTGCTGAACGAAGTGTGCGTGACGAACCTGAACGGCATCTCCGCCAACGACCCCTACAACGGGGGCAATGACCTGGAGGATTGGATCGAACTGTACAACACCACCGGCACGGCGGTGGACCTCAGTGGCTGGCACTTGAGCGACAATGCGGCCAACCCCACCAAATGGGCCTTTCCGGCCGGCGCCTCCATTCCCGCCAATGGCTACCTCGTGGTGCTGGCCTCCGGATGGAACGGGCTCTTCGGCGGCAACTATTCAACGAACTTCAAGCTGACCCAGGCCGCCGAGGACGACGTGCTGCTGGCCGATCCGGGCGGCAACGTGATCGACGCGTTCCAGCTTACCCAACGCACCAAGGTGGACCAGACCCGCGGCCGGGTGCCGGACGGCTCCGGGGCCTGGTCGCTGATCGGCACCGCCACGCCCGGCGCGGCCAACGGCGCTGCCCTGCCCGAGTATGTCGATCGTCCGGTGCTGACCCCGGGTGCCGGTTTCTACAACGGCTCCGTCAGCGTCACCATCACCGGTCCGGCCGGCACCACCATCCGCTACACCACCAACGGCACCGAGCCCACGGCCACCTCCACGGTCTACGCCGGTCCCATCAACGTCAACGCGACCACGGTGGTCAAGGCCGCCTGCTTCAGCAACACCCCGGGTGTGCCGCCCAGCTTCACCGAAACGAACACCTACTTCATCAACGTTACCCATGGCGTGTGCGTGCTGAGCGCATCAGGCGATGACATCCCGACGCTGCTCAATGGCAATGGTGGCATCCGCCCGCTGGGTTGCCTGGAGTACTTCGGGCCCGACGGCACCTTGCGCGATGAGGCGGTGGGCGAGTTCAACGAACACGGACAGGATAGCTGGGCGTACGACCAGCGCGGCTTCGACTACATCGTGCGCGACCAGACGGGCTACAACGACGCCATCCATTATCCCATCTTCCAAGCCACCGACCGCGACAAGTTCCAGCGGTTGATCATCAAGGCCCTCGCCGGCGACAACTGTCCGTTCGGTCCGGGCCAGCCGGCGCACATCCGCGATCCGTACGTGCAATCGCTTTCGCAAAAGGGTGATCTGCGGTTGGACGAGCGGAGCTATGAGCCCGCAGTGCTCTATGTGAACGGCCAGTACTGGGGTGTGTACGACATGCGTGAGAAGGTCGATGACAGCGACTTCTTCCAGGAGTACTACGACCAGAACGAGAACACCTCCTACATGCTGAAGACCTGGGGCGGCACGTGGAGCGAGTTCGGTGGCGGAGCGGCACAGGCGGATTGGGACGCGTTGCTGGCCTACATCAATGCGAACGACATGGGCGACCCCACGGCCTTCGCGTACGTGGATCAGCGGTACAACTGGAAGAGCCTGGTGGACTATTTCTGCCTGAACAGTTATACGGTCTGTGCCGACTGGCTCAATTGGAACACGGGCTGGTGGAAGGGCATCGATGCGGCCGGAGAGCATAAGAAGTGGGGGTACATCCTCTGGGACATGGATGCCACCTTCGGCCACTACGCCAACTTCACCGGGATCCCCGATCAGAGCGCGAACGCCGATCCCTGCACGGTGGAGAACCTCGGGAACCCGGGCGGGCAGGGCCATACCGTGATCCTCAACAAGCTCATCACCGAGAACGAAATGGTGTATGAGTACTATGTGAACCGCTACATCGACCTGGGCAACACCCTGTTCAGCTGCCCGGTGATGATCGCCCACCTGGACAGCCTGCTCGCCTTGTTCGAACCGGAGATGCCGGCGCAGTGCGCGCGCTGGGGCACCAGCATGGCCGCTTGGCAGGCCGGTGTACAGGAGCTGCGGGACTTCATCGAGGCGCGCTGCGTGACCACCCAAGAGGGCATGGTGGACTGCTACGACCTGGAGGGTCCGTTCAACGTGGTCTACAAGGTGGAGCCGCCGCTCAGTGGCACCATCACGGTGAACAGCGAGGAGTTGCCCAACTACCCGTTCCAAGGGATCTATTACGGCGGCATCAACACCACGTTGAAGGCACGCAGCGCCGATGGGTGGACCTTCGACCACTGGGAGGCCCTGCACCACAACTTCCTGCCCACGATGGTGGACAGCACGGTGAACTTCCAGTTCACCACCACGGACACCATCATCGCCTACTTCAGGCCCCCGATCAGCCACCAAGTGGTGCTGATGACCGATCCGCCCAACAGCGCCGCCATCATCTTCAACGGCACCCCCTACACCAGTTTCCCGGCCGTGGCCGGTGTGGGCGAGGCCATCCCCATCGCGGCGGAAGTGCAGCCCAACCCCTTCTTCGACTTCCAGTACTGGGAGGTGAAGTACGGCACCCCCACCAACAACGACAGCACCCAGCGCGCCATCGAGATCGAGTTCTTCGGTCCGGACACGGTGATCGCCCACCTGAAGCCGCAGGAATACGGCTACTGGGCGGCGAACGCCTTCACCCCGAACGGCGACGGCTTCAACGATGTGTGGCAGCCCTGGGGCAACGTGATCGACCCGGAGACCTTTGACCTGGAGATCTACGACCGCTGGGGCCGTGTGGTCTTCGCCAGCGGCAACCCGCGCGAGGGTTGGGATGGAACGACCGGCGGAAGTCCGCTGCCCGTGGGTGTATATGCCTTCCGGGTGCACCTGCTGGAGGGCGTCACACGGAAGAAGCACGACATGACGGGTCACGTGACCTTGATCCGCTGATCCGCAACGGGTGCGTCGCTTGAGGCGCCCGGTTACCTTCGGCGCGCGCCGGCGCTGAAGCTGCGGCGCACAACGCATGAACAAAGTGGTGGCGAACGCCGAAGCGGCCATTGATGGCATCCGCGACGGCATGACCCTGATGGTGGGTGGTTTCGGCCTGTGCGGCATCCCGGAGAACTCCATCGCTGCGCTGGTGCGCAGCGGCGTGAAGGACCTCACCTGCATCAGCAACAACGCCGGGGTGGACGACTTCGGCCTTGGGTTGCTCCTGCGCACGCGGCAGATCCGCAAGATGATCAGCAGCTACGTGGGCGAGAACGATGAGTTCGAGCGCCAGATGCTGAGCGGCGAACTGGAGGTGGACCTGATCCCCCAGGGAACGCTGGCGGAACGTTGCCGAGCGGGCGGCGCGGGCATCCCGGCCTTCTTCACCCCGGCCGGCTACGGAACGGAAGTGGCCGAGGGCAAGGAGACCCGTGCGTTCGACGGCAAGATGTACGTGATGGAGCGCTGGCTGCGCGCCGACTTCAGCCTGGTGAAGGCCTGGAAGGGCGATCGCGAGGGCAACCTGGTGTACAAGGCCACCGCCCGCAACTTCAACCCCATGATGGCCATGGCCGGACGCATCACCGTGGCCGAGGTGGAGGAGCTGGTGGAGCCGGGTGAACTGGAGCCGGACCAGATCCACACGCCGGGCATCTTCGTCCACCGGATCTACCAGGGCGCGGCCTACGAGAAGCGCATCGAACAACGCACCGTGCGCAAGCGCGGCTGAAGCCGGCCATGTCCGCTCCACCTGTGACCAGGCCGGCGGACCGCATTCCCTTTCTGCTGCTGACCGCTGCGACGGCGATCTACATCGCCTTGCGGATAACGCTCGTGCCCTGGGTGCACGACGAGGCCCGGGCCTATCAGGTGATGGTCCTGCCCCGGGACTACATGTTGCTCACCGGACCGTGGGAGGTGGGCAATCACTTCCTGCAAACGCTGATGATGGTGGCTGGCGATGCACTTGCCGGCGCGAGCCATTGGTCGCTGCGGGGCTGGAGCCTGCTGGCCTTCCTGCTGTTCGCCCGTTACGCGTGGGCCATGGGGGCCTGGGTGCAAGAACCCGCCGTGCGTTGGTGCCTGTGGGTGGCCCTGTTGCTGGCACCGTTCCAGCTGGACTTCTTCGGCCTTGCGCGGGGCTATGCCTGGGGCAACACCTTCCTGCTCATGGCGCTCTTCCACACGGTGCGCTTCACGGCCACGGGCCGCACAGGGCAGCTGCTGCTGGGGCTGTGCGGGTTGCAGGGCATGGTGTACAGCGTTCTTTCGCTGCTGGTGCCGGCACTTGTGCTTGGTGGGGTGCTCCTCGTATCCGCACTGCGGCGTGGCGGGGATGAGCGACGCCTGGCGCACGTTCTGTGGCTTGTGGCGGCAGGGCTGGTGCCTGCCGTACCGGCCGTGCTCTTCGGCCTGGGCCTCAGTGAACGCGGCATGCTCTACGCAGGCAGTGCCGAAGGCTTCCTGGCCGGCACGGTCGGGTCGCTCGGTGAGGTGATGTTCCCCTGGCACGGCGACCTGGTCGCATACGGGATAAGCGGTATTGTGCTGGGCTGTGCCGCGCTGGTCGGCCGGCAGGCGTTCACGCAGCGTCGCATGGAAGGCCCTGGCGTCCTGGTGGCCATCGCCATCGTTGGCAGCGCGTTGGGCTTCGTCGCACTGCACCAGCTGCGGGGTGTGCTGTTCCCGGTGGACCGAAGTGCGCTTGCGTTCGTGCCGCTGGCCCTGCTCACCATGGCCCTTGCGTGGGACCAACTGGCCGCTGCGGAGCGGACGTGGCGGCACGGCGCGTGGGTGCTCCTCGTGCTACCGGTGGGCACACTGTTCACGCTCAACCTTTCACGTACGCTGCTCTGGCCCGAGCAGGCCACGCCGGCGATGTTCCGGCAGTTGGTCCATGACATGGGGCGCACGATGGATCGGCCGGTCATGGTCGGCGCGCAGAAGTTCCTGGGTCAGACCTGGAGCTTGGAGAACATGCGCGCCGCTGAGCCCCTGAACGAACTGGATGTCCAGGGCTTTCCGCATGATCAGTGCGACCTGTTGCTGATCGACACGACCACCTACGACGTGCCTGCGGGTTTCCGCGTGAACGCCGCCGCACCCGGTGGCCGCAACGTCCTGATGAGGAGGGATCCACCATTGGGAACGCGGGTCGTTCTGGACAGCAGCATCGCAGGCGCACACCGGCTGGATGAGTTCCGGACCCTGTGGCAGGCCCCGGTCACGGATTGGCATGGCCGCAGCGCCTTTGTTGAAACGTGGATGGACCTCAGCACCGAACAGCCGATCAGCAACTCGTGGCTGGTGCTCGAAGTGACCGATACGACAGGAGCGCATTGGTGGTACGATGCGGTGGAGCTCGACCATGTTCGTGGCCGACGCAAGGAAGGCACGGTGCATCTGGCCAAACGCCTTCCGCCCATACCGCGCTCGGCGCGCGGTTTCGCATTGTACCTGTACAACCCCCGCCATGTGGAGGTGACCATGAGCAACGCGCGCGTGCGCATCCACGAAGTCCTGCCCATGTGATGCACATCGCCGCATCCGACCGCAGGGAGGACCGGATCCGTATGGGGGTCGTGGGTGGTGCCTTTCTTTACGTGCTTTTGCGCGCGCTGCTGGTGCCCCCGGTCCACGATGAATGCGCCAGCCTGATCTGGTTCGTGTGGCCCGGTGAGTGGCTCCCGGGGCAGGCCCACTGGGACGCCAACAACCACTACTTGAGCACGGCGATCGGCATCGGTCTGCACCGGCTGCTGGGCGGCGGCATCGAAGCGGTGCGCCTGGGCAGTGTGCTGGCCTTCATCGCCTACCTCTTCGCCGGTATCCGTCTGGCCCGGTACTTCGGCAGCGGCACGCTGCGGCTGTGCTTCATCGCGGCCTGGTCGTGGTGCCCCTTCGTGCTGGATCTGTTCGCGCTGTTCCGGGGCTATGGCCTCGCGTTGGCGGCCTGGTCGTGGGCCCTTGTGCATGCGTTGGAGCTTATGCGCACAGGCACGCTGCGCGCGCTGATCGCGATGTTGCTCGCCGCCGTAGTGGCCAACATGGCCATCGTTGCGCTCGTGCCGCCGTGGGCCGTGCTGGTCGCTCTGGCGCCCGTGTTGATGATGGGCGGCACGCCCGGCCGTGCGGCATGGGGGCGCAAGCACTGGGCCGCATGGGTGCTCCTGGGCGTGGCGCCGCTCGCCGCCTTGGCACGGCTTGCCTGGGAGCTGCAGCAGCGCGGCCTGTTGTACCACGGCCGCACGGATGGCCTGGTGGAGGTCACTGTGGCCTCACTGGCGCGCCTGGTGCTGGGAAGCGATCACGGTGCGCTGCTGATCGCGGTGGTCGCCGTGGTCCTGGCGGCGATCGCGACACTGATCCTGGGCAAGCGGCGTTCGCCTGGCTGGTCCACGCCCGGTGGGTTGGTGGCACTGCTCATGCTCCTGGACCTGCTGGGCCGTGTGGTGTTAGCGCGGGCCTTCGGCATCAACTATCCGGAGGACCGTGCGGCCGTGCACCTGGTGCCCGAGGCCCTGCTGCTGATCGCGTTCGCCGTGCAGGAGGCCTCCGCCCGCTGGCCGCCCGTGCGCCATGCCCGTGCGCTGTTGCTGGTGTTCCCGCTGATCAGCCTTTGGGACCTGAACGTGGACCACACGCGCCTGTGGCCGGAGCAGTCCATCCCCCGGCGCTTTGTGGAGCGCATTGTCCTGGCCGAGCGGAAGGGGGAGACCCCCTTGGTGGTGGGCGGTCACCATCAGCTGGCCTTGTGCTGGTCGGTGCTGGCGGGCCAGATGGGATCCACCGCGCAGCTGCAGAGCGACGGGTTCCCTGTGGGCCTGCATGACTGGCGGATCGTGGATGCCCGGCACATCGATGCCGCGCGCCCCGGCTACCGCGTCGCCGATCACGCGCAAGGCCCCGGGCTGTGGCTGCTGGAGCGCGCGCGTCCCTTGCAACGCCAGCGTCTTCTGGACCGGGAGCTGCCGGCGACGGAGGGCTCGCCCGAGTTCCTGGAACTGATCGCACTGCCCGACTCCTTGCAACAGGTCGGTGCGCTCCGGATCGGGCTGCACATGGCCTTGGCCGCGGAACCGCTTTCGCCGGACATGGCGCTGGTGTGGGAGGTGAACGCGGAGGACGGGGCGAAACTGCGCTATGGATCGCGGCAGGTGTCCGCCTTGCTGGCCGGCGGCGACGCGCTGCGGCTGGAGCTCCCGTACGACCCCCTGCCCGGGTCCCGGCGCGCGGTGTTCTACCTATACAACCCGCAGCGCGCCTTGCTGCACGCGGGTCCGGGTCAGCTCCGCATCGACCGTGTCGGGGAATAAGGCGCTCTCCCGATCTTCACCCCCGCGCATCGGCGCACAAGAACAAGCGAACATGGCCTTGGACAAGAACCAGATGGCGAAGCGCATCGCGCGTGAGCTGAAGGACGGCTACTACGTGAACCTGGGTATCGGCATCCCCACCTTGGTGGCCAACCACATCCCCCCGGGCATCAACGTGACGCTGCAGAGCGAGAACGGGATCCTCGGCATGGGCCCGTTCCCGTGGGAGGGCGAGGAGGATGCGGACCTGATCAATGCCGGCAAGCAGACCGTGACGCTGCTGCCCGGCAGCAGCATCTTCGACAGTGCCACCAGCTTTGCCATGATCCGGGCCCAGAAGGTGCAGCTCACCGTGCTGGGGGCCATGGAGGTGGCGGACAATGGCGACATCGCCAACTGGAAGATCCCCGGGAAGATGGTGAAGGGCATGGGCGGGGCCATGGACCTGGTGGCGAGCGCGGAGAACATCATCGTGTGCATGCTGCACACCAACAAGGCCGGCGAGAGCAAGCTGCTGCGCAAATGCACACTACCGCTCACCGGCGTCGGCTGCGTGAAGAAGGTGGTGAGCGACCTGGGCGTGTTCGACATCACCCCGGAAGGCTTCAAGTTGCTGGAGCGCGCCCCGGGTGTGAGCGTCGAGGAGATCAAGGCCAAGACCGAGGGCCGGCTGGTCATTGATGGGGATGTTCCCGAAATGGTGATCTGAGGGCATGCAGCGCTTCACGGACATGCTGCGTCGCATCCCGGCCATCGGGTGGTTCATCGCGCTCTTCTTCCTGATGTGCTGTGCGTACGAGGTGGGCCGCGTGCTGCACCTGCGCCCGCAGCCGCACCACCTGTGGCGACAGGCCGACTGCATCTCGCTGGCGTGGAACTACTACGACACCACATGGAACCTCTTCGAACCTGCGGTGTTCCATCAGTTCAGCGATGGCGGGGCAAGCGGTCGCACGGCAGGGGAGTTCCCCCTGCTGTATTGGATCGTGGGGATGATCTGGCGGGTGACCGGCCCGAGCGAGCTCGTATACAGGCTTCTCGTGCTGTTGATCCACTTCGCCGGATCGCTCGCCTTGTTCGACACGGTGCGGCGGCTCACCCGGGACGGGTTCCTGGCCACGTTGGCGCCACTGCTGCTCTTCACATCTCCGGCGGTGGTGTATTTCAGTGTCTCCTTCCTAACGGATGTGCCTGCGTTGGACATGGCACTGATCGGTTGTTGGTTCACGGTCCGCTACGCCCAGGACCGGCAGCGACGTCATTGGGCATGGGCGGTGCTCTTCTTCACCATCGGTATCCTGCTGAAGGTGACGGCCGGCATCAGCTACCTGGCCATCTGCGCCGTGCTCGCCGCGGAAACGCTCATCCCGGCCGCACGCCGGAGCGGCCGCGCTTGGTTCATCGACAGGCGCCATGCATGGATCTGTGTGGCAGCGGGCTTTGCGGCGATCCTTGCATGGTACGTGTACGCTGATCGGTACAACGCGGAGCATGGGGGCAAGTACACCTTCAACAACATCTGGCCCATCTGGCACATGTCGCCCGAGGCGGTGAAGTGGGCCTGGGAGGTGGCCTCCGACGTGGTGGTGTTCCAGGTTTTCGATACCACGGTCTGGGCGGCCGTGGGCATCGGCGCCCTGGTCCTGCTCTTCAACCTGCGGGTCCTGCCCTGGCGTGCAGGCATGGGGCTCGTGCTCATGGTGCTCGGCACCTGCACGTACCTCATCCTCTGGTTCAATTGCCTGCAGGACGGCCATGACTACTACTTCCTGAACCCATCGATCACCCCGATGGCGGTCCTGGTCGCCGGGTTCTGGCTGTTGAAGGACCGCTATCCGGAGATCGTCCATGCGCGCTGGATGCGGATGACGCTGTTCGCCCTGCTCGGCTACAACACGCTGTACGCCGCCAACAACATGCACATGCGCTATGACAACAGCAGCCAGCTGGGGAAGCGCATCCTGTGGCCCGTCTACCATGAAGCGGAGATCGGCTACTTCAATGGTCTGGGCTGGTGGGGCATGGACGACCTGGTCAACATCGGTCCGGAGCTGCGGCGCATGGGTGTCCGCCCGGAGGACAAGGTCTATTACCCGGACGATCGGGCGATCAACAGCGCGCTGGTGCTCATGGGTCAGCGGGGATGGACGAGCTATGACAAGCCGGACCTCCCGCAGGACACCCTCATCGAGCGGATGAAACGCAATGGGCTGCGGTACCTCGTGCTTTCGGATGCCAAGTGGTTCAGCGACGCCATCATGGGCCGCTACATGGACCATCCGGTCGGGAACGTGGGGCGCACCTGGGTGTTCGACCTTCGGTCCGACCCGGAAGCGCGCCAACGGACCACCATCCTCGATGCTTCCGAACGGAGCGTGCATGTGCGTGCTCGACTGGATACGACCAGTACGGATGGTACCGCGTGGCTCTTCCAAGGAACCGAGTTCCCTTTGGAACTGCTTGACCTGCCGATACGGCCGGCCGGCATGGAATTGTCATCCCTGCGGATCAGCGGAGCGTTCTCGTGGGCGACCGATACCAGTGCTTCGTGCGTGCTCTACGTGGCCGAGAATGCGAACGGTGAGCAGGTGTTCATGGACAAGTCCGGGCTGGTCCCCGGTCGGTTCGAGCGGCGGGTGTTGTTCAAGCGCGAGGGGCAGGCGCGCAGCTGCATGGCCTATGTGCACAACCCGCACAAGCTTCCGTTCCGGATCAGGGATCTGCAAGTGGTGGTGCATTGGTCATTGGCCGGCACATCCGAGGACAGCGGAGAAGGAACCCCGAACTGACAGCCCATGGTGCTCTCCATCATCATCCCCGCCTACAACGAGGAGCGCACCATCCACCGCATCCTGGACAAGGTGCGTGATGTGCAGCTGGCCTACGGGTTCAACAAGGACGTGGTGATCGTGAACGACGGTTCGCGCGATGGCACGGCACAGGCCGTGCGGGCTTACATGGCGGCCAACCCCGCCATGCCCATCCGCTTCTTCGAGCAGCCGCGCAACATGGGCAAGGGCGCGGCCATCCACCGTGGCATCCGCGAGGCCGTCGGCGAGTACCTGATCGTGCAGGACGCGGACCTGGAATACGATCCACGTGAGTACAACGACCTGCTGAAACCCGTGGCCGAGGGCTTCGCCGATGTGGTGTTCGGCTCGCGGTTCATGGGGCACCATCCGCACCGCATCCTGTTCTTCTGGCACAGCATCGGCAACAAGTTCCTCACCTTCCTGTCCAACGCGTTCAACAACTTGAACCTGACGGACATGGAGACATGCTACAAGCTCATCCGGTCCGACATCGCCAAGGGGCTCGACCTGCGCGAAATGCGCTTCGGCTTCGAGCCCGAGGTGACGGCCAAGCTGGCCCGCGTGCCGGACATCCGCATCTACGAGGTGGGCATCAGCTACTACGGCCGCACCTATGCCGAAGGGAAGAAGATCGGTTGGAAGGACGGCTTCCGCGCCATCTGGTGCATCGTGCGCTATGGGTTGTTCCGCTGAGATGCCAGGCGGTTCACGGACACCGGCGATGCTGCTGGCGATCGTGCTGCCGGCCGCGCTGTTCGCCTGCCGCTGCTCTCCGATGGTGTGCGCGAAATGGGCGATGGGGTGCAGCACCACATGATGGCCCGCTTCTGTTGGAAGCACCCGGAGCTCCTGCTGGACCAATGGGGCAAGCCGCTCTTCACCCTGCTCGCATCGCCGTTCGCGCAGTTCGGCTACGCGGGCATGGCGGCCTTCAATGCCCTTGTGGCGGGGCTCTCCGGCTGGCTGCTGGTGCGCGCATTGCCCCATGCGGGCGGGCTGTTGCGGGCGGTGGCGGTGGTGCTGCTGGTGGCCGCTCCGTGGTACGCCCTGCTGGTGGTGGACGGCATGACCGAGGTGCTCTTCGGTGGCATGGCGCTGGCCGCGGTGGTGGTCCTGATGGAACGCCGCTGGATGCTGGGCGCGCTGCTCGCGGGCCTTACACCCTTGTGCCGGCCGGAGTATGTGGTCTTCCTCCCCACCGTGGCGCTGTGGCTGGCCGTGAAGCGCCAATGGCGGTCGATGCCCTGGCTGGCCGGGGGTGTGCTGCTGTACACGGTGGCGGCCATGATCAGCGGCGGTGGCCCGCTCAGCTGGTGGAGGAACGACCCTTATGCGCAGGCAGGGTCGGCCTATGGTGCCGGTGATCCCTGGGCGTTCATCGCCGAGGCCCCGGTGATGTTGGGCTGGCCCTTGGTGCTGCTGTTCGCGATCGCCGCTCTCCTTTGGTGGACCCTGCGCGGACAGGATAGTGCGGCACGCGAGAAGGACCTGCTCCTGCTGATCTGCGCGGCCTTGCCGGCGCTGGCCATCATCGGGGTGCACGCGGTGCTCTGGTGGACCGGATCACGCGGCAGTGCCGGCCTCGGCCGGGTGATGGTCACGGCCACGCCGCTCATGGTGCTGTTCACCGCGCACACACTGGCACGGGCGGACCTTCGGTGGATGCCGCGCTCCATCGCGTCGATCATCCTGCTCTCGGCAGCAGGTTTCACCGTGGCCGGCACGGTGAAGGAGGTGCCACTGGTCCAGCAGGCCAATACCGATCAGCGGATGCTGCACGCGGCGGCCGATCGGCTCGCCACCCTGCTGCGCCCGGGCGCACGGCTTTTCGTATCCCACACCTATGTGCCCTTCCGGCTCGGCCTGGACACCTTCGACAAGGACCAGGTGCTTGTGCTGCGGGGTTTTCGCGAGGGCTTCGAACACCCCACGCGCCCCGGGGACCTCGTCTTCTGGGAATCGCAATTGGGGCCGAACGAATGCGGTACACCGCTGGAGCGCCTGCTTGGCGACACGGCCTATGCGGTGCGGGGATGCTTTGTGCCGGATGAAGGGCACCTGATCATCGGAGGCGTTCCCATGGAATGCCTGCTGTTCGAGCGGCGCCCGGTCGTACGTTGGTCACAGGCCGATACCCTGTATCGCGGAACGCACGCCGTGGAAGGCTTCGCTGTGCGTCAGGATACGGTCGCTTGCGAACACCCGGAGTCCTGGTGCGGTGCGCAGGAGTTCCCGTGGACGGCCGAAGCCCTTGCCGCGCCGACGGACAGCACGCTCTACGACATCTGGGCGGTGGACGGTGAGGTGGTGTATCCGGAGGCTGAAGGGGAGACCGCGCGCATGGTGCTCACGCAGGTGTTGGACGGGCGTGGGATCCGGTATGAGCAGTACGACCTGAAGCCCGGGATGAACAGCATCCGGTTCCGTGTACCCCCTTTCGCACCGCAGGCGGAGATGAAGCTGTACATGTGGGCGCCGGGCGGGAGGCGCCTGGAAGTGCGCAACATGTGCGTGGTGCGCGTGCAATGGCGACAGCGCGATGTGCGCTAGTCCGCGCCCGTGGTGATCAGGGACACCTCGAAGAAGAACTTCTGCCAGTTCCAGGTGTGCCAGGACCAGAGCCAGTTGAAGCGCGCCATCATCCCGAAGTTGAGCTCGGCGCATGCAAAGGCGCCCAAGGCCAGCCCCAGGCGGGGCACGAAGCCGCCGGCCATCGCACGTTCCACCAGCCAGGCACAGGGGATCGCGAGCAGCGCGTACAGGTCTACCATGCCGCGCGCGCCGAAGCTGGTGCCCAGCCACCAGCACCACCAGGCGCTGTAGAACAACCAGGTGACCACCACGACGGACAGCACGCCCAGGGCCACGCGGTCCCTGCGGAAGGCGCGCAGCAACAAGGTGACCAGCACGGGGATGAGGAAGGGCGAATAGATGAGCCAGCCGTTGCGCTCGCTGAAGAGCACCAGGCCGGGCACCATCTTGTCCCATTCGAAATGCTCCCCCTTCTTGCCATAGGCGAAGGTGAACGCCTCGCCGGTGATGTGGTGCCAGTAGATCATCTGCAGCACCCAGGGGAGCAGCGCCAACAGCAGGGCCGGGATGAGCATGGTCCGCTGGGCGAGCACATGCCGCAGCGCCTGCCGCAGGCCCCCGGGCATGCCGGCACCCACGATGAGCGGGAAGGCCAGCACGAACAGGTTCAACTGGCGCACAAGCAACATGAGGCTCGTGCTCACCACCAGCGCGAGCACATGCACGGCGCGGCCCTCCTCCTGCACGCGCAGTGCCGACCAGCACACCCACGCGATGAGGAAGAAGGAGTAGGCGTGGGAGTAGCCGGGCTCGTACACCGCGTAGAAGAACAGGTTGGTCACCGTGAAGAGCAGCAGTACGGCGATCATCGCGGACACTTCGTTGCTGAAGCGCCGGGCCAGGCGGAAGGCGAGCATACAACCGAGCCCGGTGTACACGGCGGTGCTCAGCATGTTCGCCACGGCGAAGGGCGGCGAGTAGCCATCCACGTTGTACCCGAAGCCGTTCGCCCACACGTGCCCGAGCAGGTAGAACGGCAACTGCAGCAGTGCGACGCCCAGCGTGACCAGGCTCAGTCCTTTCCCGTTCTCCAGGACGTGCACCCAGGGCATCCGGTCGAAGTTGCCATCCACGAACAGGGCCGGCAGGTACTGGTAGTAGGCCAGGTTGTCGCTCAGCTTGCGGAGGAACTCGTACGGCTCCTGCTGGTTCAGCATCCAGGCACCGTGCCAGCTGCACAGGGCCACCAGCAGGAAGATCGACCATTGCAGGGGGCGGTCATCCGTTGCGCGCAAGGAGGAAGGGCCTTGTTGCATCACGGTGGCAAGGTATCAAGCGCCGGCACAGACCGTTCTATACTTGTCCGCGATGACCTTGCTCGTGCGATGGCTCAGGGATGTGCGGCTCATCGGGGCCGTGGTGCTCGCCGGCCTGCTGTGCCTCGCCTGGTGTTACTACCTGGAGCGAACGGCCTGTTTCGACAGTGCGTGGTTCAGTTGGTTGATGATCGACAGCGGAATGCCCACGAGCGCACTGGGCCGGTATGCCTCGTGGACGGCCCAACTGCTTCCTGTCTGGCTCGTTCATCAGGAGGCTCCGTTGAGCACCGTGCTGCTGGCCTACTCCATCTGCCTGATGCTCGTGCATGTGGCCATCTTCCTGGTCATCGCCTGCGGGCTGCGCGATGAGCGCGGCGCGGTCGCCTTGCCGATCACGCTCGTCACCGGGCTGCACCTGATGTTCTACTACGGCGTGAGCGAGCTCAACCAGGGGCTGTCGTTCACGGTGCTGGTGTGGTACCTCTTGCGCAGGACCCGGAAGGAGGAGGATCGCTGGTGGGCCTGGGCGCTTGCGCTCGTGGTGCTCAATGCCTGGACGTCCTTCCACCACCCGGTGCTCCTGCTGCCGCTCATGTTCATCATCGGCCTGGAAGCGTTGCGCGGGGCCCCCTGGCCGCAGCGCCGCTGGTGGTGGCTTTCGGCCGCCTGCGTTGGGTGGTACGCGGTGCGCATCAGCCTGTTCACGGGTTCCAGCTATGAGCAGGAGCGGATGCCGGGCCTTGCGGATGTCCTTGGCAACCTCGGGAACCTGTCCGAACTGCCCAGCACCCGATACCTGCTCTCGGTGTGGACCAAGTTCAAGGCCTTCCTCCTGCTCCTTCCCATCACGCTCCTGCTCCTGCTCCGCAGCCGCGGATGGGCCACCCTGGCCTGGCTGGTGCTGTGGATGGCCGGCACGCTCTTGCTGATCCTCATCACCGACCGGAACCAGGGATCGCCGGTGCTGTTCGAGAATTTCTATCCCCTGCTGGCACTGGCGGTGGCGGTCACCTTCGCGGACAAGCTGGCCGATCTGCAGGGTCGCGAACGGCGGATCGGCATGGTCGCCTTCGGTGGCATTGCCATGCTGGGGCTTGTCCAGGTGGAGCGTGCGCATCATCCGTTCACCATGAAGGTGGAGCATGCGCAGCACCTCACGCAGCAACTGCACAGCGATGGGGTGCGCAAGGCCATCGCCAGCAATGCCACGCTTCCGTGGGCCGTGGTGTGGAGCCATTGGGCCTTCGCCTTCGAGACCGCACTGATCTCCGGGATCGATGGCCCGACGGCGGCGACCACCGTGTTCGTGGACAACGACATCACCCGGTACGAGCAGCCCATGCGGGCCACCGGGGCCTTGCTGGGGCCGACATGGGAACCGGTCTGGTTCGGCAGCCAGAACCTGCGCAAGCGCTACTTCGACCTGCCGGACTCCGGGTACACGGTGATCGCCCACGCTGCTGCTGCGGATGCGGCACGCCCGACCAGGGGCAGCATGGAGCTGTTGGGCCCGGAAGGGGTGGTGGTCCTGCCGCCCTCACCGGTGGGCTATGTCACCATCCGATTGCGCGACCTTTCCGGACGTGGGCTGCAGGCGCTGGATGCGCGCGGCGCTGCAACGATGCTCCGTACGCGCGTGCTTCCCGATGCCGGTGACGGCATCCCCGTTTGTGATGATCGCACACCGTTGGAGCGGGACCTGCTGCCGGGGCACGAGCTGATGCAGGGCCTGATCATCGGCCGCCCGCGCACGTCCGGTCGCTATCGCGTGGAGGTGGAGCTCGAAGTGGCCGGCCGTCCCACGGGCATCCGCACCAGCTTCGTTGCAGAGGCCCGGCGCTTCGGGTTGTAGCGCTATTCCACCCGCATGCTGAACACCCGCCCCACCAGGTCCCGCGCGGGGAAGGGGATGCCCCCCTGCTCGTACGGCGCGCCGGGCCACCAGGCCGTGTTGTGGAACTCCTGGGTCACCACCAGGCTCATGGGCGCGTCCGGCACCGCGGTCACCTCCGCGTTCATGTAGCCCACCACCCGCAGGTGGTCGGGGTCCGGGCCGATGCGCCAGATGATCTCCGTGGGCCGCCAGTCGATCACGAACCAGCACCCGCCCGGCCCGAAGAGCGTGCTGTCAAGCTCCATGCTCTTCTGGGTGAGCGCGCGGTAATCCTTGTCCCAGCGGTGCGCGGCGAACAGTTGGCCGCCGTAGGCCACATCGTGGCAGCCGATGTTGAACGCCGGCGGGTCCGGGCAGGCCAGGTCCCAGTTGGTGCAGGCCACGGCCACGCGGCCGCGCTGGGCGAGCACCTCCGCCGGCAGCGCCCGTCGCCAGCGCGTTGGGTCTGCGGGATCGGCAACGGGTTGCGGATAGATCGGCGGGAAGCCGCGTTCCGGGCATAGTGGCATGCCCTTCATCACCTCGAAGTCGATCTCCGAATAGGCCGTGCGGGTGCGGCGCGTGCCGCCTTCGGGGCCTGTACTGTATACGCGGTATCCGCCCGCGCAGGGCCGCCGCTGCCCGGTGATGCTGTCGCTGCCGATGAGCCACACGGCGTTGGTGAGCCCGTTCCACAGGTCACTGTCGTTGAGCAGGGCGGGCAGCTGCGCGTGCACCAGGAAGCGGCCGTAGGTGAAGGGGCGCACGGTGCCCGTGCCGGTGTTCTGCTTCACGCGTTGGTCCGCGGTGGCGGCCGGGTTGCGCAGTTCCAGGCACTGCAGCACGCTGTCGTAGCGTACGGTGGTGCAGGGTTCCGCGGCCACGGAGGGAAGCGTGGACACCCAGGCGGCCCGGGGCGTGAAGCTCCAGGCGCTGTCGTACTGCCGCGGCGTGAACCCGTTGCCGGCGACATCGGCGATCACGGGGATGTTGTCGAAGCGCGAGCCCGGGTCGATGTGGTGGATGAAGGCCTGCAGGTCGGCCGCGGACGTGCCGCAGTTGAGCACACCGCGTGCGGGATCGGGCCGTGCCACCACCCGGAGGGCGTTCTCCTTGCGTTCCATCAGCACACCGGCGATGTCCCGGCCCGGGCCGTGGAGCCAGAAGTGGAAGGGATCCATGAACGCGCCGTGCACCCGTTGCCGGAGGTCGCGGACGCCTTCCGGGACCATGCCGGTGCTGAACGCCTCCTCCGGCACGGCCACGGCGAGCAGGGCATAGTCGCCCACGCGCGGATCCCGGGCCCCGGGCACCAGCGGGAACTCGTTGCGTGGGTCGCTGCGCAATCGCACCTGCAGGGCAAGCTCCACCGCACCGTTCGCATCAGCTTGCGCCGTCGCGAAGGGCAGGCTGTCGGCCCCGATGAAGTTCTCGAGGGCCAGCGGGTGGGCCGCGCCATCGGCACCGATCACCGGGAACGCGTAGGAGGTGTTCAGGTGGTACACCGCGCAGCGATACCGTGCACCGGGTGTGCCTGTGAAGCGCAGTTGCACGGGCACGCCTTGCGTAGGCACCACCATGGGCTTGTCCAGCGGCAGGCCGTGGGGCAGTTCAAGCGCCACCGGCAACGCACCGTCGCCCACTTGGAACCGATCGAAGCGGGGAGGGGCCGGTGGCCGGGCACACCCCGCCAGCAGGGCGGCAAACACGAATGGAAGGAGCTGGCGTGCGCTCATCGCGGTGTGAGGGGTGCGGCGGAACGGAACACCAGGTCCACCCGGTGCAGGCTGGCAGCCCGTCCGCTGCGCTGGTGCACGAAGGCGCTCACGCGGTCGTCCGGGTGCACGGCCAGGTCGCGCAGGATCCACTCGAAGTTGAAGCGTTCCACCGCGCCGGGCACATGTTCATCGCTCCGCAGCTGCTTGGCGTTCCAGGCACGGTTGGTGCCGTCGGCGGCGTCGATGCGCAGGCACAAACGCATGTCCGGGTCGGGGTCGGCGCAGCGCAGGTCCACCCCGAAGGCGATGGCGACCAGGCTGTCGGCCACATCGCCGATCCGGCGCACCAAGGCCGGGCCGTATCCGTCCACCAAGGCGGTGTCCGGTGTTCCGGCGAGCTCCGCATGCAGGCTGGGGCCATTGCCGGTCACCGGCCAGGGATCGCTCGGCGTTCCGTCCGGCGCGAAGGTGGTGTGCACGGGTGGCAGCGCCGGACAGCGCCAGGCGCGCCAATGCGTGCGGGCCTGTTCGCGGAGCGCGGGCACCTTCAGCACTGCGAGCGCGGCACCGCCGCCCAGGATGAGGGCCACCACCAACAAGCGCAGGATCCCCCGGCGGGTCATGGGCCAAAGGAACGCTGCACCGCGGCGATCCGTATGCGCTACTTGAACACCATGTAAGCCTGCGGATCCACCGGCTCCCCGCGGTGCCATAGTTCGAAGTGCAGGTGTGGCCCGCTGGTGAGCTCGCCGCTGTTGCCCACGATGGCGATGGCCTCGCCGGCCTTCACGCGGTCGCCCTCCTTGCGCAGCAGCACGGCGTTGTGCTTGTACACGCTCACCAGGTCGCCGGCATGCTGCACCTGCAGCACGTTGCCGCCATCGCTGGTCCAGCTGGCCAGCACCACGGTGCCGTCCAGGCAGGCCTTCACTGCCTCGTCGGCCGCGCTCACGATGTCGATGCCGTAATGCCCTTCCCGGTGGTCGGGGGTCTGGGTGACCACCCCGCGCAGGGGCGGGAAGAACAGGATGCCCGAGAGGCCGGCGCCCTCGATGGCCTTGCTGCCGGTCTCGCTCACACTGAAGGCCTCGTCGCGCCGCACCTGTTCGCGCAACAAGCTGTCCTGGAGGCTTGGCCGCAGGTCCGCCGCGGAGGGTGTCGCGCTCAATGGGGTGAAGAGCGCGGCGCTGTCCGCCGGGACCTTGCCGCTGAGCACGTTCCGCAGGTTGTCCAGGTAGAGATCCCGCACGGACAGGGCCTGCTGGAGCGAATCGGCCTTCAGGGTGGCCCGGTAGGCGTTCAGCTTGGTGCGTTGGTCGGCATACCCGGGGATGTAGCGTTTGAGGGGCGTGAACACGATCACCGCGGCCACCAGCAGGCCGTGCAGGGTGAACAGCCCGGCGAAGAGCAGGATCACGTTCATGCGCGACAGGCGGAAGCTCAGTCGTTCCTCGAAGGAGGACTCGTCCACCAGGGACAGGCGGTACTTGCTCCGCAGGCGGGCGAAGAAGCCCTTCTTTTTCCGGCGTTTCACCACGGGGGGCATGGCGGCGAAGGTAGCCCGGCCCCGGAGGCGGCACCGATCGGGTGGTCCGGATGAAATAACTTGCCCGGCTTTCAGTTAAGGAAGCAACTCCGGCGCCCGTGCGGTCCCCGTTCCTCCTCCGTTCCCTGGTCCTGCTCTTCGCGGTGTACGCCGTGGCGGGCTGTTCGGTCAACAAGAACACCTTCACCAGCCGCACTTTCCACCGGCTCACCACGCGCGACAACGGGTGGTTCAACGCCAACGAGAAGCTGAAGGAGACCGTGGCGGCCATGCAGAAGGCCTACGTGGACGACTTCGACGAGGTGCTGCCCGTGTTCATCTACGGCACCGAGGACCAGGCCAAGGGCATGGTGCCGGACCTGGAGAAGTGCATCGAGAAGTGCAGCAACGTGATCGAGCGGCACTCGATGGACATCGAGAACAAGGAGCAGAACACCTGGATCGATGACGCGTGGTTCGTGATCGGCCGCAGCCACTTCTACAAGCGCAGCTACTTCGACGCCGAGCGGACCTTCGACTACATCGGCCGGCGCTACAAGGGGCAGAACCGCCAGCTGGAGAGCAAGCTGTGGCTGGCCCGCACGGCCATCCAGAACGAGCAATACGCCAAGGCGCAGAGCGTGCTGGACGAGGTGAAGAACCAGAAGACGCTGCCCAAGAAGTTCCCGCACGACGAACTGAGCGCTCTTCAGGCCGACCTGAACATCCGCCGCGGAAAGGTGGACGATGCCATCGTGGATCTGGAACGGGCCGTGGAGATCGCGCAGGACCGCCGGCAGCGCGTGCGCTGGATGTTCATCCTGGCCCAGCTCTACCAGGCCAAGGGCATGGAGGAGAAGGCCATCGCGCAGTTCGACAAGGTGGCCCACAGCAACCCGCCCTACGAGCTCGGCTTCCACGCGCAGATCCACAAGGCGCTCAGCTTCGACCGCGGCAGCAGCGCCCAACTGCGCAAGATGCTGCAGCGCATGCTGCGCGACGAGAAGAACAAGGACCACTACGACATGATCGAGTACGCGCTGGCGGAGATCGATCTGAAGGAGAACAACGACTCCAGCGCCATCGCCCACCTGAAGCGGAGCACCAAGGTGAGCACGCGCGATACGCGGCAGAAGGCCAAGAGCTTCCTGCGCCTGGCGGACCTCTACTTCGACGACAAGCGGTACCCGAACGCACAGCAGTACTACGACAGCACCGCCGCGCTCATCACGGAGACCCACAAGCGCTTCGAGGAGGTGAAGACCCGCGCCGAGGTGCTCGGCGAGCTGGTGGAGCAGTTGAACATCATCGCCCGCGAGGACAGCCTGCAGGCGTTCGCGCAACTGGACGAAGGCGAGCGCGAGAAGCGCGTAAGGCAGATGATCCGCCAGCGCGAGCGCGAGGAGGAAGAGCGGCAGCAGCAGGAGGAACAGGCGCGTGAGCAGGCCCAGAACCAACCGCCCAAGAACGATGCGCAGGCCGGTGGCGGCGATCGCAACGCGTGGTACTTCTACAACCCCGTACAGCTGGCGCGCGGCGTCTCCGAGTTCAAGAAGAAATGGGGCACCCGGCCGAACGAGGACGATTGGCGCCGCAAGGACAAGAGCGGCAGTGCGCTCGCGGATCCCGAGACCGCCGAGAACGGTGAGGACACCGAGAACGGCGACAAAAAGGATGAACCCGACTGGAAGGACCCGGCCAATTACCTGAAGGACATTCCGCTGGACAGCGCGGCGCTGGAGGCCAGCAACGAAAAGGTGTGCACCGCGCTCTACATCGCCGGTACCATCTACAAGGAGAAGCTGAAGGACACCGACAACGCGATCGAGAGCTTCGAGGTGCTCAACGGCCGTTTCGAGGAGTGCCGGTACACGCCGGAGAGCTACTACCAGCTCTACCGCATCTACCTGGCCAAGGAGAAGTCCGGCAGCTTCTTCAGCCTGGACGAACGGGGCTCGGCCTTTTACGCCAACGTGATCAAGGAGCGTTGGCCGGACAGCGAGTTCGCGCGCCTGGTGGACGATCCCAACCAGCTGATGGCGGACGAGCAGCGCCGGGGCAAGGAGGAAAGCGACTACGCCAGCCTGTACCAGCGCTACCGCGAGGCCAACTACCCGGAGGTGATCGCCGGCTGCAACTTCGTGATCACGGAGACCCCGAAGAACCACCTGATCCCCAAGTACCACCTGCTGAAGGCCCTGGCGGTGGGTGGCATGCGGCAGGTGGACGCTTTCCGCACGGCCCTGCAGGATGTGGTGAGCAAGTTCCCGGGTTCCGACGAGGCCAAGGCCGCGCAGGACATCCTGGCGCAGCTGGACAAGCAGGCTGGCGCGCAGCCCAGCGGCCAACCGCCGGCCGAGGTGGTGGCGGCCCCGTCCTACGCAGCCGCTGACGGTCCCCACTACATCGTGGTGGTGTACCCCACGGCCGATGGCGACATCAACCCCATCAAGGCCCGCATCAGCGACTTCGGGTTGGAGAACTTCCGCACCAAGTCCTTCCAGGTGACCAATAGCCTGCTGGACCAGAGCTTCCAGATCATCAAGATCAGTCCGTTCGCCAACAGCACCGAGGCCATGGCGTACTACGACCTCTTCATCGCCAACCGCGCCCAGTTGGGCGACCTGATGGACCGGGGCTACACCACCTTCGCCATCAGCACCGCCAATTACGCGGCTTTTTACCGGAGCAAGGACGTGGAGACCTATGCCTCCTTCTTCCGGGACACCTATCTGAAGGGGCAGTAGGACAAGTCCCTGAGGCTGTTACATTTGCGTCGTCCGCCTGACGGGCTTGCGTCAGGACCCCCTCATGTTCCGGAACGAAAAACACCCCGAGCCCATGACCAAGGCAGCCGAACCGGTGAGCGCCGGCAAGATCAACAGCATCATGGAGGGCACCTCCATCGAGGGCGAGATCCGCAGCGACAGCAACGTGCGGATCGACGGCCGGGTGAAGGGCTCGATCAACGTGCGTGGCCGCCTGATCGTGGGCGCCAGCGGCGTGGTGGAGGGCGATGTCACCTGCCAGAGCAGCGACATCGAGGGCACGGTGAACGGCAAGATCAACTGCCAGGACCTGCTGAGCCTGAAGGCCACGGCGAAGCTTACCGGCGACATCATCACGAAGAAGCTGGCCATCGAGCCGGGTGCCGTGTTCACCGGCAACTGCAGCATGGGCGGCGGCGTGGTGAAGGAGATGCAGCCCGGCATCCGCACCGAGAGCGCGCGCGTGGACGCTCCGGCCCAGGCCGCCCGATAAGCCGTGCGCGGACCCTTGCTCCCCACCCTGCTGTTCAGCGGGGCCTGTGCGGTGGCGCTGTGGGCCGGCCTTCGGTTGTTCGGAATCGCGCCCACCCCGGTCCATTTCGCACCGCTGATCTACCTCGCCTTGGTCTCCTACGCCTCCCTGTATTGGCAGGAGCGGGCGTTGCTGACGGACCCCAAGGGCTTTGTGCGCCGCTTCATGACCGGGCTGGTGGGCAAGATGCTCCTCTCCATGATGGTGCTGCTGGTGCTGGTCCTGCTACTGCCGCGGGCGGACGCGGTGCCGCTGGCGCTGGCCTTCGGGGTGCTGTACCTGGCCTATCTGGCCTTCACCAGCGTGCGGCTCACCGGGCGCGTGCGCAACCTGCCGCGGGCATGAGCCCGGCCGGGGGTGAGGGGCCTGCGCCCAAGGCGCGGAAGGGCTACGAGAATTACCTGCGCTACAGCGGACTGGGCCTGCAGATGGCCCTCACCATCCTGGCCGGTACGCTCGGGGGCCGCTGGCTCGATGGCCTTACAGGCTGGCACATCCCCGTGTTCACCCTGGTGGGTGCCTTGGGCGGCATCGCCGCGGCCATGGTGCTGCTCTTCAAGGAAACGCGCCGGCCGTAAGGGGTCCGCAAGGATCGTGTGATAAGTGGGCCACCATTTCCCACAAGTACCTACTTTCGCGGCCGCAATGAAGGGGGTGACCAACTTCGATTTCCTTCGGAAGTCCTTTATCCGCGCGGGTTTTGTGCTGTTCGCCGCACTGCTTTCGCAGGCGGTGGCGGCCAACGAGCCCCCCGCGCATGCCGAAGCTGAGGGCCATGAGGCCGCTGCCGGGCACGGCGCGCCGGAGAAGTTCGATGCCGGCAAGCTGATCCTGGACCACATCGGCGACGAGCATGGCTGGCACCTCTGGGGCCACACCAGCCTCCCCCTGCCGGTGATCCTGTACGACACCCAGCGCGGCCTGCAGGTGTTCAGCAGCGCCCGTTTCGACCACGGCCATGCGGCGTATGACGGTTATGCGCTGGAGGAGGGCCAGGTGGTGGCGGTGGATGCCCAGGGCCACAAGGATGAGGCCGCCACGGCGAACATCTGGGACATCAGCATCACCAAGAACGTGCTCTCCCTGTTCATCAGCCTGGCCATCCTGCTGGTGGTGTTCCTGAACGTGGCGAAGGCCTACACCCGCCGTGCCGGCATGGCGCCCAAGGGCCTGCAGAGCTTCATCGAGCCCATCATCCTGTTCGTGCGCGACGATGTGGCCAAGAGCGCCATCGGGGAGAAGAAGTACATGAAGTACATGCCGTACCTGCTCACGGCCTTCTTCTTCATCTTCCTGAACAACCTGCTCGGCCTGGTGCCCATCTTCCCGGGTGGTGCCAACCTCACGGGCAACATCGCGGTCACCGTGGTGCTCGCGTTGATCACCTTCATCATCGTCACGGTCAGCGGAAACAAGCACTACTGGCACCACATCTTCGCCATGCCCGGCGTGCCCGGCTGGGTGCTCGGCATCCTGACGCCGGTGGAGATCCTGGGTATGTTCCTGAAGCCCTTCGTGCTCATGATCCGACTGTTCGCCAACATCACGGCGGGCCACATCATCGCGCTCAGCTTCTTCAGCCTGATCTTCGTGTTCGGTGAAACGAGCGCCGGTGCCGGTTACGGCGTGGCCATCGGCTCCTGGGCCTTCACCGTCTTCATGGCCATGCTGGAACTGCTGGTGGCCTTCATCCAAGCCTACGTGTTCACCTTCCTCAGCGCCATGTACATCGGCGCTGCGGTGGAGGAACCCCATCATCACTAAGTCAACCACAACCCCACAAACCTCGATCGACATGTTGCTCTCAGCCCTTCTCGACATCGGCACCGGTTACGGTATCGCCGCCCTCGGCGCTGGTCTCGCCGCCCTTGGTGCCGGTGTTGGCATCGGCCGCATCGGTGGTGACGCCGTGCAGGCCATGGCCCGCCAGCCGGAGGCCACCAACGACCTGCGCGCCAACATGATCCTCACCGCCGCGCTCGTGGAAGGTGCCGCCTTCTTCGCGATGGTGGTGGGCCTCCTGGTGGTGCTGAAGTAAGGAGCCTCCGCGGCCCCCGGTCCTCCGTTCCAATCCACATCCTTCAACCCACATGGTCCTCGCCAGTCTGGTGCAACCCGCTTTCGGGTTGGTGTTCTGGATGACGCTGTCGTTCCTGACGGTGCTGTTCATCCTGGCCAAGTTCGCTTGGAAGCCGATCCTCAAGAGCCTGCACGAGCGTGAACAGGGCATCGAGGACGCGCTGAACGAGAGCAAGCGCATGCGCGAGGAGATGGCGCGCATGGCGGCCAACAACGAGGAACTGATGCGGCAGGCGCGCGAGGAGCGCGAAGTGCTGCTGAAGGAGGCGCGCGACATCCGCGACCGCGAGATCGCCGAGGCAAAGGCCAAGGCGAAGGCCGAAGCGGACGCGCTGCTGGGCCGTGCCCGCGAGGACATCCGCAACGAGAAGAACGCCGCCATCACCGAGATGAAGAACCAGGTGGCCGAACTGAGCATCCAGATCGCCGAGCGCATCCTGCGGGACAAGCTGGGTGACGCGGCCGCGCAGAAGGCCCTGGTGGAGAAGGTGATGAACGAAGCCGACATGCGCCGGTCATGAACATCGCACCCGTCGCCTACCGCTACGCGCGCTCGCTGATGGACCTCGCCCTGGAGCGGGGCGAGCTGGCGGCCGTACAGGCCGACATGCGCACGGTGGCGGGCACGTGCAGCGCGAACCGTGAGCTGCAGGTGGTGCTGAAGAGTCCGGTGATCAAGGCTGACAAGAAGGAGCGTATCCTGGAGCAGGTATTCGCTGCGCAGGTGAGCCCGGTCACGGCCAAGTTCATGGCCATCATGGTGCGCAAGGGGCGCGAGGGGATGCTGCCGCAGGTGGCGGAGGCCTTCGACCAGCTGCGCAAGGTGCATGAAGGCGTGATCACCGCGGAGGTGACCAGCGCCGTGGCGCTTGACGATGCCGCACGGGCCAAGGTGACGGCCATGGCGGCGGCCAAATTCCCGGGCAAGTCCATCACCCTCTCGGAGAAGGTGGACCCGGCCCTGATCGGTGGCGTGATCATCCGCATCGGCGATGAGCAGCTGGATGGCAGCGTGAGCCGACGCCTGGGCGACCTGCGCCGCAAATTCTCCGAGAACCCGTACATCCCCGAGATCTGACGACCCAAACCCTCTTCCGCCAGGGCAATGGCGGATGAACCATGGCAGAAGTGAAACCCGCCGAAGTATCGGCGATCCTCAAGCAAGAACTGGCCGGCTTCCGCAGCGAAGCGGAACTGGAGGAGGTCGGAACCGTGCTGCAGGTGGGCGATGGCATCGCCCGCATCTACGGCCTGAAGGGCGTGCAGAGCGGTGAGCTCATCGAGTTCAACAGCGGCCTGCGCGGCATCGTGCTGAACCTGGAGGAGGACAACGTGGGCGCCGTGCTGCTCGGTTCGGGCATCGGCGTGAAGGAGGGTGATACGGTGAAGCGCACGCAGCGCATCGCCAGCATCCGAGTGGGCGAGCAGATGGTGGGCCGCGTGGTGAACACGCTGGGCGAACCCATCGACGGCAAGGGCCCCATCGGCGGCGAGCTGTTCGAGATGCCGCTGGAGCGCAAGGCCCCGGGCGTGATCTACCGCCAGCCGGTGAAGGAGCCGCTGCAGACGGGCATCAAGGCCATCGACGCCATGATCCCCATCGGCCGCGGCCAGCGCGAGCTGATCATCGGTGACCGCCAGACGGGCAAGAGCACCGTGGCGATCGACACCATCATCAACCAGAAGGAGTTCTACGAGGCGGGTCAGCCGGTGTACTGCATCTACGTGGCCGTGGGCCAGAAGGGCAGCACCGTGGCCGCCACGGTGAAGACCCTGGAGGAGAACGGCGCCATGCCCTACACCATCGTGGTGGCGGCCAACGCCAGCGATCCCGCCCCGATGCAGTTCTACGCCCCCTTCACGGGTGCGGCCATCGGCGAGTACTTCCGCGACACCGGCCGTCCGGCGCTGATCGTGTACGATGACCTCTCGAAGCAGGCCGTGGCGTACCGCGAGGTGTCGCTGCTGCTCCGCCGTCCCCCCGGCCGCGAGGCGTATCCCGGTGACGTGTTCTACCTCCACAGCCGTCTGCTGGAGCGTGCGGCCAAGATCACCGAGGACAACACGGTGGCCGCGCAGATGAACGACCTGCCCGCGAGCCTGAAGGGCAAGGTGAAGGGCGGTGGTTCCCTCACGGCGCTCCCGATCATCGAGACGCAGGCCGGTGACGTGTCCGCGTACATCCCCACCAACGTGATCTCCATCACGGACGGGCAGATCTTCCTGGAGAGCAACCTCTTCCTCAGCGGCGTGCGCCCCGCCATCAACGTGGGTATCAGCGTAAGCCGCGTGGGTGGTAACGCGCAGATCAAGTCGATGAAGAAGGTGGCCGGTACGCTGAAGCTGGACCAGGCCGCCTACCGCGAACTGGAAGCCTTCAGCAAGTTCGGTTCCGACCTGGATGCCGCCACGAAGGCCGTGCTCGACAAGGGTGCGCGCAACGTGGAGATCCTCAAGCAGGGACAGAACAGCCCGATGCGCGTGGAGGAGCAGATCGCCATCATCTACCTCGGCACCAAGGGCCTGTTGAGCAAAGTGGCGGTGAAGAACGTGAAGCAGTTCGAGCAGGAGTACCTCACCGTGCTGCGCAACCGCCACGCCGATGTGCTCACCGCGCTGAAGCAGGGCAAGATCGACGACAGCATCACCGCAGTGCTGGAGAAGGTGGGCGCCGAGCTCGCCAAGAGCCACGCCAACTGATCCCGCATCCGTAGCGCACAGCCATGGCCAGCCTGAAGGAAGTCCGCAACCGGATCGTCTCGGTCAACAGCACCAAGCAGATCACGGCCGCCATGAAGATGGTGAGCGCCGCGAAGCTGCGCCGTGCGCAGGACGCCATCGTGCGCATGCGTCCCTACGCCGAGAAGCTGCGCACCATCCTGGGCAACGTGAGCGCCAGCCTGGACAGTAGCGAGGGCGTTTACAGCGCGCAACGCGAGGTGAAGAAGGTGCTGCTGGTGCCCATCGTGAGCAACCGCGGCCTTGCCGGAGCCTTCAACACGCAGGTGTTCCGCCTGGTGCGCAAGGCCATCAACGAGGCCAAGGCGAACGGTCAGGAGGTGACCTTGCTGCCTATCGGCAAAAAGGCCATGGACCTGTACCGCCGCAGCGGCCTGCTGGACCCGGCCATGCCCACCGACCTCGCCACGCTGTACGATGGCCTCAACTTCGACAAGGTGGCGCCGACGGCCGAGCTGATCATGCAGCGGTTCGCCGCCGGTGACTTCGACCGGGTGGTGCTCTTCTACAACAAGTTCAAGAACGCGGCCGTGCAGATCACCACCGAGGAGCAGTTCCTGCCCGTGGTGCCCGCCGCAGCGGAGAACGCCGCCGAGCAGGCCGCCAAGGTGGATCACATCATGGAGCCCGACCGGGCCACCATCGTGCAGGAGATCATCCCCAAGAGCCTGAAGATCCAGCTCTACAAGGCGCTGCTGGACAGCTTCGCCGCCGAGCACGGTGCGCGCATGACGGCCATGCACAAGGCCACGGACAATGCCGACAGCCTGCTGAAGGACCTGAAGCTCTCCTACAACAAGGCCCGCCAGGCCGCCATCACCGGCGAGATCCTGGAGATCGTGGGCGGCGCTGAGGCGCTCAAGGGCTGAACCGGCCAACGAACCCATCAACGAAAAGGGCTCCGTGCGATCACGGAGCCCTTTCTGTTGTGGTTGGTATGGTCTACAGACGGCCGCCGGTGCTCACCTGCCGCACCTCGCCGGACCCGGCCACGTTGGAGTTCACCTTCTTGGGCGAACCGGCGTAGCTGATGTCCCCGCTGCCGGCGATGTTGGCATCGAGCGAGCCGGTCACCGTGAGCAGTACATCGCCGCTGCCGGCCGTGCGCACATCGGCGTTCTCGGCACGGAGCCCGCGGGCGTTCACATCGCCGCTGCCGGCGATGGACGTGCTGAGCTTGCCGCAGGAGCCGCTGAGGCGCACATCCCCGGAACCGTGGATGTCCACGTCGATGGCATTGGCCTCAAAGGCCAGGTCCAGGTCGCCGCTGCCGGCAATGGCCAGCTTCACCCGCCCGGCGGCATAGGCATCGTCGGCCTTCACGTTGCCGGAGCCGTTCACCACCACCTCGTCGATCACCGGCACGGTGATGTAAATGACAAAGTCCTTGTCCGTGCTGTAGCCCTTGCTGGTCGCGATGGTCCAGATGCCGTTGCGCACCTCGGTGGTCACCAGGTCGGCGATGTTGCGCTGCGCGGCAACCTCGACGCGCTGGGGCCCCTTCTGGAGCACCACGTCCATGGAGCCCTCCACCTGGATGCCGTGGAAGGCCTCCACGGTGAGCGGTCGGCGTTCCACGTTACCGGTGCCTTTCACATGGTCGCAGGACCACAGCGTGGTGGCTGCGGCGAAGAGGGCGATGGTGGGGAGTGTGCGCATGGTCGCTGGGCGTTGTGGACACGAACGTAGACCATGGCCGAAGCGGCCGCTGTTAGCGAACGTTAAAGATCCACGGCCGGCCCCGGGCGTCCGCCGGCTGCAACCTGCGGGGCGCGGCCAGCGTTGCAGCCGATTACTTTTCACCCATCAACCGAACAACGGCGGCCCCGCCGCGCATGCCATGTACCAGCTCATCGACGGATTCCCGCGCCAACTGAAGGAGGCGATCGAGATCGGCCGCAAGGCCCAGTTGAAGGCCCCCGGAGGACCCTACAGCAACGTGGTGGTCACCGGGCTGGGCGGCAGCGGCATCGGTGGACGGATCGCGGCACAGCTGGTGGCAGGGGAGGCGAAGTGCCCCATCGAGGTGTACAGCAACTACTACCTGCCGGCCTATGTGAACCACAAGAGCCTGGTGATCGCGTGCAGCTACAGCGGCAACACGGAGGAGACCATCGCGGCCATGGAGCAGGCGCTCGCGAAGGGTGCACGCGTCTGCGTGATCACCAGCGGTGGCACCATGCTCGAGATGGCGAAGGCCCGCGGGCTGGACCACATTGTGATCCCCGGCGGCAATCCGCCGCGCACCATGCTGGCCTATTCGCTCACGCAACAGTTCTTCGCATTGCACCACTTCGGCATCATCGGTGATGGTTACGAGGGCAGCATCCGAGCGGCGGCGGCCATGCTCGATGACGACAAGGCGAAGATCCAGGCCCTGGCGAAGGACATCACGGAGAAGCTGTTCGGCAAGCGCCTGGTGATCTACAGCGAGGCATCCACCGAGGCCGTGAGCATACGCTTCCGCCAGCAGGTGAACGAGAACAGCAAAGAGCTGTGCTGGCACCACGCCATCCCGGAGATGAACCACAACGAACTGGTGGGTTGGGCCGGCGGCAAGGACGACATCGCGGTGCTGATCTTCCGGCACAAGACCGACCACGAGCGGTCGCAGATCCGCATGGAGATCAACAAGGAGGTCTTCGCGCGGCACACACCCCACATCCACGAGGTGTGGAGCCAGGGGGATACCGCCATCGCGCGCCAGCTCTACCTGGTGCACGTGGGCGACTGGGTGAGCTATTACTGGGCTGAGAAGAAGGGCGTGGATCCCACGGAGATCGCGGTCATCAACATGCTCAAGGGCAAGTTGGCGGAGGTGAAGTGATGGGTGGCTGCCGGGTGCCTGTTGCGCGTTGTCCGTTGGCAGCCTGACAACCGCCAACGGACAACTGGCAATTTGTTCCGGACCTTTGCGCCTCCGCGTCTCTGCGTTGTTCCCATGAGACAAGTCCACTTCCGCGACCTCGGCCTCATCGACTATGCGCAGGCCTGGGAGCTGCAAACGCGGCTCTTCCAAGCCACCATCGACCGCAAGGTGGCCAACCGCGACAAGCCGTTGGAGCAGCAGGTGCCCACCGAGGACCACCTGCTCTTCTGCGAGCATCCCCACGTGTACACCTTGGGCAAGAGCGGCAAGCAGAGCCACCTGCTGTTGAACGAGCAGGGGTTGCGCGAGAAGGGCGTGCAGTTCTTCCCCATCGACCGCGGTGGCGACATCACGTACCACGGTCCGGGCCAGATCGTGGGTTACCCCATCTTCGACCTGGACCATCACTTCACGGACATCCACCGTTTCCTGCGCACGTTGGAGGAGGCGATCATCGGCACGCTCGAGGCTTACGGGATCAAGGCCGGTCGCATCGAGGGCCTCACCGGCGTATGGCTGGACTGGAACGAACCGCTCAAGGCCCGGAAGATCTGCGCCTTCGGCATTCGCGCAAGCCGCTGGGTCACCATGCACGGGTTCGCCTTCAACGTGAACACCGACCTCGGCTACTTCGAGAACATCGTGCCCTGCGGCATCACGGACAAAGGCGTCACGAGCCTGGCCCGGGAGTTCGGCCGCGAAGTGGACATCAACGCGGTGAAGGAGCGGCTGAAGCTGGAGCTGGCGGACCTGTTCGACGTGCAGCTGGTGTGAAGCCCGTTCGCCGGGCCAGTGCCGTGTAGAACAGCACCGCCCCAAGGACGATCAGCGGGTAGAACGCGTACAGATAGCGCACATCCCCGATACCGATGATCACGGGATGCACCAGCATGCCGTAGGCGAGCGCGCCGGCGAGCAGCAGGTGCGTCGTGTTCCTGCGGATGACGGCCAGCGCAAGAAGGCCGAGTGCACCATAGAGCGCCACGAGGTACACGGCCATGTGCGACAGCTTCAGTGCCTTTGCCCAGGGCGGCAGCTGGCCGAAGGGCCGCAGGAAGAGGTTGTAGACGCCGCTTGAGCGGAAGATGTGGCGTGCGGCCAATCGCGCAGGGGTGCGCACATGCACGATGAAGGGGTGATGTCGGCGGATGGAAGCAGCGTAGCGGTCCGCCTTGGCCTTGAACAGGCTGTCGCACTGCCGGCGTAGGTCGGGATCGGCCGTGGGGTCCTCGATCACCAGGCCATAGGTGCGCAGGGCCACCAGGCTGTCCATGGTCACCTCGGGCGTCAGGATCTCCGGAGGGATGGGCAGGTCCGCGAAGCTCAGGGTGGGCGCCTGCCGGTTGGGCCAGCCCACATCGGGCAGGAAGTAGCGCGCCGCGATGTCATCGAAGGTGCCCACGAGCGTCCAGGAAGCCATCTGGCCCGGTGTGTAGCCCGGATAGTACTTGGTGCGGGTCATGAGGAACCACCGGTCGTGCACGGCATGGTTGCGGAGCGTCCAGGCCCCTTGCGCCAGCAGAAAGGGCAGCACGTACAGCACGGCCGTCCAGCGGCCTCCTGTGGACCGCCAGGCGGTCCGCACCAGCAGGAACAGGACCAGCAGCAGCAAGGGCAGCATGATCGGCCGCATGAAGTATGCCCAGGTGACCAGGGCGCCGGCCAGCACGCCGTCCCGTGGCCGGGCATCGTGCAGGTAGGCGAGCAGGAAGTAGAGGGCCATCACCATCACCGAGGCGCAGAGGCTCTCGGTGAGTATGAACGGGTTGAAGCCGGAGATGGTGGAGGCGAGGCCGTAGAGGGCGAATGCCAGGTGATGGGCCGCGGCAGAGCCGGTCATCCGCAGGGCACAGCGGGCCAGCAGCACCGTGGCCAAGGCGTCCAACAGCAGCTGCAGCAGGGTGAGCGCATCCATGGCGCGGTGCTGCGGCAGCCAGGCGCGGAAGAGCATGTAGGCCGCGCCGTACCCCGGCATGCGGAAGTCGGGGTCGTATTGGCCGTGCTCCACCAGGTGGTCGATGGGCAGCACGTATCGGTCGCAATCGCCGGTGCAGATGGCGATGGGCGCAGGCAGCTTGTCCGCGTAGCCCTGCTGGAGGGAGATGAGGAAGTAGCTCGCCTTGATCGCGAGCGCGAGGAGCAGCCAGAAGCCGGTGCGACCGGGGGCTGGTAGCCTTGCCGCAAGGGATGCCAGGGGCTGAAGGATCGGCGCGGCCATTTCCGGGGCAGGCAACGAAGATATCCGGGGCCACGTGGTGCGCCGGACAGGGCATGCGCACATGGGCCGCGCTACTTTCGCGCGACACATGCGCATCCTCAAGCGGATCCTCTTCTGGTCCATCGGCATCCTCGCACTGGCGGTCGTGCTGGCCTATGCCACGGGCAACGGCCACCTGGTCAAGGGCGTACGGCACACCTACCTCATCGGCCGCAATGGGCCGGAGATCGACGACCGTGACTTCTTCGCGAGCGCGTCCATTCCGGTGGATGCGCCACGACCCTGGCCGCAGGGAAGCCGCTATGGCCGCTTGACGTTGAGCGCCGAGCAAGAGGCCACGCTGATGAAGAACCACACCGTGGGCTTCCTGCTCGTGCAGAACGACAGCGTCATCCATGAACAGTATTGGAACGGCTGGGATGCCGACAGTGTGAGCAACTCCTTCAGTGTGGCCAAGAGCTATGTGAGCGTGCTCACGGGCATTGCCATGAAGGAAGGCCGTATCGCCAGCGTGATGGACCCGGTGGGCAAGTACCTGCCCGAGTTCGACGCGGACACCTGCCACAAGCGGATCCTGCTGTACCACCTGCTCACCATGAGCACCGGGCTGGATTGGAGCGAGAGCGGCGCAGACCCCTTGAGCGACAATGCCAAGGGCTATTACGGAACGGACGTGCGGGAGCTGGCGCTTTCGCAGCCCTGCAAGGAACCGCCCGGGGTCAACTTCGACTACATCAGTGGCAGCACGCAGATCATGGCGGAGGTGCTGGAGAAGGTGTACGGGCAGGACCTTGCCACGATCACGCGTGAGAAGCTCTGGCGTCCGTTGGGCTGCGAGCATCCCGCCTGGTGGGGCATGGACCGTGAGGGCGGGGACCAGAAGGCGTTCTGCTGCCTGTACGCCACGGCGCGCGACTTTGCGCGGATCGGTCAGTTGTACCTGGACAGCGGGCGCTGGCAGGGTCGGGAGGTGGTGCCGGTGGACTACTGGAAAGCGAGCATCACCCCGGCTCCCCTGATGGACCGCGGTAAGCCCAATCAGCGCTACGGTTACTTCTGGTGGCTGATGGAGCTGGACGGGCACCCCGTGTACTACTGCCGGGGCTTCCATGGCGAGTACGTGGTGGTGGTGCCGCAAGAGCGGTTGGTGATGGTGCGCACCGGCATGAAGTGGGAGGAGAAGAATCCTGAAGGACACCCGCGGGACGTGATGGACTACATCGCCATCGCCCGCGCGCTGGCCGCAACCCGCTAAGGCGTCCCATCATCATGAAGAAGGACATCGAGCAACCGCGGGTGGAGGGGGTGAGCATGGCCGTGTTGCGCGAGCCCGACCCGGATGGCGAACAGGCCTGGTACGTGTACCTGATCAACGAGAAGGACGTCGCCCTGGAGAACGTGCTGGTCAGTTCCCGCGGTTTTGGGGAGATCGACGGTGAACAGCGGGCCACCAGCGAGATGCGGCACCACCTCGAGCGCCTTGGGCCGAAGAGCTGGGCACGCATCGAGCGCATCGTGGAGGAGGTGTTCCCGCTCAGCAACCAGTACTGGCTCAGCTTCTATGTGGGTGGTGTGATCTACGACCGGCGTTACATCTTCCTGGCCGGAAGCATCGACGAGGCCAACTTCACACGACTGCCGCTCATGAACACACGCGGGGTGCTGATCCAATGACCCGTCGGCAACGCACGGAGCGGCCATGAGCCTCAAGAGCGCCATCGCCAAGCCCTACGCCCGCTTTGTGACCAATGCGGTGATGCGCCGCGCCATGGACCCGGTGGCCACCCAGCTTGGTGCGCTGCGACAGCTGGTGGAGTTCGGCGGCACTACGGCCTTCGGGCGCGAACACAAGCTGCATCAGGTGCACGACCACGCGGGCCTCGTGCAGGCCGTGCCCTTGCGTGACTACGAAGGCTTCCGTCCCTACATCGAGCGGATCATCGCCGGGGAGAAGGACGTGCTGTGGCCGGGACTTCCGCTGTACCTGTGCAAGACCAGCGGCACTACAAGCGGGGCCAAGTACATCCCCATCACGCAGCACTCGCTGCCCAACCACATCGGCAGCGCCCGCCGCGCATTGCTCGCCTACATCGCGCACAGCGGCCGCGCCGACTTCGTGGACGGGAAGATGATCTTCCTGCAGGGCAGCCCCGTGCTCGACCGCAAGGGCGCGATCCCGATGGGAAGGCTCAGCGGCATCGTGGCGAACCACGTCCCGAAGTACCTGCTGAAGAACCGCATGCCCTCATTCGCCACCAACAGTATCCCCGACTGGGAGACGAAGGTGGAAGCCATCGTGGAGGAGACGATGCAGGAGGACATGCGCCTGATCAGCGGGATCCCCGCCTGGGTGCAGATGTACTTCGAGCGCCTGCTGGCCCGCACCGGCAAGGTCACCGTGAAGCAGGTGTTCCCGAACTTCTCGCTCTTCGTCTACGGTGGCGTGAACTACGCGCCCTACCGCAGCCGCATGGAGGCGCTCATCGGCGGCAGCGTGCCCAGTGTGGAGCTCTTCCCCGCGAGCGAAGGCTTCATCGCCTACCAGGACAAGGACAACGACGACGGGTTGCTGCTGGTGCTGGACAACGGCATCTACTTCGGCTTCGTGCCGATGCAGGGCAGCGACCGCCGTCCGCGCTCCATTGCCGAGGTGGAGCTGAACACGCAGTACGCCTTGGTGCTTTATACCAACGCCGGTCTCTGGGGCTATGAGATCGGCGATACCGTGAAGTTCGTATCGCTCGCACCCCCGCGCATCAAGGTCACTGGCCGCACCAAGCACTTCACCAGCGCCTTCGGGGAGCACGTGATCGCCGAGGAAGTGGAGGGCGCACTGAAGGACGCGATCACCGTGGTGCCCTGCGAAGTGGCCGAGTTCACCGTGGCTCCCCAGCTCGCTCCCGCGGCAGGTCTTCCGTACCACGAGTGGCACATCGAGTTCGCGGCACCACCGGCGGACATGGCCCGCTTCGTTGGTGCGATGGATGAGGCCCTGCAGAAGCGCAACCCCTACTACAAGGACCTGATCACCGGCAAAGTGCTGCGTCCGTTGGTGGTGCGCTCGTTGCCGCGTGGGTCCTTCGCCGCCTGGATGAAGGCGCGCGGCATGAACGACGCGCAGAGCAAGGTGCCGCGCCTGGCGAACGACCGGCGGTATGTGGAGGGGTTGGCGGACGGCGGCACCGCCCCATACCTTTGATGTCATGGAAGTAGCGCCGCGCATCACGATCGAGCCCGGGAAAATGGGTGGTCGTCCATGCATCCGCGGCATGCGGATAACGGTGGGCACGGTGATCGGCCTGCTCGCCTCCAAGAAGAGCAGAGAGGAGGTCCTCGCGATGTATCCTTATCTGGAGGATGAGGACATCACCGCAGCGCTGAATTATGCCATGCTGCTGGCCAACGATCAGGACCTGCCCATCGAACGGGCATGAGGGTCGTGGTCGACATGTGCCTTCCGCCCGGTCTCGCAGCAGGGCTGGTCCGGGCTGGCCATGAGGCGGTGCATTGGTCGCTCGTGGGTGATGCCGTTGCAGCGGATGCGGACATTGTCGCATGGGCACGGATGCACGACCACGTCATCCTCACGCACGACCTCGACTTCGGGGACCTGCTGTTCGCTTCAAGGAGCGCACGCCCAGTGTGGTGATCGTGAGGGAGCGGGACACGGCCGTGGAGCGGTTGCTTGACCCCGTGTTGCACGTGCTTGCTCAATTCGGACCGGAACTGAGGGAAGGAGCGTTGGTCGCCATGACCGTCAACATGGCCCGTGTCCGCAGGCTCCCATTGCGCTGATGCCGCACACCTGGATCGACCTTTGCAGCGCACAACATCCCGCTTGGCGAACGACCGGGACCACGTGGAGGGTCTTGGGTGAGCCCTACCGCTCCTTCAGCGCCGGCGCACCAAGCACCTGCACGCGCGGCTCAAGGGCATCGGCCTTGCTGTAGGCCTCGCCGACTCGGCGCTCCAGCTCGGCAAGAAGCTGTTCAGCGTGCGCGCGGCTTGTGCGGTGCGTGGCCGTGGGTCCATAGGTGAGCGCACTCGCCCCGCCGGCCGCGTTCCACAGGAAGTCACGCATCCCGGGCATCGCCCTTTCCTCGCCCACCTGGCCTCGCGCCCTGCTGCCGTTCAGCGTGAAGTCGATGGCCTGGAGGGTGTCGCGCAGCGCGAGCAGTTCGCGGTGCAATTCCTCGGCGGTGCGCGGTGCACGTGCATAGGCGGCGAGCAGCAGCGTGCTTCGCTCCTGTGCCGCGCGGAAGCGTTGCTCCATGCGATCGGCACGGGCGAAGAGCTCCTCCTGTTCGCGGGCGTACAGGGCAACGGCCTCGGGTGACGCTCCGGGCAGGGTCCCCTTCATCAAGGGTTCCACCTGCACGTCAACGCGTGCGCTGATGGCCGTGAGCGCGCCATCCACCTGCTTGAAAAGCTGTGCACCGTAGACGCCCGGGGACACGAGGCTGCCGGCGGGTGCACCGTCCGCATTGCCGGGGGTCACCGGTGCACGCGCATCGGCGCGCAGGTCCCACACCACGCGCTGAAAGCCCTTGGCGTTCGGTGCCTCCACGCGGCGCACCACCTCGCCCTTCGCATCGGTCACCACCAACCACACTTTGGGGTCCAGGGCACGCAGCTCGGTCTCCAGCGAATCCCACGAGGGTACGCTGAGCGGCTGCTTCGCCTTGGTGCGCTCCTGCTCGTGTTCCTTGCGCTGGTCCTTCAGGCTCTTGGTGGCGTCCTTCAGGTGGTAGGTGAGCTCGGCACCGAAGGGCGGGTTTGGGGCGGTGAAGAACCCGTCGCCTATGGAGCCAGCGCGACCGCCACCGAGGGGAGAGCGCGGGTTGTACCAAAGCGCGGTGCGCGGCGCGAAGAGCGTGGCCTCGGCCTTGCGCATGTCGTCGCTCAGGTCACGCAACGCGCGGTAGTCGTCGAGGATGAAGATGCCACGGCCGAAGGTGCCGGCCACCAGATCATGCTCGCGGCGCTGGATCGCCAGGTCGCGCACAGGGATCGTGGGCAGGCCGCCTTTCAGCTGCAGCCAGTGCTTTCCGCCGTCGGTGGTGACGTACACGCCGAACTCGGTGCCGGCGAAGAGCAGGTCGCGCTTCACCTCATCCTGCACCACACGCCACACGAGCGTGCGCTGCGGCAGGTCGCCGGTGATGCTGGTCCAGGTGCGGCCCTTGTCCGTGCTGCGGTAGAGGAAAGGCTTGTACACGCCGTTCTTGTGGTCGTCGAAGGCGGCGTACACGGTGTTCGCATCGAAGAGGTCGGCCTTGAGGTCGTTCACGAACGCGGTGGCGGGAAGTCCGGGCAGCGCACTGTATGGGATCCGTCGCCAGCTCTTCCCTTCATCCTCGGTCACCTGGATGGCGCCGTCGTCGGTGCCGGCGTAGATCACGCCCTGCTGCACGGGCGACACGGCGAGCGAGGTGATGGTCGCGTACTCCGACATCGCGTAGAGATCCCAGGGATTGTCCCAGCCCTGTGTGGTGCCGAAGAAGGGCGTGCGGATGCGTTCGGTGCCGCTGGTGAGGTCGCCGGAGAGCGCGGTCCAGCTGTCGCCCCGGTCGGTGCTGCGCCATACGCGGTAGGTGGCGAAATAGAGCGTGGCGGGATCATGCGGGCTCACCACGATGGGTGCGTCCCAATTGCTGCGTTCCCACGGTTCGCCCGGGGCGGCCTGTGGGCGGATGTACACGTTCTCGCCGGTGCGCCGGTCGTGCCGCATCAGGTTGCCCTGCTGCCACTGGCCGTAGACGATGTCGGGGTTGCCGGGTTCGGTGGCGGGCTGGTGCCCATCGCCGCCGATGATCACGCTCCAGTCGCTGTTGCGGATCCCGTGCTCATTGTCCGTGCGCGAAGGCCCGGCCTGGGTGCTGTTGTCCTGCGTGCCACCATACACGGTGTAGAAGGGCAGCGCATCGTCCACCGCGATCTTGTAGAACTGTGTCACCGGCAGGTTGCCGATGTGGCGCCAGGTGCCGCCGCGATCGAAGGTCTCGTACAATCCTCCATCACAACCGAAGAGCAGGTATTCCGGATCGTCCTTGCGGAACACCACCACGTGGTCGTCCACATGGCGCGTATCCACGTTCAGGCTGCGGAAGGTCTTGCCGCCATCGTCCGAGGTCTGCGTGTAGTTGCTCACCAGATAGAGCCGGTCGAACTGGTGCGGGCAGGCGTAGAGCTCCTGGTAGTAGTGCGGACCTGTGCCGCCGCTCACCGCGTCGGACATCTTCGTCCAGCTGGCGCCACGGTCGGTGCTGCGGTACACGGCACCGGTGCGGCGGTCAAGCTCGATGGCGGCGTACACCACATCAGGCCTCTGTGGCGAAATGGCCAGACCGATCTTGCCGAGGTTGCCGCCTGGCAGGCCGCCCTCCAGCTTCGTCCACGTTTCGCCTCCATCGGTGCTGCGGTGGATGGCCGAGCCGGGTCCTCCGCCCATGTAGCCCGCCACGGTTCGGTGGCGTTGCCAGGTGGCGGCGTACAGCAGCTTTGGATCGCGAGGATCGAGCACTAGGTCGGTGGCGCCCACCCAGGCGTCATCACCGAGCGTGCGCTTCCAGGTCTTTCCCCCATCGGTCGTTCCATACACGCCGCGCTCGCCTCCCTTGTTCCACAGCGGCCCTTGCGCGGCCACCCACACCGTGTTCGGATCGTTCGGGTGCACCACGATACGGCTGATGTGCTCGCTTGTCTTCAACCCCATGTTCTTCCACGTCTTTCCGCCGTCGGCGCTGCGGTACACGCCATCGCCGAAGCCCACGTGGCGACCACCGACGTTCTCGCCGGTGCCCGCCCACACCACCTCGGGGTCCTGCGGATCCAGCGTGATGCAACCGATGGAATAGCTGCCCTGCCCGTCGAACACGGGGCTCCACGTGGTACCGGCGTTCATGGTCTTCCACACGCCACCCGAGCCCACGGCCACGTACCAAGTGTTCGGCCTCGTGGGGTGGATCACCACATCCGCGATGCGGCCGCTCATGAAGGCCGGGCCGATGGAGCGGAACTTGAGGCCCGCGAGCTGGTCGGCCTTGAGGGTGTCGGTGACAGGGAGCGCGGCCCGGCGTTGGGCCGTGATCAGCAAGGGCTGGAGGGCCAGCAGCAGCAGGAACGTGCGGATCAGGTGCTTCATGGCGGTCAAGATAGCCGTGGGCCATCTTGCGCAATGCCGGATCTTCGCGCCATGTCCGCATCCATCGGAATGGATACCGCCCACGCGGCGCAACTGCTGCGCAAGGGTGAACTGGTGGCCATACCGACCGAGACGGTGTATGGCCTTGCAGCGAATGTGTTCGATGGGGTCGCGGTATGGAAGGTGTTCGAGGCCAAGCAGCGGCCCGCGTTCGATCCGCTCATCGTGCATGTGCACAGCATGGAGCAGGTGCGCGAGGTGGTGCGCCATGTGCCACCCGAGGCGGTGGCGCTCATGGAGCGCTTCTGGCCCGGCCCATTGACACTGGTGCTGCCGAAGGGTCCGCGTGTGCCGGACATCGTGACCAGCGGCCTGGACACTGTCGGGGTGCGCATGCCTGCGCATCCGATGACCATGGAGCTGCTGCGCCGGCTCGACTTTCCGCTGGCCGCTCCCAGCGCGAACCCGTTCGGGTACGTCAGCCCGACCACCGCGCAGCATGTTGCCGATCAGCTCGGATCGCGGATCCCGTACATCCTGGATGGTGGACCGTGCACCGTGGGGGTGGAGAGCACCATTATCGGTTGGGAGCACGGGGTTCCGGTGCTGTACAGGCCCGGCGGACTGCCGTTGGAGCTGATCGAGGAGGTCGTCGGTTCGGTGAACCCGCAGGTGAGGCATGTACTGCCGGTGGCGCCGGGCATGATCGAGAGCCACTATGCACCGCGCAAGCCGCTGCGGATGGGCGATGTGCGTGCGCTCTGTGCAGAGGAGCAGGGCAGGCGCATCGGCGTGCTTGCCTTCCACGACCGGTTCGCGGTGGCGCGGTGCGAGACGCTTTCGCCGGCCGGCGATGTGAACGAGGCCGCACGCAACCTCTTCGCGGCCATGCGGGGACTGGACGCGAGCGATGTGGACGTGATCATCGCCGAGGTGTTCCCGGAGCAGGGCCTCGGCAAGGCCATCAACGACCGCCTTCGCCGGGCGGCGGCGAAGCGCTAGCTCTTGGACAGCACGCGCTTCCTTACCGTGCTCAGGAACTCCGGCGTCATGCCCAGGTAGCTCGCGATGTGCTTTTGTGCCACACGGCCGTCGAGCGAGGGGTACAGTTTGCGGAACTCGGCGTAGCGCTCTTCGGCGGTCTTGCTCAGGGAGCTGAGCGTTCGGCGCTGTTGGGCCACGAAGGCGTTGGTGATGAGTATCCGGAAGAAGCGCTCGAACTTGGGAACACGCTCGAAGAGCTGGTCCTGCCCGGGCTTGTCGATGGCAAGGACCACCGTGTTCTCCAGGGCTTCGATGATCAGTTGGCTGGGCAGGCCTTTCAGCAGGCTGGCCATGTTGCCGGTCCACCAATCCTCCGGCGCGAACTGCAGAATGTGCTCCTTCCCGTCCTCGTCCACCAGGTAGGTGCGCAGGCATCCGCTCACCACGAAGTACTGGTAGCGGCTGATGTCGCCCACCTGGAGCAGGCATTCCCCCCGTTCCACCTTCCGCGAACGCAGAAGTCCCCGCCAGAAGAGCTGTTCCTCCGGGGTCAGTTGGATGTGCTTGGTCACGTTGGCCAGGATGGCCGCGAACTCGGCATCGGAGGGGTGGGTCATGGCATCGGGTCGGGCACCAAGTTCGGCACGAACGGCGCACCTGCCCGCATGAACGATCTTTGCACCCCTCCTGAACGATGGAGGTCACCGGTCACATGACAAAGAAGCACATCGCCATCCTGGGGAGCACGGGCTCGATCGGCACGCAGGCCCTGCAGGTGGTGCGGGAGCGCCGGGACCATTTTGAGGTGGAGCTGCTGACCGCGGGGGGCAATGCCGACCTGCTCATCGCCCAGGCGCGCGAGTTCACGCCCAATGCCGTGGTCATCGCGGACGGAGCACGTTATGAACAGGTGCGCGACGCCTTGCAGCCGCTGGACATCAAGGTGTTCGCGGGGGAGGAGAGCATCGCCCAGGCCGTCACCATGGACGGCATCGATGTGGTGCTCACGGCCATGGTGGGTTACGCGGGCCTTCGCCCCACGATCGCCGCGATCAAGGCGGGCCGGTCCATCGCCCTGGCCAACAAGGAGACCTTGGTGGTGGCCGGCGAGCTGATCACGCGGATGGCGCGCGAGAACGGGGTGAACATCTATCCCGTGGACAGCGAGCACAGTGCCATCTTCCAGTGCATGGCGGGGGAGTGGGAGAACCCGATCGAGAAGGTGGTGCTCACCGCCAGCGGTGGTCCGTTCCGCGGATGGACACGCGACCGGCTGGCGGCCGTGACACCGGCGCAGGCGCTGAAGCACCCGAACTGGGACATGGGTGCCAAGATCACCATCGACAGCGCCAGTCTGATGAACAAGGGGCTGGAGGCCATCGAGGCGAAATGGCTCTTCCACTTGCGGCCCGAGCAGGTGGGGATCATCGTTCATCCGCAGAGCATCGTCCACAGCCTGGTGCAGTTCCGCGACGGCAGCATGAAAGCCCAGTTGGGTCTGCCGGACATGAAGCTTCCCATTCTCTATGCGCTCAGCTACCCCAAGCGCCTGCCCACGGACTGGCCACGGTTCGACTTCGCGAAGTACCCGTCGCTCACCTTCGAGGAGCCGGACATGGCGAGCTTCCGCAACCTGGCCCTGGCGCTGCAGGCCATGGACCGCGGCGGCAACGCGCCGTGCGTGCTGAACGCCGCGAACGAGGTGGCGGTCAGGTTGTTCCTCGAAGGCCGGATCGGCTTCCTGGCCATGAGCGACCTGATCGAAGAGCGACTGGCAAAGGCGACCTTTGTACAGCATCCCACGCTCGAGGACCTGGAAGCGACCGATGCGGAGACCCGCCGGGAAGCATTGAAAGGAGGCACTGTGAACGTTTGAAATGGATACCCTGATAACCATCGGCCAGCTGCTGCTGGGGCTCTCCATCCTGGTGGCCCTGCACGAGTTCGGCCATTTCCTCCCCGCCAAGCTCTTCGGCATGCGCGTGGAGAAGTTCTTCCTCTTCTTCGACGCCCCTTACGCGCTCTTCAAGCGGAAGGTCGGCGAAACGGTCTATGGCATCGGGTCCCTGCCCTTCGGCGGCTACGTGAAGATCAGCGGCATGATCGACGAGAGCATGGACAAGGAGCAGAAGGAGCGCCTGCGCAAGCCGCCCGAGCCGTGGGAGTTCCGGGCCAAGCCGGTATGGCAGCGCCTCGTGGTCATGCTGGGCGGCGTCACCGTCAACGCCATCCTCGGCTTCCTGATCTACGCCCTGGTGATGTTCACCTGGGGACGCGAGTACATCGCGCTGGACAAGCTGCCGTATGGCATCGATGCGAGCGCGCTGATGGAGCGGCAGGGCTTCCGCGATGGTGACCGCATCGTGGAGATGCCTGGTTTCCATCCGCGCACGGTGGGCGATGTCTCCATCGCGATGCTGATCGACGATGCCCGCCATGTGGTGGTCGAGCGCGCTGACGGCCGGCACGACATCCTGCTGCCCGCCACCATCCATGACAGCATCATGGAGAGCGGCGACAAGCTGCAGCTCGGCGTGCGGATCCCCTTCTTCATCGACTCGGTGATGCCGGGCACCTGCGCGGATTCTGCACGCAGCTTCCGCCGCGGCGATCGCGTGCTGGCGGTGGATGGCGCGCCCACGCCCTTCTTCGGCGACTTCGTGTCGGCGGTGGGCGCGCGCAAGGGTGGCCGCGTGGAGGTGATGGTGGCCCGTGAAGGTCACCAGGTGCACATACCGGTCAACGTGGATGCGGAAGGCCGCGTGGGCCTGAAGCCACGTCCCCTGGATTCCATCCCCGCCATGAACGAGGCCATTGTGCGGGAGCGGTACGGCCTGCTGTCCAGCATACCCGCCGGTCTCTCCTTCGGCTGGGAGCAGCTTCGCTTGAACGTCGTCTCCTTCAAACTGCTCTTCCGCCGCAGCGGTGTGAAGCAGATGGGCGGGCTTGGTTCCATGGCCAAGGCCTATGGCGCACATTGGGACTGGCAGCACTTCTGGCAGACCACGGCCTTCCTCTCCTTTGCGCTCGCCTTCCTGAACGTACTGCCCATCCCGGCGCTGGATGGCGGCCACGTGGTGTTCCTGCTCTATGAATGGGTCGCCCGCCGCCCGGCACCACAGAAGGTCCTGGAGTATGCGCAGATGGCCGGCATGGTGTTCCTGCTCACCGTGATCGTGGCGGTGAACGGGCACGATATCTACAAGTGGATCACCAACAGTTGGTGAGCGATCGAAACCGCCGGAAGGGCCGCCGCGTATGAGCGTGCGAACCCCAGGCCCATGGCGCGTGTGATCTTGATCGAGGATGATGGTCTCGTCCGTACCATGTTGATGCGCAACATGCTCGCGTCCGGCTTTACCGTCACCGCCATGCGCGATGGCCGGGAGTTGGACCGGGTGATGAACGATGCCCACGCCGACCTGCTGGTGATCGACCTGGGTCTTCCCTACATGGACGGCTTCGCGCTGGTGGAGAGCCTGCGCGCTAAGGGGTACACCACGCCCGTGCTCATGATCAGCGCGTACGAACTGCCGCACCTGACCGATTCGGCGCGCAGTGCCGGAGCGAACGACCTGCTGCAGAAGCCGTTCGAACAGGACGAGCTGATCGCCCGCATGCGCCACTTGCTGGCGGCCTGAGCGCTGCGTGCGCCATCTTCGCGCTGTGCTCCACACGCACGACGTCATCATCATCGGTCAGGGCATTGCCGGCACCGTGCTCAGCGAATCGCTCCATGCACGCGGCTTGCGTGTGCTGGTGTTCGATGCGCCCCGGGAAGGGCGGGCCACCCATGCGGCTGCGGGATTGGTGAATCCCGTTGTGCTGCGCACCACCACGCCCAGTTGGCGGGCGCAGGAGATGCTGGCGGTGGCCGGTGCGTTCTACCGCGAACTGGAACAGCGCTACGACGCGCGCTTTTGGAACCCGGTGGAGCTGCTCGCGCTGTTCCCCTCCGCCAAGGAGGCCGGCATCTGGCGGGCGCGCATGAAGGATCCCGACCTGGCCCGCATGATCTCCGAAGGACCGGTGGCGGACCCGGCCGTGGCCGACCTGCCGCATCCGTTCGGTGTCGGTGTCGTACGGCGAAGCGCCTGGGTGGATGTACGGAACCTGCTCCAGGCGCATCGATCCCACTGGATGGCCGAAGGCCGGCTGGTGGAGCGCGATGTGGCCGGCACGGATGTGCATCGTACGGCCGAAGGGGTCCGGATCGGCGAGGTGACCGCACCCTTGCTGATCCACTGTACCGGCGCCTTCGCACCGGACCTTGCATTGGTGCCCGTGCGCGGTGAGGGCCTCACCGTCCGTGTGGATGGGCTGCGGTTGCGCAGCGCTGTGCATCGCGGTGTGTTCGTGCTGCCCGTGGGCGATGACCGGTATCGCGTGGGCGCCACCTTCGCCTGGGAAGCGCCGTGGTCAGGCCCTTCGGAGGAGGGCCGCCGCTGGCTGTTGGACCGCGCGCAACGCGTGGTGCCCAGGTCCATGGAGGTCGTGGAGCATTGGTGGGGCGTTCGGCCCACCACGCGGGACCGCCGGCCCTTGCTGGGCCGCACGGCGCCGCACGAGGCCGTGCTGAACGGACTGGGATCGCGCGGGGTGCTGCTGGCGCCGTGGTGCGCGCAACACCTGGCGGCGCACCTGTTCGACGGTGGTGCGCTGGATCCCGAAGTGGATGTGTCGCGCTTCTAGCGCTTGCGCCGCTTGTTGCGCCCCAAGCGCACGTCGTACGCGTCCGGCGTGCCGGTGACGCGCACGTTGAGGAAGCGCACGCGCTTGTCGGTATCGCGGTACTGGATGGCGTCCACCTGCTCGGGGTCCACCTCCTCCTTCCGGCGACCGCCGAAGAGCTTGGTGCTGGCCGCCTGCGTCACCAGGCCCCAGGGGATGCGCAGATAATAGTCCATCGTGAGGTCCATGCCCTGCTTGCCGCTGATCTCCATGAAGCCGAGCGAGCTGTTGAGGTTCATCGCAGGGATGTCCAGCACGCCGTCCTTCAGGTGCAGCTCGTTGCGCAGCGTGTCGAAGCGCACCAGGTCGAGGTTCTTGTCCGCGAAGAAGTCGGCCATGGCGTGCATCGGTGTGAACTTCACCAGGCTGCCGTCCACCACTTCGATATCGAGGTGGGCCTCGCCCTTCTCCATGATGGGCGTGAGGTCGGCATGCATGGGCCAGTTGCTGCGTACGCGTCCGCTCACCCGGCCGTGCAGGTTGCGGTTCAGCAGCATGTCCTGCCCGAAGTTGTCGAACTTGACCATCAGCGCATCCAAGTCCAGGTCCTTGGCCGCCAGTTCGCTGGTGAAGCGGATGTCCTTCGGGTCCTTGGCGGTGAAGGTGCCCTTGAGGCCTACTTCGCCTTGCGCGATGCGTACGCTCAGTGTATCCACATGCAGGGTGTGGTCGGGCTTAAGGTGAAGCCGCGTGCGGAAGTCCTTCAGGTCGTAGCGGTGGTACTTCAGCGTGCCGATGTCGGTGATGAGCTCCAGGTCGGGGAAGGGCAGGGTGAAGATGTTGAAGGTGCTGTCGTGGTCCACGGTGCGCTCAGGGCTGTAGTTCATCAGCGCGTCCAGGTCGAGGAAGCGCGAGCGCAGGTGGAGCTTGTCCGGGGCCTTGCGCAGGGCGGGATCATCACCGAGGTACACGCGCAGGTCGGCGGCCAGGTCGGTGCGGCCCATGCGCCCGCCGAGGTCGTCGATGGTGAGCACGTCGTCCTCCATGTGCACGTGGCCGTGGAAGTCCTCCAGCTTCAGCGGATGCACCTTCATGCGGCCGGTGAGCTTGGTCACGCGCAGGTCTGCGAAGCGGAAGGCATCGTCCACGAAGCGCAGGTCGGCGTCCGCATGGAAGCGGGCCTCGCGCAGCACCTCGTCGCGGTACTCCTGCGGCAGGAAGTTCTCGCCGCGGTAGGTGAGCAGGTCGTGGAGGATCAGCTGGTCGCTGCGGAAGTCGATCGCCACGTGGGTCTCGCCCGCCCTGCGCTCGTTGAACCACAGGCCGTGGTTGCGCACCACGCCGTTCAGGTGCAGGTCGCTGGCGTCGATGGTGCCGGTGAGGTCCTTGATGCGCAGGGTGCTGTCGGAGATCAGGATGTCCACGTGCACATCGTGGAGGCGGTGCGGATAGTGCTTCGCCTTCACGCTGAGGTCGTCGATGAAGAATTCGCCGATGGGCAGGGGCTTGTGGTCGAGCAGGCCGCTCACGCTGGTGGCCATGTGCAGTCGGCCTTCGAGGCCTTCGAGCACCTCGTCCTGCGCACGGGCGAGGGCGGTGTCGTGGGCGAGCAGCTCGGGGAGGCTAAGGCGGTCGGCGCTCACCGCGAGCTTCAGTTCGATGGGTCTCTCCTGGTGGTGGAAGATGGCGGGCAGGTCGCTGATGCTGCCGCGCAGGCGCAGGTCGCTGGAGGCCATGCGCAGGCTGAAGGTGTCGATCTCCACGAAGCCCTGGCGCATCTGCGCGTGGATGTCGAGGTCGTCGATGGGGTGGGGGTGGCCGGGGATGCGGAAGTGCAGGTCCTTCACGCGCAGGTCGCTGTCGATGCCCTGCTTCAGCCGGGCGAGGCTGCGCTCGGGGTTCTCGATGTCGATGAGCTCGTCGAGCCGCATGTCCACCACCACCTGGCCTTCCAGCTCGTTGAGCACCTCCACGTTGAGGAAGTCGCCCACGAAGCCCAGGTCGAGGTCGCAGCGCAGGTCCACGTCCACGAAGGGGTTCACGAAGTTCTTCACCACCAGGTCACCGCTGAAAGTGCCGCTGCCCGGCCGCAGGTTGAAGCCGCGGAGCTCGAACTCGGCGCCGGCCAGGAGCGGGTCGCCGCCGTTGGTGAAGGAGCCGTTGAAGGCCAGCTGGTCCACACGTTTGCCGGTGGTGGTGTTCTCGATCCACCCATCGGCGCAGCCGAAGCGGATGTCCACCCGCGGGGTGTGGCCGTTGGCGCTGCGGCCCTTCACCGCGCCGTCGAAGGTGATGCGGCCGGCGTTGCGGAACTGCTTCAGGAAGTCGCCCACCTCGTTGGGTGCGAAGGCGATGAGCAGGGAGAAGTCGGGCTTCTCCCCCCGCAGGTGCAGGTCCAGGTCCACGTCGCGGGCCACGTCGATGCGGCCTTCCGCCGAGAAGGCGACCTCCTGCAGCTCCACGGTGCTGGGGAACATGGTGAGCACCTGCGCGGCCTGGTCGTGCTTCAGGTGCACGTCGAGCTCCACGTGCTTGTCGTGGAAGAAGCTGGTGTCGTTGCGGCCGATCACGTCCAGCCGCAGGTCGCCGTCGACCTCGGCGGTGATGATGTCGCCCGCCATTTGCAGCTCCAGGGCCAGTTCGGCGATGCGGGCGGTGACGCGCTGCCCGGTGGCTTCCTCCAGGTGGCTGGCGGTGAAGTTGCGCAGCTGCACATCCCGAAGGTCCAGGTGCATGGCGCCGGTGTCGGCCACCGCGCTGTCCAGCAGGTTCTTGGCCCGCATCAAGTTCAGCGTACCGTCCGGGTGCAGCACGAGATCAAGATGTCCACCATCGGCATGCAGGCTGCGGATGTCGTAGCGTCCCTGGAGCAGGTCCCACAGGTTGAAGCCGACGTAGAGGTCCTTCACATGGTAGATGGGTGGCGCCGTGGTGTCCGTGGTGGCATGGAAGCGCACATCCTCCAGGTCGATGCTGATGGCCGGGAAGCTCTCGAACGGAGCGATGTGGCTTCCGGAGACCGACAGCTGGCCGACCAGACCCCGGTTCGCCGCTCCGATGACCAACTGGACAAGCTCGGCCTGGCGCGAAATGGCGACCGTAAGCAGGACGGCGAACAGCAGGGTGGTCCCGAGAACGGTCCAGAGCAGCATGCGGATCACCTTGTGCACCATGGCGGAACGGGGGGCGATGGAATTACACGGATAGCGGGTCGGAAGTTCGCCAAGGGACCGATGCAACGGGTGTGGTCACGTCAAGAGATGCATCCGGATCGGCAGGTATGCACGACGGCACCCGAACGCATGGGCCAGTAAGGTGTACGGGACCGGAGTTGCCCCGGTGGAACCACCTTTGCACCGGAACATCCGATGCGCACCATTCTCCTGGCCCTTGCCACACTGGCCGTACTGGTCGGTCTTGGCGCCCAACGTCCCGTGGTGAAGAAGAACAAGCTCGTCCGTGGAGATCCGCGCTGGGCGCGTGTGGACTCGCTGCAACGCCAGGGGCTTTACGACAGTGCCCTGGACCTGGTGGAGGTCATCGGGACGGACGCCCGGCACAAAGGGGACTGGCGTGCCGAGTTCCGGGCCTGGGCCATGCAGGCGGTGTTCAGGGACCAACTTGGTCACGCTCCGGATACGATCATCCGCCGCATGGAGGACCGCATCGCGCAGGCGGATACGGGCGAGCTGCCCTTCCGACAGCTGATGCACAGCAAGGTGGCCGGCTTGTACTGGTCCACCTACCAGCGCGAACGATGGCAGGTGCTCGAACGTACCGACCTGGAAGCTGCGCAGGACACCGCCGACCTGTCCACCTGGGACCAGCGGACGTTCATGCGGACCATCGTGCGTCACTTGCGGGCATCGCTCGAGCCAGCGGATAGTCTGTGGGCCTACCCCTCGAGCGACCTGGGCGAACTGTTGGACGGGGCCGAGCGGGGAGTGGCGTATCGGCCCACGCTGTTCGACCTGTTGGCGCATCGGGCGATCGCCGTGTTCAGCAACAGCGAAAGCCGACTGGCCGAGCCGGCCTGGCATTTCAAGCTGGACGACCTGCGGGCCTTCGCCCTCTTCGAGGATTTCGCTTTCAGGACCTTTCGCCACCGCGACAGCGTGAGCTGGGAGTTCCAGACCCTCCGGTTGTACCAGGAGCTTACGCGACGGCATTTGTCCGATGCCACGCCGGATGCGCTCGTGGACAATGAACTGTCCCGGCTGCGTTTCGTGCACGACCGCAGCACGCATCCCCGCAAGGACACCCTGCACCTGCAGGCGTTGGAAACACTGCGCTCACGCCTGCCCAACGACAGCTGCTGGGCCGAGGTGACCGTGGAGCTTGCGCGCTGGCACAATACGCAGGCCGCGAAGTACGACCGCCTCGCTGGTGACGCGTGGAAGAACGAACGCCGCACGGCGCTCGCCCTGTGCGAGGAGGCCATCGCGCGCTTCCCTAAAAGCACAGGCGCTGTGAACGCGCGGCGCCTGAAGGCCGAACTGCAGCAGGCGGGCCTGGAGCTGCATGCCGAAGAAGTGGTACTGCCCGACAAGGCCTTCCGCATCGCGGCCGACCTCACCAACGTGAAGCAGGTGTGGCTGCGGGTGGTGAAGGGACCTTCCGCAGACCGCTGGAACAAGGAGGGCGTGAAGCGCCTGTTGAAGCTGCATCCCGTGCAGGCCTGGAGCGTCGTCGTCCCCGATGATGGCGACCTGAACCAGCACCGCGTGGAACTGCCGGTGGACGCGCTGCCGCCCGGTCAGTACACCCTGCTCGCGAGCAACAGCGCGGCCTTCACCTACGAGAAGGACATCGTTACGTCGGTCAACTTCCAGGTCTCGCAGCTCACGTGGACGCAGCGACGCGTGGCGAAGGGCATCGAGGTGCTCGTGGTGCATCGTGGCTCGGGTCGCGCCGTGCAGGGTGCAACCGTCACCATGCGTACCCACCAGCGAACAGCGACCGGCTGGCAGTGGAACAGGATCATGGACCGCACAACCGATACCGATGGCGTGGCCTTCTTCGGTCCGGGTGAGTACAACGGCCAGTACATCTTCGACGTGAAGGCGCTCGGCGAGGAGCGGACCACCGATCAGCGCCACTACTACGATCCCGGACGTCCCACAACGGAGGAGCCGCGCACCTTCCTCTTCACCGACCGTGCCATCTACCGTCCCGGTCAGACCATCCACTTCAAGGGGATCGTCACCTTGCGCGAGGGCAGGGCGGTGAGCGTGATGCCGCAGCACCGCACCACCATCCGCTTCTTCGACGTGAACAGCCAGCAGCTGGACACGTTCACGGTGACCACGGATGGGTATGGTGCGTTCCACGGCACCTTCACGGCCCCTCGCGGCGCGCTCACGGGCCGCATGCGCATCGCGGAAGCGCACGGTGAGGCGTGGGTGAGCGTGGAGGAGTACAAGCGGCCCACCTTCGAGGTGGTCTTCGATCCGGTGACCGCAACGCCCAAGCTCGGCGGCGAGGCCACGGTGAGCGGCGTGGCGAAGAGCTATGCGGGTGCACCGCTCGACGGCGCGCAGGTGCAGTGGACGGTGATGCGCAGCGCGCGCATGCCGTGGTGGTGCGGCTGGGGCTGGCGCGGCTTCCCGGGCTGGGGCACCAGCACCGAGGTGGCCAGCGGCACAGCCACCACCGATGCCCAGGGCAAGTTCACCATCGCCTTCAAGGCCAAGGCCGACAACAGCCTGCCCCGCGCTGCGGATCCCACCTTCGACTTCAACGTGTCGGCGACCGTCACGGACATCAACGGCGAGTCGCAGCCGGGCAGCACCGCGCTCAGCGTGGGTTACCGCGGCATCGATATCGACATCGCGTTGGGCGCGGCCATCGACCGCAGCACCACCGACAGCATCGGCGTGCTGCTGCGCAACCTCAACGGCCAGCCGGTGGACCTGCCCATGGACGTGCGCATCGTGCGGCTCGAGACGCCCAGGCTGCCCCTGCGCCCGCGCCTGTGGGAGCGGCCGGACCGCTTCGTGCTCACTGCGGAAGAGCATGCACAGCAGTTCCCCGGTGAAGTGTACGCTCAGGAGGACGACGACCTCACCTGGCCTGCGGCCAACACGGCGTTGGAGCGCACCATGTGGAAGGCTGGTGGCCAGGCGCTGAAGCTCGGGGACGTGCGGTCCTGGCCCGTGGGTCGCTACCGCATCGAGGTGAGCACCAAGGATGCGGAGGGCGTGCCCCTCACCGTGCGCAAGACCTTCACCGTGCTGGACCCCGAGATCCAGAACACCGGCTTCGTGACCGAGGGCTTCCACGCCGAGGGTGTGAAGCTGCGTGCCGAGCCCGGTGAGAAGGCTGTGTTCCTGCTGAGCACCGCCCTGCCCGAAGCGCATGTGCTGATGGAGGTCGAACGCGGTGCGAACATCGCCGTGCGCCGCTGGTTCACGCTGAAGGCCGGCCAGCAGCGCGTGGAGGTTCCGGTGATGGAGGATGATCGTGGCGGCTTCACCGTGCACCTCCTATGCGTGGAGCGGGACCGCGTCCACCAGGAGCAGATCACGATCGAAGTGCCGTGGACCAACAAGGAGCTGCGCGTGGAGTGGATGAGCTTCCGCGACAAGTTGTTGCCCGGCGCGCAGGAGGAATGGCGGCTGCGCATCAGCGGACCCAAGGGCGAGCAGGTGGCGGCGCAGCTGCTCACCGCGATGTACGATGCTTCGCTGGATGCCTTCGTGCCCCACCAGTGGAACATGTCGCTTTGGGGAAGCAACTACGCGGAGCGTGCGTGGCAAGGTGCTGATGGTTTCGGTGAGCGCAGCGGCGACCGGCTGTGGTGGGGCAATGATCTGCCCTGGGGTTACTCGCGTGCCTATCCCACCGTGAAGTACCTGTGGGGCGCGGGGGATGAGCGCCAGCTGCGTAGCTATGGGTGGAACGGTGATGCGGACCTTGCCGGGAGGGGGATCCGCACTGTGCAGTTCGCCGCGGCCGAGGAGGTCGCAGAGGATCGTGTGGAACTGGGCAATGTGAGCGGCGCATTGGCCAAGGCGGACACGCAGGGAACCTACGCGTTCAGCGTAACGAACACCAACGGTGCCACCACCAGCATCGTACCGGAGCCCGTCGCGCAGCCCGTCCGCACCAACTTCAACGAGACGGCTTTCTTCTTCCCCGACCTGCTCACCGACCGCGACGGCAGCGTGGTGCTCCGCTTCACCCTGCCCGATGCGCTCACGCGGTGGAAGCTGCTGGGCCTGGCGCACACCACCGACATGCGCACTGCGGAGTTCACGCGCACCGCCGTGGCGCAGAAGCCCCTGATGGTGGTGCCCAACCTGCCGCGCTTCGTGCGCGCCGGCGACCGCATCACGCTCACGGCCAAGGTCAACGCCCTGGAGCAGCGCATCGAGGGCCGCGCCACGCTCGCGCTCTTCGACCCCTTCACCAACGCCCCGCTCGACAAGGCCTTCGGGCTCAAGGTGCCGCAGCAGGTCTTCGTGGCCGCGCCCGGCGAGAGCGGTGTGGTCGAGTGGAGCGTGGTGGTGCCCGAGAATGTGGACGCGGTGGCCGTGCGCATGGTGGCACAGGGCGGCGGCGGTCCGGTGGGTGGCAGCACTGCGGCCGATGGCGAGGAGCGCGTGCTGCCCGTGCTCACCGACAAGTTGCTGGTCACGGAAAGCCTGCCGCTGGCCGTGAGCAAGGCCGGCACCAAGTCCTTCGCCCTCGAGAAGCTGAAGCGCTCCAGCGCCAGCGGCACCCTGCAGCACAAGTCCCTCACGCTCGAGTTCACCCCGAACCCGGCTTGGTACGCCGTGCAGGCACTGCCCTACCTGATGGAGTTCCCTTACGAGTGCGCCGAGCAGACCTTCAGCCGCTACTACGCCAACCGCCTCGCCGCGCACATCGTGGCGGAGCGCCCCGCGATCAAGCAAATGTTCGAGCAATGGAAGAGCACGGCGAAGGGCGGCGGTCCCGATGCCTTTGCCAGTGCCCTGGAGCGGAACGCGGAGCTGAAGGGCATGGTGCTCGCCGAAACGCCGTGGGTGCTTGATGTGCAGAACGAACGGGCACGCAAGGAGCGCATCGCGCTGCTCTTCGACCTTCAGCGCATGGCCACCGAGGAGGCCACGGCCTTGAAGAAGTTGAAGGACATGCAGCTCCCTAACGGCGCGTGGCCGTGGTGGACCGGCATGCGCGAGAGCGTGTGGATCACCGAGCACATCGTGGCCGGGCTGGGTCATCTGGAGAAGCTGAACGCCGCGGATGTTCGAGAGAATGCTGAGGCGAACGCGATGCTGAAGCGTGCCGTGCGCTGGATGGACCAGGACCTGGAGCGCCGCTACCGCGACCTGCGCAAGCATCTGAAGGCCGGCGAGGAGAAGACCTACCGCCCCGGTTCCGATGTGATCCACTGGTTGTACGCGCGCAGCTTCTTCACCCGCTGGCCCATCGACGGCGCCACGGCAACCGCTGCCAACTACTACCGCGACCGCCTTGCCGCCACGTGGCTTGATCACGGTTTACAGGAACAGGCGATGCTTGCCTTGATCTTCCAGCGGTTCAGCATGCCGCAGGCCGCGCAGGTGATGAGGAGCGTGAAGGAGCGCGCCACCGTGAGCGAGGAGCTGGGCATGTACTGGCCGAACTTCAACGGTGGCTACGACTGGTGGAGCTTCCCCACGGAGACGCACGCGTTGATGATCGAGGCCTTCCACGAGGTGGCGAAGGACCCTGAAGCGGTGAACGCCCTGCGCCAGTACCTGTTGAAGCTGAAGCAGACCACCGACTGGAAGACCACCAAGGCCACGGCCGATGCCTGCTACGCGCTGCTGCTTACGGGGGATAATTGGTTGGATGCGAAGGACGCACCGGTGATCACCGTGGGTGGAACCAAGGTGGATCCCAAGAACATGGAGCCCGGCACGGGCCGCTTCGAGCAGCACTGGAGCGGATCCGAGGTGAAACCCGCCATGGGCGACGTGCGCGTGACCACAGCGAGGGATGGCGTTCAGTGGGGCGCGCTGCACTGGCAGTACTTGGAGCGCATGGACAAGGTCACCGCGCATGAAAGCCCCTTCAGCCTCCGCAAGCAGGTGATGCTGGCCGAGCGCACGGATGAGGGCACGCGCCTGGTGGCATTGAACGGTCCGCGGCAATTGAAGGTGGGCGATCAGGTCACCATCCGCATCGAGCTCCGCACCGACCGCTACCTGGATTTCGTGCACCTGAAGGACCTGCGCGCGGCCGGACTTGAGGCCACGGAAGCGCTGAGCGGCTACCGGTACCAGGGCGGCCTGGGCTATTACCAGAGCATCCGGGATGCCAGCATGGACTTCTTCTTCGATCGCATCGCGCCGGGCACGTACGTGTTCGAGTATGCTCTGCGCGTCACCCACGCCGGCGACTTCAGCAACGGCATCACCACGGCCATGTGCATGTACGCACCGGAGTTCAGCTCGCACAGCGAGGGTGTACGGGTAAAGGTCCAGCAGCCATGATCACACGTCATATCCTTCTTGCCGCAATGACGGTGTCAGCGATCGAACACACGGCTGCGCAGTGTGGTGGGTCTGGCCGCGCCGCCTTTGATGCCTACTGGCAAGGGATGAACACCGAGTTCGCGGACAGCGCCACCTCTCCATTGACGGAAGAAGCGCGCAGGCACTTCAATGGTCTCGATGTGTTCCCGTTCGACAGTGCATACTGTGTGCGTGCCACGTTCACGCGCGTGTCGGACGCGGAGCCCTTCGCCATGGCCACCACCCGCACGCGCACGCCGACTTACAAGGTGCACGGTCTCCTGCGCTTCACGTTGAACGGGACCGGGCGCACCCTTGAGGTGTACGAGAGCGTTCCTCCGCATCCCGGTCATGAGGATCACTTGTTCGTGCCGTTCACCGATCTCACCAACGGCGATGAGACCTATGGGGTGGGGCGTTACCTGGACCTGGTGGCACCCTTGGGCCCGGAGGTGGACCTGGACTTCAACCGGGCCTACAACCCGTATTGCGCCTACAACGACAAATACAGCTGCCCCATCCCACCGAAGGCGAACCACTTGATCACGCCGGTGCGTGCAGGGGTGCGCGGCGGATCCGGTCACTGATCCGGCGGCGTTCATCGGTCGGGATCCCCCGTTCGTCCGGATGGTCGGCGAACATGACCAATGTGCTGGCGCTCGGGATCGGCTTGCTCTACTTTGGTCGACCTTTTACAAAGGCGATCATGACCCTTTCAGTACGCATTCGTCCGTTGGCCACCGCGTTCGCATCCCTGGTCGGCCTAGGGCTTCTGGCGCAGAACATCAGCAACCCGGATGCAGGTGGTCAGTTGCTCATCAACATCGACCGGACGGTGCCGGTGGAATTCCTTGGAACGGTGCAGCCCTTCGTTCACTGGGACAGCACGCAGGTCTTCGAGAACGCGGTAGTGCGTGATGCGAACGGTCTGGTCGTCAAGCGGAATCCGCCAGGGACCAAGGAGGCGCGGCTCCATGCGCATGTGGACCCCACGGCGCGTCCCCTCGGTGAGGATCCCGCGCTGCAGACGGCTGCTCCGTTGCATGGGTTCGAGCGTGCGGTCGACATCAGTGTGAACGGCATCGGCAACACGGGCGTGAATCCGCCCGATCCATGCCTTGCTGTCGGTCCGAACCATGTGATCCAGATGATCAACGGTGGCTCCGGTGCCTACTTCCGCATCTGCAACAAGAGCCTCGCCACGGTGGGGGCCGCCCAGACGTACATGGACAATTTCCTCAGTTCCATCATCAGTTACAGCGGCCTTGGCGACCCCGTGGTGCTGTACGATGCCCTTGCCGACCGCTGGCTGATGACCGAGTTCGCATCGGGCAACAACAACCTGTATGTGGCCGTGTCGCAGACGGCCGATCCCACGGGGGCGTGGTATGCGTACAGCTACACCGCCACCAACTTCCCGGACTATCCCAAGTACGGGGTTTGGAACAACTGCTATGTGGTGACCTCGAACGAGAACTCACCCGCCATCTACGCCCTGCCTCGTGCGAACATGCTCGCCGGCACGGCAGGGACCGCCGTGCGGTTCACCGTTCCCGCCTACGCCACCATCGGCTTCCAGGCCTGCACGCCGGTGCACTTTGACGGTGGTGATGCACCGCCCGCCGGCGCGCCGGCCATGTTCATGCGCATGGCCGATGATGCCTGGACCACCATCACCACGGACGTTGACCGCCTGGAGATGTGGACCATCAACTACAACGCGGCCACCCCCGCGAGCAGCACCATCTCCGGACCCACCACGATGAACACGGAGGCGTTTGATACGGGGCTGTGTGGCTACACCGCTTTCGCTTGCATGAACCAACCCGGCACCACCACCACGCTGGACCCGCTGCGCGAAGTGCTGATGAACCGGGTGTGCTACCGGAACCTCAGTTCCGCCTTCGGCTATGAGGCCATCGTTTGCAGCCACGTGACCGATGTGGGCTCCGACCGGGGTGGCGTGCGCTGGTATGAGCTCCACAGGACCGGCGGCAGTGCGAACCCCTGGTCGATCTACCAGCAAGGCACCTGGTCGCCGGATGCGAACGACCGATGGATGAGCGGGATCGCCATCAACCAGAACGGGGATATCGGCCTCATGTACAACATCAGCGGGACCACGGGCGGCAACGTGTATCCCAGCGTCCGTTACACTGGCCGCTACCGCACCGATCCACTGGGGCAGATGACGATGGCGGAGACCTCCATTGTGGCCGGGGCGGCCAGCAACACCAGCAATCGGTACGGAGACTATGGCTCACTGAACGTTGACCCCGCGGATGGGCTTTCTTTCTATGGAACGGCGCAATACAATCCGACGGGCGGATGGAGCACGCGGATGTTCAAATTCTCCTTCCCTCCCTTGACGACACCGGATGTGAAGGTCTCCCCGAAGGTCTTCCTGAGCGGACCTTACGATATCGCCACCGGGTTGATGTCGGACGCGTTGCGTTCGGCAGGGATCCTGCCCGCGACCGAGCCGTACACTGGCCTTGGATATGTGTTCACCGGTCTGCCCGGTGCGGGCGGGACGCTTGGTTCCGGTGTTCTATCCGTCACGGGTAACAACGCCATTGTGGACTGGGTGATCGTGGAGTTGCGGAACAGCAGCTCCCCTTCAACGGTATTGGCCAGCTGTGCCGCGCTGCTGCAGCGGGATGGTGACGTTGTTGCCCTGGACGGTACGAGCCCTGTGTCCCTGACGACGCCGTCGGCTGCTTACTTCGTTGCCGTTCGACACCGCAATCACCTGGGTGTGATGACAGGGGCTGCGCTGGCACTATCTTCAACCACTACGACCATCGACCTCACCAGTGCGGCCACATCCACTTACGGCACGGAGGCGCGCTCCATGGTCGGGTCCGTGATGGCCATGTGGACCGGTGATGTCACCTTCAACAAGCAGCTCGGGTACACGGGAGCCGGGAACGACCGTGATCCCATCCTGGTACGTGTCGGCAGCACCACGCCGAACAGTACGGTCGCAGGGTACTACACGGAAGACACCAACATGGACGGCACCGTGATCTACGTGGGCAGCGGTAACGACCGGGACGCGATCCTGGTGAACGTGGGCAGCACCACGCCGAACAACATCCGCTCCGAACAGATCCCCTAGACCTGTTCGCGCTTCATTCGAACGGCGACCCGAACAGGTCGCCGTTCGCCTTTTTGGGCACCCGCGACCCGGGCCGGTCCCTTGCATGGCTCATCGACGAACAGGTTCGGGTGTCGATGGAGCGCTTATTCCGGACGACGAAACTTGACAAGCGGAGGTCCGCCGGTGTTCTTTTGGGCCGCTTCTTCCTGATCGACCGTGAGCTGCTTGGACACAGCAACGGAACCCGATCATGCACGGAGAACGGACAGGCCCCGCCGAGGGCCTTGGGCGCGCAACCGCGATCAGCGGCGATGACCGCTCCACACCGGCATCGGCCACCCATGCGGTGAGCGATGGAGGATGGTTTTCCGCGCGCTTGCCCCGCTCACTGTACACCGACCTGTGCGACCCCGAGCTCTGGGGTTTGTGCGTGGTGGGTGCATTGCTGCTGCTTTTCTCATGAGAACACCAACACCCGATACGCCGATGACACGGACCACGAACACATCGCACAGGCGCTTGAAGGGCGCGCTGCTGGCGGGGGCCATGGCCTGTAGCGCCATGGTGTCCGCCCAGTTGGCGGACCTTGCCCAGCATGCGCACCACCCTGCCAACAGTGCGAAGCCACATGATGGCGGGATGGGGGACCTGGACCAGCTGCTGCACAAGTACGATGAACGCATCGAGTTCATCGAGAACAAGGGCCAGTTCAACCCCTCGATCCGCTTCAAGGCGGACTTCCCGTTGGGCCAGGCGCTGGCCACGCCGGAGGGCATGCTCATGAAGGCATACGACCCGGCGGCCGTGAAGGCCCGGCAGGAGGAGGGCATGCGGATCGAGCAGGAGCAGCACGACGGGAAACCGTGGCGGCCGCTCATCTGGCATGAACGCGGCCATGGCTGGCTGATGAAGTTCCAGAACGCGTTGCCCACCATGCGCGTGGAAAGCCGCGATGTGCATCCGGAGGTGAACAACTATTTCCTGGGGGGCAGGGAGGCGCTGAACGTCCACAGCTACCAGGAAGTGTGGTACACGGGGGTGTACCGCGGCATCGATGTACGCTACTACCCGGCGGCCGACGGTTCGCTGGAGTACGATGTGATCTGCGCGCCCAACAGCGACCCGGGTGCCATCGCCATCGAGTTCAAAGGGATCAACGACCTCCGCGTGAGCGCCAAGGGCGAGCTGGTGATGCCCACCAGCCTCGGGGACATGACCTACCCGGCGCCGGTCGTTTACCAGCGCGTCGGTGGTCGCGAGCGCCGCGTGGAGGCACAATACACCGTTCGGAACGGCAACATCCTCGGCTTCACCCTTGGGGCGTACGACCGGTCGCAACCCCTGGTGATCGACCCGATCGCCATGCGTTGGGCCACCTGGGTGAACACCAACAGCTCGGACGACAACCACGGCCATGCCATCTGGGTGGATCCCAGCGACGGTGCCATCTACATGGTGGCCCGCGTGGTCGGCACCACGGACAACATCACCGTTGGCGCGTTCGACGTCACGGCGAACGGAGCCCTGGAGACCATCGTGGGGAAGTACCTGGAACCTGCCAACATCGGAGGGTCCGGCACGCGCGTCTGGCAGACGTACATCGGCGGTAACGGTGATGACAATCCGTATGCGATGGAACAGGGTCCGGATGGGAACCTGTACATCACCGGCCAGACCTCCAGCACGAACTTCCCCGTGCTCGGTGGCAGTGCCTTCACCGGCGCAAGCATCAACCAACAGGCGCAGGCGGACATCGATGTGTTTGTGCTGAAGATCACCCAGGACGGTCAGAGCATCAAAGCGGCCATTGTGGGTGGGAACGGTGCGGATGACAACTACGATGTGCGCACCGCCCCGAATGGGGACGTGTTCGTCTGTGGCAGTACCACCAGCACAAACCTGTCGACGCTGAACGCGGGCAGCGGTGCCAGCAACACCAACAACGGCGGCAGCGATGTGCTCCTTTTCCGCATCAACCAGGACCTGTCGTCGCTGGTGTGGATGCGCAACTACGGCGGTGGTGCGGCCGACCGGGCCAGCATCATGCTGCACGATCCGGTGAACGGCGACCTGTTCGTGGGTGGCAACACCTCCAGTTCCAACTTCCCAACGGTGAGCCCGCGCCAATCGACCCGCGGCGGTACGTCGGCCGGCTTCCTGCAACGCCTCAATGGCACCACGGCCGCCACCACCTGGAGCTCCTACTTCTCCTCCGGGACGAACAATGATGCGAACCTCCTGTGCATGGAGTTCAACACGACGCGCACGGAGCTCTATTTCGGTGGTGTGACCGAAGGCCTGAACAGCGCCAACATCACGAGCGGCTCCTATGATACGGGCCACAACGGGAGCAACGACTTCTATGTGGGCCGCATGGCCGTCAGCGACCAGACACTGCTTGGTGGCACCTATGTGGGCGGTTCGAACAACGAAGTGAACATGATGGGCCTGAACGTGGACCTGAACAACGATGTCTACGTGTTCGGCTACACGAACAGCACGAACTTCCCGGTGAGCGCTTCGCCGAACGTGCCGCTGCAGACCACCAACCAGGGTGAGAACGACAAGGTCTTCTTCAAGCTGGAGAGCGACCTGACGGCGCTGGAGTTCAGCACCTACTACGGCGGCACGACGGACGATTACGATCCCGTGGGTGAGCGTGGCATCAAGTTCAGCAACTGCCGCATCTACACGATCGTGACGGCGGAGAGCAACAACATTCCCCTGACCCAGGGTGCGTTGAACACCACCAAGTTGAGCAGCAGCTCGGCCATCTACGAGCCTGGCCTGGTGGTATGGGCCAATCCCCCGGACCTGCTGGGCAACAGCATTACGTATACCGGCACCGCGATCTGTGCGGGCAGCATTCCGGGCGACATCCAAGGCTCACAGCCGAGCTATGTGCTGCCCACCATCGTTCGGAACAACGCGGCGTCCGCTTATCCGTCCTTCGGTTCGGCGGCCACCTTCCAATGGCAGATCAGTACGGACAGTGTCAACTGGGCGAACATCGCAGGTGCCACCGGTCAGAACCTGCTGGGCACGGATATCGGTCCGCTGACCCAGAAGACCTTCATCCGCCGGATCATCGGTGGTGATGCCTGCATTCTCGCAGGCGCCGCGGACCAGGTGGTCACCGTGCGCATCATGAGCGTCACCGGCGACGTGAACGACGCTTCGTGCAATGGCGGAGCTGATGGAAGCATCACGGCCACTGCCGATGGCACGCCGGGCTTCACGTACCTCTGGAGCAATGGACAGACCACGCAGACCGCGACCGGTCTGGCTGCCGGCAGCTACAGTGTCACCGTGACGGATGCGAACGGATGTCAGGCATCGAACACCTTCCAAGTGGGACAGCCGAGCGCCGTCAGCGGTAACGTCAACACCACGCCGGCCACCTGCGGACAGGACAATGGATCGGCAAGCGTCTCCGGTACGGGTGGCACGCCCGGCTACAGCTACGTATGGAGCACAGGTGCGGTAGGGTCGGCCATCGCGAACGTTCCCGCCGGGGTATACTCCGTCACGGTGACCGATGCCAACCAGTGTTCGGTGGTTCTGCCTGTGAACATCGGAGGTACGGGTGTACCGGATGCGAACGCAGGGAACGATGCGGTGATCACGTGCGCGAACAACGGACAGGTCGTGCTGAATGGATCCTCACAGACCAACGGTGTTTCGTTCGGTTGGAGCGGCCCCGGCATCGTTTCCGGTGGCAGCAGCCCCAGCGTGACGGTGAACGCGCCCGGGTTCTATGCCCTCACCGTTACGGACCCGCAGACCGGATGCACGGCCACCGACCAGGCCGAGGTTGAACTGGACAACGCGGTTCCCGGCGCGCAAGCGTCTGGCGGCACGCTGACCTGTACGACGCTGAGCGTCCAACTGCAGGGCGCGGGCAACGGCACCTTCTCCTGGACGGGTCCGAACGGGTTCACGAGCAACGACCAGAACCCGACGGTGAGCGAGGCGGGCACGTATGTGCTGACGGTGACCGGCGCGAACGGTTGCACGAGCACGGCCAGCACGGAGGTGGGCCAGGACGACAATGTTCCGGGTGCACAAGCGGCCGGTGGCACGCTGACCTGCACGACGCTGAGCGTCCAGCTGCAGGGCGTGGGCAACGGCACCTTCGCGTGGACGGGTCCGAACGGGTTCACGAGCAACGACCAGAACCCGACGGTGAGCGAGGCAGGCACGTATGTGCTGACGGTGACCGGCGCGAACGGTTGCACGAGCACGGATGACGCGGTGGTGGTTCAGAACACGGTGGTTCCCAGCGTGGACATCGTGGTGACGGGTGAGATCACCTGTGAGGATCAATCAGTATTGTTGTTCGCACAGTCGAACGCCCTGATCCCGAGCTATTCATGGGAACTGCCCGATGGTTCTGGTGTGACCGGCACATCGACGGTGGCGGCCTTGATCCCCGGGATGTACACACTGACCGTATCGGACGTGACGAACGGCTGCACGGCTTCGATCACCGAGGAGGTGGAACAGGACATCACCCCTCCCGGCGCGACGGCCGAAGGCGGTGTGCTCGACTGCAACAACGCAGAGACGGGCGTGCAACTGAACGGCGGTTCGCCGAGCGCGAATGTGACCTATTCCTGGAGCGGTCCAGGCGGTTTCAGCAGTACGGATGAGGACCCGGTGGTGACCGTGTCGGGCACGTACATTCTGACGGTGACGGGTGCGAACGGTTGCACGAGCACGGCCAGCACGGAAGTGGGCCAGGACGACAACGTTCCCGGTGCACAAGCGACCGGCGGCACGCTGACCTGCACGACGCTGAGCGTTCAGCTGCAGGGCGTGGGCAATGGCACGTTCTCCTGGACGGGCCCGAACGGCTTCACGAGCAACGCCCAGAACCCGACGGTGAGCGAGGCAGGCACGTATGTGCTGACGGTGACCGGCGCGAACGGTTGCACCAGCACGGCCGATGCGGAAGTGGATGCCGACGCTGAACTTCCTCAAGCGAACGCACAAGGAGGAGCTATCAACTGCAACATCCTGTCGGCCCAACTGCAGGGTACTGGTTCAGGAAGCTTGAGTTGGACGGGTCCCGGTGGATTCACCAGTACGCAAGCCGCGCCAGTCGTGGCGGTGGCAGGTACGTACATCCTGACAGTGACCGGCTCGAACGGTTGCACTGCAACGTCGACCGCCCAAGTGGTCGTGGAGAGCAGCACGGCAAGTGCCGAAGCTTCCGGCGGAGAACTAAGCTGTCTCATTCCGCAGGTCCAACTTGCCGGCAGCAGTATCACGCCGAACGTGAATTACGCATGGATCGGCCCTGGCGGATACACCAGTGCGCAGCAGAATCCGATCGTTGATGCAGTGGGCACCTATGTGCTCACGGTCACTGGCGCGAGCATTCAAACGGAGAACGGTCCGTTAGCATGCATTGGAACGGCCGAGGCTGTTGTGATGGCGGACAATGACCTTCCCCAGGCAGTGGCCACCGCCGGCCAGATCGATTGTGCGACCGGAACGGCCCAGCTCACCGGATCCAGCGATCAGGCGGATGTGAGCTTTGTCTGGAGCGGTCCGGGTGGTTTCGCGAGCACGCTGCAATCACCGTTGGTGAACGCGGCGGGCCTGTACACGTTGACGGTCACTGGTGCCAATGGCTGTTCCGCTACGGATGAGGTGCTGGTGGAGCTTCCGCAGCCCTTGACGGTGGAACTGGACGCGCAATGTCCCACCTGCGGCGGTGCCCAAGGCGGTATCGTTAGCGCGGTGACCGGTGGCAGCGGCAACTACAGTTATCTGTGGAGCAACGGCGCCACCACGGCCGACCTGGGCGCTGTGGCCAACGGTACGTACAGTGTGGTGGTGAACGATGCCGCCGGTTGCAGCGGTTCCGCCGTGGCGGTGCTCGCTTGCGCGGACGCTCTGCAGATCCAACTGACGGGCACCCCGGTGAATTGCCAGGCGCCCTGCAGCGGTTCCGCAAGCGTTCAGTTGAGCGGTGGTCAGGCGCCCTACACGGTGCTTTGGAGCACGGGCGCCGTGGGTGCCACGGTGGAGGGTCTCTGCGAAGGCGAGTACACGGTCACGGTGTTCGACGCCAACCAGTGCGAGGCATCGGGCACGGTGATCATCGGCAAGGAGGATTGCGGTGATGAATGCCCGCCGATCATCATCGATCCGATCTTCACGGAACTGACCGTGGAGTGCGGTGCCGATGTGAGCCCCGGCGCGCTCACCTATCCGGTGCTGCGCAAGGATGAGAAGTGCCCCGAGGTGGTCCTGTTCACCTGGACGGACAACTGGAGCGGTACCTGTCCGCGCATCCTCACCCGCGTCTGGACCTTCTCGGATACCGAGGGCAACACGGAGCAGCTCACGCAGGTGATCACCGTGGTGGACACCCAGGGCCCGACGATCCTGAACGTGCCGGCCGATGTGACGGTGGAGTGTGGCGAAGTGCCCCAGAAGGATGATGGCGTGTGGGCCGAGGATGCCTGCAAGAGCGATCTGGTGGTGCACGTCACCGATGCGGTGGAGGAAGGCAAGGACAAGTGCAGCTACACCATCGTGCGCACCTACTGGGCCATGGATGACTGCGGCAACCTGGGCACCGCCACCCAGCACATCACGGTGACCGACAACACCGCCCCCGAGCTCACGTGCGAGCTGGAGGCCGAAGTGAAGGCCACGTGCAAGGAGATCCCCGAGCCGGCCAAGTGCACGGCCTGGGATAACTGCCAGGGTGAGCTTGGTGTGGACGTGGTGGATGAATGGATCACCACCAAGGAGGGCAAGTGTTACATCCACCGCACCTACACGGCCATGGATGCCTGTGGCAATGCAGCGACGGCGGAGCAGACGATCTGGCTCATGGGCGATTGCTGCGGTTACGCCGACCAGCAGAGAGTCATGGAGGTTTCCGTGGTGCCCAACCCCAGCCGCGACATCACCACCCTGAGCTTCAAGGCCGTGTCCGAAGGCCGCGCGGTGCTGAGCCTCTTCGATGTGCAGGGCCGCCCGATGCGCGTGCTGTTCGATGGCATGGTGACCGAGGGCCAGGAAGTGCGTGTATGGCAGGAGGTGAGCGCACTTGACCCTGGTGTGTATCCGTATCAGTTGCTGCTCAATGGCCGCATGGTCCATGGGCGCCTGATGGTGCAGTAGTGATCAGACCCTGATCAGGACCTGGGCAGGGCCTCCTCGAACGAGGGGGCCCTGCTTCTTTTCCAGCCTCTTCTGCTGCAAGGTCACCTGCGCGCGCTAAGCGTACCCGGAGTCCCTGTTCCAAGGCGCTACGCCGGTGCGGGATTTGCCGCAACGGGCCTGCGGCACCGTCATGATCAGTCGGTGCGCGCGGACCGCTGGAAGAGGAACAGTACACCCAGGCAACCCACCGCGATCATCAGCCCCAGGAACTCGCGCACCACTTCGATGTGCGGAGCGGTGGCCTTCATCTCCTCGGTGATGGACGGCATGCCGTCGCGCACCCAGGCGAACATGCCCGGTAGCATGGTCAGCATCCACCCGAAGAGCAGGGCGCCCAGCGCCACGGTGATGCGGCGGTCACCTCGGCCGGCGGCCGCCAGCCCGAAGAGCAGCGCTACGGCGCCATAGGCGGCCACCCAGACCGGCGCGTCCGGGTCGTTCAGGTTCCAGTAGGCGAAGAGCGCGAAGACGAGCGCGAGCAGGATGTACAGGAGGGTGCGCATGGGTTCAGAATTCGATGCGGTAGCTGAGGTTGGGGATGAGGCCGAGCTGGTACTTGGTCACCACCTCGCCCTTGCGGACATCGTAGTACTGGTAGGCGGCGTTCTGCGCGTTCACGGCGTTCTGCAGGTCCAGCGCCCACAGGCCGGTGCGGCCCTTGCGCTCGCGCTTCAGGTACACGCGCAGGTCGAGCCGGTGAAGGTCATCGAACTGTGCCGACCATGCGGGCCCGCCCGGCACCGTGCCGCGCACCTCCTCCGAGGCCTGCACATCGATCGGTGTGGTGCGCGCACCGCCCATCAGCACCAGGCGGCTGGTGATTCCCCAGGTGCGGACGCGGTCGTTCGTGCGCTTCACGAACTCCCGGCCACCGGCCGCGTTGACGATGTACCGGCCGTTCCAGCGGGTGTCCTGCTCTACGGCGCCCAGTTCCCAGCGACTTTCGTAGACCGTCGCATTCACCAGGTAGAAGAAGCCCCGGGCGAAAGTGCGCTCCAGCGATGCCTCCGCTCCGGTGTTGGTGGCCCTCCCGGTGTTCAGGTATTTGATGATCGCCGGCTCGTCCCACTGGTTCACCAGGTTATCCTGTTCAAGGCTCCAGGTGTAAGCGGGGTCCCGCTCAGGCAGGTCGGAAAGTTGCTGGTGAAAGACCTCCAGGTGGAAGGTGAGGCGTTCGTTGAGCGGATGATCGTAGGCGAGCACCACCTCATCGGAGAGCGTCGGGCCCAATTGCTGGTTCCATGGACGCACATCGGTGAAGCGCACCCGCAGGAGCTGGTGCATGGGCAGCTGTGACCGCCGCCCAGCGCTTGCCGACAGCCGGCGGCCGTTGCGCATGTTCCAGTGTAGGGAAGCACGCGGCTCCGCCACCGCGCTGTTGGTGAGGGTGAAGTGCGCATACGCCAGCCCGAGGCCCACGGTCCAATGGTCGCCCACGGACCAGCGTGTGTTAACGTGCGGGCGCACGAGCCAGCCGGTGATGCGTTCATCGAAGAGGTTGGTGACCTCCCGTTCCATCGCCGAGGCACCGAGGCTCCAGCGCGACCGTGCCGTCAGCGCACCATCGTACCGCACCACGGTGGAGAGCTTCCGTTCGTGCAGGTCGTACGTGGTGGTGTCAAGCGGCTTCAGGTCGTCGCCAAGGCGGATCCGTTGACGTTCCTGGCCGGTGGCGGAAAGGAGCACGGTGGCCATGAGCGATCCCTGCCTGCCCACCGGCAGGCGTGCGGTGGTGCCGGCCGCCCCGGTGCGCGCCGTGTAGGTGATGTCTGAGCCATCCTTGTCGAATTCCCATTCGCTGGTATCGCGCTGCGCCTCGAAGACATTGCTGCTGTTCCCGCCCAGTCCGAAGAAGCGCAGTTCACCGCGTGCGGCCAGTGGCAGTGTGACATGGAAGGAAAGGTCCTGGAAGGTGATCACCTCATCGCCCAGGTCCACGCCCATCGCGCCCAGCAGGCCGAGGGTGGAGTAGCGGTAGTTCACCAGGTAGGAGGAGCGGCCGCCCTTGCCCAACGGACCTTCCGTGGACAGGTCAAGCCCGATGAGGCCGGCTTGCGCGGTCCATTCGCGGGTACTGGTGTTGCCGCGCCGGAGCTCCATGTCCATGATGCCACCGAGCGCGTTGCCGCGGTCCGGTGCCCAGGAGCCTTTCAGCAGGCGTGAGGTGCCGAGCATCTGGGCGCTCAGGATGTTCACGCCGCCACCGCTGAGCATGGGCAGGTCGCTGGGTGTTCCCGCGTTGGACAGGTGGTTCGGGTTCACCATCTCCGCACCTTCCAGCAACCAGGCGTTGCCGTTGGGGTTGTTGCCCCGCACACTGAAGTGGTTCGCCTGGTCGTTGATGTTGGCCACGCCGGCGGACACCGTGGCCACGCGCGCCGGGTCGAAGAAGGCGGCCGGGTAGCGCAGGGTCTGTTCCACGGTGAGCGTCACCGCGCCCGGGTCCTTGCGCTGGCGCACCACCTCACCGGCCGGCAGCTCGATCACGGCGGGTTCCAAGGCGATGTCCACCACCTCCTCCTTGCCGGCCCGCACCCACACCTCCGGGATGTCGGCGGGCGCGAATCCGTTCAGCGTAACGCGCAGGCGATGGATGCCGACGGGCACGGCGTCCATGCGGAAATGCCCATCCGCATCCGTGGCCGCCCGGATGGTGGTGTCCGGTGCCAGGAGCTCCACTTCCGCAGCTGGCAGGGGTCGTGCATTGCGATCATCGGTCACCGTGCCGCGCAGGGTGCCGGATGTGGCCTGTGCCTGGGCTTCATGACCGGCCAGGCAAGCCCCGAGGCAGGTCGCGAGGAGCAGGGAGCGCAGGGACATCGAGCGAACATACCGGAAGCGGGGGAGGGGTGGCCGTGGATCCGGAACGACCTTCCACGATGCGGCTGTTCATAGCGGCGGGCGGGAACGGGAACGGCCCCGCTACCGGGGCCGTTCCATCGCGTGGTATGTCTGCGCTCACTGGAGCACCGGCCCCATGTCGCCCTGAGGCTCCACCGGGGGGATGACCACCTTGGGCAGTTGGATGAGCCCGCGCTTGGAGGCGCGGCGGTGCTTGATCTTGGCGATGATCAGCAGCATCACCGGCACCATGATCAGCGTGAGGAAGGTGGCGAAGGTGAGGCCGAAGATCACGGCCCAGCTCAGCGGGCTCCAGAAGATGCTGTTGTCACCGCCCATGTGGATGTGCGGGTCCAGCTCGCTGAAGAGCGTGAAGAAGTTGAAGTTGATGCCGATGGCGAGCGGCAGCAGGCCGAGGATGGCGGTGACGGCGGTGAGCAGCACGGGACGCAGACGCGTCTTGCCGGCCAGCACCAGGGCCTCGCGGCTCTCGTTGATCGGCAGCACGGCCTCCTCGTCGAGGCCGAGCAACCGGCGGCTGCGCGCGAAGAGCAGACGTGCGAAGTCCATGAGCACGATGGCGTTGTTCACCACCACGCCGATCAGCGAGATGATGCCGAGCATGGTCATGAGCACCACGAACTCCATGCGGAACACCACGAGCCCGAGGAACACGCCGATGGTGGAGAAGATCACCGTGCTGAGCACCACGGCCGGGTAGCTGATGCTGTTGAACTGGGCCACGATGATGAGGAACACGATGAAGATGGCCACCAGGAAGGCCACCATCAGGAAGCCCATGTCCTTGGCCTGGTCCTCCTGCTCGCCGGTGAAGCGCATGGCGAAGCGGTCGTCGGCATCGAAGCCGGAGGCCATCTCGTCCTTCACGTGCTGCACCACCTCGTTGTTGTTGTAGCCGGCGATCACGTTGCTGCTCACTGTCACCACGCGCTTGAGGTCCTTGCGCTTGATGGCGCTGAAGCTGGTGCCGCGCTCGGCGGTTGCCACAGCGCTGATGGGCACCTGGCGGATCTGGCCGGTGAGCATGTCGCGGAAGGTGATCTTCATGTCCATCAGACGCTGGGGGTCGTAGCGGTACTCGTCCTTCAGGCGCACGTTGATCTCGTAGTCGTCATCGTCCCCGTCGATGCGGTAGGTGCTCACCTCCTTGCCGAAGAGCGCGGTGCGGATGGCGTCCGCGATGGCGTAGGTGCTCACGTTGAAGCGACGGGCCTTCGCGCGGTCGATGGTGATGGGCATCTCCGGCTTGGCGCGGTCGATGTCGATGCGCAGCGCCTCCACACCGGGCACGTTGCGGCCCTCGATGAAGGTCTTCACGCGCTCGGCCTCGGCCAGCAGGCCTTCGATGTCGTCGCCGGTGATCTCGATGTTGATGGGTTTGCCCACGGGCGGCCCGTCGGCGTTCTTCACCACGGACACGAGCACGCCGGGGTAGCCGGTGACGCCCTTCTGGAGCTCCTCGAGCACCGTGTTGGTCTTGATGCCGTGGCGGTCGGCGTACTTCACGAAGCTCACCTGCACGCGGGCCTTGTGGGGCGTGGCGCTCAGCTCCATTTCACCGCTGCCGGGGTCGCTGGTGCCGCGGCCCACCTGGGTGATCACCGAGTTCACGACCTTGTTCACCGTGTCCGTGCGGGTGGTGCCGTCCGGCAAGGTGATGGTGCGCACCTCCATGTACTTCGGTGCGTTGATCACGCGCATCACCTGCGCCTCGATCGCGCGGGCCACGCTGTCCGTCTTCAGGATGTCCGTGCCGATGGGCGCCTCGATGAAGGCGTTGATGTACTGCGGCTGGTTGGCGGGGAAGAAGAGGGTCTTGGGCGGGGCGATGCCGATGAGGGCGAAGGCCGCGACCAGCAGGCCGATGGTGCCCAGGAAGAAGGTGCGTGGGTGGTGCTTGGCGAGGGCGTAGCGCAGGAAGGCCTCGTAGCGGTCCTCCAGGCGCGGCAGCCAGGTGTTCTGGAACCAGTCCGTGGCGGGCACGATCCACTTGGTGAAGACCAGGGCGAGGATGCCGAGGAAGAACGCGAGCGTGCCCAGACCGAAGATGGCGTTGAGGTGCGTGCCCAGGCCGAGGGCGATGAGGCCCGAGCCCACGGCCATCAGGATGCCGGCGGTGCGCCAGGTGCCGCGCATGGTGGGCGGTGCCTCGTTCACCTTCATGAACTTGGAGGCGAGCGCCGGGTTCACCACCAGTGCCACGAAGAGCGAGGAGCCCAGGGCGATCATGAAGGTGATGGGCATCCACTTCATGAACTCGCCCATGAGGCCGGGCCAGAAGAGCAGGGGCACGAAGACCATCACCGTGGCGATGGTGGCGGTGCTGATCGGCAGGGTCACTTCGCCCACGGCAAGGCGGGTGGCTTTCAGCGGGGGCTCGCCGTTGCTCATGTGGCGGTAGATGTTCTCCACGATCACGATTCCGTCGTCGACCAGTCGGCCGAGGGCGAGGATCAGGGAGAAGAGCACCATGATGTTCAGCGTGACGCCGAAGGCGTTCAGCACGGTGAAGGAGATGAACATGCTCATGGGGATCGCGAGGCCCACGAAGAGGGCGTTGCGCAGGCCCAGGAAGAGCATGAGCACGCCCACCACCAGGATCACCCCGAGCACGATGTGGTTCATCAGCTCGTCCACGCTGGCGCGTGTCTGGTCGCTCTGATCACCGGTCTTGGTGATGGTGAGGTCGGCGGGCAGCACGCGGCCCTTGTCCTCGGCGAGGATGCGCTCGATGTTGTCGCTCGCGGTGAGCAGGTTCTCCCCGGCGCGCTTGATCACGTCCAGCATCACCACGGGCTTGCCGTACTCGCGGGCGAAGCTCTCGGCCTCCTTGTAGGCGAACTCCACGGAGGCGATGTCGCCCAGGCGCACCTCGCGCTGGAACTCGTTCTTCACCACGATGTCCTTCACCTGCTCCACGTCCTTGAACTCGCCGATCACGCGCACGGCGCGGCGCTGGCCGTTCACCAGCAGTTCGCCGCCGCTCATGGTGAGGTTCTCGCTCTGCAGGGCCATGGCCACGTCGTTGAAGCTGAGCTCCAGCGCCTCCAGCCGTGCCAGGTCCACGCTTACGCGCATCTCGCGCTCGGGCACGCCGCGGATCTCCACCTTGTTGATCTCGGGCAGGCTCTCGATGCGGTCCTCCAGGTGCTTGGCGTACTGGTGCAGCTGCTCCAGCGGATAGTCGCCGCTGATGTTGATGTTCATCACCGGCATCAGCTCGCTGAAGTTCATCTCGAACACGTTGGGCTCGGCCGGCAGGTCGCGCGGGAAGTCCGCATCGCCGCGGGCCTTGTCCACCGCGTCCTTCACCTTGCGCAGCGCCTCGGTGGGGGTGACGTTGTAGTTGAACTTCACGTCGATCACCGAGTAGTTCGGCACGCTGGTGCTCTTGATCTGGTCCACCCCGCTGATGGTGTTGATCTCCTTCTCCAGCGGCTTGGTGATCAGCTTCTCGATGTCCACCACCGAGCTGCTGTTGTAGGGGGTGCCCACGTAGATCTCGGGCGTCACCACCTCGGGGAAGCTCTCCTTCGGCATCACCATGTAGGAGTAGATGCCGGTGAGGCAGATCAGGAGGGTGAGCACGATCACCGTGGTGCGGTTCTTCACCGCCCAGCTGGTGATGGCGAACTGGCGTTCGGGCCCGTGCAGGTCCTTCTCGATGTCGTGTGCGTTCATGGTCGTAACGGATCCGTTGCGGTCACAGGTCGCTGATGCGCACCAGCTGGCCGTTGCTCAGGTTGCGTGCGCCGTCGGTCACCACGGAGGCGGCACTGTTCAAGGTGCCGGCGGCCAGGGGCGCGATGCAGGCCTGGCCTTTGTACTCGCTCACCCGGCGCACGGGCACCTTGGTGGCGTGGGCTTCGCCGTTGGTGGCTTCCACGGTGAACACGTAGCTGGTGCCGTTCACATCCTCCAGGATGGCGCCGGCCGGCACCACGATGGCGCTGTCGATGCGCTGGTCCAGCACACTGATGTCGCTGAGCAGGTTGGGGCGGATATAGCCGCCGCCCTTGGGCACGTGCACCACCAGCTTGAAGGTTCGGTTGGCCGGGTCGATGAAGGTGCCCACATGCTCCACATGCGCCTCGAAAGTGGTGTCGAGCGAGGGGAAGCGGACTCGTGCGGGCGCATCCTTGCGCACGCGGTCCAGGTAGTTCTCGGGCATGTCGGCCTCCAGCTGGGCGCCGGACAGGTCCACCACGCGGGCCACGGGGACCTGCGGTGCGGCCATGTCGCCCACGCGCACCATGATGTCGTCCACGGTGCCGTCGAACGGTGCGGTGACGTTGCTCAGGCGCTGCTGCTCGTGCAGTGCGTCCAGCCCGGCCTTGGCCTGCTCCATCTGGGCCTTGGCCTGCAGCCATTGCATCTCGCTGCCGATCTGCTGCTTCCAGAGGCGGTCCTGCTTCTCGAAGGCGGTGCGCGCCAGCTCGTAGCCGGTGCGCGCCTGCTCGATCTGCTCACGGATGATGTCGTTGTCCAGCGTGATCAGCTGGTCGCCGCGCTGCACACGGTCGCCGATGCTCACGTGAATGGTGCGCACGCGGCCGCCGCCCATGGCGTAGAGCGCTGCGGCGCGGTCGGCCTTCACGCTGCCGTGCACGTCCACGTAGTGGTCGAAGCGGGTGGTGCGCAGGGGCTGCACGCGCACCATGGGCAGGTTGCGCCGGGCCGTGCTGTCGTTGGCTGCGAGCCATTCCTCGATCTCCTTGATGCGGACGCCCAGCTCGTCGTAGGCGGCCTTCAGCGAGTCACGTTCCGCACGCTTGCGGCCGAGCTCTCCTTGGGGCTCCTGGGCGCCGCAGGCGGCGAGCAGCGTGGCGAGGAGGATGTATGCGATCGTGTTCTTCATCACGGATGGGTTCTTGAAGCGGGTGTGGATCGGTCAGTAGAGGTCGAGGGCCTTGCGCAGGTCGGCGCGGGCGATGAGCAGCTGCACCAGGTTCTGCACGTAGGTCTGCTGGGCCACCAGGTGATTGCCCTGTTCCTGCGTGAGCTCGAAGCTGGAGGCGGAGCCGTTGGTGAACTTGATGCTGGTGCGGTCGAAGATGCTTTTCGCCAGTTGCAGGTTGCGCTCGGAGGTGCCGTAGCTGTCGTACGCGGCGCGCACCTGGGTGCGCTGCTGTTCGGCCTGCATGCGCAGGCGCTGCTCGGTGGCGGTGCGGTTGATCTGCACCTGCTCCAGGGCCAGCTGGTCCTGCTTGAGCTTGTGGTAGCGCTGGCCCGAGCTGAGGATGGGCACGCTGAGCTTCAGGCCCCACACGGTGGTGGGGTAGAAGGGGTATTCGCCGCCGGGATCGAAGCTGGGGCCGTTCCACACCTGCTGGTGCGAGATGAAGCCGCCGAGCGAGGGGAGGGCCTTGGCCTTGTCGTTGCGCACGTTCAGTTCCTGCAGGCGCACCAGCACGTCGGCCTGGCGCTGCTCCACATGGCCGGCGGGGTCGAAGGCCTGCTCGGCGAGGCCGGCCTCACCGCCGTCGGCGAGGATGGTCTCCAGCTTGTCGGTAAGGGTGATGGGCGTGCCCTGCGGGGTGCCCAGGGTGAGGGCCAGCAGCATGCGCGCCACGTCGGCCTGCCGTTGGAAGTCGCGTTGTTGTGCGCGTGCCTGCTCCAGCTGGATGTTGATGCGGTCCGCGTCCGTCTGCTCCATGAAGCCCGCGTCCTTCATGGCGATCACTTCGCGCAGGCTCTTCTCCAGCAGGGGGATGCCTTCGCCCACCAGGCGCATGCCCTCCTCGGCGCCGAGCACGCCGAAGTAGGCCTTGGCGGCCTGGTTGCGCGCATCGGCCTGTGCCTTCAGCAGGTCCTCCTCGCTCTGCACCTTCAGTTCACGCGCGGCCTGCAGGCCCACCAGGTAGCTGCCGTCGAACAGGAGCTGGGTGAGGGTGACGCCGCCGCTGGCGTTCCACGGCAGGGAGAACTGTGCCGCGATGTACTCCGGCCCGATACCGGGCGTGAAGAAGTTCGGCACCAGCTGCGTGGGCACATCGATGAAGTTCTGCATCTGGGCCTCGCCGTTGATCTGCGGGAAGCCGATGGCGGTGACCTCCTTGGAACGGGCGATGCTCTTCTGCGCCTCCAGGGCGCTGGCGCGCACGGCGTAGCTCTGCTGCGCGGCCAGGTCCATGGCCTGTTGCAGGCTGAGGCTGAGGGGGCCCTGCGCGTGCGTGAGCAACGCGGTGGAGAGGCCCAGTACGGTGAGGATGATCTTCATGGCGGTCGGTGTTCAGGCGTTGGCCCGTTCCTTCTTCACTTTCTTGTCGAGGTAGTCCACGCCCTTGCGGCTGGCGATCCCGCGGATGTGGTATTCGAAGTGCTTCCAGAGCACGTCGGTGATGTTGAACTGCTCCGGCGGGAACACGCGGCCGTCCCACGTGGTGTCCATGCGGGCGAGGTAGAGGCGGGTGATCACCTCCACGTCCAGGTCATCGCGGTAGAGCCCCTCCTTGATGCCCTTCCGCAGGTTGGAGGTGACGCAGCGGTGCACATCGTTCTGTTCGGAGTGCTCCAGTGTCTCCCAGGCCTTGGGGTGGTACTTCTGCAGATCGAACTGCACGCTGGGGTGCACCCCGCCGATCTGGGCTACGATGAACTTGGTGATCTCGTGGTTCTCGTCGATCGCGTTGAGCCCCTTTGCGCAGATGGCATCGATGCTGGAGCTGTGGTGCTTGCACACGGCGGCCACCACCTGCTCCACCAGGTCGTTCTTGTCCTTGAAATGTTCGTACAGCGTCTTCTTGCTCACGCGCAGGTGCGTGGCCACGTCGTCCATGGTCATGCTCTTGATGCCCAGGCGCATGAAGAGCTTCATAGCTTGTTCCAGGATCTCCTTTTTGCGGATGTCCATTGCAGGTCGGGCGGAAAGGCGATTTCTAGGGGGGCGCAAACGTATGGAACGACGGAAACGAAATGCAATAGGGAACGTTTCCAATGTGATGGGCGGTTCATCCGCGGGATGGACGACCGAACTTTGCCGGCATGGAACTCCCGGAACGGCTGCGCCGCCCCCTCGCCGTTGCGGGGCTGACCCTGGCGTTGATGCCCGTCCGCGCCCAGTTCCAACCCCTCATGAACGAACGACCCACCGGCGGCACCGGCCAGCCCCTCACCATCGAGGTGTGGAGCGACGTGGTGTGCCCTTTCTGTTACATCGGCAAGCGCGAGCTGGAGCATGCGCTGGCGGAGTTCCCCCACAAGGACAGCGTGCAGGTGGTGTGGCGCAGCTTCGAGCTGGACCCGGATGCGCCACCCAGCACCGGGCAGAGCACCATCGCCATGCTGATGGAGCGCTACGGGATCTCCGAGGCCGAGGCCCGCTCCCGGGTGCAGGGCGTGGTGGACCGGGCGGCAGGCCTGGGCCTGCAGTACGACATGGAGAAGACCATCGTGGGCAGCTCCTTCGATGCGCACCGCCTGCTACAGTACGCCAAGCGCGAGGGCGCGGGTGACCGGGTGAAGGAGCGACTTTTCCGCGCCTACTTCACCGAGGGCCGCCACCTGGCGGATCGGGCCTTCCTACTTCAGCTCGCCAAAGAGGTCGGGCTGGACGCGCAGACGGTCGAACAGGCGCTGGCCGGTGATGGCTGGGCCGCAGAGGTACGGGCCGACGAGCAGGAGGCGGCCAGGCTGGGCGTTCGCGGCGTGCCCTTCTTCGTGTTCGACCGGCGCTTCGCCGTGAGCGGTGCCCAACCTCAGGAGACCTTCCGCATGGCACTGGAGAAGGCCTGGGCGGAGCGCGCCCAAGGCCCTGGAACGAGTAAGTGAGCGCGGTGGTCCGGTGAGCGATAGCCGCCCCGCTTCACGCAGGGCTTCGGTCATTACCTCTGGTCCAGACCGCTCACGGCACTTGCGCCAAGCGCACATTGTTGGGCGTGGTGCTGCCCACGGTGAGGAGGATAGGGTCGCGATCGTTGTCCGCACCGGTGTACTTCACCTGCCCGTCAAGGTTCACATCGCGGGTGCTGTAGGTGGAGTTGATCACGTTGTTGGGCGCGGTGCTGCCAACGGTCAGCAGGATCGGATCGCGATCGTTGCCGGCGCCCACGTACCGGGTGGTGCCGTTGAAGTTCACATCGCCGGCCCACAGCGCTTGCACCGGGAACGCACCGGTGATGCTTGTGCGCGCATTGCTGCCGTAGGTGGCGGTGGCCGCCAGCGTGAAGTCCACCGCCGTGGGCGTGGGGTTCTGCCCGGTGCTGAAGCTCAAGTTGCCGGACATCACGCCCAGGTGATTGCGGTGGCGGACCACGATGGCACCGGAGGTGGTGATGTCATGGAGCTTCACGGGCGAGGTGCCGTTCACCTCCACTACATCGCCATCGCGCTGCAGCAGGGCGGCCGTGGAGCAGAGCACGGTGGAGCCGGTGCTGTTGCGCTTCTCCACCAGCACCCAGTCCACGATGGCGTTCGGGCCGGTGACGGCGAGCACGGCGGGCGTGGTCACCTCCGCGCCACCGCCCTTGAGGTGCTGGTAGCCCAGTGCGGTGAAGGGCTGTGTCAGAGGTACCAGGCCCGCACTGCGCAGGTTGTCGTTCATCAGGCCGGTGGTGGCATCGTACGCGCCTTGCAGCACCACGCGGGCGTTCACCTGCAGGTTGCGCACCTGGAAGACGAGGGACTGTGAGACCGAGGCCTGCGGCATGCCCAGGCCACCGCCCAGGTCGGTGACCGTGAAGACGTTGGCCACGTTGCCGTAGGTGTTCATCAGCACCACCATGCCGTTGAGCGCTGCGTTGATGGCGGCCTTGGTGCCTTGGAAGGTCATGCGGTTGTCCGCCGTGCCGTCGCCCTGGGTGAAGGTGAGGCCTGCTGTGGTGGCCAGGGTGACGGAGGCCGAGCCGAGGGTGAAGTCCAGGTCCATCTCCAGGCTGGTGTCGTCCGCATCGTTCACGGTGATGCCGTTGAGACCGGCCACACTGATCATGAGGGGCTTGCCAAGGGCACAAGCGAAAGAGGTGGGCGCGCTCAGGGTGGGGGCATCGTTCTCCGGTTCCACGGTGAAGGCCTTGGTGCCGGTGACGCTCAGCGCGCCATCGCTCACCTGCACGCCCAGGGTGAACGAGCCGTAGTAGTTCAGAGCGGGGTTGAAGATGAGCCCGGCGAGGAGCGTGTTCAGGTCGGCGGCAGGACCGGTGGCGGTCCATACGCCGGTGGAGCTGGTAAAGCTGGACGTGGTGCTGTTCACCGTAGCGGTGCTAAGGCTGCCGACGACCGGGTTGGAGAGCATGAGCGTAACGGTGAGGTTCGATCCCTGGGCATCGCCCACTACGATGTCCGTGAGGTCCTGGGGCGTGTCCTCGAACACGACCTCGGGCGCGTTGAGGTTGGTGGCCGTGGGGGTGGTGTTGGCCGAGCGCAGGGCCAGCGTGTAGGCGCGGCCGATCTGATCAAGGTCCAACCCGAGCGTTGCAGTGAGCGTTCCTGTGGCCGCGGCCGTGGCTTGGAACAGGTAACTGCCGCAGATCGAGACACCTGCCACGTTGAAAGGCTGTGTGGAGGATCTGCTGATCGCCTGGATCATGCCCGCGGGTGATGTCCAGGTGTTGCAGCTGAGGTTCGCATGCCAGGTGAGGATCATGGCCGGACTGAAGCTCGGGGTGACCGAAGGAGCCGTCTGGGTGATGTTGGTGCTCGTGCTCGACCCGGCGATCACATCGATCGGAGCAATGGTGTCAATGCCACTGAAGGCCATGATGCCGACGACACCACCCCCTTGGATGGGGGACGCGCTCCACACATAGGACGCTGGTTCGGTAGCGGTCACGACCCGGCTGTAGAGCACTATTCGTGCTGAAAGGTTCATGGACTGCGTAGCGGCCAGGGTCCATCCGTTGGGTGCAACGAAGGTCGGACCCGATAACGACGCCCCTTCCCCAAACCCGCACGCGATCAGTACATCCCCGGTCACCACGCCGGCAGGCTTGTTCACTGTGCAGATCGTGTCATTGAACATCGCCGAGCTTGCCGAGCGGAACGCCGGTTGGGCGTGCACGGAGAGGCTGGCGGTGAGGGCGGCCAGGGCAAGGGCGTGGTGGAGCAGGCGCATGGTGCGGAGGATGGTCCTACAAAGCACCACGCCGGGCGAATGCGCGTCAATGGGTGATTCCACTACCTGGGGGAAGGAGGCACGGTGGACATGAGCTCACACGGAGGCACGGAGACACGGAGAAATGCGAATGCGGGTTCACACGGAGGCACGGAGAAATGCGAATGTGGACGCAAGGAGAATGCGAATACAGGCTCAGACTGAGGCACGGAGACACGGAGAAATGCGAATGCGGGTTCACACGGAGGCACGGGGACACGGAGGGAATGCCGAGGTCACACGGACCCACGGAGGGAGGAGAGGGCTCACACGGAGACACGGAGGCACGGAGAAATGCGAATGCGGGTTCACACGGAGGCACGGAGTGAATGTGTGGCGTTGTGTGAGCACCTGTGTGCGGGAAGTATGGACGTTGTGCGGATATCTTGCGGCATGCGGCGGCGAGCGCTCTTCCTGCTGTGTGCGTGGCTCGCAGGCGTGACCGGTCGCGCGCAGGAGCGCGACAGCGCCGCGTTCCTTTTCTCCGCAGAACGGTACGGCGTGGAGAACGGCCTGCCGGACCGGCGCGTGCTGGGCCTGGCGCAGGACGACCGCGGCTTCGTGTGGGCGGCCACACCGCTCGGCCTCGCGCGCTTCGATGGCCGCGCCTTCGATCTGCTCACGCGCACCAACGGCCTCAGCACTGATTCACCGGAAGGTGTGATGCGCGATGGCGACGGCCTCTTGTGGGTACCCCACACCAACGGCGCGCTCGATGTGCTCGATCCGCGCACCGGCCAGGCACAGCCCGCGCGCGATCATTTCGGCGCCGCCCTGCCCCCCGCGTTGAGCGAACCGCTGCGCGCCTGGGCCGCATCGCCCAATGGCACCATCGCGCTCGGCGTGTGGGGCGGCTTCGTGCTGTACCGCAACAGCGCGGAAGGCTTCCGCACCATCGACCTCACGGTGGCCGGCTATCCCGCACCGCGCCGCGGACCCACGCCCACGCGCAACGATGGCCATTGCCTGCTGGAACCCGTGCGCCTGGACGACGATGGACAGCTCTTGTGCTGGTGCCGCACCACCAACGAGTTCGATCTGGTGCACCTGCGGTTGAACGGAGACCGTGCCGAGGTGCTCGGCCGCTACAGCGCGGTGGCCGGCGCTCCGCTTCGCGGACTGGATCTTCGTTCCACGCCCGGTACACCGGGCACCTACGTATTGCAACGCACACCGGACGGCGTGCAGGTGCTGTTGGTGGACCGCGAAGGCCATGCGACCAGTTTGGGCCGGCATGCCGCTTTGCCTTCCGACGTGAAGTGGGGCAGTTTGGCCATGCCGATCACGGAGCGTACCTGGTTGCTGGGCACCGCCGTGCGCAGCTGGTCGCCCGGCACCGATCCGTTGCTGGCTGATACGCTCTTTGACCTCGCTGCGCGGTACCCGGAAGCCTCGTTCATGGTGAACGACGCTTTGCGCGACCGTCTCGGCCACATCTGGCTGGCCACGGATTTCGGGCTCTTCAAGCTCACCCTGCAACCGGACCGCTTCCAGCGGCTGTTGCATGAGCCGCAGTTGAAACAGGCCTTCGGTAAACGTATACGCGGTCTGGTGGTGCAGCACGAACGCGTGTACGTGAACACGGACATGGAAGGCTACTTCGTGCTGGACGCCCGCACCGGTGCCGTGCTGCGCAGCGACACCGCGCGCGTGGTGCGCTTGGCGTTGGTGCCGGATGGACACGGCGGTGTGTGGCGCGCACAGGCGCGCACGATCGTGCATGAGGATGCGGACGGACGTGTGCTCCGCACGGTGAACAGCGCCGGGCGGTTGGTGTGGAGCTTGGTGTCGGCACCCGATGGCAGCGTGTTCGCCGGAAGTGATCGCGGCCTGTTCCGTGTGGCGCAGGCGGACAGTGTCGATCGCATCATCCATGCGCAACACAGCATGTTCGACGACGCGCGCATCGTTCATCTATCGCGTGCGCACAACGGACGGATCCTCGCCTGCACCGATGCCGGGCTCTTTGAGCTTGACGCGAACGGCGAAGTGCTGGACCGCTGGTGGACCGGTGCCGACCGCGCGAAGGATGCCGCGCACGTGCTCCCCACGGACGACATCCGCCACGTGTACGTGGACAGCGCCGGCCTGCATTGGCTGGCCACAGGCACGCGCGGGCTGCTGCGTTGGGACCGCCGCACGGGCGAACTGCGCGAGATCGGTCCGCGCGAAGGACTTCCCTCCGCGAGCATCCACGCGGTGTATCCGGATGAGGCCGGCTGGCTCTGGCTGCCGAGCAACGGTGGCCTGGTGCGCTACCGGCCGAGCACCGGACAGGTCACGGTAATCACCACAGCGAACGGCATCGCTTCGGACGAGTTCAACCGCATCGCGCACGCCCAAGGCGATGATGGCCGGCTCTACTTCGGTGGGCTGAACGGCATCACGGCCTTCGATCCGCAGGACTTCACGAGCAACACCGATGAACGGCCGGCGCCGCTGGTGTTGAAACGGGTGCAGCTACAACACGGTGATGACGCCGGGGCCACCGACCTCACGGATGAAGTGACCGCAGGCAACATGCTGATCATGCGACCGAACGATCGCTATTTCACGCTCGACCTCGCGCTGCTCAGCTACGATCCGCCGTCGCAGGTGCGCTATGCCTACCGCATCGATGGCATCGACAACGATTGGAACGTGCAGGCCGATCCGCACCTGCGTTTCGTTTCGCTGCCGTATGGCGAACACCTGCTGCGCTTGCGCGCCATGGATGCCGAGGGCCGGTGGACCAACGATGAGCTGCGCATGCACGTGGTCGTGCTGCGGCCCTTCTACCTGCGCTGGTGGTTCATCGCCGCATGCGTGCTGTTGGTCGCTGGCACGGTGTACGCCTTCTTCCGCTACCGGATGCAGCGCCTGCGCGAGGTGATCCGCGTGCGCGACCGCATCGCACGCGACCTGCACGACGAGGTGGGCAGCCGCCTGAGCAGCAACGTGCTCTTCACCACGGCGGTGCGCAACAGCAACGTGCTCGCCGGGCGCGCCGATACCATGCTGCAGCGCATCGCCGAGAACAGCAAGGCCGCGTTGGAGGGCATGAACGACATCGTGTGGAGCGTGAACAGCGGCAACGATGCGCTGGAGGACGTGCTGCACCGCATGCGCGCCTACGCACAGCCCCTGTGCGAGGCCGCGGGCATCGCGCTGGCCTTCGATGCGCCGGCCCCCTTGCTGGTGCAACGCCTGGGCATGGAAGAGCGCAAGAGCCTCTACCTGGTGTTCAAGGAGGCGGTGGCCAACGCCGTGCGGCACGCGCACTGCACACGCATCCGTGTGGCCCTGCGGGAGGAGCGCGGCGAGCTGCTGCTCACCGTGGAGGACGATGGCCAGGGATTCGCCACGGCCGATCTGCCGAAGGACACACTGGGCGGCAACGGCCTGGGGAACATGCAGCGGCGGGCACAGGAGGTGGGGGGCGCCGTGGAGGTGACGAACGGGCCGGTGGGCGGCACGGTCATCACATTGCGGTTCCAACTGCGCAGGTAGTGAACTCAGGTATTGCCGCGCCGCCACCCCGTGCGGACCTTTGCCCCCATGATCCGCGTCGCCCTTTTCGACGACAGCCGCGCGCAACGCGAGGGGCTGGAGGCTGTGATCGGTTCAGTGACCGACCTGGAGTGCGTGGGGGCCTTCCCCAGCGCCCGCAACGCCATCCGCGATGTGGAGGGCTGCACGCCGCAGGTGGTGCTGATGGACATCGACATGCCGGGCGTGGATGGCGTGCAGGCGGCCGCCCTGCTGCGGGCGCGCTTTCCGCAGCTGCCCATCATCATGCTCACGGTGATCGAGGACGATGCCCGGATCTTCGCCGCCATCAGCGCCGGGGCGGACGGCTACTTCCTGAAGCAGACGGAGCCCATGCGGCTGATCGAGGGCATCCGGGAGGTGCTCGAGGGCGGTGCGCCCATGACGCCGAGCATCGCGCGCCGCGTGCTGAAGCTGATGAAGCACGGCCCCGCACCGGCCTCCTCCGATGAGTTCCACCTGAGCGAGCGCGAGCGCCAGATCCTGAACCTGCTGGTGCTGGGGCACACCTACAAGCACATCGCCAGCGACCTGAACATCGCGTATGCCACGGTGAACAAGCACGTGAGCAACGTGTACGCCAAGCTGCGTGTGCAAAGCGCGAGTGAGGCGGTGGCGCTGGCGATCCGCAAGGGACTGGCGTAGCGGGTGGCCGAACGCGGCGGCGTTCCATCTTTGCCGCCCGAACGCCATGCAACCCACCCCCATCAAGTCCGTCCTGGACAACGAAGCGCTCACCGGCACCACGCTCACCGTGGCCGGCTGGGTGCGCACCTTCCGCAACGACCGCTTCATCGCGCTCAACGACGGCAGCACCATCCGCAACCTGCAGTGCGTGATCGATCAGGAGCAGGTGGACGCCGCCACGCGCGCCCGGTTCACCACCAGCGCCGCCGTGCAGTGCACCGGCACCATCGTGGAGAGCAAGGGCAGCGGGCAGCGGGTGGAGATGCAGGTGACGGCGGTGAGCGTGCTGGGCGACAGCGATGCGGAGAAGTACCCCATCCAGCCGAAGAAGCACAGCCTGGAGTTCCTGCGTGAGCAGGCGCACCTGCGCTTCCGCACCAACACCTACAGCGCGGTGTTCCGCATCCGCCACCAGGTGAGCTTCGGCATCCACGAGTACTTCGACCAGCAGGGCTACAACTACTTCCACAGCCCCATCATCACCGCCAGCGATGCGGAGGGCGCCGGTGAGATGTTCCGCGTGAGCACGCTGGACGCCAACAGCCCCCCACGGCACGAGAACGGCAGCGTGGACTTCCGCGAGGACTTCTTCGGCCGCGAGGCGCGCCTTACCGTGAGCGGCCAGCTGCAGGCCGAACTGGGCGCGCTCGCCCTGGGCAAGGTGTACACCTTCGGGCCCACCTTCCGTGCGGAGAACAGCAACACCGCGCGCCACCTGGCCGAGTTCTGGATGATCGAGCCCGAGGCCGCCTTCATGGACCTGAAGGGCGACATGGACCTGGCCGAGGGCCTGTGCAAGCACCTCATCGCGCGCGTGCTGCGCAACAGCCTGGACGACCTGCAGTTCCTGGATGCGCGCCTGAAGGAGGAGGAAGCGCAGAGGCCGAAGGAGCAGCGCAGCGAGCTCGGCCTGATCGACCGCCTGAAGTTCGTGCTGGAGAACCCCTTCGAGCGCATCACCTACACGGACGCCATCGACATCCTGCTGAAGAGCAAGCCGAACCAGAAGAAGCAGTTCCAGTTCCCCGTGGAGTGGGGCATCGACCTGCAGAGCGAGCACGAGCGCTACCTGGTGGAGAAGCACTTCAAGAAGCCTGTCATCGTGACCGGGTATCCCGGCAAGATCAAGGCTTTCTACATGCGCACCAACGGCCCCGGCGACTTCGGGTACAGCGACAAGGGCACCACCGTGGCCGCCATGGACGTGCTCTTCCCCGGCATCGGCGAGATCATCGGCGGCAGCCAGCGCGAGGAACGGCTGGACGTGCTGGAAGCACGCATGGCGGAGATGGGCGTGCCCGCCGAGGAGCTCTGGTGGTACCTGGACACGCGCCGCTTCGGCACGGTGCCGCACGCGGGCTTCGGCCTTGGCCTGGAGCGCTTCGTGCTCTTCGTTACGGGCATGGGCAACATCAGGGATGTGATCCCGTTCCCGAGAACGCCGAAGTCAGCCGAGTTCTGAAGTTCGGTCGATCTGCGCCCCTCATCAACAAAGAACCCCGGCACCTTGGCCGGGGTTCTTCGTTGATGGACGTATGCCTCTCGGTAGCTGTGAGCAAGCCCCTTCTTGTCCTGCGCGACCTCACCTGCCGCGCTGAAGGCGCACGCGGTAACCTTGCACCATGGGAAGGAAAGCTCAAGGCCTTGCTGTGCTGGTGTGTTGGATGGCGCTGCCGGCCACTGCGCAACAGGTCGCCAATGATGTGCTGCGCTACGTGGACCCCTTGATCGGCACGCAGCGCATGGGCCATGTGTACCCCGGGGCCACGGCGCCCTTCGGCATGGTGCAGCTGAGCCCGGACACCGATACCCTCCCGTATGCCGTGGGCGGGAAGTACAACCCCGACGTGTACCGTACTTGCGCGGGCTATCAGTATGACGACAGCACCATCGTGGGCTTCAGCCACACGCACTTCAGCGGCACGGGGCATTCGGACCTGGGTGACATCCTGCTGATGCCGACCAGTGGCACGCTGCAGTTGAACCCCGGCACCGCAGCGGACCCGAAGAGCGGGTTCCGCTCCGTGTTCCACCACCGGAACGAGCAGGCGGTGCCCGGCAAGTACGCGGTTCTTTTGGAGGACCACGGCATCAAGGCGGAGCTAACCGCCACCACGCGGGTGGGGATGCACCGCTATGCGTTCGCCCGGCGCGACAGCGCGCATGTGATCCTCGACCTGGTGCATGGTATCTACAACCATGCGGACAAGAACGTGTGGACCTTCGTGCGCGTCGAGAACGACACGCTGGTAACGGGCTACCGGCAGACCAACGGCTGGGGCCGCACGCGCACGGTGTACTTCGCCATGGCCTTCAGTGAGCGCATCACGCACTACGGCCAGCAACCGGATGCGCGCCCCACCGAGTACCGGGGCTTTTGGCGGAAGTTCGACCAGACGCGGGACTTCCCAGAGATGGCCGGCAAGCAGCTGCGCGCCTGGTTCGACTTCGACCTGAAGCCGGCCGCCACGTTGCTGGTGAAGGTGGCGCTGAGCAGCGTGAGCACCGAGGACGCCCTGGCCAACATGCAGGCCGAGGTGCCGCATTGGGACTTCGACCGCGTGGTGCGGGCCACGCAGGAGGCCTGGCGCACGGAGCTGGCGCGCATCCGCATCGAGAGCAAGCGCCCGGAGGTGCTCACCAACTTCTACACGGCCATGTACCACGCCTGCCTTTCGCCCACCGTGTACATGGATGTGGACGGCCAGTACCGCGGCCTGGACCAGAACATCCACCGGGCGAAGGGCTTCACGAACTACACAACGTTCTCCCTCTGGGACACCTACCGCGCGCTGCATCCGCTCTTCAACATCATCCAGCGCGAACGCAGCGGCGACCTGATCAACTCCATGCTGGCGCACTACGACCAGAGTGCGCACCACATGCTGCCCATCTGGAGCCACCACGCCAACGAGAACTGGTGCATGATCGGCTACCACGCCGTGAGCGTGATCGCGGATGCGGAGATCAAGGGCATCACCGGCTTTGACAAGAGCAAAGCGCTGGAGGCATGTATCTCCACGGCCCAGGTGCCCTACTTCGAGGGGCTGGGCGACTACATGGAACGTGGTTTTGTTCCCGAGGACCGCAGCGGGTCCAGCGTGTCCAAGACGCTGGAGTATGCCTACGATGACCAGTGCATCGCGCACCTGGCGGAGCGCGCAGGCCGGGACGACATCGCGCAGGAGTTCTACGCGCGCAGCCGGAACTTTCGGCAGGTGTTCGACACGGCATCCGGCTTCATGCGCCCGCGACTTTCGGACGGCTCCTTCCTGCAAGCCTTCGATCCGCTGGACACGCACCAGAAAGGCTTCATCGAGGGCAACGCGTGGAACTACGGCCTCTACGTGCCGCACGAGCCGGTGGCGCTCGCAGCGCTGATGGGTGGCCCGAAGCGCTTCGGTGAGCACCTGGATTCGCTCTTCACCATGCGGCTCGATGACAAGTACTTCGCGCGGACCGAGGACATCACGCGCGACGGCATCCTGGGCAACTACGTGCACGGCAACGAGCCCAGCCACCACGTGCCCTACCTCTACAACTATACGGACCGCCCGTGGATGAGCGGTGTGCGCACGCGGCAGGTGATGGATGCGATGTACAAGCCGAAGCCCGACGGCCTCAGCGGCAACGACGATTGCGGGCAGATGAGCGCGTGGTACATCTTCAGCGCGCTGGGCTTCTACCCCCTGTGCCCCGGCAGCGACCGGTATGAGCTGGGCGCGCCCGTGGTGGAGCGCGCAAGCCTGCCGCTGGACAACGGCAACACCTTCACCGTGCGCACCACCGGCCAGGGGCCGAAGAACGTCTACGTGCGCGGCGTGAAGCTCAACGGCCAGTTGCTGGACCGCACGTACATCACGCACGGCGAGCTGATGGCGGGTGGGGAGCTGCTGTTCGAGCTGGGGGCGGCGCCGCGCGTGGGCAAGTAGGGGGTTCTGCGAATGGCCTGCACCCACGCATCTACTTCCTCCACCACACGCTCCCGTTCCGCGTGTGCAGGCCCACCAGCGTACCGGCGGACTCCGCCTGCTGCAGTTGTGCAAGGGCTTCGGCATGCGGGATGCCCAGCATCACGGCCACCTCTTCGGCGCACCACGATGCGTGCAGCTTGAACAGGTCGTTCAAGGCACCCGGCAAGGCGGCGGCCTTCACATCCGGAGCCATCGCCTTAACGGCCGCCTCGAACTGTGCATAAGGCCGTGCGCCGTACACGACCTGTCGTGCGCCGGCCGCGTTGCTGAAGATGAAGGTGGGGAAGCCGCGCACGCCCAGCGATCGCGCCAGCGTGAGGTCCACCTGGAAGAGCGCGTTGGCCGCACCGTTGAAGTCGGTGTGGAGCTTGGCCGTGTCCAACCCGGCGTACAGGGCGGCTTCGGCGATCACCGGCCACCGGGTGATGTTCTTCTTCTCCATGAACACCTGTTGGCGCATGCGGCGCAGGAAGAGGAGCGCCTTGGCCGGGTCCTGCAGTTCGGCGGCCTTGAAGGCGATGCTGGGCGGATAGCTGCTGGGCAGGGGATCCTCCAGCCACACATCGCCGATGATGGGCATGCGGTAGTGCGGGCTCACCTCGTCCCAATGCCCCGCCACATCGCCGGGCTTGCTGATGCCGCCGCTGTTGTACACATCCCAGCCGGGCAGCAGGCCGCCCATGTGGTACTGGATATCGATGGCATCGCCGTACGCGGCCTTCAGGCGGCGCAATTGCGGTTCGGTGCCCCAGCAGCTGCTGCAGATGGGGTCGGTGAAGTAGAGCAGGGTGATGGGCTTGATGGCCGTGGCGGGTGGCGGCGGTGTGGCGGCCGCGTGCTGCCCGGGGCCATGGTCGGGCACGGAGCAGGCACCGGTAAGGGTGTCGCAGAGCAGGGCGTTGGACATGGTTGGGGGTGCGGTGGGTTGTGCGCAGGCGGCCAGGCCGAAGGCGGTCAGGAGGGCTGTGGTGATGGGGACGTGCCGCATGCCGGTAGCTTTGCGGGGCAAAGATCCCGGCGCATGAAGAAGGCTGCAAGAGGTCAAGCGGAGTTGACCACCCCGGGCGTGGCGGAATGCCCTGCCGAGCAGGCCCTGCGCAGCATCGCCGGCAAGTGGAAGCCGCAGATCCTGCGCCTGGCCGCCGAAGGCCCCCTGCGCTTCAACGCGCTGCACCGCGCCCTGCCGGACAGCAACCGGCAGGCGCTCACCAACGCCCTGCGCGAGCTGGAGCACGATGGCCTGCTGCAGCGTGCGGTGCTGCGCCTGAAACCCCTGCACGTGGAGTACGCCCTCACCACCAAGGGCGGGGAGACCATCGCGCTGCTGCGCTCGCTGGAGGGCAAGGCGTGAGACCGGAGCGACCAACAACGAAGAACCCCGGCCGATGTGCCGGGGTTTTTCCGTTCGTGGGGGTGTGCCTTAGGCGGCGCGGCCGAGGGAGAGGAAGGGGCGCGGTACTGCGAGGTCACAACGCCATAGGTGAAAGACCGCGGCTTGAACCGCGATGTTCCGCTGAGCATCACGCAGGGTACGGCAGTGTTACGGGTGCGGCTGCGTAAATTGCGGTAGCGCCCTTTTCCCGTACCACCAACCCGCACCACCATGAAGACCGTTTACCTCACCTTCGTTGGTGGCATCGATAAGGCACTGGTGAACAAGTTCATCACCTTCTGCACCAACGCGGTGAACGAGCACAAGCCGGATGAGCTCTACTTCATGATCGCCTCCAACGGCGGGGATGTGGACTCGGGCTTCGTGCTCTACAACTTCCTCCAGGCGCTCCAGGGGGGCATGCAGGTCACCATGCACAACATCGGCAACATCGACTCCATCGCGAACGTGATCTTCCTGAGCGGCGCGCAGCGGTTCGCCTCGCCCAATGCTTCGTTCCATTTCCACGGCGTGGCCATGAACGTGCGCGGCCCCATGAACCGGAACGCCCTCAAGGAAACGCTGAGCCGCTGTGAAGGCATGGAGAACCGCATCATGGGGACCATCAGCACCCGCTCCAGGCTGACGAAGGAGGCGCTGGAGGGCTTGTTCAGTCAGGGCGAGGGGAAGGATGTGGCTTTCGCGCTGGAGCACGGGATCATCGAAGCGATCAAGGAGCCGGCGATCCCGGCCGGAGCCGTTCACCTGATCATGAGCTTCCAGTGAGCGCCGATGCGGCCGTTGGTGCCGGCCACCCGCCGCTCGCCTGTGCCGGGCGCCCATCCCTTCGGCCGGCCTTGTCCCGCATTACCGCAACCACGCCGCGTTCCGCCAGAAGTACAGCAGGAAGCCCAGCGGGATGAAGGCGTAGAAGAAGAGCAGCACGCCGATGACCGATAGGTAGACCGTCATGAGCCACAGCAGCATGACGGCCGCGGTGGCGAAGAGGTGCACGATGTTGGATACCGCGTAGATGCGGAAGCCCAGCCGGCGGCCCCACAGCATCAACGCGGCACCGATGGCGGCCCCCACGCAGGTGAGGACCACCACGCCGAGCAAGGTCTTGAGGGGCCCGATGGCGGCCTGGCCCACGCTGCCGTTCTCCGCACCCATCCACAGCATGCCGGCCTTGAACAGGTTGACGAGGATGAGGACGATATTGCCCAGGATGGTGAGCACGCAGATCACCTTGAACAGGCGGGGTGCTTGCGGCACCGCAGGGTCCATCATGCGGCCGGGCGTGTGCATGGAAGTGTGATCATCACCTGTGCAAGGTAGCCATGCCTTCGGCGGGCAAACCCGCTCACCCGTTGGCGTGCGTGGCCAGCTTGCGCACCATCTCCTGCGTAAGGGGCGCGGCATCGGGTCCGTAGGCGTTCACCAGGATGCCCTTGATGCGCCCATCCACGGAGCTGATGGCGTACACGATGCTCTGGTCCTCGGGATCGGACATGCCCTCGAAGCGGTGGAACTCATCGATCTCGAAGGCGGCGGGGTCCAGGCTGATGCCGCGGGCATCGCACACCAGGCAGTGGCCGCCCAGGGACAGGTCGTCCGTGTAGCCGCGGCGTTGCAGATCGTCCACGGCTTCAGAAAGGGTGGTGTAGGCGGGCATGCGGGTAAGGTACGGGTGCGGCGGCGTGCAGCGTGCGTCAAGCCTTCCCGATCCGCACGCGCATCAGCACACCTGCAGTGCCGGTCGGCGTTCTCCGCTGCCGAAGCGCGCAGCGTTGCTTACTGCACCACCAGTTGTGCGGTGAGCAGGCCGCCCTGCGCATGGTGCACGCGCACGGCATACACGCCGGGGTTCAAGGCCCGCTCCAGTTCCAGCTGCAGGGTGGGCGCGCCTTGCAGGGTGCGTTGTACCACCACGCGGCCGGTGGCGTCCAGCAGTTCCACACGCAGCGGGCCCTGTGTGGCGATGCCGTTGGGCAGTTGCAGCGTGCAGCCGTTGCCGTTGGTGGGGTTGGGGTACACGCGAAGCGTGGCGGTGGTGGCGCTCTCGGCCATGCCGGTGCCGGCCAGCTCCAGGCGGTAGATGCCGCGGTCGGAGGCTGTGAGCGAACCGGTCATGTAGATGTGGTCGCCGAACTGCACCAGGTGGTCCGGCGCGAAGTAGTTGATGCCGGGCGCGCGGTCCTGCACCATCACGGTGCCGGCCTCGGTGCCGTCGCTGCGCCACAGTTCGGTGCTGTACACGGGCACTTCGGGCGCGAAGTAGAGCTGCCCGCCGAAGACCCAGAAGTTGAAGCCCGCGCCGGCGATGGAACCGTTGGTGCCGGGCCAGAGGTCCTTCACCATGTAGGTGCCGGCCTCGGTGCCATCGCTTCGCCAAAGCTCATAGCCATGGTCCGGATCCAAGCCCACGAAGAGCGCGATGTCGCCCACGCGCCGCGCGGGTTGGCGGTCGCCGTTCCAGAGCTGTGGCACGCCCATGGTGGCGAGCTTGTAGGTGCCAATCGCGGTGCCGTCGCTGCGGTAGATGCCGTTGCCGGTGTCATCCAGTGCGGCGAAGAGCACCTGGCCATCCAGGGGAACGAGGTGGTAGGGGCTTGCGGAGTTGGTGCCGGTGTACACATCGGCCACCAGGGTGGTGGTGGGTGCGGTGCCGTTGGTGCGCCACAGTTCGATGCCATGGGTGCAGTCATCGGCCAGGAAGTAGAGGAAGTCGTCGGCCATCCAGCTGCGGCCGGCGGCGTTGCTCCAGCCGATGCCGGGGCAGATGTCGCTGAGCAGGAAGCAGCCACTGGGGGTGCCGTCGGTGGTCCAGATCTCCCCGCCGGCCTCGCTGAGGGCGGTACCAGGGAACACGGCCACGGCGCCCATGGGGCGGATGGGGCCCGAGACGGTGATGGTCTGCTGGGTGACGAAGTCCACCGGGGCGTACGTGCCGCCGGGGGTGCCGTCGGTGCTGTAGAGCGCCTCACTGGTCGCATTGTTGGCGCGGAAGAGCAGCCGGTCACCGAAGGCGGTGAGGTAGGCCGGGCTGGAACCCAAAGGCCCGGGTCGGATGTCCATCACCAGCATGGTGCCGGCCTCCGTGCCATCGGACTTCCACAGTTCCCAGCCCGTGGTGCCGTCATCGGCGGGGAAGTACAGCGTGTTGCCCACCACGGCCATGCCCTCGTTGGCCTCCATCCCGTTGCCCGCGCCGGGCCGGATGTCCTTCACCAGCACGGTGCCGGCGGTGGTGCCATCGGTGCGCCACAGCTCCATGCCGCTCTCGGCCGTCCAGTTGCGGAAGTAGATGTGGCTGCCCATCACCACAAGGTCGCGCGGCACGTACCCGAAGGAGCCCGCAGTGAAGGAGGCCACTTGTTCGATCTGTGCGTTCAGCAAGGGTGCGATGGAACACAGCAGGGCGCAGAGGAACGAGCGTAGCGGTTCGCGCATGGGCATGGGAATGGTGACCGGGTTTGAAGCAGGTGAGTGCGCAGCGCGGCCGCTGCCCCACGAATGTAGGGAGCACAATGGTTCGGTGATGGCGGGTATGTTGGGGATGAAGAAGTGCAGGTATCACATCCGGGGCGACACCGTCCTGGAGTGAGCGGAGGGTTCCGCTACGCCTTCCCGGTCCGCACGCTCGTCATTGTCAACGCACCGTTCCGGTACCGCGTGATCGGCATGTCACGCGTCCTCATGGCAACTGCTGCGTGCGCGTGGCGGTGGGCACCAGGCCGCCCACGTTCTGCAGGATCAGGTCGCGATCGTTGAAGGAGCCCACGTACTGCGAGATGCCGTTGAGGGTGACATCCTCGTTGAAGTAGCCGATCACCGTGCCATTGGGTGTGGTGCCGCCCACGCGCAGCAGGATGGGGTCGCGGTCGTTGTCGGCGCCCACGTACTTCAGTTCGCCATCGAAGTTGGTATCGCCGGCCCGGAGCAGGCTGAAGTATGGGTCGCTCAGTACGGCGTCGGTGCCATAGGTGTCGGCACCACTGGCTGCGAAGTCCGCCAGTGCGTTGCCTCCGATGTCCATTGGTGCGGCGGTCATGGCACCCAGGTGGTTGCGGTGGCGGATGGCGATGTAGTAGGTGCCGTCCGGATCGGGCCCGAAGGGCAGGAGCGGGCCCTGGGTGTGGTCCACCACCAGCCCATCGCGGCGGAGCAGGGCCGAACGGGAGGCCACGACGATGGAGGGATCCACGGGGTCGCGCAGCTCCACCACCACCCAATCCACGATGCCGCTGGCGGTGATGCCTCCGTAGATGGCGGTGGTGGCCACCTCGCCGCCGCCACCGCCCGTGTGCACGTAGCCCAGGGCGGTGTAGGGCTCCTGCAGGGGGATCGCCTGTATCTGGGAGAGGTTGTTGTCCATCAGCAACGTGCCCATATCGAACGGACCTTGCAGGAAGGCCCGCACGCGCAGGGTGGGTGTAACGTGCACGCGCGCGAAGTGCCGCACGGGGCGCCCACCGATCTGGGTGAAGGAGCCGCCCACGAGCAGGTGCCCGTTCGCAAGGGTGCGCAGTTCGTCCGCCCGGCCATCCAGCACAAGGTGGTCGGAGACGCGCGCACCATCGTCCGGATCGAAGGCGCGCAGCTCCCACTGCGTGCCGGCCTGGCCGCTCACCACCATGCTGATGGTGCGGCCGGTGAAGGCGATGGGCGCCCTCTGCGCCGGGGCATCGGGCCACCAGGGCAGCAGCTGCCCGTCCATTGTGCGCACGGCGGCGGCATTGTCCCGGTCAATGCCGCCCACCCAGCCGAACTGGCCGGTGAAGTAGATGCGCCCATCGCGCGCGGCCATGTGCAAAACGTGGTTCGACAGGTGCGTGTTGTTCACCTGGGGGTCGAACGGATGGGGTGTACCGGCGGGCAGGATGAGCGCGTTGAGCAGCGGCCGGGGCGGGTCGCCCGTGAAGTCGAGGGAGCCACCCAGGAACAAGGTATCGCCGTGGAGCAGCAGGGAGAGGGCGCCATTGGCATCGGGGTTAAGGGAGGTCAGGTTGGCGGACGGGTTGTCGAACACGGCGAAGTGCAGCCGCGGCTGCCCGGCCGCCTGTGTGAACAGCCCGCAGGCGTAAAGCTTGCCGCCATGCACCGCCAGGCTGGTCACCTGGTCGTCCAGCTCCGTGCTCCAGGTGGAGAGCGCACCGGTGGCGCTGTTGAAGGCGAAGATCTTCTGGCGCAGGGCCCCGCTGGTGCACAGCGAATCGAAGGCGCCGCCGACGTAGGTGCGGGTGGTCCCGATTGCCACGGTGTTCACCCAGGTGCTGGTGCCCTCGTTCCAGGCCTGGGGAGCGCCGATGGCCGCGTCCAGCAGCGCGATGTGCGGCCGGGTGACGCCGAGGGTGTCGAAGCCGCCGCCGATATACAGGTCGTTGCCCTGTTGCTCGATGCAGCGCACCGTGCCGTTGCCGGCGGGCGCCCAGGGCAGCAGCCAGGGCGCGGTACCGTTGCCCAGCAGGCGGAAGGCGGCCGCGCGGTGGCGATAGGCCCCTCCCGCGCGCGAGAACTGGCCGCCGACGTAGAGGGCGCCGGCCGTTACCAGGTGCAGGGAATAGACCGGTGCGTTCATGTTATTGATCCAGTCGCTGCTGGTGCCTCCACCGCTGTGCACCAGCGCGAGGTAGGTGCGCGGGTTGGCTCCCACCTGCGTGAAGTCGCCCCCGATGTAGATGTTGGAACCGGTGACCTGGATGCAACGCACCGTGTTGTTCGGCCCCGGGTTGAAGGTCTTCACCGCTCCGTCCGCGCGCTCGAGGCTCGCCAGGTGGTTGCGCGCGGTGGTGCCCACCTGGGTGAAGTCGCCGCCCACCACCACGCCATACGTGGCGAAGGCCAGGGCATGCACGGGCCCGTTGAGGTCCGGGTCCCACACGGTGGAGAGGGCATGCGTGGTGGTGTTGTACACGGCCAGACGCCCGCGCGGCTGGCTGGAGGCATGGGTGAAGTCGCCGCCCACGAAGAGGTCGTCGCCATCGACGGCGAGCACGCGCACCTGCGCATCCGCGGTGCCGCCCCAGGCTACGTTCGCACCGGTGCTCAGCCGCACGGCGGCGAGGTTCACGCGGGTCTGCCCGTTCACCTGCGAGAAGGAGCCGCCCACGTACATGGTGTCGCCTTTCATCGCCAGGGCGTTCACCTCGCCGTTCACCACCGGTGCCCACGTGCCCAGGCTGCCGTCCGCCAGCAGGTGCGCAAGCCGGTAGCGGAAGGCACCGTCCACGGCGGTGAAGGCGCCGCCGATGTACCAGCCGCCGCCGCCGTCCGGCACGGCGCACCGCACACGGTCGTTCGGCCGTGCATCACCGGTGCGCAGCACATCGTTCAGCGTGCCCACCACGGCGCCGTGCGCCGAGGGATGGGGCGGCAGCATGCGCGTGAAGTGTCCGCCCACCACCACGCGCGCGTTCGCCGTGTCCTCCGTGATGGCCTTCACCTCACCATCGGTGTACCACCACGTGGTGTCCACTGCGAAGTGCTGTGCACAGGCATGGCTGTGGGTGAGCAGGAGGAGGAGCGCGGCGAGGCCGGTGGTGGAGGAGCGCATGGCGAACGGCATGCACAAACGTTCGCGATCGCGGGCCCGCGGCCAATAACCCGTGCGTATTAACCCCGTCGGGTTATTGGCCGCTCGTTGCTTGGCCGGCACCTTTGCCGCGTGTTCCGCCGCGCTTCCTTTCTGTTGCTCGCCGTGCTGTGCGCTGCGATCGCGCGGGCCCAGGCTGAGCCGGAGCGGCTGGACTCCATCCTGCCGCTGCTCGATGCAACGCGGAAGGACACCGCGCAGCTCACCCTGCTCACCTGGGCCGCCGAGTCCTGGTTCACCTCGCCCAAGGCGGCCCCTTACCTGCGGCGGCTGGATGCGTTGAGCAGCGAGCTGCTGCGGCACAGCGATGCGCACGTCCGTGCACGCGCCCAGCGCGCCCGGGGCGCGTACCACTACCTCACGGGCTACCACCACAAGTTCGCCCGCGACCTCACGGCCGCGCTGGTCTCCTTCCAAGAGGCCATCGCCGCGTTCGAGGCCGTGGGCGATGTGCGCGGTGCGGCCGAAGGGCTGGATGCCATCGGCCTGGTGTACGGCCTGGCCGATGCGCATGACAAGGCGGAGCGCTCCTTCCGCCGGTCGCTGGCCATCGCGCGGCAGCTGGGCGACCGGTCGCTGGAGGCCCAGGCGCACATCCACCTGGCCGGCCTGCTCACCGATGGCCGTGCGCACGAAGCGGCATGGGCGCAACTGGACAGCGCGGGCGGCGGCACCCCCGGTGATTCAGTGCTGGTGCTCAGCGCGCGCGCGCGCATCCGGCGCACGCAGGGCCGCAGCGCCGATGCCGAGGCATTGCTGCTGCGCGGCCTGAAGGTGGCCGGCCGGTCCGGCAATGCGTGGGACAGCCTGCCCGCGCTCGCGCCGCTCGCCCGGCTGTACTACGAACAAGGGAGGGGTGCGGACGGGCTGCGCACGGCACGGTCATGCGCCGCGCTCGCCGAGCGCATGGGCGACCTCACCGCGCATTGCGGTTGCATCAACCTGATCGGCGATGGCCTCGCGCTATCGGGCGACCACCGGGAAGCGGAGCACTGGTACCGGCGAGGGCTCGCACTGGCCGACGGTCTCGGCAATGTGGGCGTGGCGCGCGAACTGGGCGATGAAGGTTCGATGCTCTATGCGCTGGCCGGCCTGCGTACCGCGCTGAAGGCGCAGGGGCGCGCGGCGGAGGCACTGGATGCGCACGAGCGCTGGTCCGCGCTGAAGGACAGTGTGGAGCGCATGAACGGGCGCGAGGCCGTGCTGTGGGCGCGCTTCCGCGAGCAGGAATTGCGCGACAGCCTGGAGCATGCGGCGGCGGCGCGCACCACGGCGATGGAGCATGCGCACCAGCTGGCCGACGAACGCACACGGCGCAACGTCATCATCGTGGCCTGCGTCCTCTCCATCGCCGTGGCGCTGGCGCTGTGGAGCCGTTCGCGCGTGGTGCGCAAGGCCAATGCCGCCATCCTGGCGGCGCAGGACCGGCTGGTGCGGAGCGAGCAGCAGCGCGCGGCCGAGCAGGTGCGCACGCGCATCGCGCGCGATGTGCACGACCAGCTGGGCAGCGACCTCACCAAGCTGAGCATGCTGGGCAGCGAGGTGAGCGCAAGCCTGCAGGACGACCCCGACGCCGTTCCGCAACTGGTCGCGGACATCGACCGCATCGCCTCGGAGGCGGGCCGCTCGCTCAGCGATATCGTGTGGGCCGTGGAGCCCGCGCACGACACGCTCACCGGCCTCATGGACCGGTCGCGCCAGTTCTGCGAACACATGCTGTGCACCAGCGGTGCCACGTACACCATCGATTGCCTTGTGGAAGGCCGCGACCGGCCGGTGGACCCCGCCACCAAGCGCGACCTCTACCTGATCCTGCGCGAAGCGGTGAACAACGCGGTGAAGTACGCCGAGGCGCATTGCATCCACGTCACCTTCGTGGCACGGGAGCGCAGCGTCCGGCTGGAGGTGAAGGACGATGGCAAGGGTTTCAACACCACCAGCGCCCTGCGCAAGGGCCGCGGGTTGCGCAACTTGAAGGAGCGCGCCGAGCGCCTGGGCGGAAGGCTGGTGATCGCCAGCGAACCGGAGGGCGGTACATTGGTGCGGCTGGAGGTGGAGCTCGTTGCGTGATGATCTGGAAGAGCACCTCATGTTCGTGACCGTTCTCCGTACCCGCATCGGCTCGCTTGCAGCTGCGCTTGTCCTGTCCTCCGTGGTGGGGTCCAGTGGCAAGGCACAGCACCCGGTGGACCTTGATAGCCTCTTGGCCGTGCATCAGGATGTGACGCGTCCGGATAGCGTGCGGACCAAAGCGCTGCTCAGTTACTTGTTCGAACGGCGGTATGGCGCTGCACCGGACAGCCTGGCACAAGCTGTGGAGCAGCTCATCCCACAGCTCCGGAACATCGGACTTCGTAGGGAGGAAGCCAGCGCCTGGAACCTCAAAGGCATCAGCCATCGCGAACTGGGCCATTGGGACAGCGCTGAAGCCTGTTACGGGCGCAGCTACGCCATTTGGCAACAGCTCGGGGACACCGGGCGGATGGCGGGTATCCTGAACAACTTGGGGAACGTAGCCAGCTACAAAGGGGACGATGCGCTTTCCATCGACTACTTGACAAGAGCATTGAAGCTCGGTGAGGCCATGTCCGATAGCAGCGTCATTGCCAGGGCACTTGGGAATATCGGCGTGGCCTTCTACGAACAAGGTGAGGATGCGATCGCCTTGGACTACTTCCAACGGCGCATTGCCGTTGCGGAAGCCATCGGCGACGAACAATGCGCACTGGAGGCGTGGATCTGCATCGGCATGACCAAGGAGCGGCAGGGCCGGCTTGAAGAGGCCCGGGATGGCTATGAGAAGAGCCTCGCGATCGCCAGACGCATGAACGATGTCACCAGCATCACCACGGCGTTGGGCAGCTTGGGCAAGTTGGAGATGATGGCAGGCAGACATGAAGCGGCCGTTTCCTTATTGGACAGCAGCCTGAAGCTGGCGCTGGAGCATCAGGACGAGATGTTGGCGGCCTCGGCCACCGTGGAACTCACGCGTTCATGGCTACAGCAGGGGATGGTGAGCGAGGCACTACGTTCATCGGAACGAGCATTGCGGCATGCCAACGCGTTCGGGGGGCTGGAGGTCCTGCGTGATGCGCGTGAGGTGCGGTACCGGGCTTTGAAGCAGGCTGGCCGCAGCGCGGAGGCGTTGTTCATGCACGAATCATATATCGCCGCCCGTGACAGTTTCGTCAACGAAGGCAACCGGAGGAACCTGCTCAAACAACGCTTCCAATATGAATACGAGAAGAAGGAAGCCCTGCTCGCCGCCGAACAGGAGAAGAAGGACGCCATCGCTGCCGAAGCACTGCGTCGGAAGCAGCTTCAACGCAACGCATCCATAGGTGGCTTCGGGCTCATGCTCCTTCTGGCCGGGGTTTTCTTCACCCAGCGCAACCGCATCAGCAGGGAAAAGGCGCGCAGCGAGGCCCTGTTGTTGAACATCCTGCCGGAGGAGGTCGCGGATGAACTGAAGGAGAAGGGCGAGGCGCAGGCCATACAGCTCGATCACGTCACCGTGCTCTTCACCGACTTCAAGGGCTTCACCTCGCTCAGCGAGAACTTGACGCCGCGCGAGCTGGTGCGCGACCTGAACGAGTGCTTCAGCGCCTTCGACAGGATCACGGAGAAGTACGGGATCGAGAAGATCAAGACCATCGGCGATGCCTACATGGCCGCCGGTGGCCTGCCGGTGGCGAACGCCACGCACGCGGTGGACACCATCAAGGCCGCCTTGGAGATGCGGGACTTCATCGAGGAGGGCAAGCAGCGGAAGATCGCGGCCGGCAAGCCCTACTTCGAGATCCGCATCGGCGTGCACACAGGTCCCGTGGTCGCGGGCATCGTAGGGGTGAAGAAGTTCCAGTACGATATCTGGGGCGATACGGTGAACACGGCGAGCCGCATGGAATCGTCCGGTGAGGTGGGCAAGGTGAACATCAGTGAAGCGACGTACCGGTTGGTTGTCGGTGGTCGGTTGTCAGTTGATGGTCACACGATCCTGCGCGCGGCGGACAGCAGCAACGGACAACCGGCAACCGACAACGGACAACGCTTCACCTTCATCCCCCGCGGCAAGGTGCAGGCGAAGGGCAAGGGGGCCATGGAGATGTTCTTCGTGGAACGGGCCTGAGCCCGCGATCACCGCGAGGACTTCTTGCCATGCGCACGGCCGCATGCGGACATGGGTGTTGACCACCGACGCACCACGCTCACGGCAGCTGGTCGGTGCGCGTGCTGTTCGGCGTGGTGCCGCCGATGCTCAGCAGCACCTGATCGCGATCGTTCTTATTGCCGGTGTACTTCACCAGACCATCCATGTTCACATCGGCCGCGCTGTACATGCCGCTCAAGACACTGTTCGGCGTGGTGCCCCCGATGCTCACCAGGATGGGGTCGCGGTCGTTGTTGCTTCCGGTGTACTTGATCGTTCCGTCGAAGTTCACATCACCGGCCCACAGGCACAGGGTACCGCTGTTGTTCTTCCGGGTATCAGTGCCGAATACCGCCGTGCTCTGCGCCGTGAAGTCGATGAAGGGGCTGGTGGAGAAGTCCACCGGTTGTGCGGTCATCACGCCCAGGTGGTTGCGGTGGCGCACGGCCACGTGGTACTGGCCGTTGGGATCGGCGGCGAAGGTCGGGATGCTGATACCCCCCGCCCGTTCCACGCGGCCGTTGGAGTAGAGCAATCGGCTCGCGGAAGCGACCACGATGGACGGGTCCACCGCATCCCGGTATTCGACGACGATCCAGTCGATGATGCCGCTCGACGGGAAGTTGAGCGCGGAACCAGCGACCTCGCCGCCACCACCGCCCGTATGCATGTAGCCCAGGGACGTGTAAGGCTCGGTGGTCGGCAACAGGCCGAGATCGTTCAGGGTGGGGGTCATGGTGCCGGTGCTGAAGGGTCCATCGAGCATGACGCGGATGGAGATGCTCGGATCGATGCGCACACGGAAGAAACCCTTGTTGGAGGGGATATTATCCGCCACGCCTGCACAAAGCAGGTCGCCGCTTTCCGAGAACAGCAACGCACCCCCGCAGCTCTGCCCGAGGCTGCTCCCGGTGAGCCAGCCTGTTGCGGCATCCCGGGCGGCGAGGTAGGCCTGGCCGCTGAAGACCTTGTTGCCACGCACGGCCAGGGCGTTCCCTTCCATGGGTTGGCGAGGCAGAATGGCGCCGGTGTACGCGTTCAGCACAAGAAGGTCCCACGAGAGTATGTTCTCACCTCCCCAGATGCCATCAACGCGGCCCACCCAGAGCCGGTCACCGTCCAAGGCCATCTGCTGCGCCGAACTTCCTGCTGCACAATCGGCGGCGAACGGGAGCACGGTACCGGTGGAGAGGCGGATGGCCGCCACTGCGTTGCGCCCCGTACTGCCAACGGCGGTGATGTGGCCGCACACGTACAGCGTATCCCGGCGGAGCAACAGCTTCTTCGGCTCGTCGCCGGGCGCCACCGGCAGGTTCCATGGAAGCACCGCCGCGGTGGTGCGCGACAACGCTCCGAGGCCCAGGCGGGGCGTTCCGCCCAGGAAGGCGAAGGTGCCACAGGCCACCAGGGTATCGCCGCTCACAACGATGGCGTTCACATCGCCCAGGGTGGCGCCGCCGCTCCACGAAAGCACCGCACCGGTGAGGGGGTCGAGGGCCACCATGTTCGCACGCGCAACGCCCCCCACTGAAGTGAACGACCCGGCGGCGTACACAGTACCGTCAGCGCCCTGGGCCAGCGAGCGCACCTCGCCGTTCACCCCCGGGTCCCAGGGCAAGGGAAGTCCGGTGGTTTGATCATAAGCGGCGATGCTCCGGCGCGACAGTCCGCAACGGGAGAACGCACCGCCGACGAAAATGCCCGACCCCTGCGCCGCGATGCACCATGCGGCCTCGCCGTGAACGCTCGCGCGCCAATCGCCGATGGCCGGCGCGGCGGTGCCCGGCAGCCCCAACGCCACCAAGCGGTGGCGGAATACGGCATCCACACGCTCGAACGCGCCGGTCGCATAGACCACATCGTTCAGCACGGCGATGCCTTCCACAGCACCGTCGAGGTCCTTGGTCCACGTTGACAGCGACGCTATGGTGCCGGCCGAAACAATGGCGATGCGGTTGCGCGTGGAACCGTTCACCTGCGTGAACGTGCCCCCGAGCAGGATGGACGACCCGGAGAGGGCCATGCAGTTCACCGTTCCGTTCGTGTTCGGGTTCCAGTTCAGCACGAAGTTGCCCGTCGGGTTCAACGATGCGGCGCCACCGCGCGCGATGCCGTTCACCGTGGTGAGGTCGCCGCAGATGTACACGGCAGATGCGGTTGCGATGGCACAGCGCACCTTGTCGTCCACGGTGGGTGCCCAGGTGGTGAGCGCGTGGTTGCTTACGGTGAAGGAAGCGATGCGCGATCGCGCCGATCCGTTCACCTGCGTGAAGTCGCCACCCACGTAGAGCCGGCCGCTGTTCAGGGCCATGCACCGCACCGTGTCGTTCGCCGTGGCCTGGGTCCATGCCACATTGGTGCCGGTGGAGCGGCGCACGGCCGCCAGGTTGGTCCGTGCCGCACCGTTCACGGTGGTGAGGCCGCCACCGAAGTACAGGGTGTCGCCTTTGATGAGCATGGTGCGCACCGAACCCACCACCACCGGGGCCCATGCCGCCACAGAGCCGTCCGGCAGGACGTGGGCGAGGCGGGCGCGTGGCAGGCCGCCGACCACGCTGAAGTCACCGCCGATGTACCAGCCCCCGGCGCCATCGGGCAGCGCGCACCGCACCGCCCCGTCCGGGTTCGGCGACTGCCGCACCACGAGCCCGCTGGTCGCGTTGAACTCCACGCAGTTCTCAAGCTCCCGCGGGTCGCGCACCTGTACGAAGTCACCCCCCACGAAGATCCGGTCGTGCACGGTGTCCTCCAGGATCGCGATGCCGCTGCCGGTAAGTCCCCAGCAAAGACTGTCGAGCGGGTATTGCTGTGCGGATGCGAGCTGCGCGGTCGCGATGCAGAGCAGAAGGGTGCATGTCCGGTTCATCGGCTGTGGAGCATTGATCAACGGCAAAGCTTCCTGTCGGGACGGTGGTGCGCCATAACCCGTTCGGGTTGATCCGGTCGCTTCACCCGCATGGGTGATTGCCGGTGCCACGCGCACCACGCACCTTCGCAGCATGACCGGCCGTGCCCTTGTCCTCCTGCTGCTGCTTGCGCCCTGGCACGGGGCGTTGGCGCAGGCCGTCAACATCGGCAGGCTCCAGCGCGAACTGGCGAATGCGCGTTTGAGCGATGCCGACCGGGCGCGCAAGCTGGAACGCCTGGCATGGTACCAGCGCGATACGGACCCGGTGAGCGCGATGGAGGCGGCGCAGGAGGCGATCGCGCTGGCCGAGCGCCTCAACGACCCTTCGTTGCTGGGCAGTGCGATCACGCGCCGGGTGGCGGCCAGGCAGACGAGCGGATATTATGGCGGTGAGGCGGCGGAACTGGAACGGGCCCTGCGGCTGCTCACCCAGCATGGACCGCAGGAGGACCTGGGTTACGCGCATTGGTGCCTGTACATCGACCGTTGCGAGGATGCAGGCGAGGACAGCGTGGCGCTTGTGCACTACGCCAAGGCGCTCGAAGCGTTCGAACGCCACCGTTCGGCCACGGGCCTCTACTGGGCACTGGGCGTTACCAAGTATGGTGGATCGGCCGACCCGGAAACGGTGCAACGCGCCAGCGATCGCATCGCGGAGGTCATCACCGCCTCGCGCGACACCTTCCTGCTCATCCAGCTGCAGCTGGACAGTGCCATGGAGGCCATCACCACCGAGGCGTTCATGCGCACCCTGCACCATTGCGCCGTTGCGGAAGCGCTCATCCAGCGCACCGGCGCGCTCCTGCACGAGCGCGCGGCCTGCCGCATGCGCGCCTTCGCCGCGAACGAACTGGCCGATCAGGACCTGGCCCTGCGGGACGCCCTTCGCGCACACGCGCTGTCCAAGATGCTGCGGTCGAACGCCATGATCGTGGAGACCGGCCGGGAGCTCGCGGAGCTCCACATCGACTTCGGGGATCGCGCCTCGGCGCTGGCGCATTTGAAGGAGGCGCTCGACCTTCTGGAGGGGGTCGAACAGGCGCACGTCAAGGCGACGCTGCTGGGCACCTATGGTGCCTGCCTCCTGGAGCTGGGCAGGCTGGATACCGCATTGCGGTCCCTGCAGCGGGCGCTGGAGCTGATGCGCGGCCCGCAGGCGGTCACCATGGTGCAGGGCGAGCGCGTTGAGGAGGCGGCCATCCTGCTGGACCTGGGCAAGGTGTGCCGTCGGCTGGGGCGCTTCGGTCAGGCCCGGGCCTACATCGGGGAGGGCCTCGCGCTCGCCCAACATCCCGGGCTGCGCATCGATCGGGCGTGGCTGCGGGTGGAGCACGCGCGGATCCTGGCGCATGGCGATGCGGCCGATCGCCGTGCCGCCCTTGGCGACCTGGACACCCTCATCGCCCTCGCTACCCGCGAAGGCTGGCTGGAGACCTGGCGCGATGCCCTGTTCGCGCAGCACGAAGTGCATCAGGCGAACGGCAACACGACGGAGGCCCTGGCCTCCCTTCGGCTCTACCTCACCGCCAAGGACAGCCTGCTGGACCTGGAGCGCATCAAGGACCTGAACGCCTTGAACGTCCGCTTCGCCTCGGAACGCAAGGATGCCGAACTGGAGGAGCTGTCCGCCACGAACGCCGCGCAGGAAAGCGAGCTCGCGGCCCACCGCCGGCGTAACCTGTTTCTGGCCGCGGGCTTCGGCGTGGTGGCCGTGGTGGGGGCGCTCCTCTTCCTGCTCCTGCGCAACGCACGCCGCAGCCGTCGTGCGCTCGCGGAGAAGAACGCGGCCATCCTGGAGGCGCAGGCCCGGCTGTTGGAGAGCGAGCGGGCGCGCGAGGCCTCCGAAGTACGCACGCGCATCGCGCGCGATGTGCACGACCAGCTCGGCAGCGACCTCACCAAGCTCGTGCTGCTGAGCACCGAGGCCAGGGAGCTCGCGCAGAGCGACGTGCGGGCCGTGCCCGCCCTGGCCGACGACATCGAGCGCATCGCCGGGGAGGCCAACCGCTCCCTGGGCGACATCGTCTGGTCCATCGATCCGCACCACGATTCGCTGGCGGGGCTCACCGAGCGCGTGCGCGCCCATGCCGAGCGCATGCTCAAGTGGGGCAAGGTGGAGCACAGCATCGACTGCGCGCACGAAGGCGCGGATCGCACGCTGGACCCGGCGGTGAAGCGCGACATCTACCTGATCTTCCGCGAAGCGCTGAACAACGCGATCAAGTATGCCCGGGCCGCGCGGATCGAGGTGCGCTTCCACACGAGCCCGACCACGCTCGCGTTCGACGTGAAGGACAACGGTTCGGGCATCGGGGCGGACAAGGTGGAGGGGCACGGCCTGGAGAACATGCGGCACCGTGCGGAACGCTGCGGGGCCCGCCTCACGGTGGAAAGCGGCGATGGCCGGGGCACGCGCATCCACCTGCGGATGGAGCTCCCCTGAAGCCGGGGGACCGCGTATTTTGCGGTCGCATGGCCGCATCCCCCATCCGCATCGCCATCGTGGAGGACGACGATGAGCTGCGTGCGCTCATCCGCCGGCGCATCGAACGGGCCGGGGACATGCAGGTGGTGCGCGTCTTCGAGAGCGGTGATGCGTACCTGGACAAGCTGCCCGAGCTGGAGCTGCACGTGGTGCTGATGGACATCAACATGGAGGGGCGGAACGGCATCGACACCGTACGGGAGGCGAAGCGCCTGAAGCCGGAGGTGCAGTACCTGATGCTCACCATCTTCGAGAACCCGGCGTACATCTTCGAGGCCTTGTGCTCAGGGGCCACCGGCTACCTGCTGAAGAGCACCCCGGCCGAGGAGCTGCTCGAGGCCGTCCGCGACATCCACCGGGGTGGCTCACCCATGAACAGCGCCATCGCCAGGTTGGTGGTGAACAGTTTCCAGAAGGAGACCCAGCAGCGCATCAACGACGACAAGCTGAGCGAACGGGAGAAGCAGGTGCTCGATGGGCTGGCCGCTGGTCTGCAGTACAAGGAGATCGCCGACAAGCTAAATCTGAGCACCGAGACGGTCCGCGTGCACGTGCGCCGCATCTACAGCAAGCTGCAGGTGAGCGGCCGCATGGAGGCGATCCGGAAGGTGTATCCCGGGACGTGAGCCTAACCCGCACGGGTTATTGCCGCACCTTCATTGCTGGTCGTGTTTTGCCGGGGTAAAACACGACAGACCATGAGAAGCATTGCACTTTCGACGATGGCTTTCCTTGGGCTCGGCGCCCTCGCACAGCCCGGCAGCTGGGATACTTCGTTCGGCGACAATGGAAAGGTCCTGGTACCGTCCTTGGGCGGGGGCAACGACGATCAGACCGTGACCGCCGTGGTGCTGCCGGATGACCGGATACTTGTGGCCGGGCGCAGCAGTGACGGCGACCATTACAACACCGTGCTGCTGCGGCTCAACCCCGATGGGTCGTCCGACCTCGCCTACGGTACCGATGGTGTGGTACAGCACGATCTGGCCGCCGGCAGCGAGTTCATCCGTTCGGCGGAGCTCGATGGGCAAGGCCGGCTGGTCGTAGGCGGCCATTTATTCTCCGATGCGGCCGAGAACAACAGTGATATGTTCGTGGCGCGCTTCCTTGCGGACGGTTCGCTGGACCCTTCCTTCAATGGTACCGGCATCCTGGTGCGCGACATCCACAGCACCCCGGACGCGGAGGAGGCCTACGAAGTGCTGGTGCAGCCCGATGGCCGGATCGTTCTGTGTGGTTTCAGCGGCGCGGCCACCGGACTTACCGAGGTCGTGCTGGAGCGATACTTGGACAATGGCGACCTGGATCCCACGTTCGGAGGGGACGGCTCGGTGCTTGTTTCCATCGGCGACGCTTCGGGTGAGGAGCTGCGTAGTGCTGTGCTCGGCGATGCGGGCGACATCTATTTCTGCGGTCTGGCCACACGTACGGGCGAGAGCGATTTGTCCCTGCTCCTCGGGCATCTCGATGCCGCCGGCAACATTCCCACCGATTTTGGGAACGCCAGTGGCCATTCATGGATATCGGAGGAGGGTGCTGACCTCATTGCCCGCAGCATAGCGCTGCAGCCTGACGGCAACATGGTCGTCGCCGGGGTGAAGCGACCGACGGGCGGAAGCCAGGGGCGGATCATCCACCAGTTCGATCCCAACGGCCTGGAGTTGACGGATGCATTCCAGAACAGTGCGGAAGGCGCGGATGCCTGGAACTGTCTGTTGGTCCAGAACAATGGTGCCATCCTTGGCGGCGGCAACGTGGCCGACGGACCCGACTCGCGGAATTGGAACGTCCAACGCTGGGATGCGGAGCTCAACGGTGATGGAACATTCGTCACGACGGACTATGACGAGGATGGCGGCGAGGAGACCTGTTTCGACCTGGCCTTCACCAATGATAGTTCCGTACTGGGCATCGGGTATGCCGAGGTCGCCGGGCTCAACCACATCGTTCTCATCAAATACCGGAATGATATCTCTTCCGCGATCGAGGAGCGATCAACGTACGGTACATTGAGCGTTGCTCCGAATCCGGTATCCGAACGGACGACCCTGACGCTTTCGAACGGGGCGAGCACGGTGGTGGATCTTCTTCTGAGCGATCCGGCTGGTCGAACGGTCCGTCGCTGGTCGCAACCGCTCGGCCAAGGAGGTCGGTTGGACATCACCCTTGACGATCTCGCGATCGGTACGTACAGCCTTCGGGTCGGAAACGCTGGACACTACTCAACGGTGAAGGTGGTGAAGCAATGATCTGACGGATGGTGGCATGCATGCGCCCCTGCCGATGAATGAAGCCCTGGAAGGCCGCCCCATACCGGGCGGCCTTCCAGTTCCTCCGCATGCCGGCACGTTAACACGCTCGGGTTATTGTCCTGCGCTTGTCCCGAAGCGTGCTTCGCAAGCCAGAACCTCGCACCATGCCTCGTTCGTTCTGCATCCACATCCTGGTACTTGCGGTGTTGCCGATCCATGCCCAGACTGGCGCATGGGACGCCACCTTCGGCGACAATGGCAAATTGCTCGTGCCCACCTTAGGGAACGCGGGCACCGATCAAGCGGTCACAGGGGCCGAACAAGCGGATGGACGCATCGTTGTGGTGGGCCGCTCAGTGGACGTGGACGGCTCGCGTACCGTGCTCCTGCGCTTCCTGGCGGATGGAGCTCCGGACATGACCTTCGGCAACAATGGGGTGGTGGTGCACGATCTTTCACCGACGGAGGAGTTCGCCCGCTCCATGGTGATCGATGCGCAGGGCCGTTACGTGGTGGGGGGCTATATGCATGACGACCAGTTCGGCACCGAGCGCAACATGTTCATCGCCCGCTTCCTGGCGGATGGATCGCTGGATGCGACCTTCAACGGTACGGGCCTGATCCAACGCGACATCAACAGCACGGCGGTGCACGAGGAGTGCCGCGAAGTACTGGTGCAGCCTGACGGAAAGCTGGTGTTGTGCGGCTATACCGGCCCCACGGAGGAGGAGACCCAGGTGGTGATCGAGCGTTATCTGGAGAACGGTGGCCTCGACCCCTCCTTCGGTGGCGACGGATCGATCCTGTTCACGCTCAGCGAGGCGACAGCAGGCAGACTGCTCGCGGCCACCCTCGCGAGCAACGGGAACATTTATTTCTGCGGTGACGCGTTCGCCTTCTCGGGTTACTCCTCGCTGCTATTAGGCTATGTGGATCCCGGTGGCGGCTACTCATCCACCTTTGGCAATAGCAATGGCGTGACCCTGCTGCCCGATGAGGACGATGCGCTCTCTGGGCGTGCCATTTCAATGCTGGGAGAGGACCGCATGGTCGGTGTGCGTCGTAGCTGCCCGATGAGGACGATGAGCTCTCTGGGCGTGCCATTTCAATGCTGGGAGAGGACCGCATGGTCGTGGCCGGTGTGCGTCGTATCGGCGGGGGTACCCAGGAACGGAGAGCCTGGTTGTTCGATCTGGAGGGGGGCGTGTTGGACGCGTTAGGTCAGGATACAGAGATCGGGGAGGATGCGTACAACGCCCTCGCTGTAACGGATGATGGGAGGATCTTCGTCGGTGGGAACGTTCCCCCGGCGGCCGGTGCGGAGGACTGGCACGTGGAGCAACTGGAAGACCTGGGTTCAGACCTCTCTTACAACGAGGGGTTCCAGGCCCCGGACTATGATGAGGCCGGCGGGGACGAGACCTGCAATCACCTGGTCATCTGCAGCGATGGTTCTGTCCTGGGCATCGGCCGTGCGGAGGTCGACGGCCTGTTCCACATCGCCATGGTGAAGTATGCGGGTCCGGTGAACACCGGCCAAGCCGAACCTGTGCCCGCCAGGGCGCCATTCTCGCTTTGGCCCTCGTTCACCACGGGTGATGTCCAGCTGACCTTCCCATGCTCCAGCGGCGCGGTGCGCTTGCAGGTGATCGAGAGTTCCGGACGCTGCGTGTTGGACCGGTTGCTGAGCGGACCCTGCGCGGGCCAACAACTGGTGCACCTTGATCTGTTCGCGCTGGCGCCCGGAGCATACACCGTGCTGGTGCGCTCACAGGGCGTTCATTCCGCCACCGTCATCAAGCATTGAGCATGCCTTGCATTCGTGTGGTGGAGGTCGTGAGCAGGGTGACCATGACCCTTGTCATCGCACTTCTGCTACCGGTCCGGTCGCACGCCCAGCAGGTCACCGCTGCAGCAGGTGGCGAGGGGGTGTCCGGTGGCCTGCGCGTCGCATGGACCATCGGTGAGCCCGTGGTCGCAACGGGCACAGCCGCCAACGTGGTCGCCACACAAGGTTTCCATCAACCCCCGTCCGACTTCAGCACGGCCGTCGTGCCGATCACATCCATCGCGGACTGGCAGCTCTATCCCAATCCCACGCGCGGCCTGCTGCAGCTCAGCACCACCTCTTCCGAGGCCCATCATGCGGTCGTGCTGAACGCACTCGGTCAACACGTCGACACATGGCCGATCAACGCTTCGACGAATGCTTGGGCCGTCGATCATCTGGCCAGTGGAGCGTATCGGTTACGGGTCTTCGATGGGAGCAACACTGAACTACAGACCATCCCGTTCATCGTGTCCCAATGAGCAAGCGAACCGCCTTCTTGATGTGCGCGCTGGTGACCTGTACGGTCCTTTGCGCCCAAGCGCCGCAGAGCTTCAGCTACCAGGCCATCGTGCGCGATGGCAGTGGTGTGGTGCAAGCGAACGTCCCTGCCGCCATCGAACTGTCGCTGCTGCAGGGCGCGATCAACGGACCGGTGGTCTATAGCGAAGAGCATACCGCCACCACGAACAACTTCGGCTTGGTGAACCTCGCCTTCGGGCAGGGCACGCCCGTGAACGGTTCGTGGGCCGCCGTCGACTGGAGCGATGGTCCTTGGTTCGCACGCACCCGTGTGAACGGCGTCACCATCAGCACGACCCAACTGCTCAGTGTGCCATATGCGCTGCATGCTGAAACGAGCAACACGCCCGGCCCACAAGGACCGGCCGGTCCCGCAGGCCCGCAAGGTCCCGTGGGTGCTACCGGGCCACAAGGGGCGACCGGTCCAGCTGGTGCAACAGGGGCGACCGGAGCCACCGGTGCGCAAGGACCACCAGGACCCATGGGTGCCACAGGTCCGCAAGGGGCAGCGGGACCTCAAGGGCCTGCTGGTGCGGATGGTGCATTGAATGCGTGGGGGTTGCAAGGGAATGCGGGCACGGATACGGCAACGCACTTCATCGGAACAACGGATGACATGCCGTTGCGCTTCAAAGTCAACAATCAACACGCTGGGATCGTTTCAGAATGGTCCACTGGATTGGGCACCGATGCGCTTGCATCAGGGCTGGACAATGTGAGTACCGCGTTCGGCTTTGCCGCGTTGAGAGACTGCGCAGGACAATCATTCTCCGTCGCAGTTGGAAGTCTCGCCCTTGCACTCAATACCACGGGAGAGTTCAACACCGCGGTAGGACACCACGCGCTCAGTTCCAACCGTGCTGGGAATGACAACACGGCCTGTGGGGCGAATGCCTTGGATAATAGCAATGCTACGGCGAACACGGCGGTTGGCGCCAGAGCAATGTGGAACTCAAGCAAGGGGACCGGTAATGTCGCGCTCGGATTCGAGACGCTTTACCAAAGTGACTCCGGAAACTACAACGTGGCAATAGGATATCAAGCATTGCGCGGGAACGCCAACCTCGCAGGAAACAATTCGTCGGCGAACGTTGCCGTCGGTGCATATACGCTTGAGTCGGTATATAGTGGGGAGTTCAACACCGGCGTCGGCCACCGTGCCATGGAAGACCTCACCTCTGGATCCTTCAACACGGCTATGGGCAGATATGCCTTGGGCACGATCACTTCACAAAGCGGCAATACTGCCGTGGGGAACGACGCCGGTAACAACGTGTCCACCACCAACTGCACCAGCCTGGGCTATCTGGCCTATCCCGCAGGCAATTTCACCAATGCCATGGCCTTGGGGTACAATGCGCACCCCGACGCCAGCAACCGCATCCATGTGGGCAACACCAGTATCACCAGCATCAAGGGGCAAGTCAACTTCACCACATACAGCGATGGCCGTTTCAAGACCGCTGTGCGCGAGGATGTGCATGGCTTGGACCTGATCCTGAAACTGCGACCCGTCACCTACAACGTGGATGCCCACGGCTTGGCCGCGCAGTTGAAGGAGGACGTGCGCTACGACAGCACCGGCGCGGAGATCCACAAGACCGACCCGCTCGATGTCCAAGCGCGCGATGAGCAGTCGCGCATCCGCTACACCGGTTTCATCGCACAGGAAGTGGAGGCCGCCAGCCGATCACTGGGCTATGACTTCAGTGGCGTTGACCGACCGGCGAGCGCCGACGGCCTGTACGGCTTGCGCTACGCCGAGTTCGTTGTGCCGTTGGTGAAGGCTGTGCAGGAGCAGCAGGCCATCATCGAACGGCTGGAGAAGCGTATCGCGCAGCTGGAAGGGCGTTAACACGTGCGGGTTATTGCCCGGCGCCGCTGTTCCGCGGTGCTTTGGGGGATGAGCCGCGAGGTCGCGATCACCGCGCTGTGCGTGTGCGCCTGGATGGCGACCGCCCGTGCCCAGAACATCGGCATCAACGTGGATGGTTCCGCGCCACACCCCAGCGCGTTGCTGGATATCGATGGCAGCGCGATCACCGGCACGAAGCGCGGTGTGCTCATCCCCCGGGTCACCTCGGCCGAGAGGACCGCCATTGCAGCACCCGCGACCGGTCTGCTGGTCTATGACACCACCACGGACGGCTTCTGGTACTTCAATGGTACAGCGTGGACCAGCTTGATCAATGCGGGTGGTGGCTGGAGCACCACTGGCAATGCGGGCATGACGCTCGGCACCAACTTCCTGGGCACCACGGACAACAACCAGTTGGAGGTGCGGGTGGACAATGAGCGCAGCGGTTTCCTCACACCGTCCGGTACCACCACGTCCTGGGGCCACCGCGCCCTGCTGGTGAACACGGGCACCAACAACACGGCCGTTGGCAAGAACGCGCTCACGGCCAATACCACGGCGAACAACAACACCGCCCTGGGCAGCCAGGCGCTGGCCACCAACACCACGGGCGGCCAGAACACCGCCGTAGGCAGCCAGGCCTTGAACCTGAACCTCAGCACCAGCAACAACACCGCCGTGGGCTTCCGTGCCATGAACGTCACCGTGGGAAGCGACAACACGGCCGTCGGTTCCGAAGCCATGCTCTTCAATGGAGTTGGTGCGGACAACACGGCCGTGGGAAGTGACGCGCTGCGGGTGAATGTGCTGGGCACCGGGAACACGGCCGTTGGCAGCAGTGCGCTATACACGAACGTGGCCAACGGGAACACCGCCGTGGGTCAGACCGCACTCTATGCCAACACATCGGGCATCTACAACGTCGCTGTTGGTGCTGAAGCGCTCGAGGACAATTCAACAGGGGTCGACAACACCGCTGTCGGGGCATTCGCGCTATGGAACAACACCGTAGGGGTGAACAACACGGCTGTCGGCTTCCAGGCCATCGGTGTCAATGCAACGGTAACGGGAGACTACAACACCGCCGTCGGCTACCAGGCCGGCATCGGCATCACGAACCAGAACTACAACACGGCCATCGGGTTCCAGGCAGGTCTGGCAGGGGCGACCAACAGCACCTTGGTGGGGGCGGCCATCGTTCAGAACGCAGCGGGCTACACCAATGCGACCGCGCTCGGCTACGGCACCGTGCTCGACGGGAGCAACCGCGTGCGGCTGGGCAACAACGCTGTCACGAGCATCGGCGGGTATGCCGGCTGGACCACGCTGCCCAGCGATGCGCGCTACAAGCGCGATGTGCGCGAGGATGTGCGCGGTCTTGATTTCATCCTGAAACTTCGACCGGTCACCTACCATGTGGATGTCGCCCGCATCGTGAAGGACCTTGGGGAGGACACCACCGAGGACTCCCTCGGACATCCCATCCCGCGCGAGCGACCGGAGGAGATCCTACAGGCGCGGCGGGAGAAGGAGGCCATCCGCTACACCGGTTTCATCGCCCAGGAAGTGGACTCGGCGGCGAGGGCGGTCGGCTATGATTTCAGTGGGGTGGACAAGGTGACCGACAGCGACCGCATGCTCGGCCTGCGGTACGCCGAGTTCGTTGTGCCGTTGGTGAAGGCCGTGCAGGAGCAGCAGGCCTTGATCGAAGAGCAACGCGAACTGATCGAACGGTTGCGCGAACGGTTGGACGCTCTGGACCGCCGATGAGGATGCGCTGGACGTGGTCGCTCTCGTTGCTGGTCCCTTGGGCGGCGAACGCGCAGAACATCGACAGCCTGCGCAGCGCATGGGCGGACCCCGTGCTGCCGGACAGTGCACGGTACAGTGCCGGGTTCGATCTCTGCCAGGCGTACCTGTACGTGCTTCCCGACAGCTCCCTGCACTACGCCCGTGCGCTGGAGCGCTTCACCCGCCGATCAGGGATGGAACGTGCGCACCGCTCGGCGATCAACCTGGTGGGCAACGCGCACAAGGAACTGGGTCATTCGGACAGTGCACTGGCGATCTACGACCGGGTGCTGGTCCTTTCCACGAGCGCCGGTGACCCGGCGTTGGCCGCATCGGCCATGGGCAATCGGGGCAGTGTCCGCCTGTCCATGGGCCGCGCGGACGAGGGCTTGTTCGACCTTGAGGAGGCGCTGAAGCTGGCCCAGCAGGCCGGCCGGAACGACCTGGCCACCGCCATCATGAACAACATCGCATTGATCAACGAGTCGCTTGGTCGGTACATGGTGGCCATCACGTGGTATGACCGCACTGTGCGCGCACTGGACACCCTGGGCCAGGAAGTGATGTCCGCCCAGGTGATGTCGAACCTGGCCCTGATGTACAAGCGGCTTGGCGACAACACGAAGGCCGAAGCCTTGTACCGTGAGGCGATCGGTCGATTGGAGCGCAACGGCGAACGGTCCTGGCGTGCGACGGCGCTCATGAACCTGGGTGCCCTGCTGCACGAGGAAGGAAGGAAGCCTGCGGCCGTGGAGCTCTGGCAGCAGGCCGTGACACTGCTACACGGCCAGGAAGGAACGCGGGAGTACGGCCAATTGCTCGTGAACCTCGGTGTGGCCCACCAGGAGGCCGGACGCACCGATACGGCGATGGTCCTGTTCGAGCAGGCCATGCGCTCGGCCGTTGCACATCAGGACGTGCAGCAGCAGGCTGCGGCCGGCCATGCGATGGCCGAATGGTGGTACCATCGCAATGACATCCGCAAGGCCATCACCATGGCCGAGCAGGCGCTGGCTTGGGCGCGCAGTGTTCCGGACCCCGAGAACATGGACAAGCTCCTGCTCTTCCTTCAGGCACGCTATGCAGAGACGGGGGATCTCCGCATGGCACACCGCATGGCCGCGGATCTGCTGGCCTTGCGCGACAGTACGAAGACCGCGGATGAGCAACGCGCGCTCCTGCGGTCCGAGTACCAGCACGCGAACGACCGACGCGCCTTGAGCGACAGCCTCTCCTTCGCCGCCGAAGCCGCGGTGAAGAACAAGGAGATCCAGAAGCAGAAGGTGATCCGCAACGGCTTCGTGGGCGGCTTCGCCCTGGTGGCGCTCTTTGCCATCGTGTTCTTCACCCAGCGCAATCGCATCAGCCGGGAGAAGGCACGCAGCGAGGCCCTGTTGTTGAACATCCTGCCGGAGGAGGTGGCCGAGGAGCTGAAGCAAAAGGGGGAGGCGCAGGCCGTACAGATCGATCAGGTCACCGTGCTCTTCACGGACTTCAAGGGCTTCACCTCGCTCAGCGAGAACCTGACGCCGCGCGAGCTGGTGCGCGACCTGAACGAGTGCTTCAGCGCCTTCGACAGGATCACGGAGAAGTACGGGATCGAGAAGATCAAGACCATCGGCGATGCCTACATGGCCGCCGGTGGTCTGCCGGTGGCGAACGCCACCCACGCGGTGGACACCATCAAGGCCGCCCTGGAGATGCGCGACTTCATCGAGGAGGGCAAGCAGCGGAAGATCGCGGCGGGCAAGCCCTACTTCGAAGTGCGCATCGGCGTGCACAGCGGCCCGGTGGTGGCGGGCATCGTGGGGGTGAAGAAGTTCCAGTACGACATCTGGGGCGACACGGTGAACACGGCGAGCCGCATGGAATCGTCCGGTGAGGTGGGCAAGGTGAACATCAGTGAAGCGACGTACCGGTTGGTTGCAGGTCCGCAGTTGTCTGCTGGCGGTCCGGGTGACGGCAGCCGTACAACCGACAACCAACAAGTGACAACGCCAGCATTCACCTTCACCCCCCGCGGCAAGGTGCAGGCCAAGGGCAAGGGGGCGATGGAGATGTTCTTCGTGGAACGGGCGTAGCCTGCACACGATCGTGACGGGCGCACCGCAGCTCAGGCCTTCCCGATCGGCACGCTCGTCATCGTCAACGCGCCGGCCAGCGCCTGGTCATTGAAAAGGGTGGCCTGAATTCGGTCCGGCCTCCCTGGTCGCCTGCCGCGAATGGACTTCGCTCAGGGCAGATGTGCGTTGCGGACGTTGTTCGGTGTGGTGCTGCCCACGTTCACCAGGATGGGGTCTCGGTCGTTCCCGCTGCCGGTGTAGTTCACCTGGCCGTTCATGTTCACGTCGCGCGTGCTGTACACATTGTTCACCAGGTTGTTCGGGGTGGCGCTTCCCACGCTTACCAGGATCGGGTCGCGGTCGTTCCCGCTGCCGGTGTACTTGATGGAACCGTCACCGTTCACATCTCCCGCCCACATGCAGTACAGCGAACCGACCAGCACTTGTGCCTCCGAGCCATAGGCCTGCGCTGCCGCCGAGGTCAGATCCATCGCGACCGTTTGCCCATTGGTGGACAACGTGACGGGTGTGGCGGCTGACACGGGGAGGTGATTGCGATGGCGCACCACCACGTGATACGAGCCAGCGGGCAATGCGAGCTGGAACGGGTATGTTCCATCGGCGAGGGATACCGTGCCTCCCCTGCGCACCAACAGGGGTATGCGGGTGGTCACCTGCCAGGGCGCGAGCGTTGGACGGAATTCAACAAGGATCCAATCCACCACGGAGGCGCCCGGCGGAAAGGTGACGCCCAACACACCACTGGTCGTGCTGGCACCGGCCTCCGGGCCAAGGTCATAGCCCAGCCCGGTGTAGGGTTCCACCAGTGGGACAAGCCCGCTGTTGCGCAGTGTATTGTTCATCAACGTGCTGCCCATGCACCCCTGCAAGGCCACGCGCAGGTCGAAGGTGAAGGTGACCGGCGGTTGTGGGTCCACCTGCACCACGGTGCGGAACACAGGCCCCCACACATTGTTCAAGCCCTTGGCACGGATGTTCAGGACGTGCGGCCCAACGTACAGGCCGGAGGTGCCGGCACTCGCGCTCAACTGCTCGAACGCATTGCTGTAGTTGCCGTCCACGGCCATCAGCAGGGTCCCATTGCCCGCGCCGGGATCCTGGTCCCAGAAGTACTCCGCGATGGTGAGCTTCACCTGTCGTGTACCCACTACGTCCACGATGGTCCTGAACACGGGTCCCCATGTTCCGTCGTCCCCCTTCACGCGCAAGCTCAGGGTATGCAGGCCGGCGGGCGGCGGGGTGGCTGAGGCACTGGCCTGCTCGAAGGCGCTGCTGAAGTTGCCGTCGAGCGCGAGCATGGCGATGCCATTGCCTGGGCCGGGCTCGGTGTCCCAGAAATACTCGGCCATGGTCAACTGCACCGTGCGCTTCGTCACCACGTCCACCACGGTACGGAACACGGGTCCCCAGGTGCCATCCGCACCTTTCATGCGGATGTTCAGGACATGAAGGCCGCCCGCAGCGACAATGGTATTGGCGGACACCTGCTCGAACGCCGCGCTCAAGTTCCCATCGGAGGCGCTCATCGGCGTGGCCAGCCCGGCGCCCGGGTCGGTATCCCAGAAATACTCCGCCTGCTGGAGCGTTTGCGCGTGGGCGGTGCCGCCCACCGATAGCAGCCACGCGCAGAGGAAGACGATGCGCCCGCACATGGTCAGCGATCGTATCCGTAGCCGACGATGTTGAGCCCGCTGCCCTGCACCACCCGGCGTTCCACCTCCACCATGGCAACGATGGCCGTGGTGGGCAGCGCGCTGTTGAACTGTGCGAAGCTGAGGCTGCCGCCGTAGCATCCAATGTCATTCCGTGACAGGTCGAGGTCGGTGTGGATGGCGTTCGGATCACCACCGTCCACCGCGGCGGAAGGCAATTGGGGCTGGCCGTTCGAGACATTCACCTGAGCAAGCGGCACCACCAGGTTATAGTCCACGATGGCCCCCGTGGGCATTGGGCCGATGGAGCCGGACCCGGCGATCAGGTTGTTGCGGATCACCACGTCCAACGCGACCTCCAGGTCCACACTTTCGAAGATCACGGTGGCAGGTGTCGCCGAAGTGCGGATGATGGTGTTGTTCAGCAAGGTGAGGTCGTTGGCCGCCGGGTTGGACGGATCGTCGAGCCGGATGAGCCCCCTGATGATGCAGTTCTGCACCGTGGCCCAACCGTTCGATCGGAACTCCAGCGCTTGGGCTTGGGGATCATCGCCGATCTCCGAACCAACGACCGTGGCGATCGGGGTTTCGCCATCCGTTAAACGTTCGTCCAGCAGTAGGGAGGTGATCCGGCATCCGGCCACCATTCCGTTGCGCATGTTCATCGCATCGATCGTATCGCGGAAGCACTCCAGGCGGCCGTACCCGTGCTGGCTCGAAAGGGAGCCGGTCACCGTGCATTCGATCAGGCGCAAACGGGAGATCAGCGTGCTGTTGCCCCAGTAAATGCCGTTCAGGATGCGCGCATTGGCGATGGTGACCGCGGTGGTTGCTGTTGCGGATGCCGTACCCACGTCCACATGCCCGTTGATGGTGAACCGCTGGGAAGCGTTGTTGCTGAGGATATCCACGCCCCTCAGGATGGTGAGGTCCTCGGAATAGGTGGCGGGCGTTACCAGGATCCGGTCACCGGCGAAGCTGGCATCAAGTGCTGATTGGATCGTCGAGAAGGTTCCCCCACCACCTCCGGGGACCACCACTCTGTCGGTGGCACGCGTTGTGGTGATGGCGCATGCCGCGATCAGGCAAAGAAGGAGCTGTTGTCGCATGGTTCCAGAGGTGTGCGGTTCGTAGAACGGGGTGACCCGGGCGGTGCAATGCGTTACCCTGGGGATGGAGTACCATCACACTGGAACGGGTACTACCGGCTGGTCAGCGTTGGCAATATACCGGAATAAGAGGAGAGCGCCATGCCTGCGGGCCCTGTGCAGACACGGTTGTTAGCGCCGGCCTATGCGTCTGGCGCCGACGGTATCACCCGATCTTCACGCTCGTCATCGTCAACGAGCCGGCCAGCGCTTGGTCGTTGAAGAGGGTGGCGCGCTCATCCTTTTGCTGCAAGCCCAGCGTGTAGAGCAGGGGCAGGAAGTGCTCGCCGCTGTTGATGGCCAGTTGGAAGGCGCGGCCCTGCGTGTGGAAGCCGATCAGCGGGGCGTGGTTGCCGGTGATGATGGCCTGGTTCATGCGTGCGCGGGCCTCCAAGGCCCAGTCGAAGCCGAAGGGCTCGCTCAGCCGGTCCCACGCGGCCAAGCCCAGGTTGTGCACCATGTTGCCGCTGCCGATGATGAGCACGCCCTTGTCGCGCAGCGAGGCCAGCTCCTGCGCCAGTGCGTAGTGCTGCGCGGGCGCGAGGGTGCGGTCCAGGCTCATCTGGATGATGGGCACATCGGCGTTGGGGTAGAGGTGCTTCACCACGCTCCACGCGCCGTGGTCCAGCCCCCAGCTGTGGTCCAGGGCAACGGGTGCGCGCTGCACGGTGCGCTGCACCTCCGCGGCCAGCGCGGGGCTGCCGGGCGCGGGGTACTGCACCTCGAAGAGCGCCTGCGGGAAGCCACCGAAATCGTGGATGGTGCGCGGGTGCTCCATGGCCGTCACCTGGGTACCGCGCGTCTCCCAGTGGGCGCTCACGCACAGGATGGCCTGCGGGCGCGGTAGCTCCGCCGCCACCGCACGGAAGCCCTGCACGAAGGCGTTCTCCTCGATGGCGTTCATGGGGCTGCCATGGCCGAGGAAGAGCACGGGCATGCGTTCGCTGGGGCGGAAGTGATCGGTGAGCGAGGTGAGGTTGCGGAGGTGCATGGCGGTGCCGGCCAGGGGAAGGGCCGAAAGGCCGGTGAGGAATCTTCTGCGATCCATGGCATGGCAAAGGTCCGGCATGCGGACCCGGCGCGCATTGAACAGGTTAAAGCCACCGGGCGGCGAACCTTTGGGCCCGCAGCGGGTTTCTTCGCGCAACGGACATCCCTACCATGAACGTGATCTACCACCTCGGCAACTGCGGCACCTGCCAGCGCATCCTGAAGGAAGTGCCGAACCTCAAGAAGTTCACCCTGCGCGAGATCAAGAGCGAGCCCATCACCGCGAAGGAGCTGGATGCCATGCAACAGCTGGCTGGCAGCTACGAGGCGCTCTTCAGCAAGATCGCGATGAAGTACCGCTCCATGGGCCTCAACGAGATGAAGCTCACCGAGAAGGACTACCGCAAGTACATCCTGCAGGAGTACACCTTCCTGAAGCGGCCCACCATCATCATCGGCAAGCAGATCTTCATCGGCAGCGCGCCGAAGGTGGTGAAGGCGATGGTGGAGGCGGCGGCGCAGGTGAAATAGGCGCACGCGGTGGGCTAGCGCCCCTTGCGGCCC
>JAXLVG010000019.1:0-59129 GCA_046329115.1 Flavobacteriales bacterium | reverse complement strand
CATCAAGTCCGGCATACCCTACACACCCTTCAAAGCCGATTTGCAAATACCATAGAAATAGGGGTTGGGGGAGGTTACAGCTCGCATGAAGAGGCAGCTGCACGCAAATAGAAACCACCCCTTGCCCCTCCTTTGCTGGCGCGGCGCGCGTGCGCACGCGCAGGAGGGGAAACAGTGTTCACTTTGGTCGATCATTCACGCTCCGTTGGGCGTGTAACGCTGAACGCATCGAAGCGCAGTACTACAGCTTGTCCACGCACCTCCACTAGCCGGTTCGACGGGCTCACCGAGACAATTCATATGGATCATCATTGCACTCTGCCATAACGTTGTCACGCAGAGCGCGTCGAAGCGCGATACTGTCAATGCATGCCGGGCGCTGCAAGCGGTTCGAGGGGCTCATCATGCCGAACCAAAGGCCGGTGCCCACTACATCTCGCCGTCGTTGCCGCCCGCACCGGGGTCGCGGCGCTGCGTGCCACGGTCGCGGCGGCGGAACAGGCTGGCGTCCTGCTCGCCGAACTTCCAGGTGAGCGTGGCGCGGAGGAAGCGCATCTCGCGCCGCCGTTCCGATTCCTGGTAGAGCGCGGGCGTGTCCAGGATGGTGCCCCACAGCCGCGTGAAGAACACATCGTTCACCATCAACTGCAGGCTCCATTGCTTGCCGAAGTCCTTGGACGCGCTCACATCCACGCCGCCGTTGGGGATGGCGTAGCCCTGGGGCTGCGGCCGCCGGCCCTCGTACTCCCCGTTCACCTGCACGCTCAGGTCCTTCGGCAGGCGCATGTTGAAGTTGGCCTTCGCGTTGGCCATCCAACCGTTGTTGCGCACGGCCCCCGCGCCGATCTCCACGTACTGCACGGTGCCGCTCAGCGTGAGCTGTGCGCCCTTGAAGGGCTCCAGCCGCAGCGCGTTCTCCCAGCCGTAGGTCCAGCTGTCGTCGCCATTGATGAAGGAGTTCACCAGGATGCGCGGATCGTCGGCGAGCGGGTAGGCGAAGGAGGTGATGACGTTGCCCGTGTGGCGCATGAAGACGGACGTGAGCCAGGTGTTCCGTGGGTTCTTCTTGAAGGGCAGCAGGTGGTTGGCCTCCACCAGGTCGATGAACTCGGGCGCCAGCGCGGGGTTGCCCAGGCGCAGGTTGCGCGTGTCCGCGAACATGATGAAGGGCATCACCTGGAAGAAGTTGGGCCGCCCGATCTTCCGCGAGAAGTTGAACTGCAGCTCGCGCGCGCCCTCCCACTTGCGGCTGAAGAACAACGAGGGGAACAGCGCACGCGCGATGTCGTCCAGGCCGTCCGGGTAGCGGTAGGTGAAGCGTTGGCGCCGCGTGGAGGGATCGGACGGATCCCGGATATCGGCTTCGAAGGCGGTCTGCTCCACGCGCAGTCCAGCCTGCACGCCCCAGCGATCGTTCAGCTTGCGCGTCACGTTCAGGTAGGCCGCGTTCACCATGTCGGTGATGCGGTAGTCGTTGCTCAACGTCGGGTCGTAGACCGTGGCGCTGGTGTCCGTGCCCACCAGCACCTCCAGCACGCTGCGTTCATCGCGCACGTTGCTCCGCAGGCCGTATTCCAGCTTGGTGCGCTCGTTGCGCGGATCGGTCATGTCGAACTGCCACGTGAACTGGTCGCTTTCGGTGCTGCCATCGTTCCGCTGCGTGCGCACGCCGCCCACGAGCGCATTGCCCGCCTCGTCCGTGGCGCGCGTACCGAAGGTCTGGTCGCTGCGGCGCGAGGAATGGTTCCAGGTGAGGTCCGTGCTCCACTCGCGCCCCTCCTTCGGGGTGCGGTGCTTGAAGGAGACCTGCGCGCCCGCCTCGTTGCCCGCGTTCTCGCTGGCGTTCAGCTGATCCCCGCCGCGCAACCACAACTGGGCCGCATCACGCTCGGTGTAGGCCAGTTCGTCGTTGTTCTTGTAGGCGCGTCCGCGCACGTTGCCGCTCACGCTGAGCGTGCTCCGGTTGCTCAACTGGTGCTCCACACCGAGCCGGCCGCCGTAGTTGTTGCGGTCGCTCTCCGTGTTGCCGCTCTGGCGGAAGTAGTTGGTGCCCTCCACATCGTACGAATCGCGCGCGAGCAGCGTACGGGTGCGGTTGTTCGCCACGTTCAGGTTGCCGCTCAGGTTCCAGGCCCAGCGCCCGTCCTTCACGTTGATGTTGGCGTTGCCCTGGTAGCGGCCGTTGGTGCCGGCCCCGGCCTGCACCTGGCCGGTGTAGCCGGGCCGCGTGCTCTTCTTCAGCACCACGTTGATGATGCCGCCGCTGCTGGCCGCGTCGAAGGCCGCACCGGGGTTGGTGATCACCTCCACGCGCTCGATCTCGTCCGCCGGGATCTGCTCCAGGGTGAGCACCGTGGGGCGCCCGTCGATGAAGATCTGCGGCGTGCCGTTGCGCAGCTGCACATTTTCGTCCGCATCCACGGTAAGGCCGGGCACGTTCTTCATCACATCGATGCCCGTGCCGCCACGCACGGCCAGGTCCTTCTCCACGTTGTACACGCGACGGTCCACCTGCAGCTGGCTCTGCGCCCGCTCGGCGGTCACCTCCGCCGCCTTCAGCACCGTGGCGGACGGTTGCAGCAGCAGGTTGCCCAGGTCCAGCTCCTGCCGGTCCGGCGGCAGGGTGAACTCCTGCTGCAAGGTGGTATAGCCCAGGAAGGCCACGCGCACCCGGTAGCGGCCGGTGGCCACCTTCTCGATGCTGAAGTCGCCGTTGGCCGCCGTGAGCGCACCGCCCACCACACTGTCCCGCCCCATGGGCAGCAGGCTCACGGTGGCGAAGTCCACGCCCTTGTTGGTGGTGGCATCCAGCACGCGGCCGAACACCCGACCCACGCCGCCGCGCTGGCCGCCGCCGCCGGGACGCTGGGCCGTGCCTGCCAGGCCGACCAATAACGAGAGGAACAGAAGTGCTGCGCGCATGCGGGGCGCAAAGCTACCCGAGCACGCCCCCTTCGCCACAGGGAAAACGGACGGAACGCGCTGCAGGGGGCATGAACGAGGAAGCCCCCGGCGTGGCCGAGGGCTTCCTGAAGGGTTCGTTGCGAGGCTTAGTACTCGTCGCGACGGAAACCGCGGTCACCGCGGTCGCCGCGGTCACGGAATCCACCACCGCCGCCGTAGCCGCCACGATCGCCACCGCGATCGCGGAAACCACCACGGTCACCACCGCCGCTGCGGAAACCGCCGCGGTCGCCCTCGGTGCGGGGGCGGGCTTCGTTCACCACCAGGTCACGGCCCTGGAAGGACTTGCCGTTGGTGCCTTCGATGGCCGCCTTGCCGGCGGTATCGTCGGACATCTCCACGAAACCGAAACCGCGGCTGCGGTTCGTGGCCTTGTCCATGATGATCTTGGCCGAGGTCACTTCACCGTAAGCTTCGAAAAGTTCGCGGAGATCCTGGTCCTTCGCGCTGTACGCGATGTTGGCGACGTAAATGTTCATGTGTTCGACTGACTGAAAGTGAGTTTGGTTGTTCGTGCCTTCCCCTACTGTTCTCGCCAAAGAACCTTCGGATCAAAGCGGGGCGAAGGTAGGGTGATCTTCGATCGGTGCAACAGGGGCGCCCCGTGCAGCGGGCGTTCCGGGCCGGGGACCGGTCAGGGAGGGAGGGCCTAACGGATCCCGAACCGGCAATAATGGATCGTACGCCCTTCCTGCAGCCACATCCGCTCGTAGAAGGTGCGGATGTTCAGGACGGCCTGGAAGTCCGGCGTGCTGCGGGGCACCAGCTCCCCGTACACATCGGCGCTGTGCTCCTGCAGGGGCAAGCCCTGTTCGCCCACGATGTTGAGGGTGTATGTGTACAGTTCGGGGCTGTCCGTCTTCAGGTTCACCACGCCGCCGGGCCCCAGCACCTGGCGGTAGCGGTCCAGGAACAAGGGGGAGGTGAGCTTCTTGCGGTCCTTGCCCAACTGGGGGTCGCTGAAGGTGAGCCAGATCTCGCTCACCTCGCCCGGCGCGAAAAAGCGGAGCAGATGGTCCACATGGGTGCGCAGGAAGGCCACGTTGGTGAGGCCCTGCTCCTGCACAGTGCGGGCCCCGCGCCAGATGCGGGCGCCCTTGATGTCGATGCCGATGTAGTTGCGCTCCGGCCGCAGTTGTGCCAGCCCGGTGGTGTACTCGCCCTTGCCACAGCCCAGCTCCAGCACCAGCGGCGCCTCGCGCTTGAAGTGGTCCGCGTTCCAACGCCCCTTCAGCGGAAAGTCCGCGCCCATCACCTCAGTGAAGGTCGGCTGCAGGACGTGCGCGAACGTGGCGTTCTCCGCGAACTTGAACTGTTTGCCTTTGCCCATGGGGGGTGTTCCGGGTTCCGGGTTCCGGTTCCGAGTTGAGGGTTGAAGGTTCCGGGATGGGGAGCGACCGGTTTTCTTTGACGGGCCGCGAAAGTAGCCCGATGGTCTTCGCAGCACTTTAAGCGGCGCAGGCCCATTCGAACGAAACCTCCCCTGACCCCTCCTTTGGCGCGGCCGCGAGCGATCGCGGGCCGAGGAGGGGAAACACTCGACCAATGTTCCAAGGCGCACGCATCCTGGTGGCCCCGCTGGATTGGGGGCTGGGCCATGCCACGCGCTGCATTCCGGTGATCGAGCAGTTGCTGGCGCTGGGCGCGCGGCCGGTGATCGGCGCGGACCGCTCCCCATTGGCGCTGCTGCGCGAGGCTTTTCCGGAGCTGCCCCATGTGCGCATCCCCGGGGTGGAGGTGCGCTATGCGCGCGGCCGCTCGCAGGCGCTGGCCATGGCCGCGCAGTTCCCCGCCCTGTTGCGCAGCGTACGCACGGAGCAACGCCTCCTCGCGGACCTGCGGCGTACGCAGCACCTGGACGCGGTGATCAGCGATCAGCGCTTCGGCCTGCACGCGCCGGGGCTTCCGTCTGTGCTCATCACGCACCAAGTGTTCCCCTTCACCCCGCTGGCGCAGGGGCTGCTGCGGCGCTACAACCTGCGCGCCATGGAACGCTTCCACCGCTGCTGGATACCGGACCATGCGCAGGCGCCCGGGCTGGCGGGCGCGCTGGCCCACGGGGCCGGTCTGCCCCGCAACGCGCGCTACATCGGTCCGCTCAGCCGGCTTTCCGCAGCGCAGGCCACGCCTCCGGACGGACCGTACCGCATCGTGTGCGTGATCAGCGGGCCGGAGCCACAGCGCGGGCTGTTGGAGGAGGCGCTGCTGGGCCAGTTGCAGCGCATCGAAGGGCGCCATCTGCTGGTGCGCGGCGTGCCGGCACCGGCGGTGGACGCGATGCGCGGCAATGTGCGCTGCATCGGTCACCTGGGCGCCGAGGCGCTCGCGGGTGCGCTGCTGCAGGCGGAGCTGATCGTGAGCCGCACGGGCTACACCACCGTGATGGACCTGGAGCACCTGGGCCGCCGCGCCCTGCTGATCCCCACGCCCGGCCAGCCGGAACAGGAGTACCTGGGTGGGCTGCACGGTGCCACGGGACGCCACCGCGTGCAGGCACAGCACCGCGTGGATGTGGCCGCAGCGCTGGCCGATCCGCAATTGCGAATGCCGGTGGATCCGGTGCGCTCCGCTGATGGGCTGCATGATGCATTGGTGGAACTGGCGGAAATGATCACCACATAAGCGGTTACGCGGATCGCTTCCATTCATCCCCCTCGCCCAAGTGAGGGGGATACGCGGAAGCGCGGGCAGTGATCGCTGCACATGCACGCTCCAATATCACTGTCTCGCTGAGCTCGTCGAAGCGCGATCCACTCCATTAAGCTCTCCTCTATCCGGTTCGACGGGCTCACCGTGACAATTCATTGGTATCACCATTGCACGCTGCAAATGATGGATGCGTGTGGACCGCTTCCTCGCTGATCCCCGAACGGGCCGCTTCGCATGGGCATGCGCCTTGCGGGGTGGGCGGCTATTTTCGCTGCGATGCGCCGCACCCTCCTTTCTTCTGCACTGCTGTTCCTGGCCCCGATCGCGTTCGCGCAAAGTGGTCCGGAGGCCGAGCTGGCGCGCCTGCGCGCCGAATACGAGCGGCTGGAAGAGCAGCAGAAGGGCCTGCTGCCGGCCATCGAGGATGCCAAGCTCTCCATCATCCAGCGCGACCTGCAGGCCTGGGGCCTGCCTGCCTTGCAGACCGGCGATGAACTGGTGATGCACCCCGGCCATGCGCTGGTGTGGAGCGAAAAGCACCACCAACCGAAGTGGACCGCGCACATCGTACTGCCGGACATCATGCAGGGCAACCTGGCGCGTATCGACAGCTTCATGCCCGATCCGCAGGTGAGGGGCACCACCGACCTCTTCAACGAATACTGGAACAGCGGCTACGACCGCGGGCACATGGTGCCGAGCGCGGACATGCGCTGGAGCCAGCGCGCCCTGCAGGCCACCTACCGCTACAGCAACATCGCGCCGCAGCGCCCCGAGATGAACCGCGAGGCCTGGGCCGACCTGGAGGACTGGGGCCGCCGCTATGTGCACTACGGCAAGGAGCGCGTCTTCATCGTCACCGGTCCGGTGCTGGCCGAGGGGCTGCCCACGCTTAGCACACCCAACGCCCGCACGCCCGTGAGCATCCCCACCTATTGCTTCAAGGCCTTCGCGGACCTGGAAGGCCCGGAGAAGAAGGGCATCGCCTTCATCATGAAGAACGGCCCGGCGGAGCGGGACATGCTGCAGTGCGTGGTGACCATCGACAGCGTGGAGCGGCTCACCGGGCTGGACCTCTTCCCCGCGCTGGATGACTCGCTGGAGGCGCGCATCGAGGCCATGGACGACGCCACCCCGTGGTACGGCGATGGCGACCCCACCCAGGGCGAGGTGGCCCCGCTGAAGGCGCCGCTGCCGGGTGGCCGCTTCAACACCACCCAGGCGAAGTACCAGGTGGGCAAGACCGCCACCATCTGCGGCACCGTGGTGAGCACGCGCCGCACCAGCAAGGCCAACGCCGTGTACCTGAACATGGACCGCGTGCACCCGCACCAGGAGTTCTACGCCACCATCTGGGACTACAACGGGCCGAACTTCCATTACGACCCGGTGACCTACCTGCTACACAAGCAGGTGTGCGTCACGGGCAAGGTCACGCTCTACAACGACATCCCGCGGATCAGCGTGAACAACGAGAACGAGATCGAGCTTTGGGAGGATATCGTGAAGCCGAAGTAGCAGCGGACGGCGCGGGCCGTTACTTTGGAGTGCGCCCCCAAGGCGTGTGCCATGCGCCAGACCCTTCCGCTCCTACCTCTACTGCTGCTCGCCGCCTGTGGTGGCGACCAGGGCCCCGCCCCCACCACCGCACCGGCCGCCGCCGCCCCACTGCTGCGCGCCGTGCCCGCCGACAGCAGCGGTGTGGTGTTCAACAACACCATCACCGAAAGCCCGGAGGTGAACTACTTCACCTACGTGTACGCCTACAACGGCGCCGGTGTGGCCGCGGGCGACATCGACAATGACGGGCTGGTGGACCTCTACTTCACCGGCAACCAGGTGAGCGACCGCCTGTACCGCAACCTCGGGAACATGCGCTTCGCGGACATCACCGAAAAGGCCATCGGTCCGCTGGCGGCGCAGGGCTGGCGCACGGGCGTCACCATGGCCGATGTGAACGGCGACGGCTTTCTGGACATCCATGTGTGCCGCAGCGGCCCAACAACGGACACGGCCCTTACGCGCAACCTGTGCTACGTGAACAACGGCGACGGCACCTTCAGCGAGCGCGCACGGGAGCTGGGCATCGCGGACACCACGCACAGCACGCAGGCCGCCTTCTTCGACGCGGACCGCGATGGCGACCTGGACCTGCACGTGATCAACCACCCCATGGGACGCATGAAGGGTCTCACCAACTTCACCGCCATGGCGGCCGTGCAGCAGGGCACCGCGCCCAGCGACCGCTTCTACCGCAATGACGGTACCCCCACCGCGCCCCGCTTCACCGATGTGACGAAGGAGGCGCTGATGCGCAACTTCGACTACACCCTGGGGCAGAGCGTGGCCGACCTGGACCAGGACGGCTGGCCCGATGTGTACACGGCCAACGACTTCGACGCGCCGGACCTGATGTACATGAACCGGCGCGACGGCACCTTCAGCGAGCAGGTGCAGCTGCGCACCCGCCACATCAGCAACTTCGGCATGGGCTGCGACGTGGCCGACTACAACAACGACGCGCTGCCGGACATCATCACCCTGGACATGACCGCGGACGACCACCTGCGGAACAAGACCAACATGGCCAGCATGAGCCCGGAGAAGTTCTGGCGCCTGGTGGCCGGCGGTTACTTCTTCCAGTACATGGTTAACACCGTGCAGCTCAACAACGGCAACGGCACATGGAGCGAGGTGGGCCAGCTGGCCGGCGTGGCCCGCACGGACTGGAGCTGGGCCCCGCTCTTCTGCGACCTGGACAACGATGGCTGGAAGGACCTGCTGATCACCAACGGCTACCTGCACGATGTGCGCGACAACGACTACGCCCGCGGCACCTACGACAAGCTGCAGAGCGGGGCGGACTATTTCGGCACGCTGGACCTGATCCCCAGCACGCGCATCCGCAACTACCTGTACCGCAACAACGGCGACCTCACCTTCGCGGACAGCTCGCAGACCTGGGGCTTCACCGAACCGGTGAACAGCATGGGCGCCGCCTACGCGGACCTGGACAACGACGGCGACCTGGACCTGGTGATCAACAACATGAACGCAGCCGCCTCCGTATTCGCCAACAGCGCGGTGCAGCAGCACCCGGAGCGGCATTGGCTGCGCGTGCGCCCGCTCAACGGCCAGAGCCCCGCCTACGGCGCCAAGGTGTATGCGCGCAGCGCCGGTGGCGTGCAATACCAGGAACTGTACCCGAGCCGCGGCTACCAGAGCTGCGTGGAACCCCTGCTGCACTTCGGCCTCGGTCCGGTGGCCACCGTGGACACGCTGGAGGTGCGCTGGCCGAACGGAAAGCGCACGCTGCTCACGGCCGTAAAGGCCGGGCAGGTGCTCACCGTGCAGCAGGCGGAGGCCGCCGACGTGCAACCGGAGCAGGCGCCCCCTGCGCCGATGCTGGTGGAAGTGGCCGCCGCGCGCGGGCTGGTGTACCGCCACGTGGAGAACCCCTACAACGATTTCGAGCTTGAGCCCCTGCTGCCCCACAAGCAGAGCGAGATGGGTCCGCTGCTGAGCGGAGGCGACGTGAACGGCGACGGGCTGGACGATGTGCTCGTGGGCGGCTCCCACGGCCAGGCGCCCACGCTCTTCGTGCAACAGACGAACGGAAGCTTCCGCAAGGCGCCGCAACAACCGTGGAACGCGCATGCCCAGCAGGAGCTCGGCGGCAACCTCTTCTTCGATGCGGACGGTGACAAGGACCTGGACCTGCTGCTGCTCGCCGGCGGCAACGAGGACGACCTGCGCGATGCCGTCTACACCCAACGGCTCTACCTGAACAACGGCAGCGGCGGATTCACCGAGGCCACCGACCACCTGCCCGCCCTGATGACCAGCGCCCAGCGCGCGGCCGCAGCGGACATCGATGGTGATGGTGACCAGGACCTCTTCATCGGCGGACGCGGCACCCCCGCGCACTACCCCTTCGCGCCGCGCAGCTACCTGCTGGTGAACGATGGCAGCGGCCGCTTCACCGATGAGACCGAACAGCGCGCGCCCACGGCCATGGGCCCCGGCATGGTGACGGACGCCGCCTTCGCGGACATGGACGGGGACCGCGATGCGGACCTGCTGTTCTGCGGCGAATGGATGAGCCCGCGCCTGCTGCGCAACGATGGCGGCCGCTTCACGGACATGAGCACCGAGGCCGGGCTGGATGCGCACACCGGTTGGTGGTACAGCCTGGCCGTGGCCGATGTGGACGCGGACGGCGACAGCGACGTGATCGCAGGCAACCTGGGCTGGAACAGCAAGTTCCACGGCACGGCGGAGCACCCGGTGCACATCTACTGGGCGGACTTCGACGACAACGGGCGGCACGACATCGTGCTGGCGAAGGAGAAGAACGGCAAGCAACTGCCCGTGCGCGGCCGCGAATGCAGCAGCCAGCAATGCCCCATGATCCTGCAGAAGTTCCCCACCTATGCGGAGTTCGCCAAGGCGGACCTGGCGGGCATCTACTCCGAGGAGAAGCTGGCCAAGGCGCTGCACCTCACTGCGGCGGACATGCTGAGCACCGTGTTCCTGAACGACGGCAAGGGCCGCTTCACCGCGCGTGCGCTGCCCAACCTGGCCCAGGTGGCGCCCATCAACGCGATCATCCCCATGGACATGGACCGCGATGGGCACATGGACCTGCTTTGCGCCGGCAACAACTGGGGTGCGGAGGTGGAGACCGTGCGTTACGATGCGGGCATCGGTCTGCTGCTGAAGGGTGACGGCAAGGGTGGCTTCTCCCCAGTACCGGTGATGCGCAGCGGCTTCTATGCGCCCGGCAATGTGAAGGACCTGGCCCTGTTGCGCAGCGCGAACGACGGCTACCCGCTGATCGCGGTGGCGAACAACAACGAGCTGCTGCAGCTCTTCGCGCCGGCGGCCGTTACTTCGCCTTCGGCACCGTGAAGCGGAAGGTGGTGCCCTCGCCCTCCTTGCTCTTCACGCTGATGGTGCCGCCGTGCGCCTCGATGATGTGCTTCACGATGGCCAGGCCCAAGCCGCTGCCGCCCTCGTTGCGCGCGCGGCTCTTGCCCACGCGGTAGAAGCGCTCGAACAGGCGCGGCAGGTGCTCCTCGGCGATGCCGATGCCGTTGTCCGCCACCTCCACCAGCACGCGGTCGCCCACGTCGAAGGCGCGCGCCTCGCACCAGCCACCCTCGCGCCCGTAGTTGATGGCGTTCATGAACAGGTTGGTGAACACCTGCTGCATGCGGTCGTGGTCCGCGCGCACCCAGGTACCTTCCTCGATCCTGTTGCGCAGCGTGAAGCGCCTGCCGGCGGCCTTCATCTCCAGCGCGCGCAGGGTGCTCTCCACCGGCTCGCGCAGGTCCATGCGCTCCGTTTGCAGGGTGAGCACGCCGCTCTCCAACTGCGTGATCAGGTCCATATCCTCCACGATGCGGATCAGCCGGTCCACACCGTTGCTCGCGCGCGTCAGGAAGTCGTGGTTCACCTTGGGGTCGTCCAGCCCGCCCTCCAGCAGGGTGAGCACGTAGCCCTGGATGCTGAAGATGGGCGTGCGCAGCTCGTGCGCCAGGTTGCCGATGAACTCGCGCCGGTACTGCTCGCGCTCCTTCAGCTCGCGGATCTCCGAGCGCTTGGCGGCGGCCCAGGCCCCCACCTCATCGCTCACGGTGCCCAGGGGGTCCTCGCCCACCGCCGGCGGACCATCTCCGGCCTGGGTGCCGTGGATCATGCGGTGGATCAGCTCCACGCGCTGCAGCACGAAACGGCTCACCAACACGTAGGTGGCGGCGAAGGCGCCCAGCGCCACCGCAAGTACCAGCACCAGCAGCAGTCCCGCATCCACCGCGGCACCGCGCAGGTAGGCCGCACCCAGCATCACCGCCAGGGCCACGGCGCCGGCGGCCAGGGCCACCAGTGCGCTCAGGCGGAGCGGGGAACGCAGCTGCATGGGGCGAAGGTAGGCGCGCCCGGGACCACGCCCGGCGCTGGTTCCGTTAACACTGGCCTAACATCCGCGCGGTAGGTTCGCCGCCCTTTCGGCCGGCATCCGTCCGGCAGGTCATCCATGCAGTTCGGCCTCGTCCAGTTCCTCCTGCTCGCCGGCTCGCTCGGCTTCTTCATCCACGGCATGAAGGTGATGAGCGAGGGCCTGCAGCGCGTGGCCGGTGCCCGCATGCGCCGGGTGCTGGACACCATGACGCGCGACCGGTTCCGCGGCGTGTTCACGGGCTTCATCACCACGGTGGTCACCCAATACTCCAGCGTCACGAGCGTGATGGTGGTGAGCTTCACCAACGCCGGCCTGCTCACCCTGCGGCAGTCCGTGCCCGTGCTCATGGGCGCCAACATCGGCACCACGGTGAAGATCCTGCTCTTCGCATGGCTCGGCTTCTCCTCGGTGAAGCTCACGCTGGTGGCCGTGGGCATCGTGGGCATCGCGCTGCCACTGCTCTTCATGCGCGGGGGCCGCACCAAGGCCTTCGGCGACCTGCTCATCGGCGCGGCGCTGCTCTTCCTGGGGCTGGACCTGCTGAAGGAGCACATGCCCATGCCCTCGGCGCAGGCCCTGTCCTTCCTCGACGGCCTCAGCGCCTACGGCATCGCCTCGGACCTGCTCTTCGTGCTCATCGGCGCGGCGCTCGCCATCGTAACCCAGAGCAGCAGTGTGGCCCTGGTGCTCACCGTGCTGCTGGCGGAGAAGGGCATCATCCAGTACGAGACCGCCGCCGCGCTGGTGATCGGCGAGAACATCGGCACCACGCTCACGGCCAACATCGCCGCGCTGGTGGGCAACGCCTGGGCCAAGCGCGCCGCTCGCGCCCACTTCCTGATCAAGCTCGTGGGTGCCGCATGGGCGCTGCTGCTCTTCCAGCCTCTGCTGCACGGCATCGCGCTCCTCACCGAGCAGGTCAATCACACCTCCCCCTTCACCGACCATGGCGCGCTGAAGTGGTCCCTCACCTACCTGCACATCGCCTTCAACGTGCTCAACACCGCGCTCCTCATCAACTTCATCCCGTGGATCGAGCGTGTGACCACCCGCATGGTGCCCAGCCGCAGCGCGCCGGACGAGGAGTACCGCCTGGAGTACATCGAGGACCCCGTGATGCCGCTGACGCCGGAGCTCAGCCTGCTGGAGGCGCGCAAGGAGGTGGTGAAGTTCGCCCAGCTCTGCCACCGCATGATGGGCATGGTGCGCGACCTGCTGGTGGAGAAGAGCGCCGCCGAACGCACCGTGCTGCTGGAGCGCATCGCCAAGTACGAGGACATCACCGACCGCATCGAGGTGGAAGTGAGCCGCTTCCTCACCAAGACCGGCAGCGAAGCGGCGGACGAGCGCATGAGCGAGCGCATCCGCGCCATGATCAGCATCATCGGCGACCTGGAGCGCGTGGGCGACATCTTCTTCCAGATGAGCAAGGGCCTGGAACGCAAGAGCGACGAGCGCCTGTGGTTCTCGCCCGAGCAGCGCCAGAACCTGCTGGAGATGCTGAAGCTCACCGACCAGGCCTTCCAGGTGATGCTACGCAACCTGCGCGCCGAGGACGACGCCATCGCGCTGGACGAGGCCATCGAGGTGGAGCAGCGCATCAACCAGCAGCGCGATCAGCTGCGCCGCGCCCACCTGAAGAGCGTGGAGACCGGCGAGGGCAACGTGAAGAGCGGGCTCGTCTACAACGACCTGTTCAGCAGCTGCGAGAAGGTGGGCGACCACCTGATCAACGTGAGCGAGGCGCTGGTGGGCATGGTGTGAGCGAGGATCAAGACCCGAGTCGCAAGACTCAAGTCACAAGACTCAAGTTACAAGACTCAAGGCTCAAGGCTCAAGGCTCGAGGCTCGAAGCTCAAGGCTCAAGGCTTGCGATCCGGAAGAAGAAACGATCTCCTCCTGCGCAGCACTTACTGCACCCGGAACCCATCCGTGACCACCGTGTTGCTCACGTTGAGCGCGCGGTCCACCAGCTTGATCTTGAAACGAACGGTGTCGCCGTCCTGCAGCGGGGGCAGGGGGAAGATCTGCGAACGCAGGGTCCAGTCCATTTCGCCCTTCAGCGACTTGTCCTGGCCGTCCGGCGTGATGGGGGTGAAGCGGTAGTAGTACGGCAGGTCCACCGGGGTCCACACGCCGTTCACCAGGCGCTCGGGATCGAAGTAGAGGTTGTAGTAGAACGCACCATCCGGGTCGTACGGGGGGAAGGTGTCCGCCTCGTTCAGCCCCAGGTCGCCATCGCCATCGGTGAAGCCGATCGTGATCACCGTGCTGTCGCCGGGGAATTCCAGCTTCTCCAGGGTGATGATGGGCTCGTTCGGGTACTTCTCGCGCTTGAGGCAGCCCGCGCACAGCAGGGCCAGCAGGGCGAGGCCGGCGGCTACTTTTGATGCGGTGCTTCCTGTGCTCATCGGGAACCCCAAAGGTACGCGGCGCATGCCCATCCTACTCGCCACCCATCCCTCCTGGCAGGAGCGGCCCTTCGCCATCGCCGGTACCAGGGACTTCAACGCGCTGGCGCTCGACCTATTTCACCTGCACGCCGCCCACAACCCGGTGTACCGTGGATTCCTGCAGGCCCTGCGCGTGGATCCGGCCGCTGTGGAGCACGTGGACCACATCCCCTGCCTGCCCATCGGCTTCTTCCGCAACCACCGTGTGCTGCTGGAAGGCTTGGAACCTGCCGTCTCCTTCACCAGCAGCGGCACCACCCAACTTCGCCAAGGCTTCGTTGGGCAAGCCACCTCCACCACCAGCACCCACCTGGTGCCCTGGCCCACGCTGTACGAGCGCTCGTTCATGACCTCGTTCCAGGCCGTGTACGGCGATGTGCGCAACTGGCGCATCCTGGCCCTGCTGCCGGCCTACCTGGAGCGGCAGGGCAGTTCGCTGGTGCACATGGCCGAGCACCTGATCCGCGCCAGTGGCGATCCGCTCAGCGGCACCTACCTGTACCAGTACGACCAGCTGAGCGCGGTGCTGCGCGAGAGCGAAGCTGCCGGTAAGCCCACGCTTTTGCTCGGCGTCACCTTCGCCTTGCTCGACCTGGCCGAACAGCATCCGCAGCAGCTGCGCCACACCGTGGTGATGGAGACCGGTGGCATGAAGGGACGCCGCGCCGAGCTGGTGCGCGAGGAGCTGCACGCGCGCCTACAGGCGGCCTTCGGCATCGGTGCCGTGCACAGCGAGTATGGCATGACGGAGCTGCTCTCGCAGGCCTGGAGCACGGGCGATGGACTGTACCGCTGCCCGCCGTGGATGCGCGTACGCCTGCGCGACGTGAACGATGCGCGCAGCCCCGCCCCGCCCGGCCGAACCGGCGGCATCGATGTGATCGACCTGTGCAACGTGGCCAGCTGCCCCTTCATCAGCACCCAGGACCTGGGGCGCATGCACGCCGATGGCTCCTTCGAGGTGCTCGGTCGCTTCGACAACAGCGATGTGCGGGGGTGTAACCTGATGGTGGGGTGATCCTAGCCCCACTCGCAGCGTTGATGTTCCCTGGTTCACCAGAGCAGGGAGACGAAGGCAGCAACCTCATGTGGCCGCCAAGTACTCCGGGGCGGCTCACCGTTCCACCACAACCTTACCCCCCGCCAACCACCTCCTCCCATCCCGCAGGTGCAGGTAGTAGATGCCTGCGGGCAGCGCGCTCACGTTCATTGAACCGCGTAGTTGGTTGAGGTTCTGTTGCACGCGCTGCTCCAGCACCAGCCTGCCGCGCGCATCCAGTAACTGCACCTGCACCTGACCCTCCACCGCACCACCTTGCGGAAGCTCCAGCGAAAGGCTCAGCTGATCGCTGGCGGGGTTGGGGCTGATGCGCAGATGCTCTTGCAGATCCATCACGTACTCCTCCACCCCCACGTTCTGGCAGCCTGGCACAACGCAACCGAAACTGTCCGTCTTGATCACGAAGATGGTCTCCAGGCCGGGGGTGGGATCGCCTGCATCCTGTATTGCTGCGCCTGTCAGCAGGAAGCCCCCGTCGCTCGCTGGCTCCACGTCATAGGCGTTATGGCCGCCGCCATTGTCGAACACCATCAGCACACGGCACCACAGGCTATCACCTCCGGCACTGTACTTGGTGAGACCGATCCGCTGACCGTAGGTGCCAACGCCGATGATCGTCTGGTCCGCCAGCACTTCAAGGTCGTAGGCCGTAACAGGTGATAAGTAATTCGCGCGTGTTTGCCAGACCAGATCCCCATCAGCGCTCCACTTGCTCAGCAGGTTCTGCCGCCAACCCCACGGCCAATCCTCCTCCCCATAGTCGGCGTAAGTAACGATGGAGCCATCCGCCGCAACGCGCACCGCACCCCAACCACCGCCATCATTACCGAAGAACCGCCGCCACAGCTCATTCCCTTCACTGTCCGTGCGGATCACCCAGCCCAGGTTCACCAGGTTCGCTGGCAGCCGGTAGCCGGCCAGCACGTAGCCTCCATCCGGGTAGGGGGCAACACTTACCGCCTCGTACAATTGGTCAGAATGTCCGTACTCCTGTTGCCACTGTACGACACCTGAACTGTCCAATTTAACCAACCATGCCTTGGCATATCCATTCGGCGGATCCTTCACCCCGCAGAATACGTAGCCCCCATCGAATGCGGCCCTTAGCTGGTTCGGACCGAACAAGAGAGAATCACTGGGATCCGACTGCATGATGGTATCTACAGAAACCGTTTCACCCGATGCATTGAATCTCACCATTTTGATCAACGCGTCGTAATAATCGTGATGAAGGACGGTAGCCGCGAATTGTTGATCACCTATATCGGCAACCGGATCGAAAAGTCCGAATCTCGAATCATAAGGCAGTCCCGATCCCAGTTCGAGCCTTCCAACGTAACTACCATCCTCCTCGAATGAATGGACTATACAACGCATGTGACCAGTACCGTCATTTGAAACCTGCTGCGAGAATACCAGCAATCCGCTATCTGTTTCAACAATGGATTGACCAAATCCATCGTACCCAGCCTGCTCAAGATCCAAATGAACAATGAAGGTACTCTGGCAGGGAGCACGCATGCTCCCTGCCAGTAGTACACCTGCTATGAACCACCCACGGATCATCGGATCACGGCGCATTTCACTTCACCGATCACGCTGCCCTCTTCGCTCATCATCCGTGCCATGTAAAGCCCGGGCGGCCATGTTCGAACATCCAGCTCCATGAAACTCGGATGGCTGGCCGTGGACGACCTGTGTACCAGTACGCCACGCGCATCCAGCACCTCCAGTGTTCCTGCCGCATCAGCTGGATAGGTGATCATCAACCGGTCCTGCGCAGGATCTGGATATGCGCCCAGTGTGATGCCCCGTTCACCTTTAGTCGTGAAGGGCAACTCACGCATTGAACGGTACGGGAATGTCAGTATGCCATTGGGCAGAGTGTCCGTAGCCCCAAGCGTGTAGCGAATGCCCCATGCCAGGCCCCGGCCGGTGACCTCACCACCGTTAGCCACAGCACCAAGTGACTGCAGTTCCGCTGCACCTGCGTTCTGCCATTCGTAACCAAGGCTGCGGTATAGCTGGCCCAAGCTCATCAACTGCCCCAGCCGGGCATCACCGGCCAGCAGCGCTTCCAACGCCAGCGATTCAGGCGCGCGGTGCTGGGCCAGCGCCAACTGGTAGGCCACAACGCGGCCCAATCCCAAGGTGTCCGTGCTGAGCACCTGTAGCAGCGTATCCACCTTGCCCGTGTACGTGCTGTCCTCCTGCAGGGCCTGCACCAGCAAGCGCAACTCAAGCTCCTTCTCCATGGCTCGCTGGTCGATCTCCGCTTGCAGGATCTCGCGGTAGCTTGGATCCTCCGCATGCTCGCGTACCATGTTGTAGAAGAAGGGGGACAACACCCCGGTATTGTCCAGGGCCGCCCAGATGGCGCCCGAGAGCGCGCTGTTGGCAATGAGCACCTGTGTTAGGTGCCAGGGGTCCATCGGTGTTTCCCGCACTACGGCCAGCACCAGTGCCTCCTCGCTCAGTGGGCTCTTGCCCAATAGAAAACTCCGCAACTGCTGGCTGGGCCAAGGCGGCTCGGCCTTGATGGCCTCGATCACATCGCTGGATTCTCCTTGGTCCAACTGCCCGTTGTACGCCTGCACGGCGCTCGACAACAAGCTCTGCATGGCCGCATACGCGGCCTTGTGAACACCCACTCCTTCATTCAGCCGATCCAGCACACCATTGGCGCAGTGTGTAGCAGGGTCGAACTCAACAAGGCCCGTCACACCAGAAAGGGTGTAGTATTCACCTGTCGAGGTGAGCCAAGGACCATTGTCCGGGAACTCCACGCACTCCGGGCGGCAGTCCGGGCTTTGGTCGTTGTTGTAGTAGTAATAGGTGACGTTGTAGGGCGTGAAGTGCGTACCATACACCACCGGCTGGTAGGTGGTACTACAGTCCGTGGGGCCTGCGAAGACGTTGCCGGCGGTGAAGTCACTGTAGGGCAACCCTTGCGTCTTCTTGATCGTTCCATCCTGTGCTGTTTCACCCGTTGAGAGCAGGAACTGATCATAGGTTTCGCCCTCGTACAATCCACAGAGCCACTGTAGTCCGGTCTGTATCGCAGTACTTCCACCGTGGTGCACGCCCTCGGCCACATTGCCGATGGTCAGGTCGTGGAACTCGTTGTCGTAGATGCGGTTGTCCGCTACCTGTTCGCCGTGGAACCAGATGCCCACGCTGCCCACTTCCTGCGGGTCTGTGTTGTCGATGTCCTCGAAGTAGTTCCGCTCCACGAGGTACCCCACGCTCTGGTCGATGTACATGCCCATGGTGAGGTAGGGCAATTGGTCCGTGCTGGTCAAAGCCGTGAACTTGTTGTTCTTCACGATGCTGTAGCTGCACGCCATGTCGTAGATGCCCACCAAGTTACGATCGAACCACATGCCATCCACACTGTTGGCGAAGAGCGGGTCGTTGCCCACGTTCACGATGCCGGCGTTCAAGTGCCGGAAATGGTTGTTCATATGGTCGCCAAAGCCCAGGCACCGGTAGGAAGCGTCCAGGGAGAGGATGCCCACGCCACGGCTGGGGGGCGGCATCAGTTCCACGGAGAACCCATTGGTAAAGGCGCAGCGGGTGATGCCCACACCGTTCACGTCATACAGGTGCAGTTGGGCCTTGGGCAGGTTATCGCCCACATCCGGCCAGCTCAAGGTGACCTCAAAGTCCGTATTGAGGAAGGAGCACTTGTTGCGCTGCTCCACCCCGCCGATGATGCGGTGGTACTGCATGATGCGCGCACCCACGATGCAGTCGCGGATGCGGGAGTTATAGCACTTCACGAAGCCACCACCGTAGGCCGCATCGCCTTCGCGCCCGCACCAGATGCCCACGTGCGCCTCCTCCACCAGGCAATCGTCCAGCCATAACTGGCCCTGCAAGCTGCTGTTCTGCGTGGGCTCGCTGGCCACGCCTTCCACGCGGATGCCCTGCCAGCGCACGCCCAGGCAATCCTCTGGCGTGAAGGCCGAATGGTCCGCATCCACATAGGCCCCGGCGCGCAGGATCATGTGCGCCTCCGGTGCGAACTTCAGGTGCATGCCGTCGATGGTCAGTTGCACACCAGCGGGAATGATCAGGTCGTCCAGGAAGAGCACCTCCGGGCAATTGCCGAAGGGGTTCACGCTGGCCGTCCAGTCATACTCGCCCGGTATCACCGGGAAGGTGTAGCCGTGGTAGCCCTCGTAGGCACTGCGCACGTCGCAGCATTCCACGGCATTGTAAGCGTCCACGGAGGCATCCCCCGCGACATCGGCGTTGAGGAAGCGGGGCTGGTAAAGCGCGGTACCGCCCTGCGGATCGAACAGGTCCGGCACACCGCTGAATCCTGCGCTCGGCAGGAAGGCATAGGTGCCCTGATCCGCACCGGTGATGGCGGCCACACCGCCTGGATACGGTATGTAAAGTGATTGTCCACTGCCATCCGGTGCGGTGTTCCGGTGCAATCTGGCCTGGACGAAATCGCTTGCATCACCTTGAATGTTCAACACAGGCATTAGATCGGTCCAACTGCCATTGGCCATGTCGTACTCTGCGATGGCAGGCACCCAATCCGACCCTTGCACCACACGCCCGGTAACAACCAGCTTGCTCGCGTTCTGCACCCAAGCGCAACCGGCAGGGCCTGCCTGCCCGGGTCCAGGACTGTTCGCCGGAACGTTCTGGGCATTGGTGAAGTCCGGATAGCCGCTCTGGTTCGGCGGCAAACCCTGTGCGCTGAGCAATGCACCATTGTTGGTCGGGTCAAAACGCATCACCATGACACCATAGGTCTGGGTGGAACCTAGTGGCATTAGCGCAATGTCCGTGATGGCAAGCACCACCTCTCCATTGGCATTGAGCGCCACGGAAGCATCTCGCTGGTAGGACTTGGATCCGTACGCATCTTGGTTCATGAAGGTGGGAACGTAACCACCAACCGCTGCAATGCCGCTCGCATCGACTTTGAACTGGGCCACCCGCTTACCATAGACCGCATAAAGCCAATACACATCGCCGACCTTCACGGCCCTGAGCATCGGCGCATTCGACTTGCTTCCGGCGATCTGGTCCAGCTTCACCGTATATGTATCGAAATCACCATTGAAAGCGATCTCCGGATAAAGGGTGCCCAACTCGGTATCCATATTCAAGATCCGGCCTGACCGCTCTGGTTCGAATGGGTATGGGTTCGGCTGTGAGAGATCCAACACCGCAACATGCAACCCGTCATCCTGATTGTTCTCGGTCGGACTTGAGGACACGATGTAGTACAGACCACAGTGCCCAGGCACCGGGATGGCCAGCATCTCCATCACGCCCGGCTCGAGGCATTGTTCGCAATCCTCACCCTTCGCGTCCGCGATCAGGTAGCCCTCTTTGTCGTACAGGTTACCGTCCACTGCGAACGCGATGGTGCGGCAGTCGCCATCGGTGAGCGCGAAGTGCGATACATGCGCTTGTGCTCCACCGTACACGTCGCTGCCAACCGGCGTCGGCAGACCCGTCGCGTCGAAAGGTGCCTGCGCTCCGTAGAGATCCACCCGACTACTGCCCAGCACATAGGCCGGGGATTGCCCCCTCGCTTCCGGCCTAAGCCACGAACCCGGACCTTCCGGGGGGGGGGGCACATACGGCGACCGTTATCGCCACACGAATGAGAAAACGCTTGTCCATGACGGCGTTGGATTAACCCGGCACAATGCGTGTCAGGACAAGCGAACTTTGTTGTTCCTCAAAACCGGGGACTGACGATCGTCAGCTTCCGGAATATGCATAGACCATGAGATACACTGGGATCACAGGTCTAAGGCCCCGTGTTCACCCCACCGCCTTCACCAGGAAGTAGTTCTTCTTGCCGCGCTGCAGCAGCACAAAGCGACCGCTGATCAGGTCGTCCGCGTTCACGGTGCGCTCCTCGGGGCTCTTCGCCTTGTTGACGCTGATGCTGCCTTCCCTCAGCGCGCGCTTGGCCTCGCCGCGGCTGGGCAGGAAGCCCGTGGTGTCCGCCAGCAATTCCACGATGGGCACGCCGGCGCTCAGGCGATCGCGCGGCACGTCGGCCTGCGGCACGCCATCGAACACGTCCAGCCATTGCTGCTCGGTGAGCGTACCGAGGGCATCGGCCGTGCCCCCACCGAAGAGGATCTCCGAAGCGCGGACCGCCGCCTCCAACTCGCCAGCGCCATGCGTCATGGTGGTGATGAAGCCGGCGACGTCCTTCTGCAAGCGACGCTGGTGCGGGGCCGTGGCGTGCCCGGCGATGAGCGCCTCCACCTGCTCGCGCGGCCAGGTGGTGAAGATGTGCGCGAAGCGCGCCGCGTCCGCATCGCTGGCGTTCAGCCAGAACTGGTAGAACTTGTAGGGGCTGGTGCGCTTGGCATCGAGCCAGATGTTGCCGCCCTCGCTCTTGCCGAACTTGCTGCCATCGGCCTTGGTGAGCAGCGGCGTGGTGAGCGCGAAGGCCTCGCCCCCGTCCATGCGGCGGATCAATTCAGTGCCGGTGGTGATGTTGCCCCACTGGTCGCTGCCACCCATCTGCAGCCGGCAGCCCTTGTGCTTGTACAGCCAGTAGAAGTCGTAGCCCTGAACCAGCTGGTAGGTGAACTCCGTGAAGCTGATGCCGGTCTCCATGCGGTTCTTCACACTGTCCTTCGCCAGCATGTAGCCGATGGGGATGTGCTTACCCACGTCGCGGATGAAGCGCAGGAAGCCCATGTCCTTGAACCAGTCGTAGTTGTTCACCAGCTCCGCCGGGCGGGTCTTGCTCGTGAAGTCGATGAAGCGCGCGAGCTGGTCGCCCACGCACTGCTGGTTGTGGCGCAGCACGTCCTCGTCCAGCAGGTTGCGCTCGCTCTTCTTGCCGCTGGGGTCGCCCACCATGCCGGTGGCCCCGCCCACCAGGGCGATGGGCCGGTGCCCGCTCTCCTGGAAGTGCTTCAGCATCATGATCTGTACCATGTTGCCCACGTGCAGGCTGTCCGCCGTGGGGTCGAAGCCGATGTAGCCGCTGGCGGGACCCTGGTTCAGGTACTCCTGCGTGCCGGGCATGCTGTCGTGCAACAACCCGCGCCAGCGCAGCTCCTCCACGTGATCGCGTACGGTGCTCATGCAGTGTCCGCCGCAGCCTGGAGGGCGCAGGCGGAAGGGCGGCGAAGATATTGGGAGTGTCAGTTGGCGGTTGTCAGTTGGCGGTTGACGGTTGGCGGTTGTCCGGCTGCGTGCACCTGCAACGTGCCTACCCCACGCCCGACAACTGACACCCGACAACCCTTCAACCCAAGGCCCTTATCTGCTTGCGCCTTGTCACTTGCAACTTGACACTTGGAATACCTTGCCCCGCGATGGACCTGGTGACCGGCGGCACGGGGATCGTGGGGGCGCACGTGGTGGACGCGCTGCTCACCGCCGGCCGGCCCGTGCGGGTGCTGGTGCGTGAGGGCAGCGACCGCGGGATCATCCGCCGCATCTTGGAGCACTACCACACCGACGGGGCCACGCGCTTTGAACGGATCGCCTGGCATGTATCCGACCTGCGCGACCCCACCGGCATCCGCGACGCCATGCAAGGCGTGGAGCGTGTGTTCCATTGTGCGGCCATCGTGAGCTTCGACCCGCGTGATGCCAAAGCCATGCTGCGCGAGAACATCGGCGGCACCGCCAACGTGGTGAACGCCATGCTGGAGACCGGCGTGAAGCACCTGTGCCACGTGAGCAGCACCGCCACCATCGGCCTGCGCGCGGATGGACGGGCCAGCAATGAGCAGGACGCCTTCGTGCAGGACAAGCACAGCTCGCCCTACGCCATCAGCAAGCACGAGGCGGAGATGGAGGTGCAGCGCGGCATCGCCGAGGGGCTGCACGCGGTGCTGGTGAACCCCTGCATCGTGCTCGGTCCCGGCAGCCCGGGCCGCAGCAGCATGACGATGATCGAGCGCGTACGGCGCGGCACCCGCTTCTTCCCGCCCGGCAGCAACGCCGTGGTGGATGCGCGCGACGTGGCCGCCGCGATGCTCCGCGCCATGGACGTGGCCGCCGTGGGCGAGCGCCACCTGCTGATCGGCGAGAACCTCTCCTACCGCGCGCTCTTCACCACCATCGCCGGGGCCTTTGGGCAGGCCGCACCCACCGTGACGTTGCGGCCTTGGATGCTGGAGCTCGGCTGGCGCGTGGAACGCCTGCGCACGCTCTTCTTCGGCCGGCCGTTCATCACGCGGCATACAGCGCGCACGGCCTACCGCCAGCGGGCCTACGATGGCAGCAAGGCGCGGAGCCTGCTGGGCATGGAGTTCCGGAGCGCGGAGGAGGCGGTGCGGAACGTGGGGGCGTTCCTGGGTGGGGGGCGGTGAGCTCCGGGGCGCTCGCAGGCTCGCGGAATGCAGGTAACCGCAGAGGGGCTGAGAGCGCGGAGGAATGCGAGGGAACCACAAGGGCCGCAGAGAGCACAGAGAATGCTGCTCGCAGGCTCGCTTGTCCTTCCACAGATGGCACAGATGACGCAGATGAATGCGGCGCGCGGAATGCGGGTGACCGAAGAGGGGCTGAGGGCGCGGAGGAATGCGAGGGAACCACATGGGCCGCAGAGAGCACAGAGAATGCTGCTCGCAGGCTCGCGGAATGCGGGTAACCGCCCTCCTTCGTCGGGACAAGCTCCGGGGCTGAGGGCGCGGAGGAATGCGAGGGAACCACAGAGGACACAGGGAGCACAGAGAATACCGCTTGCGGGCTCGCGGAGTGCAGGTGACCGCAGATGACGCAGATGTCACAGATGAATACAGCTCGCGGGCTCGCGGAATGCGGGTAACCGAAGAGGGGCTGAGGGCGCGGAGGAATGCGAGGGAACCACAGAGGACACAGGGAGCACAGAGAATGACGCTCGCAGGCTCGCTTGTCCTTCCACAGATGGCACAGATGACGCAGACGAATGCATGCTGGGGCGCTAGCCATTCGCCAACGACCATTCGCCATTCACCTCAGAGGAACACTGCTGTGATCGCGCAGGCTCGCGGAATGCGGTGGCCACGGATAAGCACGGATGAACGCACAAGGACCATCTGTGACATCGGCGACATCTGTGGACGGACGTATGCGAACCGTCATCCACGGACCGGTATCCGCGGATCACTGCGCGATGGAATCGGCGCGCTGCTGCAGGGTGGCGAGGACCTCCTCGTAGAGGGCCTTCATCTCCTTGGGGTGCTCGGTGTACCAGTTGAACGTGCGCACGAACTCCTCGCGGGTGATGCCTTCCTGGTGGAACAGCGTGTCGTAGTACTGGGCCGCGGGCATGTCCATGCGCTTGTCCACCGTCATCTCGTGGTTCAGGCGCGCCTCCACCACGTGCGCTTTCAGCAGGGCGTCGCGGAAGCGGTCGCGCGGAAGGATGTCCGTGGGCGCCGGCTCCTCGGCAGCGCAGGCGACAAGCAGGGGCAGAAGCAGCCAGCGGAGCCTCATCGCGCGAAAAGCAGGCGTTGGCCCCGGGCGGTGGTGTCCACCTTCCCGTCCGCGTACACGCAGCGGCCGTTCACCCAGGTGTTCAGCACGCGCGCGCGGAATCGCTGACCATCGAAGGGCGACCAGCCGCACTTGTAGAGCAGGTTCTCCGGACCCACGGTCCAGGGCGCGTCCGGGTCCACCAATACCAGGTCCGCGTGATGGCCTTCGCGCACGTAGCCCCGGTCGGCGATGTCGAACATGCGCGCCGGTGCATGGCAGTACTTCTCCACCACGCGCTCGATGGAGAACACGCCCTGGTGCACCAGCTCGATGAGCGCCACCAGCGCATGCTGCACCAAGGGCGCACCGCTGGGGCAGCGCTCGTAGGGCCGCTGCTTCTCCTCCCACGTGTGCGGCGCATGGTCCGTGGCGAGCACGTCGATGCGGTCCTCGTTCACGGCGCGGCGCACGGCCTCGCGGTCCGCAGCGGTCTTCACGGCGGGGTTCCACTTGATGCGCGCGCCCTGCGTGGTGTAGTCGGCATCGGTGAACCAGAGGTGGTGCACACAGGCCTCGGCGGTGATGCGCTTGCCCTGCAGCGGCCCGCGCTCGAAGAGCTCCAGCTCGCGCGCGGTGCTGATGTGCAGCACGTGCAGGCGGGTGCCGTGGCGCTTCGCGCGTTGCACGCTGGCCTCGGTGCAGGCGTAGCAGGCCTCCGCACTGCGGATCAGCGGGTGCTCCGCCAGCGGGATGTCCTCGCCGTAGCGCGCCCGCGCCTCCGCCAGGTTGCGGCGGATGATGGGGTCGCTCTCGGAATGGATGGCCAGTAGCAGTTGTGCGCGGCGGAAGAGCTCCTCCAGCACCTCCTCGTCCTCGATCACCATGTTGCCGGTGCTGCTACCCAGAAAGGCCTTCAACCCGCATACGGTGCGCGGATCGGTGCGCAGCACCTCGTCCAGGTTGCGCGGCCCCACACCCATGTAGAAGGAGTAGTTCACCACGCTGGAGGCCGCGCCCAGGGCGTATTTCTGTGCCAGCAGTTCTTGTGTGAGCGATTGCGGATCGGTGTTGGGCATCTCCATGTAACTGGTGATGCCACCGGCCGCGGCCGCAGCGCTGCCGTGCGCGATGTCGTCCTTGTGGGTGAGGCCGGGCTCGCGGAAGTGCACCTGGTCGTCGATGAGGCCGGGCAGCAGCCAGCGGCCCTTCGCATCCAGTTCGCGTGCGCCGGGTGCCGCGCCGATGCCGTTCTCCGCCACCTGTTCGATGCGCCCGTTGCGCAGGAGTACATCCGCGGAAAAGGTGCGGCCCTCGTTCACCACCCGCGCGTCGCGGATCAGCCAATGGTCCATGGTCATGCGGTGCGCCGCCGTTGTTGGGTGCCGAAGCGCATCTGCAGCACGCCCCAGAGCGCTTCGCGGAAGATGTTCATGCTCATCTTGCTGGTGCCCTTCAGCCGGTCCACGAAGGTGATGGGCACCTCGGCGATGCGGTAACCGGCCAGGCGCGTGCGGTACTTCATCTCGATCTGGAAGGCGTAGCCGATGAAGCGCACCTTGTCCAGCTCCAGCGTGCGCAGCACCTCGGCCTTGTAGCACACGAAGCCGGCGGTGGTGTCGCGCACGCCGAGCCACAGCACCAGCCGCACGTAGAGCGAGGCGCAGTAGCTGAGCACGATGCGGTCCCACGACCAGTCGCGCACGTGGCCGCCCTTCACGTAGCGGGAGCCCACGCTCATGTCCGCACCGCCTTCCGAACAGGCTTTGTACAGTCGCACCAGGTCGTCCGGGTCGTGGCTGAAGTCGGCGTCCATCTCGAAGATGTAGCCATAGCCCCGCTCCAGGGCCCAGCGGAAGCCGGCGATGTAGGCGGTGCCGAGGCCGAGCTTGCCGGAGCGCTCCAGCAGGTGCACGCGGCCGTTGCTGCCCGCCTGCACCTCGCGCACGATGCCCGCCGTGCCATCGGGCGAGCCGTCGTCCACCACCAGCACGTGGAAGTCCGGGGTGAGGCGGAGCACATGCGCGAGGATGTCGCGGATGTTCTCCTGCTCGTTGTAGGTGGGGATGATGACGAGCCGCTCGGGCATGGGGGGCGCGCTGGGCGTGCGAAGATAGCCGGGGGCCGCCGGGGCCTTGGGGGCGCAACGATCCTTCACATACCGTTCATGGGCGTTGACCTGGCATGGAATGCTATCCGCCGGGAACCTCCTGCACAACGCTGACCGACCTGCTCACTCGACCATCAGGAGCATGCGTTCGGCTTCGCGGCCGCCTGAACGCAGGCTGGCCAAGTAGATTCCGGGCGGCGTGCCCGCGATGCTCAATGGCGTGGCCGACCCGGCCAAGGGAACGAGCCTGCGGAACACAAGCTGCCCTGTGAGCGCGTGCAGGCTCAGCTCCGCCACCGCTCCCGCCGGCCCGCGCAACCAGAGCTCATCCCGGCAGGGGTTGGGACCGAGCAACTGCACCCGACCCCGGACCGGCTCCGGGACCCCGACAACACCGCAATCACCACCCATGGGTGTTACGCACACATCATCCACATAGTAGTAGCTCAAACCGAACATCCCCCCTGGATTCATCAGTGTGTCATCGGTTTCCGCATCACCGAAGAAGTTACCCAAGTACATGTACGTGTATGCCGAATCGGCGATGAAGTCCCCTTCGACCAAGGTCCAACCGACCGAGTCGGTGATGATCTCTTCCGTGTAAACATGTGCGTAGTTCGGCAGTGGGTACCAAGCGTCGAAACCCGATCGCATCTGGGTGCTGAAGAGCGCGCCGATCTTGTTGTTCGCGTACTGTGCCTGACCAAGGAAGGATGTCCAGCTAAGGTGCAACCGAACGTGGTAGCCAATCCCAATGGACAATGTGTCCGTCAGTTTGGTTCCCATGAACTCTCGCGCTCCATCCGCGCTTTGACCCTGGGAAGTAAATGCGTGAAAACCACTATAACCCTGTCCTGAATGTGCTTGCTGGTATCCTGCAATGTTGTTAGGCACGGATGACTGATACGGAATACCGCAGGCATGCCAGAAGTCCGGGGAGTACATGTACGCCTCCCATCCGGTTGCATAGTTCATCTGATCGTCGCTCGTAGGGCATGCCGTGTACTCCTCAAAACCACCGTTCGGCACCAGGTTCTGCGCCCAAGCGGTGGTCAGGTGTGCGAGGAAGAGATGGATGAGCGCAACACGCATCATGGCTCGGCGGCGTTCACACCGTGAAGTTCGCATGGCATGGGCGCGATCAAACGCCAGAGGCAGTCGAAGGTAGGCGTCCGCGATCGACGGCTCGCGTAATGGAGCGAATGGTGAATGGTGAGTGCTGCTGCTGGCCATTGGCTATTGGCTATTGGCTATTGGCTGCTGGCCGTGCAGTCCTTGCAAAATGACCTTGGTGAATTGGTCCTTCGGTGCATTGGCTGCTGGCCTTTGGCTGCTGGATGCTGGCCGTGCACCCTTAGCGAGCTGCCTTTGGTGCATTGGCCCTCTGGTTCATTGGTCCCTTGGTGCATTGGTTCCCATGGTGAACCAGGCTCGCTAGAAAAGGGGGCTTCCACGGCCACTTCCGGGTGGTCACCAAGGACCGCAGCACCCGCATCGTCAGGCACTTATCCCGCCCCGGCGCATTTAACGAAGGGGTAACGGTGGGCGGTGGGGGCGGCCGCCTACTTTTGCACCCCTTTCGCCCGGTTCCCCCTTGAAGCCCATGCCGTTGCGCATCCTTCCCCATCCGCCGACGGCGCTGTTCAACAGCACACGGCCTTTCGCCTTTCTGTTCGCCCTGTCCACCGCGGTCATCGCCGTGGGCCAGACGGACACCTCGCTCACCGTGCCCGTGGACACCACGGAACAGAACCTGGACCAGCGGGCGGCGGCCTACACCATCAGCGCCAGCGAGCTGGACGCGGAGCTGAGCAGCCAGGACGTGAGCGGCGTGCTGCAGAGCTCGCGCGACGTGTTCAACAGCACGGCTGGCTTCACCTTCGGCGCGGCGCGCTTCCGCATCCGCGGCTTCGACGGCGAGAACACGCTGGTGAGCCTGAACGGTGCGCTGGTGAACGACCTGGAGACGGGCTTCGCCTCCTTCGCCAACTGGGGCGGCCTGAACGACGTGACGCGCTGGCTGGAGACCCGGACGGGCATCACCGCCTCGCGCTACAACTTCGGCAGTGTGAACGGCTACACCGAGGTGGGCCTGCGCGCCAGCGAACTGCGCCGCGGCACCCGCGTCAGCTATGCCCTCACCAACCGGGCCTACACGCATCGCCTGATGGCCACCTACAACACGGGCATGCTGGCCAACGGCTGGGCCTTCAGCCTGAGCGGTTCGCGCCGCTGGGCCGAAGAGGGCTACATCCCCGGCACGTTCTATGACGCAGGCGCCTACTTCGTGAGCGCGGAGAAGCGCATCAACGCACGGCACTCCATCGCCTTCACGGGCCTGGGCGCGCCCATCCGCCAGGGGCGCCAGAGCCTGGCCGTGCAGGAGGCCATGGACCTGGTGGGCGACAACTACTACAACCCGGCATGGGGCTACCAGGCCGGCGAGAAGCGCAACGCCCGTGTGAGCTACGACCACAAGCCCATCCTGCTGCTCACGCACATCGCCAAGCCGGACGACAGCACCGAGTGGACCACCACGGCCATGTACTCCTTCGGCCGCGACGGCAATACCAACCTGAACTGGTACGACGCCAAGGACCCGCGCCCGGACTACTACCGCTACCTGCCCAGCTACTACTACAACAGCGGCCTGCCCGGCATCGGCGACGACCTTACCTCCGCCTGGCAGAACAACCCCAACACCCAGCAGATCGACTGGGACCAGCTGTGGTTCGCCAACGGCAAGAACCTCTACTCGCTGGAGAACGCCAACGGCATCGCGGGCAACACCGTGACGGGCCTGCGCAGCAAGTACATCGTGGAGGACCAGCGCACGGACCCCACGCGCCTGACGTTGAACTCGGTGTGGAGCCGGGCCATGCGCGCGGGCTACCACCTCACCGTGGGCGGCAGCTGGAACAAGCAGAAGACGCACAACTACAAGATCCTGGAGGACCTGCTGGGCGGCGACTTCTGGGTGGACCTGAACCAGTTCGCCGAGCTGGACGTGGACGACCCGAACGGCTCGCAGCAGAACCTGGAGACCCCGAACCGCGTGGTGCGCGAGGGCGACAGCTTCGGCTACGACTACGACATCCACACGCGCCTGGTGAACGCCTTCGCGCAGGTGGAGAAGCAGTGGACCAAGCTGGAGGGCTATGCGGGCGTTTCGCTGGCGCAGACCGCCTTCTGGCGCGACGGCCGCTACGTGAACGGCCTGTTCCCGGAGGACTCGAAGGGTGAGAGCGCCAAGCAGACCTTCACCAACGTGGGCCTGAAGGCCGGTGCGGTGTACAAGCTGAACGGGCGCCACTACTTCACCGCCAACGCGGTGGTGCTCACGCGTCCGCCCTCGCCGCGCACCGCCTTCATCAGCCCCCGCACCCGCAACAACACCATCGGCGGCCTCACGGACGAGCAGGTCTTCGGTGTGGACCTGAGCTACCTGGCCCGCATGCCCCGCCTGAAGGGCCGCGCCACCGTGTACTACAACCGCATCAACGACCAACTCTGGAGCCGCAGCTTCTTCCACGAGGAGTTCCTCACCATGGTGAACTACGCCATGACCGGGGTGGACCAGACGCACATAGGCGTGGAACTGGGCGTGGAGGCCAAGCTGAGCCCCACGTGGACGGCCACCGGCGTGCTGGCCCTGGGCGACTACCGCTACAGCAGCCGGCCGAGCGCCACCATCACCCGCGACAACCTGGACACCGCGGTGGCCGGCCGCACCGTCTACTGGGAGAACTTCCGCGTGGGCGGCATGCCACAGACCTGTGCCTCCATCGGTGCCCAGTACAGCTCGCCCAAGTTCTGGCGCGCGGGCGCCAACCTGAACTGGTTCGGCGACATCTACCTGGACCCGAACCCGGACCGCCGCACGAACGAGGCGCTCACCAACCTGGTGACCGAGGACCCGCAATGGAGCAAGCTGCTGGACCAGACCAAGCTGGACGACGGCATGACCGTGGACCTCTTCTTCTTCAAGAGCTGGATGTTCCAGCGCAAGTACCGCCTGGGCCTCAACGTGAGCGTGAACAACGTGCTCGACAACACCGAGCTGCGCACCGGCGGATTCGAGCAGCTGCGCTTCGACCGCCAGAACCCGGACAAGTTCCCCCCGAAGTACGGCTACATGTTCGGCCGCACCTACTTCGTGATGCTCACCTTCAGCTTCTGACCCCCAGCAACACCCCATGCTCCGCATGTCCCCCCGTACCGCACTCCGCAACGCCCTTCTGCTGCCGCTGGTGGCCCTGCTCGCCGGCTGCGAGAAGGAACTCGACGCTCCCTCGCCGCGCTCCATCCCCGCCGGCGGCATCATCACCGTGGCCGAACTGAAGGCCATGTTCGTGAACCAGCCCGTGCATTTCAACGACACCAACCTGAACATCGTGGTGACGGTGACGGCCGATGAGACCGACGGCAACTTCTACAAGAACGTGTACGCCCAGGACAGCACCGGCGGCATCTGCCTGCGCCTGCTGAACAGCGGCGGCCTCTACATCGGCGACAAGATCCGCGTGTACCTGCCCGGCACCGTGCTTTCGCCCTACAACGGCCTGATGCAGCTGGACAGCGTGAACGTGGACAACAACACCGTGAAGTGGGAGACGGGCGTGAGCGTTGCGCCGCTCGTGCTCGGCATCAACGAACTGGACCCCGTGGAGCACCAGAGCATGCTGATCCGCCTGGCGGACAGCGTGGAGTTCATCTCCGCCGATGCGATCAGCGGCACGTGGGCCGATGCCGTGAACAACCAGAGCCTGAACCGCACCCTGGAGGACTGCGATGGCAACCAGCTGTTGGTGCGCACCAGCGGCTATGCCAACTACGCCTGGCGCCCGCTGCCGAAAGGCCGCGGCATCTTCACGGGCGTCCTCGGCGTGTTCGGCACCGACCTGCAGATGTACGTGCGCCGGCTGAACGAGGTGCTGATCCCTGAACAACCGATCGACCGTTGCCCCGGCCAGGAGCTGCCCTTCTTCGTGAAGGACTTCCAGGACCAGAACCTGCTGAGCGGCGGCTGGATCCAGAAGGTGATCGGCGGCAGCACCAACTGGATCGTGCAGGACCTGGGCAGCACCGGCAACTTCTACGCGGTGGCGAACAACTACAGCAACGGAGCCGCCGCCGAGACCTGGCTCATCTCCCCTGCGGTGGACATCACCGGGCTGGCCAATCCGCGCCTCTCGTTCCAGAACGCCAGCCGCTTCGCGGGGCCTGTGCTGGAAACGCTGGTGAGCACCAACTACGATGGCGTGAGCGACCCCTCCACCGCCACCTGGACCGCGCTGGCGCCCATCCTGGACCTGAACACCGGCGCCTACGTGTGGACCAACTCCGGCGCGCTGGACATCTCCGCTTACAGCTCCACCAACTTCCGCGTGGCCTTCAAGTACACGGCCCCCGCCCCCAGCGGAAGCGCCTGGGAGGTGGACGACATCAAGATCTTTGAACCCTGACGTCAACGTTCCGAACACCGACCACCATGAGAGCATCACTACTCCTTTCCACCCTTGCGCTCGCCGCCACGGCCAGCGCGCAGGTGATCTTCCAGAGCGACCTGGAGAGCTGGAACGACTCCGTACCCACCGACTGGTTCGGTGTGAAGACCAACCAGGAAGTGGACAGCATCGCCCAGGTGACCACCAACCCCCACGGTGGAACCCTCGCGATCCAGCTGATCAACACGCAGAACACCACACGCCGCTTCACCACCCAGCCCCTCGCCACGGACAGCGCGGTGGCCTACGACATCACCTACTGGGTGCGTGGCCAGGGCGAAGTGCGCATCGCCATGTTCGATGGCCGCCAGGAGAACAGCGGCTACTCCCCCACCACCGCCTACGAGGTGGTGTCCACCATCAGCTGGACGCAGCTCACGGCCACCGTGGTGTGCGATCGCACCACCGCCGCTGCGGAGTTCATCGTGTACCTGCGCAACTCGGTCGCGCCGGACCACATCGTGCTGGACGACGTGAACATCAGCGTGGCCGGCGTGGTGGAGCCCACCGCCGCCAGCATCTACGCCATCCAGTTCACCACCGATCCGGACGGCGCCTCGCCCCTCGATGGCGACCCCGTGATCACCGGCGGCATCGTCACCGGCGTGGACACCATCGGTGCGGACAGCTACTTCATCCAGGCCGGCACCGGTCCGTACAGTGGCATCTACGTGTTCGACCAGACCCATGCGGTGGCCATCGGCGACAGCGTGGTGCTCACCGCCACGGTGGATGAGTTCAACGGTGTAACGGAGCTGGTGAGCGTTACCGAGCTCACCATCGTGGGCCAGTACCCCGTACCCGTGCCGCAGCTGCTCACCACGGCCACCGCCCCGCAGGAGCAGTGGGAAGGCGTGCTGGTGATCATCGCCAACGCCGCCTGCACCGCGCTGCCGAACGGCTTCGGCGAGTGGACCATCAACCAGGGCGCGGACCTGCTGGTGGACGACCTGATGTACCCCTACATACCCACGGTGGGCACCAACTACGACGTGACCGGCTGCATGCACTACGCCAACGGCGCGTGGAAGCTGGAGCCCCGCATCGCCGAGGACATCGTGGTGGCCACGAGCGTTGCGGACACTGCGTTCGGCACGGTGGCCATCGGCCCCAACCCGACGAGCGATGCGCTGGTGGTGCGCACGGGCGTGACCGGCAACGTGGACTTCGTGCTCACGGATGCGACCGGCCGCAGTGTGCGCAGCGGTCGCTTCACGGGATCCACCACCGTGGATGTGCGCGGCCTGAACAGCGGCCGCTACCACCTCACGCTGCAACAGCCGGCCGGTGTGCGCACCTGGGCCGTGCAGGTGGTGCGCTGAGCTGACCGATACCCGATACTGCGAAGGCCGCCCCACGGGGCGGCCTTCCTGCTTCATGACCCGGCGAGCGGTTCAGAACACGCCCACCTTCACGGCGAACGTGGCATTGAAGCCGTTCAAGGCATCGCGCTCCGTGGCGGGCAGCAGGATGTCCGACGTGTAGCGGTACGAGGCGCCGAGGCCGATGCGCACCAGCCGGACCAGGCTCACCTCAAGCTCGATGCCGGGCTCCACCACGAAGAAGGCCTGCACATCATCCTCCCACGTCTCCGGATCGATGTCCATGAACTCGCCCGTGAAGGTCTGGTAGCCGCATCCGCCGGCGCCGATGAGCACGGGCAGGCTCACGTGCACAGGGCTCGCCGGTGCGATCACCGGCTCCAGCAGCAGGCCGCCGTAGCCGAGCTGGAAGCGGCTGCGGTGGCGCAGGTCGCGGCCCAGGTCCTGCAGGTGGGCATCGTAGGCCGCGTTGCGCACGGGTGTCACCAGCCCATGGCCGGCCAGCCCGATGGTGAAGTGGTGATCGATGATCCAGCCGCCGCGCAGGCCCACGAGCATGGCGTCCTGGTCCAGCACCCGCGTGAAGCTGGCCGTGGGGCCGCCCCAGCCGCCGCTATGCACGGGGCGGTCGGCGCTGATCAAGGTGCGCAAGGGCTGATCCTGTGCCTCCTGCGCATGCAGGGGGTGCAGGACGAGGAGTTGGAGTGCGGCAAGGAGGGAAAAGAGCGGTCGGCGTTCCATGATGTGTGTTCGGTTGTTGCCCATGGGACAGCGCACGCCGCGCATACCCCCATCCGCCCCGGAAAAAAGTCCGCCGGGCGGCGCGCGGGTGATCTGCAGCGTAACCCGGCGGCCTGCCCACCTTTACCGCATGGCCCTCACCGCTGCGGACATCGCCTGGCACATGCGCCTGTACGCGGCTTCGCTGCGGCACGAGTGGATCACCCCCAACGCGCTGCTCTACGCGTGGGAGAGCGACCTGCTCACCGTGACACCGGAGGGCTTCGTGTGCGAGATCGAGATCAAGGTGAGCCGCAACGACCTGAAGAACGACCTGCTGAAGCCGAAGCATGCGCAGGGCATGCTGCTGAACGGGAGCTTCCAGACCAAGGAACCGGGCACGGGGTTCACGGTGAACGAGGCCCAGGAGCTGGCCCGGCAGAAGGCCGGCGCGCTGTACTGCCGACGGCCCAACTACTTCTGCTTCGCCATGCCCTGCGACGTGTACCGCCAGCCGCGGCCGATGGCGCTGCCACCGTACGCCGGCATCTACACCGTGGACACCGAGGGGCGCGTGTTCGAGGAGCGCCGGCCGATCCAGTTGCACAGCATGCGGCTGCCGCAGGAGGAACTGCTCGCACTCGCGCGGAAGATCCACCACCGCTATTGGGAGGAGCTGCGGCGATCGATGCACGTAGACCCGGAGGACGCGCATCCGTAGTGGTACGGTCCGGCGAGGTCCTTACACGCACCTGGATGCGCCGCAAAATGATGCACGGCGGCCGGTGATAACCCTGTTTCCCGGTATTGTCGAGGCCGCCACATGGCCGTGACTTTGCGCCAAACGAACGACAATGTCCATCACCAACAACAACCAACGCGGCCTCGTGATCATCTCGGAACTGGTCACGGCCGGAAGGCCGGAGTTCCGCGAAGTGTACCGCTGGCTCCAATCCAACGGGGCGGCACTGCCGCGGAACACGCTGGGTCACCTTTACGGTACAGTGCGCACACTCACAGGTGCGAACGCCACGACAACGAGGTTCGTGAGCACACTGCGGGAGGTCACCTCCATGAGCTCCATCAAGGAGGTGGACGTCATCCTGCATCTGCATGGTGGTCCGAACAGGTTGTACTTCGCGAACGGCTCCATCCGAACGAGCACCCTGCGCGACCGCATCGCGGCCTTGGGGGCCGAAAAGCGGCTGCGGGCGTTGTACTCCACCGCTTGCTACGGCAGCTCGCATGCGGACGACTTCGTCTCGGCGGGATTCACCTGTGCGAGCGGTGCGGTGGCCGTGAACGCCAACAGCCCGATCGAGTTCCCCGTGTTCCTGACGATGTGGGCCTCGGGCTTCAAGTTCAAGGACTGCATCAACACCGCGGAGAACCACCTTGGCAGCATCCCGTTCGATGTGGCCGCGCGCATCGCCCTTGGTGATGGGCACACGGTGAACAGCGACAAACGGGTGCACGGGAACGGGAACACCACCATTCGCACGACCTGAACGGATCGGAAGGGACCGTCCGCGCAACGGACAGGGTGTGCAGGCCGGTACGTGCCATGCCGGATGTCCTGGTCAGGGTCATGGCCCCTGCACACCACTGGTCCGGACCGGACACCGCATCCCAGGTCATGTGCGTCAATGCCCTGTTGACCACGTCCCCGATGCGCACCCCCCTGTTCGTCCTGCTCCTGGCCTCGGCCCTTCACCTCTTCGCACAAACACCGCCCTCGTGTGGGTGGAGCGCACCGCCGCATCCGCGCATGCCCCGGCCGCTGCCCGAAGGTGCGCGCGGCAGTACGCTGCTGATCCCCACCGTGGTGCACATGCACTACGGGGGGCTGTACCTGCCCATCGGGCCGGTGCAGATCCAGCAGATGATCGAGGACTGCAACGCCTACCTGCGCGCGCAGAATCCGGGGATCGCCGACATCGTGCCCGCGTTCGCACCGCTCGTGGGCGACCTGAACGCAGAGCTGCGGCTGGCCACGCGCGATGAGGCCGGCAACTGCATCAGCGGCATCCAGTACCACGCCTACGACCCGGAGAACGAACAGCCGGACATCATCGGCAACATGTTCAACACCCGCCGCTACCTCAACATCCACATCGGACCCTGGGGCATCTCCACCGGCACCTTTCCGCAGGCGGTGGCGGACCCGTACGTGGCGGACGACATGATCACGCTTGCCGGGCCTTACACGTCGCTGGCGAACACGCTGGCGCATGAGGTGGGGCATTGGTTCGGCCTTTACCACACGTTCGGCCCCTCGAACAACACGGGCACGTGCAACGACGACCTCATCGCCGACACGCCGGAGACGGCCGGCAGTCCGCTCGATTGCATCCTTGACCGCAGCGAATGCACACCGGGGGTGATCGAGAACGTCCAGAACCACATGGACTACAGCATCTGCCGGGAGATGTTCACCCTGGGGCAGGTGGCGCACATGCAGGCCGTGCTGAACGACCCGACGCTGGTGCGCTACGGCCTGTGGCAACCGGACAATCTGGCCAGCACGGGCATAACGGATGTACCAACGACCTGCACGCTCACCGCCGACATGGCCTACCGCCTGTTCATCGGCTGCACGGGCACCACGGTGCAATTGCGCGCCATCAGCGAAGGCGTGCCGGTGGACAGCGTGCATTGGACCTTTCCCGGCGGGGCCCCGGCCACCGCGGCGGATGACCATCCTTACGTGCTCTACACCGCGAGCGGCACCTACGCGGTAACGGTGACCGTATTCGCGAACGGGGACAGCATCAGCACCACCGCCCAATTAGCCGTGGAGGTGCCCAGCGCCGACGCGAACGGACTGGCAAGCGTAGAGACGCTCCCCTTCACCGAGGGCTTCGAGAACGGGTTCAGCCTGCCCACCACGCACCTGGTGGCCGTGGACCATGTGGAACCTGGCTGGCAGCTGTACAGCGATGCCGGCCACGCCAGCACGCATTGCCTGTACGTGCCTCCGGGCGATGTGACCGTGGCGGACACGAGCGACCTGGTGATCGGCAACTTCGACCTGAGCGGTCTGGAACTCCCCACTGTCCAGTTCAAGGTGGCCTCCACCGTGCAGGGGCTCACCGGATGGAGCCGGATCCAGCTGCTCTTCCGCGACCAGTGCAGCAACATCTTCACGGGCAACATCTGGATGGTGCGCGAGCTGATCGACTATGCGAGCGACCATGGTCAGAACTATGTACCCACCGACGACGGCCAATGGGTGACGCTGCAGGCCTCCTTCCCCGAGTGGAACCTGGCCACCGGCGCGGAGTTCATCATCCGCCTGATCCGCCCTGCCTATCCAGCCTCGTTCCAGCCCGAAGCGGTCTACCTGGACGACCTCTACATCGGCGACCTGCCGATCGCCACACACGTGGGTGGACCGGAGGTCGGTACGACACTGATAGTTGCACCCAACCCGGCCACCGACGGGATCACCGTGGTGCAGAATGCTCCGCTGGTGCAGGTGCGCATCCTCGATGCCATGGGCCGCATCCTGCGCCAGGAGCGGGTGCCTGCTGTACAGCGCATGGAGATCGATGTTCGGGAACTGGCCGCGGGCACCTACACCATCGTGACCGTGAGCGCTGACGGCCGGCTTTCCGCCGCCCGGTTGCTGAAACGCTGATCCGGACCTCCAGCGACCGCGGCCGGCAAGGCCGTTGCAGCTGCTCGCGACCACCAGGGTAGAAAAGCGCGCGGGCCGATCGCTCGGCCCGCGTGCTCCCTTTCGTCAACTGAGCAACCCCGTGGCTTGCGCCAACGGGACCCCGCCAGAGGCGGGGAACCCAACCCTACTTGCTCAGCACCTTGAATTCCGTACGGCGGTTGCGCTGGTGCTCGGGTTCGGAGCACTTCGTGCACTCGCATTTCTCCACGGGCTTGGTCTCGCCATAACCCTTGCTGGTCAACCGGTCCTTGGCGATGCCTTGCTTGATGAGGTAGTCCACCGCGCTCTTCGCGCGTTTGGCGCTCAGGTCCATGTTGTACGCATCCTTGCCGCGGCAGTCCGTGTGCGAGCTCAGCTCGATCTTCACGCTCGGGTTGTCGTTCAGCGTCTGCACCAGCTTGTCCAGTTCCACGGCCGCATCCGGACGGATGTTCCACTTGGCCAGGTCGTAGTAGATGTTGTCGAGGCGCACCACCTGATCCACCTCCAGCGGGAACAGCTTGAAGTCCGTCCGGATCACCTGACCGGTCTTGCCCTTCGTGCTGATGCGCGCGCTCTGTTTGAAGAAGCCCTCCTTCTCCACGCGGATGCGGTAGTCCGTGTTCGCCTCGAGCGAGAACAGGTACCTGCCATCCGCAGCGGTGGTCAGCTCTTCGATCACCTTGTCGTTCGCGTCCAGGAGCATCACCTTGGCACCGCTCAAGGGGGCCATGGTCTCACCGTGCATCACCGTTCCATCGGCCCCGAACTCGAACTTGGATAGCTCGATGGTGACATCATCCAACGGATCGGTGTCCGGGTTGATGGTCACGCTGTTCTGCAGGTACCCGTTCTTGGTGGCGGTGATCTCGTAGGCGTTGCGGAACGGCACCTCGACCTCGAACCGTCCGTCCTCCAGCCAGGTCACCTTGGCATCGTCCAGGTAGCGGCCCATGCCGTCCTTCACATCGAGCATCGCCCCGTTAACCCCCTCACGCGTCTTCTTGTCCACCACCCTACCGGTGATGCGCTGCATGGGGGGATGCACGGTGCATCCATAGATGTCATCGCTGCCCACGCCGCCGGGACGGTCACTGACGAAGAAGCCCGTACTGTCGTCGGCGAGCAGGATCATGTTGCGATCGTCGTAGCGCGTGTTGATCGGGTAACCGAGGTTGATCACCGCGCCGGGGCCCGAAGGCGTGAGGCGGCAGTAGAACAGGTCATACCCACCAAGGCCCGGATGCGTATCGCTGGTGAAGTAGAGCACACTGTCGCCGGAGACGAAGGGGAACATCTCGTTGCCCGGCGTGTTCACCTTGGCTCCCAGGTTCTGCGGCACGCCCCACTGGTTGCCCAGGTTGTCGCAATACCAGATGTCGGTGCCGCCCTGGCCACCCGACCGGTCGCTCACGAAATAGAGGCGCTTGCCTCCGGGCGCCACGCAGGGGTGACCCGTGTTCACCTGCTGGTCGTTGTGCTCAAAGGGCACCAGGCCGCCCCACTCCTGCTGGTTGAACTGCCCCGGCTTGATGTCGCTGTAGTAGATGGCCAGCTTGAGCTCACCATTGTCCGCCTTGTTCAGCGTGCCGTAGTACACGTTGTCCCGCGTGAAATAGAGGCGCTTGCCGGTGCTGTCGTAGGAGGCCGTTCCATCGTGGTAGCGGCTGTTCAGTTCCTTGCGCATCACCAAGGGTTCGCTCGCGCTGTTGCCCTTCAACAGGGCGCTGTACAGGTTCAGGAACGGCTGCTCGTCCCATTGGTACGTGCGGCGGCCACCCACCCCTTCACCGCGCGCGCTGCTGAACACCAGCAGGTCGTTCATCACGGTGAGGCCAAGGTCGGCCTCGGGGCTGTTGATGGGCAGCTTGCGCACTTCATTGCGGGTACTGTCACGGCGCAGGCGCATGAAGAAATCCTTCTGTGCGAGGTAGCCCTTGGCCTTCGCATCGTCCGGGTTCTGGGCGGCATAGGCCTCGTACTGCGCGAGGGCCTCGCTGTAATGACCATTGGCGCGGAGCACATCGGCGTAGGCCAGCTGGTCCGCAGCGCTGAGCTTGCCCAGGTTGGCCATCTGCTTGTAGGCGGCCTCCGCCTTCAGCATCTGCCCCATGCGCTTGTAAGCGAACGCGAGCCGCCGGAAATCGTCAGGCGTTGCACTGCTGCCCGCGGTGATGTCCTCGTAGATGGCGGCCATCCGGGGATAGTCGAAGACGGCGGCGGCATCCTCGGCCATGCGCTGCTTGAGCTTCTGCGCGTCCGCGGTGACCGGCGCCAGGAGCGCCAGGACCGGCAGGCACAGCAGGATGCGGGAACGCAGGTTCTTCATCAGGTGCTCCATCGATCAGAAGTATCGCGGTGAACGGATGCCTTTCAACTTGTTGCCGAACTCGAACCCGACCATGATCTCGTGCGAGCCGCCGGTGTAGTTGTTCAGCGTGGAGATCGGGTAATCGTACGCGTAGCCCACCGATAGGTCGCGCGTGATGCCGTACTGCGCCAGCAGGCCCACCGCATCGGTATGCCGGTACATGGCGCCCAGCCAGAACTTCTCATAGAACAGGAAGTTCGCGCTCAGGTCGAAGCTCAGCGGCGCGCCGTCCACGGCCTTCACCAGGAAGGTGGGCTTGAACTTGGTGTACATGCCCATGTCGAACACATAGCCACCACTGATGAACCAGTGCGCCCGCTGGCCGGCCTGCCACAGGTCGGTGACAGCGGTGTCGGTGAGGGACACGCTCTCGAAGAAGTCCGTGCGCAGCATCTTGGGCGTGCTCACGCCCAGGTAGTGGCGGTCACTGTACCACATCACCCCGAAGCCGAACTGCGGGTCCAGCTTCTGCTGGATGTTCTGCTGGAACACCTGGTCGTTCGCCTGCAGCGGGTTCAGGTCGGCGAAGTTGCCCTGGAAGAGGTTCATGCCGCCCTTGATGCCGAACGCGAGCTTCGAGTTGCGCGACAGGAACATGCGGTAGGCCACGTCCACCATGAAGCCGTACTGGCGCACCGGCCCGTGCTCATCGCGCATGATGGTGCCGCCCAACCCGATGCTCTCCACCAGGAACGGACTGTGCACCGTGAGCGTCTGCGTGGTGGGCGCCCCGGTGAAACCGACCCACTGGTGGCGGCTCAGCGCCTTGAGGCTCACCCGCTCCGCACTGCCCGCGTAGGCCGGATTGATCGCCAGCTGGTTGAACATGTACTGCGTGAACTGCGGGTCCTGCTGCGCCTGTGCGGCGAGCGGGGCCATCGCGAGCGCCACCAGCGCAAGCCGCGTCCACTTGCTGATCCCGTGCTTCATGGTTGGCATCGGTGCTTCGTTGTCGTTCGTTATGCTTCCGCCGGCGTTATCAGCGCTTCAGGTAGATGTATCCCGTGTAGGGCGCGTCACCGTTCCCCAGGTCCAGGATGTAGTAGTAGGTGCTCTCCGGCAGCAGCTCACCCCAGTTCATGTCCGCTTCGCTGCGGCCGTCCCAATCGTTGTTGTACGGGCTGCGCTCCAGCACCTGCGAGCCCCAGCGGTTGAACACCTGGAACTTGTTCAGCGGGTAGTAGATGAGGCCCTCGATCACGTACGTATCGTTCACGCCATCACCGTTCGGGCTGAAGGCATCCGGGATGACCAGGCGCGAGCAATCGCGCAGGGTGATCAGCACCGTATCCGTGGTCGTTCCGCAAGGACCGTTGCTCACGGTCCACACGAAGATGTTGTCGCCCAATGCCAGCTCCGAGACAGTGGTGTTCGTGTCGGTGGGCTCATCGATCACCCCGGCGCCATCGAAGAGGGTCCAGAGGCCCGTAGCCGTCGCGCTCGTCAGCGGCACCGCGTGCATGGTGGCCGTGGTGGTGTCCTGGCAGAACAGCTGGTCCGGTCCCGCGTTCGCCGGGCCTTCGCTCGGATCGAACACGCTGATCGTCACCTCATCGGAGGTCGTGCCGCATACGCCATTGTCCACGGTCCAGAGCAGCACGTTCGGTCCATACCCGACATCCGTGATGGTGCTGGTCGCGCTCGTGGGATCGGTGATGGTCGCATCACCGCTCACCAGGCTCCAGGTTCCGGAGGCAGGGGCTGCCACCGCCACACCCGTGAGCCCATAGCTGGCCGGGGCCTGCGCGCAGATCGCATCATCCTCACCCGCATCCGCAGTGGCCAGGCTGCCGTTGTACACCGTTACCGTCATCGTGTCCGTGGTGATGCCGTTCGCGCAGGGACCGTTGTCCAGCGTCCACACCAGCACGGTGACTCCCGCCGACAGGCCGCTCAGGATGGCTCCGGGGACCGCGGGATCGCTGAGGGTTCCGCTGCCGCTCACGATCGTCCACGTGCCCGTGGCGGGCGGCGTGGGCGTATTGCCCGCGAGCGCGACGCTGCTCGTCGGTGTGCAGATCTCCTGGTCAGGCCCGGCGTTCGCGTTCGGCGAGGCCGCATCGTACACGGTGATCGTCACCACATCGTTGGTGCTTCCGCATGGACCGTTGTCGATGGTCCACTGGAAGACATGCACGCCCACCTCCAGGTCCGTGATCTCCGTGTTGGTGCTCGTGGGATCCACGATGGTGCCCGATCCGCTCACCAAGGTCCACAGCCCCGTGGCCGGGGCCACCGGCGCATTGGCCGCCATGAGCACCGTGTTGGGCTGCGTGGGTACGCAGATCTCCTGGTCGGGGCCGGCATCGGCGTCGGGCGCGTCGCCATCGTACATGTCGATCACGAGCGTGTCCGAAGTGGTGCCGCAGGCCCCGTTGTCGATCGTCCAAACAAGCACGTTGGTGCCCACGGCGATGTCCGTTACCGCGCTCACCGGATCAGCGGGATCGGCGATGGTCGCACCGCCTTGCACCACGGTCCACGCACCGGTTCCCGGGAAGGTGGCGGCGTTGCCGGCAAGCGTGGTGGAGGTGTTCGGCGTGCAGAAGGCCTGGTCAGGTCCCGCAGCGGCAGGCGCCGCCGTACTGTCGAACACGGCGATCACCACGGTGTCACGCGTGGGCGGACCCTGGCCGCACTGGCCGTTGTACACAAGCCACTCAAAGGCGTTCAGGCCGATGGTCAGCCCGGTGACCGTGGCGTTGGGATCATGGATGTCGCTCACCACCCCGGTGCCGCTCACCAACGTCCAGGTGCCTTCACCCGGGAACGTGGGCGTCAGGGCCTGCATCGTGGTGGAATCGTCCGGTGTGCAGAGCTCCTGATCCGGACCGGCGTCCGCGTTCGGTGCGGTCGGGTCATACACGTACACCTGCATGGTGTCCGTCAGCAGACCGTTGTTCGGACATGGGCCCAGGTCCAGGGTCCACACGAAGGTGCTGATGCCAACGGTGAGATCGTTCACCAGCGTCGTGGGGTTGGTCGGATCCACGATGGTGCCCGTTCCACCGATGAGCGTCCAGGAGCCCGTGGCCGGTGCCAGCGGGGTCTCCGCCTGCAACTGCGCGAAGGTGAGCGGCAGACAAGTCTCGAGGTCCGGACCCGCGTTCGGTGCGTTGGTGCTGTCGCTGTAGAGGATCACCGTCATCGTGTCGCTGGTGATCGCGTTCGCACAGGGGCCGTTGTCCGTGGTCCAGACGAAGGTGTTGGCGCCGATGGCAAGGCCCACCACCTTGGAGTTGGGATCGTTCACATCCTCGAAGGTGCCTGCACCATCGATCAGCGTCCAGGTACCCGTTGCAGGGAAGATCGGCGTGTTGCCGGCAAGGAAAATGCTGTCCTGCGGCGTGCAGATCTCCACATCCGGTCCGGCATCGGCGGGCGGGTTGTTCTCGTCGAAGATGAACACGCTCACGCTGTCGGTGCTGACCCCGCAGACGCCGTTGTCCAGCGTCCATACAAGGATGTTCTCACCCACGGTGAGGCCGCTCACGGCCGTGTTGGGCGAAGCTGCATCGGCGAAGTTGGCCGTGCCCTGCGCCACGCTCCATGCACCGAAGCCCGGCGGCGTGGGATCGTTCGCCCCCATCACTGCGGTGGAGGTGGGCGTGCAGAACTCCTGGTCCGGTCCGGCCTCGGCCGGCGGTGCGTTCAGGTCGAAGAGGGTGATGTTCACCGCATCGCTGGTGAGGCCATTGGCGCAGGGGCCGTTGCTCACCGTCCAGGTGAACTCGTTCACACCGATGCCCAGGTCGGTCACCGTGGTGTTCGGGTCCGCCGGATCGGTGATGGTGCCCTGGCCGCTGGTCAACGTCCATGTGCCGGTGGCCGGGAAGGTGACCGTGCTGCCCGCGAGCGTGGCGCTGGTCACCGGGGTGCACACCTGCTGGTCGTTGCCGGCATTGGCCACCGGGTTGTTCTCGTCGAAGACGAAGATGCTCACCAGGTCCGTGGTCAACGGGTTCGTGCACGGACCGTTGGTCACCGTCCACAGGAACACGTTCTCACCGATCGCCAGGTCCGCGATCGCCGTGTTCGGATCGTTCGGGTCCGCAATGGTGCCCTGACCCGTCACCAGGGTCCAGGTTCCTTGTGCCGGGAAGGTCACGGCACTGCCCGCCATGTTCGTGCTCGTGTTCGGTGTGCACAGCTCCTGGTCCGGACCTGCATCGGCCACCGCGTTGTTGTCGTCGTAGAGCAGAATGGTGAGGTCGTCGTCCGAGATCCCGCTTTCGCAGGGGCCGTTGTCCACGGTCCACGTAAGCGTGGTGGAACCCACCTGCAGGTTGCTCACCGTGGTGTTGGGATCATTGGCATCGGCGAAGACCACGTTCGGGTCGCTGGAGGTCCAGGTGCCGATGGCGGGGAAGATCACCGCGCTTGCGCTGAGCTGGGTGTTCGTGGTGGGCGTACAGAGCTCCTGGTCGGCACCGGCGGCGGCCACCGGGTTCGCTGCATCGAAGACGAATATGCTTACCTGGTCCGTGGTAGTGCCATTGGCACAGGGACCGTTGTCCACCGTCCACGCGAACACGTTCTCACCGACCGCCAGGCCGATCACGGCGCTGTTCGGATCGTTCGCGTTCACCACGGTGCCCGAGCCGCTCACCAGCGTCCAGGTACCCTGTGCCGGGAAGGTCACCGAAGAACCGGCCATGGTGGTGGCATCCTGCGGCGTGCACAGCTCCTGGTCCGGACCAGCGTCCGCAACGGGGTTGTTCTCGTCGAAGAGGAAGATGCTCACCTGATCCGTCGTGGGCGTGCCGCAAGGGCCGTTGCTCACGCTCCATTGCAGCACCACCTCACCGATCACCAGGCCGCTCACCGCCGTGTTCGGGTCGTTCACATCCGCGATGTTGGCCGTGCCGCTGATCACCGTCCATGTACCCACCGCAGGGAAGGTGACCGGCGAACCTTGCAGCGTGGTGCTGGATGCAGGCGTGCAGAGCTCCTGGTCAGGGCCCGCATTGGCACCCGGGTTCTGGTCATCGAAGAGCAGGATCGTCAGCGTGTCGCTGGTGATGCCGTTCGCGCAGGGGCCATTGCTCACCGTCCAAGCGAACACGTTCGCACCAACGCCCAGGTCGGTCACCGTGCTGTTCGGGTCGTTCGGGTCGGTGATGGTCCCCTGACCGCTCACCAGCGTCCACGTACCCTGTGCCGGGAAGATCACTGCGCTGCCTTGAAGGCTTGTGGTGACAGCCGGCAGACACAGCTCCTGATCGGGACCTGCATCGGCCACCGGGTTGTTCGCATCGAACACGAAGATGCTCACCTGGTCCGTGGTCAGCGGGTTCGCGCACGGACCGTTCGTCACGGTCCACTGGAAGATGTTCTCACCCACACTGAGGCCGGTCACCGTGGTGTTCGGATCGTTGGGGTCAGCGAACACACCGGTGCCCTGAATAACGGACCATGTGCCCGCGGCCGGGAATGCGTAGGTGCTGCCCGCAAGCTGGGCGTCCGTATCGGGCGTGCACAGCTCCTGGTCCGGGCCGGCATCCGCCACGGGGTTGTTCGCGTCGAACACGAAGATGCTCACCGTGTCCGTGGAGAGGCCTGCACCGCAAGAGCCGTTGTCCACCGTCCAGACGAAGATGTTCTCGCCGATGCCCAGGGCTTGGATGGCCGTGGTCGGATCATTCGCGTCAACGATCACCGCCTCGCCCGCCACCAGTGTCCAGGTGCCCACGCCCGGTGCGATCACCGGACTGGCCGCCATCTCCGCCAACGCACCTTCGCCGCACAGTTCCTGATCCGGACCCGCGTCCGCCGCCGGCGTGCTCGCGTCGAAAAGCGTGATGGTGACCTGATCGGTGGTGATCCCGTTCGCGCAGGGACCATTGCTCACCGTCCATTGGAAAACGTTCGCGCCAAGGCTCAACCCGTTCACCACGGTGTTCGGATCGGTGGCATCCACGAAGGTGCCGGTGCCACTGACAACCGTCCACTGACCCGTGGCGGGGAAGATGAGGCTGCTGCTGGCGAGGGTGGCCGAGGTCAACGGCGTGCAGACCTCCTGGTCCGGGCCAGCGTCGGCGACCGGGTTGTTCTCGTCGAACACCGTGATCACCACATCATCGCTCGTGATGGGATTGGCGCACGGACCATTGTTCTCCGTCCAGCGCAGGATGTTCACCCCGACGCTCAGTCCGCTCACCGTGGTGTTCGGATCCGTATCGTCCGCGAACACACCGGTACCCTGCACCACGGTCCATTGGCCGGTCGCAGGGAAGTTCACCGAGCTGCCGTTGAGCAACGTACTGGTCTGCGGTGTGCAGAGCTCCTGGTCAGCTCCGGCGAACGCGGGATTCTCGTTGCCATCGTAGATGAAGATGCTCACGTCGTCCGTGGTGAAGCCCGGCGAGCAGGGTCCATTGCTCACCTGCCATTGCAGCACCGTTTCTCCAGGGGACAGGCCCGTCACGGTGGTCACAGGCGAATTGGGGGATGTGATGTTCGCCGTACCGCTGATCACCACCCATTCGCCGCCACCGGGGAAGATGGTCGCACTACCGTCGAGGGTCACGGTCACGCCGCCGCCGTTATCGCAGATCGACTGGTCCGGGCCGGCGTTCGCAACGCCCTGCTGCGCGTCGAACACAAGGATCGTCATCGGGTCGCTGCTGATGCCGCATGCCCCGTTATCGATGTTCCAGACCAGGATCGTGGCGCCAACGGAGAGGCCCGTCACGGTGGTGTTGAACACGGTCGGGTCGGCGAACGTGGCGGTGCCCTGTTGGACCGTCCAGAAGCCGGTGGCCAGACCGGTGGGCGCATTGCCCGCCAAGGTGGTCCCTCCCTGATCACTGCAGACCTCCTGGTCCGGACCGGCATCCGCAGGCTGGCCGGCCCCATTGAACACGTTGATGGTGACCTGGTCGGAGGTGGTGCCCGGTACACAGGGGCCGTTGTTCACCGTCCACTGGAACACGTTGTTACCGAGACCAAGGCCGGTCACCTGACTGCTCGGATCGCTCGGGTCCACGATGGTCCCCGATCCGCTCACCAGCGTCCATGTGCCGCTGGCGGGTACGGTGGGCACGTTACCGGCGAGCACCGTGCTGTTGATGGGCGTGCACAAGCCCTGGTCCGGACCGGCGTTCGCCGCAGGGTTGGCCGCGTCGTACACGAACACCGTCACCTGATCGCTGGTGATCGGGTTGGCGCAAGGACCGTTGTTGATGGTCCATTGGAAGACGTTCACGCCCACATCAAGACCGGTCACCGTGGTGGTGGCGGCGTTCGGTGAGGTGATCGTGCCCGTTCCGCTTACCAGGGTCCAGGTACCCGTGGCGGGATAGATCAACGGGGTGCCGTTCAGCGTCACCGTGTTCGGGAAGGTGGGGATGCAGATGCTCTGGTCCGGGCCGGCGATCGCCACATCCTGGCGGTCGTCGAACACCTTGATCAGGACATCATCGAACGTGGTGGGTCCGCAAGGACCGTTGTTCACCACCCAACGGAACACGTTGTCACCGATGCCGAGGCCCGTGATGAGCGTGGTGGGGCTGTTCGGCGAAACGATCGTTCCCGACCCACTGAGCAAGGACCATGTGCCCGTTGCCGGAATGATCAGTGCACTGCCGGCCATGATCGCCGTGGTGTCCGGGCGGCACTTCACCTGGTCCGGACCGGCGTTCGCAGGCAGGTTGTTCGCATCGAAGACCAGGATGCTCACCTCGTCCTGGGTGACCGGGTTGGCGCAGGCACCGTTGTTCACCGTCCAACGGAAGGTGTTCACCCCGACCGCCATACCGGTGACGCCAGAGGTCGGTGATCCTGCATTGGCGAAAACACCCGAGCCGCTCACCACCGTCCACTGGCCCGTCGCCGGGGCGATCAGGTTGCTGCCAGCAAGCGTGGTGGAGCTCGTGGGTGCGCAGAACTGCTGATCCGGGCCCGCGTTGGCCACGGGGTTTGCGCTGCTGAACACCTGCACGGTCAGGTCGTCCGAAGAGCTTCCGCAGGAGCCGTTGTTGATGGTCCATCGGATCACCACCGTGCCCACGCCCAATCCGGTCACCGTGGTGGTGGTGCTGTTCGGGCTGGTGATGGTACCCGTACCGCTCACAATGCTCCAAGTGCCTGTAGCCGCGCCCACCGGTGCATTCCCCGTCACGGTCACCACCGGGTTGGTGGAGCACACGCTCTGGTCAGGACCCGCTGCAGCGGCCTGCGCGTTCTGGTCGAAGATGGTCACCGCCACCTGGTCAGTGGTGGGGGCGCCGCACGGCCCGTTGTTCACCGTCCACTGGAACACGTTCGTTCCGATACCGAGGTTGGTGATGGTGGTGGTGGGTGAGCCCGGGTTGGTGATGGTGCCGCTGCCGCTTACCAATGTCCAAGTACCGGTCGCGGGGAATGTCACCGCACTGCCGGCCATGGTGGCCGTAGTGAACGGCGTGCAGGCGCTCTGGTCAGGACCGGCATTCGCCACCGGCTGGTTCGGATCGAAACGGGTGATGGTGACCTGATCGGTGGTGATCCCGTTCGCGCACGGACCGTTGTTCACCGTCCATTGGAAAACGTTCGCGCCGATACCGAGGCCGGTGACCGTGCTCGTCGGTGATGCAGGGTTCGTGATGGTACCGCTACCGCTTACCAGCGTCCAGGCACCCAAGGCCGGGGCAATGGGCGTGTTACCCGCCAGCGTGGCCGAAGTGGCACAGACCTGCTGATCCGGGCCGGCGTTCGCGTTCGGGGAGCTTGCATCGAACACCTGGACCGTCACCTGGTCGTTGCTGGTGCCGCAGGCGCCGTTGTTCACCGTCCATTGGAACACGTGCGTGCCCACCGGCAGGCCGGTGATCTGGGTGGTGGCGGAATTCGCGTTCGTGATGGTGCCGGTACCGCTCACCAGCGTCCAAGTGCCAGTGGCCGGAGCCGGAGCTGATGTGGCGTTCATCGTAACGCCGCTGCCCGGCGTGCAGATGGCCTGGTCCGGGCCCGCGTTCGCGGTGGCACCCGGCGTGAACACCGTGACCACCACCTCATCCTGCGTGATCGCCGCGCATGGGCCGTTGTCGATGCTCCACCGGAAGCGGTTGATGCCCGGGCTGAGACCGCTGACCTGGGTGTTGGGCTGGTTGGCGTTCGTGAAGGTGCCCGTGCCCTGCACCACGGTCCATGTGCCCACCGCCGGCGCTGCGGCCGTGTTACCGGCCAGGGTCGTGGTCGTGAACGGCGCGCACAGTTGCTGGTCCGGACCGGCGTTCGCCGCGGCCTGCGTCGGCGAGTAGTTCACCACGGTCACCTGGTCGTTGGTGATGCCGCATGGCGCATAGTTCAGCGTCCATTGGAACACGTTCGTGCCCACCGCCATGCCGCTTACCGTGGCGTTCGGGTCGTTCACATTGCTGAAGGTGCCCGATCCGCTTACCACGGACCAGGTACCGGGGACACTGGTGAAGGGCTGAACCCCTTGCAGCGCGATCGGACCGCAAGCCTCCAGGTCCGGACCCGCGTCCGCCGGGGTCAGCGGTGGCACAACGGTGACCGTGTAGCCCACCTGGTTGGTGCCCACGAGGGGACAGGCATTGTCACTGACCGTGACCGCGAAGGTGTTGTTGCCGAGGTTCGCCAAGGTGGGCGTCCAGGAGAAGGTCGCGGACTGGAACGGGGATCCGCTCGTGGTGAAGGTGGCCCCGGGTATCCCGTTGTTCCACACCAAGGTGGTGGTCTGTCCGTTGTTCGGATCGCTGCTGTTGATGGTGAAGCTCACCGGGGTGCCGGCGCATACGGTGAGGTTGAACGATCCCGTTCCGTTGATCCCGGAGGCCGTCGGGGCCGTGTTGCCCGTGCATGCGCGTACCACGAACTGCACATCGCGCGTCACCGCCCCGATCTCCACGCCGTTGCGGAACTCGCGCACCCGGTAGGTGACCACCGCGACCTGCTGGATGCTCGGTATGCAGGTGAGCGTTCCGGTGATGGGGTCGAGCTGCACCGCACCCGCGCCGCCGCCGTTGCGGATGGGCTGGGCCAGCGAATAGTTCGCCGCAAAGTTGATCGGCTGGTTGTTGGTGGTGCGGGGCTGGATGATGCTGTAGGCGAGCGAATCACCGTCCGCGTCCGTGGCCCCGGGGTTGTAGCTGATCGGCTGTCCTACACAGTAGTACGGCGTGGGCAGCGTGGTGAACACCGGCGAGTTATTGCACGGGTTGACCGTAGTGTTCAGATTGGTGTTCAGGTACAGGCTCTGGTTACCGGGGTTCTGCAACGACGTGATCGCGTTGTTGCGGCAGCACAGCGCCCAGCTGATCACCCAATCATTGCCCGTGCCGCAGTTCGCCCACTGGGACAGGTTGATGATCCGCGAGAAGGTGTACTGCTCGACCCCGTAGGTCCCATTGGCGTTCAGGCAGCGGTCCAGCTCCGTGGGGCAGATGGGCGTGATCACCTGCACGTTCTCCAAGGTGAAGCACTGGTTGAAGTTGGCGTTGCAGTTGGCCGAACGCACATTGAACTCCAGACCATTGTTGCAGTTGGTGGGCGCCGCCACACCATTGCAATCACGGTAGAACTTGAGCGTGACCTTGTACTGGTTGTTGCCCAGGCACGCATAGGTGAGCTCGCCACCCATGGCGTGCGTGGCGCGCGCCTCACCCTGCCACAACAGCAGCGCGGCGGTGGCCAGTGCGATGGGGCTGAAGATCGCGCGGATCGCGCGGGCGAGGGAACGGGTAACGGGTCGGGATGCAGCCATGTACCTTCGGTATGTTGTCCACCGCCTGTGCGCCTGTCCGATCCGGATCGCTGATCGGCGATGGCGGACCACACGAATGCTCGAATGAGCGCGCAGAAGGTGCCGGGCAAACCTAGCCGCGCACTTTCCGCAGGGTTTTTGGCGGCTACCGCAGTTGTGAACACCTTGATGTTCGGCTCAGGCCGTTCAGCGTGCGCTTCTTCATTGCAGATCGCCGGAAAAACCGCTACACGGAACGCGCTTCACCGCACCTCAAGCGGTCCTTCCGCTGCGATGCACACGCCGAGCGGGCATCGCGTATCCGACGCTTCATGTGTGTAACGCATGACGAACTGCAACACACCATCCTCCCATGTGGAAGGCTCCACCTCCAACCGGTCGCGATGTTCCCGCAAATAGGGCAGCAACTCCCGATCCATACGGATCGTGTACCGCCACTCCCCTTCCACCAGCCCGCCACGCATCGCTCCCTTCATCCGCTCCGCGCCATCGCTGAAAAAGGACTCGTAAGCTCCTTCCTGCCGGCCACCGACCATGCCATATGCGCACCGGAGCTGCCCGTTCGGATGATAGACGCGCTGCTCGCCATCCAGCCGGCCGTCCACGTACTGCCTGCGTGAACGGATGTTCCCGTTATCCCACCACGCCGCCCACGCCCCCACACGGCGGCCCTGCGCGAACTGGCCCTGCTGTTTCAGCCCGCCATCCGGCCGGAACTCACGGAACGGACCGTGCGGAACACCCGCTTCATAATTCACCACCAGCACGTTCTGCTTTCCCCGCCGAACCGCCAGCCTCATCAGGGCGCCTGCACCATCGAATTCCACGGTCGCGCTCCGGGCCTGTGGCACATGGCCCGTGACCTTTGCGGAGCGGCGGCCTTTGCGCGGGACCTTGCGTGCCACCAGTTCCCGCTCGACCAGGTGGATCTGCACCAGTGCATCCAGCTCGGCTTGCTCCTCATGCACCATGGTGCAGTTCGCACATCTGCCTGGAGCGCCGCCGATCATCGGGTCCGCCGCGTGCGCGATGAACATCCACCGATCGAACCAGGCGTCCAGGCCCAGCGCACCACCGTCCACAGCTACCAGGTACTCCCGGAGCACATGCCGGAGCTCCGGGAAATACATGGCCAGGGCTGCGCCGTCCGCCGACTCCACGGCCAGTCCGATGATGTGGGCCTCGATCCCGTGCGTTGTGTCGTTGTAGGCGAAGTCCGTCTTCAACAGCAAGGATGCACCGCTCAGTGGCCGGTACGCCTGTTGTTCCAGGGGCTCAAGGAAGGTGAGGTCGCGGAAGAGCGCCACCCGCCCCTCGCGTATCCCGCTGTTGATCGCCTCCAGCACGCTTGACGGCCCAGCTGCACCCTGCACGGTGGCGAGGGCCTCGTTCTCGTTCAGCACCACCCGGTGGAACCTCCGTTGGGTCCAATAGTGCGGTTCATCCAAGGTGTAGTCGCGCAGCGGTGTGCAATGGGCTTCCACGAAACCTTCATCCGGCAACCTTCCCTGCAGCGGGGTCGTCGGCACGTTCAGCACGAAGCGCTCGTTGATGAAGGGGCCGTCAAGGACCACCTGCGCGCCAAGCGGAGCAACGACCAGGCATGCCGGAAGGACCAGGTGGAAGCGCATCGGCCACGAAGTTCGCGTCCGGACACCGGCGAACCCCCAAGGTCCCCGGGCGTTCCATCCACATGGATGCCTTGGAACGCTTTTGTGCCCGCGTGTCACTGCTCGTGCCCGTGGTGGCCCTTACCGTGCTCCTGGAGGGACCGCTGTGGTGGGTGTTCGCCCTGATGGCGGCCTGCCCGCTGATGGTCCTGTGGTTGGTGTGGCGCGTGCTGCGCACCCCATCGCCCCAGCTTCGCGAGCTGCCGCCGCACCACGACTGGGGCTATCGCGATCGACCGGACTTCCGATCGGTGGGAAGCGGGGACTGACGATCAGAGCCCCAGCAACACCTCACCCGGGTCCTTTGCGCCGAAAATGAGCTTGTTCGGGTCCTCGATCATCTCCTTCACCTTGTACAGGAAGCTCACGCTCTCCTTGCCATCGATGATGCGGTGATCGTAGCTCAGCGCCACGTACATGATGGGCCGGATCACGACCTGACCGTTCACGGCCACCGGGCGTTCCACGATGTTGTGCATGCCCAGGATGGCGCTCTGCGGGGGATTGATGATGGGTGTGCTGAGCATGCTGCCGAACACACCGCCGTTGGTGATGGTGAACGTGCCACCGGTCATCTCATCAATGCTCAGCTTGCCATCGCGGGCCTTCACCGCGAGCGACTTGATCCCCGCCTCGATCTCCGCCAGCGTCATGCGTTCGGCGTTCCGGAGAACAGGCACCATCAGGCCTTTCGGTGAGCTTACAGCGATGCCCACATCCGCATAGTCGAAGGTGACGATCTCCTCGCCCTGGATCTGGCCACCCACGGCCGGATACAGGCGCAAGGCCTCGGTGACGGCCTTGGTGAAGAAGCTCATGAAGCCCAGGTTCACCCCGTGCACCTCCTTGAACTTGTCCTTGTACTTGTCACGCAACGCCATCACCGCGCTCATGTCCACCTCATTGAAGGTGGTGAGCATGGCGGTCTGGTTCTTCACGGCCACGAGGCGCTCGGCCACCTTCTTGCGCAGGGTGGTCATCTTGGCCCGGCTGTCGGCACGGGTGCCGCCCCATCCGTTCATCACCACGGCATCGGCCTTCACCCCGCCAGCGATGTAGGCGTTCACGTCGCTCTTGGTGATGCGGCCGTTCGGTCCACTACCCTTCACGGCGCCGGGCGCGATCCCCTTCTCCTCCATCATCTTCTGCGCCACGGGTGTGGCATGCGCCGCAGGTGCAGGAGCAGGGGCAGGAGCAGGCTTCTTTGCCTCCTGCACCTGTTCCTGCACCTTGGCTTTTCCTTCCGCCGAAGCTTTGGCGGAGGCGGACTTCTCCGCCTTCACGCTGGTATCGATCCGCACCACCACGTCGCCCACGTTCACGGTCTGGTCCTCGCCGGCGAGCAGTTGTACGCGGCCTTCGGCCTCCGCCGAAAGCTCCAGCGTGGCCTTGTCGCTGTCGATCTCGGCCAGCACCTGGTCCTTGTTCACCACATCACCATCCTTCACCAGCCAGCGCGCGATGCGCACTTCGCTGATGCTCTCCCCGGGACTTGGTACTTTGATATCGACGATGGCCATGGGCTCGGTTGTCTGATGTTCGTTCTCGGTTGTCAGGCTTTCGCACTTCCGCTCACTGCTTTCTTCGGCTTGGCCGCGCCGGGCGAGAAGGCCTTCTCGATGATGGCGATCTGCTGGTTCGCGCTGCGCTTGCTGCTGCCGGTGGCAGGGGCACCGCTGGCGGGTCGTGCGATCACCTCCCACTTCACATCGGTGAAGTGCATGGCGATGTGGGTCCAGGCGCCCATGTTCAGCGGTTCCTCCTGCACCCAGATGTAGCGCTCGGCCTTCGAATACTTTCCGATCACCTCGCGCATGCGCTCCGCCGGAAGCGGATGCAGCTGCTCGATGCGCACCAAGGCCGTGTCCGTGATGCCGTTCTTCTCCCGGTGCTCGGCCAGGTCATAGTGCACCTTGCCCTGCGTGAAGATCACGGTCCGCACCAGCCCTGCATCCGCGGTGGCATCGTCGATGAGCTCCTGGAAGCCGCCCCGGGTAAGGTCATCCAGCGGGGATACGCACTTCGGATGGCGCAGCAGGCTCTTCGGCGAGAACACCACCAGCGGCTTGCGGAAGTCCCAGGCGAGCTGGCGGCGCAATACGTGGAAGAAGTTGGCGGGCGTGGTGCAGTTCACCACCACCATGTTCAGGTCGGCGCAGCTCTGCAGGAAGCGCTCCATGCGGGCGCTGCTGTGCTCGGCACCCTGGCCTTCGTAGCCATGCGGCAGCAGCAGCACCACACCGTTCTGGGTGCCCCACTTCTCTTCAGCGCAACAGAGGTACTGGTCCAGCACGATCTGGGCCCCGTTCACGAAGTCGCCGAACTGCGCCTCCCAGATGGTGAGCGCGTGGGGCGATGCGAGGGCATAGCCATACTCGAAACCGAGCACCGCGTACTCGCTCAGCAGCGAGTTGTAGATCTGCAGGAGCGCCTGTCCTTCGCGGATGTGCTTCAGGTGGATGAACTCCTCCTCGCTGTCCTCCACCTTCACCACGGCGTGGCGATGGCTGAAGGTGCCGCGCTCCACATCCTGCCCGGTGAAGCGGACGGGATGGCCCTCGAGCAGCAATGAACCGTAGGCCAGCAGTTCCGCCATGCTCCAATCGAGCACACCGGTCTCCATCATGCGCTTGCGATCGCCCAGGATCTTCTCCAGCTTGCTGAAGAACTTCTTGCCGTCCGGGTGCTGGACGCTGAGCTTCTCGCCGATCAACCGCAGCGTCTCCAGGGGCGCGCCCGTGTCCGGCGAGCGCTGGAGGTCCTTCGGTTCAGCACGCTTGAAGCCCTTCCAGCGCTCCTCCATGAAGTTGGTGATCTTCCCCACGCGCACCTGCTTCGCCTCGTTCAGCCGGTCGTCCAGCATGCGCGTGAAGGACTCCTCCATCTCCCGGGCCATCTCCCGCGCCTCGGCCACACCGCTGGCAATGAGCTTCTCGGTGTAGATCTCCCGCGGATCGGGGTGCGCCGCGATGGCCTTGTACAGCACCGGCTGCGTGAACTTGGGCTCGTCGCCCTCGTTGTGGCCGTGCTTGCGATAGCAGAGGATGTCCACCCAGATGTCGGTGCCGAAGCGCTGGCGGAAGTCCATGGCCAGCTTCACCGTGTAGGCCACCGCCTCGGCATCGTCGCCGTTCACGTGGAACACGGGGCACAGCGTCACCTTCGCCACGTCCGTGCAGTAGGTGCTCGTGCGGGCGTCGATGTAGTTGGTGGTGAAGCCCACCTGATTGTTCACCACGATGTGGATGGTGCCGCCCACCTCATAAGCCTTCAATCCGGCCATCTGCACCACTTCGTACACCACGCCCTGGCCCGCGACCGCCGCATCACCATGGATCAGGATGGGGGCCGTGATGCCCTTCTGGAACTTGTCGTCGTGCTCGATGATGGCGCGGGAGATTCCCTGCATGATCGGGCCCACCGTCTCCAGGTGGCTCGGGTTAGGCGCCAGTGTGAGCCGCACCTCCTTGCCGGTGTTGGTGCGTACCAGGCTGCTGTACCCCATGTGGTACTTCACATCGCCCTCCACCAGCTGGTCCTCGTAGTCCTTGCCCTCGAACTCGCTGAAGATCTGGTCGTAGCTCTTCCGCAGCGTGTTCGCCAGCACGTTCAGGCGGCCGCGGTGGGCCATGCCGATCACGTACTCGGTGATGCCCAGTTCGGCGCCGTGCTCGATCACCGTGTCCAGCGCGGGGATCAGCGCTTCCGCACCCTCGATGCTGAACCGCTTCGCGCCGATGAACTTCTTGCCCAGGAAGCGCTCGAACACCACCGCCTCGTTCAGCTTCTCGAGGATCTCCTTCTTCTGCTCGATGCTGAAGTCCGGCGTGTTGCGCGTACCCTCCATGCGCTCCTGCAACCAGCGCACCTTCTCCGGGTTGCGGATGTACTTGAACTCCACCCCGATGCTCTGGCAGTAGGTCTGCTCCAGCAGGGCGATGATGTCCTTCAACCGGGCAGGGCCGAGCCCCACCTCATTGCCTGCGCTGAAGACGGTATCCCGGTCGGCCTCGCTGAGGCCGAAGTTCTCCAAGGCCAGGGTGGGTGCGTACTTGCGCCGGTCGCGCACCGGGTTGGTGCGCGTGAAGAGATGCCCCCGTGTGCGGTAGGCATTGATCAGCTCGATCACGCGGAACTCCTTCTCGAAGCGATCGTTCCCGCCAGGGGCCGCACCGCCCGGGGGCGCGCTCAGGGAGCCGTCCCCCTCCACCTGCTTGGCGAACTCGAAGCCCTCGAAGAAGCGGGCCCAGCCCGTTTCCACACTGGCCGGGTCCTTCTGGTATTGCTGGTACAGGTCGTCCAGCCATGCGCTGTCGACGTTGCTCAGGTAGGAGTACTTGTCCATGCGAGGGCACGAAGGTAGAACGGTGGCCGACCGTGGAACGGGGATCCGCCGCGGAAGTTCGCCGGGCCGCTGTGGAAAACCATGGGCACCAAGTCACTGGGGCTCAGACCGCTCACGCCCGGCCGGCATAATGCTCCCGGATCAGCACCTTTTGCAGGCAACGCAGGACCATCAGGCCGGCCAGTTCCACCAGCCCGCCGCGGCCCAAGGCGTCGTTCACCTGGACCTCGGTGAGGTCCACCCGGTTGACCGCCCGGGACAAGCCGCTGCCCGAGCCCGCCTGCATGCGCTCCAAGGCCGTGAGCACCTGGGCGCGAACGGCCTCAAACGCCTCCTGACCCGTTGGGGGCGTGCGCAGGTCCGCCACATCGAGGTCCTTCGCCAGCTGGGCAACGGTGGCCTGCAGCACAACAGCCTCGTCCAGGCGTTTGCGCAAGGCACCGACCCCTACCGAAAGCTCCCCGCTCATGCTGTGGAAAAGTAGCGCACAGGACGTTGAAGTGCGGCACTATGTTTGGCCGGCACCCCGGACCAAACGGATACCACACCATGCGCCTATTCGCCTGCGGCCTGGCCGCCGCCGCCCTTACCAGCATTTCCGCTCAATACGGCACGTTCGACGCCTCCGTCCTCAAAGAGGCCTCCACCCGCAGCACGGTAGTGGTCCTGGACGACGGCACTTCCGGCTACAATCAGGCGATCATGAGCGCCATGAAGGCGGACTGGAAGTTCAACGGACAGGTCGACTTCATCACCCTGCGGGACCTGGGTACGCAACCGCTGGACCCGACCAGGAACTACCTGCTCCGCATCCACCGTTCGGACAAGGAGAAGCACGACGCCGTCTTCCTGGCCTTGTGCAAGGGTTGGAAGCAGAAGAAGGACGAAGCACTGGTCGTGGAGGATGGCGCGGTGAAGAACATGCCGGCCGCCCACGAACTGGCCAGCATCATGATCGACCCCAAGGTGCTGGGCGCCGAAGGCAGCGCATTGGTGAACGTGTACGTGAAGCACCTGCAGAACTACATGAAGCTCGTGATGGGTGGCAAGATCACCGACCGGACCACTGCGGACCGCCTGTACGACGGACGCACGAAGACGGTGAAGGAGAAGGAGCTCTGGGTCGCAACAGGCCACATGGACAAGACGGTGCCCGATGTGGCGACCGCCCGGGAGACCTATACGCACAGTGTGGAAGTGGTGCCCTTCGAGCAGATCCTGGAAGCAGTGGCCGCCGGCAAGAGCGGCGTTGCGTTCAGCGATGTGGTGATCACCGGTGCGGACAAGACCCAGTGGTGCTTCAAGCGCGTGTTCGACGCCGGCACGGGCGAACTGCTCTACCTCCGCGACGATGCGGCGCTCCACGGCAAGAAGCTCGGCTTCATCGGCGAGGACCTGCGCATCATCGAGCAGAGCCGCTGAGCCCGCGTTAACGGATCGTCAACGCCGCGAACCCCTGGTCCGCGGCGTTGTTGCTTCGTGGCCTTCCATCCCGCCAGACCCATGGCCACGATCCTCATCACCGGCGGCAGCGGCCTCATCGGTTCCGCCCTCACGGCAGCCTTGCAACGCGATGGCCACGAGGTGCGCTGGCTCAGTCGCACGGCGGGCGTGCGCAAGGGTGTACAGGCCTTCGCATGGGATCCGGAGCGCGGCACGGTGGCCCCCAACGCGCTGGTCGGCGTCGACCACATCATCCACCTGGCCGGGGCCGGCATCGCTGACAAGCGCTGGTCCGTGGCCCGCAAGCGCGAATTGGAGCACAGCCGGGCCGAGAGCGCGCGCGTGCTGCTGCGGGCCGTGAAGGCGCACGGCGCCGCGCCGAAGAGCTTCATCAGCGCGGCCGGCATCAACTACTACGGCGCCGAGACCACGGCGCAGGTGTTCAGCGAGAGCGATCCGGCCGGCCCGGGCTACATCGCGCACCTCAGCCGCTTGTGGGAGGAGGCCGCCGATGAATGGACACCGACCTGCCGCGTGGTGAAGCTGCGCACCCCGCTGGTGCTGGCGCGCAAGGGCGGCGGCCTCGCGAAGCTGGCCCTCCCCGCGCGCTTCGGCCTGGGCGCACCGCTGGGCTCAGGTAGGCAATGGATGCCCTGGGTGCACCTGGACGACCTCGTGCGCGCCTACCAGCACGCCCTCACGAACGCGGCCATGCGCGGCGCCTACAACGTGTGCGCGGGCGATCAACGCACCAACCGCGACTTCACGAAGGC
>JAXLVG010000018.1:0-61917 GCA_046329115.1 Flavobacteriales bacterium | reverse complement strand
CATCAAGTCCGGCATACCCTACACACCCTTCAAAGCCGATTTGCAAATGCCATAGAAATAGGGGGCAGTGGTGGTTTCAACTCAGGGAATGATCGATGGGGCAATTCGGAAACCTCCCCCAGCCCCTCCTTTGGGTAGCCGATCGCTTTGTCCCGCCAAATGCGCGGTGCGCGATCGGCAAGGAGGGGAGACGATCTGCACGCTGTTTCCCCTCCTGCGCGTGCGCACCCGCGCCGCGCCTCCAAAGGAGGGGGCAGGGGTGGTTTCAACTCAGGCTTCGATCATGCCCAAGCCGGCTCCCGGCGTTCACTCGGCCTCCAGCATCCGCTTCGCCTCGGCCAGCTCGGCCTTCGCCTTGTCCGTCAGCTTCGGCACACGCGGGTCCAGGGCCTCCAGCTGTTCGCGCACCAGGTGCCCCACGATGGCGCGCGTCTCCCACTGCTCGTCCGCCGGTACCACGTACCAGGGGGCGTGTGCCGTGGCCGTGGCGCGAATGGCATCCTCGTAGGCGTTCATGTAGTCGCCGAAACGTGCGCGCTCCTTCACATCGCCCAGGCTGAACTTCCAGTTCTTGCGCGGATCATCGATGCGCTCCAGGAAGCGTTTGCGCTGCTCCTTCCGCCCCATGTGCAGGAAGAACTTCATGATGGTGACACCGTTGGCGGTGATGTGCTCCTCCCATGCACGGATGGAGGCGTAGCGCCGCTCCCAGAACGCCGCATTGGCGTCCTCCGGGCGTTCGATGCCGGGCAGGCGCTGGCCGAGCAGGTATTCGGGATGCACCTTCACCACGAGCACCTCCTCGTAGTGGCTGCGGTTGTGCACGCCGATCATGCCGCGTTCGGGCACGGCCTTCGCGTGCCGCCAGAGGAAGTCGTGCGCCAGTTCCTCGGCGCTGGGCTGCTTGAAGGCGGTGACGGAACAACCCTGGGGATTCACGCCGCTGAGCACGTGATCGATGCAGCTGTCCTTGCCGGCCGCGTCCATCGCCTGGAAGATGAGCAGTAGCGAGCGTTTCTTCTCCGCGTACAGCAGCTCCTGCAGATCGATGATGCGCGCGCGGTCCTCGGCCAGCAGGTCCTTCAGTTCGTCCTTGCTGAAGTGCTCCTTCAGCTCGGTAGGGTGGTCCTTCAGGTGAAAGTCCTTGCCGGAGGTGATGCGGAAGTGGGCGGTGGTGAACACGCGGACAAATTAGTTGACCGACTGACAACGCGGGTGTGCATCTATTCAAGGACCACGCGCGCACAGCTTGACCGCAGGCCCCAACGGATCGTGCACTGATACAGGCCTACGTCTTGCTCGTGCATGTCGGCCGTATGCACCGTGCTCCACGCCGGTATCCTTTCCTGCCGTACCAGCTTGCCCGACACGTCTCGCACCTCCAGCACCCCGGCTGAGGGCTGTGCCGCATAGCTCAGGGTGAACCGGCCATCGCTCGGGTTCGGATAGGCGCTCAGGTGGATGGGCGGCGGGTGTTCTGGCACGCTTAAACCCAGCGTATCGCAAGGGCTGCCCACCAATGCCCCCAAGTGGTAATTGGGGTGGTTGGGCAAGGAGTTAGCGAAGTATGATGGGAGCTCGAGCTGGTGTTGCACCATGTTGCAGTCCATCCCAGGCACATCGGGATCGTTGATCACGTGTAGGTGCTTAGTGCTGTTGGCTGTGGAGATGTAGATCTTGCCATCTGGTGCGAGTTGAGCCAGGTCGAAGAGCGTGGCGAAGGGCGGAAAAGGCGAGTAGAACGTGTCCCATTCGGCGATGTGGACCATGGAGCCAGCGATGTCCGCGGCTGTTAGGTTGAACTGGTAGGCATCGATGTCTGAAGAGACGTAGAGCAATTGTCCGTTCGGAGAGAATGCGACCCCGCCACCGCGTTCTCCATCGGAGATGGGTACATGCACATGGTTCGAGAGCAGGCCCGAGCATCGATCGAAGTCGAAGATGTCGAGGTCCGTTTCGCTCCAGTAGTAGGCGAACCTCGATCCATCCGGCGAGAAGCAGACCTGTCCGGCATCCAAGACACGCACCACGCCGATCTCCTGGAACATCGGAGTGCTTACACCTTGCGGGGTGACCAGAAAACGGTAGAACAACGTGCTGTTCGCTTGGTGACAGAAGATCCACCAATCGCGGCCATTGGCGTGCCTAACGGCGGCGATCTTACCTGCCGTGAGCGTGTCCTCTAGAATGACCTGATTTTTCAGTACGACGCCTCCAAGGCCGCCATCGAGCGTCATGTCGACCTCCGTCAGGTACAGGCGGTGCGCTGTCGCTGTGGGGAGGTCATCCACCGTGCAGTGGAACAAGTAGTAGTCGCTCGCATGATCGGGCTTAGGAAGGATGAGTACGCCTTGGGCAATGTGCAGGCCATTGGGGTACTGCGTGGAATAGGGTCCTGGGTTCAAGCCAGCACCGTTGAGCATGGTATCGCCAGTGGCATTGGCGACATAAGTGCCGTTGGTGCTGAAGAGCAGTTCGCCGGCTGCATTGGTGATGGTCGCGCTGGTCCTGCTGAAATCGATGTCACGGTTTATGTAACTCACGGCGAGCTCTCCGGCGATGAAGTTCAGGTCCGTGCCACCGAAGGGTTGTGGATTCTCTCCCTCGACTCCCCCCATCCACAGGTTGTTGAGGCCCTGGGCGAGGGATAGCCCTGGCGCCAGTCCAGCAAGAGCGATCAGGAAGACCACAAGAAGGCCCGATGGGACCTTCTTGTGGTGATTTTCACAAGGCATCTTAGCGGACAACGGTGAACTTGCCTTCGCCGAGGAGGCCGCCATTTTCCAGAACAGTGAAGTGGTAGGTGCCCGGAGAGAGCGCGGTAGTATTGAGGGCATGGCGTTGCTCCTCCCAACTGAGATCGCCTTGGAGGACGATGCGACCGAGGGCGTCGTGGATGAGGAGTTGGCCATGGCTTCCTTCGTTCAGGCGGTAGACCAAGTTAGCCATGTCTCGTGCCGGATTGGGCAATAGCTGAACAACTTGCTGACCAGGCTGCTGCATCTGCCGGGTGATGATGCCGTGCTGCAGGCAGAGGGCCGGATCGTTGAAGTCCTGGCTGTCGTCGATCAGGTCGTAGAGGGCACGGGCGCGGTACACGGCCACCCCGCCCACCAAGGGACATTGGTTTGCCACATCGAAGAGGTCGAGCACTTCGCTCTCGGTGAAGGCGTCCACATCCTGGGCGAGGGTGTTCAGGAAGATGGTGTTCACGATCTTCTCGTTCACTTCGATCTGTTCGGTGGCGCCGATGGTGGCGTTGGTGTTCTTTACGGCCTCGGCGGAGAGCACACGGCTGTTGGCGGCCAGGGTGAGGGCCTGATCGTTCAGGGCGACGAGCGAAGCGATGTTGGCCTGCAGGCCGGTGGCCGTGGCCAGATGAATCTGTCGCTGTGCAGGGGTGAGGTCCGGATCGGCCAGCAGATCGAGCGCTGCGCTCAGCTGCACCATCAAGGCGGCGATCTGCGCCTTGTTCTGGGCGAGGTAGGCGGTAACGGAGGCATCCAGATCGAAGAGGGCCAGGTTCTCATCGCTGATGGCCTTGAACTGGCTGACGGTGGTGTTCTGCATTTCGGCATAGAAGGCGGCCAGGTCGGCTTCCTCATCCAGCAGTTCAGGTGCCCCGTCGAGCTTCTCCAAGAGCTCACCGCGCATGATCCACTTGGTCTCCTCGGTGTACGGGTTGTTCTGGATGTCATCGGCGGCGATGCGCTCATCGAGCTCGGTCTTGCAATCGGGGCAGTCCATGCGGATCTGCAGGTCGCAGTAGTTGGTGCCGCCGTCGTCGCAGAGGAAATTCGGGTCGCTGCTGGCGAAGAACCAATTGCCAGGGACGACAGAAGTGGGCAACGTGGTGGCGGAGCCGACGATAGCAGGGTTGACGAGTATGGAGGACAACAGTACCACAGCGGGTACGCCTTCATGCCAAGCATCGATATGCCCGGGGACCGTGTTAGGGTACCAGAGATTACCCTTGACATCTTGCGCATCAATTACGGCATTGCCCTCTAGATGCAGTCCCCAGTTGTGGTTGTAGAAGTTGTTGCCGCGCAGGTCGGTGCCGAAGCAGCCACCGGTGAAGAAGATGCCGTTGGTGGTGCGGTCCACGGTATTGCAACTGATGGTGCTGTTGGCGCTGAGGTTGGCGCGTATGCCGCTCTGGGCGAGGTCGGCGCCCAGGTTCACGATGGAGCCGTGCACGTTGTTGCAGCTGATCAGGGTCTGTTCGCAACCACTGATGCGGATGCCGGCGAGGTTCACCGCACCGTCGTCCATGAAGAGCTCGTTGTCGGCGATCTGGTAGCCGTTGGCCGTGCGCATCTCGATACCCAAGCGGGCGGTAGTGGTGGAGGGCCGGTAATAGATCTCGTTGTTCAGGATGCGGGAGTCGAGGTTCTTCACGTTCGCCTCGCTCACGCGGATGGCCGCATAGCCTTTGGTGTTGGGCGGGGGCGGCGAACCGAAGGTGATCTTGTTGCTCTGCACCAGCAGATGGTGCGCACCGCCGTTATCGTAGAGCTGGATGCCGTCATAGCGGGTATCGAGGGTGTTGTCCAGGAGGTCCACATCCCCATAGGCGGCATGCTCCACGCGGTAGGCGGTGCCCACGTTGACCATGTTGTTGTCGGTGGAGTGTACGTTCATGTATTGGGAGGAGATGCCCCACCGGCAGTTGGTGAAGCTCTCGGTTCCGGAGGCGCCGAAGCCGTTCTGCCGGATGGTGAACAGGCCATGTGCGCCCCGGCCGTAGATGGCCGAACCGTTGAAGGCCTCGCTGTAGGCAGGATCGGGCTGAATGTTCTGGAAGGTGCATTCGGAGACGGACATGTCACTGCGCCACCCGCGGATGCCGTTGCTCAGGTGGTGGAAGAAGTTGCCGCTCTGGGAGAGGTCCAGGTAGAACTGCCAGACGTCGATGCCGGCGTAGCCCACATCACCCACCACGGTGGTCTGCCCGGGATAGGGTTGCTTGAGACTTCCGGAGCCGTAGAAGGTACATCCGCGCACCACCAGGGTGGTGGGCAGGCCGGCGTTCATCCAGGGCACATGGATGCCGGTCAGGTCGTTGTGGAAGAAGCACTCCTGAGCGACCACGGTGGCGCCGTGCTCACAGATCACGGCCTTCTCGCCATCGTCGATGAAGCAGTTGTACATCCACAGGGAAGCTCCGTCGCGTACGGAGATACTTCGCCACATCTGGTCCTGGCAACTGCTGATGGAGGTGCCCTGCATGTCCATGTTGACGCCATCGAGCACGATGATCTCGGCTCCGGGCTCCATGGTGATCTGGGCACCGAGGAAGAACAGGTCGTCGTCCACGATGAACTGGCCTTGGATGTCCACCGTACCGCTGATGGTGTAGGGCAGGGTGCTGCTCAATGTGCCGTCGGGGATGAACAGTGCGGCGGAAGCACAACAGGGTGCGCCATTGGTCAGTTCCACATGCGACCAAACGAAACAACCACCACCATCGGAGACTTGCACATCATAATAACCGGGCGCCAGACCGGTCAAGGTGGTGCCCGATTGGCCATTGATCAAGTCCGTATCGTCGAACCATTTGATGGTCGTAGGGCCGTTCGCGCCGGAAACACTGATGCTGATCGAACCGTCGGTGGCACACGTGGGCTGAACAACGGTCAGGGAGATCGCCAATGGACAACAGCTCATGGAGTAAGGGTCAGCTGTTCCTGTGGCGATGAGATTCGCGACACTCCAGTGCGATTGCCCTTGCGGGGTTTGCAGGGCCAGTTCCATTCGCGCGAGTTGACCAAGTGTGAACCGATGACTTGTATAGTGCGAGTAGCTCATGAAGTCGTACTTGGGCCAAAACCCCGTCTCCTGGAAGCAATCGCTGGCTACGGGAACGTATGTATTGCCGTTTGGAGAATAATTCGAGAAGGCCTGCTCAGTATCACATACATAGTCCCCTTCCGTCAAGCAATCCATCGGATCATGACAAGCGTTGAAGCCGAGTCCGTTGACATGCCTCAAATTGAGATAATGCCCGAACTCATGGACAAGGGTTTTTGTATGCTGCAATGGGTCAGGCTATGTGAAGTTCAGTTTGTGGTTGCCTATGAATATATTCGTGAATGTTCCGCCGAATCCATCTGCGCCGTAAAGCACATCTACCGAGAATATGTTCAGATAACTGGCTTGGTTCCAACCATACGAGTTCTGGAGGTCGGACATGGAAGTACAATAACCAGGTGCCCCAATGCCTGTGCAGGAGTTTGGAATCTGATGATGTAAAATGCCGGTCGTCGGGTTGCCGTTCGGGTCGATCGTGGCTAACCGTAATTCGATGTGGGTGTCTGGCCCCACTTGTACGCCACTTCCGTCCTGGCCTGCCAGATATTTGTTCGTCAGACAGATCGCATTGATCACATCCTGGTCGGCGGTATTCTCAGCATCCGCGGTCAGGTCGCTCGGGTCGAGTATCACGCCATCGTACATGATATGTACCACACAGGGTATGATGTAGTTGCCCCCGCCACCGCCCAAGGCCTGAGGTCCGTTCGGGCTCATGGCATTCTGATACGCGGCTTCGATCTGTTGCACCATGGCCGCATAACCTGGCGATTGCATCAGCAGGTCATGGTACGCATCGGCCCCGCACGGTGATGTTTGGCCTTGGCCGAGGGCGCTGAGCGCCAGCCCAGCGAAGATGTAAGCAGTGCTCAATGAACGTGAGAGGTGATTCAGTTTGAACATGGGCGATGATGGTTGGAGTGGATCTGAGTTGCGGATCGATCAGCCTGCACGAATGGCATTGCACGGATCGGCCGGTTTTATTCAATGATGACGTGGATGGCCTCTTCTCCCTTCCCCCAGCGCATTTTGCACAGATAAAGCCCGGACGTAGCGTCGTCCAGTTCCACAGCGTGCACGGTGCTCCATGCCGGTATCCGTTCCTGCCGCACCAGCTTGCCCGACAGGTCACGCACCTCGAGCACCCCGGCCACGGGTTGCGCCGCATAGTTCAATGTGGAGCTACCGTTACTCGGGTTCGGGTAAGCCTTGATCGTGATGGGTGGCCCTCGCTCAGGCAAGCCTACATTGATGCCGAGGCTATCACAGATGCTACCATCCACAGGGCCCAGGTGGTAGTTGGGGTGGTTGGGCAACGAATTCGCGAAGTAGGACGGCAACTCGAGTTGGTGTTGCACCATGTTGCAACCAAGGCCGGGCACATCGGGGTCATTGATCACATGTAGATGTTTCGTGCCATTCCCTGTTGAGATGTAGATCTTGCCATCAGGCGCGAGTTGAGCCATATCAAAAAGCGTGGCGAAGGGAGGGAATGGGGAGTAGAAGGTGTCCCATTCGGCTATGTGGACCATGGAATTGGTGATGTCTGCGGAGGTCACGTCGAACTGGTACGTATCGATATGCGAAGACACATAGAGCAATTGGGAGTTTGGTGAAAAGGCGACACCCGCTGAGCCATTCAGATCCTCGATCGCAATATGTGTGGCCTCGGAGAATAGCCCCGTGCATCGATCGAACTGAAAGATGTCCAAGTCCGTTGTACTCCAGTAATAGGCAAAACGAGATCCATCAGGAGAGAAGCAGACCTGGCCGGCTTCAGTACCGCGAATCGTACCAATGGTTTGAGTTATTGGCTGCCCTATGCTTTCTGGAGTGATCAGCAATCTATAGTAGTTGGAACTGCTCATTTGGTGGCAAAAGACCCACCAATCCCTCCCGTTTGCATGGCGAACTGCGGTAAGCTTCCCTTGAACCAGCGAATCATCGATCACTACCTGATTCTTACTCACAACCGCACCGTTACCATCAGCCAACGACATATCGATAGTTGACACATAAAGTCGTGCAGCCGAAAGTGTGTTATAGTTGTCGATGGTATTGTGGAAAAGATAATACCTGTTCTGATCACCCGGGTCTGGAATTATGAGCGTGGCCTGTGTGATATGCAGGCCATTGGGGTACTGCGTGGAATACGGCCCCGGGTTCAGACCGGCGCCATTCAGCATGGTATCGCCAGAGGCATTGGCGATGTATGCACCGTTGGTGCTGAAGAGCAATTCGCCGTCGTCGTTGGTGATGGTGGCGCAGGTGCAACTGAAATCGATATCGCGGTTGATGTAACTGACGACGATTTCTCCGGTGATGAAGTTCAGGTCCGTGCCCCCGAAGGGTTGTGGATTCTCTCCTTCTACGCCCCCCATCCAAAGGTTGTTGAGGCCCTGGCCAAACGTGGGGAGAAGAGAGAAGGGTAAGGCGAGGAACAGGAACGCCGCACGAGCGGTGAGGAAGAAGCTCGTGCGGCGTTGCATGTTCACGGGTGTCAGTGGACGACGACGAGTTTGCCTTCGACCAAGATAGCGTCGTGTTGTAGCACGGTGTAGTGGTAAGAACTGTGTGTTGGACGGACTTGGGAGAATGTCCTGCAGCAGTTGATGCACGAGGTTAACCCCGGAAACGCGAACGGCCCCTCCATGCACATGGAGGGGCCGTTCGCAAAGGGTCGATCGATCAGCGCACCACCTGGAAGGTGGCCGCCTGGCCCACACCGGCGTTGCTGCGCACGCGCACGCTGTAGAGGCCGTTGTTCAGGCCCTCCACGTTCAGCGTCACCAGCGTGCGGCTGCCCGTGAGGTTCTGCGCGAGCACCACGCGGCCGGTGGCATCGAACACCTCCAAGGTGGCATCGCCTTCCACGCCGTTCACGGGGATGTTCACCACATCGGCGGTGGGCGAGGGGTACGGGCGGCCCAGGTTGTTCAGGGCCGCATCGAACTCCTCCACGCTCACGATGCCGTAGAACCAGTCGTGGCTGAGGCTCACCATCAGGGCGCCCACGGCGGCGTTGGCCATCTGCTCGGGGCCCACACCGAAGTACACCACCTTGTGGTTGGTGGTCTGCGCGCGCAGGCCGCCGATCTTGGTGGCGTTGTTGTAGCGCAGGATGGGCACGGCCGGTGCGATCGGGGTGATCTGCTCCGGATAGGTGTTGTTGTTGAACACGTTGGCGATGGCCGAGGTGGGTACCGTGCCGAACACGGCGTCGCCGTCCTCGAAGTTGGCCTGGTTGTCCGTGCTGCTGCCGTCGGCAACGAACTCGGCGTGCAGGTAGTCCGCATAGAAGGCTTGTGTCACCGGCGTGCCGTAGCTGCCGCTGGCGCCGCTGTTGTCCCAGCCGATGTCCTGGCCGGCGATCATCAGGTTGCCGCCCGCGTCCATGAAGGTCTGCAGCGCCTGCACCATGTCGTCCGTCAGGCAGGGGAAGGTCCAGCTCACGTTGCAGTAGATGTTGTTCACATCGCCCAGCGCGTTGGCCAGCCCGAAGTTGGTGAAGGTCTGCTTGGTGGTCTTGGCGCGGCCCGGCTCATAGTTCATGGCATCGAAGTAGAGCGCTTCCCACGCCTCGGCGCCGGGGCTGGTCACCACCAGGTCGCGCACGCCGCTGATCACGCTGTACTCCTGCTCGACCACCGGTGCGCCGGGGTTGGCGGTGCTGGCGATGCTCAGCTTGTACGTGCCGATGCCCACAGCCGCATCCGGCTGCACCACCACGTTGATGCCCTGGGCATTGCCGTTGGTGATGTTGACCGTGGCGGTGTTGGGATACTCGATCCCGTTCATCTCGAAGTAGGCGGTCCAGGTGCCGGGGGCATCCACGGCCTCCAGCGTTACCGAATACTCGGCATCAGCGCCCAGCGCATTGGTGAAGCTTCCGTCGAAGGCGGTGTTGTTGCCGTTGCTGCCGGGGCGGTAAGGCGAACCATTGCCGGCGAAGCTGCCGATGATCAGCGTGGTGCCGCCGTCCAGCGCCACCTCGCGGGCCTGGTACACATCGCTCTGGTACTCACCGATGAAGGCCACCACGTTGCAGTTGGCCACCACCCACTCGGCGGGCACGGTGTAGGTGTAGGTGCGCTCGATGAGCTCGCCCGCCGTGGGGTTGCCGATGTCCTCGCCCCAGGTGTCCGTGTTGATGATGTCGCGCAGCACGTGCTTGTGGTCGTAGTTCGCCTGGGTGCCGTTGGTGTAGTCCGCCTGGTAGCCGATGATGTGGCTCTCGGTGATGGCCACGGAGAGGCGGTCGTTACCGGCCGGGCTGTTCGCGGTGTAGTAGCCCACCACGTGCACGGTGAGCGTGCTGGTGCCGGCGTCATAGCTGCTCTCCACGCCCACGTTCACCGGGCTGGACAGGGCGAGCATCTCGTTGCAGGCGCCCTCCCATGCGCCGCGGCCCAGGTCGTCGGCACCGTTGAACACGTGGCGGTTCACGGCGCCGGCCGGATAGCCGCCCACGGTGAAGAACGCGTCGATCGCAGTGCCGTCCGTCGTACGGAAGTCCGGCTCGCCCTGCGCGGGCACGGCGTAGCCGCCGGCATGCACGTTGATGGCCACGTAGCGGTCCTTCCACATGTTCTCCAGGTTCTCCGAGATGGCGTGCCCTTCGGGGCAGTAGCCGCAGTGGATGCCGGTGAACTCCTCCAGGAAGGCGGTCCGGTTCTCCGGCTGGGTGCTCACCAGCGACTGGCCGAAGGCCGCCACCGGTGCCAGCGCGAGCAGGGTAGTGATGTGTTTCATGCGATCGGCGCCGGAAAGGGCGCGGGTTAGGGTTTTGTGGACGGTGAAGCTATCCGGATCGCCGGAGCCGCCCACCACCCAAGGCGCTCAAGCTTGGATGCCTGCCGGGCGCCTGGCGGCGCAGGTCCATCCCCTGACCGGACCGATGCCCTGGCAGTACGGCCTGCTGGAACAGGGGCTTTCCCTATCCTTGTGCACATGCGTTGTTCGTTTCCGGCGGCCCTGCTGCCCATTTGCCTCGTGCTGGCCACTGGCTGTGCCAACATGATGAACAAGGGCCGTCAGTCCCTGACCCTGAGCAGTGATCCGCCCGGTGCCATCGTGTACGAGAACAGCGCCGAGGTGGGCACCACGCCTTACGTCTACACCTACGACCACACCGATGGGGAGAAGGTGACCCTGGAGCTGCGCAAGGAGGGCTACGCCCATCGCACATTCGAGATCACGCCGGCGAAGGCCAATGGCATCCTGCTGGTGGATGCGCTGCTTCTGAACATCCCCTACTACGCCGGGGATGCGAAGAGCAGCGCGCTTTACACCTTCCCGAGGAAAGAGCTCAAAGTGAACCTGTACCGCGCCCAGCGGGAGGATGTGCGCAAGGTGGACCTTCCCGTGGTGACCTTGGAGAACCGCGTGGCCGACCGCGACCGCCTGGGCCATGTGGGCAGCAAGAAGATCGGCATCAATTCCCGCGAGGCCGACGACCTGGAGTACCCGGATCAATTGACCAGCGCCATCGTGTCGGCACTGCGGCCCACCTGGGCCAACGCGGGCATCGTGCGCCTGGCCACCCAGAAGGGCGACGAAACGGTGCGCAGCACCAAGTACTACCTGAAACCGGTGCTGCGGTCGCTGGACATGGACCTGGAGGAGGTCGATGACAAGCTGTACGGTGCGGTGCGCTCCAGCATCACCTGGACGTTCATGAGCGGGCTGGTGAAGGACAGCGTGCTCTTCACCATCGAGCGGGACAACGACTACCCCGTGTTCCACGAGGCCGCCTCCGAGGTGCTGGCCAACGCCATGGGGGATGCCGCGCACCGCCTGGTGGATGAGGAGGGCCTGGCCGAACGGCTGGGGGCGGTGTTCACGAAGGGCCTTTCCTTGAGCAAAGGCACCCAGATCGAGCTGCGCACTCCGAAGCCCATCCCGTTCAACGGCCGCAAGGACATGCTCTCCGCCCTGGTGAAGGGCGTGGTCACGATCGAGACGAGCGACGGGCACGGCAGCGGCTTTCTCCTGACGCATGACGGGCATGTGCTGACCAACGCGCACGTGGTGGGCGACGATGCCAAGGTGAAGGTGCGTTTCCAGCAGGGGTTCACGCTGGAGGGCGTGGTGGAGAAAGTGAACCGCGATTTCGATGTGGCCCTGGTGAAGACCCCGGGCGAGGACCTGCCCGCGCTGACCCTCGGCGTGGACACGGCCCTGCAATTGGGTGAGGAGCTCTTCGCCATCGGCACCCCGCTGGACAAGGAGCTCGGCCAGACCGTGACGCGCGGCATCATGAGCGGCATGCGCACCTTCGAGGGGCGCACCTTCCTGCAGACGGATGTGCCGATCAACCCCGGCAACAGCGGCGGCCCGCTGATCGACGAGGCCGGCAAGGTGGTGGGCGTGGCCACGCTGAAGATCAGCGACGGCGGGGTGCAGGGCATCGGCTTCGGCGTGCCCATCAGCAAGGCCATCGAGATGCTGAACATCACCTTCGTTCCATGAGCCGGTCGATCACCCTGTTCCTCGCCCTGGCCGTGGCGATCGGCGCGCGGGCCCAGTCCACGGGCATCAGCATGGGCGTCGACTACGTGCAGCGTGTGGTCGACGGTGCCGGCGTGCTCGATGCTGGATCCTACGGCCTCGGCCTGCACAAGGACTTCGACCGCCGGATCGGTGCGGCGTTGGAGGGCCGGTACATGTATTCCCGTGACGCCGTGTACGGGTGGGAAGTGCTCTACAGCGCCCGCTACTTCATGGCCGATAACACCTACACCGCAGGCTTCCTGGGTTCCTACATCGGCTACCGTACAGTGGGCTTGGACGGTGGTTCGTCCGGTCCGCGTGCGACCATCATTCCCATCGGTCTGTGCGCCGGGGTCCGCGGTGGCCTGGCAGGCTACTTCGCTGCAGTGCAGGGCTACGTGGGCTACGGCATCGGTGGTGGCGCCGCGCTCAGCGAGTCCAGGGTCGATCCCCAGGTCACCAGCCGGCTCCACCTGGCCATCGGCGTGGTCTTCGCCGGCTTCGGATGGGACAACTGAGCCACATGCGCGTATCCCGGCCCAACTGCTTAGCTCTGCTGCTCGCGCTCCTCGGTAGTGCCTCCGTGTTCGCACAAGGCAACGCCATCCGGTTGATCTTCCCCGAGTTCAACGGCGTGTATGCCGACCAGAGCATGTTCCGCCGCTGGAACTTCGGCTTCGGCTACGATCATGAGTTCGATCATGGAGTGGCCATGGGCATCGATGCGGTCCTGGGCGGGCTTGAACTGGATGATGCCGGGATCACGGAGATCGAGTACCTCGGCCACGTGGGCTCCTTTGATGTGCGCCGCGGTGGTTGGTCCGTTATCTACCGCACGAGCGCCTTCACCGGCGGAGGCGATGGCGGCTTCTATGTCGGTTCCTTCATCGGTGTGCGCCGGGCCCGGCAGACCTATGAGCTTTCGTACGCGTTCAGCACCACCACCTACGTTTCGGGCAACGGGCCCTTTGAGGAGCGCACCGTGGTGGACCAGACGGTCTTTCCGATCGGGCTCCGTTGCGGTCTGCGCGGGCCGGTGGATGGCTTCGTGAGCGATGTGTACGTGCAGCTCGGCTATCAGATCGGTGCCGGTGCGCCGTCCACCCAGCGCAGCTACCTGCGCAGTTATCTGCGCGACACGAACGGCCTGGTGTTCACACTGGGCTTCGCCTTTGGCGTGGGGTGGTGAGGCGCTGGCCGATCAGCGTTCCGCCCAGATCACCTGCATCACCGTGGTGCCCACGGCCGCCAGCGACGCCTTGTCGATGCCGCTCATGTTGTCGTCGTGCGTGTGCCAGCTGCGGGGGAACGCGTTGGTGCTCTCATCGAAGGCGATGATGTCCGCCACCGGGATGCCCGTGCCTTCGGTGATCACCAGGTGATCGTCGATGCCCACGTACTGCCGCGTCATGCTCTGGAACCGGTCGCCATGGCCCACGGCCGCTGCTGCGCTCCAGATCTTCGCCACCACCTGCGGGGCCACGCGCATGCTGATGGCCTCGCGCGGAAAGCGCGCGCCCGTGCTGCCCACCATGTCCAGCAGGATGCCGTAGCGCGCGCGGTAGTCCGGCACATGCGGGTTGCGCGCCCAGTAGCGGCTGCCGAGGCACCAGGTCTCCAGGCTCTGCACTTCGCTGCCCGCGCCCATGGCGTCGTCCGGCTGGCCCATGTCCTCCACGTCGGTGAAGAAGATGTCGATGCCCACGGTCGGTGCGGGGGTGGCGCGCAGCAGCCGGGCCACTTCCAGCCAAACGCCCACACCGCTGCCGCCATCGTTGGCGCCGAGGATCGGTTCGTTGCGGCGCTCATCGTCACGGTCCGCATAGGGCCGCGTGTCGTAGTGGGCCACCAGCAGCAGGCGCTCCTTCCGCTCTGGCCACCAACTGGCGATGATGTTGCGCAGGGGCACGGGCTGCCCATTGAAGGCCGTCACCGAACCGCGCTGCTCGATCACGGTGTCCGCGCCGAAGCGCTTCAACGTGGTCACCAGCCAGTCCGCACAGGCGCGGTGACCTGCACTGCCGGGCACGCGCGGCCCGAAGGCCACCTGCTTCGCCACGAAGCCATAGGCGCTGTCCGCATCGAAGAGCGGCGCTGGCACGCGCATGGGTTGCTCCACCTTGGCGGCGGGCGCCGGCTTGGGGCCGCTTTCCGGCGCGCACGACTTCAGCAGGAAGGCGCCCACCAGCAGCACGATGAGGCCCACGGCGACCCCGCGCATCAGGCCGCTGCGGTTCAGTTGCGCTGCCATGTGCTGCCGTCCTTGGTGTCCTTGATGGTGATGCCTGCGGCGGCCAGCTGATCGCGGATGCGGTCGCTGAGCGCGAAGTTCTTCGTGGCCTTGGCCTCAGCGCGCATCGCCAGCACCATGCGCATCACCTCGTCCAGCGCACCATCGTCCGCGGTGGTGGAGGCTTCGCGGCGCAGACCCAGCACGTCGAAGAGCATGGTGTGGAAGAGCTGCTTCAGCCGGTCCACGTCCGTGGTGCTCAGGGCCAAGCGGCCGTCGTTCGCCGAGTTGATCATGCGCACACCATCGAAGAGCTGCGCGATCAGGATCGGCGTGTTCAGGTCGTCGTTCATGGCGTCGTAGCAGGCCTGCTCCAGCGCTGTGATCTCCGCGCTTGCCCCTGCCCCTGCGCCTGCTCCTGCTCCCAACTTGTCGAGTGTCCCCACCGCTGCCATCATCTTCTCCAGTCCTTTCTCCGCGGCCTGCAATGCGGCGTTGCTGAAGTCCAGCGTGCTGGCATAGTGGCACTGCAGCATGAAGAAGCGCACGGTCATGGCGCTGTAGCCCCGCTCCAGCAGCTTGTGGTTGCCGGTGAGCAGTTCCTCCGGGGTGAAGCCGTTGCCCTCGCTCTTGGCCATCTTCCGGCCGTTCACGGTGAGCATGTTGCCGTGCATCCAGTACCGCACCGGGGCCTGGCCGTCGGCGGCCACGCTCTGCGCGATCTCGCATTCGTGGTGCGGGAACTTCAGGTCCATGCCACCGCCGTGGATGTCGAAGGTCATGCCGAGGTACTTGGTGCTCATCACGCTGCACTCCAGGTGCCAGCCGGGGAAGCCTTCACCCCAGGGACTGGGCCAGTGCATCAGGTGCTCCTTCTCGGCCTTTTTCCAGATGGCGAAGTCCAGCGGCGAGCGCTTCTCCTCCATGCCTTCGGTATCACGCGTGTTGGTGAGCAGCTCGTCGATCTTGCGGCCGCTCAGTTCCCCGTAGTTGTGCTTCGCCGCGAACTTGGGCACGTCGAAGTACACGCTGCCGTTCACCACGTAGGCGTATCCGTTGTCGATGATGCGCTGCACCATGCCGATCTGCTCGATCAGGTGCGCCGTGGCCGTCGGTTCGATGCTGGGGTTCTTCAGGTTGAAGAGCCGCATCACATCGTGGAAGCCATTGGTGTACTTCTGCACCACCTCCATCGGCTCCAGCTGCTCCAGCCGGGCGCGCTTGGCGATCTTGTCCTCGCCCGCGTCCACATCATCCACCAGGTGGCCCACATCGGTGATGTTGCGCACGTAGCGCACCTTGTAGCCGATGTGCGTGAGCCAGCGGTAGAGCACATCGAAGGTGGTGAAGCTGCGCACGTTGCCCAGGTGCACATCGCTGTACACGGTGGGTCCGCACACGTAAAGCCCAACATGCGGCGGGTTCAACGGCACGAACTCCTCCTTCTTCCGCGTGAGCGTGTTGCTGAGGTGGAAGGGCAACTTCTTCGGGATGGACATCGGTCTGAGAACGAGGCGCGAAGGTAGGATGGGGGTAGGCTGGCCGGTTCGGGGCAAGGCGCGACCCGGAGTACAGGCCGGGCGCTTAGGTAAATAGGTCACCTCCAGTAGTTGTTTGCCATGCCATTCGGTTCGATTCAGCGCCAATGATGACCCTCGATAATGCGAACAGAACTCACCGGCGCTCTAAGCAAGATTGGCAACCTGACCCACATCGGGCTTGACTAATGACAGACCACGAGCTTGGCTGCGCCATACTTTCCTTCACGTCCGAGGATCTCCACGAGGTAATAGCCATTGTCTAGCTGCTCAGTTTGAACGTGGTAGCTGTTTTCGATTAATTGAGGTCGGTATTCCAGAACTATATGTCCGGTGGCTGATGTGAACCGTACCAGTGGTTGCTCAATTAGATTGATGCCATCCGCGTAAGTGATATGAAGGAAACCATCGCATGGCTGTGGGTGCATTAGGAAATTTGGTCTTACTCTTAATCCCTGTGGATCTGCGCTGAGAGTGTGACAATTCTCCACAAGACATCCCGTTGAATCCGTCACTATCATCCAGATGCTGTGATCGTCATAGCCCGCACAAGCGAAACCTCGATTGCTCGCTTCAAGAACATCACTCAGACAACGACTGTCGCTCACCCCTTGGAAGTGCGAAGTCTCCGTGAGCCAGTTCAGCGAACCATCAGGATCGTAGCTGCAGAGCAAACCACCTTGGTCTGTCGAGAATCGGAAGCCGGATGCGATAAGCGTACCTGTTGATGACACTACGGCTGAGACCATCATGGATCCAGGGGTGCCATCCTGACATGTCACAGTATCGCACCACATTCGCTCACCATTGAATTTGTACATACCGACCATTGCTGTCTTTCCAAAAAGGGGGTTGGGCTGTGACCATCCGGCAACGAAAAATGTTGTATCAGATGCAATTGCCGCTCCAATGTGACCACCAAATGGCACATCATTATCGATGAATGTTTGTTGCCATTGACCTTGATCGTTTGCTATTACAATTGCTGGTTTACCGCATTGAGTCCAGCATTGGCCGACTATGATGTAACCTGGTGCGCTTGGTATACGAATAATGGAAGATGGACGAATCGATCCCGGAATCTTAGTTCTCCATGCTATCTGCCCTAGTGTATCTGTGCATAATAGCATTCCACTTCCATCGTCCGAGGTGCCGCACATGAGGATTTGACCGCTTTCGGTCCATACCAAACCGCTGACCCCACCTATGCTATCTGCCGTAACGAAGCAAGTGTAACTTGTATCGCCATCAGAATTGAACTTGTACAGAAACAAGCTGTCTGGTATTTCGGGAGAATTATCGTCCCTCTGGGAAACCGGCAAGTAGAAGGATGTAGTATCCTTCGCCAACACGCAACCATAAGTCCCGATGTTGGTAGTAGTCTGCGAGGTATACTCGTGGTTCCAGACTACGTCACCCTCATTGTTGACCATACTTACCAATAAGTTATAATCTGCTGTGATTTCCCCAAAGTTACCGATGGAAAAGACTAAGTAACCATCATGCGTGCGCACCAAAGAACGGCCAATACCATAGTCAAATAGTTCGGTGGTGTCTGATAGGATGATATTGAATCTAATGTCATCTTGAGCATCCGCAGTATTTGGATAATACGTGATTAATGCACCAGCCAGCAGTAAATACCAAATTTGAGCACCATCGATGATTACTTGCAGCAGGTGAGATATCTGTTCCCGTTGCAAGGAAACAATGCATTCGTCGAGCAACCTCGTGACTCTCATGCTGCTAAGATGTGGATGTGAATGTAACCTGCCACTATTCGCCGCTGTTCTCTGGAATGAGCAACGGTAGTTTCGCCTCATGGAACGGACGCCAACTTTACACCCAACCCGACTGGGTGTTCGGGAAAATTGGGGCGTGCTGCGCCTCAACACAGCTCATACACCTTGCCGGGAAGGCTGCGCACCACCCCATTGAACTCCAACGTGAGCAGCAAGGTGCTCGCCTTGTGCGGCAGCATGCCCACGGCGAAGCACAGGGAATCGATGTCCATCCGGCCCTTCGCCTTCAGCGCGTCCACGATGGCCTGTTCCTCCGGCTGCAGTTCGGTGAACATGGCCTGCTGGACGCCCACCTTCTTCTTATTCGTCGGCAGCCACTCCATCAGCTTCAACACATCCTCGGGGCCGGTGATCAGGTGCGCCTTGCTGTCCTTGATCAGGCGGTTGCATCCTTCGCTCTTCGCATCCGTGGGCCGGCCGGGGATGGCCATCACCTCGCGGTCGTAGCTGTTGGCGATGTCGGCCGTGATCAGTGAGCCGCCCTTGGTGCCGCTCTCGATCACGATGGTGCAATCGCTCAGCCCGGCGATCACCCGGTTGCGCGCGGGGAAGTTGCCCGGAGCGAAGGGTGCGCCACTAGGGAGCTCGCTCACCACGGCACCCTGCTTGAGCATCTCCTTCGCCGTGTTCGCATGCTCGCCCGGGTAGATGCGGTCCAGTCCATGGGCCACGCAGCCGATCGTCTCCAGGCCCGCCTTCAGCGCGGTGCGGTGCGCCACGATGTCGATGCCGTAGGCCAGGCCGCTGACGATGGTGGCGCCGCTGGGCTTGAGGCCCTCAACCAATTCCGCGCACAGCCGCCGGCCGTGTTCCGTGGGTGAACGCGTGCCCACGATGGCCACCGTGCGCTCCGCGTCCAGTTCGGCGTTGCCGCGCACGTACAGCATCACGGGGGCGTCATCGCAGTTGCGCAGCCGCCGCGGATAGGCCTCATCCAGGTAGAACAGGGCCCGCAGCTTGTGCTTGCGTACATACGCCACCTCCTTCTCCGCCGCCGCGAGCACGCGCTTGTCCAGAATGGCCTTGGTGCGCTCCGGGCCGATGCCCGGCACCTGCTCCAACCGCTGGCGTGCCTTGGGGTCCGTGAAGAGCGCATCCACCCCGCCGCAGTACGCCACCAGGTTGCGTGCGTTCACGGGACCGATGCCCTTCAACATCGCCAGCGCGATGCGGTGGATGAGCTCCTGCTCCGAGGCCATTGCGTTCCGGGCGATCGCTACTTTCGGCGTCAACTCGTCCGGCCCAATGTACTTTTCCCTCGTCAGGTCCTGCGCCCTCACAGCCGTTCTTGCAGCGCACCTTTTCGCAACGGCCCAGGAGGGCACCATCACCGGAACGCTCAAGGATGCCGCCACCCAGGAGACCCTGCCCGGCGTGAGCGTTGCGGCCATCGGCACTTCGCGCAGCGCCGGCACCGATCTCGAGGGCTCTTTCCACATCACACTTCCTGCCGGCGACCATGTGCTGCGTTTCCGCAGCGTTGGCTATGCGGACAAGGAGCTTCCGGTGAACGTATCGGCAGGGGCCACGGTGGACCTGGGGGCTGTGGCCCTGGAAGCGAGCTCGTCCCAACTGGAGCAAGTGGTCGTTAGCGCCGGCCGTTTCGAGCAGCGGGTGGGGGAGGTGACGCAATCCTTGAGCGTGCTGCCGGCCAACATCGTGCGCGACAAGAACACCACCAGCATGGAGGACGTGATCGTGCAGGTGCCCGGCGTGGTGGTGGTGGACAACGATCCGCAGATCCGCGCGGGCAGCGGCTTCAGCTTCGGTGCCGGCAGCCGGGTGATGATGCTGGTGGACGACCTGCCGATCCTGAGCGGCGACATTGGGCGGCCCAGCTGGAGCTTCCTGCCCGTGGAGAGCGTGGAGCAGGTGGAGGTGATCAAGGGTGCCAGCAGCGTGCTGTACGGCAGCGCCGCGCTGAGCGGCGTGATCAACGTGCGCACAATGTATCCGCGGTCCGAACCGCGCACCCGGGCCAACGTCTTCACCGGCATCTGGGACACCCCGGGGCATGCGCCGGCGAAGTGGTGGGGCGAGAACCCGCCGATGTTCGGTGGCGCCAGCTTCAACCATGCGCAGCAGTATGGCCATTTCGACCTGGTGCTCGGCGCGCTCGTGTTCAGCGACTACGGCTTCGTGGGCCCCGAGCGTGTGAACCCCGACACGCTCGCCCTGGACCCGCAGCGCATCGGCCCCGGTGGTTACGAGAACCGTGCACGTTTCACCTTCGGCACCCGCTGGCGCGACCGCAAGGTGAGCGGCCTCACCTACGGGATCAACGGCAATGTGATGAAGAGCCGCAGCAGCACCATCCTGCTGTGGGAAAACACCAACGATGGGCTGTTCCGCCCGCTGCCCGGCACGCTCACGCTCACCCGCGGCACCCAGTACTACCTGGACCCCTACATCAACTGGCACACCCGCCGGGGATACCGGCACAAGCTGCGCGCCCGCTACTACGTGCAGGACTTCGACAACAACAACCAGCAGGCGAACGCGAGCACCTCGCTCACCACCGAGTACCAGTTCCAGCGGAAGGTCCAGTTGTTCGGTGAGACGATGATCACCGCCGGTGCCATGATGCAGAACGTCACCTCCAACGCACAGCTGTACAGCGGCGATCCCGATGGCAACGGGGAGAACACGGCGCAGACCTTGGCCGGCTATGTGCAGGTGGACAAGAAACTGCTGCAGGAGCGCCTGAACCTGAGCGGCGGCGTGCGCTACGAGAATTTCCAGGTGAACACCTATGACAAGGCCCAGCCCGTGTTCCGTGCCGGCGCCACCTACCGCGTGCTGAAGGCCACCTACCTGCGCGCCAGCTACGGCCAGGGTTTCCGCTTCCCCACCATCGGCGAACGCTATATCCGCACCAGCGTGGGGCAGCTCAGCATCTACCCGAACCCCGAGATGGAACCGGAGTTCAGCGTGAACATCGAAGCAGGCGTGAAGCAGGGCTTCAAGGTGGGGAGCTTCACCGGCTATGTGGACGCGGTGGTGTTCCAGCAGGACTTCGATCGCTTCGTGGAGTTCACGTTCAGCCAATGGGTGTTGCCCACGGCCACCAACCTGGGCGGGCTCGGCTTCCGCAGCGTGAACACCGGTGGCGCACGGATCACCGGCTACGAACTGGAGGCCGCCGGCAAAGGCCGCATCGGCAAGGTGGAGCTGACGCTGCTGCTCGGTTACACGCATACCAAGCCGGTGAGCACCACGCCCGACGAAGCGTACGCCTATTCCATCCCCTTCGCCGGCCAGTCGCGCCCCATGAGCTACAACAACACCAGCTACGACACCACCGGCACCATCCTGAAGTACCGCATCACGGACCTCTTCCGCAGCGACCTGGGGCTGGCGTGGAAGCGCTTCACCGGCGGCATCAGCGTGCGCTACAACAGCCACATGCGCAACCTGGACAAGGTGTTCATCGACTTCGATAGCGGACCGCCCGCCCCGGACGTGCTGCCGACGGGTGTGACGCAATGGATGAAGGACCGCACAACGGGTGATTGGATCGTGGATGCGCGCGTGGGCTGCAAGCTCACCAGCCAGTTGAAGCTCTCGGTGATCGCGAACAACCTGAACAACGCGGTGTACGCCGTGCGGCCCATGGCCATCGAGGCGCCCCGCAGCTGGCAGGTGCAGCTCGCCTGGGAGCGCTGACCGGTGCACCTTTGCGGCATGCGCATCCTCGGCATCATCCCCGCCCGCTTCGCAAGCAGCCGCCTGCCGGGCAAACCCCTCGTGGACATCGGCGGGCGCAGCATGGTGATGCGCGTGGTGGACCAGGCCGCGCGTGCCCGATCCCTCGCCGCCGTGGTGGTGGCCACCGATGATGCGCGCATCGTGGAGCATGTGCAGGCGCACGGGGGCGCGGCCGTGCTCACCTCGGCGGACCACCCCAGCGGGACCGACCGGTGCTGGGAGGCCTTGGGCAAGGCGGCGGGTGGACCCTATGACGCCGTGGTGAACATCCAGGGCGACGAGCCCTTCATCGCCCCGGAACAGATCGACGAGGTGGCCGTTGCCCTGGCCGGTGCTCAAGGAGGCATCGCCACGCTGGCCCAGGTGGTGACGGACGATGCGGACCTCGACCATCCGGGAGAGGTGTTGATCACCACCGATATGCACATGAACGCGCTCTACTTCAGCCGGGCGGCCATCCCCTTCCTGCGTGATGAGGCCCCCGGTCCCCGCTGCGCACGCTTCCGCTACCTGAAGCATGTGGGGCTGTACGCGTTCACGGCCGAGGCCCTGCGCGCCGTGGTGGCACTTCCTCCGTCCCCGCTGGAACGCGCTGAGTCACTGGAACAACTGCGCTGGCTCGAGAACGGATACCGGGTGCGGGTGGGCCTCACCGACCATCCTTCGTTCTGCGTGGACACCCCGTCCGACCTGGAAGAGGCCCGCCGACGGGTGGCCAAGGCGTAACTTCGGCCCTTCCTGGCGCCATGCCCATCGAACGCGACCTGCACGACCTGTTGCGCGACCACGATTGCGTGATCGTTCCCCGCTTCGGTGGCTTCCTCACCCACTACCGTCCGGCCCGGATCGATGTGGCCCGGGCGCTGATCCACCCGCCTTCCAAGGACCTGAGCTTCAACCGGCATCTCGTCCGCACCGATGGCCTGCTGGCCGACCGCGTGGGGCGCCGCGACGGGCTGGATTTCCGGCAGTCGCACGCCGTGATCGATGGGGAGGTGGACGCCTGGCTGGCCAAGCTGGACCGCCACGGCCGTCTGGAGGTCCCACGCATCGGCACGTTCTACCGCGATGCGGAAGGGAACCTGCAGTTCGACCCGGACCGGCATGTGAACTACCTGAAGGATGCCTTCGGCTTGAAGCCGCTGGCGGCCGTTCAACTCCAGCTGCCCGAGCCGGTGAAGGTGCCCAAGGTGATCCCCTTGCCGCTCCCTGCGGAGGAGAAGGAGCTGGCCCCCGAACGCGGAAGGGTCTCCACCTTCGCCGTGGCCGCTGCCGTGGCCGCCGTGCTGATGACCGCCGCCACGTGGATGATCGTGGCCCGGGATACCCGGCAGCGGGTCGATCGGGCGGTCCTGGACCCCTTCGGCGATCGCGCACAGGCCATCTACCAGCCGCGCACCGGAGCACCGGTGGCTGAACTGCCTGCCGCGGAGGAGGCCGCGATCCCCGTACCGGACACCGGTCATGGGGTGGTGGCCGTGCCGGTGGACCTGGATGGCGTGGAGCAACTGGCCGTTGACCTCGGCGCGGCCCCGGAGCCGGAGCGCGTGGCACCGCCCGAAAGCACGGCCGTGGCCGTGACCACCCCGGGCAAACGCTACCACGTGATCGGCGGCTGCTTCCTCCTGGAGGAGAACGCGGACAGTTTCGTGGCCGACCTGCGTGCCCGCGGGTTCGCGGCCGCCATCCTCGATCAGAAGGGCGGGCTTTACCGCGTGGCCTATGGCAGCTACCCCGATCGGGAGCTGGCCCTGGAGGCCTTGCAGGCCGTTCGCAAGGAAGAGGCCCCCGAGGCCTGGCTGCTGGCCAAGTGACCCCGTTCCCGCGTTCCCGACGCCATCGCTTCGCTCTACATTCGCGGCCCCTCAACGGCGATGAAGACCATCGAACTGCCCGGTTGCACGGTCTCCTTTCTGGAGGATGATGTGGTGCACGCGCACTTCATCGACGGCCACACCGGCTCCGTGGATGATGTGAAGGCCCTGTTCAACACCATCGAGGCGGAACGCGGTGGCCGCAAGGCGCTGTTGATGGTCTCCGTCGGCAACGGGGCCAGCCTCACCAACGAGGCCCGCGCCTATGCCTCCGGTAAGCAGGGGGATCACGTGATCGCCGCCGATGCCATCATCGTCCGCGATTTCGGCCACCAGCTCTCGGCCAACGCCTTCGTCCGTTATAACCGCCCCGGGCGACCGGCCCAGCTCTTCCCGGACAAGGAGAGCGCGGTACGATGGTTGCTCACCCAGCGCGACCGCATCCAACAACCATGATCCGCACCACCACCGTGGCCGCCGCGTTCGCCCTTGCCGGCGTGCTGCAGGCCCAGGCCGTGCTCGAGCCGGCCGCGCGCACCCTCCAATGCACCAAGGCCGAGGTCACCTGCCTGGCCGTTTCGCCCAAGGGCGACCGCCTGCTGGTGGGCATGGACGATGGGGCCGACCTGATCGACCTGAACACCGGCAAGCGCCAGTACCACTTCGACTTCGAGGAGGACGGCAGCACGGCCGTGTACCACGCCATCTTCAACGAGAACGGGGAGTACGTGATGCTCGCCGGCTTCACGGGCAAGCGCCGCGTGTTCGATGTGAAGACCGGGCAGCAGGACCGGAACATCGCTCCGTACAAGTGGCTGCCGAACTCCCTTGCGCTGAAAGCGCTCGGCCTGAAGACCGGCAACTCCCCCTTCGATCGCTACTACCAGCAGGCCGAAGCCAGCCACGGGGAGTTAACGGCCAAAGCGGACAAGGATGGCGCCGTGGTGTTCACGCGCAAGGACGGTGCGGCCGTGCAGACCCTGCGCTTCCCGGAGAACAAGGACACGCACCACCGGGCGCCGTGCCTGTTCCACGAAGGGTCCTTCATCACCGGCACGGACAACGGCCGGGTGCTCTTCTACACCCTGCGCTGAGCCTCCAGTGCGGCCAGCGCGCCGTCCACGTGGGCCTGCGCGTTGAGCCGGTCGTCCACGATGAGGCGGATCACGCCGTCGCGGTCGATCACGAAGGTGCGGCGGCCCTTGCCAAGGCCGAACAGTCCCTGCACACCGAAACGCCGCCGCGCGCGTCCACCCGGGTCGCTCAGCAAGGGATAGGGCAGGTCCCACTTCGTGGCGAAGCGCACATGCGAGCCGGCGTCGTCGTCGCTGACGCCCACCACCACCGCGCCCAGGGCCACGAACTCCTCGAACCGGTCGCGGAAGGCGCAGGCCTCGCGGGTGCACACCAGGGTGTTGTCCTTCGGGTAGAAGAAGATCACCGCATGCTTGCGCCCGCGCAGGTCGGACAGGTTGAACGCCCGGCCCGACTGGTCAACGAGCGTCAGTTCCGGTGCCGGGTCCCCTGGCTTCAGCATCGCGCATCCGTTGTTTCCGGTAGGCGTTCACCGCCAGCAGCAGCACCAGCAGCAGCACCACCAGCCCGAGCGCGCCGTACTGCCAGTCCAGCCGCTTGATCACCGCCAGGAACACCACGGCGAACAGCACCACCGTGGCCCCTTCGTTCCACAGGCGCAGGGCGAAGGACGACCAGGGCACCTCGTTGCGCCGGGCGCGCAGGAACAAGGCGTGGTTCTTGAAGTGGTAGGCGAAGAGCAGCGCGATGAAGCCCAGCTTGGCGTGCATCCACGGTTGCTTGATCAGTGCGGGGTTCAGCACGAACATCCACAGGCCGAAGGCGAACATCAGCACCAGCGACGGCCAGGTGATGATGTACCACAGCTTCCGCTCCATGAGCATCAGCTGGCGGCAGAGGATGGTGCGGTCCGGTTCCCATGTGGACAAGGCTTCCCGGTGGTAGATGAACAGCCGCACGATGTAGAAGGTTCCCGCGAAGAAGGTCACCATGAAGATGAGGTGCAGCGACTTGATGACCGGGTACCACGTGGCGTCCATGATGCCCGAAAGGTAGCCGAAGCACCGGCCTACATTCGCGCCATGCAAGCTCGCCCCGCCAAGGACAGTTACGCGGAGACCACCCACCTGGTGCTCCCGAACGACACGAACACCCTGGACAACCTGTTCGGCGGGCGGTTGCTGCAGTGGCTGGACGTGAACTGCGCGATCAGCGCCCACCGGCATTGCAAGCGCGTGGTGGTGACAGTGGCGGTGAACCACGTGAGCTTTGACCGGCCGATCAAGCTCGGCGACTTCGTCACCATTCGGAGCCACGTGAGCCGCGCCTTCGGCACCAGCATGGAGGTGTGGAGCGATGTGTGGGTGGAGGACCAGATCTCCGGGGAGAAGATCGCCTGCAACAGTGCCATTTACACCTTCGTGGCCGTGGACAATGCCGGCCAGCCGACCAGGGTGCCCGAAGTGATCCCGGAGACCGATGAGGAGCTCCGCCGTTATGCGGGGGCCCTGCGCCGCCGGCAGCTACGCTTGATCCTCAGCGGCAAGATGAAGCCCGAGGAGGCAACGGAGCTGAAGGCGCTGTTCACCTGAGCGGGCTCACAGCCCCTCCTCCAGCATCACCGCATCGAACAGGTCACCGGTGGCCGTGTCCATGGCCCGCAGGCCCGGTTCGCGCAGGAGGGCGGCCACGCCGGCCGCACCGAGCTCCCTGTTGTGCACATGCACCAGGATGTACCGCACCTGCGTGGCATCCTCCATGTGCAGCTGCATGCTGAGGTCGATCCCGTTGCCCTTGGCGAACAGCCAGTCGTTGTCCTGCCGCTCCAGCATCGGCAGCACCTTGCGGATGCGCGCGATCAGCGCTTCCCGCTCCCCGATGGGTTGCGGGCGGAAGTCCTCCGGTATCGCGTCCACCCGGTCCACGGGCGGCAGGTCCTGGATGTAGATGTCCCAGCTCATGTGATCAACCCTTTCCGAACAAACGACCGAAGAACCCGGGCTTTGCCGCCTGCTGTTGTTGGTACCACATGGATGCCCGCTTGTCGAGCCCCCGGTCGCAGCTTGCGCCATCGATGGGGCGTTGCTTCGCATCCGGTAAGGCGTGCGCCGCTTCCTGCTCTTGGAAGGTGGGGCCCTCCCGATCATGCCGGTAACCGGTGATCGCAGCGGCCAGATCCAGCGGGATGTCGATGATGTGGTCCACGCCGGCGTCCTTGCCGCCGTCCTTCTCCTGCTTGTCGAACTGCTTCTGGTGTATCGATCCGTATGCCTCGGGCAGCGAACCTTCCACGCCGATGTGATACAGGCCCGCGTCCGATACGTGGATCACGCCCCACACACGCTCGCCGTTCGACCATTCCTCGGCCGAAGAGAACATCACATGCTCCTCCACCATGGCCGCGATCACCCGGCCGTGGCACGAGAGCTCCTTCAGGAACTGCTCGTCCACCAAGGCGTCCGTGTGGTCGGCCACCAGCAGGTACCAGCCGCGCAGGCGTGCGGCGCTCAGGTCGAACTCCGCGAGTTCGGATGTCTCCGTACCCGCTTTCAGGCCCAGGCGTCCGATCAGCGCCTGTTCAACTTCGGGGGCCACGGCCACCCATGAAAGACTGAAACCCATGGTTCAACGGTCGTTGTTGGCCAGCGCGGCGATGCGGGCCGTGTCCTGCTTCTCCATGCAATGGAAGTGACCCTTCGGGCAATGGTCGAACCCGATCTTGGAACAGGGCCGGCACGAAAGATCCTGCACCTCCAGGATGCGCGCGCGCTCCGGGTGCTGCGGCATGTAGGGGCCCATGCCGAAGAGGGGGACCGTGCTGCCCCACACGCTCACCACCGGACGCTGGAACGCACAGGCCACGTGCATGGCCCCGCTATCGTGCGCGATCACGCTCCGTGCCTGCCGGATGAGCGCAGCACTGCCGGCCAGGTCGTACCGGCCGGTTGCGTTGAAGGCCCGGGCGCCCACCGCATCGGCGATCGTGCGGGCCACGGGCTGGTCCTCCTTGCCGCCGATGATCACCAGCGGACCGTGCACCGCCTGCGCGATGGCCACCAGCTTGTGCGGCGGCAGGCGCTTGGTGGTGTGCGCAGCGCCGATGCCGAGCGCCACATAGCCGTTGACGTGGGTGGCCGGCAGGTCTTTCATGACCGCAGCGGCTTCCGCGGGCAGGTGCAGTTCCAGGCCGAGGCCGTCGTTGCGCACGCCGAGGTGCTCCACGGTGCGCATGTAGCGATCCACGATGTGCAGCGGCTCACGGCCATCCTTGGCGCGGGGCATCCGGTCCCGCTTGAAGTTCACCAGCAGCCACTTCTCGATGTTCAGCTTGGGGAAACTGTGCGCGGTGGCGCCCAGTGCCCGCTTCACCTTCCAGCTGCGCAGGTTGTGGTGCAGGTCGATCACCTCCGCGAACCCTTCGCGCTTCAACGCGGGTATGGCTTCGCTCACATCTTCCGCGATGGTGTGCACCTTGGCCACGCGCGGCGAATGCGCGACCAGGTCGCGATACACGGCCTTGGTGAGGAAGTGGATCTCCGCCTCCGGCCGCTGCGCTTTCAGGCACCGCAGCACCGGCGATGTGAGGATGATGTCGCCAATGGAGGAGAAGCGGATGACCAGGACCTTCATGGGGCGCAACCCCGTGGGCCGAAGCCCGGAGCGCGGCGCCAAAAGTAGGTCGGTGCCCCCCACCACCATGAGCTCATGGGCACATGGAAACATGGGCACATGGTCCCATGGCCTTACTTCGCCCCAATGTTCGTCGACACCCACGCGCACCTGTACAGCAAGCAGTTCGAGGACGACCGCGAGGCCATGTTGCAGCGCGCTGCGGATGCGGGGGTCACCAAGCTGTTCCTGCCCAACGTCGATCACGACAGCATCGATGCGATGCACGCGCTGGCCGATGCGCACCCGGACCGCTGCTTCCCGATGATGGGGATCCACCCCTGCTCAATCGGCCAGGACAACACGGCCGCTCTGGCGGAGGTGGAGCGCCTGTTGGGCACCGGTCGCTACTGCGCCGTGGGCGAGATCGGCACCGACCTCTACTGGGACAAGACGTACATCGCGCAACAGCTTGAGGCGTTCCGCTTGCAGGTGCGCTGGGCGAAGGAGCTTGGCCTGCCCATCGTGATCCACTGCCGCAACAGCTTCGCGGAGACCATCGCCGTTGTGGAGGAGGAGAAGGATGAGCGGCTGCGCGGCGTGTTCCACTGCTTCAGTGGCAGCGCGGACGAAGGGCGGCGCATCCTCGCGTTGGATGGCTTCTTCCTTGGTATCGGCGGCGTGATCACCTACCCGAAGAGCGGGCTGGCCCAGGTGATGGCGGAGCTTGGCCCCGAGCGTTGTGTGCTGGAGACCGATGCCCCTTACCTGGCCCCCGTGCCGTACCGGGGCAAGCGCAACGAGAGCGCCTACATCCCCCTCGTGGCGGCGGAGCTCGCCAAGGCCACCGGGCGCACCGTGGAGGAGATCGCGCGGATCACCACCACCAACGCAACGACACTTTTCGGCCGATGACCCAACGCTCCGTACTGATCATCTACACCGGTGGCACCATCGGCATGCTGGCCGATCCACGTACCGGTGCGCTGCGGCCCATGGACCTGGAACACCTGGAGGAGCAGGTGCCCGAGCTGGCACGGGTGGGTGTACGCCTCGGTTCGGTGGCCTTCGAGCATCCCATTGACAGCAGCGATATGCGCCCGGTGGACCAGGTGCGCATCGCCCGGATCATCGGCGACCATTACGATCGGTACGACGGCTTCGTGGTGCTGCACGGCAGCGATACCATGGCCTATACGGCCAGCGCCCTGAGCTACCTGCTGGAGGGCTTGGCGAAACCGGTGATCCTGACCGGCTCGCAATTGCCCATCGGCACCATCCGCACGGACGGCAAGGAGAACCTGCTCACCGCCATCGAGATCGCCGCGGCCCATGCGGGCGGGCGGGCGCAAGTGGGGGAGGTGGCCGTCTATTTCGAATACAGTCTTTACCGCGGCAACCGCACGGTGAAGGTGCATGCGGAGCGGTTCGAGGCGTTCCGTTCACCCAATTGGCCGGTGCTCGCCGAAGCGGGCGTGCACATCCGCTATGACGCCTCGGCGCTGCTCCCGGCGCGCTCAGGTCCCCTGCGCGTGCACGAGGCCCTGGATGACAACGTCGGGGTGATCCGCCTGTTCCCCGGCATCCGTGCCGACTGGGTGCGCAGTGCGCTGGCCACGCCCGGACTGAAGGCCGCCGTGATCACCAGTTTCGGCAGCGGAAACGGGCCCACCGACCCGGCCTTCATCGAGGCCCTGCGCGAGGCCCGGGACCGTGGCATCGTGCTGGTGAACGCCACGCAGTGCGTGGGCGGCCGCGTGGAGCAGGGCCGCTATGTGACCAGCCGTGCCTTCGTGGAGCTCGGGGTGGTGAGCGCGCACGACATGACCGTGGAAGCGGCCGTCACCAAGCTCATGTTCCTTTTCGGCCAGGGGCTTTCCCCTGCGCTGGTGGCCGAGCACTTCGCCGTGCCGCTATGCGGGGAGGTTGACCCGCGTTGAGCCGCTTTGCCCGAGCAGTGAGGCTCACAACGCAAGAAAGCCGCCTTTCGGCGGCCTTCATATTGGCGGAGGGAGAGGGATTGCCCGAAGCGGGCTTTCCCTGAGGGGGGGGAGGCATCAAGCATGAGCCGTGCTCGCTTCGCTCGCGGCTTCTTCGTCCGGCCCATCGCTCAAGCTGCGCTTGGCGCTGTTCCGAACGAAGAAGCCGCCCACCTTTGGTGGACGGCTCTTGTTTGGCGGAGAGAGAGGGATTGCCCGAGGCGGGCTTTCCCTGAGGGGGAGGCTTCAAGCAAGAGCCGCGCTCGCTTCACTCGCGGCTTCTTCGTCCGGCCCATCGCTCAAGCTGCGCTTGGCGCTGTTCCGAACGAAGAAGCCGCCCACCTTTGGTGGACGGCTCTTGTTTGGCGGAGAGAGAGGGATTCGAACCCCCGTTACCCTTTCAGGTAAACACACTTTCCAGGCGTGCGCCTTAAACCACTCGGCCATCTCTCCTTTTCACCGCCTCGGCCGGCGCAAAGGCGGTAAGGGCGGCGAAAGTAGCAAGAAGCGCCACCCGCAGCGCCTCCCCCTACCTTCGCGGGCCTTTCACATGCCCCGCATCGGCCCCATCGAACTGCCGGAGTTCCCACTCCTCCTTGCCCCCATGGAGGACGTGAGCGATCCGCCCTTCCGTGCGCTGTGCAAGAAGCACGGGGCCGACCTGATGTTCACCGAGTTCATCAGCAGCGAAGGCCTGATCCGCAAGGCGGCCAAGGGCATGAAGAAGCTGGACATCTTCCCCGAGGAGCGACCGATCGGCATCCAGCTTTTCGGCGGCAGCGAGGATGCCATGGCGGAGGCCGCCCGCATCGCCGAGGCCGCCGGCCCGGAGCTGATCGACATCAACTACGGCTGTCCCGTGCACAAGGTGGTGAGCAAGGGCGCCGGCGCCTGCCTGCTGCTGGACGTGGACAAGATGGTGCGCCTCACCGAGATGGTGGTGAAGGCCGTGAAGCTGCCCGTGACGGTGAAGACCCGCCTGGGCTGGGACGATAAGAGCAAGAACATCATCGAGGTGGCCGAGCGCCTGCAGGACGTGGGCATCGCCGCCTTGAGCATCCACGGCCGCACGCGCGCCCAGCTCTACCGCGGGCCGGCGGACTGGACCCTGATCGGCGCGGTGAAGAACAACCCGCGCATGCGCATCCCCATCTTCGGCAACGGCGATGTGGACACACCGGAGAAGGCCGTGGAGAGCCGCGCGCGCTATGGCGTGGACGGTGTGATGATCGGTCGTGCCAGCATCGGACACCCGTGGATCTTCAACGAGGTGAAGCACTACATGGCCACCGGCACCCACAAGGCCCCGCCCACGCTGGACGACCGCGTGGATGCCGCGCGCGAGCACCTGGAACGCAGCATCGCGTGGAAGGGCGACTGGGAGGGTGTGGTGGAGATGCGCCGCCACTATGGCAACTACTTCAAGGGCCTGCCCAACTTCAAGGACCACCGCATGAAGCTGGTGACGGAGCGCGACCCGCGCGTGCTCCTCGAACTGCTCGAGGCGGTGCGTGAGGCCTATCAGGCGGCCGCCTGAAGGTAGCGGGTGCCGAGGCCCCGCAGGCTGGCCCAAGTGGCCAGTGCCCCGATGGCGAGCACCGCCCCAAGAATGAGCAACAGGTCCGGCAGCAGCACTTTCACCGGATAGCTGTCCACCACCGAGCCGCTCAGTTGCACGAAGCCCGTCCATTGTTGCAGGCCGCAGACCAGCAGCCCCAGGACCAGGCCCGCCACCGTGCCGGTCAGCACGATGAGCATGCCCTCGTGGAAGAACACCCGCCGCACGAAGCGGTCCGTGGCGCCCATGGCCGTGAGCGTACGCATGTCCTGGCGTTTTTCGATCATCAACAGCGTGAGCGAAGCGATGATGTTGAATGCGCCGATGAGCCCGATGAAGCCCAGGACCGCGAAGGTGAACCACTTCTCCGTGGCGTTCGTGCTGTACATCAGGGCGTTCTTCTGCTGGCGGGTGCGTACCGTGAACGCGGTACCAGCCTGCGCGCGCACCGCTTCGGCCAGCGCGTCCACATCGGTGCCTGCACGGGCATGCACCTCCAGCGCGTTCACCTGGCCGTTGTAGTGCAGCAACGAGTCCGCCAGGGCGATGGGTGCGATCGCGTAGCGCTGATCGAACTCCAGGTTGATGGTGAAGGCGCCGGATACGGCCACGTGGGCCTGCTCGAAGGCGTCGGCCTTGTCGCGCAACAGCTTGCGCCCGCGCACCGGTGCACTGATGGTCAGTGGTCGCGTCACGCGGTCGTCCAGCGGCACCAGCAACTGGTCCTTCAGCGCCGCGCCCAGCACCACGGTGGGTCCCTGGCCGTTGTTCAGCACGGCACCGCCCGCGTACATGTGCTCCGGCAGCCCGCTCATCGCGAGGTAGGCCGGCTCCACGCCCTTGAGCGTGGCCACGGCCTGCTGCTCCCCGCTGCGCAGCAGCACGTTCTCTTCGATCACCCAGCTCACCAGTTCCACCCCGGGCATCTGCCGGATGTCGGCGAGCGGTAGCTGCTCGCGTGCGAAGGTCTTTCCTTCCACCGGGGTGATCGTGAGGTCCTGGTCGAACGGGGAGTAGATGGACTCCACCACATCACTGATCCCGTTCAAGGTGCTGAGCACGATCACCATCGCCGCCGTGACCACGGCCACCACCACGATGCTGATGCCGGTGATGATGTTCACCGCGTTGCTCGACCGCTTGGCGAGCAGGTAGCGCCGGGCGAAGAGGAGGGGGAGGTTCATAGCGTCATGTGCTCATGGGCACATGTGCACATGAGCACATGGCTACTTCCACGCCTTCACGATCAGGCCGGTGCCAGTGGGGTGCTTCATTGACACATCCAGCCAGTTGAGCACGTAGGCGATAGGGTAGGCCACGGCGTAGTAGAAGGGCAGCACGAGGTAGAAGGCCTTGCTCGTGTTCAGCATCAGCAGCGGCCATTTCATGCTGAGGCGCCAGCTGATCTTGCCCGGGGCACCGTAGCTGTAACGCGCCTCCACCTTGCTGAAGCCATTGCGCAGGCATTTCGCCCTGAGGTCGTCGATGTTGTAGCCGTCGCGCACGTGCTCCTCGATGAAGGAACCCTCACCCTCGTCGTGCACATCGCTGCCGCCCTGGTCGCTGGGTGTGCTGATGATGAGCATGCCGCCGGGCTTCAGGGAGGTGCTGTAACAACGCAGCGCGGCCTCGTCCTCCAGGATGTGCTCCATCACATCGATGCACACCACCAGGTCATAGCTGTCGGGCTGCTGATACGTCGTGACATCGCCCACCTGGAACTTCACCTGTGGACGACCGATGGCCTGGAAGAAGCCGTTGCAATCGGCCACCTGTTCCTCCTTCACGTCCAAGGCGGTGATGCGCGCCTGCGGCAGGCGACCGCTCAGCCAATAGCTGTACTGGCCGTAGCCCGCGCCGGCATCGTAGATGTGGATGGACTTGTCCCGCTTGTTGCGGGCCCACGGCTTCAGCTCCTTGTGCACATGCCAGGCACGCAGCATCAGCAGGTCCAGCAGGCCGTAGAAGAACTTGCGCAGGAAAGGCGCGCGGTTGAAGACGGAGCCGAGCTGGCGCTTGACGGGATCGTATTGCATCGAACGGGGCGGATCGTAAGGGTCAAGTGACAAGTGTCAAGTAACAGGATCCAATGAGCTGGGGAGGAGGCGCCATGGGCCGATCGGAGTTGGCACTTGACACTTGTCCCTTGTGACTTGTCACTTCTTCAACAGCTTGTCGATCTCCTCCTGCTTGTCCAGCGAGTCGTCCAGGTGGAAGATCAGCTCGGGGATCACGCGCATCTGGCGGCCCACGCGCCGGCCCAGCACCCCGCGCAAATGGTGGGCATCGTCGCGGATCCGCTCAAGGGCCGCGGCCTTGTCCTTCACGGGAAAAAGGCTCACGTACACCTTGGCCACGCCCAGGTCCGGGCTCACGCGCACCCCGGTCACGGTGATGAGCCCGCCCGGGAGCAGGCGCCTGCCTTCCTCCTGGAGGATGCCTGCCACCTCCTTTTGGAGCAGGCTGTTCACTTTGTTCTGCCGCAGCGAATCCATGGCCGGCGAAGATAGGCGGGGGCGTGGGGGCGGATCAAGGCTCAAGGCACAAGTGTCAAGTCTCAAAACACAAGACATAAGGCACACGACATAAGCACAAGGGACATGGCACGAGGTTCTGGATCCAAGGTGCACCTGTGAAGGGGCACAGCGACTGGACCGCAACCCGGAACCCGGAACTTGGAACTCGGAACTTGGAACCCGGAACAAGGGTCCCCCACCCCAACCGATACCTTCGCGCTCCTCCATGCGCCAGTTCCTGCAGGTCCTCCGCTTCGGCAAGCCCTACAAGCGCTTCGCCCTGCTGAACGCCCTGTTCAACCTGCTGGCCACCGTGTTCCACCTCACCAGCATGCTGCTGCTGGTGCCCTTCCTGCAATTGCTGGTGAACAAGCACGCGGGCGAGGCCGTGGTGGCCGTCTCCGCACGGCCGGCGTTCGCCCTGGACAAGGATGCGCTGAAGGCACTGTATGAATGGACCCTGCAGCGGTTCATCGCCGAGCAGGGCGAGCTGGGCGCGCTCGCGTGGGTGTGCGTGGCCATCGTGGTGCTCTTCCTGCTGAAGAACATCTGCCGCTACATCGCGGTGAGCGCCATCTGCATCTTCCGGAACCGCATCATCCACGATCTGCGCGGGCGGCTCTACGACAAGATGCTGGAGCTGCCCCTGGGCTACCACCGGGGTGAGCGCAAGGGTGCGCTGCTCAGTGTGATGACCAACGACATGCAGGTGCTCGAGTACTCGGTGATGTACTCGATCGAGATGATCGTGCGCGAGCCCATCGCCGTGGTCCTCTTCATCGCCACCATGATCGGCTTCAGCGCCAAGCTCACGCTCATCTCCCTGGTGCTGCTGCCTGTGAGCGGCCTGCTGATCGCGCGCATCAGCAAGAGCCTCCGGAAGCGGGGCACGCGCGTGCAGGAGAAGAGCGCCGACCTGCTGGCGCGCGTGGAGGAGACCCTCGGCGGCATCCGCGTGGTGAAGGCCTTCAACGGCGAGGCGGACATGCGCCGCCGGTTCGAGCGCGAGAACGAACTGCTCACACGCGCCAGCATCGGCCTGCTGCGCCGCCAGGACATCGCCTCGCCGCTGAGCGAGACCATGGGGGCGGCGGTGATGGCCGTGATGGCCTACATCGGCGGCTCGCTGGTGCTCGGTGTGCCCCCGGAGCTGGACGGGTCCGCCTTCATCGCCTACATCGCCATCTTCTCGCAGCTGCTCACGCCGATCAAGGGTTTCAGCCAGGGCTGGAGCGGCATCGTGCGCGGCAGCGCCAGCGCCCAGCGCGTATTCGACCTGCTCGCGGTGGAGAACACCGTGAAGGAGCGCCCGGACGCGCGCCCGCTGCCCGCCTTCACCGACCGCATCGCGTTCCAGCACGTGTCCTTTGGCTACGATGACGCGCTTGTGCTCAAGGACATCGACCTGGTGGTGCCCAAGGGCCGCAGCGTGGCCCTGGTGGGCGCCAGCGGTGGCGGCAAGAGCACCATGGCCGGTCTGCTTCCGCGTTTCCACGACGCCACCGCCGGTTCGGTGACCATCGACGGCATCGATGTGCGCGACCTGCGGCTGGGCGACCTGCGTGCCCGCATGGGCATCGTCACGCAGGACAGCATCCTCTTCAACGACACCATCGCGGCGAACATCGCGTTCGGTCGCACGGGAACGTCGCAGGCGGACATCGAGCGGGCCGCGGCCATCGCCAACGCGCACGGCTTCATCACCCAGTTGCCAGAGGGCTACCAGACCAACATCGGCGACGGCGGGAACCGCCTGAGCGGCGGGCAGAAGCAGCGCATCGCCATCGCCCGCGCCGTGCTGAAGGACCCGGAGATCCTGATCCTGGACGAGGCCACCAGTGCGCTGGACACCGAGAGCGAGCGCCTTGTGCAGGACGCCCTCTTCAACCTGATGCGGCACCGCACCTCGCTGGTGATCGCGCACCGCCTGAGCACCATCCAGCACTGCGATGAGATCTGTGTGCTGCAGGAGGGCCGCATCGTGGAGCGCGGTACGCATGCCCAGCTCTTCCAGGCAAACGGCGTGTACCGCAGGCTCTGCGACATGCAGGCCTTCGATCAGTGATCCTTCTTGCGCTTGAACAGGCGCTGCAGGAAGTTCTGCTTGCGTGCCGTGTCCGCAGGTGCTGCTGAGCGCGGGTCCTTGGGGCCGAACACGTCGTCGATCACCTTGCCGATGCCCGTGAGCTCCCGCGTGGGCGGGCAATCCAGCGAGTCGGCCTCCAGCCCGTTGAAGGAGCGCAGGTAGCTGCGGCGTAGTTCCGGCGAGCGTTCGATGCCGGCGAACACGGGCCCCACCAGCGGCAGTGCCAGGGCGGATCCGGTGCCGGCCTTCCCGCTCAGCCGCACCGCGGGATCGCGCGCGCCCACCCAGCTGCCCACCACCAGGCCCGGCGTGTAGCCGATGAACCACGCATCGCGGTTGTCCTGTGCCGTGCCCGTCTTGCCCGCCACGGCGGCGTTCACACCGAAACGCGTGCGCAGTGCGGTGCCCGTGCCCTGGTCCACCGCGCGGCGCAGCATGGTGTTCACCACCGCGGCGGTAACCTCGCCGATGGCCTGGCGACCGCCTTTCACTTGGACCTTGTAGAGCACCTTGCCGTGCGCATCCGTGATGCGTTCGATGAACTGCGGTTCCACGCGCCGGCCCTGTGCGGCGAAGGCCCCGTAGGCGCGTACGATCTCCTGCAGCGAGATGTCCGCCGCGCCCAGCGCCACGGCCGGGTTGCGGGCGGCCTTGCCGGGCAGGCCCAACGCGGTCATCACGCGCGCCACGGGCTTTTCGCCGGTGCGGAAGTAGAGGTCCACCGTGGGCAGGTTCATGGAGTTGGCCAGTGCGTGCCACATGGCCACCTCACCGCCACTGCTGCCGTCGAAGTTGCGCGGGTGCCAGCCGTCGTGATCATCGTAGGTGCGCTCGGTGTTGTCCAGCCAGGTGCAGGGGTCCATCCCTTCTTCCAGCGCAGCGGCGTACAGGATGGGCTTGATGGTGCTGGCCACCTGGCGGTGCGTGGTCACCAGGTCCAGCGGCAGGTAGCGGTGGTGGTCGCCGCCGATGTAGGCGCGGACCCGGCCGGTCGCCGGCTCCATCATGAAGACCGAACCGTTGAGCAGTGTGTGGTAGTGCCAGAGGCTGTCGCGGTAGCTCATGGCCGCGGGCGGTGCATCGTCCCAGGTGAACACATCGCGCACGGCGGTGGTGTTGGTCTTCCACGCGCGGCCGCCCTTCTTCGCCATGCGCTTCTCCCAGGCCACCCGCGCCTTGCGGGCCTTCAGATCCTTGTCGAGCGTGTGCTGCATGGCGGTGAGGTGGGTGAACAGGGCCTCCTGTGCGAGGTGCTGCAGCGCGGGATCGAGCGTGGTGTGGATGCGCAGGCCGTCCTTCTCGATGTCGTACGTGTTGCCGGTGCGCTTGGCCAGGTCGGCGAGGAGGGTGCGTGCTTCTCGGGCCACGCGGTCGGCGAAGTAGCCGTACAGGTCCAGCGCATCGCGGCCCCGGTAGTGCAATGCGAGCGGCAGGGCCTGCAGGCTGTCCACCGCCTGCGCGCTCAGGTGACCGCGGTCGCCCATCAGCTTCAGCACCACGTTGCGGCGCTCGCGCGACCGGTCCGGATGCAAGCGTGGGTTGTAGGAGGTGTTGGCCTTCAGCATGCCCACCAGCACGGCCGCCTCCTCCACGCGCAGCCGCCGTGCCGGCTTATTGAAGAAGCGCCGCGATGCGGCCTCCACGCCGTAGAGGTCCTCGCCGAAGGGCACCGAGTTGAGGTAGAGCGTGAGCACATCGTTCTTGTCGTACACCTGTTCCAGCCGCGCGGCCACCAGGGCTTCCTTGATCTTGTTCACCGGAACGGTGAGCAGGCCGTGACGTTCCCGTCCATAGAGGTTCTTCACCAGCTGCTGGCTCAGCGTGCTGCCGCCCCCGCCCCGCTGGTCGCCGCCGAGGATGGTGCGGAAGAACACGCGGATGTAGCTCCGGCCGTCCACACCGTCGTGCAGGTAGAAGCGCTGGTCCTCGGTGCTCACCAGCGCATGGATCAGGTGCGCGGGGATGTCCTCGAACCGGATGTTGGTGCGGTCCTTGGCGAACACTTTGCCGATGATGGTGCCGTCGTTCGCCAGGATGAGCGTGGCCTCCTCGGTGCGGATGGCGGCGATCTCCTCCTTGGTGGGCAGCTTGCCGAACGCGCCCAGGTTCACCAGCCAGATGAGCAGGGCCAGCAGGAGCACCACCACGCCCAGGCCGATGAGCGACCACTTGAACACCGCGCCGCGGCGGATGGGGCTGCTTTTCCTTCGCTTGGCCATGGTCCCTTCAGGAACGCGCGCGCACCCCGCCTGCGTGCGTGGCTATTCCGGCAGCTCGTCCGGGAGCGCACCGTTCCAGTCGCCGTACAACAGGTCCTTCTCGTAGGGGTAGCGGGAAAGGTGGATCGCCTTCACCCGCTGGTAGAGCAGCTTGCGCAGGGCATCGATGTTGTCCTTCCGCACGGCGCTGATGAAGATGCACTCCTCGTCCTGCAGGCGCCCCATCCAGGTCAGCTTCAGTTCCTCCAGGGTGAACTGGTCCTCGCGCTTGGGCGCCAGGTCGTGCGGGTCGTGCGCGGCCGGGCGGTACGCATCGATCTTGTTGAAGATGACGATGGTGGGCTTGCCGCCCGCGCCGATCTCGTTCAAGGTCTGCCGCACCGTGCTGTAGTGCTCCTCGAAGTTGTGGTGGCTGATGTCCACCACGTGCAGCAGCAGGTCCGCCTCGCGCGTTTCGTCCAGCGTGCTCTTGAAGCTCTCGATCAGCTGCGTGGGCAGCTTGCGGATGAAGCCCACCGTGTCGCTGAGCAGGAAGGGCAGGTTGCCCAGCACCACCTTGCGCACCGTGGTGTCCAGCGTGGCGAAGAGCTTGTTCTCGGCGAACACGTCGCTCTTGCTGAGCAGGTTCATCAGCGTGCTCTTGCCCACGTTGGTGTAGCCCACCAGGGCCACGCGCACCAGCTTGCCGCGGTTGCCGCGCTGGGTGGCCATCTGCTTGTCGATGTCGCGGAGGTGGCTTTTCAGCAGGGCGATGCGGTCGCGCACCAGGCGGCGGTCCGTCTCGATCTCCTTTTCGCCCGCACCACCGCGTGTGCCCGTGCCACCGCGCTGCCGCTCCAGGTGGGTCCACAGCTTGGTGAGCCGCGGCAGCATGTACTCGTACTGCGCCAGTTCCACCTGCGTCTTGGCATGCGCGGTGCGGGCGCGTCGGGCGAAGATGTCCAGGATGAGCCGCGGCCGGTCGAGCACGGGGCGGCCCAGTTCCTTCTCCAGGTTGCGCTGTTGCGCGGGCGTTAGTTCGTCGTCGAAGATCACGGAGTCGCCGCCGTTGGCCTCCATCCACGCCTTCACCTCGTTCAGCTTGCCGCTGCCCACGTAGGTGCGCCCGTCCGGCTTGTGCAGCTTCTGCGTGAAACGCTTCACGGTGCGGATGTCCGCGGTGGTGGCCAGGAACTCCAGTTCGTCCAGGTACTCGGCCGAGCGTGCGGCGTCCTGCTCGTCGGTGATCAGGCCGATCAGCACCGCCGTCTCGCCCTTGATCCGCTGTTCCTTCAGGTCGATCATTCGGCCTTGGCGCGCAGGGTGAGCACATGGTCCACCACGGCGGCGATCTCCTTCTTCGTGAGCTGGGCCTTGTACGGCATCATCAGCCCGCGCCCGTCGGTCACCACCGCGATGGCCTCCTCCCGGGTGAGCGTGCTGGCCCGCAGGTCCTTCGCGCCGTTCAGGCCCATGTCGCCCTTGCGGCCGTGGCACGTGGCGCACTGCCCGTTGAAGATGGCCTCGCCGATGCCCGGCGGCGGATCGCCCGCGACGGAACTGGTGGCCGCATCACCACAGGCGATCAGCAGCACGGGAAGGAGCAGGAGCGATCGCATCAGAGCCATGCGCGTCCGATCCCTTCGCGGAACGGCCAGGGTATCATCACCAGGAAGATGAGCAGGGCGATGAGGTAGAAGATGGCGATGCGCAGCTGCTTGCCCGGCTCCGTCGTCGCCTTCTTGCTCAACGAACGCCCGATCGTGACCAGGGCGATCGCGAGGATCATGCCCGCGATGTGCTCCATCTTCCAGTAGCGGATCACCGCATTGGTCATCACGGTCTGGTGCCCCATGTTGCTGATCAGGCTGTAGGACTTGAACTTCAGACCGTACAGCACCAGGCCCAGCAGCAGCTGCACGTGGCAGAGCACCATCGCCAGGATCGCCACGGAGCGTTCCCACACGATGATCGGGGCCTTGGCCAGGTAGCCGCGCAGGGCCACGATGCCGGCGGTGGCCACGGAGAGCAGTACCAGCCAGCGCAGGATGCTGTGCAACAGCAACAGGAATCCGGTGGAGTCGTTCATGAGGGTGGGGATGAGGGACGCCAAAAGTAGCGGCCGGCGGCACCTGCGGCTACCTTCGCCCGCATTCCATGCGCCGCCTCCTGCTGCTCCCAGCCATGCTGTCCACGGCTTTCGTGGTCGCGCAGGTGACCGCTCCGCTGAACGGCCCCAAGGACAAGGGCGGCATCCCCATCGCCTTCATCCACGCCACCGTGCATCCTGCGCCGGGCGAGGTGATCCGGGATGCCACCGTGCTCATCCAGGACGAGCATGTGCTGGCCATCGGGCCCCGCGTCACCGTGCCGGTGGGTGCCGTGGTGCACGACCTCAAGGGTGCCCACATCTGGCCCGGGCTCATCGATCCATACAGCGACCTAGGCATGCCCAAGGGTGGCCGCAGCGCCGCGCGCGACACCATGAAACGCGGGGCCCGCTATTGGAACCCGGCCATCCATCCCGCCACGGCCGCAGTGGAGCTCTTCACGCAGGATGAACGCGCCGCCGAATTACGTGCGCAGGGCTTCACCACCGTGGTGGCCCACCGCATGGACGGCATCGCCCGCGGCACCTCCTGCGCGGTGCAGCTCGCGGACCGCAATGCCGTGCAGGACATCCTGGTCGCGGAAGCGGCGGCTCACTTCTCCTTTCGCAAGGGCAGCAGCCCGGAGGACTACCCGAGCTCGCTCATGGGCGCCATCGCCCTCCTGCGCCAGACCCTGTACGATGTGCGGTGGTACAATGACCGTGGACGTGCAGAACAGCGCGACGCCGAGCTGGAGGCGCTGAGCGCACAGCTGGCGCTGCCGATGGTGTTCGAGGCCTCCGGCCGCAACGATGTGCTCCGCATCGCCGCGCTGGCGAAGGAGTTCGGCCTAAGCCCGATCGTGAAGGGCAACGGCGATGAATACGCCCGCCTGGCGGACATCCTGGCCACGCGCATGCCGCTGATCGTGCCGGTGTCCCTGCCGGATGTGCACGACGTGGAGGATCCCTTCGCCGCGCTGGAAGTGCCCCTGGCCGACCTGCAGCACTGGGAGCTGGCCCCCACCAACCCCGCCCGCATCCACGAGGCCGGCGGCACCTTCGCTTTCACCACCCACGGCCTGAAGGAGACCGGCGCGCTGTGGACCAACCTGCGCCGTATGCTCCGTTGCGGGCTGGACAGCACCACGGCCATCGCCGCGCTCACCACCGTACCTGCCCGGCTCTTCGGCCTGGAGGACCGCATCGGCACCATCGCGCCCGGCAAGTATGCGGACCTGGTGATCAGCTCGCACCACCTGCTGGATCCCCGCAATGCGGTACAGGAGACCTGGGTGGCCGGCCGGCGCTTCGTGCAGAAGGCCACGCCCCCGGAGGACCCGCGCGGCACCTTCGACCTCAACCTCCGCAGCTCCATCCTGAAGTTGAAGGTGACCGGCGAGGCCGACAAGCCCGAGGCCGAGCTGAACCCACCGGGCAACGACAGCCTGCGCGTGAAGGCGGACCTGCAGGTGAGCCGCTCCACGGTCACCCTGGTGTTCGACGGGCGCAAGCTCGGCTTTGCGGGTCCCGTGCGCCTGAACGGCACCATCCACGAGCGTGGCACCATCTGGGACGGCCAGGGCCAGTTGCCCGGCGGCGAGTGGATCGGGTGGAGCGCCGTCCGGCAATCCGGTCCATCCGCCCGCAAGGAGAAGAAGGAGCGCACCGATGCGCTGGACAGCCTGTGGGCCGCGCCTACCGGAACCGTGTGGTACCCGCTTGGCGCCTATGGCCGACCCATGTTGCCGGACACAGAGACGGTGATCTTCCGCAACGCCACCGTGTGGACCAACGGTCCGCTCGGAACCATTCCCCGTGCCGATGTGGCCATCCACGGCGGACGCATCGTGGGCGTGGGACAGCGGCTCGATCCCGCGCTGCTCTTCCCCGGCCGCCACCGACCCACGGTACAGGAGATCGATGCCACCGGCAGACACCTCACCTGTGGCATCATCGACGAGCATTCGCACATCGCCATCACCCGCGGGGTGAATGAAGGCTCGCAGGCGATCACCGCTGAGGTGCGTATCGGCGATGTCACCGATCCGGACGACGTGGACATCTACCGCAACCTGGCGGGCGGCGTCACGGCGGTGCAGCAATTGCACGGCAGCGCCAACCCCATCGGCGGCCAGAGCGCGTTGACCAAGTTGCGCTGGGGCCAGCCTGCGGAGCGCATGCACATCGCCGGGGCTGATGGCTTCATCAAGTTCGCCCTGGGCGAGAACGTGAAGCAGAGCAACTGGCACACGGACGGCAGCCGCTTCCCGCAGACGCGCATGGGTGTGGAGCAGCTCATGTACGATGCCTTCCACCGCGCGAAGGAGTACCGCGCCGAATGGCGTGCGTTCGAAGCGGCTTCCACCAGGCCCGCTCCCGTGCGTGGACGCCGCGGCGCGAAGCCGGAAGCGCCGTCATTGAAGGGTGCACCGCGCCGTGACCTGGAGCTCGAGGCCCTGGCCGAGATCCTGGAGAAGAAACGCTTCATCAGTTGCCACAGCTACGTGCAGAGCGAGATCGCCATGCTGATGGACGTGGCCGACAGCATGGGCTTCACCGTGCAGACCTTCACCCACGTGCTCGAAGGCTACAAGGTGGCGCAGCGCTTGAAGGAGCACGGTGCCACGGCCAGCACCTTCAGCGATTGGTGGGCCTACAAGATGGAGGTGGGCGATGCCATCCCGCACAATGCCGCGCTGCTGGACCGCATGGGCGTGAACACCTGCATCAACAGCGACGATGCGGAGATGGCGCGACGCCTGAACCAGGAGGCCGCCAAGGCCGTGAAGTACGGCGGCGCCACCCCGGAGGCTGCCTGGCGCATGGTGACGTTGAACCCGGCCAAGGCCCTCCGGCTCGACGCGCGCATGGGTTCCGTGGAGGTGGGCAAGGACGCCGACATCGTGCTCTGGAGCGCCGATCCGTTAAGCATCGACTCGAAGGTGGAACTGACCTTTGTGGACGGTGTGCGCTGCTTCGACCGTGCGGAGGATGCGCGGCTGCGCGAGGCCATGCGGACCGAGCGCGAGCGACTGGTCGCCAAAATGATCGCCGCGAAGAAGGCCGGTGCCCCCGCGCGCAAGGCCGAACGCCGTGAGAAACGCCATTGGGAATGCGAGACCATCGGGGAGGAGCCATGAGGAAAGAGGTAGGACCAGCGGCAGGAGCAAAGGCAGCGTGGTTGCCCCTGCCCCTGCGCCTGCCCCTGCCCCTGCTCCTGCTCCTGAGCTTCACCGTTTCGGCGCAAAAGCCCACCCCCGCCCCCCAGCAGACCAAGAGCATTCTGCTGAAAGGCGGCACCGTGCACGTGGGCGACGGCACGGTGATCGACGACGCGGCCGTGGGTTTCCGCAACGGCACCATCGACTTCGTTGGCCACAGCTACGGCGTGAAGGCCTTCTACGACACCATCATCAACACCGAAGGCCGCCACATCTATCCCGGGCTCATCCTGCCGGACAATACGTTGGGCCTGCATGAGGTGGACCTGGTGTCCGCCACGAGCGATCAGGATGATACCGGCGACATGGAACCGGAGCTGCGCGCGATGGCCGCTTACAACACCGATTCGCGTATCGTGCCCACGGTGCGCAGCAATGGTGTGCTGCTGACACAGGTGACCCCGCGCGGTGGCACGGTGAGCGGCACGAGCGCCGTGGTGCAGCTGGACGCCTGGAGCAACGCCGATGCCGCCGTGCGCGCGGACGATGGCGTGCACCTGAACTGGCCCCGGGCCTTCCGGCGCGAAGGGTGGTGGGCCGAACCCGGTGCCACCAGTCGCGAGAAGGGCGACGAGCGTGCGAAGCGCCTGGAGGGCCTGCGCCAGTTCTTCCTGAAGGCGAAGGCATACGCCCAACGCGCCGGCAGCACCACCACGGACCTGCGCATGGAGGCCATGCGCGGCCTCTTCGACGGCTCGCGCACGCTGTACGCGCATGCGGACGGTGCGCTGGAGATCCAGGAGGCCGTGCTCTTCGCGCACGAACTGGGCATCGCCCGCAAGGCGATCGTGGGCGGCTACGATGCCTGGCGCGTGGCCGATCTGCTGGTGGACAAGCAGGTGGACGTGATCCTGCAGCGTGTGCACAGCCTGCCCCTGCGCGACGATGATCCGGTGGACCTGCCCTTCCGCCTGCCCGCGCTGCTGAAGGCGAAGGGCATCCGTTTCTGCCTGGGCTACACGGGCGATATGGAGCGGATGGGCGCGCGCAACCTGGCCTTCACCGCCGGCACTGCCGCGGCGTACGGGCTCACGCGAGAGGAGGCCCTGCAGGCGGTCACCCTCGATGCCGCGCGGATCCTCGGGATCGGGGATCGCTACGGCAGCCTGGCCGTGGGCAAGCGCGCCGCGCTCTTCGTTTCCGATGGCGATGCGCTGGACATGCGCGGCAATGTGGTGCGCCACGCCTTCATCGATGGCCGCCGGCTGGACCTGGACGACCACCAGAAGAAGCTGTACCGGCAGTACGCCGGGCGCTATGCGAAACCGTGATCGTGGATAGCCTGCCGTGAAGCGCGGAGGAAGGCGTCCGGGTGAGGATGCCTTTCGCCCCGTGACCGCGCTACCCGACCTGCTCCAGCACGCCATCGCTGCGGCCTTCTCCGCTGGCCGCGATATACTGGATGTGTATGCCCGCCCCACGACTGGCGCGGCCCACCACGTGTGGGCCGTGGGCACATGAGCCACCTGGATGGGACGTTCTGTGTTCTATTCCTTGATGACCTTTTGTGACCACTTCACCGCACCTTGCTCCTGGTATTGCAGTAAGTACATGCCCGAGGGGTGATGGCCTATATCGTAGTCGATCTCCACACTGGCACCGCCTGGCGCAAAGCGCTGCACCATGGTTCCTGCGGAATTGAACAGCACGAACTCACCCACCGGCAGATGAATGGAGCGGAAGCTCAAGAACAACGTGCCTCGGGTAGGATTCGGATAGGCCAGGATATTCAGATTCAAGCTTTGCTCGGCGATGTTGTCGAACTGCTGGCACCCGGGCACTAGACAACCAAAGCTGTCCACACGGATCACCCAGAGGTCTTGTTGACCATCATTGGTGCTGCCGCAGGAAACGAAATGACCTTCATCGTCTTGGATAACATCATAGAGCGTATGGTAGCTGAAGATCGTATCGAGTGGCGGATGCACATAGGTGCGCATCCACAAGCTGTCCCCGTTCGCGGCGAACTTCAGGAGCGTACCTGCCGTGCGCGTACCAGTGTGGTAAGTGCCGCAACTTATGAAGGAACCATCCGGTAGCTCCTTGGCCGTATTCAACTCGTTCTCGGTGTTCCAGTAACCGTAGGTGCGTTCCCAAAGCGTGCTGCCGGTCGCGCTGAGCCTTGCCGCGTAGGGCTTGAATACCGTGGTGGTGAAGGTCTGATCGGTAGCGTCTTTGCCCACATTGACGTACTCGCCATTGGCCGTGGTGATCACATTGCTGTGGCCGTCCCGATAAGGCCCACCGAGGTAGCGGTGCCACTCCTCGTTGCCGAGGGAATCGGTCTTGATGATGTAGGCATCGTAGTTCGTGTCGTTGAATTGGGCTAGACCTCCGAGTATGAAGCCGCCATCAGCGGTGGTGTCTATGGTCCAGCCTTCGTCGCGGTAGCTGCCACCGTACTCACGTGTCCACAGGACGTCGCCCAAAGTGTCAAGCTTCACCAAAAAAATCTCACCTTCAGATGAATCATGCCAAAGGGTACCAATGCCGTATTGCGCATAGCCGTTTACCGCTGCCGAGTTGCCAATTGAAGCAGTGGTGGACTCCGTAAAGACTTCAGTGGACCAAGAGCTGTCAAGTACACTATTGAATCCCCAATACAGGGAGGAGTTCCTGTTCCCATCATAGGCGGTGCCAAAAACAAAGAGGGCAGCAGTGGTCTTCGCCGGTCCAGAGGCCCAACCCACATAGCATGATAGGCTATCCCGACCGAATGAATGGAACTCTTGGACCCCACCGTCATATGCGGAGAGAACAAAGCATAGTCGGCGAAAACCGTTTAATGTATCATAGCCGCCTTGGAGGATAATAAATCCAGTGTCATGCTCAGTCAAATAGAATCCGAGCTCCGCTAAGCCCAGGTTGCGGTGGTCGTTTCTTGTGCTGAAAGACTGCCCACACACAATGCTGCCAACAGCAAGTGTCACTACGGCGAAACATGGCCGGAGTTGCATGGCTCAGTGTACTATTGAGATGGACCTTCCATCCAATGCCCCTCGACGACCAAAAAGCACCAGCCGATAGAGACCGGGAGCCCAGGATCTGGTATTCAGCTCCAGAAGTTGCGTCCCGGTCCCAATTAGTAAACGCTGAACTTCCTGGCCGCGCATGTCGGTAAGCCCCAAGTAGGCACCGACCTCATCTTTTGGCACCTTGGCGATGACGGTGAGCCGTTCGTTCGCGGGGTTGGGGGTTGCACTGAGCAAATCGGATATGGTCGTCGATGTGCGGCGGCCGGGAACGAAACTCCGTAAGGTGTGTGGTAGGATTACCGGTTCCTCGAACGTCGTGCCGAGGTAGTGTTGTAGGAGCGCTTTAGCAGCCTCGTGACCGGGCTGTAAGTGGTCAGCAGCGATGGGAGCCAAGACCTGCTCAGCGGCCTGTACAAGGCCAGTGGCTTGCGACGGGTACCGGGCAATGTCCCGCACTACCGCATAGACGATGGCTTCCTCTTCGGCAAGACCATGATCCATATGATTAGCCAAACGGTCATCAACCTCCGCCCAATCCTTTTGAGCAATCTGCATGCAAAGGCGGGCAACGGGTGAGGCACGCAGCTCGGTATGGTCCAGCACTTCGGCGATGCTGTCCAATGGGGTTCCGATAGTATCGGCCTGTAGGGTCAATCGCACGTAGTCGTTCCGCCCCCGTTCCGCCATTCCATGCGATCCGCCGAGTTCCATTTCCACCAGACCCTTCCAGGTCATGCCGCCGTTCTGTTCTTCGGCCAGGAGTTCGCGGTAGATCTGTTCCAAGGGTATGCCTTTGAGCGCGATCAGCACGTCCGGGTTCAAGGGGCTGTTGGCCAAGAGCACTTGCACCAAGTGCAGGTCCTCCATAGCCGGGTCTCGTTTGATGGCGGTGATCATCACGTCGTCTGTGAGCTCGGGCGAAGAGGCCAAGAGCGCATTGCGCACGCTGAAGGAGCTCACCGATGCATCGGCGATCAAACCAAGCAGGAACTCGGTGTTTCCGCCATTGACCTCACCTTGATAGACCGCCTTCAGCGCGGCGTGCTCGCCGCTCGCTAACAGGAATGCGGACTTTCGAGCTGGACGAGTATCATCAACGCTTAATTCTTCTGGACATGCGACACCGCCCTGATATGCGCTAAAAGCATCAACGGTCACTACGTATACTTCCGTAGTGCATCGTGGTTCAGTAAAATCATCAGAATGATGGTGATAGTTGAACCCTGTTGCAGGCGCAGGATCCACATCCACGTAGATATCCGTTTCATCCACGCCCGGGCATTCGGGATAGAAGCGGTTGCCTGCTGGCGAGACCGAGGTGCCTTGGTTCTCGGCCACTTCGCCCGCTTCAGTGAGTGCCACGTCATACGTGCACGCGCTGGTTTCGCCGTAGGTGTTGCAGCGGGTTTGCAAGCCCGCGTCCAAAGAACCTTCCAAGCGGTTGTCGCCTTGCAGCAAACTACCTACGGCCAGCCGATCGAAACTGTTGCGGTAGAACTCGGTGGGGCCATCGTCGCTATCGCGGATCACCAGGCCTACGTTGTTCGCTGGATGGCCAATGCCCGCGAACGAGTTCTCCTCTACTTCGAAGCCTGTGGACCCGGAGAGGTAGAGGCCATAAGGTACTTGCAACGACGAAGCACCCTCGGGCACGTTGAAGACGTTTTCGGTAAGCTCGGCAAAGTTGATGTTACCGAGAAAGATGCCCCGCTCGTTGCCCGTGACCGTGTTGTGCCGCAGGTAGCACGGGCTCAATCCATTAGTACTGCTGGCCCGTATGGCTTGGGACAGGTGCTGTAGGGTATTGTTCACCGCGAGGAAGCGTGAATTATACGCGCGAATGCCAGTTGGTCGCATGGTCTCCCACGGGATGAACTGCCCGGAATAGTCAAACATGGAATTCCTAATCTCAACATTGCGGATCCCGTCCAATCTGATGTAGTCCCCGGAACCTTCAGTCGTGTTCTCGAAGACCGCGTATGTCACCAACGAACGATTGAAGAACGCATAGGGTTTCGCCCATATTCCGCGCTTGCAATCGCTAATTTTAACAGGGCTACTCACGTCTCCGAGCAATTTCACAACTCCACCGGTCGTGTTCAGGTCCGCTATGTCATTATCGTCGGAGGCGAACAAGCGCACAGCTATCTCGGCATGTTCAATCGTGGCGCCTGCCCTTAGCTCCAGGTAACCTTGGTTCGTTAGCGGTACTTGTGACAGGTCCGCATCGCCACGTACTTCCACTCCGTCCCATTGCTCGCCGCAAAGGTTGGTGAGCTTGCCGCCGTTCAACACGATCACTTGCGCACCCGGATCAATGATCAAGCGTGTGTGCGGAGCGAAGTTCACCGTTGCTGAGATGGTTAGTGTGGCGCCGCTGGTGACCTGCACATCGGACCCCAGGTTCACATGGTTCTGCCATTGTGCATCCGCATCAATTACTCGGGCCAAATGAGGTTTCTCGGCGAGGTCGCTTTCCCACAGCCCCCGACCGAATGTACCCGCACGGATTTTACCTGCACAATAGTTGATATCGATATCCTTTATCAGCACGTTTGGAAGGGCCTCGAAATAGGGTTGCCAATCAAGAGTGTTCTCATTCTTGTAGTAAATGCCTACGTCGAAGGAAGCATATAGGCCACCTTCGGTTCCTTCGGCAAAAACCAGATCCGTTATGGGTAGATTTGGCAATGAGTTCGTGTAATCCAAGGTTGCCCAATCCGTACTATATGGGTCATTGGGGTTGATATGCGCTTCATAGACCTTAAGGCCTGGGTTATAACCGGAGAAGCCGACGTAGATATGTAGCGGGTCTCTAGGGTCCACCGCCAGACCGGTGACCGCAACTGGATCACTCTGCCATTCAGAAGGCATGTTCAAAGTGGCGAACCGATGATCAAGTTCTAGTAGCTGCCCCAAATTGTCGCGTTGAGAGGCGAAGATGGCAGATGGCCTTAACGGATAGCAAGCTAAGCTCTCATCGTTTACGAGTTCGGGCCGTGTAGAAAAATAGATGTATTCGGATTGGCTTGGATGTACAGTTAGTCGAGCAAGTGAGTGGGATAGGCATTCAAGGGATAGATCGGGGGAAAGATCGGCCCAAGCGGTGACCGATATTTGCTCGAAGTCGGCGGCAACGTTTGGGGCATCGTTGGGGTCCAGTTCTTCGTAGAAGTTGTTAGCGCCGAAAAGCCAATGGTTGTTCCCAGGCAGGAATCCCATGGGTGGTATCTCAACGGGCCTAAGCGCATCGGGCAAACCGTCGGTTGCAGCTAACGTAAAAGAATATGCTCCCCCGGAGCTTGGTCCTGTGAGAGGATCATTAATCATGTACTTCTTGAATGAATCACGATTATTAAATATCCAGGTCCAAGCCTTATTACCGTCAGGTGAGAAGCAAACCGATCCTCCATCACCCCCATCAACGTATCGCCATTCATGCGTTAGTCCATCGCCCGAGCGCCGATGTAGCTGGTTCGCATTGTCGAAGGTGCCAATCAGAACTTGCTCCGGGTGTGTGGGGTTGGATCCTATGGCTTCTATGGTAGCGACCGTGAGTCCTGTGTTCCTTCGCTCTATCACGCATGTGCTCGTGTTCAGGGCGGTCACATCCTCTGTAACGTACGCACCTCCATCGCACCCGATCCATAGTTCATTCCCGTCTGGAGAATATGCAAGCCCATGTTTGTCTGCATGCGCCTCTATGCCATAATCGTCAATGAGCGAAACAGTTGTGCCTGCGTTGATGGAGTTGTATAATTCGGTGTTCCCATAGGCCACGGTGCCGGTCTGTCCTGGACGTACCGCGATGCATACCCAAGCAGGGTCGTTGTTGTTGCAAGTGAATTCCGAGGAGGCGGAATGCATCCAGATCTCTGCTTGTTGTTCGAACATGGCTGGATAGTTTGTGTATTCATCATTAATGGGGTCCCATCGGCATATATTGGCAAAGAGTGTAAATGGTGAAATGCTCTCGATACCAAGCGCGATTCGCCTTGCGTTGATGGCATTCAGGTCCAGCCCAGGATAGTTGACGGTCATGGAAGACCAGTTCAGGCCTCCGTCCAAGGACCTGTAGATATCTTTTCCGGATGCATACACAATATTTGGGTCACCAGGATGGAAGAATAGTGATTTGTACATGTTGTCTTCTGTATTCGGATAGGGGCCTGTCCATTGTACAGCAGTTGGGTCGATTGCAGAAGCGTTTGTTGTGCGAAGGATTCCGTAGTTCGTCGCGCAGAGTAGAATGTTTGGGTTAGACGGATGCATTTCTATTGCGTGCAAACCAATGTAACCTTCGCCTTCAACGAGGTTTTGATTGATGGGCTGCCAGGTTGCGCCAGCATCAAAGCTGCGGTAAACGCCGATAGATAGCCCGTTGTTGAATCCGTCAACGTTGCCCGTGGCAATGAACAAGTGTGATCCGTTGTTGGGGTCTACTACCACATCTGCGACCCCGGCGTAAGGGAGCTTGTTATCCGTAATTGAGAACCAGTGTGCACCGCGGTCCATAGTCTTAAATAAGCCTCCGAACGGAGAGGCTGCATACATGATACCGTTCGTTGCGTAGTCCGGGTCAAAGGCGAAGTTGTGGATTTGGCCGGTGCCAGTCCAGCCGTTCATTAAAGTGGAATACGTGCTATTCGCGTAGGGCGTGTCAAAGGGCCCCATTTCTTCCCAGTTAGAGGGAAAGGATGTGTTCGTCTTCGGGTTGTTTCCGATCCATTCGATATATGTGTTAAGCGCGTGCTGTGCATCGTTTAAGTCGTGGTCCGGTGCCAGACGGGTTACCCAGTGGTTCATTGTGCGCTGGTGTAACTGCCAAAGACTACCTTCTTCGTCTGGGTTAATCATGTTGCTTGGGTCAGTGATAAATGTGTTGTGCCAGTCCCAGAAACTCTGCCCTCCAGCAGGAGCAATACTCTGGGCTGAGAGCTTTTCTGCGCTAGTCGCGAATATGAATGCACAGAACAACGACAGCATGCTTCTTGCTGCTGTTAGCTTGTGGCATGATAGTGTGAACCACGCCGGTTGCCTTCGGGAGGGCGCTTGTGTCCAGCCTGAGCTGTACGATGTGTTCGCTCCAAGTACACAACGGGGCAGTGGAAGCGATGCAAGGTTCATGACGTAGGGTATAGTACGAGGCAGCAACGCAGGGCTGCGAAGGGTTAGGAAAGGAACAAGGCGCTGTGGAGTCAACATGACATGTCGAAGATATCAGTCATGTCGGGATTAGCAAGTATACCCTTTCAACATGTCCCGTTGACATTGCACTTCCAAGCTTCCTCGCCCACGATTACATGTGGATACCTTTCGCCCCGTGACCGCGCTACCCGACCTGCTCCAGCACGCCATCGCCGCGGCCTTCGCCGCGGGCCGCGGGATCCTGGATGTGTATGCCCGCCCCATCGATGTGGAACTGAAAGACGACCGTTCGCCCCTGACCGAGGCGGACCGCCGCGCGCACGCCGCCATCGTGGCCGCGCTGGCCCCCACGGTGCTGCCGGTGCTAAGCGAGGAAGGGAAGGCGTTGCCGGTGGAGGAGCGCCAGCCCTGGGAGCGCTACTGGTTGGTGGACCCGCTGGACGGCACCAAGGAGTTCATCAAGCGCAACGGCGAGTTCACCGTGAACATCGCGCTGATGGAGCGCGATGGCGAGCCGAGCGGATCCCTGGGCGCGGCGCGGCCGATCGCGGGGGTGCTGTACGTGCCGGTGAAGGACCAGCTCTACTTCGCCTGGGGCGGGGGCGGTGCCTACCGGATCGACCGGGCGGCAACCCGGGGCACCTCCTCGGCGTATGAACTCGCCGCACAGGCCGCGCGCCTGCCCTTGTCCATGCCCCCGCGCCCCTTCACCATCGTGGCCAGCCGCAGCCACAACAGCCCGGACACCGAGGCCTTCATCGCCCGGATGCGCGCGCAGCATGGCGAGGTGGCCCTCACCAGCATGGGCAGCGCCCTGAAGATCGCCCTGGTGGCCGAGGGCGCCGCCGATGCCTACCCGCGCTATGCCCCCACCATGGAATGGGACAGCGCCGCCGGCCATGCCATCGCCAACGAGGCGGGCCGCGCCCTCATCGACGTGACCACGAACGCACCCCTGCGTTACAACAAGCATTCATTGGTGAACAACTGGTTCATCGTCCAATAGATACGGGCGACGCCTGCGTCGCCCCAACAACCACAAACCGCAGACATGGCGAAGAAGAAGGCGACCAGCAAGAAGCGCAAAGTGGCGCTGATCACCGGCGTTACCGGCCAGGACGGCGCCTACCTGAGCGAACTCCTGTTGAACAAGGGCTACGAGGTGCACGGCGTGAAGCGCCGCAGCTCGCTCTTCAACACGGACCGTATCGACCACCTGTACCACGACATGCACGAGCAGGGCCGCCCCTTCCACCTGCACTATGGCGACCTCACCGACAGCGTCAACTGCCTCCGACTGGTGAAGGAGATCCAGCCGGACGAGATCTACAACCTCGCCGCCATGAGCCATGTGGCGGTGAGCTTCGAAATGCCCGAGTACACGGCCAACGCCGACGGCATCGGTACGCTCCGCTTCCTGGAGGCCATCCGCATCCTGGGCATGGAGAAGAAAACGCGCTTCTACCAGGCCTCCACCTCGGAACTGTACGGTGGCGTGCTGCCCCGTGCGCAGAACGAGGAGACGCCCTTCTACCCGAAGAGCCCGTACGGCGTGGCGAAGCTCTACGGCTTCTGGATCACGAAGAACTACCGCGAGAGCTACAACATCTTCGCCTGCAACGGCATTCTCTTCAACCACGAGAGCCCGCTGCGCGGCGAGACCTTCGTGACCCGCAAGATCACCCGTGCCGTCGCCAAGATCAAGCTCGGCCTGCAGAAGACCCTGTACCTCGGCAACCTCGACGCCAAGCGCGATTGGGGCCACGCCAAGGACTATGTCGAAGGCATGTGGTTGATGCTCCAGCACGACAAGCCCGACGACTACGTGCTGGCCACCGGCAAGACCTACACCGTGCGCCACTTTATCGACCTGGCCTTCGCCGAGGTCGGCATCAAGCTGGACTGGAAGGGCAAGGGTGTGAAGGAGCAGGGCATCGACAAGAAGACCGGCACGGTGCTGGTGGCCATCGATCCCCGCTACTACCGTCCGGCCGAGGTGGACCACCTGGAAGGCGACCCCCGCAAGGCACAGCGCGTGCTCGGCTGGAAGCATAAGTACGACCTGAAGGCACTGGTGAAGGAGATGGTGGCGAGCGACCTGGAGCTCTTCAAGCGCGACGTGTACCTGAAGAAAGGCGGCCACAAGATCCTGCACGAGCAAGAGTGAGCAAGGCGTTGTCGGGTGGCGGTTGTCAGTTGTCAGGCGGATGCCTGAGGGCTGCCAGCGGAGAGCCCGGCAACTGACAACCGACAACAGACAACATGGATCGCAACGACAAAGTCTACGTGGCCGGCCACCGCGGCATGGTGGGCAGTGCCATCGTGCGCAAGCTGCAGGCCGAGGGCCACACCAACATCGTGGTGCGCACCAGCAAGGAGCTCGACCTGAAGGAGCAGCAGGCCGTGCGCGACTTCTTCGCGCAGGAGAAGCCCGCGTACGTGTACCTCGCGGCGGCCAAGGTGGGCGGCATCCACGCCAACAACGTGTACCGCGCGCAGTTCCTGTACGAGAACCTGATGATCGAGAGCAACATCATCCACGCCGCCCATGAGAACGGGGTGAAGAAGCTGCTCTTCCTGGGCTCCTCGTGCATCTACCCGAAGATGGCCCCCCAACCGCTGAAGGAGGAGAGCCTGCTCACCGGCCTGCTCGAGCAGACCAACGAGCCCTACGCCATCGCCAAGATCGCGGGCATCAAGCTGGCCGAGAGCTACCGCCGCCAGTATGGGTGCAACTACATCAGCGCGATGCCCACCAACCTGTACGGGCCCAACGACAACTACGACCTCAACAACAGCCACGTGCTGCCCGCGCTCATCCGCAAGTTCCACACCGCCAAGGTGACGAACGCGCCGAGCGTGGAGGTGTGGGGCACGGGTTCGCCCATGCGGGAGTTCCTGCACGTGGACGACCTCGCGGACGCCTGCTACTTCCTCATGAAGAACTACGACGAGGAGCTCTTCCTGAACATCGGTACGGGCGAGGACCTCACCATCAAGGCCCTGGCAGAGATGATCAAGGATATCGTGGGCTACACCGGTGAGCTGAAGTGGAACACCGAGAAGCCGGACGGCACACCGCGCAAGCTGATGGACGTGAGCCGCCTGCACAACCTGGGGTGGAAGCACCGCATCGGGCTGCGCGAAGGCATCACCGCCGTGTACGCCGAGTTCGCCAAGAGCGAGCTGGCGAAGGTGTGATCCCACGCTGAACACCAGATCGAGGCCCCGGCTTGCCGGGGCTTCGCTTTTCCGGCAAGGGCTACCTTCGGCGGCCTTCCACACCGATGCCGCGCCGGTCCGCCGTACTTGCCGTTATGCTCTGTGCCTTGCGATCGCTGGCCCAGCAGAACGACGTGCCGCTGAACCGGGACATCTACCAGGACATCGACCGCAACGGGGCCTGCATCGGCAGCACCATGCACACGGGGCTGCGGCCGCTGATCGAGAGCCGCGCCGACCTCACCCACGTGATGGGCTTCCGGCCGGACACGATGCGGCATTACTACTACATCACCCGGAAGATCTTCACCCAGCACTTCATCCAGGTGAACGAGCCCGGCTTCCGCCTCACCATCGATCCTGTGTTCCGCTTCGAGCTGGGGCGCGACTTCTCCGAGCGGGGCGTGGCCAACGAGAACCGCGCGCAGGTGACCAACAACACCCGGGGCTTCTGGATCCGCTGCGACCTGGGCAACACGGTGAGCTTCCAGACCGGCTTCTATGAGAACCAGGCCACCCTGCCGCTCTACCTGTACCAGTACACCCAGGCCAACGGCGTGATCCCGGGCCAGGGCCGCGTGAAGGACTTCGCCGAGCGCGGCTTCGACTTCGCATGGGCCCACGGCAATGTGAGCTGGACACCGAAGCGCTGGTTGAACGTGCAGTTCGGCAACGGACGGCACTTCGTGGGCAACGGCTACCGCAGCCTGCTGCTCAGCGACAACACCTTCCCGTACACCTACCTCAAGTTCAGCGCGCTGACCAACGACCAGCGGCTGCAGTACACCACCATCAATGCCAAGCTGCAGAGCGCCGGCGATCCGGCGGACCGCCTGCCCACGGGGGAGAGCTCCGAGAGCCTCTTCTTCTGGCGCCGCGCCAGCTTCAAGCACGCCAGCGTGAACCTCGGCCGCCTGCAATTGGGGCTCTTCGAGGCCACCCTCTTCCGCAACATCGACAGCACCGGCGTGCGGCCCTTCGATGCGCTGGAACTGAACCCGGTGATCGGCCTGAACACCCTGCTGCGCGGCTTCAGCGGGGATGACGGCAAACGGCTCCTCGGCCTGGATGCCAAGTTCCGGCTCACGGACAAGCTCTTCACCTACGGCCAGTTCGCGCTGGACGACCCCGCGCGGCAGCGCTACGGCTGGCAGGCGGGCCTGCAGTGGTTCGACCTGTTCCGCCGCGAAGTGCACCTGCTGGTGGAGTACAACAGCGTGACGCCCTTCGCCTACACGAGCGCCCAGGCCCGCGGCGGCTACGGCCACTACAACCAGCCATTGGCGCACCCCATGGGCGCGGGCGTGGACGAAGCGGTGGCCATCGTGGACTGGGGCATCGGCAAGCGCCTGTGGCTGCGGGCGCAGGCGAGCAGCGCCGTGTTCCGCGTGGACACCTCCGCGGCCACGGCCAGCGGCAGCGATGTGTTCGGCGCCTACGAAGCCTTCGGGGCCGACTCGCTTTCCGTGGAGCGCCGGCGCACGTGGCTGGACCTGAGCTTCGCCTGGCGCATCAACCAGATGAGCAACGCCCAGTTCGCCGTCGGCTTCATCGCCCGCGACGTCACCAATGCGGCCGACCCGCAGCAGAGCCACCTGCTCTACGTGTCCTTCCGCACGGGCCTTTTCAACCGATACTACGACCTTTAGCGGCCCATGCGCTCGCACGGCTACATCATCCTCCTCGGCTTCTTCACCGCCTTCGTGGTGGTGCTCTTCACCATGCCCAGCCTGATCAAGGTGGCGCGGATGAAGCACCTGGTGGATGAGCCCAGCGAGCAGCGGAAGGTGCACAGCCGCAGCGTGCCCACCATCGGGGGCATCATCATCTTCGCCGCCATCATCTTCAGCTACAGCCTGTGGTTCCCGCAGGCCTCGGTCCTGGGCTACAAGCTCGAGGGCTTCAAGGCGCTCTACCACGAGATGGGCGCGGCCTACAAGGACTTCAAGTTCGTCATCGCCACCATGGTGCTGCTGTTCTTCATCGGCGTGAAGGACGACATCATCGGCTTCAGCCCCGTGAAGAAGCTGGTGGGCCACATGATCGTGGGCTACATCCTGGTGGTGATGGGCGGCATCCGCATCACCGACATGCACGGCATCTTCGGGGTGTACGAGCTGCCCACCGAGATCAGCATCGCCTTCACCTTCTTCACCTACGTGGTGCTGGTGAACGCCTTCAACCTGATCGACGGTGTGGACGGCCTGGCGGGCGGCATCGGGTTGATCGCGGCGGTGGCCTACGGCATCTGGCTCTACTGGGCCGGCGATGTGGCGCTCTCCCTGCTGGCCTTCACCCTGGCCGGGGCGCTGGTGGGCTTCCTGGTGTTCAACTATCACCCGGCGCGCATCTTCATGGGCGACAGCGGCTCGCTCATCATCGGGGCCATCATCAGCGTTCTGGCCATCCGCGTGATCGACCACGACACCAGCCGGCTGCCCCGCTGGCTGGCCAGCGTGCCCACGCCGCTCTTCGCCATGAGCGTGATCGCGTATCCGCTCGTGGACACCTTCCGCATCTTCATCGTGCGCATGGCCAGCGGCCGCAGTCCCTTCGCGGCCGACCGGAACCACATCCACCACCGGCTGATGGACCTGGGCCTCGGCCACCGCGGCATCACCGGGCTGCTCTACCTCTATGCGCTCGTGATGATCGCGTTGTCGCTCATCACGCGCGACATCCTGCCCAACAAGGGGCTGCTGGTGCTCGGCGTCACCGCCTATGTGCTGGCCATGCTACCCTTCGCCATCTCCAGCAAGAAGGAAGGATGAGGGCTTACTCGCTGGCCGTCACCCTGCTCACCACCCTGTTGGCCCCTGCCCAGCAGGGGTACCTGCCGCTCAGCCGCGTGGTGGACGCCCCGGTGACCGCGCGCCTGCAGCGCCATGCGAAGGACCTCACCCAGCACAGTGCCATCCGTCCCTACCTGCGCGAGGATGCCGCGCGCCTCAACGATGCGGACTCCCTGTGGTGCGCCTCCTGGCGGCCCTGGATGGACAGCCTGGCCGATCCCCGGCATCGGGTATACGGTGCGCCCCTGGCCGAGCTGCTGGCCGGCGGCTCCTTCAGCGAGGAGAACATGTTCAAGCACCGCGCCGGGCTGGGGGGCTGGGTCGAGTACGCCCCGGGCCCGCGCTGGACCTTGCACCTGAGCGCCATGGGCTGGAACGAGGCCCTGCCCGACTACCTCGACAGCCTGCGCAAGGCCATCCATGTGACCCCCGGCGAGGGCTACGCACAGGGCACCGATGCCGTGACGCACCACGACTGGAACGCCTGGGCGGACTACAAGGCCGGCCGGCACTTCCATTTCACGCTGGGCCGCGGCCGCAACAGCTTCGGTGAAGGCCTGCGCTCGCTCTTCCTGTCCGACAACGCCTACAGCTACCCCTACCTGCGGATCACCACCACGGCCTGGCGCTTCCGCTACGTGAACCTGTTCGCCGCCATGAGCGACATCCGCGGAGCGGGGGGGCGCTGGAACGACTTCGCGCTGAAGTTCACCAGCATGCACTACCTGAGCTGGAACGCGCTGCCCCGGCTGAACATCGGTGTGTTCGAGGCCATCGTGTGGCAGGACAACGACCCGTCCTACCGCCGCGGCTTCGACCTGAACTACCTGAACCCGGTGCTGTTCTACCGCCCGGCGGAATACAGCGTGGGCTCTCCGGACAATGCGTTGCTGGGCTTCGCCGTGAACGTGCGCGTGGGCCGGCGCACCCTGCTGTACAGCCAGCTGATGTTCGACGAGTTCCTGTTGAGCAACGTGCGCGCTGGCGAAGGGTGGTACGCCAACAAGCAGGGCCTGCAGCTGGGGGTGGTGGGCCACGACGCGTTCCGGGTGAAGGGCCTCACCCTGCGCACCGAGTTCAACTACGTGCGGCCCTTCATGTACGCCCACAGCGACACCCGCCAGAGCTACACACACTACAACCAGCCACTGGCCCATCCGTACGGCAGCAACTTCTGGGAAGTGCTCGCCCAGGGCGAACTGCGGCGCGGTCACTGGCTCTATTCCGGGGTGTTGAGCTATGCGGTGCTGGGGCAGGACAGTTCCACGGCCGCGAACAACAGCTGGGGCAACAACCCTTTCTTGCCGGAGCTGCAGCGCCCCCTGCGCGACGGGGTGCGCCCCGAGAGCTACGGCTTCTACCTGGCGGAGCCCGTGCAGGTGGCGCTCTTCCACGCGGAACTGCGGGCCGGCCGGCTGCTGGACGCGCGCTCCGGTCTGATGCTCCAGGCCGCATGGAGCGTGCGGATCCGCCAGCCCGAGGTGGGGGAGGGGCTTACCACCAGCTTCCTGCGCATCGGCCTGTCGGCCAACCTGTTCGAGCGCCATCCGCTCCAGGATGCGCGCTACGCCCTACCCGAATAGTCCCGTCCTGGGAACGTGATGCTGGGTGATGCCCCGCGGATGGGTACTTTCGCGCCGCCTTGGAACGCCCTGCCACCGTACTGGCCCGTCCGACCGTCGCCGCCCGCTTGAAGGACGTGGCCGCGCTCTTCAAGCTGCGCCTGACCTTCCTGGTGGTGGTGAGCTGCCTGCTCGGGTACGCCATGGGGCTGCCGGCGGGCGCGTGGGACCTGGTGAACGTGTTGCTGCTGGCCCTGGCCGGCACCCTGGTCACGGGTTCGTCGAACGCCTTCAACCAGGTGATCGAGGTGCGGGCCGATATGCTGATGCAACGCACGGCCGGCCGGCCGCTGGCCCGGGCCTCCATGGGCCTGCTGGAGGCCTCCCTGGTGGCCGTGATCAGCGGTGGCCTCGGGATCTGGCTGCTCTGGGCCACCTTTGGACAGCTCACGGCGGTACTGGGCCTGCTTTCCTTGTTCATGTACGTGGCGCTGTACACGCCCATGAAGCGGTTCACCGCCTGGAGCGTGTTCGTGGGCGCCTTCCCCGGGGCCTTCCCGCCGATGCTGGGCCACGTGGCGGCCACCGGGCAGTTCGGCCTGGGGCCCGGCCTGCTCTTTGCGATGCAGTTCATGTGGCAGTTCCCCCATTACTGGGCCATCGCCTGGCTGCTGCACGACGACTACCAACGGGCCGGCTACCACATGCTGCCCAGCGCCCAAGGGCGTGATGGATACACCGCCTGGCTGATCCTTTTGTACACCTTGTTCGTTATTCCCGTCGGCATGCTGCCGTGGGTCTTCGGGCTCAGCGGGGTGTGGTCGGCGGTGGTGGCGTTCGCCTGTGGTCTGGTGATGCTCTGGCCGGCCGTGCAGCTCCTGCGCACCCGCGACCGTGCTGATGCCCGCAGGTTGATGTTCGCCAGCTTCATCTACCTGCCGTTGGTGCAGCTGGCTTACGTGCTGGACAAGCTATGAACACCTCTGCAACCCTGGTCGGCGAGCGTAACCGCGTTTCGGGGGCCCGCCGCAACATCACCTACCTCCTCCTTTTCGCCATCGTGATGTTCTTCGTGGCACTGAGCAGTGCCTACGTGGTGAGCATGGCGAACGCCACCTACTGGGTGCGCTTCCGCATCCCCCAGCCCTTCCTGATCAGCACGGCGGTGATCGTGGTGAGCAGTGTGGCGGCCCAGCTGGCGCTGGTGAGCGCGCGCAAGGGCCGTGCCCGCGCCGCCACCGCGTGGATCCTCGCCACCCTGCTGCTCGGCCTGGTGTTCACCGCCAACCAGCGCACCGGCTGGTACGAGCTGATCGCCAATGGCAATTACATGGCGGACCGCATCCTGGCCAACAACGGGACCTATGGCGAGGACTACACCATCGCCCGCAAGGGGATCACCCTGCTGAAGGAGGGCGATCAGTACTTTCTGCCCGATGATGTGCAGCGCGCCAAGCCGCTGAACGCCGAGATGGAGGACTACAAGAACACCTCCGCTTCCTATTTCTATGTGCTCACCGTGGGGCACTGGCTCCACCTGGTCGGCGGCCTGTTGGTCTATATTGTGCTGGCCATCAGGTCGTTGATGGGGCGCTACACGGCGGAAGAGCACACCGGCATCTGGCAGGGCACCCTGTATTGGCATTTCCTCGGGGGCCTGTGGATATACCTCCTTTTGTTCCTCACGGTCGTTCACTAACATTGCGGCCGCAAAACGCACCCATGGCAGGCGAAGCGAGCAAGGCACTGAGCAACGACGTCCTCTGGGGCGGCGGCCGCTCCCCGTTCAGCGTGAGCTACGGGAAGATGATGATGTGGTTCTTCCTGGTGTCCGACGCCCTCACCTTCAGCGCATTGCTTGTGGGGTACGGCTTCGCACGCCACAGCCTGCCCCCGGGCGAAGCGTGGCCACTGGGCGAAAGCGTGTTCCGCGCGCTGCCCTTCACCCACGGCGATTTCCCGCTGATGTACGTGGCCTTCATGACGGCCGTGCTCATCTTCAGCTCCGTGACGATGGTCCTCGCCGTGGAGGCGGGTCACCGCATGTACAAGCAGGGGGTGATCAAGTGGTTGTTCCTCACCGTGATCGGCGGTGCCATCTTCGTGGGCAGCCAGGTGTGGGAGTGGGGCCACTTCATCCACGGCAGCGGCGGGTACATCACCATGACCAATGGTGACAAGTACTGGGTGCACAATGACGAGCACGACACGGAGAACCCCACGGAGGCCGCAGGCTTCCATCTGGTGAAGGCCGAAGGCGATCGCTACCTGGCCGGCCACGAGCATGTGGACGGTCCTCCGGCGGTGAAGCTCTTCAACGAGGCCGTTAGCTACACACATGGCGCACTGGCGCCGTGGAGCAGCGAGGGCATCCTGGAGAACGAGTACGGCCCCCCGCAGTACGCCAACTTCTTCTTCTTCATCACCGGCTTCCACGGCTTCCACGTGTTCAGCGGTGTGGTGATCAACTTCATCATCATGCTCATGGTGATCAAGGGGGTGTTCCACCGCCGCGGCCACTATGAA
>JAXLVG010000017.1:0-73086 GCA_046329115.1 Flavobacteriales bacterium | reverse complement strand
CGCCTGCTCCTGCGCCTGCCCCTTGGGCATCATTGATTCATTGGCTGCTGGCCTTTAGCTACTGGCTGCTGGCCGCGCAGCGCGTGCATTTCCACCTCCTTGTCACGCTGAGCCCGCCGAAGCGTCAACCACACGGTCCATGCAGCTGGTTAATTGCCACTTGCTACTTGCTACTGGCCGTGCACTCCTTGCGAACTGCCTTTGGTCCCTTGGTCCTTTTTGTACTTGGTGAATGGCGACTGGTCCATGTCGAATGGATCCCGCTGCATTGCCCCTGCCGCTGCTCCTGCCCCTGCTCCTGCCCCTGCACGCTGCCCCCTCAACCCGGAACGCCCGCATTCACTTCCCCCGCTTCCCCGTAGGCCCCAGCAGCAGCCCCAGCGCCTCCCAGCCCGGTACCTCCGCGCTCAGCAGCACGGCGATGGACATGTAGGGGAGGAGGAGCACCATGCCGGCCACGCCCCACAGCAGCGCGCCCACCAGCACCAGCACGATGGAGGCGAAGGTGTTCAGCCCCAGCTTGGCGCCCACCACGCGGGGGAAGATGATGTTCGCTTCCAGGTATTGCACCACGGCGAACACCGCCACCACGCCCAGCGGCGCCCAAATGGTGCCCGTGGCCGCCCAGGTGACCGCGATGGGCAGCAGCGCGCTCAGCACGATGCCCACGTACGGAATGATCGTCATGATGGCGGTGAGCATGCCGAAGAGGATGGCGTTCGGCACGCCCAGCAGCAGCAGCCCGATGCTGTTGAGCACGCCCACGATCAGGTACACCTGCAGCATGCCGTAGATGAAGCGCGCGAAGCGGTGCACGCTGCGCTGCAGGATGCTGGGCAGGTGCTCCCGCACGGTGGCCGGTGCCAGCGCAGCGGCCGTCCGCACCAGCGCCTGCCGGTCCGCCAGCAGCACGGCCGCCAGCACGGGGATCAGCAGCAGTTGGAAGAACGCACCGAACACGGCGCTCACGCCGGCCACGGCCATGCGCCCCGCATCGTTCGGCAGGCGCGCCAGCAGGTCCTCCGACGTGCCGGTGGGCAGCCCGGGGTCGATGCCCAGGCGGCCCTGGCTCCAGTTGCGCAGGTCGGTCAGCGCGCGCTCGATGTTGGCCAGCAGGCCGGGGGCCGAGTCCAGGAACGCGTCCAGCTGCAGCAGCAACAGGCCGCCCAGGCCCAGGAAGAGCACCACCACCGCGCTCAGCCCCACGCCGATGGCCAAGCCCCGCGCCAGCCCCGCCCGCTCCATGCGCGCCACGCTCGGGTACAGGATCATGGCGATCAGCAGCGCGAAGGCCAGCGGCACGAACACCGCCCGCCCCACGTACAGCAGCGCCACCACCGCACAGGTGATCAGGAGCTGGTCGCGCAGGCGCTGCATGTGCACAAAGTACGGAGTGCCCGGTACGGAGCGAAGGACGACGGTCAGTGCCGAGCTACGTGGCCCCTTCATACCAGCAGTTCTCCCCATGAACGCGAAACCCCGGCCGGGGTGCCGGGGCTTATGCGCTTGAGCAGAGTACGTCAGTCATAGCGGAGCCAAGGACCTGGCGGGGCAGCCGATGAGCACCCGGGTGTCGATCAGGAGCGCTTCAATGCACGCTGCCAATGAGTTGTCTCGCTGAGCGCGTCGAAGCGCGATACTGAATTGATCGCCGCTGCAAAGTGGTTCGACACTTCTCCAGGCTCAGTGCAGGCTTGCACCCCGTGACGGTTCAATGCAGATCGTCTCCCCTCCTCGGCAGCGAACACTCGCTGACGATGGCAAGGAGGGGCAGAGCCCGAAGGGCGGGTGGTTTCAACTCTGGAGATGAATGACGAATGCAAGAGGAAACCACCCCTAACCCCTCCTTGCAGGCGCGGCGCGCGTGCGCACGCGCAGGAGGGGAAACAGCGTGCAGCAGATCGCTCAATGCAGATCGTCTCCCCTCCTGGAGGCGGATCGCTCCGCCGACAAGGCAAAGGAGGGGTTGGGGGAGGTTTCAGCTCAGGCAAAGAGTGCGCTGCAGGAAGATCGAAACCACCCCTAACCCCTCCTTGCAGGCGCGGCGCGCGTGCGCACGCGCAGGAGGGGAAACAGTGTTCAGGGGGCTTCAATGCACGCTGCCAATGAGTTGTCTCGCTGAGCGCAGCCTGCCCCGAGGAACGAGGGGTCGAAGCGCGATCCTTCTATGCACGCCGCAAACCGGTCCTTGCTTCGCCGAAGCGGCTTCGCGAAGGCGCAGTCGACACTTCGCCGGGCTCAGTGCAAGCTTGCTCACCGTGACAGTTCAATGCAGATCGTGCCGGCACGCACACCTCGAACTCCGCTTGTGCTCCAGTGGTGGGTCTTGCGGATGTAACCCCCCAGAACGAAAAACCCCGGCCGAGGTGCCGGGGCTTTTACGTTAGCGCTGACTGTCAGTCCGAGCAAGGCCGAAGGCGTGCTCCGCAGCGCGCGAAGCGAGCGAGGAGCCGAGGACTCAGGCGGCGATGCCCTTGGCCGGGTCGCTCTGGGCGCCCTCACCGGCGGTGCCGATCGCGCTCACGCAGAACCAGTAGGCCTTCAGGCTCTCCAGGTCGCTCACCGTGTGGCGCACGCGCGTGGTGTAGCCGATGGCCTGCCAGTTGGCCTCGATGGCGGGGTCCTTGTCCGTCATCCACACCTGGTAGCCGTGGGCGCCGTACACGCTCCGCCACCGCAGCTCCACATCGCCGCGGCGGTTGGTGAAGAGCGCCTGCATGTCCTTGGCCGTGCCGGGGATGCCCACGGGCTCGCGCTGCTTGGCCAGCTCGAAGCCGCTGCTCTCCAGCTTCACCACGTCGCCGGCGCACACGCTGCGCACGTAGTCCGCCTGCACGCGCAGCATGGTGCGGCCCTGCTGCACCAGGGCGTTGCGCACCAGCTTGCTCTGGCGGCTCCCGTTGGTCGCGTCCTCGATCGCGGCCTCCAGGTCGTCCGCCAGCTTCGTCATGTCCGACAACGGCACCGCTGGGTTGGTGAAGTTGGCGTTCCCCGTCATTTTCGCCACCACGTTGCGCAGCAGGGCGAGCAGTTTGACGAAGGTGAGCTCGAAAAGGGAAAGCTTGATGTTCGCTTTCATGGCTGTAGGTGGATCTGATTTTATGATCCGGGGTTTCTAACGGCGGGTGCCGGTGGCCACCCCTTGCCGGGCGGCCTAAAACCCCGTGGGGTTTTCGGTGCTCGTGCCGGGGGTGAAGCGCAACAAGGCCGCCGCATGGGGTAAAACCCCCTTGGATTATTTGCACCGGACCGTAACCGATGCAGGCCGGCAGGGCCTGGGCGTGCTCCTTTTTGATCACATCGTTGCCACGATGCCCTCACATCGTTACCACGTTGCCCTCGCATCGTTGCCACGATGCCCTCACATCGTTACCACGTTGCCCTCGCATCGTTGCCACGATGCCCTCACATCGTTACCACGATGCCCTCACATCGTTGCCTCGATGCCCTCACATCGTTGCCTCGATGCCCTCACATCGTTACCACGATGCCCTCGCATCGTTGCCACGATGCCCTCGCATCGTTGCCACGATGCCCTCGCATCGTTGCCACGATGCCCTCACATCGTTACCACGTTGCCCTCCCATCGAACCCACGATGCCACCACATCGATGCCACGATGGACCCACATCGCTGCCCGGGTGCGACCATACCTTTATTACAGTGTGCCGCAGTGGAGCACCCGGTATGGGCGGACGGGTGGCGCTAGGCGGGGGTGGGCGGGGCGCTGCGCAGCGTACTGAAGCAGGCCAGGGGTTGCTCCAGGAAGAAGGCGATGCGGTCCACCTCGGCAAAGCTGGGCTCGCGGCTGCCGCGCTCCAAACTGCTCAGGCGGCTTTGGCGCATGCCCACGGCCAGGTACAGGCGTTTCTGGCTCCAGCCCTTCAGCTCGCGGTAGTACACGATCAGCTGGCCCACGGTAACGCAGCGGTGCAGCGGGCGGCTCACTGGGTTGGCCACCGGTGCCGGCGCAAGTGCCCCGGGAGTGGGCTGGGGTGCGGGCGCTTCCATAGGGGAGGTATGGAATGGCGGGCGGTTTACTGCGGATACACGCCAATATGGGCGGAATATTGCGCCCGATCCTCCGCCACTGATCGATGCTGCCAACCGGTAGATGTTGATCGAGTGGGTGTGTGCCGGTTGGCCCGTATGTGCTCCGAAAGTCTGAAAGCGCCTTCTGGAAAGGGGAGGGGAGGGCGGTTGATGGTTGTTGGTTGTCGGTTGGCCGTTGTTGATCGGCTGTTAAGCCGCGAAGCGGAGAGGCTTTGAGGCCTGAGGCTTGAATGCGCCTAGAGGCAGAAGCTCAAAAGTCGCGAAGCGGACAGGCGTTGAGACCTGAGGCTTGAATGCGCTTAGAGGCCAAGAGCTTTGGGCTCAAAGGCCAGGGGCTCAGAGGCTCAGAAGCCGCGAAGCGGACCGGCTCTGAGGCCTGAGGCTTGAATGCACCTAAGGCCTGAAGCCTTGGGCTTGTGTTGTCCTGAAAAAGGTTGACGGTTAATGGTCATTATTCCTGCGGTGAGTTTACAACGCCCGGTTCATCCTGAAGCAGGTTGACAGTACCCTTATAGGGGCGGTGTTTCCAACGGCGGTTAAGGCCATGGTCCAACCGGTGTGCCTGTTCCGGGTACTGCAGATCACAGCTCAGGTGCGGCCGTTGGGTATTGTAGATGTGAACGGCATCATCCAGGAGCTGTCGTGCCTGGTCGATGTCATGCACGTTGTGGTGGGCTAGCAGCTCGTTCTTCAGGGTGCCGTTCACACGTTCGGCTACGGCATTGTCCCTGGGATCCGAGGACTCGGTCATGCTGATCTGCATGCCCGCCTGCATGAGCTGGCGGACGTACTGGCCAAAGCAGTACTGCTTGCCACGGTCACTGTGATGGATGATACCGCTCAACGCGTGTGGACTGTACTTCTGCGCCATGCGCAGCGCAGCCAGTGCGTGTTCACCGCTCATGCCCCGGGCCACTTGATGGCCAATGATCTTGCGTGAGCAAGCATCGGTGATCAGGAAGATGAAGTAGAAGCCCTCTCGCACAGGCCAGTAGGTGATGTCGGCCACCCATACCTGTCCAGGCGCGTTCACCTGCCGGCCTTTGACCAGGTCACGGTACACGGGTAATCCGTGACGGCTCATGGTGGTGCGAACGCGCCTTTTGCGCTTGCGCAGCGTCAGTCCTTCGCGGCTGAGCAACTCAAAGAAGCGGTCCCTGCCGAACGCTACGGGAAGCGCTGCTATCCGCGGGGCCAGTATCGTGTACAACTTGCCACCTCCCAGCTTGGGTTGGGTGGCCCTTATGCCACGCACCAGTTCCACGACCTCCGTCAGTCCCTGCAGAACACGCTCACTGCGATGAGCCTGACGGTAGTGTGCCTGCCTGCTCACACCAAGGGATCGACACAGCTCCTGCACGCTCATATCCGGATGCTGTCTCTTCATCTCCCGGATCACTTGGTGCCGGACTTTTTTCGGATCGCCACCTTCAGCTCCTTCTCGGCCAGGTCGATCATCATGGAATACGCCTCGGCCTTCAGCTCAGCGGCGCGCAGGTCCTTGCGCAATCGTTCCACTTCCTGGCGCAGGCGTTCGGACTCTTCCGCCTCGCCTTCAACGGTCTGGGAAGGCGTTGTCCTCTTCTTCGGTCTACCCATCTGAGCAAGCAGGTCCTTATGTTCGGACAAGATACCCGCTCCGAACCGGTCGATCATCCGGTTCACGGACCGAACGCTCACAATGCCGTAAGACCGGCAAGCCTCGCTCTTGGTCAGCGTGCCGCTCATCACTTCGAATGCCACCTGCCGTTTCAATGCCTCCGAGTATCGGTTCCGTTCCCTGAACTCTCTTGAGATCCCCATGATTGGTTGACTGGTTGTGTCAACCCCTGCCAGGACAAGACAGCACAAGGGCCTAAAGGCCTAATGGCCTCTGGGCTCAACAGCCGCCAAAGGCGTGGCGGTCTGGGGCTCAACGGCTTTCATGCATCAAGGCCTAAAGGCCTACTGGCTCAAGGTCCTAGAGGATTACAGACCTGAAGGCTAAAAAGCCGCCGGAGATCGGTAAGGTCGTCGGTCGTTTCGCCTCTTGGCCGTCAAACTACAGGACTGAATGCGCCAAAGCCAGGCGCCGGTGGCCTCCTAGGCTCAAGGCCACGGAGTGGTCCGCCTACTTTCAACCTACCGTAGCTAACAGTAGCTGAAAAGTTGATGTGGTAGCTGACAGGTTGCACGATAGTTTCACGCCATCACCGCCTGCCGAGATTTCCATCATGCCCGAGTACAATTTCGCCGGTCACGAGACCTTCCATTGCCGCCCCTTCTGGCTGAAGAAGGGCTATGACTTCCTTGAGCAGAAGGGCCGGTTTAACGACGAGGATGCAGTGGCCTACCTCGGCGTTGGCAAGAACATGGTCACGGCCATCCGGTTCTGGATGAGCGCCTTCGGCATGGCCAAGGAAAGCCAAGCCACGGACCTTGCGCACAAGCTGCTGGCAGACGATGGCTGGGACCCCTACCTCGAGGACATCGGCTCGCTGTGGTTGCTGCACTATCACTTGGTGAAGGAGCAGCACAACTCGATCGCCAGCATCATCTTCAAGGAGCTCCGTGATCGGGCGCCGGAGTTCAACGTGCATCACTACACGGCCTTCCTTGGCAACGAAGGTGTCAAGGCCAACACGAAAACGCTCGAACGTGACTTCAGCACCTTCCTCCGCAACTACCGCGAAAAGGAAGGTGACGAGCTGGATGACCTGTCCGGTTTGTTGGCCGATCTCCAACTGGTCGGCATGACCAAGGTGGAGGCCAAGGATGAGGCTGACCGCAAGGCTCGAAAGGTCTATTACATCGAGCGGAAGAAGCGTTCCTCGCTGCCCTCGGACATCTTGCTCTATGCGATCTTGGACAGCATCCCGGAGCAGCTCTCGCTCAGTTTGCCCATCCTCATGGATGAGGTGGGCAAGACCTTCGCATTGGACCGGGATGGCATGCTGGAGTTGATGCAGGACATTGAGAAGAAGCACAAGGGCGTGACGATTTCGCGTGTGGCCGGTGTCTATGAGCTGCAGTTCAAGAAGCGCTCTGAACCCATGACCGTATTGGCCTCCTACTATGAAGCCTAAGTTCTCCCCCTCTATCAATGTCCTCCGCGATGAGGGTGAGGACTTCGGTTACATCCCGACCGAGAACGCCAAGCGGATCGCGCAGGAGATCCTGCAAAGCGAACGGACGGGAACCCATGCGTTCCAGGTCATTGGCAGCTATGGTACCGGCAAGTCCGCGTTCCTGCTGGCCTTGACCAACACGCTGCTGGGCAAAGCACAGCACTTTCCGATCAAGGCGGGAAAGCGGCCACCATGCGTGATCAATTTGACCGGTGAGTATGGATCGTTGATCGGTCATTTGGCCGACCACTTCGAGGTCAAACGCGACAAGAAGGATTTTCGTCAGGTGCTGGATGCTATCCATGAGCGCTACGAGCATAATGGCCGGCTATTCCTGATCATTGATGAGTTCGGCAAGTTCTTGGAGTATGCCGCCAAGCACGACCCGGAACGGGAGATGTTCTTCTTCCAGCAGTTGGCCGAGTTCGTCAACAAGCCCGACCGGAACATCACCTTGGTCGTGACGCTGCACCAGAGCATGGAGGCTTATGCCCATGGCTTCACGGCTGCGCAGCGGATGGAATGGCGAAAAGTGCATGGCCGTCTGCGCGAACTCACCTTCAATGAACCGACCGCGCAGCTAATCCGGCTTGCTGCGGAACAACTGAGCAAACAACGGCAGGCCGTTCCAAAGGGCGCCCCTGTTGATCTGTTCCCCGCGCTGATCAAGGCTCACACCTTGTTCGAGGTGGATGAGGAAGGGTGGAGCAAGGAAGAGCTGACCAAGCTCTATCCTCTGGACCTGGTCGCTGTCCATGTGCTCACCAAGGCGCTTCAAGCCTACGGGCAGAACGAACGCTCACTCTTCACGTTCCTGCGTTCGGAGCGCATCCATCCACGGCATGAGGGTGGCTTCTTTGGTCTGCCGCAACTGTTCGATTACCTGAACAGTGAGTTCTACACCTTCCTGCGCTCGGCCGGCAATCCGCACCGCAATCGGTGGCAAATGCTGTGGTCCGCTCTGGAGCGGGTGGATGCGGAGTTCGGCAAGAAGCGAGGGCCCTACGAGGACCTGATCAAGACCATCGGCCTGTTGCAGCTGTTCGGTGGACAGGGCGCGGCTGTGAACGATGCGTTCCTAAACGCCTATGCCAAAGCGGTCTGGGGCGCAAGGACCGTGGCCGATCAGCTCAAGGACCTCCAGCACAAGAAGCTGGTGCTCTTTGTCAGGCATCGTGCCTCGTACCGTATGACCGAAGGCACGGACCTTGACTTCGAGGCAGCGCTGCAAGAGGCCTCCGGTCAGGTGGAGGAGATCACCGATGTGGTGGAACGCCTGCGTCCGCACTTCAAGCGACAGTATGTCCTCGCCAAAGAGGCGACGTACCGCACCGGCACACCGCGGATGTTCGAGTACGTGCTCAGCGACCAACCGATCGCGGATACGCCGAAAGGCGCCGTGGACGGGTTCATCAACCTGGTCTTCAATGCGCGGCTTTCAGAGATCAAGCTTAAGGAGCATTCGGCGGGGACCGAGGAGGCCATCGTGTACGGGCTGTTCAAGCACACCGACGCGATCCGGGAATGCCTCATGGCCATTGACCGCGCCCAACGCGTGATCGAGCAGAACGAAGAGGACCGTGTGGCCGTGAAGGAGCTGCGGAACATCCAGCAGCACCATGAAGCCCTGCTCGACCACTATGTGCATGAAGCGCTCTTCAGCGGAGGGAAACTTGGGGTGAAGTGGGTCGCCTTGGGCGGTGATGCGGAGCTGCTGAATGAACGCCAGTTCAACCGGAAGTTGAGCGAGGTGGCCAATCGGGTCTATGCGGATGCGCCGACCTACCGCAACGAACTTATCAATCGTGAGAAGGTCTCGCCCACGGCATCCACGGCCCGCAAAGCGCTCTTTGACCTCATTGCAGAGCAGTGGGAACAGCCCGACCTCGGTTTCCAAGGCAAGGAGTTCCCAGCCGAACGCGCCATCTACACCACGCTGCTTAAGGAGAACGGCATCCACCGCAGGACCAAGGAGGGCTGGGAGCTTTTCGCCCCCGAGAAGGGCAGTTCCTTCCAAGCGCTATGGCTCGTGTGTGAACGGTTCTTGGCCGAAAGCCGGCATAGCCGCAAGGGCATCGATGAGCTGATGGAACGCTTGGCCGAACGGCCCTTCAAGCTGAAGTATGGCTTGGTGGAACTGTGGGTGCCGCTCTTCCTCTTCATCAAGCGCGGTGACTTCGCCCTCTACCGCGACGATGCCTTCGTGCCGGAACTGAACGGCACGATACTGTATGAGATGACGCGCCAGCCGCGCTCCTTCCAGGTGAAGGCCTTCGCGATGGACGGCATCCGCCTGAAGCTCTTCAATAAGTACAAGGCATTTCTGGGCAAGGAAGAGGTGAAGAACCTGTCGAACGGCGAGCTGATCGACGTGACGCGGCCCTTCCTGGCGTTCTATCGCAGCCTCAACGTCTACACCCAACAGACGGATAAGCTGAGCCCCGAGGCCAAGTCCCTCCGCGAGGCCATCAAGAACGCCACAGACCCGGAACGCACCTTCTTCGAGGACCTGCCCAACGCTCTTCGCATGTCCTTGGAGGAGCTGGACCGGTCCGAGGAACAGCTCGGTAAGTTTATCGGTTTCCTCAGCGCGGCCATTGACGACCTGCAGCAGGCCACGCCGCGCTTGGTGGAGCGTATTGACACCTTCATTGGCGACGAAGTGCTTGGCACGGGTGCTCGGTTCCCCGATACCCGCGATGTGCTGGTCAAGCGCCTGAGCAGCATCCGGGAGCACCAATTGCTGGACCATCTGAAGCCGCTGTTCAAGCGGACCATGGCGCCGCTGGACCAAGCCGATAGCTGGGTTTCCTCGGTGGCCGAAGGTGCCATGGGCAAGGCCCTGAACAAGTTCTCGGACCGCGATGAGGACATCCTGAAGGAAAGACTGGCCGGGCTATACCGCGAGCTGATCAATCTGGCTGAGCTCCATCACGTGGAGGAAGACCCGGCCGAGGCGCCCGCCCTGCGTCTGAACATCACCACAACGGCCAAAGGAACGCGCACCGAGACGATCGAATATCCTGTGAAGAAGAAGGCCCAAGTGGAGAGACTGGTTCGTGACTTGAAGGACCGCCTGAAGGGCGATCCGGCGATCGACCGCGCTGCATTAGCTTGGCTGCTGAACGAAGAGCTGGACAAGGCATGAGCGAGGTGAGACACGTGCTCGGGATATCGGGTGGTAAGGACAGTGCGGCCTTGGCCATCTACATGAAGGACCGCTTTCCCCAGCTGGACCTCACGTACTACTTCACCGATACCGGCAAGGAGCTCGATGAGACCTACCAGCTGATCGAACGGCTGGAAAGCTACTTGGGCAAGAAGGTGACCCGCCTAGAATCGGAAGAGGCCAAGAAGTCCGGCCAGGACCCCTTCGACTATTACTACAAGGTGTTCCGGGGCTACCTGCCTTCCTCGCAGGCCCGCTGGTGCACCAAGCTCATGAAGATCGAGCCCTTTGAGGCCTTTGTTGGCGATGCGCCCACGCTCTCCTACGTGGGCATTCGGGGCGATGAGGACCGCGAGGGCTACATCAGCACCAAGGCGAACATCCAGGCCATCTTCCCGTTCCGGCGCAACATCTGGAGCGATGGGGTCATCCGCACGGTGCTTGACAATGCCAAGATCGAGCATGTGGCCGACCTCTATGCCGGTGAGCTGAACGGTACCAAGCTGGACCTTGTCCAGCAGGTGCTCCGGAAGCCCATCGAGCAGATCGCCAATGACCGCATGGGCAACGCCCGCCGCCAAGCCGAAAAGCTGAACCGTGTGCTCGACCTCGGTGTGGCCCCCTTCAACCGCGTCGTGTTCCGCTTTCTGAAGGACTTGGACATGCCCATCAGTGCCTTGGCGGATTATACCTTGCTGGAGAACGAGGAGGTGCTGGTGAAGGCCGACATCTTCCGGCTCTTGGAGGACAGCGGCGTGGGCGTGCCGGGCTACTACGAGCAGAAGGAGTTCGCCGTCGGTGAGAAGAAGGGCACTTACGCCCGCAGCCGATCAGGCTGCTACTTCTGCTTCTTCCAGCAGCGCATCGAGTGGGTGTGGCTCTACGAGCAACACCCCGACCTTTTCGCCAAGGCGATGAAGTACGAGAACGAAGACGAGGGCTTCACCTGGGCACAAGGGGAGAGCCTCAAGGACTTGATACACCCGCGCCGCATTGAGCAGATCAAGGCCGAGGCGTTGGCGAAGGGGAAAGACAAGAGCAGCAACAAGCTGCTGACTATTCTTCAGGAGGAGGATGAGAGGGCGTGCCTGACGTGCTTCCTCTGAGGCCAGCAAGAGCTTGTTCAGGATTCTCTTCTAGTCCTATGCGAGAGGCATACCCCTCCCGCAACAGTTTCTGCTCTTTAGTTGAAAGACGACTGGGCTCAGAATACCAGACCATTAATAGATAAACCAGCTTGGCCGAGTTTGTAATCATCTTTTTCTCCAAATGGTTCCAGAGCACTGATTGCCATGGTGCAGCGTCCAACGCCATCGGTATGTTTCCCATACGCTTGAAGACTTGATCAAATCTCTCGTCATCGGTTCGGAGTCTTAGGGCGACTTTGACGAATGGTAGCAAACCTGCAGGTCTAAACAACACATGGCCACCATTCGCTTGAGACCGGAAGGGGGTTGCTGCATTATTCGGAGTGGCGGCAAAAGTGCTCAGTGCGGCGACCTTATTCTTCATCGCGGTCCAGAAGCCCTCTAGGTATCTCTTGAACGCTTCTAACTCGTCCTTGTCTGGACGGAACCTCAAGGCATGCTCCAGCGACTTCTTTGTTGGACGCTTATTGTCCTGCAGGAATCTATAGTCTTTGTATACCTCCATGTTGCACTGGTAGAGTGTAACAAGCGAGGTGAGTGCCTCTGTATTCGTAGGTGGAATGGGTTTGCCCTGGTCATCGAGAATTCTCTTGCCCTGGAACAGATCAAACTCTTCAAGTAGCTCACGCGTAATGATAGCAACTGTGTCATCCTCATCAAAAACAATCCCATCACGTTGCGAAATCGGCTTAGCATATCGATTGAGCGTGGTAAAGACTCTTCGTGTCTTCTTACGGCCATCATCTGTGTGCACGTGACCAATGAAAATGGCACCCACCTGTTGCGATCCTAGTTCCGGATTCTTCTCCAATGCTGCCTTGATGCCTTCCACCCTATGTTGGCCGTCAATTGGAAATATCTTGTGCGGGCCTGGGAAGTCTAGCAAACCAAACTGGAGGTACTCTTCTTCTTCTGTTTTTACAACTACTTGGTGCCACTTGGGGTAGTTATCATACACGGCGAGCACCAAAGAGTTGAAGAATATATCAGGCTGGTTTAAAATGTAGTTGCAGATGCTCTCAGCGTTCGAAGTGATATTCCGCTGCAACAGATCACTTAGCCCCTTGGACACATAGAGCTTGTCGTCAATGCGCTCAATGTGTTCGGCGACTTGCTTAAAAGTCAAGGTCGCAATGTAGAATTCACGCGAACCAATTCTTGAGCGGAGTGCTGGCAGTTTCATAGATTAAAGGCATTAACGGCTTGTTGCACTTTGACATCCGGGATGGAGTCGTTGCAGGGCAGCAGGAGACCGTTGATTAGTTTTTTTTCGTACTCAATGGTCACGGCATTGTCGGCTAGTCGAAGAAAGCTTAGATAGAGGTCTGGGCCCCAGTACTTGAACATGCGATGTATCAATGGACGTTCATCGTTGCGAGCATATTTCGTGAAATAGGAACGGCATCGCTTCCGCAAGCTCTGATGCTCCGTTTTAAGCGCTCTGCCGATGTAAACTGGAAACTCGGTCATCCCTGCAATGATTGGACACCGCACCGAGAACAAGTAGAGTCCTCCCTCATCATCGGGTAGCTTGTCGATGTCAACACTAAAGTCATCGCCGACATCGTTCAAGTACTTTATTGTCTCCCAATTGGCGAGCTGGAGGTTCACGCCCTCATAGTCATAACTCAACCAATGCTCCGAAAACAGATGATACTTTAGGTCGCGAAGCTTGAGCTTCTCTCCTAGTGCGAAGGCGCAAGGGTCCATGGGTTCACACAGTAATATCGCTCAGTCACCCAGACCCTGCATCAACTCCTCGGTCCCGCCGAATGTAAGGATGAACGAGGAGTAGTAGGTATCGAACAGGTCCTTGATGTAGGTGCCGATGTCCACCTCTTCAGATCGGCCTTCCTTGGACGTGGAGATGGAGTAGCCACGGTTCTTGGTGATCATGTAAAGGAACAGGGAGTGGAAGTACACATAGGTGTAGTACTTCCGGTCGGCAACGGCTAGCTGCTCCGCGTTGGGGTTCTTGATCCGGTTCTTGTACTCGATGAGCACCCGGCTGTCCATGTTCACGTAGATCCGCTTGAGGTCGTTCCCCTCGGCATAGGGCGCCATCACCGTATCGTAGTCCATAGCCTCGCTGGTGACCTCTGTAACGCCGTCCCAGTCCACTACGCCTTCACGTTCACCCTTCTCTTTGTACGCTTGGACTAGCTCAGGCAGTCCAATGTTGTCATCCGGCGCTTCCTCCTTCGGTTTGGGCTCCTTCGGCTGCTCGGGCTCAGCGATCTTCACCCAGAAAAGCTCTTCCTTGTTGCCTCCCGGCGCAGCGAGTGAGACTTTCACTTGTACTTGGTCGCCTACTTTCAACTCACCCTTCTTGGGGCTCAATCCGATCTTGATCGTACCGTCCTTCGGACTGCTCTTCGCTATGCTGAACAGGTCTGTGATGCTCTTGGGCGATCCTGCTGCACTGCCCCCGGTAGTTTCATTGTTGGCGATGCTCAGCAAGCTGATCTTCAACTCACCTGGTTCCTCCACCCGGTCGAAGTAGTCGTTCTCCACATCGGTCTTCAGCTTGATGGTCTTTTCACCGCCAAGCGGGATCATCGTCACCTCTGTGGCACCTCCCTTCTTCCGATCCAAATTGAGGTATGTCGGGAACCGTTCGGGCTTGAAAGGCTCTTCAGCCTTCGGTTCCTTAGGAGTGGACTTCTTCTTCTCTGGTCCTGGCCTATCCGCTTTGAGGTCAACTTTCAGCGCCTGCTGAAGCATCTTCTTCAACTCCGGGTCTAGAGGCATCGTCTTCGCGAAGCTCTTCAAGAGGTCCTGCGTGCTGGCACTGGTATCAATGTCAACCGCTGCCTTACGCTTTTCCTGTAACTCCCACAGGCGGCTTCCTTTTCGACTCAGTTTATCTGCCAAAAAGCGCCGCAGGGTTTGCACCTCCTCACCATCCTTCAATCGGTCCCGAGATGCCATGAACAGTTCCTTTCGGAACTCGTAGTTCATGTGGGTGCAGTCGACATGGATTAGAAGGTGATGCTTCAACATGTTCATCTTCAGAGACTGCGTAATGAAGCCGGTGCCGAGCGGACCATGGACCTGACCGTTCATCGAGAACATCACGGACATGTCGTTCTTGAAGTACCGCTTCCTAATAGTCTCCTTGGTTGCCTTGGCGTCGCTGTCCTTAACCTTGGTCTTGAACACAAAGCAGCTCACCTTCATGGGGCCTATCGGCGATTCATCGTACTCTTCTGAGAACCGCTCCTCTAAGTATTCATCTTTCTCTCGTTCCAAGCGCCGCTTCAGGCCATACAGGTCCGTCTCAAGGACCCTGTTGTTAGGGTAACGTATCGCGGTGTCCTTCGTTAGGATTGGTAACGCTGGCTCGAACAGGAACTCAGTGATGCTCTGGTTCAGGTCTTGGGCAAAGGCCGAGTAGCCTGGAGGGAACTGATAGTTGTAAAGCTTGATGATCGTCCCGGTCTTGAACTGCCGATTATGCAATCCAAGCTCTAAGCTGGTGATCGGGAATGAGGGAATGCGACCATCGGGCAGCCAGTACTCATACCATGTCTCTTTCGCCATATCCTGCTCCTTCTTCACGTGCTCACGTATCATCGTGAAGCCGAACTCACCGGTCCCATCATAGCGCTTGGATGCGATCAACTGGAACCTGCGCTTGCCAGCGAAAACGAGCGCACCCGAACCGCCCATATTGTACTTCCCCTGCACGAACTGGACATTGTTCTTGTTGCCGCGCAGCAGTGAAAGGAAGGTATCCTCGAAGTCCTTAGGATGCTGTCCCTCTCCATTGTCATAGATGATGATGCAGGTCGGGTTGTTTTTGCTGGGCGATCCCTTGCCATCAGCGATGACTTGGATCTCTTCCGCTTGTTGGCGGCGTTGGCTCTGGAGGTCCCAATTCGCATGGTCTGGAAAGAAGCGCTTGACCGCCTCCTCCATGGTTTGAGGTGCACCCGAAGCCTTAGGGTCAACGCCGGTCTCATAGGCCCGTTTCATCAGCAGCGCATCGATCGAATTGGTCACCTTTTCGATGATGGCTGCGATCGGGCTGGACTGTTGGTTGTTGACAACACTGAAGTTGCTGTAGTTGTCGCCCAGGGGCTTCCATTGGGTGTCCGCGAACTGTGCAGGATACCTCTTTAGCACAGTCTCAACCTCTTCTTCGCTGGTAGCTTTGTACAATTCGAAGAAGAGGGTCTTCAAATCGAAGTCGGCACTGAATAGATTGGACATGACGAATTGATTTGCGGGTAAAATAGTAAAGTCAGACTTAGGCCGGTATGTATCAAGCCAGTCTGTAAGCTTCCCCAAGGTTCGGCCATGTGAAGGTGGAGGTCAGGCGGTTTTTCTCACCCCGCCCGGCCCTACGCCCCCCACTCCGCCCAGCTCGTCGCCGTTTCCTGCAGGCGCGCGCGGTGGAGCGTTGCATCCGGCGGCAGCGCGGCGCGGATGCGCGCCACCATGTCCAGCAGCAGGTGCTCGCAGGTGGGCTGCCAGGGGGTGAAGTGGGTGCGCGCGAAGAGGGGATGGTCGGTGGGGATGGCGGCGCGTTCGCTTGCGTGCAGCACCAGCGCGTGGTCGTAGCGGTCCACCACGTGGCGCTTCACCAGCGCCTTCAGGTCCGTGAAGTCGATCACCATGCCGTGCTTGGGGTCGCCGGGCCGGTCCAGGGGCACGCCGGTGAGCGTAACGTCCAGGATGTAGGAGTGGCCGTGGATGTGCTTGCAGGGGCCATCGTGGCCGCGCAGGGCGTGCGCCAGTTCCAGGGTGAAACGCTTGGTGACCTGTACGCGGTGGTCGGTATTCATGCCAGCGGGGCGAAATGGGCGGTGAAGTGACGAAGAAAGCGCGGTTCCTTCACGATGCGGTAGCCCCGGGCCTGTTCGCGCGTGCGCATCACCTCCTCGAAGGTCTCGGCCACGTACTCCATGTGGCTCTGCGTGTACACCCGGCGGGGGATGGCCAGCCGCACCAGTTCCATGGCCGCGGGCGCCAGCGAGCCGTCCGTGCGGTAGGTGCCGAACATCACCGAGCCGATCTCCACACTGCGGATGCCGCCCAGCCGGAAGAGCTCCACCACCAGGGCCTGGCCGGGGTACTGCGCCGGGGGGATGTGCGGGTAGAGCTGCTTGGCATCGATGTATACGGCATGGCCCCCGATGGGCCGCATCAGCGGCACCCCGAGGGCGTGGAGCCGCTCGCCCAGGAAGGTGGTGCTGCGGATGCGGTAGTTGAGGTAGTGCGCGTCGAACACCTCCTCCAGTCCGGTGGCGATGGCCTCCATGTCCCGCCCGCTGAGGCCGCCGTAGGTGGTGAAGCCCTCGGTGATGATGAGCAAGCTGGTGCAGGCCTCCGCCAGCGCCCCATCGCGCAGGGCCAGGAAGCCGCCCATGTTCACCAGGGCGTCCTTCTTGGCGCTCATCACCGCCCCATCGGCCAGGGAGAACATGCGCTGCGCGATCTGGCGGTAGGTGAGGCCCTCCATGCCGGCCTCGCGGTGGTGCACGAACCAGCTGTTCTCCGCGATGCGGCAGCAATCGAGCAGGAAGAGCACGCCGTGCTTCCGGCAGATCGCCGATACGCCCTCGGCGTTGGCCATGCTCACCGGCTGGCCGCCGCCGCTGTTGTTGGTCACCGTAAGGATCACGGCGCCCACATGGCCCGCGTGCTCCCGCAGCAGCCGGTCCAGTTCCCCCACGTCCATGTTGCCTTTGAAGGGGTGCTGCAGCGCGGGGTCGCGGCCCTCGGCGATGGGGATGTCGATGGCGGTGGCGCCGGTGAACTCGATGTTGGCGCGCGTGGTGTCGAAGTGGGTGTTGCTGATGAACACCTTGCCCGGCCCGCCCAGGTGGCCGTAGATGATGCGTTCCGCCGCGCGCCCCTGGTGCGTGGGCAGCACGTGCTCCATGCCCGTCAGCTCCTGCACCGCCTCCTCCATGCGCTCCCATGAGCGCGAGCCGGCGTAGGCCTCGTCGCCCTCCATCACCCCGGCCCATTGGTGCGCGCTCATGGCGCTGGTGCCGCTGTCGGTCATCAGGTCGATGATCACATCGCGCGAGCGGAGCAGGAAGGGGTTGTAGTGGGCGGCCTGCAAAAGCCCGGCCCTTTCCGCTTCGGTGCTGATGCCGATGGGTTCCACGCTCTTGATCCGGAACGGCTCGATGATGGTGCGGTGCTGCATGGCCGCAAGGAACCGGGGCGGCGGCGCCTGCGGACTGACGAACGACAGCCTTGCCGACGCCAGGCGTCGAACGTGAATTGGTGTGAACGGTCCGTGACCTGTGACGAAGCGTTGCGTCAAAGAACAACTTTCGCACACTTTTTCCGACCCCATGAAGGACTCTCCCTCCCTCATCGAGGCCCGCGTGGCCACCATCGAACGCGTCAACGAGGCCGTGCTCCATGTCCGCTTCAAGCCCGAGGTACGCCTGGATACCAGCGGCCTGAACGAAGTGCTGGAGGAGCGCCAGCGCCTGTGCCCCGAGGGCCCGCGCGATGTGCTGGCCGTCTTCCCCCCGGAGCTGGACTTCGACATGCAGGTGATGACGAAGGACCACTACCTGGGCCGGGGCCTGGAGCATTGCACCGCCTCCCTCGCCGTGGCCGCCGGCAGCCCCATGAACGAGCGCCTGGTGAGCCTGTACTTCGCCTACTTCCCCCAGCCCTTCGAGACCCGCGTGTTCACGGACGAGCGGGAAGCTTCGTTGTGGTTGGAGGACCGCACGGCCGCGCGCAACGAGCGCTAAGCCCCCCGGCCGAGCATGTAGCCCACCACCGCCCCGATGCCGGCGGTCCACACGGTGTTGCTCAGCACGTCCACCACGGCCGCCACGGGGGTGGTGAACAGGTTCATCATGGCCAGGAAGGAGAGGTCCACGCTCAGGTAGAACAGGAAGCCCATGGTGGCGCCCAGCAGGGCGCCGGCCACGGCACCCCGCACCTGCATGCGCTCAGCCGCCCAGGTGAGCAGGGTGGCCACGGTGAGGTTGCTCAGGAAGAGCAGCCCCATGTTCATCTCGCCCTCGCCCTTCATCAGCCCAGGCACGTTCAGCATGTGCGCCGCCATGTAGTCCATCAGCAGCACACCGAAGATCAGCCAGCCCAGCAGAAAGGCTGCGATGCCGCCCGCCAGGGCCGCCAGCAAGGTCCGTTTGTTCATCATGGTCAGGGGTGTTGGAATACCGAAGATAGGTGATGGCAGCATCGGTGCGCTTGCGCGTGCGCCCCTTCCGACCACAGGCACGGGGCGGGGCACCGTGATCGGCCAGACAAGCAGGGGCAGGGTGGTTTCCGCAGAGGATACAATGATGATCGTCTCCCCTCCTTGCTGATCGCGCCCCGGCCATACATGACCATCGCACTCCCGGGGCAACGCGATCGGCTGCGCAAGGAGGGGAAGGGGTGGTTTCCGCTTGGGTATTCAAAGCCCGCTGCAGTTCAATCCCAATTTGCAACCACCCCCAACCCCTCCTTGCCGGCGCGGCGCGGGTGCGCACGCGCAGGAGGGGAGACACGCTGCAGGGCGCGCTGCAATAGAGCATTTCAATGCAGATCCTTTCCCCTCCTTGCCGATCGCGCCCCGGCCATACATGGCTATCGCACCACCGGGGCAACGCGATCGGCTACGCAAGGAGGGGTGAGGGGTGGTTTCCGCTGGGGCATTCAATGCAGATCGTTTCCCCTCCTTGCCGATCGCGCCCCGGCCATACATGGCTATCGCACCACCGGGGCAACGCGATCGGCTATGCAAGGAGGGGCAGGGGTGGTTTCCGCTGGGGGTATTCAATGCCCGCTGCAGGTCAATACCAAACTGAAACCACCCCCAACCCCTCCTTGCCGGCGCGGCGCCGGTGCGCACGCGCAGGAGGGGAGACATCCTTCATTGTCGGTTCGTTCCGATCGGCGTTGTTACTTCACGTCATGGGTCATCGTTACAATCGCAACGAGCTCAAAGTCGTGCGCAGTGCGCTGCGCGCGGCCGCCACGCCGAGCGAAGCAACCCTTTGGTCAGCACTGAAGGGTGGACAGCTCGGAGGTCGGAAGTTCCGCAGGCAACACAGTATTGATGCTTATGTGCTCGACTTCTATTGTCCGTCCGAGCGGCTCGCCGTGGAGCTGGATGGAGCAGTTCATCGGGATCCAACACGTTCCGCGAATGATCAGGAACGCGATGAGCGCCTGCTTGCCTTGGGTATTCGTGTGCTGCGCTTCACCAATGATCAGGTACATACCAGTTTGGAAGGAGTGTTGGTGGAGATCGCCGCACACTTCAAGAAGTGAAGATGGTTTTCCCTCCTTGCTGATCGCGCCCCGCGCCCTGGCGGGGCAACGCGATCGGCCAGACAAGGAGGGGCGAGGGGGGGGCGCTGGGGCATTCAATGCAGATCGTCTCCCCTCCTTGCTGATCGCGCCCCGGCAATACGTGACCATCGCACTACCGGGGCAACGCGATCGGCTATGCAAGGAGGGGCAGGGGTGGTTTCCGCTTGTTCATTCAATGCCCGCTGCAGTTCAGTACCAATTTGCAACCACCCCAACCCCTCCTTGCCGGCGCGGCGCGGGTGCGCGCGCGCAGGAGGGGAGACACGCTGCTATGCGCGCTGCCATGCAGATCGTTCCCCCTCCTTGCCGATCGCGCCCCGACCTTGGCGGGGCTATCATGCGGATCACCCGAACACGGGCACGGCGTGGCACGGTTGTTCCCGGCCCGGTGAAGGCCTGTCGGGGTCGCTTCCGCACGCCCGGCGTGGTGGAGAACGTGCAGAACATGATGGACTACAGCAATTGCCGCCGCATGTTCACCCAAGGCCGGAGTGACACCGGCAGCGGCTTCCATGAAGAATGTCATTCCGGGCTTGACCCGGAATCGCGCAAGAACTCCCCGGGCACGCGGGAAGCCCGGATACCATGTTGGCCGGTGCCTGCCGCACAGCATCCGCGATCGCTGCGGACCGCGGTTCACCCGCCTACGCTTCCTTGGTCCGGCCGAAGAGCGAACGGAAGCCCGCCCGGAACCCGCGAACGGCGGCAGATGGGCGTCACTTATTCGCTCCTGACCGTTGACCGGCCCCGGAATGCGGCGGCGGTAGCTCAGTTGTTCAGCGCGCCCTGCTCGATCCAATCCCGTATCGTGGCCAGTTCCTCCGGTGTAAGGAAGCTGCCATCGGGGGGCATGCCCAGCCCATATTCCCCGGTGAACGTCACTTTGTGCCAAAGCACGCTTGCCTCGATATCGCCGGGGACCACGCGCAGGGACGGTGCGTGGTTGAGGCTCTCCACGTTCACCAGGTTGTTGTAAGCCTCGGAAGCCGACAGGTCCATGCCGCCCATGGGCGGATGGCAGGTCCAGCAATGCGCGGTGAAGATCGGCAGCACCTCAGCGTTGAAGTAGGCGGTATCGGTGGGTGCACCCGGGGGCGTGGGCTTGGGCACATGGAACGGACCTTCGTCCTTGGTGCAGGCTGCCAGCAGCAAGGTGATCGTACATGCAAGGGCGTAACGGCTCATGGGATCAGTCCTTGGGTCGCTTGGGTTTCATGTACAGCGTGCGGGCGATGTTGAAGCCCAGATGGAAGCGGCCTTCGTCGTAAATGGCGGAAGGGGTGGTGTACAAGCGCTGATCGATGATCTCCTGGCTGCTCGCAAGCACAAGCTGGAACACGTGCCCGAGCGTGGCCACCTCATAGGCCAGCGCCAGGGGCTCGCGTTGCCCGGCGGTCTGCCTGCCTGCCAGTACGGGGCTCGCCTCCACGAGGATGGAGCCTTTGGTGGTCACCTTGAAACGCGCTGCCCCGGCCAAAGCGAGCGAAGCGTTGCTGCCGCCCACCGGCACCAGGTTGCGGTACACGAACACCGGCGCCAGCTGCGCGGAGAACCACCTGGTGAACCGGCGGCCGAAGATGACCTGCGCCGAGTAGCTGAAGCGGTGCGCGAAGGTGTACGCGAAGGGGGTCACGCCATCGGCGAAGAAGTCGCGGTCGCTCACCTTCGGGAAGGCTTCGCTCATGAACCCGGCATTGCCCAGCACCGTCATGGAGACCGGCATCCCACTTCCTTCGGTCTGCTTCAGGACGCGGGCCTTCAAGCCCAGGTCCCACACCTTGCCGTTCTTCGAGCGTCCGATCTCCAGGTGCATATCGCGCAAGGGCGCATACTGGAACGCGAACCGGATGTTGGCCGGCAGGTCAAGTCCGGCGAACTGGCTCCACGCGTCCTTATCCGCACCCACTTCGCCGAAACGGTGCTGGATCATGAATCCGAAGGACCGCTTCCGCGGCACCACTTCCACGCTGTGCACGTTCACCACCTGCGTACCGGCGAAGGTGCCGGTCACGAGCTCGGGCTCCGGACCGTCCTGGGCCGCGAGCGGGAATGCTGCGGCCGCCAACATGATCGCGGGTAGCAGACGGGTGGGGGAGCGGCTCATGGATGTGCGAGGGTTCGGATGTGATGCACCACGGCCCAGCGGTCGTCGCGGCCCAGCACTTCCGCGTAGGAGGCCATTTCGCCCCGGCCATGGGTCACCTTCCAATAGATCGCCCCGTTGCTCTGTTCCTGCACCAGCGCCGAACCCAGGTCCGCCGGCCGCACATGAAGCACCTCGGCGTTGGGGCCGTCCCCGCGTCCCGCAATGCCGTGGCAGGACCAGCAGAGCGAGCGGAAGACCTTTTCCCCCTTCGCGGCCGCCTTGGGGTCCGAGGCCATCGGGTCCTTCAACTGGTCAGCTTCCGGAGGCGCCTTCCAGGGATCCCCCATGTTGGCTGCAGCGAGGACGATCCATGCTGAGAGTATGGCCAGGACGCGCATGGTCACCGGGTGTTGTTGAGCGTGGATGGAAGCGCCGCAAGGGCCTGTTGAGCGAGGGGGTCCTGCGGATCGAGGCGTGCGGCCGTGCGCCATTGGTCCGCGGCCTGGGCACTGCGTCCCATGCGGGCGAGGAGCACACCGAGCGTGTAACGCAACCGTGCGTCGGCGGGCCGCATCGCCACGAGCCGCTCAACGTGCGGCAGCGCCAGATCGGCCCGGCCTTGTTGCATGTGCAACGCCGCGAGGTTGTTGCGCATCTGCGCCTCCGGAGCACCGTGTTGGAGCGCATCGCCGAAGAGGCGGATGGCATCGTTCATACGACCCGTCCGGTGGGCCAGCGTCGCCGCGGCCACCAGCAGTCCCGCGTCCTCGGGCACGCGGGCCAGTCCTTCCGCATAGGCCGTCGTTGCGCCCTCGGCATCGCCCATCGCCTCACAGGCCGCTCCGAGCCCCATGGCTGAGCGCACCAATGCGGCACGGCGCTGTGTGCCTGAGCGTTCTTCGCCAAGCGCCAGGTTCTCCTTCCATTGGTGCATGGCCCCATCCCGGTCACCCTGCGCGTTCATCAGTTCACCGAGCCGGTACCGCGCCTCGGCGTGGCCGGGATCCTCCACGATGATCCCGCGCAGCAGGTCCATGCTGCGCTGAACATCACCCACCCGAACGTGCAGTGAGGCGAGTTCGAAGCGGTGGTCCATCGGGGCCTTGAGGCCGTAACGCAGCGCCATTTCATAGTGACCGATGGCCGTGTTCGCTTCAGCTGTTCCCGCCTGCCCGGCGGCCACCTGTGCGAACCCCCGCTTGCCCAGCCAGGTGTGGGCCTGTACCCAGGCACTGTGCGCGAAGAACAGCGCCTGGAGCGCGATGAGGATCGAGAAGGCATGGCCCGCCGGGCGCAACGCGCGGTCCATCTTCAGCGTGGTGCTGCGGAATTGGACGGCGCTCCTGTGCACAAGGCGGTACCCCAGTACGAAGAGCCACGAAGTGCAGAGGGCGAGCGCCACCGCGAGCAGGAAGGGCACCATGTCGTACAGGCCCCGGTACACCGGCATGGCGATCAGAAAGCCCGCGGCCAGGAACACATCCTCCCCCAGGGTGGTGCTGTAACGCCCGCCATAGGAACCCATCGGGTGCCCTTTGCGGAACAGCGGCGGCATGCGGAAGCCGAACTGAACGGCGTTCTCCGGGCAGGCGGCCACGCAATCCAGGTCCTTCAGGCAGCGTGGATTGGTGACCATGCCGTGCTGTGCGAGCTCGCGATGCACAAGGATGTCCGACGAGCAGGCTTTGGTGCATAGCCCGCATTGCGAGCAGTCCCTGGCGAGCACGATGCGTCCCGGCGCCAGTTGGTCGGCCAGGCTGAACAGCGCGCCGTACGGGCATGCCTGGAAACAGAAGCCCCGGCTGCCGAGCAGGTACACGATGACGAAGCCGCACACGAAGAAGGTGAGCACGGCCACTTCGGGCGGTGGCAGATTGCGCCACATGTCGTCCGTGGTGAACGAGGACCAGCGCGAGCCTCCGGCTTCCACCACGTGCATGGCCGGCGGTGCCGAACCGTGCCACAGTTGCAGCAACTGAGGCCAGATGAAGAGGTAGAACATCACGGCCACGGGCACCCACACCAAGGCACGCGACCGGATGGGCTGGCGCTTGATCCCCAGCTTGTCCAGGATCCAGCCGGCCGCGTCCTGCAGGGCGAGTATGTGGCAACCCCAGGAGCAGAAGAAGCGCCCGAACACCAAGGTGCCGGCCATCACCATGGCCATCAACAGGAACCCTGCGGTCACGATCCCTTGATGGACGGTGTACAGCACCTCGTTGAACTCCAGCGGCGCGAGCGTCCGCCCCTTCAACTTCCAATGGACGAAGTGCGCGATGAAGAGCACATGCACACCGACAAGCGTGCCCACGCGCCATCGCGCGTACCGGTGGAGCGTTGCCGTCGTGTTCATCGTCGCAGGGGATCACTCCACCACCACCCGGCGCATGAACTGCCGACCCTGCACATGCATCGTCAGCGTATACACACCTGCCGGCGATCCCGACAGGTCGAGCGCGCGGTCCACCTGTCCGCTGTTGGCCGCGAAGCGCTCGGCCTGCACGATGCGGCCCAGCGCGTCCCTTACCTCGAGCTGAACGTCCTGGTCCCGCAACAGGTGCAACCGGACGGAGAAGCGCCCATCGTTCGGGTTCGGGAAGACCTCGAAGCCGCGCAGGACCAGCGGTTCGGACATTCCTGTGCAGACCTCCACGGCAACGTTCACCGTGGTCATCGCGCTCAGGCAGCTGCCACCGCCCACCTCCACCTCCCAGTCGTAGAAGTAGGGGTAGTTGGTCGTTCCGCTCGATGCGCCGGTGAGGGTGACGACCGATGCGATGGCATAGGGATAGCTGGCGCCCGATGTGCTGCGCCACAGATCCGCCGTGCCGCTCACATTGATGAGGTAGTTGTTGCCGGGCGGAACGTCCCAATCAAGGTACACGCGCGACTCACCTGCCGGGATCAGGGCCGTCCGGGAGGCGCGTAGCACACCGATGGCATCGATCAGCTCGATGGTCCGATAGCCCGCGCTTCCGGCGTAGACCTTCACCGAGGTCAGGTGGAACGACGCCAGCGCATTGAACTTGAGCGCTTCGCCACCGGCATGGTACCCACCACCACCGCTGTTGTTCGGCTTACCGCCGAAGGAGGTGGTTCCCTGTTCGGTCACCCGGTCGGCTACTTGATAGATGGCACTGGCGTACAGCGCCGGTGTGGTGTACGATGACCCGCTGCCCAGCGGATCCCCCTGTTGGTCGAACCATTGCGGGTCATTGCCGGTGGCGATGAGCGTGGCCTGTTCGCCCTCGCAGATGGTGACATCCGATGCGTCGGGTGCGATGGGTTGCGGCAGGGCGGTCACGGTGAACGGCGCGGACGTGGCGGTGCCGCAGTAACTGGTCACGGAGACCGTGTATGTCCCGGGGCCCGCCATGATGCTGCTGCTGGTGGCGCCTGTTGACCACAGGTACGAGGTTCCCGGTGTGGCCCGCAGGCGCACCTGTTCACCGGAGCACACATAGGCCTGCTCATCGCAGAGGATCCTGGACACGGGCGATGTGGATGGTTGTGCCGTCAGTGTGTAGGGGACGGCCGTCCAGTTGTTGTTCTCGTTGGCTTCCACCACAACGTTCAGGGGGTCGGCCTCCATCACGATCCAATAGTCACCATTGCACGTTCCGGTGGGGATGTCGATCCACATGCCGTCCAGGTATTCGCTGTACACATCCGTATACCCGGACGATATGCCCTGGCGCACCATGCTGCATCCGTAGGGGCCGCCGAGGCCGAGGTTCGGGAAGTCAGGACCGTAGAGCGTGGTGCCTGCGTTGTACACGGTATTGTCGTCCTTGCAGTGGTGGTTGGCGGCGCTGGCGTTGCAGCTGTGGTAGTCCATCAGGCAGAATCCGAGCTTGTAGCCCTGGCCGACAATGGGCCATTGGCGCGGGTCGGTTACGCCGCTCTCCTGCATCCGCAGGCTGAAAATGCCCCACTGGTCGTAGTGCGTGTGCCCGTGGGTGGGGTGGTAGGTCATTCCCTGCGGCATCACATGCTCCGTGGAGGTCATCGTCGCCCCGTTCTTATGGAAGACCCGCTGGGTGGTGAGCTGCTTGGCCGTACCGCCGTTCGGACAGGCGAACTGCTGCGATGCAGAGGGGTCGTACACCTCGAAGGTGTCGATGCCGCATACGAAGCGCCTGTATCCGTCGAGGTCGACCCCGCGGACCTCCAGCGGTCCATACCCGATGTTCGGGGTAGAGCTCGTCACGTAGATCCGTCCGGTCTCTTCGTTGGGGCCGCTCAGGTAGTTGAGCGCCGCGTACCAGGAGGTGGTCATGTCCGGCAGCAGATCGCAGTTCGTGCCCTGCCCCTGAGGGCACTGGCACGAGGTCGCATTGGTGGTGGTGCATTGTGCCCCCACGGCCAGTGGCCAGAGGAGAAGCGCAATGGGAATGCAGGAGCAGAGATGGCGTATGGTTCCCTGGTTCATGGTGACGAATGTGGTCCTGGTGGTACGCTCAAAAGTATGATATATATCATAAATGCTTTGAAGTGCCCGTGGGACAAGCGGCGCAGGAGGTGCGGTGGTCCCGGATAGCTTTGCGCCATGGCACATGGTACGGTTCATGACGAACACCATCTGCGGCTTGCCGAGCTGATCGAACGGCATTGCACCGCAGCTTGGAAGAAGCGACTGCGCGGGCAGAATGAAGTGCTGTCGTTCCCCAAGGGAGGGCGCATCTACAGCGCTGGTGAACAGGCTGAGCGCATGTTCATGGTGCATCATGGAAGGGTGAAGGTGATCGCACGCATCGGCCAGGGTCCGGACCGCATCGTCCGCCTCGTGACCAATGGTGAAGTGCTGGGCCATCGCGCCATCGGGGACGCGCCCATGTACACGGCCAGTGCTGTCGCGCTCACCGGGACCACGGTGAACAGCATCCCGATGGGGCTCTTCCTGGAGGCGCTCAGGTCGAACCCGGCATTCACCTATCACTTTCTCCTCTTCTTCGCCGAGGAGATGAGGCGGCTCGACCGGCACATGCGCGACATGATGACCATGGACGTGACCCAGCGCGTGGTCAAAGTGCTGAGCCTGAACATGGAGACCTTCGGGTTCGACGACAAGGTCCGGAGCAAGCTGGCCTTCACGCTTTCACGACAGGATATCGCCAACGCTGCAGGCACCACTTACGAAAGCGTGATCCGTACCCTCGCCGACCTTCAACGGCGGCGGATCATCGGACTCGAAGGCAAGGAGATCCACATCCGCAACAAAGCGGGGATGATGCGTTTGCTTGAACGCTGAGGACCGTCGCCATGCGGCGTGCGCCTGACCGGTCCTGGTGAACGGACCGAAGTGCACGGAACGGTCCCATGCCTTCGGTGCTTCGCCGGATGGACATCAACCCACCGGACCAAGGTGCGCGCATTGGCGCCTCGCCGCACCGGGCTCAACGCGTCATGGCCGCAGGACTGATGCTGCTCACCTTCGGCGAACAGGGTGGCCATGTATTTTCACGCACCGAACGATCACCGCATGTTCTCCAAGGCCTGTGAATACGGCATCCGCGCCGCCATGTGCATCGCCTCCAGCGGCCGCACGGGCGAGCGGTTGGGCCTGCATGAAGTGGCCGAACGCACCGGATCACCCGAGGCCTTCACCGCCAAGGTGCTGCGCAAGCTGGTGGAAGGCGGGCTGATCGATTCGCAGCGCGGACCCAACGGCGGCTTCCTCATCACACCCGAACAGGCGAAGAAGATCCGCATCAGCCGCATCGTGGACCTGATCGATGGCGACTCCGTCTACAAGGGCTGCGGCCTTGGCCTTGATGCCTGCGATGCCCGCAAGCCCTGCCCGCTGCACGACCAGTTCGCCAAGGTGCGCGCGGACCTGCGCCGCATGCTGGAGGGTACCACCCTGCACGTGGTGGTGGACGGCGTACCCCTTGAGAAGATCATCCTGAAGCGTTGAGCCGGGCTCCGGGATGGAGCAACGGCATCCAAGCGCGACCCTGGGGAACGACAATGAGGTCGGTCCATCTGTAATGCGGATACATTTGTCCAGAACTAACCTTTGAGCCTGCCTCCCGAACCACACCTGACGCCATGCACGAGCGCGCCGATGGTTTCCTGGTCACCGGCTCGGATACGCCCAAGGGCATCTCCGCCTGGGTATGGGCCCTGCTCATCACCTTCCCCGGCTTCGCCTTGTTCTACTTCATCCAGTGAGCTACCGGCTGCACCACCCCATCGCCCTCATCTGTGTCTTCGTGTGGGTGGGCTTCGTGTGCGCCATCAGCTTCATGGAGGCCTGGCTGAAGTTCCGCGCCCACGGCGTCACCCTGCCGATCGGCCTCGGCATCGGGCGGCTCGTGTTCCAGGCCTTGAACCGTGTGGAATGGGCGCTGGCCGTGGCCGTGCTCGCCGACCTGCTGTGGCGCCGGGTGGCCTGGCCACCCCGCGGGCTCATCATGCTGCCCGTGCTCGTCCTCATCGTCCAAAGCCTCTGGCTGCTGCCGGCCCTCGACGAACGCGCTCTGCTCGCCATCCATGGTCACCTGCCGGGACCATCGCACCTGCATCTCCTCTACGTGGCCGGTGAGGTGGTGAAGGTGGCTGCACTGGTCATCCTCGGCATCCGGCTGGTCCGTGTCACCACCGTGCAAGGATGACGCATGTCATACATATACGGACAAGGATGTCCATTTATTTGTGTCATACCTGAAAGCGCTTCAACACCATGTCCACCCCCTTCACCCTCGACCGGACCGTCGGCTCCATCGTTGCCGATGACTACCGCACCGCCGCCGTCTTCAACGCCCATGGCATCGACTTCTGCTGCAAGGGTGGCCGCACCATTGCCGAGGTATGCCGGGCCAAGGCCATCGCACCGGACACCCTGGAGGCCGAGATCCGCCAGGCCATTGAACGCGATGGCGGCGCGGGGGATGATGTGAAGCACTGGCCCCTGAGCCGCTTGATCGAGCACATCGAGCGCGTGCATCACCGCTACGTGGATGCCCGCTCCATCACCCTGATGCAGTTCCTCAACAAGCTCTGCACGGTGCATGGGGACCGCCACCCGGAGCTCTTCGCCATCCGCGAGGAATTCCAGGCCTGCGCCCAGGCCATGGCCGCCCACATGAAGAAGGAGGAGCTGGTCCTCTTTCCCTTCATCAACCAACTGGAGAAGGCCCGGTCGCACGACCTGCCCGCTCCCTCACCGCATTTCGGTACCGTGGAGAACCCCATCGCCATGATGGAGCATGAGCACGATGCCGAGGGTGAGCGCTTCCGCCGCATCGCCGAACTGAGCGGCAACTACACCAACCCGCCCGACGGCTGCACGACCTATGGCACGGCCTACGCCATGCTGCGCGAGTTCGAGGAGGACCTGCATCGCCACATCCACCTGGAGAACAACATCCTCTTCCCACGCGCCAAAGCGCTGGAGAAGGAGCTGCGCCATGCCACCGCTTGAACGGCACGCGCTGCTGCGGCCGGTGAGCCGGGAGCACCATGAAGGGCTTCTTTTCTGCTGGCGGATCCGGCGTGCCCTGGCCGAGGGACACGACCCCATCGCGCAGATGCGGAGCGGTGTCGCGTTCTACCACCGCCATCTCCTGCCACATTTCGCCATCGAAGAGGAGGTCGTGTTCCCGGTGCTGGGTGGGGGAGATGCCTTGGTGAAGCGCGCCATCAACGAGCACCGCAGGCTCACGCGCCTCTTCCTGTCCACGGACGATCCGTTGCGCAACCTTACACGGATCGAGGACGAGCTGGATGCGCACATCCGCTTCGAGGAACGCGTGCTCTTCCCCCGCATCCAGGCCGTGGCCACCGAGGAGCAGCTGGAACGCATCGACCGCTTGCACGGCTTGCTGGCCGGGGACTGAGCGCCTTGGTGCCCGCCTACCTTTGCCCCATGGGGGGAACGGGAACACCGCTGGTCATTGCGGGCGGTCCGGACGAGCGGTTGCGCGAGCGCATCAAGGAGCTGGGCTGCCTGTACGCCGTGGCGCGCATCGCACAGACCCAGGAGCTGGGGCTGGAGCCGATGCTGGTGGCGATCGTGCGCACCATCCCCCAGGGCTGGCAGCGGCCCGATGACCTGTGGGTGAGCCTGGAACTGGATGGCCGCAATTACGGGCTGGAGCATCCCGAAGGCCCCGCGCTCCAGCAGCCCATCAGCATCGAAGGGGAAACGCGCGGCACGTTGCGGGTCGGCTATCCGTCGCAGCGGTCCAGCACCATGGCCCCGGTGTTCCTGCCGGAGGAGGAACTGCTGCTCGAAAAGCTCGCAGCGGAGGTGGCCACCATCGTGGAACGCCAGGAGAAACGCGAGCGCCAGCGCCTCTTCGAGGCACGCATGCTGCAGCAGGACCGCCTGACCGTGCTGGGCGAGCTCACCGCCGGCATCGCCCACGAGCTGAACACGCCGCTGGGCAACGTGCTGGGCTATGCCGAGCTGCTCATGGCCGGTGAACGCGACCCCGCGCGCCGCGAGGACCTGCAACGCATCATCGATTCGGCCCTCACCGGCCGCGAGGTGGTGAAGCGCCTGATGTACTTCAGCTGCGAGATGCCCAGCCAGTTCCGCGAGCAGGACCTGAACACCGTGGTGGAGGGCGTGCTGCGCCTGCTGCGCCGCCAGGTGGACGAGGCCCGGCTGGAGCTGCGGACGGAGTTCACCACAACCCTGCCGCCTGTGCGGCTGGACCGCGTGCAGTTCGAACAGGTGCTCACCAACCTGGTGCTGAACGCCGTGGCGGCCACACCGCCGGGCGGTCGCCTGCACATCGCCACGGACGTGGCGGACGGACGTGTAGAGCTAAGCGTGAGTGACACCGGTCACGGCATCGCGCCGGAACATCTGCGGAAGATCTTCCAGCCCTTCTTCACCACCAAGCCGCCCGGCGTGGGCACGGGCCTGGGCCTCTCGGTGGTGCACGGCATCATCAAGGGTCATGGTGGCGACATCCGTGTGGAGAGCGCGCCGGGCGAAGGCGCCACCTTCATCATCACCCTGCCTGCGGCATGAACGCGACCTCCTCCCCGTCGGTCCTGCTGGTGGACGATGCCCGCGACATGCTGGAGCTGCTGCGCCGCAGCATCAACGCCATGGGCCTCACCCCGTTCACCGCCAACAACGTGGTGGATGCGATCACGGTGCTGGAGCAAGGTCCGGTGGACCTGGTGATCACCGACCTGAACATGCCCGAGGTGAGCGGCATCCAGCTGGTGCGCTACATGGGCGAGCACTTCCCGCACGTTCCCGTGCTGGTGATCACCGGATACCCCAAGCTGGAGGACGCCGTGCAGGTGATGAAGCTGGGCGCGGTGGAGTACATCGTGAAGCCCTTCACGCAGGAGGAACTGCGGGAGGCGGTGGAGCGCGTGTTGAGCTCCCTGGCCGCACGCACGCCTGAAGCCCCCGCGCCGGAGGAGGTGCGCGAGAGCTTCCACGGCATCCTGGGCCGTTCGCCCGCCATGCAGGAGGTGTACCGCATCATTGAGCGCACGCGGAACAACCGCGCCACCGTGCTGGTGACCGGCGAAAGCGGAACGGGCAAGGAGATGGTGGCGCGCGCCATCCACTACAACAGTGCCTTCGCGGCCGCCCCCTTCATCGCGGTGAACTGCGGCGCCATCCCGGACCAGCTGCTGGAGAGCGAGCTCTTCGGCCACATGAAGGGCGCCTTCACCGGGGCCACCACCAGCAGGGTCGGCTTCTTCCAGGCCGCGGACGGCGGCACCCTCTTCCTGGACGAGATCGGCAATGCCTCGCCCGCTGTGCAGGCCAAATTGCTGCGCGCCATCCAGGACAAGGAGATCACCATGCTGGGCGCCACCAAGCCGCAGCACGTGAACGTGCGCCTGATCTCCGCCGCCAACAACGACCTGCTCGCGATGATCCGGCAGGGCAGCTTCCGCGAGGACCTCTACTACCGGCTGAACCTGATCAACATCCACCTGCCGCCCCTGCGCGAGCGCGCGGAGGACATTCCCCTGCTGGTGGACCACTTCAACCACAAGTTCAGCAAGGAACTGGGCAAGAAGCCCCTGCGCATCCCGGCGCGCATCCTGGAGACCTTCGCCGGCTACCCGTGGCCCGGCAACGTGCGCGAGCTGGAACACTTGGTGCACCGGCTGGTGATCCTGAAGGATGGGGCCGTGGACATGGACGACCTGCCCGCGCACATGAAGATGCCGGCACCGCAGACCACGGCGTCCAACGCGCTGGTGAGCCTGGCCGAGCTGGAGCGCCATCACATCCTGCGCGTGCTGGAGTCCACCGGCCAGAACAAGACCCGGGCCGCCGAGGTGCTGGGCATCGACCGAAAGACCCTTCGCGAGAAGCTGAAAGGGCTGGGGTGATCCGCCCCGACCGGGGTATTACTCCCCGGAGCGGAACGCCCCGCCGCCATGGTGCTACCGTCGCACCAAAGATGCCGCGTACACGATAAGCTGCTGCGTTCCAGTGGATCGCGCATGACCGCACACGTCGGTGCCGGTGGATGACGGCCGAGCGGCACAGGCCTTGGCAAGGGGGGGCGCAAGCCGCAACCATGCCCCCGAACAAGACCACCATCCAGACCTCGCTCTGCGCGAACTGTCTACATCACGACAACTGCACGTTCGAAAAGCAGGCGACCGCTCCCGTGCTGCATTGTGAGATGCATGCACTTCCCCTTGTGCCGGAGCGCCCGGCCCGCGCACCGCACCCGATATCGAACGGTGCGATCGGCGGGGGGCTTTGCGCCACCTGCGATCACCGCGCCCACTGCGCGCTGCGCATGCCGGACCGCATCGTGCTGCACTGCGAGCACTACCAATAGGAACAACTGAACGAACAACAGATCATGCAACCCACCACTGCGGTCAAGACCGCCGAACATCGACAAGGCATGTACAAGGTCGTGATGGACCAGTTCGAGCATGCCGCCGACATCATGGGCCTGGACCCGGGTGTGCGGAAGATCCTGGCCAAGACCAACAGCGAGATCGTGGTCCACTTCCCCGTGAAGCTGGACAACGGCACCATCGAGGTCTTCACCGGCTACCGCGTACAGCACAACAATGCGCTCGGGCCCTACAAGGGTGGCCTGCGCTACCACCAGACGGTCGACCTCGACTCCGCTCGCGCGCTGGCCATCTGGATGACGTGGAAGACCGCGCTCGCCGGCCTGCCCTATGGCGGTGGCAAGGGCGGCGTGGAGATCAATCCCAAGCTCTATTCGAAGAGCGAACTGGAGCGCATCACGCGCCGCTTCACCTATGCGCTGGGCGACAACATCGGGCCCGACCTGGACATCCCGGCGCCCGATGTGAACACCAATCCGCAGATCATGGCCTGGATCGCGGACACCTACTCCAGCACCAAGTCGCCCGCCACGCGCTTCGCCAACCTGCACGTGGTCACCGGCAAGCCGCTGGGCGCCGGCGGGCTGGAGGGCCGCGACCGGTCCACCGGATTCGGCGTGGTGGCCACCTTGAAGGCCTGGTCCAAGCGCACCGGCAAGCCCCTGCAGGGCATGCGTTACATCGTTCAGGGCTTCGGCAACGTGGGCTACTGGACCGCACACTTCCTGGCCAAGGAAGGGGCCGTGCTCATCGCCGTGCAGGACGCCAGCGCCACCATCCACAACGTGAACGGCATCGATCCCGAGGACCTGAACCGCCACGTGGAGGCGAACAACCGGAGCATCTCCGGCTACGCCAAGGCCGGCACCATGGCACCCGGTGAGTTCTTCGGCCTGCCGTGCGACATCGTGGTGCCCGCCGCCCTGGGCAACCAGATCACCGCGGCCAATGCGGGCAGCATCAAGGCCAGCGTGGTGGCCGAAGGCGCCAATGGCCCCACGGACACCGAAGGCGAGGCCATCCTGCGCGCCAACGGCGTGGACATCATCCCCGACATCCTCTGCAACAGCGGCGGCGTGATCGGCAGCTACTACGAGTGGTTGCAGAACAAGCGCAGCGAGATCTGGAAGATCGACCAGGTGCTGGGCATGATCCAGGAGAAGATCGACACCGCCTTCGAACAGGTGGTGGACACCGCCGAGGAGTTCAAGGTGAACTGGCGCGACAGCGCCTACATCGTGGCCCTGCGGCGACTGGAGAAGACCTACAAGGAACGCGGCATCTTCCCGTAGCATGCAGCACCTGGGTGTACTGAAGGAAAGTGAGCGCCGCCGCTTGGTGGCGCTCGCACCCGCAGGGGTGAAGCGATTATCGGCACAGTTGCGCGTGAGCGTGCAGCGCGGTGCCGGCAGGGCGGCGGGATACTCCGACGAGGCCTATGCGCAGGCGGGCGCCACGCTGGTGGAGCACCGCGAGGAGATCCTGCGCGGATGCGACCTGGTGCTGGGGCACGACAGCCATTACCGCGGGGAGGACATCGGCGGGCCGAAGACCTTCATCGGCTTCCTCAACGTGCTGAACGAGCGCGATGTGGTGGACCCCTACCGCAGGCCCGGCATCACGCTCCACAGCCTCGACCTGATCCCACGCACCACCCTGGCGCAGGCCATGGACGTGCTCTCCTCGGTGGCCTCCATCAGCGGCTACCAGGCCGTGCTGCTCGCCGCCGAGCGCTCCCTGGCCACCGTGCCGATGATCACCAGCGCCGGTGGTACATTGCGTCCCGCGCGCTTCCTGATCATGGGTGCCGGTGTGGCGGGCCTGCAGGCCATCGCCACCGCGCGTCGTCTGGGCGCCATCGTGCGTGCCTATGACGTGCGTTCCGCATCGCGCACCGAGGTGGAGAGCCTGGGCGCCACCTTCATCGAGGTGGAGGGCGCCGTGGAGGACCGCAAGGCGGGCGGCTATGCCGTGGAGCAGACCCCCGAGCACCTGGAACGGATCCGGCAGGTGATCCACGCGGAGGCCTCGCAGGCCGATGTGATCATCACCACCGCCAAGATCCCCGGGCGCAAGGCCCCCCTGCTGATCACCGAGGACATGGTGCGCGGCATGAAGCCCGGCGCCGTGGTGGTGGACCTGGCCGCGGCCACCGGCGGCAACTGTGCGCTCACCGAGCCGGACTCCACCGTGATGTACGACGAGGTGACCATCCTGGGGCCCACCGCCATCGAGTGCGGCTGTGCCCACTCCACCTCCTTCCTGCTCTCCAACAACTACACCACCTTCATCGAGCATCTGCTGAAGAACGCGGAGAACCCGGCCGATGAGATCCTCAAGGCCACCCGCGTGGTGGAGAACGGCGAAGTGGTGAACGCGCGCTACCTCGGCAACTGACCCTTCTACATCACATGGACCTCACCTACCACATCACGGGGATCGACGGACTCTTCATCCTGGCCATGAGCCTGCTGCTCGGCTTCGAGGTGATCAAGAACGTACCCGCGGTCCTGCACACCCCGCTCATGTCCGGCTCCAACGCCATCAGCGGCATCATCCTCTTCGGCGGGCTCATCCAGCTGATGAGCACCCCGCCCGACCGCATCTGGGTGCTGCTCTTCGCCTCCATCGCCGTGCTGCTCGGGGCCATGAACATCTCGGGCGGGTTCTTCGTCACGCACCGCATGCTCTCCATGTTCCAGGTGAACAAGAAGAAGGCGCCGAGGAACCCCTGATCCAGCCGCATACCCATTCATCGTTGCGCCGGTGCTGACCGGCGCGACACAGCCATCCCTTCCTCCATGGAATTCCTCTTTTTCATCGCCACCATCGGTCTCATCCTCGGCCTGAAGTTCATGGGCGACCCGGCACGCGCCGTGCTGGGCAACGCGGTGGCCGCCCTGAGCGTGGTGGTCGCCCTGATCGGTGTCACCATCAAGTCATACGACCCCGCTGCGGGTGCCGGCACCTTCAACATCGTGCTGGTGGTGTGCCTGCTGGTCGCCGGCGGCCTCATCGGCCGGGTGATGGCCGTGCGCGTGCCCATGACCGGCATGCCGCAGCTGGTGGCCATGCTCAACGGCTTCGGTGGCCTGGCCGCCGTGGTGATCGCGCTGATCGAAGGCATCGCACACCCCATTGGCGATGACATGCGCATGACCGGCGGCCTGCTGCTGCTGAGCGCCGTGTTCGGGGGCGTGGCCTTCACCGGAAGTCTGGTGGCGCACTCCAAACTGGAAGGCAGAAAGCTGCCGAAAGCGAGACCGGTGCACATCCTGGCCGCGCGGGTCCTGCTGTGGTCCATGGCGGCGCTGTTCGCCGTGTACATGCTGGCGCCCACGCCCATCATGCCCTTCACCACCCTGCTGGTGATCATCGCGGTGCTCGCGCTCCTCTACGGCGCCCTCTTCACCCTGCCGATCGGTGGCGCGGACATGCCGGTGCTCATCTGCTTCCTGGTGGCCCTGCACGGCCTGGTGGCCCTGCTGGCCGGCATGTTCTTCCACGACACGGTGATGCTCATCGGCGGCGTGCTGGTGGGCGCCACGGGCTCCCTGCTCACAGTGGCCATGAGCAGGGCCATGAACCGCACCCTGCGCAGCGTGCTGGCCGGCGTGATCAAGCGCGACACGGGCACCAGCGACCGCGAGCAGGACATCCGTCCGATCAGCGCGCCGGAGACCGCCTCCCTGCTGGCCTTCAGCAAGCAGGTGGCCATCGTGCCCGGCTATGGCATGGCCGTGAGCCAGGCCCAGGGCCTGTGCCAGGAGATGCAGGTGATGCTGGAGCGCATGGGCGCCACCGTGCACTACATCATCCATCCCGTGGCGGGCCGCATGCCCGGGCACATGAACGTGTTGCTGGCCGAGGCCAACGTGGACTATGACAAGATCATCGCCATGGAGGACGTGAACGACGTGATGGACCGCTACGATGCGGTGCTGGTGATCGGCGCCAACGACGTGGTGAACCCCGCTGCGGAAACGGACCCTAACTCCTCCATCCACGGCATGCCCATCATCCGGGCCTACGCCGCCAAGCAGGTCATCGTGCTCAAGCGCGGCATGGCCACGGGTTACTCCGGGGAGATGAACCTGCTCTTCGACCGCGCCAACTGCCGGCTGCTCTTCGGCGACGCACGCTCCAGCCTGCGCGCCATCATCGACGAACTCAAACGCATCTGACCATGGAGAACCCCCGCCTGATCGTTTCCGAGAAGGAGCGCGACCTGATGCGCTCCTGGATCATCGGCCACACCGCACCCGACATCCAGGTACGCAACAGCCTGGACCGGCTATACATGGAACTGGACACCGCCGACGTGCGCAAGGAGGAGGAGATGCCCCATGATGTGGTGCGCCTATGCAGCATCGTGGACGTGGGCATGTCCGCCGGTCGCAAGAACGGTCTGCAACTGGTCATGCACGCCGATGCCGACCTCAAGCAGAACAAGCTCTCGATACTCTCCGTGCTCGGCTCCGCGCTGATCGGCTACCGCCAGGGCGCCAGCATCGTGTGGAAGCTGCCCCAGGGCGACCAGACCATCACACTGGAGAAGGTGGACAACTCCCGCTGCGATGTGCAGGCCATGAAGGTGTAGGCACCCCGTTGCGTACGACATCACTGAACGAACAGCTTGGAGGGAGCGATGCTGCCATGTCCGCGCGAGACCAACATTCACCGCCAGGGTTATTTCATCCTGGAGGCGGAGAACTGCGACTGAGCGGCCGTCGTTACGCCCCCAGCGGCTCGAACCGTGCCTGAAAGAAGCGCAGGTACTTCGGCTCGTAGGTCATCTTCAGGCCGGTGATGCGGTCGCGGCGCTCGTACACGCGTTGCACGCTCTCGGCCACCACGTCCATGTGGGCCTGGGTGTACACGCGGCGCGGGATGGTGAGACGCACCAGCTCCAGCTCGGGGTAGCAGTGGTCGCCGGTGGTCTTGTCGCGACCGGCGCTCACGATGCCGCGCTCCATGGCGCGCACCCCGCTGTCGATGTACAACTCGGCGGCGAGGGCCTGCGCGGGGAAGGCGAGCTGCGGCAGGTGCGGCAGGAAGGCCTTTGCATCCAGGAAGATGCCGTGCGTGCCCACGGGACGCACGATGGGGATGCCCATGTCGATGAGCTTTTGCCCGAGGTAGAACACCTGCCCCACACGCGCACGGATGTGGTCGTCCTGAACGCTCTCCTCAATGCCGATGGCCATGGCCTCCATGTCCCGTCCGGCCAGCCCGCCGTAGGTGTGCAGTCCTTCGTAGATCACCACCCTGTTCCGCGCCTCCTCGAACACGTCCCACTCGTTGGTGGCCATGAAGCCGCCGATGTTCACCAGCGCGTCCTTCTTGGCGCTCATGGTGGCGCCGTCGGTGAGCGAGCAGATCTCAAGCACGATCTCCGCCACGCTGCGGTCGGCCTGTCCCTGCTCCAGCAGCTTGATCATGTACGCGTTCTCGGCCACGCGCGTCATGTCGTGGATGATGCGGATGCCGTGCTTCGCGGTCAGTTCCCGCAGGGCCTTCAGGTTGGCCAGGGAGATGGGCTGCCCGCCGGCCATGTTCACCGTCGTGGCGATGGAGACGTAGGGGATCTTCTTCGCGCCGTGCTCGTCGATGACGCGCTGCAGCTTGGCGAGGTCCACGTTGCCCTTGAAGGGGAAGGTGCTCCGCGGATCGTGCGCCTCATCCACGATGATGTCCACGAAGGTGCCTCCCGCCAGCTCCTGGTGGAGCTTGGTGGTGGTGAAGTACATGTTGCCGGGCACGATGTCGCCGGGCTTGATCAGGATCTGCGAGAGGATGTTCTCCGCGCCGCGTCCCTGGTGGGTGGGCACGAGGTACGTATAGCCGTAGAACTTCTTCACCGCATCCTCCAGGTGGTAGTAGTTGCGGCTGCCCGCATAGGCCTCATCGCCGAGCATGAGCCCTGCCCACTGCCGGTCGCTCATGGCACTGGTGCCGCTGTCCGTGAGCAGGTCGATGTAGACCAGCTCGGAGGGCAGCAGGAAGGTGTTGTAGCCCGCTTCCTCAATGGCCTTCACGCGCTGTTCACGCGTGGTCATGAAGAGGGGTTCGACCATCTTGATCTTGAAGGGCTCGGCCCAGGATGTCTTGTGCATGGGTAGGCAGGTGTTCGGTCGTTGTCAGGCCACGGGCTGGGCATCTGGAAGGAGCAGCGCACGCACCTCGTCGGCCTGCTGCTCCAAGGCCGCGCGGAAGCGTTCCGCATCCTGGGCCGCATCGGCGAAGGCGCTCTGCACCAGCGCGCCATAGTGCCGCATGCCCTCCAGCAGGTTGTCCCGGAAGGTGGTGAGGCGGCGGCGTTGCTTCGCGTTCATTTCACTGGCGCAGCGCTCCAGTTCGCGCTTGTAGTGGTCCACGTAGAGCCCCAGCTCCTTGATGAACATGTGGGGCCGTTCCACCCCGGCCAGCAGGTTGGTGCGTCCATAGATGTGGTCCACCATGGTGCGCAGGGAAACAACCTTGTTGAAGTAGGCGGTATTCGGTCCGGGACAGATGGCCACGGCTTCCAGCTTATGCGCCGGGGAAAGTCCCGACTTCAGCAACGCAGCGGCCCCCAGTCCTTCGCACAGGCAGTCCTTGTCCATGACGGCCGCCTCTTCGCGGGCCAGCGCAATGGGATCGGTGAGGGTGGCGCGCAGCTGCTGCAGCTTCAGATGCTGGTACTGGCGCGAGGCGGTGCAGAGGGGCCGCTCGGTGAACTCGGTGTTGCTGCTGAGGAACTCCTTGTAGCACGGGCTGCCCGGCCGTCCCTTGGCGATACGGGCCAGCCGTTGCTGCTCCGAGCTGCTCAGCCTGAAGTTGTGGAAGGGCACGCCCAGCGGCGAGGCGTTGCTGAGGAAGAAGTCCTCGGGGCGTGCGTGGGTGAGCTGGTGCAGGGTGGCCTCGTCCACGTTGGTGGCCTCGGGCACCAGCAGGAAGGGACTGCCCCATCCGGTGCCGTCCACACCGTAGTGCTCCAGCAGGAAGCGGTCCTCCGCCGCCGTGCCGATGCCGCCTTGTGCGGTGATGCGCTGCGGCGGCAGCTCCTGGAACACCGCCTTGCCCAGGCCCGCCAGCACCTCGTTGCAGGTGGTGTACAACTCCAAGGCCAGAGCGTTCCGGTGTTCGGCGAAGTCCTGCAGGATCGGCCCCATCAGCAGGCCGTCCGTCGCGAAGGCATGCCCGCCGCAGTTGAGGCCCGATTCGATCCGGAACTCGGACACCCACACGCCCTTCTTCGCCAGCAGGCGCCCCTGCACCTGGGCCGAACGCAGGTCGCTCACTTTGAGGATGACCTTCTTGCGCAGCTTCCCCTCCGCATCGGGCAGGAAGTTGGCGAACTGCGCGATGTAGTTGTAGAGCCTGGGGTTGTAGCCCGCGCTGAGCACCACGGCGGAGCTGAGCGTGCTGTTGGCGAACCCGCGGAAGGCGGCCATGGCATCGCAGAATTCGTCGGGCAGGGGCACGCCGTCCGGTCCGTAGTTCGTGGGATCGATCTTGGCCATGATGTTCACATCGATGGCACCCGGCGTGATGCGTTCCCGCAAGGCCTCCTCCGCCGTCTCCCGCTCGAGGCCCGGCGCCATGGCCATCACCTGGTGGTACCGTTGCTGCAAGGGTGATCCCGGTGGCAACAGCTCGAAGTACGAGGCGCTCTCCGAACCGGGGGCCAACGGCGTGGCCCGCACCCGCGCCGTGTTGCGCTCCACCAGCCGCTGCAACAGGTCCAGGTAGGCCGTGATGCGGCGCGCGCGGTGGTCGGGTGAAGGCTTGGGGATGGCCTCGTACGCCTCGTCGTTCACGGCCGCGTGGTGCGCACGCATCCGTTCGATGAGCTCGTCCTCGATGATGGACACCACGGACGAGATGCCGAGATGGGCCACCTTCAACGGGGTGTCGATGGTGTAGCCCAGGCCCATTACCGGGATGTGAAAGGTGTGCGGCCCCGTCGATCCAGAGCCGAAGGGAAGGGTCATGGCGCGAATGTCCGGTCGTACCCAGCGGCGAAGGCTGACGGGCATCATGCGTGGCTGCGTGCCCTTGTGTTCACTTTGGCTCCATGAACGGACGATCCATCTTCGGCAGCATGCTCATCGGATCCGTGCTGCTCCTCGGTTGCGGTGGCGATGCGATGACCGGGCATCGGCATGACGATCCTGCACAGGGCAGTGGTACCGCTGCGGTGGATAGCGCGCGCTGGCAGGCCAACCCCGAGACCACAGAGGGTGTTCATGGCATGCAGGCGCTGGTGGATGGTTATCCCGGGAACGGGTTGAACGGTCCGCTCCTGCGTGACTCCCTCAACGCCCGCATGGCCATGATCTTCGAGCGCTGCACGATGGATGGTGAGGCCCACGAGGCGTTGCATACCTACCTGATCCCGTTGATGGGCATGATCAAGCGCCTCCCGGACACGCCGAGCGACGTGCATGTGGATAGTCTGCGGACGCACTTGCACCACTTTGGTGAGGTGTTCTACTGAGGATCCTGGACGAGCGGCGTGATGATGCGGTGATCGATCCGGGGGAGGTGCATTGAGCGTGTGCTACTCCGGTCGCGTGGTGGGTCATGCGGTACAGGTATGCGTGGTGATTCACCCGGGCAGTTGGAGTGCACCGATGGTCTCCATGTCCTCCACATAGTGCGCTCCAATACTGACGGGCTCGCGCACCGCGGCTTCGACCACGCTGCGCGCCACCACCAGCAGGTCCCGCAGGTCCATCAGGCCGGGCGACCAGCGTCGGCGATGCCAGATGGGCTGTAATTGCCGTTCAATGCAATTGATCACGCGCAGCGCGCTCTCCAGTCCCTTCTCGTTCCGCACGATGCCCGCATGCAGGGTCATGCCGTGCGTCAGCGCGTTCATGGCGCGACCAACGAACTCAACCGGCCGCTTGGCCAGCCGGTCGTGCGCGATCGTGCGCGGGGCGGGGATGGTCTCCTCATGGGGGGCTTCCCACGTGGCTTCCGCCGCGCGCTTGGGGATCACCAGGGCTTCAAGCAGTGAGTTCGATGCAAGGCGGTCCGCTCCGTGAAGACCGCTACCCGCGCATTCCCCCAGCGCGAAGAGCCCTGCGATCGATGTCCGGCCGCGGTCGTCGGTACGCAGACCACCGCACATGTAGTGCGCGGCGGGCATCACCGGCAGCAGGTCGCGGCCGGGCAGAAGTCCCGCATCGCGGCATTGCAGCGCGATGCCAGGGAATTCATGCGTGAAGCGTTGGATGCCGATGGGACCTGCATCGAGCCACACATGGTCCACGCCGGCGCGTACCATCTCGCGGTGGATCGCGCGGGCCACGATATGTCGGGGTGCGAGGTCGCCCATGGGGTGAACGCCGGCCATCAAGGGTTGCTTGTCCGCCCCGAGCAGTCGTGCACCCGCGCCCCGCACAGCTTCGCTGATCAGGTTCGCGGTGCCGCGCTTGCCGGTGTACAAGGCGGTGGGATGGAATTGCACGAAGGCCATGTCGCGCGTGCGCGCACCGGCACGGATGCCCATGGCGATGCCATCGCCTGTGGCGCCCGGTGGATTGGTGGTGTGCTCGTAGAGTTGGCCCGCACCTCCGGTCGCCAGCACGACCGCGTGTGCGAAGTGATCGGTGATGTCTCCCGTGCGCAGGTCCACCGCACGCACACCGATGCAGCGCTGTTCGGTGCCTTCGCCTTCAAGGATGAGGTCGATGGCGCGCTGGTCGGGTATCACGGTGATGGTCGGCGTCCCGTTCACGCGCTGTTGCAGCACGCGCACGATCTCTTCGCCGGTGCGATCGCGGTGATGCACCACACGTGCGGTGCTGTGACCCCCTTCGCGTGCCAGTTGCAGGGCGCCGCCGGGCTCCTTGTCGAAATGGGCGCCCAGCCCGATGAGCCCGCGGATGAGGGCGGGACCTTCCTGCACCACCAGGCGCACCACATCGGCGTCGTTGCGACCGCCACCAACCGCCAGGGTGTCGCGCACGTGGTCCGCGAACGAGTCCTCCGTGCGCATCACGGCGGCCACGCCACCCTGGGCCTGGAAGGAGTTGCTCACCTGCACCGCGGCCTTCGAAAGGATGCGGATGCGAACGGGGCGTTCCCCGGCTTGATCCGCCAATTGAGTGGCGTAGGTCATGCCGGCGATGCCGCCGCCCACCACGATCACGTCCAGCGGTGTGCTCATCCCAGTTCAAGCATGCGGCGCAGCGCGCGGTGTGCGCGCAGGCGGACCTCCTCGTCGAGCACGATCTCCGGCGCCTCATGCCGCAGTGCGTCGCGCATCTTCTCCAGCGTGTTCAGCTTCATGTAAGGGCATTCGCTGCACGCGCATTCATTGTCGGCGAAGGCGGGGGCGGGGATGAGCGTCTTGTGCGGCACGGCCGCGCGCATGTTGTACAGGATGCCCGCTTCGGTGGCCACGATGAACGCGGTGCCGGGGTCGCGCTTCACGAAGTCGAGCAGTGAGCTGGTGCTGCCCACATGGTCCGCTTCGGCGAGGATGTGCGTGGGACACTCGGGATGCGCGATAAGCTTCGCTTCCGGGTGCTTGCCCATCAACAGTTTCAACTTGTCGAGGCTGATGTTGACGTGCACCTCGCAGGTGCCATCCCAGAGCAGCATCCGGCGACCGGTCACGCGTTGCACATAGGCACCCAGGTGCTTGTCCGGCGCAAAGAGGATGGGCCTGTCCGCCGGGAGACTGTTCACCACCCGCACCGCGTTGCTGCTGGTGCAGATGATGTCGCTCATCGCCTTCACCTCAGCGCTGCAATTGATGTAGCTCACCACCACGTGGTCGGGATGGGCTTCGATGAACGCGCGGAACTTATCGGCTGGGGCGGAGTCCGCCAGTGAACAGCCGGCCGCCAGGTCGGGCAGCAGCACTTTGCGGTGCGGGTTCAGGATCTTGGCCGTTTCGGCCATGAAGTGCACGCCGCAGAAGAGGATCACCGATGCCTCGGTGCGCTCGGCCGCCTGAGCGAGCGCCAGGCTGTCGCCGATGTGATCGGCCAGTTCCTGGACCTCCCCGGTCTGGTAGTAGTGCGCCAGTATGACCGCCCCCTTGCTGCGCTTCAATGCAAGGATCTCCTCGGTCAGGGCACGTCGATCCAGGCCGGACGCTGACGGTCCTTCCTGTGCGAGCGGCGGTCGGCTCGTTGTCGTTCGCTGGGACAGGGTCATGGCAAGTTGGCTGGTGCCGGGTCACCTGCTGATCGTGGAATGGCCGCCAGCAGGCGCACGGCGATGAGGCCGAGGCCGGCGAGCAGCCCGACGCCGGCGATCGCGAAGACCACCAGGGCGGGTTCCACGGCCTGCATGAGCTGCTGGAGGTCCTCCGAGCCCAGTATGGTCGCATGGTATCCTTTGATGAGGCCTGCAGTGATCAAGGCCAGCCAGAACACGAGCAGGCTGGCCATGGCCAGTACACGGCCGCGTTCGATCCAACGTACATGGCCGGCCCGCGCATCCACACCCAGCATCCAGGTGATGGACCCGAGCAGGATCATGGTGTTGATGCCGATCGTCGCACCCATGGCATGCGCCACCGTGATGTGCGTGCCGTGCGTGTAGCGGTTGATGGCGGGGATGGACATCAGCAGGGCCAGGAAGAGGTTGAGGAAGACCCAGAGCTCGGCGCCGGTCAGGAACCGGTAGGTCGTCAGGTGCTTGTGCCGGCGATGCTCGTCAAGCTTGGCCTTGAACCCACGGATGATGTTGATGAGCAGGATCCATTCCGCCATGCTGATGCCGTAGGCCAGGTGCCGGATCCAACCCGCGGTGGGGGCGTTGTAGATGTGATGCCCCCAGTTGAACATCAGGTTGGATAGGCCGAGGAACCAGAAGAGGAAGGCCTTGGGCCCGCGCGCGCTACCGTCGTCACCGCTGATACGGGTCATCAGGTACAAGGCGGAGCCGTAGATCATCTGGTTCCATGCGCCCACCATCGCGCCGTTCGACTTCCACTGCACGGTGATCTCGCGCATGTAGTTGTCGCGGAACCAGGGTATCTGCCACAGGTTCTGCTCGATGAAGGTGATCAGGAAGAAGACGATCCCGGTGCTCCACATCCAGATGTACAGTGGAGGATCCGGCGTTCGGCGAACCCACGCGCGGAAGTAGTCCGCCATCAGAAGTAGCCACGCGACGAGGAGCGGCAGTGCGAGCACGGGAGGGAACTCCCAGTATTCGCGGCCGCCGAAGCGCTTCATACCGTAGGCCGCGAAGACCGCGATGAGCGTGCCTGTCCAGAGGAGGAGGAACGCGCGATGCAGGAGCGTATGCGGTGCCCGGTGGAAGACATCATCCTTGTAGCGCAACACGCCCGCTGTGGCGCCGGTGATGATCCAGAACAATGCCGCGGATACGTGCGCAGGACGCAATTGCGTGAAGGGCAGGGCATCACCCACCACCGGGAAGAGGTAGGCGAACGCGGCCAGCACGCCGAGGAGCAGGGCGAGCAGGAGCAGGACGAGCGCGAGCGTGAGATGCCACCGGAACGTGAAGCTCATTGCGGTGGAATGAGATAAGTGCCCGTCCAATGCACCGCGCTATCCGACACCCGGCTGCGGCCGGAAGCGTCCACCCATGCGAGGAAGGCGACCAGCGCGTCCAGCTCGCCATCGCTCAGGTCATGGGCAGGCATCCGGCCGGTGCCATAGCGGACGAATGTGCGGATGCGGGCTTCGCCTTTGGCGCTGTGCACGTTGGTAAGGTCCGGACCCATGTACCCCCCCAGGCCGTACAGCTGATGGCAGGCGGTGCAATTGCTGCGTTGCCATACATCCATGCCGTGCCGGACGTGTTCGCTTGCCCGTGGGATCGTGCCCGTGCCGCGATAGGCGAACCATGAGCCTGCCACGAAGCACACGACCAATGCAGCGAGCACGTAGCGCATCCACATGCCCCAAAAATCGGACAAGAGTGTCCGGTACAGGGTGACGGTCGTCAGCTCAGCCGCACTTGCTCTGCCCGCAGCTCCTGCACTTGAGGCACCCTTCTTCGTAGTAGAGCCCCTCGGCATCACCACATTCGGGGCACTTGCGGCCCAGGGCCAATGTGCCGTCGGGAATGTACCGGGCGAGCGCGCGCACCACTCCGTTCTTCCAAGTGTTCAGCGTGGCATCGTACAGGTTCAGGTTGGCCACCACATCCACCACCTGTGGAAGGGGCATGCCCTGGCGCAGCATGCTGCTGATCAGGATCGCGTAGTTCCAGAACTCGGGGTTGAAGGTGCGGCTGAGGCCCTGCACCGTCACGCGGTAGTCGTCCGCATCGGCGTACTCCAGGTCGTAGATGTTCTTGCCCAGTTTCAGGTCCTTGCGCTTCACCACCCAGCCCTTGTTGACCCACTTGGGCAGTTCGAAGCCTCCGTTCGCTTTACCGGTGAAGATCTCGTAGGGCTTGCCGTCGAGCAGACCCACCACCGCGATCCAGGGCTCCGTGTCGTTGTGAAAGCGCAGCACGTCCGCCTCCAGGCGCTCAGGCCGGGAGACGTGGGCATGCTGCTCGGCCGGCACTTCCTTTTTCTCCGCCACAAGCACACCGCTTCGGCTTCCGTCACGGTATACGGTGATGCCCTTCAAGCCTTCCCGCCACGCTTCGAGGTAGATCCCGCCGACCTCTTCCACGGTGGCCGTGGACGGCAGGTTGATGGTGCTGCTGATGGAATGCGTGGTGTACTTCTGCACGACGGCCTGAAGGCGCACGCGCTTGTGCCAGTCGATGTCGTTCGCGGTGGCGCCGGCGTACGGACTTTCGTTGGCCTCAGCCTTCCCGGTCGAGTGCATCCAGTCCAGGACGCGCGGGTGGTGCACCGTGAATTCCTCCCACTGGTCGCCCAACTCGTCCGTGAAGCTCACCACGGCCTTCTTATCACCCGGCATCACTTTCCGCCGACGTGTGTACCCCAGCATGTACACTGGTTCGATGCCGCTGCTGGTGCGCGTGAGCAGGCTCAATGTACCTGTGGGCGCCACCGTGCTGAGGCTGATGTTGCGGCGCCCATGCTTCATCATACGACCATGCACCTCGGGCAGTTCCTGTGCGAGCATGGTGGTGAATTCGGACGTGCGTTCGATGGCCGGATCGAAGCCGGTGAACGCGCCGCGCTCGATGGCCATGTCGATGCTGCTGTCGAACTCCGCGCGGCACTTGGTGCGCATGATCTCCTCGGTGGCGATCAGGGCCGCCTCGCTGTCGTACTTCAGGTTCAACCCGGCGAGCGCGTCGGCGAGCCCGGTGAAGCCCAGGCCGGTCCGACGCCCTTTGCGACCGGTGTCGCGCAACAGTTCCCAGGTCTCGCGCTCCACGCGCTTGATGGCATCCGGTTCCGGATCTTCTTCCACCTTGTCCAGGATGCGCTGCACGGCCTCCAGTTCCAGGTCCACCAGGTCATCCATGAGCCTTTGGGCCTCGTAGGTCACCTGCGCGAAGCGGTCGTGGTCGAAACGGGCCGCAGGGGTGAAGGCATCGGTGACGAAACTGTAGAGGTTGATCGCGATCAGGCGGCAGCTGTCACCGCCCTGCATGGCGATCTCGCTGCACGGGTTCGTGCTCTCGTTGCGGAAGCCGGGGTACACGCTGCTGGTGCTGTACAGGTGCTGCCGGTCCCAGAAGATCACGCCGGGCTCAGCGGTGCGATGCGCACAGGTGATCAGTGTATGCCATAGCTCCCGCGCGTTGACCTGCTTCGATACGATGGGATCCTTCGCGTCGATCGGCCAACGCAGGGTGAACTCCGCATCGGCGTCCACGGCGCGCAGGAACTCATCGCTGACACGCACGCTCACGTTGGCCCCCGTCACCTTGGCGAGGTCCTGCTTGATGGTGATGAACTTCTCCACGTCGGGATGGGCGATGTCCATCGTGAGCATCAGTGCGCCCCGGCGGCCTTTCTGGGCCACCTCGCGGGTGGTGTTGCTGAAGCGCTCCATGAAGCTGACCGCGCCGGTGCTGGTGCGTGCGGCGTTGCTCACGGCCGCGCCCTCCGGCCGAAGTGTGCTCAGGTCGAAGCCCACACCGCAGCGCCGCTTGAACAGTTGCGCCAGCTGCTGGTCCACGCGGAAGATGCCGCCGTAACTGTCGAGCGGGGAGGGGACCACCACGCAATTGCTCAACGAGGCCAGGCGGTAGGGGTCGCCCAGCGAGGCCATCACGCTGCCCTGCGGCACCACATCGCGGAAGTCCGCAAAGAGCTGGAAGATGCGCTCCTCGTCGAGCGCGGTGCGCTGCCGGCCATAGTTGGAGAGCAGGGCCTTGTGCTCGGTGGGCAGTGGGGTGTAGCTGCGTTCGATCCGTGCGAACTCGCGCGCCATGCGACGGTGCATGTCCGCCGGGTCCTTCTCGACCAGTTCGCCCCGTTCATTGCGCAGGGCGTATTTGTTCACCCACGTGGTGGCCGCAAGGTCATCACCGTGGAAGTAGGTCAGTGCCGCGGCGAGCACTTCGTCGCGCGTGAACGGCACATGGGTTTTCATACGGGCTGCTGGAGCCGTGAGGGTGGCGGGTGTGGAAGGTACCATATTGTCTGCGGTCGGTGGCGGGCAAAACTCACCGGCGACCTTTCGCGTCCTGCTGATGCCCGTCATGCACGGACCGGAGTTATCCACCACAGGGACAGTTCACCGGTGGATATCGCTTTTCCGGTCCGCGCTCCCGGTTCAACGTGCGCCATCCATCCGGCGGCAACCTTCGGCCAGCAGGATGATCGCCAGGCCAACGCCCGCAAGGATGGGTTGCAGTGGGCTCAGGATCGGGAACCAGTACACTTGGAACAGGATCCAGACCACCTGACCTGCACCAATGACCTGCGCGAAGCGGAGGCCGATGCGCAGTTGACGGGCGATGGCCACGCTCGCGAGCACGCCGCCGAGACCGAACACACTGGCGAGGATCAAGCCCGGCCAGAAGAAGTCACGGAAGGGCGTCCGTTCCAACAGCACCAATGGGGCGCGAAGGGCAGCGCCGTCCGGGTGCACCATGAGGAGCACGCCGCTGATGAGCGCGGAAGCACCGAGCGCGATGAGCAACGTGTGCAGCAGGGCCTTCACGGCGTTCAGCTGTTCTCTTCGAGCAGCGCGCGCACACGCTCCCAAGGCCCGCCGTTCAATGCGCGGAACCCATGTGCCGTGAGGATCTCCGCTGCCGTGGCGCTCTCGGATGCCGCCGCATTGCAGGTGACCACCGGCGCGTGCCGGGGGATGCGCGAAAGGTTGGGCAGCAGTTCGCCGAGCGGGATGTGCAGGCTGCCCGGCACGTGGCCTTCCGCGTAGGCGTGTACATCGCGGATGTCCAGAATGGTCGCACCATCGCGCAGGGCGCGGCGCACCTCATCGGCCGAGGCATCCCCCATCAGCGTGGCGCGCAGTCCGCGGTCGTCCATCGTGCGTTGGTCAAGCGGCGTTGAGGATGTTCACTGCTCCAACGCCAGCACCGGCAGCTTGCTGTGCAGCGCGATGTTGCGCGTGGTGCTTGAACGGAACAGACCGTCCCACAGCCCGGTGTGGCGGTGCAGCATGGCGATCAGGTCCACCTGCTCGCGTTCCGCCAGGTCGAAGATGGCCTCCTCCACCTGGTCGTGCTCGATCTGCAGGTAGCGCACGCTGCACGCGGCGAGCGCCTGCTCGAACAGGGGGCGGTTGTCCACAAGGTCCTGCGCGGGGCGGCCGGTGGCCACATGCGCGATGAGCACTTCGGAACTGAAGCGCCGGGCCAGCGCCGCAAGGATGTCCAGGGTATGCGGTGCGATGGCGGAGCGGTCGTCCGCGAAGAGAATGCGGTCGAAGCGTGGGTCACGTACACCGTTGGGCAGTTCCAGCACGGGCACATGGGCCCCCTGGATCACGCTGGTGGTGGTGCTGCCGAAGAAGGACCGGCCTTCGCGCCCGGCCGAGGCCATCACCACCAGGTCGATGTCCTGATCGCGGGCCTCCTCGTCGATGAGCGCAGGCAACGGCCCGAAGGCGGCCACGCGCCGGACAGTGGCGCCGCGCAGTTCGGTGGTGGAACGCAGCTTCCCCTCGAACTCCGCCAGGCCATCGTTCGCCATCTGTTGCAGGTCGGGGATGTTGGCGGGCAGCATCGGATCCGCGAGGCCGACGGCCCCGAACGCATAGAGCAACGTGAAGGTGTTGCCTTCGGTGCCGAACAACGCGATCCCCGTGCGCACGGCGTCCAGTGCGTTGTCGCTCAGGTCGGTGGGGAAGAGGAGGTGTGCCATGGCGTTGGGTTGGTCCGTGAAAGTTAGGCGCTCCAGGTACTGCGGCGACTGACGATCGTCGATCGGCCCGGCGTCACTACCGCCGCGCCGCCAAAGGATGGGAGACGATCTTCTTGGATCGATGCACCGCATGCTGTTTCCCCTCCTGCGCGTGCGCCTGCGCGCCGCGCGGCCAAAGGAGGGGGTAGGGGTGGTTTCGATCCTATCGCAGCGCGTTCTTTATATGAGCTGAAACCTCCCCCGACCCCTCCTTTGGGTAGGCCAGCGAGCGATCGCTGACCACGGAGGGGAGACGATCATCATTGAAGACTAGCAGCAGCCAATAATGAAGCGTGATGGTGTTCTCGACGAAACGGTTAGGCGTTCTGAGGTACACTGAATAGGGATCGCGCATCGTCGTGCTCACTGTGACTTGGCGAAGGCGGCATGCATGTACAGCATGGTTCCACCTAGACGCGGTCACTTCCGCCGCGCGGCCAGCCCCACCGCGATGGTGACGAAACCCACCACGCTCACCGAGCTCAAGGGCATCAGGATCGCGGCGATCAAGGGGGTCAGCTGTCCGCTCACCGCGTAGGAGACACCCGTGACGTTGTAGCAGAGCGAGATCACCAGGCTGCCGATCACGATCCGGCGCGCGCTGCGGGCCATGCGCAGGAAGTGGGGGAGCTCGGCCACGGCGCCCGCGTCCAGGATGGCATCGCTCGCAGGGGTGAGGGCGGCACTGGTCTCGGTCACGGTGATGCCCACATCGCTCTGCGCCAGCGCGCCCGCATCATTCAGGCCGTCGCCGACCATCAGCACGCGGTGACCGGCCTCCTGCTCAGCGCGGATGGCGGCGGCCTTGTCCACCGGCGAACAGCGCGTGCGCACCAGGGCCCCCGTGAAGGACGCGGCCAGCTCGGTGTCCACCTGCGCATCGCCGGTGAGCAGCCCCACGCGCAGGGTGCGGCGCAGCCGTTCCACCGCTTCCGCGATCCCGCTCCGTGCACGTTTCCGGATGGCGTAATGCCCGCGGTGCAGTCCGCCGATGGTGATGTGCACGTGCGCTTCCCCTTCCGTGCGGGCCGCTTCCTCCGCGCCGCAGAACACCGCCGAGCCGATGCGGATGGGAAGTCCATCCACTGTGCCGGTGATGCCTTGGCCGGCCACTTCGTGCACGTCCGTGGCGTCCTGCACATCGCCCTTCACCTCCTGCGCCAGCACGGCGCTCAACGGGTGGGTGCTGTTGCGGGCGAGCGAGCGCACGCGGCCCCGGTCGGCGGCGCTCAGCGCCGGGCCATGCCAGGTGAGCTCATGCGCTTCGCGGGCGGTGAGCGTACCCGTCTTGTCGAAGATCACCGTGTCAACATGCGCCATGCGCTCCACCACTTCGGCATCGCGCAGGAAAAGGCCGCGCTTGCCCAGCAGCCGGATGGTGTGCCCGTAGGCGAAGGGCATGCTCAACGCCAGCGCGCATGGGCAGGCCACGATCAGCACGGCGGTGACCACGGGCCACACCTGCGCGGGATCCTTGCCCCACCAGTACAGCGCGGCGCCCAGGGAGATGAGCAGCACGGCGATGGTGAAGCGCCGCGCCACCCCGTCGATCATGCGCGGCATGGCGGGGCGCTCGTGCCCCCCGCTCTGCTCGGCCCACAGGCGCTTCAGGCGGCTGTCGGCGAAGCTGCGCGTCACCTCCAGGTCGATGGCGGCGCCACGCTGCCGGCCGCCTGCGCGGATGGTGTCGCCCACCTGCTTGCGCACGGGCAGCGGTTCCCCGGTGATGAAGCTGTTGTCGATGTGCGCGGTGCCGCTCAGCAGCAGCGCGTCCACCGGTACGATCTCCTGATCGCGCACCACGATGCGGTCACCGGGCCGCAGGTCGTTCACCTTCACCGCCTCCTCGCCCGTGGCCGTGCGGCGCAGCACCACCAGGGGAAGGAAGTCCTCCAGCGCACGGTCGAAGCGCAGCGCGCGGTAGGTGTAGGCCTGGTACCACCGGCCGATCAGCAGGAAGAAGAGCAGGCCGGCGAGCGAGTCGAAGTAGCCGGGGCCGATGCCGGTGATCACATCCCAGAGGCTGCGCGTCCACAGCGCCACGATGCCGAGGGCGATGGGCTGGTCGATGTTGACCGTACGCGTGCGCACACCGGCCCAGGCGCTGCGGAAGAAGTCGGTGGAGAGGAAGAGCACCACGGGCACGCTGAAGAGCACCGTGAGCCATTGGAAACCGGTCTTCAGCCCCGCTTCACCATCGGCCCCCAGGTACTCCGGGAAGCTGAAGAGCATGGTGTTGCCGAAGATGAAGGCCGCCACACCGAGCCGGATGTACACCATGCGGGGCACGGTGCTCCCTTGCTCGGCGCCCGCCGCACCCGTCAGCTGCGGGCCGTAGCCCAGGCGGCGCAGCAGCTTCACCAATGCGCCCAACTGCAGCCGTTCCTCGCGGAAGGTGACGCTGAGCTCCTTGGTGGCGAAGGACACGCGCGAGCGGATCACGCCGGCGTCCAGCCGCTGCAGGTTCTCCAACAGCCAGATGCACGAACTGCAGTGCATTTGCGGCACGTGGAAGCGCACGCGCACGATGCCGCCTTCGCTGAACTCCACGATGCGCTCACGCACCTCCGGCAGGTCGAACAGCTCCGCCCGCGGCTCGTCCACGGCGGTGCGCTGCTTCACACCGGGCTTCTCGCTGTACGCATAGTAGTCGCACAGGCCGCTCTCGTTCAGCAGGTCGTACACCACCTCGCAGCCGTGGCAGCAGAAGTCGTGGCCGTCGTGCACGCGGTGCTCCTCCGCGCAGGCATCGCCGCAATGGTAGCAGTTGACCTTGGTCAGTTCCTCCACCTTCACGGACACAAAGAGCGGGCATCCATGGCGCTCCGGAACTGACCAAGGTCAGTTCTTTCGCCGGGTCAGCGTCCTTTGGCCAGCACCCCGCAGAGGTGCCAGAGCAGGCGTGCGCCCACGTTGGCGTCCCACTCATCGTGCGGGCCGGGGGCCACCTCCACCAGGTCGAAGCCGATGATCCTGCGCCCGCTGGCGGCCACGCGCGAGAGCAGGTAGGTTGCTTCCTCGAAGGTGAGCCCGCCAGGGACGGGTGTGCCGGTGTGCGGGCACAGCGTGGGGTCCAGCCCGTCGATGTCGAAGCTGATGTGCACCGCTTCGGGCAGGCGCTCGATGATGGCGTCGCATTGCGCGCGCCAGGTGATGCCGTCGAACTGCTGCCGGCGGATGTCCGCGCTGCGCGCCACGTTCACGCGTTCGCCCTCCTTCACCAGCACTTCGTTCTCCTGCGCGCAGAAGTCGCGAATGCCCACTTGCACCAGCTTGGTCAGCTGCTTCAGCCCGAGCGCGTTGTACATGATGCTCGCGTGGCTGTAGGTGAAGCCTTCGTAGGCGATGCGCAGGTCCATGTGCGCGTCGATGTGAAGGATCCCGAACGAACGGTGCCGCTTCGCCTGCGCACGGAAGTAGCCCAGCGGCGTGCTGTGGTCGCCGCCCACCAGGCCCACCAGCTTGCCCTGGTCCAGCCAGTACGTGCAGCGCTGCTCCACCCAATCGTTCATCACCGCGCATTCCGCGTTGATGCGCTTCAACGCCTTCTCCGCGCGGGCATGGTCCTTCTTCGAGCCGCCCTCGGTGAGCAGGTCGATCACATGCTTCGCCTCCTTCTTCAGGTCGGCGCTCTGGTGCAGCAGGGCCTTGGGCACTTCGTCCATGGCGATGCCGCGTTTCCACAGCTCGGGGAACTCCGGGTGGAACAGGTCCACCTGGAAGCTCGCGTCGAAGATGGCGCGCGGACCGTGCGCCGTGCCGCCGCCATAGCTCGTGGTCACCTCCCAGGGAACGGGTACCAGCACGATGTCCGCCTCCGCGCAGGTGAAGGGCAGCCCGTACAGCTGTGCGTTCGCGGCTCCGGGACTGTTCGGGTCGAAGGACTTGATCTTGGTGGCCTTGCTCATGTGCGCATGTCCCATGAGCGCGTGTGCCCATGGGTGTGCGAAGATCGTCACGACCGGTCAAGCGGCGATCACCATGATCAGCACGATGGACCAGAAGAGCAGACCGGTCCATCCATTGCCACCGCTCCGCAGTACCTGGATGTAGGTGCGTCCACGATGAAAGGGCCAGCGGAGCAGTGCGCCGGTCACACGCAGCAGGCCGCCCACGCCCTCAAGCAGCATGCCCTCGAAGAGCACGCGCACGATGAACTCAATGATCCCCTCGAACATCTGCGCGGCTCACGGCCGGATGATCAGCGTGCTCGGCGTGCGCGCCAGCCAGGGGCTGGGCTTTTCCACGGAGCGCTTCCAACCCTCCAGGCTGATCAGCAGCAGGTCACCGCCGCTCACGGCTTCTGCGTCGTTGTCCTGCGCGTGGCGGATGTCCAGCTGCCCGGGTGCGGCCACTTGGAGCGCCCGGATGGTGGCGAGCAGTTCGGGGTTCTGCTGCAGCACCTCGCCCAGGTCCACGAAGGTGATGTGCGCGCCCTCGTTCAGCATCACCTTCTGCGCCCACGTGAGCAGGAAGCTGTCACCCGAGCCGGTGAGCGCCACGGTCACATGGCGCACCTCGTCGAGCCCCTTGTCCACGTACACACCCACGGGTATGCGTGCTTCGCGCAGGATCTGGCGCACGCGGTCCTCGAACTCGGCGCGCTCGAACAGCCCCTCCTTACCGGTGATGGTGTCCAGCAGCCGCTCCGGATCGATGATCCTGCGCGTGATGCCCACGAGCCGCCCGAGCAGGGTGCCTTCGTAGATGCTGCGCCCCGCACCCACGATGGCCAGGTCGTAGGGCCCGCCGTTGATGGCCGCCAGCACGTCCTTCTGGATGTCCTTGCTGGCGCGGAACTTGGTGTCCAGCCGCATGCCCGTGCGCATGGCCTCACGGCGGATCAGCTTGAAGCTCTCCCGTTCGCGCGCCGCGGTGTTGAAGGGGTTCAGGTCGCTGCTGGGGCTGAAGTGCAGGGCGGTGACGTCCGCCTGTTCGTTGCGGCGCACGAAGGCGTTGGCCACGCGCACCATGTTGCGGCCGCGCTCGGGATCGCCGAAGGGCACCAGCACCTTGTAGCGCCGCGCCTCGGCTGCCTGCTTCTCCGCCGCTTCCGTGTCCTGTTCCGGCATCACCCGGTCGATCAGGCTCAACAGCGGACCGGTCATCAGGGTGGTCACCAGCGCCATCACCACCATCATGGCGAACACCTCGGGGCTCAGCACGCCCAGGTCGTACCCGATGTTCAGCACCACCAGCTCCATCAGGCCCCGCGTGTTCATCAGGGCGCCCAGCGTCAGGCTGTCGCGCCAGCTATGGCCCATCAGCCGGGCGGGGCCGGCCACGCCGAAGGACTTGCCGGCGATGGCCACGCCCACCACGGCCAGGGTCCAGGGCCACAGTTCCACGCTGTTGATCAGGCCCAGCCGTGTGCGCAGGCCGGTGTACACGAAGAAGAGCGGCAGGAAGAGCACCAGCGACACATCCTCCACCTTCTCGATGAAGATGTTGCGGAAGCGCACGTTCGCCGGCATGATCACCCCGGCGAGGAAGGCGCCGAAGAGCGCGTGGATGCCGATCACCTCCGTGGCGTAGGCGCTCAGCAGCATGATCAGGAAGTACACCGCCACCACCGACTTGCTCAGGCTGTCGCGGTCCGCGTGCTGCTCCCCCAGCTTGCGCAGGAAGGGCCGCACCAGGGCGAACATGCCGCCCACGTACACCACGGCCAGGGCGATGGTCCAGAACGCGCTGAGGATGCTGCCCGCCTTCACGATGGCGATCACCATGGCCAGCAGGCACCAGGCCGTGATGTCGTCGATGGCGGCGCAGGCGATGGTGAGGCTGCCCATGCGCGAGCGGAGCAGCCCGCGCTCCTGGATGATCCGCGCCAGCACCGGGAACGCCGCGATGCTGAAGGCGATGCCCATGAACAGGGCGAACGAGAGGAAGGGCACGCCGTCCGGTGCGAAGCGCGTGTACAGCCCCGCGCTCAGCGCCACGCCGCACAGGTAGGGGATGATGATGCCCGCATGGCTGATCACCACCGCCTGCTGGGCGCGGTTGCGCAGCACGGTGAGGTCCAGCTCCATGCCCACCACGAACATGAAGAGGATGAGGCCGATCTGTGCCAGGAACTGCAGGTTGCCCAGCGATTCAGGCGGGAAGAGGAAGGCCGAATAGGCCGGGAAGTAGTAGGCCAGGAAGGAGGGGCCCAGGAAGATGCCCGCGAAGATCTCCCCGATCACCGTGGGCAGCCCGAGGCGGGCACCGATGAAGCCGAAGACCCGCGCGGTGATGATGATGGTGAGGATCTGCAGGAGCAGCTTCGCCAGCGGGTGCGTCAGGTTCTCCTGGTAGGTGAGCTTGAACTGCTCCCACTGCCCCAGGCCGTTCATCGCATGCACCACATGGTGGGTGGTTTCCGAGCGACCGCCCTCGCGCACCAACAGGGCGATGCCGGCGATGGCCAGCAGCAGCACGAGCAGGTAAAGGAGCCAGGGATTCCGACGGACCATGCGCCGGGCAAGTTAGCGGCCGCGTTCCGCCTGAACGTGAAGCGGCCCCGGACCGTGGTCCGGGGCCGCTGATGCCGGCGCGTTGAAACCCCTTGTCGCGCGGCCGGCGGACGTTCTTCAGTTCAAACGCGGACCAGCCGCGCCAGCGCACCGAACAGGTTCGGAAGCTCCACGCGTTGCGCTGTGGGTGCGGCGGCCTGCCGGGTGCTCCGGGTCACCGTGCGTTTGCGCGGGCCGTGCCATACCGCCGCCGCCACCGTGCTGCGACCGGTGCTGTCCGCGGGTGCGGCGCTGGGCGGTGTGTACGGCCGCCCGCCCAGGTCCTCAAGGCCCTTGGTGGTCATGGTCCATTGGCGGCCCAGCATGTCGCGGTCCAGCGTGTTGGTCACGTTGTCCACATCGTAGATGATGTGCTTGGCACCCGGCCGGAAGAACACGCTGCGGCCCACCGGCACCTCCAGCACGAAGTGCACATCCTGCGCGCGCACCTTGTCGCTCGTGGGGAAGCGCAGCACCGGGGACACGTACAGCACATCGCCGTCCTGCCGGGTGCTGGTGGCGATGGCCTGCGCACGGGCCAGCGCGGCCTTGGTGGTGCGGCCGTGGGCCGAACGCTCCAGCACGAGGTGGAAGAGCGTGTCCGGGCTGGTGCGCACGTCCAGATCGGCCCACGCGCCGTTCACCATGCCATCCTCCACGCTGATGCCGTCCAGGTCCATGTCCAGGTCGCCGTGGTGGTACTGCACGCTCCAGTCGCCTTCGCCTTCACGCGCGGCCAGGGCGTCCAGGTAGAGCAGCCCCGTGGCCGGTTGTTGCAGCGGCACCTCGTCGCGCGTGCTGTTCTCGCGGCGGAACTCGTTCACCGTGGCGGTGATGCTGATGATGGTGGGGAAGAGGGCGGCGAACCACACCACGGCCAGGCCCCAGCCCAGCCACTTCGGGGCGCGGGTGTTCAGCAGCAGGCGGAAGCCGGCCAGGAAGATGCCGATCACCGGTACGGCCACCAGGGTGAAGAGCCCCACGGCGCACCAGAGCGCGTGCTCGCGGCTGTTGAAGATGAGGCCGCCGAGGTCCAGCAGGCCCATGGATCCGTCGTTCACCGTGCCGAGGTGCCACAGGCTCACGCTCCCGCCCACCAGCCCGGTGATCAGGCTCAGCAGGGCGATGAAGCCGATCACGATCAGCCCGGCGCCCACCAGCTTGCGCGCCACCTGCCCGGCGTGTCCGCCCGCCTGGCGGAACTGCTGCCCGGCCTCGTGGCCCCAGGCCTGCGCTTTCGGCCCCCAGGTGCGGCCCAGGTTCTCCGCCTCACGGGCGAAGCCTTCGCCGCCCTGCCGGAAGCGCTCGGCACCTTCATCGGCCATGCGCTTGATGTTCTCCACCGTCAGCGGCTCCCCCCGCATGCGCAGGCGGTCCGCGGCGGTCTCGGCCTTGGGCACCAGGATCCACAGCAGGATGTAGATGGGGATCAGCGAACCCACGCTCATGAGCACCAGGGCGATCACCGCGATGCGCAGCCACAAGGCCTCCACACCGATGTAGGCGCCCAGGCCGCCCAGCACGCCCCCCAGCCACTTGTCGTCCGGGTCGCGCATGAAGCGCTTGCCGCTGTTCCAGGGGCTGGCTGCCGGACCCGCGCCCGAGGCGTCCGAGCCGGACTGCCCGCCATTGCCCTGGTCGCCAGCAAAGTCCTCCGGCCGGCCCATCACGGTCTCCACATGGCGCACATCGTCGATGGTGACCACGCTGCGGCCTGTGAGCCGCTCGCTGAAGAGCTCGGCGATGCGCGACTCGATGTCGGCCATGATCTCATCGGCACCCGGGCTGCCACTGAAGTTGGCGCGGATGCCCGCCAGGTAGCGTTGCAGCTGCTCGAAGGCATCCTCTTCGATGTGGAAGACGGTGCCGGCGATGTTGGCGGTGACGGTCTTTTTCATTTCGCGGGGTTGTTGCGGGTGGTCTTCTTCACGGCGGCGGCCAGTTCATCCCAGGTGTCGTCCAGCTCCTTCAGGAACTTGCGGCCCACGGGGGTCAGTTGGAAGTACTTGCGCGGCGGACCGCTGCGGCTCTCCTCCCAGCGGTAGGTGAGGAAGCCGGCGTCCTTCAGGCGGGTGAGCAGGGGGTACAGGGTGCCTTCCACCACGATCAGCTTCGCGTCCTTCAGCTTCGTGATGATGTCCCCCGGGTACAGGTCCTCACCGCTCAGCAGCGAGAGGATGCAGTACTCGAGCACGCCCTTGCGCATCTGCGCCTTGGTGTTCTCCACGTTCAGGTTCATGCTTCGTTCCGGTTATGGGTATCCGGTGGTACTTGACGACGCAAAGTAAAGGGGTTTGCTTGGTACTATGCAAGACAAAGTACCTGTCATGGGATGGACGGTGCCGATGCCGGGATGAACGGCATGAACGCAAAAGCCCCGCGCCGGGGCGCGGGGCTTTTGCTGCCGGGGTGCTCCGGGCCTAGTCCATCGTCACCTTCCGCGTGGCGCTGCCATTGGCGAAGCGCACGTGCAGGAAGTAGGCGCCGGGCTGCAGGCCGTCGCGGTCCAGCGTGAACTGGAACGCGTTCACCGAGGCGGTGCGCACCTGGCGGCCCGTGGCGTCGAAGAGCTCGTAGCCGAGGATGGCGCCGTTCTCGCTGCTCACGCGCAGCACATCGTGCACCGGGTTCGGGGCCATGCGCAGGCCGTTGGCCAGGCTGTTCTCGTTCATGCCGATGGGCACGCCCTGACACTCGCAGTTGCCCACGTACACGTCGTTCACGGTGTTGGCATCGCCATCGTCACAGGCGTCGCCCACCTGCACCAGGTCACCGCTCAGGTTCAGCGCGGCCACCACGCGCGGGGCCAGGTAACCCACGATGGTGTCGATGTAGGCGCGGCCCTTGTCCGGACCGAAGTTCGGGTTGCTGGCCTGGCTGGCCTGCGTGGCGGTGATGTTCGGGGCCACCACGATGGTCTGCGCGATCGGGCTGTTCGGGTCCCACCACTGCCAGGGGCTGGCCTCCTCCTGCGTGCCGGGGATCGCCGCCGGCCAATCCGGGGTCACCAGGGGGAACAGGCCCTCCACGTCCGTGTTCACCACCACCGTGCTGCCGGTGTGCACCTGCGTGGTGCCGTACACCGCCCGTGCGCGGTCGGTGAAGGGGTCGCCATCGGGGAAGTTCGCGAAGGCCGCGTTGTTGCCGTATTCGTTCACCAGCTCCATGAAGCGGTTGCTGCCCTGCACCGGCACCACCTGTTCGTTGGTGGTGGGCACGATCACGATGCCCTCGGTGAAGGGGGCGAAGGGATCGAACACGGTGTGGAAGGCCACCATCGGCACATCGCCCGGGGCCAGCCAGCTGGTGTCCGCCAGCGCGCCGCCGGCGTTCACGCAGAATTGGAAGTCGCTGTTCTGGCCGTTGGGGCGATAGAGCGTAAGCTGCCCGTTGAAGCCCTCGATGTTGCCCACGAGCGTGCTATCAACGTAGCTGCTTCCTGGGTCAAAGGGGTCCTCAAGGAACTTCTCGATGTACAGTTCTTCGTTGGGCTCGTCCAGCGTGGCCGTGGCCAGCGTGATGTAGCCGCCCGTGCCTTCGCCGTACAACACGATCTTGTCGGTGGCCACATTCCAGTCGCCCGCGGTGGCCTTCACCGTGCGGATGCACTGCTTCACATCGTGGATGGCGCGGTAGATGGCGTTGAGCAGGGTGCCGCGGCGGATCTCCACGGTGGCGCCGAGCGGGTTCCAGCCCAGGCGGTAGCTCATGCTGATGGCCACGTAGCCGCGGCGCGCCATGCGCTTGCACACCTCTACAGCACTGCTGTCCTTGCGCGTGCCGTTGGGGCTGCCGTTCAGGGGCGGGGGCAGGGCGTTGCCTGTGTGCACGAAGATGAAGACCGCGCGTTCCTGCTCACAATCCACGCTGGGATCGGGCTGGTACACGTCCATGCGCAGGTTGGCCACCTTCACCGCTGTGCTGGGGTCGGTGGGGTTGAAGAACTCGGGCGGGATGGACTGGCCCTGGGTCACGAGCGTCTGCAACTGGACCACCTGCGGTCCGTAGATCGCGGGGTTGCTGAAGTCCGAGGTGAGGAAATCGATGTTCTGCCCGAAGACGACATCCGGCGTCACGGTGATCTGCGCGTCGGAGAAGACCTCGGAACTGTAGCGCTGCGCGCTGGCACCGGTGAAGGTGGCCACGGCGGCGAACGCGAAGGCGTTGCGTAGGGTTCGTTTCATGGTCGGTTCTGTTTCGTCGGGGCAAGGTACGTGCAAGCGTGGCTCACGCCGAAGCTATCCGACGGAACGCCCCCGATCAGCGCTTGGCCCACTCGTACACCAGCTGGAGGTACGCCAGGCGTCCCACCTGCGGGCCCCCGAACACCAGCGTCACGCCGTTGTCCCACGCCCTTTCCATCCGTTCGTCCGAGGGGATGTTCGCATCGAACAGGGGACTGAGGCCGAACAGGTTGCTGGCCCCCAGCTTGGCCGTGAGGTGCTGCTTGGGGAAGCTCACGCTCACCTGCGCGTCCACCATGTCGTAGGTGGGGATCTCCCCGGTGAACTGCGGCGATCCGGTGAAGGTGTAGCCCTGCACCCACTTCCAGTTCACCCCGTAGCCCAAACGCTTCAGGTCCGTGCCGGGGATCACGCGCTCCCGCGTGTTGAAGCCGGCGTTCACCTTGTGCTCCGGCGTGTTGAAGGCGGGGATGATGGGGTCGTCCTCGCCGCTGGTGAGCTTGTTGTAGCTGTAGTTGGCCGTCCACGTCATCTTGGGGCGGTACCACGTAAGGCCCAGGTTGGCACCCTGCGTGGTCACCTGCGAAGTGGCGTTCGCCGCAAGCCGGAAGGCCTGCAGCCCGCCGCTTGGGATGCCCTGGTCGAACTTGCCGTAGAGCCCGATGATGTAGCCGATGAAGTCCGTGTACCAGCTGTGGTAGGCGCTCGCGTCGAGGTAGACGCTCTCCCAATGCGTGCCGCGGTACCCCACCTCCACGCTCCGCACCTGCTCGGGCCGCAGCCGGTCCACGTTGAAGTAGTCCAGCTTGCTCAGGCCGGTGATCGGGTTCGGCGTGTTGCGGTACTCCTGGAAGCTCTCCACCGTGAACATGGAATCGCGACCGGCCTCGAACTGCCCGTCCACGTTGCCCAGCAGGATGGCGCGGCCCACGTTGTAGTAGAGGTACTGGTCGGCCAGCGTGGGGTTGCGGATGGCGCTGCTGAAACTGACCCGCCACACGTGCGCGGGCGTCTTGCTGTACACGAAGCTGAGTGCGGGGGATAGGAGCGCCTTGAAGTTCTGGTTCTTGTCCATCCGCAGGGTGGCCGTGGCGGTGAGCCGCTCCTCCATCAGCTTCTTCTCCGCCCCGGCGAAGAGGCCGAACTCGCTGTTGCGGATCACCACGTCCGCCGTGTCGCGGAAGATGGTGCCGCCGCTGTTGGGCAGGTACTGCCGGACGTTGCCGCCCACTTTCACCTGGGCGAAGCGCGGCTTGAAGGTGTATTCACCCATGCCGTGCATCAGCGCGCTGCGGTCGAAGAAGAGCGATCCACCCTCGGTGAAGCGTTTGCCGGTGATTTCGTTGAACTTGTCGTTGAAGCGCTGCGTGCCCACGGCGTAGAACGGGTCCAGCTCCACGTTGTTAAGCCCGTTCACGCTGTCGCGCACCAGTTGATGCAGGCCGGACAGGAAGTCCGCGTTGTCCGCGATCCACTGGTCCTGCCAGGCGGCCCACTGCGTGCCGTTCCAGCCCAGGGCCACGGCCTCGCTTGTGGTGATGTAGTCGGGCCGGGCCTCCACCTGCGGACGGATCCAGGTGCCCCAGAGGGTGGTGTACGGCACGTTCCATTCATCCGTGCGGCCGGCCGCCTCCTGCAACCGCACGCCGGTGGTGAAGATGTCGTAGGTCTTCCCGGCGTCCTCGTGCGTCACGTAGCCGCGCACGAACCACTTGCCCTCGCGCCGCAGTTCCAGCCGGTGCTGGAAGAACTGCACGTCCTTCAGGCGGTAGCGGTTGTCGCCCTGGTACACGGTGCTGCCCCGGCTGTAGTTGCTGGCCACGATCACCTCCAGGCTGTCCGTCAGCTTGTGGTGCAGTGATACCCCGGCCTTCAGGTTGTCCGTGCTGTAGTCCACCAGGTCCTCCTCGCGGTAGCCGTTGCGGAGGAAGACGCCCAGCCCCGGATAGTCGCGGCGCTCCAGGTTGCTGCGCAGGTAGTTGTTGTTCACGGTCACATCCTCATCGCCGTAGATGTTCACCGCGTCGAAGCCGCCAGGGTTGCCTACCGCGGTGGGGCTGTTCACCGTGGCGCCGTAGTTGCGCGCCTGCCAGTCGTCCGCGCGCAGGGCGAAGAGGTTGAGCTTGTAGGCCCAGCGCGCCTTGCCGTCCTTGTCCTTCAGCACTTCGGCCCAGCGCACCGCGCCCTCCAGCATGTTGCGCTGGCCCCCCTTTGCGCTCACGCTCAGGCCGGGGAACAGCCACGGGCTCTTGGTGGTCATGTTGATCACCCCGTTGAAGGCGCCGGGCCCGTAGAACGCCGTGCTCGCCCCGGCGATCACCTCCACTTTCTGCACGTCCAGGTCGCTCGCCCCAAGGAAGTTCCCAAGGCTGAAGTTGAGGCCCGGGCTCGCGTTGTCCACCCCGTCGATCAGCTGCAGCGAACGCACCGGGCTGGTGCTGTTGAAGCCGCGCGTGTTGATCACCTTGAAGCCGAAGCTCGCGGCGGTCATGTCCACGCCTTTCAAGGTGCCCAGGCTCTCGTAGAAGTCCCCGCTCGGTGCCTCCTTGATGGCCAGCAGGTCCATGGTCTCCACCGTCAGCGGTGCCTGCTTCTGCTTGTCGCTGATGCGCTCCTTCACCACCAGTGCTTCCTTCAGCATCACCTCGTCCGGACCCATGCGCGCGCTGATGGGTTGGTCCAGCGTGGCCACGTCGATCTCCTGCACCGCATAGCCCATGCTGGTGATCACGATGGTGAAGGGGGGGAGCTGCGCCACCTTCAGCACGAACTTCCCGTCCAGGTCCGTGCTCACCCCCTTGTCCTGGCCTTTCAGCTTCACCACCGCACCGATGATGGTCTCCCCCGTGCCCTTGTCCGTCACGGTGCCGCGCAGCTCGTACTGGGCGTGCACGGTTCCCAACAGGAGCAGCAGGCAGCAGACGAGCAGGCTTCGCAGCATGGGCGGCAGTGGATGGTCCGCGCCAAGATAGACGGATGGGTGAACGCTGTGATGCCCGCTGATCCGCCGAGCCATGCAGGTCGTTCACAGATGCCGCCGATGCCCCGCCCCCCGATACATCCGCAGATGACGCAGATGACGCAGATGGCCCGCCCCCGATACATCCGCAGATGACGCCGATGTCGCAGATGGTTCCTGCAGCGCTCATCCGTGTCCATCCGCGCCCACTGCGCCTTCGTGAAGCCTTCGGGCGCCTGCGCCAAAGCGCTTCGGCGACGGCGCCCGAAGCAAGGTCCATGGCCCTTCCCTGCGAGCCCATCGACGTTCCTCTTGGGCGAATGGCGAATGGCCGTTGGCGAATGGTCCTGAGCAGTTATCCGCACTCCTCTGCGCCTCTGCTTCTCTGTGGTTTCTCGCATTTCTCTGTGTCCTCTGTGGTTCCCCCGCATTCCTCCGCGCCCTCAGCCCCTCTGCGGTTCCTCGCATTCGGCGAGCCTGCGAGCCCATCGATGATCTACCCGGGCGAATGGCGAATGGCCGTTGGTGAATGGTCCTGAGCAGGCATCCGCACTCCTCTGCGCCTCTGCTTCTCGGCGGTTCCTCGTATTCCTCTGTGTCCTCTGTGGTTCCCCCGCATTCCTCAGCGCCCTCACCCCCTCTGCGGTTCCCCGCATTTCTCTGTGTTCTCTGTGGCCTCTGTGGTTCCCCCGCGTTCATCCGTGAATATCCGTGTGCAACCGTGGCCCTTCCCCAGCGAGCCCGCGAGCCAACCCATCCGTGCTCATCGCATTTCCCGCACCACCGTGGCCCCGCACGTGCTTGCTTTGCCCTCGCCCCATGTCCTACCAGCTCCAGCACGAAGGCCTCATCGTGGCCATTGATCAGCCAGCGCAGGAGGTGGTGATCGCCACACCTTTTCTGCACATCACCGGCTGGGTGGCCTCCACCGGTCCGCTGCCCACGCGCCTGCGCATCGGGGCGGGTGCCTTCACGTTCCCCGTGCGCATGTTCGACCGGCCCGATGTGGTCGCCAGCCTGCCCACCCACCGCGTCACCGGCTTCGAGGCGTTGCTGCCTTCGGCCGACCTGCACGGCCCCGCGCCCGTGGAACTGCACGTGGGCCTCAGTGACCAGGCCGCACGCGTGCCGCTGCCCCTGCGGTTCGATGCGGAGGCCATCGGCGCCATCCAACGCGACCGCTCCCCGCGGCTGGATCGTGTGGCATCGGTGCTCGCCTGCCCGCATGGCTGTTCCGCGCAGCTACAGCTGGAACCCGATGTAACGCTGTGCCCGCAGTGCGGCACGCATTGGCCCCGGCGCGGACGGCTGTTCGACATGCGCGAGGAAGCCCTGCGTCGCGCCATCGACGGTGGTCCGGCCGCGGCCGTCTCCTCCAACGGCTACGACCCCATCGCCTGGAGCATCATCCGCCGCCTGCCCAACGGCCTCATCCTGGACAACGGGGCCGGCCTGCGCGCGCAACTGCTGCCCAACGTGATCAACCTGGAGATCTGCGACCTGCCCACCACCGACGTGATGGGCGTGGGCGAGCAACTGCCCTTCCGCGACAACAGTTTCGACGCGGTGTTCTCGCTCGCGGTGCTGGAGCATGTGCGCGACCCCTTCGCCTGTGCCCGCGAGATCGCCCGTGTGCTGAAGCCCGGTGGCGTGCTCTATGCCGCCGTGCCCTTCCTGCAGCCCTTCCACGGCTATCCGGACCACTATTACAACATGACCAGCCACGGGCTGCGCAACCTCTTCGAGCGGCACCTGCGCATCGATGAGCTCGGCGTGCCCGCCAGCGGCAAGCCCTTCTGGGCGCTCAACTGGATGCTGCGCAGCTACGTGAACGGCCTGCCCACCGATGTGGCCGCGCGGTTCCGCAACATGACCGTGGAGCAGCTGCTCGGCGATCCGCTGGCCCACCTGCCGAACGAATACGTCACTGCGTTGAGCCCAGCGGCCGAGGAGGAGCTGGCCTGCGTGAACTACCTCCTCGCCACCAAACCCGCCTGAGCATGGCGCTTTCAATCACCTTCCACGGCGCGGCCGGCACCGTCACTGGCAGCAAGCACCTCATCGAACTGCCCAGCGGCCAGCGCCTGCTACTGGACTGCGGCATGTTCCAGGGCGAAGGCGCGCAAAGCGAGGAACGCAACCGCCGCTTCGGCTTCGAGCCGAAGGACATCGACGCGGTGGTGCTCTCGCATGCGCACATCGACCACAGCGGCCTGCTGCCGCGGCTCGTGGCGAAGGGCTTCCGCGGCGTCATCCACGCCACGCCCGCCACCATGGACCTCAGCGCCATCATGCTGGAGGACAGTGCGCGCATCCAAGAGATGGACGTGGAGCACGACCTGAAGCGCGCCCGTGCGAAGGGCCTTCCCACCGAGGGCATCCGCCCGCTGTACACCGTGGCGGACGTGAAGCCCACGCTGGCCATGTTCCAGTGCCACGGCTATGGCGAAGCGTTCTCCCCGTTGCCCGGGGTCTCCGTCACCTTCACCGATGCGGGCCACATCCTGGGCAGCGCGTGCGTGCACCTGGCCATCGATACGCCCGAGGGCACGCGCCGCATCACCTTCAGCGGCGATGTGGGCCGCTACGTGGACCGCCTGCTGCCCGATCCCGCGACCTTCCCGCAGGCGGACATCATCATCTGCGAGAGCACTTACGGCGACCGCGACCATCCGCCGATCCAGGAGGTGCACGACGAGCTGTTGAACCACGTGCAGGCCGTCTGCGTGGAGCGCAAGGGCAAGCTGATGATCCCCGCCTTCAGCATCGGCAAGACGCAGGAGCTGCTGCACACGCTGAACCGCCTCTACAACGAGGGACGCCTGCCGCGTATACCCGTTTTCGTGGACAGTCCGCTCTCCATCAACGCCACGGCCATCTATCGCCGGCACGCCACCCTGCTACAGGACGATGTGCGCGCGGAACTGGAGCACGACCCGGACCTCTTCGGCTTCCGCGGCGTGGAGTTCGTGCGCGAGGCCGAGCGCAGCAAGCAGCTGAACGAGCGGCAGGAGCCCGCGATCATCATCGCCGCCAGCGGCATGATGGAGGCCGGCCGCATCCGCCACCACCTGCGGCACGGCCTGCCCAACCCGCGCAACGCCGTGCTGGTGGTGGGCTTCTGCGCACCGGGCACGCTCGGCTCCGAGATCCTCGACCGGCCGGACCACGTGCACATCTTCGGCGACCGCGTGCCCCTGCGTGCCGAGGTGCTGCGCATGGAGAGCTACAGCGCCCACGGCGACCGCGCGGAACTGGCGCGCTGGCTCAGCTGCCAGGATCCCGCCAAGGTGCAGCAGCTCTTCCTGGTGCACGGCATCGAACGCGCCCTTAACGGCATGCAGGAAATGGTGGCCGCCAAGGGATTCCACCACATCGCCATACCGCGGCTTGGGCAGCGGTTCGTGGTGTAGGGGCGGTTCCTACCGCACCGCCTCCATCTTCCGCTTCAAGGCCTCCAGCTCGCTGATCGCGCGTTCCTTCTGCGCTTCGTGTTTCTGCTGATGTTCCTGCGCATCGGGGATCTGGCCCTGGTGCTTGTTCACGTCCTTCTGCGCGTCGGACTCCTTCTTCTGCAGTTTCGCCAGGTCCTTGTCCACATCCACCAGCCGCTGCTGCGTTTTCGCGATGTCCTCGAGGATCGCCGGGTCCTGCTTCTTCTGGTATTTCGCCTGCAGCTTGCCCACTTCCTTCTGCAGGTCCGCCCGGCGCTTGGTCAGCTTGGCCTGCTTGCTGTTCACCTTCCGCAGGTCCTCGCCCGCATCCTGCGACCGCTCCGACGCCTTGGCCTCCTCCTTTTGTGCGGCGGCCAGTTCGTCCGTCACCTTGTGCACGCGCTTCTCCTGCTCGGCGATCTGGTCCTCCACCACGGCGCGGTTCACCTTCACGGCCATGGTGTGCAGCACCGCCGGCATGCCCACATCCTCCGGCGCGTTCACCGAATCGTTCAGCGCGAAGGCCACGGTGACGCGGATGCCGCCGGCCTCCTTGTCCTTCGCGGCCATGGCGAGCACCAGCGGCACCGGGGTGGAAAGTCCGCCGATCACCGCGCCGGTGCTGCGCGTGGGGTCGTTGCCCTTTACCGCGCCGCCGAGCGTTTCCATGTACCGCTTCCAGTGCTTCATGGCGTCAGAGGCGTTGCACTCGTAGGCCGTGAACGACCACCCTTTCAAGGTGAAGCGGCCGTTCGCCAGTGTGGCCGGTTCTTCCCGCAGTTCATGGGTCCAGGCGAGCGCAAAGCCGGCCTCGCCCTTCTCCTGGGCGTTGACCACGGGGGCAATGGAGGCCAGTGCGATGAGGGCGGTGATCGGTCGGAAGCGCATAGGGCTGGGGTTGGTCGTGCCAAGATGGGAAGCACGGCTGTACCGCTTCCTGTCACTTGTCAGCCGGTGCGCCGATCAGCTATGGAACCGCAGCGCCTGCTTCACCTCCGCGGGTAGTGCGGGCAGCTTGCGCCGCTCGAAGAGGAAGCTGCTCAGGTCGGCCACTTCGCTGAAGATGTAGTGGCTGTCCATGGCCCCGCGCAGGTAGGCCTTGCCCGTGCTGCCGCCGGTGCCCACGCGCAGGCCGATCATGCGGTGCACCATGTTCAGGTGTCGCCCGCGCCACGCGGCCATGGCCTCGTCGATGTCCAGCAAGGCCTCCAGGAAGCGGAAGGGCTGCTGGAAGATGGGCTCGTCGCGGTAGAGCATGATGAAGAGCGCGCTGCGGCAGGCCTTGGGGCTCAGCTTGCGCTCCGGGCTGCCGTCCACGAAGATCTTGCGCCACAGCGCGGCGTTGGCCTCCTCGCCCTGCACCAGGCTGGCATCGTAGATGCGTTCCAGTTGCTCGAAGAAGGTGGCCTCGCCCTGCGGCCAGTACTTCGCCTCCAGGAAGGGCATGCGCTCCAGCCAGGCGTTCACCAGTTCCAGCAGCGTGGGCAGCTTCTCAAGCGCCTCGATCTCCGCCTTGTGCTCCGGTTTCAGCTGACTGGTGTAGTACTGCTTGCCGAAGCGCGCTTCCATGCGCAGGCCCAGCCGCGCCTCCAGCACCTTGAACTGCATGCTCTGGAAGCCGCTCGCTGGTCGCAGCATGTCGCGGAAGTCCAGGAAGTCCAGCGGCGTCATGGTCTCCATGATGTCCATCTGGTGCACCAGCACGTCCAGGATGGTCTTCACGCGCTGCAGGCGGTGCACGGCGATGTTGAGCTCGCCGTTGTTGTCGTCCACATGGTGGTCCGCGAACATGGCGATCACGCTGCCGGCCTCGTGCAGGATCTGCTTGAACCAGAGCTCGTAGGCCTGGTGGATCACGATGAAGAGCATCTCATCGTGCGCGTGCTGGCCGTGCTTGTCGCTCTCCAGCGCCTGCGCGCCAAGGATCTTGTCGAGCTGGAGGTAGTCGGGGTAGTAGACGTTGGACATGGCGATCATGTGCCCATGTGACCATGCCGCCATGTGCTCATGGCAGCGTGGTGGGCGGGGCGTGGCGAATGTAGGTGGGGGGCGGGTGTAGCGCATGACGAACAGCATGCCGCCGTTGGATAAGTGGTATGTGGGCATCAAGGGTGGATCTCGGTGTGGATGCGTCCATTCACCAATGGACCAAGGAACCAGTTGACCTATGCACTGACGGACCACCAGACTTATGCACCAAAATGAGCGCTGATCAGGCACCAATGCCCAAAGTGCAGGGGCAATGCATCGGGATCCATTCGCCATTGACGATTCGCTATTCGCCAAAGACCGATCGGCGCCTTGGTAAACCGCCGCATTACCCCAAGGTGATCCTGACGCGAATGTGCACGCCGGTTGAAAACTTTCTCTTGGAATTACGACGACTGTTGATTTCCTTCACATTGTCATGCAGCACGTTGGAGCATACCGCGTGGACGTGACGAACCGCCGAAGGCTGCTTGCGTCCAAGGCGATCCGGCCGGCAAGCCATGGCCACCGGAACCCGGAACCCGGAACCCGGAACCCGGAACAATAGACTTAGCGCTCAAGATACCCACCCGGCAACGGACCAAGGCCGGCGTGTGCGAACTTCACGGCACAAACACCTGGTGGCCATGATGCGTGCTGTGCTGCTTTACCTCTGCCTATTGGAGCTGACTCCCGCCTGGGGCCAAAATTTGGTACCGAATGGCTCCTTCGAGGAGTATACGCAGTGCCCGGAGTTCTTCGGTTACGCACAGTATGCCACAGGTTGGTTGAACCTGCACACCAGCTCAGCGGATTACTTCAATCGGTGCCAGGAGAATCTGGTCGTGGGCGTACCCTTTAATACCTGTGGGTATCAGGAACCGGCGGATGGTGAAGGGTACATAGGATTGGCAACCACGTTCCCAGGTTTGGGCTGGTATCGGGAGATCGTGGGTATCGCGCTTTCCGAACCGCTACAAACAGGCGTTCCAGTTTGCTTGTCCTTCCAGATGGCTCTGGGCGGTTTCGGCTCCTGGAATGGCAATTCTGCGATGTTCACGTCCAAGGGTGTTGGTATGCGCTTTTGCAACGAGTTCCCTGGTGACTGGACCGCGTACTTGTATCCTAATGCTGCTGCGTTGCATATGACTGTTGTGCCTACCGACACGGCGAGTTGGTATTGGGTCAGCGGGGTGTATGTCCCGGACTCGAATTACGCTTTTCTGGCCATTGGAAACTTCTTCGCGGATTCGTTGAGCGAGATCCAGCCCTTGGATACTACAGGATATGGAGCTTGGGGTGTATCCTACGCATTCATTGATGATGTGCGCGTATCCACGGACCTTCAGTACTGTGGCAGTAATGGCATTCATGCTATTGACGCTATACGTGGCGTAGGAGCTTACCCCAACCCGTTCGTGGATAAGCTCACTGTGGAGGTACGCGACCAAACGGTAGGCAAGCTGCGCTGGTCATTGATCGATGACCAAGGGCGGGATGTGTTGACAGGCATCGCTAATGCTGGTGTCGGAACGTTCATCATCTCTACCGGACACTTAGCCCAAGGCGGCTATGCCTTGCGCATGCATGATGAAGCGGGCGCTTTCGCACCCGTTCGGTTGGTTACTGTTTCACCCTAACCCATTTCGCCATGAGAACGAGACGACTTCAACTGCTCAGCTTCTGTGCAATCTGTTCGCTGGGCTGGGCGTATGCGCAGAATGATGGGGACCACTTGATTACGAATGCCGGTGGCCAGACTTCACTTGCCACCGATGTGCAAGTGCCTGCGCCCCCGGTGAACCTGACCGTTGGCACGACCCCTGGATTAGACGCCACCCTGCGCGTCCGCGGCGACGAACTCGCGGTGAGCAGTGGTTTTAATACCGGACTGTGCACGTTCCGTACTGATGTGGCTGCCGGTGTGGAGCAAGGCTGGGAGATGTGGCGCGATATCAACCAGATCGGGCGCATATGGCACTACGGCCTCAACGGTCCGCTGCCCGGTGGTCATCGTGCGTTGCACATCCAGTCCATGGAGCAGCGCGATGATGGGCAGGATCGGTACAGCGGGGTTTTCATCATGAACAACGATGATGACGGCTTCTGGTTGAGCCACAACGGTCCACCTACGGGTGGCAGGGCGTTCCCCGACCCGGCCTTGCAGTTGCTGGACTGTAACGGTTATGCCGCACTTGGTTCCCGCCCCAACTACATGAACACGGGGCCGACCCGTCCTCGTGGCCCATGGTCGCGCTGGCACCTGTTCCATAACGTGAATGGCACGCGGCCGTGGTTCGCCCATCGCTCCCAAATGAGGAACGGCATGACCCTTACCGGCAACAGCGATCATGCTTACATCGGGCAGTGGTTCGATCAGGGCGAGAACGGTATCGAGGCCGAGGTGGATGACCACAGCAACCTGGTGATCGCCACCAGCGAGGATGCCATTCCGGAGGGGTTCGCGCATTACTGGGACAACATCAGCTTCCGCTTCTTCTCCGACCTGAGCGGTGCGGATGGCGCGGCCAGCAGCGTGAACGGGCTGGAGACCATGCGGATCCAACCACACCGGCCAGGGGCGGGTGCACGCGTGGAGGGCCTGGTGGGCATCGGGGACTTCCTTTCGGCTGGTCTATCGCCGGAGGAACGGCTGGACCTGCTTGATGGTACCTTGAGGATCCGCAGTATGGGCTCACCTGGCCTGTACAACAATGATAATCTTGACCGCGTCCTGGTGGTTGACCCCGTTAATGGTCGCGTTCATTGGCGGAATGCAAGCACACTTGGCGGTGGTGGTGGGCTCTCCTGTACCTCCACCCCGGTGTGGTGGACCTTCACGGGGGCCACCGCGCTGAACGTGTCCACCGCCTACACGGGCAATCCCGGGTGCAACGGCGATCAACACAGTGTGACCATCGGCACCAACCCTTCCGTGGCCGGCGGCAAGTTGGTGGTGCAGGGCAATGCGAACACGAACAATGCGGTGCTGGTGAGCACGGGCGGCGGCGGTGGTAACCAAGCGGGGCTGAACACCACGGCTGCCCCCTTCGGTGGGAATTCACCGGCGACCAACTACCGGGGCGTGCTGAGCGTGGCGCGCAATGCCACCGGTGCGAACGCGGGGGTGGAGTCCGGGGCCTACGTGGATGCCGGTTTCACCACGGCGCAAAACCAGGGGTTGCGTACGTTGGCCCAGGTGAACGCATCGGGTACGGCGACGAGCAACTTTGGCCACTTGCTGGAGGCGGTGAGCCTGGGAACGACAGCGGGCAATGTGGGCATCTCCGCACGGATCATGGGCACCTGCCAGAACGCATTCGGCGTTACCGTGCGGGTGGATGGCGGCACGAACCTGAATTTCGGGGTGAATGCATCGGCCACCGGTGGTGCGGGCAACGGCACGAACGAGAGCTACGGGGGGCGTTTCTTCGGGACCAATAGCACCCGGGCGTATGGTGTGTATGCCGAGGCTTCGGGTGGAAGCTTGAACAACTACGGTGTGTTCGCTCGAGCCCCGCTGGGCGCCACGAACTTCGCAGGGTATTTTGCCGGAGACGTGTTTACCACGGGTGCATACTTGCCCAGTGACGAGCAACTCAAGACCAATGTGCAGCCGTTGACGGGCTCAATGGACCGGGTGATGGGAATGCAGCCTGTAAGTTTCGATTACCTCTCCGAGGATGCCGTTGGGATGGCGCTGCCTGTTGGAACGCAGATCGGTTTGATCGCCGGACAGCTTCAAGCGATCCGCCCGGACCTGGTGCGCGATGCAGTGCACCCACCCATGTTCACAGAGGACGGCGAACAGTTGACCGAGGCGGTTCAGTTCAAGGCGATCCGTATGGATGGGATCATACCGGACCTCATAGGATGTGTGCAGGCATTGAAGGTGCAGTGCGATGCACTTCAAGAGCAGTTGGCTGCGTGCTGCGCAGCGGATGGCCGGTCCGCTGAGCCGGGCGGCCAAGTCGGCCATGGTGCGGCCATCGCAGCGGACGACCTCCGCACCGAGCGCCTGCAGATCATACCCAACCCGGTGGCGCCGTCCACCACATTGCGCTACTACGTGCCCCGTGCCGGCCGCGTGCGCCTGGAGCTGAGCGCCGAGGATGGCCGTGCGCTTGAGAAC